>JABARQ010000034.1 GCA_019186985.1 Prosthecobacter sp. | reverse complement strand
CTGGAACTCATGAGCCTGCGTGCAGCAGCCAACTTCTGACCGGAGAGCCGGATGCGGGAAACCCGCCCGTCCGGTTCGGAGGGAGGGGCGGCGCGGTCAACGCGCCGTTCCTACCCCTATCTTTGCTAGCGCGCATTCGCAGTCGTCAGGGCATCGAGACAGGCGAAGCAAAGTGGCCATCTCGCTCCGTCGAGATGAGCCCTGGGGGGCGTCGCGGGGATGGGCGTTTTGGGAGTTCGAAGGCTTTGCGTGCCTGCGCCAGCGTGTGGCTCATCTTGCGGAGCAAGATGGCTGCTGTGCTAGCGCTCAACCGTGGCCATCATCGCATCGTGAGATGCGTGCAGCAGGATGGCCGCCCATCTTCGATTCCGTGCCGAAGCCCTGGCCAAAGCGGCTGGACGGGCTTCCATGACGAATCAGCGGCTGAACAGGGGCTTCCTTTTCGCGCCCTCCGAGGACGGCGCCGGGGCGGCGCTGCCAGCCTTCTCCTTCTCAGCGCTGTCGCGGTAGAAGATGACACCGTTGCGCTTCAGGTTGGAGATCAGGCCGGCGAACTCGTTCTTCAGCTCAGTGTCATTCATCAGTGCTCCCAGCAGGCCCTTGCTGGTGGTGACGTTGCGGGCGGCGGCCGCAAAGCTGTCGGCGGCCTTCTTGATCGACTGCAGGGATTCATCGGCCGTGGTCATCACCTTGTCGGCCTTGGCGATGGCCGGGTCGAGCTTGTCAAACATGGGACCCAGGCGCTTGCTGGACTCCTCGACATTTTTCGCGCTGACCTTGAAGCTTGCCGCCGCCTCCTTGAAGTCGGCGAGGGCGGACTTCAGATTGCCGGCGTTTTCCTCTCCCAGCACCTTTTCATCCACGCGGGTCATCGTCTTGTTGAGGTGCTCCATGCTGGTCTGGAAGTCCTTGATGGTCTGGTCGGAGAGGGCCTCCTTGTTGATCTTTTCCATCGCGCCTTTGACGTCCACCAGGGCATGACGGACGTCGTCGAGCACGAAATCGACCTTCTTGGCGACGACCTCGGCCTGGCTCTGCAGGTCGGAAAGGCCGCCGGACTGGGAGCCCGTGATGATCTCGGTCCTGTCGTGAGGGATGAAGTCCTTGGTTTCCTTGCCTGTTGGTTTGATCTCCACCAGGGCGTCCCCCATGAGGCCCTGGGAGCCGATGGAGAAGGTGGCGTCGGAGGGGATCATGACGTCCTTGAACAGCTCCAGGTCGATGATGACACCGGTGAAGGTGGGGTTGAGGGAGGGGTTGTGGCTGACCTTGCCGACGCGTGAGCCGCCCAGGTAGACCGGGGAGCCCTCCTTGATGCCTGCGGCGTTGGGAAAGGCCACGCGAAGGTCGTAGGTGTCCTTGAAGAGTTCGCGCACGCGCCCGAACTGCAGGATCAGCCCGCCGAGCAGCAGGAGGCCGACGAGCACGAAGAGTCCGACGAGCATTTCGGTTTTTTTGTCGCGGTCGATCATGGGGAGGAGGGGGGATGAAGGTGGGGCGGCTCAGCAGGTGACGTCCGAGCGGCCGTTGATGAAGTTCTGGACGACCTCGTCGTCCGTTTCACGAAGCTGGGCGGGGGTGCCGAGGAAGCGGAGCTCGCCCCGGTAGAGCATGGCGACGCGGTCGGCGATCTTGAAGATGCTGCGCATGTCATGTGTGACGATGATGGAGGTGACGCCGAAGCGCTTCTGCATGCGCAGGATCATCTGGTCGATGATGTCGGAGCCGATCGGATCGAGGCCGGAGTTGGGCTCGTCGTAAAGGATGCACTCGCTGTGGTCGATGATGGCCCGGGCGATGCCGGTGCGCTTTCTCATGCCGCCGGAGAGGCTGGTCGGGTGCTTGTGGCGGTGCTCGTCCAGGTCGACGGCCTGGAGGGCCTCGCGGACACGGCGGCGGACCTCGGCCTTGTCACGCACGCCACGTTCCAGCAGCGGGAAGGCGACGTTTTCCTCGACGGTGAGGTTGTCAAAAAGGGCGGCGCCCTGGAAGAGCATGCTGACCTTCTGGCGGATGGGGGCCATCTCGCGCTCCTTCAGGCCGTTGACGTGCATGCCGGCCACGAAGATGTCCCCCTCGTCGGGTTTGATGAGGCCGATGACGTGCTTCATCATGACCGTCTTGCCCTCGCCGCTGGGGCCGATGACGCACAGGGTCTCGCCATGGCGCAGGCGAAGGTCGACGCCCCTCAGCACCTCCTGGGCGCCGAAGCGCTTCTTCACGCCGCGCAGCTCGATGAAGACATCGTTGGCGACGCCGTCTTCCGGCCTGGAATTCATGCTGGGGGTGGCTTCTGGCATGGTTAGGCGTTGCCGATGGGGAAGACGTAGTTCAGGAGGATGGAGAGGAAGAAGTTCACCACCAGCAGCACGAGCGAGGAGATGACCACGGCGCGGGTGGTGCCTGAGCCGACACCGACGGCGCCGTTTTCCGCCGACAGGCCCTGGTGGCAGGAGATGAGGGTGATCAGCATGCCGAACACGAAGCCCTTGATCATGCCGATGGAGAGGTCCTCCATGTTCGTGTGGTCGACCATGTGGGTGAGGTACCAGGCGGTGGGCATCTGATAACCCACGCTGGAGACGGCAAAGGAGGCGCCGAGGCCGAAGGAGATGCTCTCCGCCACCAGGAAGGGCATGGAAATCATCATCGCCAGGAACCGTGGCAGGACCAGGTAGTCCACGGGATGAACGCCCATCACGCGCAGGGCGTCGACCTGCTCGGTGACCTTCATGGTGCCGATGTCTGCGGCCATGGCGGCGCCGACCCGGCCCGCCACCATGAGTCCCGCGAGCACGGGCCCCAGCTCACGGCAGAGGGCCACGGAGACCACGGCGCCGACCGTGGTTTCGACGCCGAAGTCCTTGAACTTTGCATAGGTCTGGAACGTGAACACCGCGCCTGTGAAGGCGCCGGTCACGATCACCACCCCCTGCGAGCCATAGCCGATCGCCACGATCTGCTGGGCGACCAGCCGCAGCCGCCAGACACCCGACCGCAGGGCGATCAGCAGCTCCTTCGCCAATGCAGCCAGCTGTCCCAGATAGGACAGGAAGTGCAGGGAGATGCGGCCAATGAAGGCCAGTAGGTCAGTGGGGAAACGCATCGGCTGCGGATCATGGCACTGACTGAGGCAAAGGCAACGTCTCTGGCGGGATGTGAGGCCCTGAGGCGATGAATCCTCCCGTGTGGTCAAGAATAGGCTCGCCTTGTCTCATGCAGAAGTCATCATGCGCGCGATTATCCTCCTTTCATGAGCACATCTCCACCCGCCGTTCCGTCAGAAAAAAAGGGCATGTCCTGCCTTGCCATCGGAGGCATCGGCTGCCTCGTCATCCTCGCCGTCCTGTTCCTGGGTGGCGGAGCCCTGGTGGCCAGGTTCTTCCCCCAGTGGAAGTCGGCGTTTGAAGAATACTCCAAGAACGCGGCCTCCAACCCTGACAAGGCTGCCGCCATGCTGGGCATCAAGATGCTGCCTAACGTGCAGATCGTGCGTGAGGATGACGCCGCCAAGTCCATCACCTTCAAGGCCGGTCCTGAAGGTGAGGAGATGACCATGCATTATGACGGCCTGAGCCAGGGCAAGGGCCGCCCGCGCGTCACCAACAGCAAGGGTGAGGATGTGGATCTTGCAGCCAAAAGGAAGGCGGAAGCATCCCAGGCAGCCCCTGCGGCGGCCCCCGTCCCAGCCCCGGCCCCCGCGCCAGCCCCTGACAACTAGGAGTGCACGGACATGGCAGGGCTCCTTCATCCCGGCCTCGTCATTCTTTCGGGCGCCGGACTCTCCGCAGAGTCCGGCGTTCCCACGTTCCGGGGCGTGCACGGACTGTGGGAGGGGCACCGAATCGAGGACGTGGCGACGCCGGAGGCTTTTCAACGCCAGCCTGATCTGGTGCACCGCTTCTACAACCTGCGCCGTGCCGCGCTCAAGTCCGTGGTGCCGAACGCGGCGCATGATGCCCTGGTCAGGCTGGAGCAGGGCTGGCCCGGCCCCTTCCTGCACATCACCCAGAACGTCGACGACCTGAACGAACGCGCCGGGGCGAAGAAGCTCCTGCACATGCATGGCCAGCTCCGGCAGGTGCGATGCCTCTGGTGCCGCTGCGTTCTCGAGTGGAACACCGACCTCGAGGTTTCAACGCCCTGTCCCGAGTGTGGCAGAACAGGCAGGCTGCGCCCCGACATCGTCTGGTTCGGCGAGATGCCTTATTACATTGATGAAATCACACGCGCCCTGCAGACAGCGAGCGTGTTTGTCTGCATCGGCAGCAGCGGCGTGGTGTATCCGGCGGCGGGCCTTGTGCGCCTTGCGGCGGAGTCGGGCTGTGCGCGGCGCATCGAGGTGAACCTGGAGCCCGCGGACGTCAGCGGCCGCTTCACCGAGCTGCGCCAGGGCCCGGCGACACGCGAAGTGCCGCAACTGGTGGAGGAACTGCTCGCGGATCTTTCCCGATGAACTGAATGCGCCGTTCAAGTGCCCGCCAAGGATTGGGAAAATCTTTCCACCCCCAATTTTTCTGCCCAAAGCATGGCTTCGTGAGCACATCGGGACGGGCTCAAAGGATGAAGTCGTGGTGTCAGACCTGTCGCTGGGAGCTGAGCGCCGGGGTGGGCGCGGTGGCCAGAGTTGTTAGGGCAGAAAAATGGGGGAGGCGTCTGAACCCGTCTGTTTGCCGGAGGCAGCTCTTCCGGCCGTTGCCCGAACCAAAAAGATGAAAACCCTGCTTGCCTGGATCAACTTTCAGAACTATCTGAAAGTAATATGTCGAAGAAAGCCGCTCCCGAGACCAAGGCCACCGAGGCGGGCTGGGAGCAGTCGCGTGAGGAGTTCATCGCCCAGTGGGGCGCCCTGGGCAGCCACTGGGGGATCAACCGCACGATGGCCCAGATTCACGCGCTGCTGATCACGGCGCCCGCGCCGATGCACACGGAGGCGGTCATGGAGCGGCTGGGCATCAGCCGCGGCAACGCCAACACGAACCTGCGTGAGCTGATCGGCTGGGGCCTGGTGCGCCTAGTGGTGAAGAAGGGCGAGCGCCGTGAGTATTTCGAGGCGGAGAAGGACGTCTGGAAGATGTTCATCATCATCGCCCGGGAAAGGAAGCGCCGTGAGCTGGATCCCGCCCTGGCCGTGCTGCGCCAGTGCGCCGAGCAGACCCGTGCCGAGAAGGCCGGGCCGGGCCGGGAGTTTCATGCCCAGATGAAGGAGCTCCAGGAGTTTGTCGAGTTCGGCATGAAGGTCTCCGACACCGTGTCCTCCATGAAGCACGCTTCCGCCCTGCAATGGGCCATGCGCCTGCTGAGCTGAACTATTTTTTGATCCTTTGTTTCAGAACTAACTGAAACTTCCGATAAAATAAACAACACAACACACGCACCCTGAAAGGAACCACCGCCATGAATGAAACCGTCCTCACCTACGCCCTGTATCTCGGGCTTGCCGTCGCCATGACCGTCTGGGTCGCCCGCACCCTGCACCGGAGCGGCCGCATCTTCCTTGTCGAATGCTTCCATGGAAACACGGAGCTGGCGGACAGCGTCAACCACCTGCTCGTCGTCGGCTTCTACCTCATCAACATCGGCTTCGTGTCGCTCTACCTCAAGACCACGGAGGAGGTGCTGGGCGCCCGGGGCGTCTTTGAGGCGCTCAGCGGCAAGATGGGCGTCGTGCTGCTGGTGCTGGGGGCGATGCACTTCTTCAACCTGCTCGTCTTCACCCGGCTGCGCAAACGCGCCCACCTCGCCGTCATGCCGCCGCCGGTGCCACCGGTCTTGAAAGTCGGTGTCTGAGCCAGCTCCGCCTGGGAGCGCAGCCCTGACGTCCGCGCTCCCAGGGAAACCCTCCTTGAATCCCTCGCCATGAAACCTGTCCGCTTCCTTCACAAGGTTCGCCGAACCTTCGTCGCCATGTTCTGGGGCTGGGTGGCTTTCATGGCCGGATATGCGATTCTTGCAGGGCTTGATCGTCTTCTGAATCCGCGTCCCACAGCATGGTGCGATCATTTGACCATCTGGCTGTTTTTTGGCGTCTACAGCGTGCCCGTGATTCTGACCGCCTGGCTGCTGATTCTGCTGCCGGTGGACTGTCTGGTGCCGGAGTCTTCGTGGCTGCGGAAACCTTCGGTCGCCGCGCTGCTTGGCCTGTTGATTGGGATTCTTCCGTTCACCCTGCTGGGCACCTGGAACTCCATGAACAGCTTCGAGAGCTGGTGGCATGAGGTGATTCGCTGTCTGAACGACAAAGGCACCTGGCTTTACCTCGGCGGCGCAGGCATCACCGGCCTGACCGCCGCCCTCCACATCGTGCTGAAACATCCCCGGCAGCCAGGCTCCACGGGCTAGGTCCATTCTCCCTCATTCCATCTTCCACTCTCTCTTTTTTCTTCAGCTCTTCTCCACGCCATGAACACCCTCACCTTATTCTACGACGCCCGCTGCGGCCTGTGCTCGCGGGTGCGGCAGTGGCTCAGCAGCCAGCCGAGCTATGTCAGGCTTGAGTTTGTCCCTTATGACTCGCCCGAGGCCGAGCGGCGGCTGCCGTCGATACGGCACCTGCATGCCGACCAGGAGATCCTGGTCATGGCCGACACGGGCGAGGTCTGGCAGGGGGCTGGCGCCTGGGTCATGTGCCTTTGGGCGCTGCGCGAGTTCCGGGCCTGGTCGGCGCGGCTGGCCAGCCCGGCGATGCAGGGCATGGCGCGCAAGGTGGTGCACTGGATCTCGCAGAACCGCATCGGCCTGTCGCGCCTGCTGGGCTTCCAGAGCGATGCCGAGCTGCTGGCCGTGGCGGAGCGGGACATGCAGGAGCCGGCTTGTGAACTTCGACCGCCGCGTCCTGCCGCAGCACGGCCAAGGACCCGCAGGCTTCACGACCTGGACCTGATTGACTGAGGCATCCAGATGGCGGCCTGTCAGTCAGGTCTTGCCTCCGGACGGGATTCCTGGCTTGTATGCCGGATTCCCGATCCCATGCCGCAAGCCATGTCACGCACCCCCTGGTTCCGCCTTCTTTACGTGCAGGTGCTGATCGCCGTCGCCCTCGGCGTCACGCTGGGCTGCCTTTTCCCGGAGCAGGGCAAGGCGCTGAAGCCGCTGGGGGATGGCTTCATCAAGCTGATCAAGATGATGATCGCGCCGATCATCTTCTGCACGGTGGTGCACGGCGTGGCGTCGATGGGCGACCTGAAGAAGCTGGGCCGCATCGGCGGCAAGACGCTGCTCTACTTCGAGGTGGTGTCGACGGTGGCGCTGCTGATCGGCCTGCTGGTGGTGAACGTCCTGAAGCCGGGCGTCGGGTTCAACGCCAACGTGGCGGAGCTTGGCACCCGGGCCGTGGAGTCGGCGCATGAGTATGCCGACAAGTCGCAGGGCCTGAGCACCACGGATTTTTTGCTGAACATCATCCCGGGCAGTTTTGTGGGCGCGTTCACCAGCGGCGACCTTTTGCAGGTGCTGTTCATTGCGCTGATCACCGCGTTTGCGCTGGCCGGGCTGGGCGAGCGCGGCAGGCCGGTGCTGGATGTGATCGAGCGCACTGGCGAGGTGTTTTTTGCGGTCATGGGCATCGTCGTGAAGGCGGCGCCGCTGGGGGCGCTGGGGGCCATGGCCTTCACGGTGGGCAGCTACGGCATCGGTTCTTTGCAAAAGTTGTTATGGCTGATGCTCGGCTTCTATCTGACCGCCGGGCTGTTCGTGGTGGTCGTGCTGGGCGGCATTGCGCGCTGGAGCGGGTTTTCGATCTTCCGCTTCCTGCGTTACATCAAGGAGGAGCTGCTGCTGGTGCTGGGCACGAGCTCCTCGGAGACGGCGCTGCCGCTGATGATCCAGAAGCTGCGCGGCCTGGGCTGTGCGCCGGCCACGGTGGGGCTGGTGGTGCCGACCGGCTACAGCTTCAACCTCGATGGCACGAACATCTACATGACGATGGCGGCGGTGTTCCTGGCGCAGGCGACGAACACGCCGCTGGACCTGGGGCAGCAGTTCAGCCTGCTGCTGGTGGCCATGATCACCTCCAAGGGGGCGAGCGGTGTGACGGGGGCGGGTTTCATCACGCTGGCGGCCACGCTGGCCGTGGTGCCGGGCATCCCGGTGGAGTCACTGGCGCTCATCGTGGGCATCGACCGCTTCATGAGCGAGTGCCGGGCGCTGACGAACTTCATCGGCAACGGGGTCGCCACGGTGGCGATCAGCCGCTGGGAGGGCGAGGTGACGCCCGAGGTGCTGAACGCCAACCTGCGGGATCCGGTGCGGCTGCCCGAGCCGGGGTGAGGTCAAAGAGGTCCGGGGGTGCGCGTATGCCGTGGTCGCAACATGGCGGACACGGCCTTTGAGGGTGCCACGATCAGTCTGCTTCTTCGGGCTCGACGCAGCGGGGCTGGCGTCAGCAAAGTGGCCATCTCGCTCCGTCGAGATGAGCCTGGGGGCATCGCGGGGCCGGGCGTTTTGGAGGTTCGAAAGCGCAGGGTGCCTGCGCCAGCCTTTCGCTCATCTTGCGGAGCAAGATGGCGACGATGCTAGCGCGCATCGGCAGTCGTCAGGGCATCGTGATAGGCGAAGCAGAGTCCCCTCTCGCTCCGCCAGATGAGCCTTGGGGCCTGCGCAGAAAGGAAAGGCTCGGAGTTCTTGAACGGTTGAGCCTGCCGGATTGCCAGCTCCTTGGCCTCGCGTTGCTCACCCTTCGGGCAGCCTGTGGCTGACGATCTCACTTCGGTCAGTTCGCGGAGCGAGAGGGCTGCTTTCCTTCGCCGAATCGGCGCTGACTCACCCATGAGGCCGTTCCTCTGCGGACGTTCAAGCCCAAGGCGCTTGTGTCATGCAGCCCAGGAGTGCCGCGAGAGCTCTCCTGGGAACCCCGCATCACCCCCCGATCCCTGGCGGGGCTCCGTCCAAGCGATCAACCCTATGGTCGCGCGTCATCTTCGCCACGCATCTGACGGGACCCCGGTGGGGTCCGCCATCGGAATCCGTGAATGCACACCGTTCCCCAGGAGAGGCCGCTGCGCGTCCACTCCTGGGCTGCATGACCGGACCCCGTCGGGGTCCTGAGGAACCTGTGGGCTTGATGGATTTTTCGATTCGATGGCAGCCAGGTCGTCTTTCATCGCCGTGCCAGGGATGAATGAACCGCACCATGGCCAGCCAAATTCTCATGACCTTCTCATCTTGGCTCATCTCCATGGGTTCTCGTTTCGCCCGGCGAGATGCATCGCGGGTCCATGGACCCATCGGCATGACAAGCCTAACGGGTGTGCGGACCTTTCGCGGCCTTCGTCTTCGGCCCGACGCAGCGGGGCCCTGCCGGAGGGCAACAAATCACCCAGAGGCGGCGAGGCTGGCGTCAGCAAAGTAGCCATCTCGCTCCGTCGAGATGAGCCTGGGGGCATCGCGGGGCCGGGCGTTTTGGAGGTTCGAAGGCTTTGCGTGCCTGCGCCAGCCTTTCGCTCATCTTGCGGAGCAAGATGGCTAGTGCGCTGTGAAGCGTCACGATCCTCCGGGGTGGAAGACCTCGGCCATCTGGAACCGTGTTCCAGGTGAGAACTTGAAGTAACTGCGTCGCCGCGAGGCG
>JABARQ010000036.1 GCA_019186985.1 Prosthecobacter sp. | reverse complement strand
ACTCCTCGTCGCTGACATCACTGGTGTAGGCGGCTCTTGTCTTGGTGCTCGAAGGTTCCATTCCAAGCGTATGACTTGAAATATCCCAGGTGTACAGCGCTTTTCAAAGTTAATAACAGGCTCTAGGGAAAATTTCAAAATAAGCGCCAATTGACGAATGGGAACCGAATACAGTCAAGGGCTCATTGACCGTTGCGTCCGTTATCGTAAGCGCATTTTCCACCACCAAGTAAAATGAGGTCGGCGCAGCACCACCAGTGATTCCAAGTCGAATGGCCTCAGTGACAGTCACAAAAAAGCCTGACTGATTCGATTCAATAAGGACAGCTGCTCTAGCGGCTTGAGCTGTCATCAGACCAATTAGAATAATTGCGAGAGTTCTCATTGTGCTAGTAAGTTAGGAGGTCTTCAAGGCCTATTAATTTTGGATAGCAGGGGCAACCATCATTTCAGGCTCCTAGTCTGGAGTCGCTTACCTTGCTGCGGTCAAATACGGACTGCCAACGTATAAAGTCACAAGGTATTGAATGACTATCATCTTTTTGATGACAGTAGTTTAAGAGAGCCTCTTTGTCGAGGACGCGTCTGCGGCTGCCGAATCAGCAACGAATGACAAGGTTGGAGGTAGCTGTGGCATCAATGCTAACGAGTTGATTCTCAATGGGAGTTTCCTGGAAATTAACGACTTGGGAAGGACTCATGGGCGTAAAAGTAGTGGTTTTCGGAGCTTAATACTGCACTGCATGCCAGGGTGAGAAGGTCGACCGTTCGTCCTCCATCGCGTCCGGGTCGCTGCCCACGGATTAGGGGTTGGAGAGGAGGGGAGTACCAAGGGGCTCCAGTCGTTGAGGAAGTCCCAGTTGAATCCGAGGTCAACAAACTGGATCGCAAAGGCCAACAGTCCGTCGTTGCAACGACCCCGCCTTTTGATGTTTGCAGTATGATTCTGTGCTGACTCACGAGATCGCCGTCATCTCGCCGTGGAAGGTGCCTTCGCGGCACTTGGGGCAGGGCTCGCCTTGAAGTTCGCAGGTGTCTTTGAGCCGGGTTTTCCCACAGCCGGAGCAGCGCAGGGAGTCGTGCTCGGGATCGCGATATGTCTGGCGACCGCAGTGAAGGCAGAGGAAGTGAGATTCATGGCCTGCACGGGCGTTCACAAAGTCACGAAGCTCCTCCTGAGACATGGCAGGGCGGAGATGCTCGGCCTGAAAACACTCTCCCCAGACATCGGCCTCGCCGGGATGGTAATAGTAGTGCCGCCTGCCATCGGAGCCGCGCAGGTAGGGCTTGCCATCATCCCAGCTTTGGATGCTGAAGCGGCAGCGGGAGCAGGTGAAATCCGTGAGTTCGGCCATATCAACAAACAGGTGCGATCTTTAAAACGTTGCTTAGCCTGATCTGCCTGAATGCCAGGCATCTGTTTTTTCAGCTGGTCGTTGGGGGCGGTGAAGCTGGGATTTCAGACATCAGCGAAGCAGAGATCTTTTGTTCAGCTTTGATCCCAGGCGTCCACGATCATCAGATCATCCGGCTGCCGCTGTGCCAGCAGCTCATGGTTGACCTTCTTCTGGCTCTGCCAGCCTTGAGTCATCACATAATCTTCCCCGATCACCGGCGGGCCGTTGTAGGGCTCCGGTTGCATCAGCAGTTCGGGCAGCAGATCCTTCCATCGTGCCGAGTAGCGCAGCGGATATCCGCCATTGGAACCCAGCATCACCGCCTTCTGCTCTATCACCATCCGGTCCAGCCACTGGGTGCCATCGAGACCTGTCAGCCAATGGACCACAGCCTTGCGGTCCTCGGGGTTACTGAGACCTGTTTCAGGATAAATGCGGATTTGCCAGCCGAGCATCACCACTCTCATGCACCTTTCAATTGGAGCCGTCAATCAGGTGTGCTCGGATAGTCGCCGAGCAAGGTCGTCCACTTGTGGGCCAGCTCTGCAGCGGCGGGTATGAGCCGACGGTATTTTTCGGCATACTCCGTTTTTCCGTAGCCACACGGCACCGGCTGGTCATGGAGCTGCGTGAAGAGCCAGGCCAGCAGCCGCGCCGTCCTTCTGGGCAGACCGCTCCACTTTTGACTGCGTTGTAACCAGTAAAGCACACCCCAGTTCACCATCGGGTCCTCATGCAGCTTCCAGGGGCGGCGGCTGAAATGCGCTTCATAGAGCTGGGCGAGATGCTTGCCAAAACCATCCGGTGGATGCTCACGCTCCAGTTCCGCATCCCACGCGCAGCCGTCAAATCGCAGCACGCTGAAGACCACCACATCGCAGCAAAGGTCGGGTTTCCACGTCATGGGCGGGATGCCCATGCGGCCTGAGGTGACGTCCAGAAGATCGTCCAGTTCCTCCACCGCTTCCGTGTTGCCGCGTTTGGCGGCGGTCTTCACCACCATCTTCGCCAGGCGCAGCAGCATCTTCCGCTCTTCCGGCCCATGATGTGGCAGTTGCAGTTCCTTGGCGATCTGTTGGGCGGTCCTGCCTTGGATCTGGAACGCAGCCGGTGTCCCGGCGGGGGCTTCCACGTCAAAGAGCGCATTCAGATACAGGGAAACACTCCCCATGGCCGCGCTGCCGAAGTGCGCCGGGGGTCGTGACTGCCAGAGGGCGGGGCAAAATTGCCTTATCCACTCAAATTCCACATGACTGATCACCACGCAGCGGTCCGTGTCCGGCGCGTTGGGAGACAAGATTTGAGCGATGAGGTAGTCCCCTCCCCGGTGGATCACACGCAGGGGCACTTCCATGGTCTGCACGCCCTCTGCGTAACCAGTGAGCCACACTTCCAGCGTCAGCAGGCCCCTGCCACTCTTGTGTGCAGTGACTGACCGGAGATGGCAGGGAGAGAAAAAAGGCACACAGCGCTCCCCCACATAACCGGGGATCATCTGCCAGCCATACCAGGAACGAGGATGCAGGGTAAAGCTCATGCGGGGCAGGGGACAGGAGGCTGTTTTAGCCAGGAGAATGGGACCGTAGAATGATTTCGTGGGTTGGGATTCTGCTGCCTTCATTCTGCTGCCAGTTTTATTCCAGGCCCCACCCAGCGCTTTCCACCGCACAGTTGAGAAGGCCGCAGATTACTATCAAACAGTTGCAAAATGGGCCCTTCTATCACTGAGGGGCGTTCTCTGCGACCCGCTTGGCTGGGGAGGCTCGTCAGCTTTCTCCGCGTGACTTTGGGCGTGCTTTTGATGCCGTCTCTTTCCGCAAAGGGTCATCCTTCAGGCCACCCAATATTTTGGCACAAATACTCTGGGTGAGTTTCTGGTGTTTCGACAAACGGAATAGGATCATCAAAGTCACACCCAGATGAATGATGACAGCTATCACATGATAGAGTTTTGCGTTACAGGTGCTCTCGGAGAAGGATAAGAACAACAGTTCCGCCAACGAATGCATGGCCATGGCCAAGCCTGCCCACATGATTATGATGAATCCTCTGAGCGCCATTAGGGTGCGTTTCGTGAAGCCACGTGTCTGATCCTGGATGGTGTGTCCGGCATCGGCTGTGTTGATGTCGTCTGAGATGTAGCCGGTCAGTCGGTAGCCTCTTTTAGACAGCGCACGCCGGATTAGCGCACGCTTTGCTCGGGTCACTTCCAATGAAGCTGCACCATCCGCTAGGCGCTCCCAGCAGATGAAAGAGCCGATAAAGACGAAGGTCAGAACGAGAGCTACCGCCATGAAGTCAGCCGGAAGGGGACTGATCTCTTTATTCCCATGAAAGGCATTCTGAATAAAAGCTGTCAGTAAAATTGCGCCGACAGTCGCACCCGAGAAGAGCTGATTGAGAATGTTGGTCCGGCGCTCATAAAATTGATTCTCTGCGTCTTCAAGGCGTCCCAGTTCATCAAGCAGGAATTTTAAGCCCAGATCATCACTGATGTCGGAGTTCTTGGTGGCTGGTGTCTTGTCGTTCATAGGTCACTTATGCAGTTCGTTCCTCCTGCGATCAAACTCGGAAGATTTCTCCATCCTGCTGGACTCTTCCGAGGGTCACGAGGCTTTCGAGGATCTCTTGGAGGTTGGCGGGTTTGGCGCGGGTGAAGTGCTTGGAGAGGTCGGCGGCGGTGACGGGGGCTCCGGTGGCGTGGAGGGCGGCTTCGACGGCGCGGATGCGTTCGGCCAGCGTTTTGGGCCAGGGCTGCTTCGCTGGCTTCTTGACGGCTTGACCCTTGACCTTGCCTTGACCGCCTTTCTTTGGCTTGAGCGGGAGTTCAGGGGGGGCTTCGCTCTTCGCTCTTTGCCCGGCGTTTTGGTAATCGGGCCGAAGCCAGTGGATGATTCCTCTCATTTCCTCTTCAGCACGCATGATGTTGAGATGCACCAACTGTTTCAGAATCTGACCTTCAAAGGCTCTTTCAAATTCGGTAACTACAGACGGATAGTCATGAGCGCCAGTGTCCAACATTGTGTACTGTCCGGTCTCAAAACTCAGAATCGACCCCTTGCGGCACTGCTGGAGGCTATCCCATAAGGCATTCCAACGATATGCCGCAAACACAGCCTCGTCCAAATCGTCGTGAAGCTGCTTTAGAACGGAAACGAGGCCTTGATCGTGGATGAGCTTGTCCTTGGGTGTGAGAGGCTCGCCGTGACGCAGCTTTTCGAGTACATTGTACATCCCAGTGAGGGTGAGGCCGGGATGCTGGGCCTGCACGCGCTTGCGGTGCGCGTCCAGTTCCTCTCCGAGCGCCCGGATGCGCTCCTTCTCTGCCTCCCCGCAGATCGGGAAAGGGAAGGTATCGAAGCAGCGTGTTTTGGAGTAAACCGGATCATTGCCGACGCCGAGCCAGCCACCAGCTGCAAGCGCCCATGTCACATGAATCCGACTGCTTAGCACTCCGAGAACATAGGCATCATCGCTTCCGACCACGACAAGTTTGTGTTCGGGCTTTGTTCCTTCGTCGAGAAAAACAAAAACGCGATGTTTTGACGTTTCGACGGTCGAAATGAACCGCCTCAGCCCTTGAATCGCCCCACGGACTTGTTCGTTGCTCCTGCGAAACAGCCACCAATTCTTTTGAAGCTTAGGATCACGGTTTTGCTGCCGCTCAGGATAAACGGTAGTCAACAGGTGCTGGTAGATTTCAGGCACATCGCGACGAAGGTCTTCAAGCGACCAGCCGTTTGTATCGATCACAAATGCGTTCCTGCTCGTGCCATTAATGTCTTCTCCGTTTTTGAGTGGACCTATCATAGAGCCTACTCTTGGGTTTTGGGAGCGAAAAGCTGCTGCTTCTGTGTCCGAAAGAACAAAGCCACGATTTCCCAAAATCAGGCCCGTACTGGCTAGCAGCTCATTACTATGAAGTGCTAGCGCTCCTGCCACATCGGCTCCAATTCTCAAATCCGCCGCGATACGGCCCTGGCAAGCTTTGAGCGAGACATCACAAGACCCATCCTCATGCGGAATCTCGTCGATGACCTCCAGCAGCGTGCCTTCGTGCAGGCCTGCGGCTCCGACGGTCATCGCAATGCGGACGGCGGCTCCTTCCTCGGTATCAACCCAGGGATGATCGGGGATGGCGAAGAGCAGGGAGAGGGGAGCGCGGGCATTCGCTTCGCGGCTACGCAGCCTGCACTCTTCATCCAGCTTCGTGGCTTCGCCGCTATTCTGGGTGGTGCGGATAGGAGTGTCCGTGCCCCCTTCGAGATGCATCTGGACGACGCGGCGGGCAAAAGTCTGGCGGAGGCTGTTCGTGGTGATGAGGCCGAAACGACGAACTTTGCCTTGGCGAACCAGCAGTGCGGCCTTGTGCCACCAATAGAGCACGAGATCGGCGGAGTCGGGCACGTCGGGATAGGTTTCCCGCAAGGTTTCAGCATAGCCATCGCCAAGGTCTTCACGCAGCCGCACTTTGCCGATGAAGGGAGGATTCCCCACGATGTAATCGGCCTCGGGCCATTCGGCGGGGCGTGGGTTCGTGTAGGTGAGGAGCGGGACGCGTTTGGTCTCATCCGGCACCTCGCGGTTCGTGACGGGGTCGGTCTTGAAGCTGCGGCGGTCCCAGACGGTGATGACATTCCCGGCCTCGTCCTTCGCGGGGACGGGCTCGCCATCGTAGGCGAGCACGGCATCGCGGTTTTCGATGTTTTTGAAGGCGCGGAGGATGGGTTCGCTGGGGGTGCGCTGGCCGTGGATTTTGAAATGCCACTGCAAGTAGCCGATCCACAGGACGAGCTCGGCGATGGAGGCGGCGCGGGGATTCAGCTCGATGCCGAGGAACTGGTGGGGATCGACGGTGTGGGTGTCGAGCTCCAGGCGCATGTCCTCGCCAAACTGGGCGGCGAAGTCGAGCACCTCGCCTTCGAGGATCTTGAGCTGCTGAAGGGAGACGTAGAGGAAATTCCCGCAGCCACAGGCGGGATCGAGCACGCGGAGGCGGCAGAGGCGGTCGTGGTAGGCATTGATCTCGGCGCGGGCCTTTTTGAGGTCGCCTTTGTTTGCCTGGGTGAGCGCGGCGGCGCGGACGGCGTCCCATTCCTCGCGCAGCGGCTCGATGACGGTGGGGAGGACGAGGCGCTCGACATAGGCTCGGGGGGTGAAGTGGGCACCGAGGGCGTGGCGGTCGGCGGGATTCAGCGCCCGCTCCAAAAGCGTGCCAAAGATGGCGGGTTCGACGTTTCGCCAGTTCGTTTTCGCGGCCTGTTTCAGGAGGGCGAGCTGGAGGGCGTTCACGGGCAGGACGGTGTGGTCCTTGAAGAGGCCGCCGTTGAACCTGAGGAGCTTTTTCCGCAGGATGACGGAGAAGCCGGTGCCGGTATCCATCTCCTGGAAGAGGGTGCCGAGCATGGGGGCGAAGCCTTCACCACTCTCCGGGATGGAGGCGAGCAGCTCGGTGAAGGCGCGGTCCGGCAGGAGGCCCACATCCTCCGCGAACATGCAGAAAAGGCAGCGCGTGAGGAACTGCGCGGTGACCTCCGGCTCGTGCCCGCCGGCCTCGAAGCTCTTCGCCAGCTCGGCGAGGTAACCGGCGATCTCGCGCGTGACATCGGCGCTGACTTTGGCGGGATCTAGCGCGGCGGGCTGCGTCCAGATAAGGCGCAGGCGCTCCCGCACGTCCTCGCGGGCGAGGTCTTTGAGCGGGATGCGGAAGCTGCGCGGATCGGGGAACGGGAGGTAGGCCTTGCCCGCCTGGGTGAAGTCCGCATAGACCTCGATGCTGTGGCCGATATCGCCGACGAGGATGAAGGGCGGATTGGGCTCCTCGGCGGGGAGGGAGCGCACATAGCGCTCGGCCTGGCCTTTGGCGCGGATCATGGCATCGCTCCACGCGCCGGTATCGCGCACGGGGCCGGATTTCTTGGCCGCAGCGGCGATGGCTCCGGCCTGCACGGCGGCTGCTTCCAAGGCGCTCAGCTCTTCGCGACGTGCGGCGAACTGCTTCGACTCGAAGACGAAATGGCCGCGGCGGTAGAGGTCGATGAAATTCGTGCTGCTGCCACCGGGGACTTTGACGGGGTATTCGAAGCTGTAGCCGTCCGCATGGCTGTTCGAAGGCGCGGGCACGCCGAGCAGGTGGGCGAGACCGAGGAGGAAGGCCTGGGAATTGGCGCGTTCATTGGCCTCCGCCCGCGTCCAGTGGTCAATGAAAGCTTCGGGGGTGGCGGGAAGAGCTGAAGTCATGTCGTACTGGTGCAAGTGGCCTTTGATTCGAGCTTCAAGATTAGGTTGGTCGCTGGGCAGCGGTCAAGGGGCGCTCTTAAAAAGCCGGACTGTTTCCTGTCGGCAGTAGCATCGGAATGCTATGAATTGACCTCCAATATTTTAGTGAGACTTGCGAAAATACTTGGTTAGGCTGGGGGAAGAAAATGCCTGGTATGAATGGCACTCGGTTAAGGTCGCTTGCTGCATTCCCCTCTTGGATTGTACAGGTGATAAGCTCTCCGCCCTGCTGCAAGCTCTTCAAGAAGCCACCGACACCGACCAAGTGAGCGACCAAGTCAGCGACCAAGTCAGCGACCAAGTCAGCGACCAAGTCAGCGACCAAGTCAAGGCCCTGCTGAAGTGCCTGGTCAAGCAGCCGCTGACGGCGCTGGCTTGCATGAAAAAGCTGGGGCTGAGCCACCGCCCCACCTTCCGCAGGAACTACCTGCAACCGGCCCTCGATGCAGGTCTGATCGAGCGCACGCTGCCTGACAAGCCCAACAGCAGCCTGCAGCAATACCGGCTCCGCCAAAGGGGCTATGAAGCCCGTTGAAGCCTGATCTGGGATTCGTTGGCGCGGCAGGTTCTCTCTCCACATGGAGTGCGGCAGCCGTGCTGCCGCTTTCCTGAGCCAGCCCAGCTGGCGTGAACGACCCTGGAGTTTCAAGGGCATGGTAGATCTGCGATTTGGTGGTTCGGAGACTGGGGGTGGAGCGGAGCCTTGCGCCCTCGCAGCAGGGCTGCGGGTTGAAGGCGGCTGCAGGCTGCCGCAGTCCAAGGGGGACGTTTTCACGCGGCTTTTTGCTGGCGCGTCTGGATTGCAATGTTTGTTTGGCAGCATGAAGCGACGCCAGTTTATCCCTTGTTTGGCCGCCACCCTGACGTCGGCGGCGGAAGTCAGGCCGGCCAGGGGGCTGCATGTGGCCACGAACTCCTATCCCTGGGGCACCTTCGCCAAACGTGAGAACCAGGGCTTCAAGCTGTTCTCGGACGAGGCACTGGCGGCGGTCAGTTCGGCGGGTGTTCAGGGTTATGAAGGCAGCTTCAGCAGCCCGGAGGATTTCAACGACCTGGGATCCAGGCTGAAGGCGCATGGCCTGGAGATGAGGTCGCTTTATGTGAACAGCACGCTGCACGATGAGACCCAGGGGCCTGAAAGCCTGGTGCAGGTGATGAAGATCGCGCAGCAGGCCGTGGAGCTGGGCTGCCGGATCGTGGTGACCAACCCCTCCCCCATCCGCTGGGGCGGCACCCAGGACAAGTCGGACGAGCAGCTCCGCCTCCAGGCCATCCTGCTCAATGATTTGGGGGCCAGGCTGAAGAAGATCGGCCTGACACTGGCCTACCACAATCATGACGTCGAGCTGCGCGCCGGGGCCCGCGAATTCCATCACATGCTGACGGCCACGGACCCCGAGACGGTGAAGTTCTGCCTCGACGCCCATTGGATCTACCGAGGCTGCGGCAACTCGCAGGTGGCTCTGTTTGACGTGCTGCAGCACTACGGCGAGCGCGTTGTCGAGCTGCATCTGCGGCAGTCGGGCGGCGGCGTCTGGAACGAGGTGTTCACCGCCGAGGGCGACATCCATTACGCCCGGCTGTCGATGTGGCTGAAGGAGCGCAGCATCCGGCCGCACCTGGTGCTGGAGCAGGCGGTGGAGGAAGGGTCGCCGCACACGCTGGATGCCGTCACGGCGCACCGTCAGGGGCAGGAGAACGTGCGTGGGCTGTTTGCCTGGATGCAGGAGTGAGGCGGGCCTTGCGTTGAAGGGGACACCGCCGAGCTGGGACGAGCGCAGAGATGAGTTTGGGAATGGGTTTTCTCTGCGGGCAGCCCCCTTCCTGAGGGATATCTGTTTGATCGCATCGTTTGCCCTTCACCGGCCGTGCGGTTCAAAGGCGATGTTTTCGCAGCCGGGCTTGGGGTCGGTGTTCCGGCAGATCCACTGCCAGCGGCTGGTTTCCTGGACAAAGGGCTGAGGCGGGCCCTGGAGGATGCGGAACCTGCCGCGCAGCTCGCGGCAGCGCACCTCGTGAAGGAAGCTGGCCTCGGCGCCCTCGGCGATCAGCAGCCGTTCCGTCACCAGGGGATACGGGGCGCAGCAGCTTGAAAATATGGCATGAGAATGATGGCCAGTTCTTCATTCAGAAGCTCGACCGCTCCTGGGTGATGCACGGCTGTCAGAAGCCAGTGGACGGTGCCTGAACTGAAGGAAAGCGCTGACGAAGGCGACCGAAGCATTGAGTGTGTTACGAATGAAGCGGAATGTCGAACCAACTTGATGCATTCGTGCATTGGTGACCGGCTGCTGATCCCGACTTCATTCGAAAAAGAGCCTCTGTTTAGAGTACATGTCTGAGGTGGTTACAACGATTCGAAGTGTCCAGAAGTTCTGGCCATCTAAAGGCTTGACCTCCCTGTCAATGGTTAGATGATCAGACTATGCATTTACGGGTAGCATTTCGGACTTTGGTTACATGTGTGGCGTTAGCATTCGGTGGAATTGCCTATGGAGCCGTTCCCGGCACGCCTTCGCTCTCCTCCCCAGGAGATGAGAATGAACCAGGTGATCTATTAATCCGGCAATAAGAAAGCACGTCAGGCGGCGTAGCGGGTGGAGTTGGAATTGAAGAAGGCGAGAACCTGTTCAGGACGCTTCTGGCATGAGCGCATCTGGCTGATGATCTGCTTTTGCAGTT
>JABARQ010000054.1 GCA_019186985.1 Prosthecobacter sp. | reverse complement strand
CAAGCGGGTGAACGCAGCGCCATCGTGTTCACGGTGATCGAAGCCTGCCGCCGCCGCGGCATCGATCCCTTTGAGTATCTGCGCGACGTGTTCACCCGGATGCCGACAATGGCCGCGCAGGACTACGCAAGCCTCGCGCCCGAGGAATGGGCCAAGGCACGCACTCCGGACAAACCCGCCAGCAAAGCACCAGCCGCCGCCGACGCTATCAATCAGCAAAGGCGCTGTGCGTGACGCTTACAAATGTACAGCTCAAATTCCAGACTTTCGTCTACATCCGTTAGACGGCACACCCTCTGCAAAGTTCACAGGGCGCTGCGCGTGACGCTTATGTTGCCTCATCTACGCTGAAATAAAATGTGCGAAGCTTGACGGACACTACCAACACTCCCTCTTAACATCGAATCGACAGCACACCCAGGATTACTTATTTAAACTCTCCTGAATAATTGGGTTCCAATTTACAATCGAACCATTTTTAAATGTAGCCACAAAGCCAACTCGCCCGCCTTTCAGCCTCAATTGTTTATCATAAATTGCCAAATTATAACTCGCAGTAACAGAGTCAGGTGTTTTTGCTTCCGAAAGCGGTCTGCCATACATACTATCGATGACTTCTTTTTTCATTGAGCCCCGAATCAATGAATCAAGGAAATTGTCAGTGAGCAGATCTTCAATTGATAGATGAGGTGAAAAGAAATCGCCCCTCGTCATGGCGGGTAAATCTTCATTCTTTTTCACGCTGTCCTCAATCATAACTCCACAGGGGACTGCCACATCGCTTTTCGACAAGCTCCACAAAAGGCCTGCCAATAATGTCATCAATGCACCAATGGTAGCTACAAATATAGCTCTTCTTATTGACTTATTCATATGAGAATTGGCATTGTGGCGTTTTCAAACACGACCCAGCTCACTTCTGCAACTCGCTTGTTTTAATGCGCGCCGTTCGACCATCATCGAAGAGTACATACATGAGAGGGACGCCTGAAAGTTCAAACATAGAACTGTGAGCAACAATTACCTCACCGCCAACAAAATTCAGAACATCTAAATGCCACGCTTCGATTTGCCCTGTTTGTGGATTTTCGTAAAACTTCGATAGGTACAAAACCTCTTTATCAATAATGCTTTGATGTTCTTCAAGATCTCGAAATTTGATTGGATTCGTTCCTTTGGCTTTCCTGAAAAGCGCAATAAATGTGTACAAAGAACGCAGTTTCATCAAATTCATCGCTTCATCTGGGTGCCGACGCGTCGGGACCTCTTGGCAAGAAATTTCACCTGCAGGGAGGAAAGCACTTAGACATAAAGCGAGTGTCAACGAAGCTGGAAATAGCTTGCTGAAGCACCGTCGAGTGCTTACGCGAATTGACCTGTCAATATGGTTGAATTGGTATGATTGTTCCATTGGGTGTTAGCGCATCAAGAATTCGAAATTGGTCATACTCATGGCTGTTGATGAGATCGCCCAAGTCAGAAGGACCGTCAGAATCTAGGTACAAATCGAGTGTTAATGTATCTGCGTCACCTCCATTCACGTTCTGGCCCACGCAAGTTAGCCAAACATGGTTACTAAAGCCGCCATTTAATCTTTCTGCTTTCCCACGGTTCGACGGTATCCTCTGATATGAGGCCTCCATGGTCACACAAGTCCAGCATGCAGTGCCCCCGATTGAATTTAAAAGTCCACGAGCACAACTAATACATGTCAGTCCTCCTGGCTGGGCATCCATAACCTGTTGCTTAACAGCGTTGAACTTCTGTATGATCTCCTTTTTCCCTTTGGAAATTTGCTCCTTAGTGCAGCCACAAAGCCCCAGATTGT
Organism: Prosthecobacter sp.; assembly: GCA_019186985.1. Classification (GTDB taxonomy): domain Bacteria; phylum Verrucomicrobiota; class Verrucomicrobiia; order Verrucomicrobiales; family Verrucomicrobiaceae; genus Prosthecobacter. The sequence goes on along the minus strand of JABARQ010000054.1, from coordinate 9,310 downwards.
CCAACCCCTGCACTGTATCATTCCGCACCATTCCATAAAGGTTAATCCCGCCTTCTTCCTCTATGGGATCCCTGCTCAGCCACCGCCCCATCTCCGCCGAGTAGTATCTGAAGCCATAGTAGCTCAGGTTCGTTTCAGCATCCGTGTACTTCGTGCTGAACCTGAACGGCACCTCCAGGGTTGAAGAGCCTCCACCATAGAGAACGCTGTCCAAGCTCAGCTCGTTGCCAAAGGCATCGTATTCCATCCGTTGGACCACTGCACCTGTGGCGCAGTCCATGTAAGCCAGGATGTTTCCGTTGCCGTCATAGCAGGGCGCCAGGGCGCTGGTTGACGAAAGTTGGCTGTTGTTGACGGTAGCTGGCGGTTGTTTGACCAGCACCAGCCCGCCAACGCCTCCCGCTCCCTGTTCCGTGCTGCTCAGGTCGTAGCCCCAGGCATAGCTGCGCAGATTGCGAACCCCCAGGTATCCATTCATCCAGCCGACATCCATCTCGGCGATCAGGTTCCAGCCGTCATAAAGGTAACGCAGGTCGCTTGTCACCACCCAGCCCGACGCACTCAGGCTCCTGACCACCTTCCGCACCCTCCTGCCCTGGGCGTCATAGGCAAACTCCAGCCGCTGCGCAGGCACTCCGGCGCTGATGGCGGCTGACTGGGTTTCCATGCTCTTGAGGCGGTTCTCCGCGTCCCAAGCGTAGGTCCACCGCCCGTCCGAAGTCAAGTTGCCATCCTCATCATAGGCCAGGCTCTCCGGACTGCCCGCAAGCCACAGCCGCCCCTCCCTCGTCCGCTGCACATCGCTTCCGTTCACCCCCACTCCGCTCCGGCTGGCCTGCGTGACGGCCTTGTGCAGATCGATTCCAACCCTGTCGAGAACGCCATCCGCCCGACCGCCGTGGGCAAGAAAAACTGGCTGTTCATCGGCGATGCGGAAGCGGGTGAACGCAGCGCCATCGTGTTCACGGTGATCGAAGCCTGCCGCCGTCGCGGCATCGATCCCTTTGAGTATCTGCGCGACGTGTTCACCCGGATGCCCACAATGGCCGCGCAGGACTACGCAAGCCTCGCGCCCGAGGAATGGGCCAAGGCACGCACTCCGGCCAAACCCGCCAGCAAAGCACCAGCCGTCGCCGAAGCTATCAATCAGCAAAGGCGCTGTGCGTGACGCTTACTACCGGACGCTGCGCAACCTCGTCGAGATGCTCCCGAATGACTCCTTCATGGATGTTGATGACGTTGAGCGGCATTGCTGACCCTGCGCTGGGTTCGTTCTCCTGCCTGGGGTTCTCTTTTGTTGGGTTCATCGTTTTTGCCCCGCCCTCCCTTTGCATCGCGCCCATCAAATATGCGCAACTTTCCGGACGTTATCTGTTCTAACTATTTTATATCCTTTACTTGCAGATGTTTGAGCGACTCCATTTGCGATATCGGTGCCAGATACCGAATTGCTTTCAAGCAATCCAACATCGAATAAGTCGAACTCCAGAGCGCAAGAAATGGGCCATGTGGCATAACGAGATCGGCGGCCCAAAACGCATACGGTTTATCTGGAACGGTTTGATCAGCCACTGCTGTTAGTTGTTACATTGACACGCCACCAGTTCCAAAAAATCCCCAACCGCGTCGCCGCTCAACTGATTGCCATTCTTGCTAGGCATTCGATAGGATAAAGTTATGCCGTGCTCAAGGCCTATTTTTTTGCCCGCCGCAGCAAACTTAGAACAAATGGAGGGACCATCACACAAGTAGTTATTATCAGTGCTAAAAAGGCAATATTAACGATGACAATCAATATTATGTTTTCAGTTTTAGGACCTGGGAAAAAAATAGCTAAACAATTTAAAACCATGAATATTGGTAATGCAATCAACAAACAATAAAATGGTCTTTGTTTCCAAATTTTTTTTATCATAGCTCTGTGATCTGACAAACTTCAATCTCTGTTCCTGGGTGGGGGTGGTGTTCCAAGGCATAGGCCACCTCGAAAAGTGTTATCCATGTCCCCGGTCAATCCGTTACCTATGTCCCCGGTTCATACCCTTTTGCATATCACTTGCCAACAGATTTGCGCTTCAACTTAATCACCATGATCTGCGGTGAACTTAGGCCAAGTCTCTCCATCTTTGCCATCTCGGGCCAGGGCTTGCCAACCATCGAGAGATCAATCGGAACGTGATCCCAAGTGTCAGTTCCAACGATTTCGTAGCTCATGCTTTGCACTGCCTTCGGCAGTGCAGACTTCTGCCACACTTGCCTACTGGCCTTTAGCATCGCCTGACGTAACAGTGGAGACTTAGGCTGAACCTTTCCAGGCATCACCAGTAGGGCTGCTTTCAACACAGCTGATACATCCACCATGAGTTCCGGTATCGCTTCCAAGTTGAGTGCCACGACACCGATCTCATCCTTTGGACGCTCCTTCGCAAACTCCGTCATCACATCCGTTAGAGCCTCGCTCGCTTCAGCACTGCTGATCGTCACCGCTACCGCGTCGCTAGACTTACCCTCAAACTTCAAAGTCCAACCAGGAATACCTGATTGCTTGTATACTTCGATCTCCGCATGTTTGCCTGATTGGGAGAAGCGCCAATTGTATCGCACAGTCTCAGTGATTATGCCCTCGGTCGTGCTCCAGACACGACTTTGCACTTCACCACAGAAGGCTCTGCAACACAATGTTGCCACCACCAAGCTAAATACTAGAAGCGCACGATACATTGGGCGTCAGGTGTTCAGTTTTTCGGATACAACAACCATACGTCACCTGTTCCGATGTAGGGCGTGTGAGGATCGTTGTAGCTCTCCGTGATAACTCCGATGTGCCCATCAAACGAGGCGACCGCAATCATGCCAGGACACAGGTAGCTACGAATATCGGCTAGGGTCTTGGGAGGCATTCGATAATCAGGTGCCCCCCACTGCCGGTTAAGGTGCGCATTCATTTGCCGTGCAGAGATAATGTAATACTTGCCATTGCACTTGTTTGCTCCTGGTGCGCCCGCGCCAATAGCAGCTCCTGATCCGTTCAAACCGATGCTCACTCTCAGAGCACACGAATTGTAGTATGCGGTGTCCCCTTTTACATGCTCGTCATTAAGCCAACCGCCAGCCGCTGCCCATGCCTGATCTGTTGATGTCGAGTTATAGTTGGGATATGCCGCCCAAAATGCATCGGCTGTAGGCGGCTTTTCGCCGAGCAAATCAATCTGATTGATTGGATCGTTGAGCACAAAGCCATAAAGGTTGGGGCCCCCTAGTGTGGGATTCGACTGCATTGGTTCAGTTGCACCAACCTCTTCGAAGTCGGATGAGTTAAAACCAAGCCTGCGAAACAAAACGTCCCGATCATCTGAGCTAACAAGCAGATCGTCGCCCCCAAGATTACACGACAAGCAAGGAGCGCATGCCGCGCCGGTTCCGCAAGCAATCCGTTTCGTCATTTCATGCCCAAGCTCCCCGATGGGATCCCTGCTCAGCCACCGTCCCGTCTCCGGCGAGTAGTATCTGAAGCCGTAATACAATATTCCTGTCTCCGGATCCTCATACTTCGTGCTGAACCCGAAGGGAATGCGGCTCCTTGCTCCCATCGTGTCGCCCACTTCACTCCACACCGGCTTGCCGAAGGCATCGTAGTCCAGACGCGCCATGACACGGCCACTCGTCAGATCCACATACGCGCTGATGTTCCCGTTGCCATCATAGGTGGGAGCAAGGGTGCTTGACGTTGGCTGGCCGCCGCCCGTAGTCGTCATCGACCTCCGCTGTTCAGCCAACACCAGCCCGCCCACGCCTCCCGCTCCCTGTTCCGTGCCGCTCAGGTCACGGCCCCAGGCATACGCACGCAGCAGCCGCGGCGGGGCTGGGGCCGGCAGCCTCGCACTCTTCTCCAGCTCGGCGATCAGGTTCCAGCCGTCATAAAGGTAACGCAGGTCGCTTGTCACCACCCAGCCCGACGCACTCAGGCTCCTGACCACCTTCCGCACCCTCCTGCCCTGGGCGTCATAGGCAAACTCCAGCCGCTGCGCAGGCACTCCGGCGCTGATGGCGGCTGACTGGGTTTCCATGCTCTTGAGGCGGTTCTCCGCGTCCCAAGCGTAGGTCCACCTCCCGTCCGAAGTCAAGTTGCCATCCTCATCATAGGCCAGGCTCTCCGGACTGCCCGCAAACCACAGCCGCCCCTCCCTCGTCCGCTGCACATCGGCTGGGCGAGCCGGGAGGCAAGAGTCCGCTTGATCAACCTCGTCGCCTCCAACCTCCAGGCCTTCCTCAACGGCTCACCGGTCAATGTGGTGAACTGAAGCCGACATTCTCACCGCCCATGCCAGGAGACGGTCGGAACTCTGCAGGCGTTATCGCACCGGCGCCCGAAACCTCCTGGGCACGGGCCCATCAGCCTAACCATTCATGAAGTTTCAGGGTTGAATCCATGGCCGTGGATTTGCCACGCGTCCAAGCGGCCTGACGCCTGGAGCCTCCGGCCCGTCCAGGCCCAGGTCATCCTTCATCACCCCGGCCAGGGTGGTCAGGCGGGCCGCCTCCTCCGGATGCGCTGGAAAGAGGTTCTTCGACTCCCCCGGATCCTCATCCAGGTTGTACAACTCCTGGTTCGCCAGATGCAGCTTCCATCTTCCGGAACGCACCGCCTGCAGCTTGAAGCCGGCGTAATAATAAAAGACATCACGCCCCTTGAAGGAGCCGGCACCGCCCAACAACAAAGGTGACAAGTCGATGCCGTCGGTCTTCCTGCCCTGCGGCGGCGAGCCGCCCGCCAGCGCGGCAAAGGTGGGAAGCCAGTCCATGTGGCTGGTGATGGACGCCGTGCTGCTTCCAGCCGCCACCTTGCCGGGCCACCAGGCGAGGGTGCAGACCCGGATGCCGCCCTCCAGCGTGCTGCCCTTGGAACCTCTGAAGGGACGGTTGTCAGCCCCTTGGTTGAGCGGTCCGCCGTTGTCGCTGGTAAACACCACCAGTGTGTCTGCCTCCAGCTTCAGTTCACGCAAGGTGTCCAGGATCCGACCGACGGACCCGTCCACCTCCATCACCCAGTCCTTCTGAAGGCTGATGCCCGACTTTCCCAGGTAGTCCTGATGAGGATACAGCGGAAAATGGACGGCGTTGTGCGGCAGGTAGAGAAAAAACGGCTTCGCCTGCTGCTCCCGGATGAACTGAACGGCGCGGTCGGTGTAACGGCGGGTCATGGCATGCTGACCTGCAGCATCCACACGACCGACCACCTTGCCGTCTTCAATCATGGGCAGGGGCGGCTGGTTGTCCCCTTTCAGGCCGGTTTCATCCTCGGCCTGAGACTTGGCGGCAGCCCCTTTTCCACCCTTGGCCTTGCCTTTGGCCGTCGGCTGGCCGGGATTGCTCTTGGCACCGTCGCTGCGCGGCCCCATGTCGTTCGAGTACGGAATGCCGAGGTAGGTGTCGAAACCCTGCGCGGCCGGCATGAATTCGGGCTGATCGCCCAGATGCCATTTGCCAACACAGGCGGTGGCATAACCGCGGGACTTGAGCACTTCAGCGACCGTCACCTCCTCCGGGTTCAAGCCAACGGCCGCCGCCGGAAACAGCACATGCGGGATGGGAAGGACGCGCTTGGGATAACAGCCGGTCATCATCGCCGCACGCGAAGGCGAGCAGACCGGCGCCGCATAATGGCTCGTCAGCTTCATGCCCTCCCGGGCCATCCGGTCCAGGTGAGGCGTGGGCGCCTTGCCGCCAAACGGGCCGATGTCGGCATAACCGAGGTCATCGATGTTGATGAGGATGATGTTCGGCTTCCCGTCCTTCGCCGAGGCTTCGGAGGACAGGGCCGCGAAGAGCGAGGCCGAGAGGAGAAGGAGGAGCAGGAAGTGCATGCCCCAGCTGAACGCCGGACCGGGAGGCACCTTGCGTCAAGATGCTTATCCAGCCTTGCCAGCCTTCTTTGACTTTGCCTTTTTGCCAGCACCGGCCGCCTGCTTTTTCCAGATGTCCACCGGCACCGCGTTCGCACGGTTTGCACCCGGCGTGCTGCGTCCGGCCGCCACAAGGGCTTCCAGCTTCTTGGTCAGGCGCTGCACGATCTCCGGGTTCTCGGCCTGAAGGTTCTTGGTTTCGCCCAGGTCGGTGTCGAGGTTGAAAAGCTGCACGGCAGGGGAACCGGCGGGCTCCTTGCCGGGACGTGGCTCGCTCCAGCCTCCGCTGCCCGGACAGAGGCAGAGTTTCCAGGGGCCTTCACGGATGGCAAAAAAGCCACCGATGCTGTGACTGACCAGGGATTCACGGAAAGGCCCCCTGGCCGGCTCCCCCGTCAGGACCGGAAGGAAGCTGAAGCTGTCCTCGGCGGCGGATTCAGGCAGGGCGACACCATTGATCTCGGCGGCCGTGGCCATGAAGTCCGTCAGACAGGTCAGCTGCGAACTCGTGCTTCCGCCCTTCACCCTCGCAGGCCAGCGCACCAGAAAGGGCACGCGATGCCCGCCTTCATAGACGTCGGCCTTGTGACCGCGATAGCTGCCGCTGGGATTATGTCCCTTCGCAAGCAACTCCGGATAGTTGGCGCTCGGCGAACAACCGTTGTCACTGGTGAAGACCACCAGCGTGTTTTCGGCGAGCCCGCGTTCATCCAGGGCCTTCAGGAGCCTGCCGACCTCCGCATCCGTCTCCATGACAAAGTCACCGTACGGATTCAGCCCGCTTTTGCCGCGCCATTTGGGATTGGGCAGGATGGGCGTGTGCGGCGAGGCCAGGGGCAGATATAGGAAGAAGGGCTTGCCCGCCTTCGCATCGGCCGTCCTGGCATCGATCCAGGCGACGGCCTGGTCGATGAAGGTGCCGAGCACTTCATAGCCGGTGAAGCCGGGCGCCGCCGGCCCTTTGCGGGTGAACTTGTCCGTCTTGCCATGCACCATTTCCAGATCACGGTCCTCCGTCGGCAGCACGGTCACGCGGTCGCCCTGGATGAAAACGTACGGCACCATGTCCAGCGAGGCGGCGATGCCGAAGTAATGATCAAAGCCGACGCTCAGGGGACCGCCCTTATGGGGCTGGGTGAAGTCCACGCTCCAGGCCTGCTCACGCGACTCGATGTTCAGTTCCGCCACGGTCTGGCCGGGCTTCACCACCCAGTCCATGCCCAGGTGCCATTTGCCGACCGCGGCGGTGTGATAGCCCGCCTGCTTCAGCATGGCCGCCACCGTCAGCCGGTCCTGTTCAATCAGGCGCGGGCTGAGGCCGCCCAGCACGCCGTTCTGCAGCTTCGTCCGCCAGTTGTAACGTCCCGTCAGTGTCCCATAGCGAGTCGGGGTGCAGACGCTGGAAGGCGTGTGGGCGTCGGTGAAGACGACCCCCTCCCTGCCAATGCGGTTCATGTTCGGGGTCGGGATCTTCCCTTCAGGGTTCAACAGGCGGACATCCCCGGTGCCCAGGTCATCACAAAGAATGAACAAGATGTTAGGCTTGCCTGCGGCCTGAAGGGCGGCCGACAGGACCAGCATGACAAGGAGCAGTCTGCAAAGCACTTTCATGGTGTTCATGGCTTCGGTTTATTCTGCCTTCTTTTTCGCCTTGCCCCTGCCCTTTTTCGGCGGGGCGCCTTCCGCAGGCGTCGGTTCTCCCTCCCAGGTTTTATTGCCATGGGTGAAGCGCGGAGGCGGCAGGCTCTCCTTGACCTCGACCTGCAGGCGTTGGATCTCCGCCTTCAGTTCCTTCACGGTGTCGGCATAGGCCGGGTCGTTGTAGTAGCTCCTGGTTTCCAGCGGATCCTTTTCACGATCCAGCAGCTCCCAGTCATCGACATCGGGCTTGTAGTAATGGATGAGCTTGTAGCGGTCCGTGATCACTCCGTAGTGCGGCCTCACCCGGTGCGGCACAGGGTGCTCATAATAGTGGTAATAGAAGGACTTGCGCCAGTCGGCCGGGGCCTCGCCCCTGAAGAGCGGGACCAGGCTGCGCCCCTGCATGTCCGCAGGCTGCGGCTGACCGGCGATGTCCAGGAAGGTCTGCGCGAGGTCCAGGAGTGAAACGATGTGCTTGTCGGTGGTTCCAGGCTTGGAGACTCCGGGCCAGCGGACGAGGAAGGGAGTGCTCAACGATTCTTCAAAGATCCAGCGCTTGTCGAACCAGCCGTGCTCCCCGAGATAGAAGCCCTGGTCGCTGCTGAGCATGACCACGGTGTTCTCCGCCAGGCCTTGTTCGTCGAGATAGGCCAGCACCCGCTGCACGCTTTCATCGACGGCCTTCACGCAGGCAGTGTAGTCGTGCATGTAGCGCTGATAACGCCAGCGCACGAGTTCCTTGCCGCTGAGGTTCGCCTCGCGGAACTTCGCGTTCCTGGGCTCATAATAGTCATTCCAGTACTTGAGCTGGTCCAGCGTGAGGTTGGCGGGCGGCACCAGCTTGGCATCGCGCTCGGTGAAGGTGCGGTCGAGCCCCATGTCATGGTCGCTGAGCGCCTTGCTGCGCCCCTCAAAGGCGTCGAAGAGCGTCTCCGGCTCAGGATACACCCGGTCCTTGTCATGCCCCAGATGGCGGATCGGCGGCTCCCATTCACGATGCGGGGCCTTGTGCTGGAGCATGAGCATGAAGGGCTTCGTCCTGTCACGCTTGTTCAGCCAGTCGATGCTCAGATCGGTGATGATGTCGGTGACGTAGCCGCTGTGCCGGACCTGTTTGCCGTTGTCGATCATGGGCGGATTGTAATAGGCCCCCTGCCCTGGCAGGACGTGCCAGTAGTCATAGCCGACAGGGTCGGTCATGAGGTGCCATTTGCCGATGATGGCGTTCGTGTAGCCCGCCTTCTGGAGGAGCTTGGGGAAGGTCTGCTGGCTGCTATCAAAACGGCTGTTGCTGTTGTTGTAGAAGCCGTTGAGGTGGGAGTACTTCCCCGTCTGGATGACAGCACGCATGGGGCCGCAGATCGAATTGGTGACCAGGCAGCGGTCAAAGCGGACGCCCTCCTTGGCGAGGCGGTCCAGGCCCGGCGTCTGCAGAAGCTGGCGCTTCTCGCCATAGGCGCTGATGGCCTGGCTGGCGAGATCGTCACAGAAGATGAAAAGAATGTTCGGCGGCGCCTTGGGAGCAGCGGCCAGCGTGGAGGCAAGAAGGATCAGAGACAGGATGCGGCTTAACATGACGGCCGTGGGAACGTTCGTTCACGACACGGCTTGCTTCAAAACTACGCCGTCCAGAAAAAAGAAGGCCGGTGCGCATGACGCACACCGGCCCTTGGATTTGTTGTGGGTTCTGCCGGGGCCTGCCCGGCGCTTCATCAGTGCTCGTAGCCGGACTCGCCGTGCTCGGCAAGGTCCAGGCCGCTCACCTC
>JABARQ010000052.1 GCA_019186985.1 Prosthecobacter sp. | reverse complement strand
GAGCCGTAGTCGGACAAGTGCTTGGTTCCCAACTTCATCGACAATTGCGCAACCTTTTCTATCTTGCTGCTCATGCCTTACGGCATACCAGCAGTTAGCCTCCTTGGGAAATGGTTTCTACAGAGCAAGTGGGATTATGAGCCGGACAAGCTTGATGGGCCATCTCACATAATGAGTCCTGATGAGTTCGAAGAAGCCAACGGAATCATGACTCGTGTCAATCGTGGAACATCCGTCGTCGTAGCCGGTTATGGTAGCGGAATGCAGGTAACGACACGATCCGGCAAGGTCAGGGAAAGCGCAGGCAAACTGGCTGCTGGCGTCTGCCGGCGATCACACGCTGGCCGTGCGCTTTGATGCCAGCGGTAACAGGGTGTTCAGCCAGGAAAGCGGCCATGGTCCCTGGAAATTTGAATATGATGGACTGGGGCACCAGACACGGGTTGTCGAACCACCTGAGCCTGGCTTGCCGAACATCGTGAGCTCACAGATCTATGATGCGCGCGGCTGGGTGGAGAAAGCCATCAATCCTTTGGGAAAAGCGGTGTCATTCACACGACGTCATCATGACCGGCCTGAAGTAGTCACCAACCCAAGAGGGAAAAAAATCGAGACAGTCTATGATGCGATGGGACGTACGATCCAGGTCAAGCAGCCTTACCGGTTATCCGGGACGAATGAGGACAGCTTTTATTCGACTGCCACGAGCTATCTTGGAGGGACCGGCCTTCCCTATGCTGTCACAGATGCGGAAGGAGAAACTTTTTTCCAGTTCTATAATACCTCGGGGCAGCGGGTCGCCCTGACTAATCGGCGTGGCCATCAATGGCTGTTCAGCTATGACTTGCTGGGGCGTCAGACGGCGGTGAAAACGCCCCATAATCAAAATGTGCATCTTCAGACATGGGATGACCAGCGTGATGTCCTGATCAGCACCCGTGAGCCATCCGGGCAGGTCACCAGTTATGTCGAATATGATGATGCAGATAGGTTGAAAAAAAGGCAGGATGGTGTAGGCGAAACCACGCTGACGTATGACCTTCGTGGCCGCTTGATCAGGTCGCAGGAAAATGGCCTGATCCTCAAGCGTTCTTATAGCGCGGCCAGCGGCCAGCTACAGACCTATACCAATGAAAGGGGCGAGAAGTTTTTGTATTCGATGACGCCTGACGGCCTGCTGACGCGCATCACCTACCCAGCCTTGAAAGTGCCGGGACAGACAGGGTATGCCCCGCCTGCGAATAAATCGGTTGCTTACACCTATGATGATCACAAGCGTCTGAAGACTGTTTCCGACTGGGGGGGGCGCAAAGCCGAATACAGCTACGATGCAGCCGGAAGGCTGGTGCGGCTGCTTCGGAAGAGCGGCAGCGCGACCATTGCCAGCAAGACCTGGAGGTATGATGACAGCGGGCAGATCAAGGAGATTCGAGAAGTCAACAGCAAGGGGCAGATCATCGTCCTGCAAACTTTTGCTCACGATGCCGTGGGGCGCGCGACTCATAGACTGGCGCTTCCCTGGGCTTATGGTGGCGGGGTGTCTCTGCAGGCTGAAGTTGGGCCTGACAACCGGCTGACAAGTGTGGGTGGACAGCCCGTGGATTATGATGGAGATGGCAACCTGTTGAGCTTTTCCGACAATCTCTTTGGGGGTTCCGTCACCCAGTTCGGGTTTGATGCCCGCAACCGGCTGGTCACCTCGGCCATGGGCGGGGCGTCCGTTTCCTACGCCTATGACCAGGAGGGGCATCGCCAGTCCATGACCCTCGGCACCGGGGCCACGGAGGAATCGACGGTTTACTCGGTGAATCCTCATGCCGGACTCAGCCAGTGTGTCGCCAGGCGCAGGGGCAATGCCATCACCTGGGCCGTGCATGGGCTGGGGCTGCTCTGGGAGGTTGAGGAGGTCTTCAACAGCGCCACGACACCGTTGAAGGTGAAGGATGTGCTCTTTCATCATCATGATCAGGTGGGCAACACGACGGTGGTGACCAACCTGAAAGGCGAGGATGTGCTGTGGGTTCGGTATGACCTGTATGGACAGGTGGTGGAGAGCAAGGTGCCCAGGCAGCGGGCTCTCACGGCCAACGGCAGCCTGCCAGCGCCCGCCGGTGGGGCGGAGCTGACCCCGGCGAGGGCAGAACTGGACGCCTCTGCCCTGAGTCCGCTGGCAAGAGCCCTGCTGATCACCCCCTACCTGTACTCAGGCGCCCACGGCGTGCAGACGGATCCAACAGGCCTGATCCACATGCGCGCGAGGTACTACCACCCCGGAATCCGTCGGTTCATCAACCAGGATCCCATTGGCTTTGCGGGAGGGATGAATTGGTATGCGTATGCCAATGGGAACCCAATCATGAACTCGGACCCGAGCGGGTTGATGGTACCAGGCCCGTATGGATCGTGGAAGAACTCGGATGGCTCGATCAACTGGGGGCCATTCCTTGCTTATACTGCGGTGGGAGTTCAAGATTACGTTGCCAACAATTTTTGGAGCGGCTTCAAACGGAACATTAGTGATCCGAAGTTTGTAATGGAGAACATGGGGGGAGGTTTTGGCATTGCAGGGGCCATCAATCGAGCGACACAAACCACAAGTAGAGTCGCAACAGCCACGAGCCGCATCTCAGTAGCGGCGGGCGAAGATATGAGCAGTGCGGCCGGAACAACAGTCTGGCGTCATGTTGCAGATGGCCATCCTGCACTTGGTGCTGCTCAGCGAGGCGTCGCAGTCCCAAACGGAGTGGCAACCGCCGCAAGTTTGGAAGCTCGGGCGTTCGTGCATGATGGAGGAACAACATTGGGGTCCGGGCTAACGTCTTGGACCGCCGACCTTCGTTATGCGCATATGAGGCTGGCACAATCAGGAGGTGTTATTCTACAAGGAGTTGCACCAGAGAGTTCCATTTGGATGAACTCGGCGGCTGCAGCCTTTGGCTCAGCAGAGGCCCAAGTTCTCATTCCAGGGTTGACTCGTGGAGTCGTGCTCGGTGGAGGTCAAGCCGGCAACATCCTCGGTGGTCTTGGCACACTTGGAGGAGCCGCGATGTTTGGAAATGCAATCGGGCAAGGACTGGGCCGCAAATGAGCGCTGAAATACCAGAATGGATCAACAGCCTCATGTGGCCTGATGGAGGCACTGTCCACGACATGCTCGTTCATGCTCCCGAAGTGGTGTTGCAACCGGCCCTCAAATCGGAGCTGCAAGCTGTTTGGCAGCAACGAATGAGAGAGGCAACCACAATGGGCAATGAACCTTGGAGAGCGAGAACGCAGGAGATATGCGACTGGCTAACCTCGGCGAGTGCCGACCTGAAGTTCCTTGTGCTTGTCGCGGGGAAAAAGCGGCGAGGCATGTTGATAGACGAACAAAACAAGTCTGCATTGCCGATGTGAGTTCAATAGCAGCCAGCACATCCCCCAACTCCAGATCGTCGCAAAGCTCCTCGGCTCCGTAGCGTCAAGAAAGATATCCGTCAAGCCGAGGGAAAACGGGGTCAGTGTGCAACTGCTTGACAAATGTGTTCCACTCGCAGAAAACGGCGCATGGCACGCAGCTTCGTATTCAATCGGCAGGTGCTTATTACCACGTCATGGCGCGGGGGAGCCGGCGCGAGGACATTATCCATGATGATGATGACCGGCGGTTCTTCCTGCATGCGCGGAGCCAGGCATGTGAGATGACCGGCTGGCGGTGCAGGCGTGGGTGCTGATGAGCAATCACTACCATCTCTTCATCCAGACGCCTGAGCCGAACCTCGTGGCGGGGATGTCCTGGCTGCAAAACACGCTGACACGTCGCTACAACGTGCGGCACCGGAAGTGGGGGCGGTTGTTTGGCGACCGTTACAAGGCGGTGGTGGTGGAAGGCGAGGATCGCCACCACTACCAGACGCTGTTGGATTACATCCATCTCAATCCGGTGCGTGCGCGGATGATCCGCCCGAAGGCGGGGCAAAACGTGCTGGATTACCCGTGGAGTAGTGTGGCGGGTGGTTACGCCTTGCCGCCGAAGAAGCGGGCGAAGTGGCTGGACGCGGCGGCAGGAATGAAGGCATTCAACCTGTCAGACACGGTGGCGGGAAGGCGGGAGATGGTGGAGTGGCTGGACAAGCGGGCGGTGAGCGGGGAGAGCAAGAGCTGCGGAGTGCCGCTACTGTCAGAGGGAGTGGACACGCGGGCGAGCCATCTGAGGCGTGGATGGTACTGGGGCACGCAGGCTTTTGGTGAAGCAATGCGTAAGCTGGGGCGGAAGCTCCTCAAAAAGACCGCGCCAGTGTCGCGAGCTTATCAGAAGCATGAGCTGGTGAGGGAGCATGGGGAGCGGCAGGCGTTGGAGTGGCTGGCAAGAGGGCTGAGGGCGGGAGGCATCAAAACAGGCGATCATTGCAAGTTGAAGGGCTCCGATCCACGGAAGGTGCTGCAGGCGGAGCTGCTGTGGCGGCGCACGGTGGTCTCACAAAAGTGGCTGGCGGAGAAACTGGAGATGAAATCAGCGGCGAATGTAAGCCAGCAACTCAGGCGTCTTGACGGGAAGTCTGCGATCAAGAAGGTGCCGGAAGAACTGAAACAATTACTGGAGGAAGCCGATGTCACGAGCTCATGAATGCGAACAGTTTGTCAAGCAGTTGCACACTGACCCCGTTTTCCGTTTTCCCTGGGACAGCAGGAGCTTGCTATGTAACATACCGAATAGTGCGATTTGTAGTTAATGCTGCAATTCCTCCTACTTGGCCCTTGTTGCCATCCAATGTAGTGGGTCCATGATGAAAAACTTAAATACTAAATTAGAAATTCTTGAAGCTTTCCCGGGGGCACACTCACTGATTTCAGTCCCCAAGGAAGAGTTAGACGACCTTTGGTCTTTCTTGCCTCAGCTTGACGTCGAAGGAGTTCAACGCTTGCTTCCATGTCTAATGCTGACTGCACTTGAAGCCTCGGAACAGCGGATCAGCATTCCGCTAGCTGATCAGGTGGTGTATTATCTTGATGGTATAGAGAAGGATCGTCCACTTGGTGAGCGAGACTTGAATCATAAAGTCAGGATATTCGAGCTTTTTTCAAATGCTCAAATTGCGGCCATTGTGTCTTGGCTGGATTTTGTCAGTTACCTGCCTTTTACCAGGTCGGCCTCTTTGGAACGGGACTCGGCACTAACTTTTTGGCGAGAAAGAAAAAAGTGATACCCATAGCAGTCACATCACCCAATGCCAGCCTCCAGGGAATCCTCTCCAACGAAGGGGTCTTGGGATACGGCTATCGGTTTTACTCCCCTGAAATGGGCAGGTGGCCTGAACAGAGACCCCATCGAAGAGAGCGGGGGAATCAACCTCTACGGGTTCGTTGAGTGGGCACAAAGGGTCTGTCCCTCTATAAGTAGTGGTTCTTATCAGCCACCAGCAGGCGCCGCGCCTGCCTTCCCTGCCATTGTGCTGCCGGATGTCACCAGGGTCTATGATCAAAACGGCCGCATGAGCCGGGTTTCCAGCGCTGGAAACGTCACGGATATTTCTTACGAGCAGACCATGGACAGCAGCACACGCACCTTGCTGCGTCATCGGATGACCCATCCAGAGCTTGATCTCACCACCATTGAGATTTCCACCCTGGCACAGGGCATGACTTCGATCTCCCACGAGACCTTGGAAAGTCCGGCGGTCTTCAAGCAAACCCGCAGCCTGGGAAGCATGGGAACATCAGGGGGGCAGCCTCAGGCTGCCATCATCCAAGTGGACCCGCATTTTGACATCGGCGCCCAGGCGGCCGCCTCGCGCTGGCTCTACACCTATGACACCCGCGGGCAGGTCACCTCCGCCCGCAGGCAGTATGCCACCGATCCTGGTGGCACCAGCTTTGCGGACCTGTCCCCGCTGAACCAGGACTACAGCTTCAATGACATCGGAGGTCGCGCAGAAGACAATGCGCTCAATCAGATCATCAACCGAACTTCTCCTGGCAAGCTCGTCACCGGGCTGGCTCCCGTGTCACAGGCCGTCAGCGTGAACGGCGGCACAGCCACCCGTTATGGTGCGTGGTACACGCACCTGCTTCCAAGTGCGGGGGGCGGTTCGCCCTCCCCCCAGTGGAGCCAGGTGGACGTGCATGCTGAGGACAGCTCTGCCACTGCCGAGACGGTTCATGGCGGAAAGGTGTACATGCCCCCCGCCAGCTTTACGCATGCCTATGATGCAGATGGTAACACCCTCCAGGCGGATGGCCGGTGGAATCTCCTGTGGGATGCCGAAAACCGGCTCACCCAGGCCGTTACCACCACCGCCGCAATCACCGCCGGAGTGCCTGACTTACGCCTCACCTTTGGTTATGACGCCCAAGGCCGCCGGGTTTCCAAGAAGGTGGAGAAGCGCGCGGGAGCGACGTCTTCCTGGGAAGTGCTCAGCGACATCCGTTTCATTTACGAGGGCTGGAACTTGGTTGCGGAGGTGGAGCTGCGGCTGACAGCTTATGATGCGCCTGCTCCCGGCGGCAGGCCCCATCTTCTGCGTAGTTACACATGGGGGCCGGACCTGAGCGGCAGCCTGACAGGAGCGGGAGGCGTGGGCGGACTATTGTGTTTGACCCGCCATGAGCGTGGTGTTAGTCCTGCGGACAGCTATTGGGCCACTTCTGACCTCAATGGAAATGTGATTGGCTTGAGCGCCGTCAGCACTGTTCGACATGCCCTCTATGAATACAATGCATTTGGCTCGCCTGTGCGGGTTAACGAGCCAGAGCCCGAGTTAAACCCTATGCGTTTTAGCAGCAAATACACGGATGTGGAGACCAACTGGCTCTACTACGGGTATCGGTACTACTCCCCGGAGACCGGGCGCTGGCTGAACAGGGATCCGATTGAGGAAGAGGGGGGACTCAATCTGTATGGGATGGTGGGGAATGATCCGGTGAACTTTCTTGATTATTTGGGCCAAAGAACCTTCAAAGACTTTTCTCCTAATTACAGAAGTATAGTTGAGCAAAAAGTGCCAACAGGATATGGCGCAACAACTTATCAGCCATCCGAGTCTGGGCTAACCGCAGTAATGCTTAGTTTCTATTTTAGAGGTACGCCAGGGCCTTTCTCATCCATGAGGGCGCGGACGGATGATTCTATGGACATTAGCAAAACAAGCGCTTTGAAAGATAACTTTGAAAAGGTAGATGAAGAGGTCGTTGCTGACTTTTTTGGCGACAAGCTTTCCAAAGCAGTTAAGGAAATGCGTAAAGCGAACTCGGGCCATATAGGGCTGCATATTGCTGACAGTCCATCAGGTATGGTCAGCACGCTGCTCACTCAGGCTGCCCTTCAGCACGTTACTGTCAGCTTTGAGATGTCATGCGATCTTGAGAATAGCTGTGGAGGTATTTGTCGAGCCAACTTGGCTTTGTACGATTTGTACGACTTTAAGGCCAACGGCAATTTGGATAAGCCACTAGACTGGATATTGCATCAAGGTTTAGGCCCTGGAGGACTCAAAGCGGGAACGCCTTATCATGTATTTGGTGTCTGGCAGAGAAAATATACCTTTGATGAGTTTTTCAAAATCACGAAGGCCGAAAACATTCGATAGTATGTATTCAATTTTCAAAACATATCTGACAAGACCTATTGCAACAATTGCTACTGCATTGTTTCTTTATTTTCTTCTTGCTGTTTTTTTGGCATCTTTGGTCGCCGAGCCCGATGACAAAGTTTTATCATCCGAAGAAGCACTTTGGGGAGATGTGCTAACGGTTGTTGTCATTTTGATCTCATTAACTTTTGCGCCCTTGTTGACTGGTATAGCAAAAAAATGAACACATGAGCCAACGAATGGCATGGATCCCCGTTAACTTACTTGTTCTGATGAAGTTAGGGCAGCGATCCGGCCCCAAGTCTTCCCGGATGGAACAGCCAACCCGCACGGTAACACTGGCAATGGGAATGGCGATCCGGGCAATCCTCCAGGCTACTGGCCCGAGGTCGATCCTTAACTCATTTGATCCATGAGCATCACCAGTAAACACAAGCGGACAGAACGAACACGTTCTAGCTGCGGGGCCATCAGCGTGTTCTTGCTCATCGTGTTGTTGTCTCTCACAACTGCGGCTTGCAGTAATCGTCGGCCTGTGACCGAGTCCGCGATGAAATGGACCAATCTTCATGCGGGCGATCCATCGCTAGCTGGCGTGGAATTATGCCAGTATCCCGAAGGTGCGGTCTATGAATCGAAAGCTCGTTATAGCGGCAAGCATCCAGCAATGATCCTTTACGGCTTCAGATACTACTCCCCCGAATTGGGAAGGTGGCTTTCCAGAGATCCCATCGAAGAAGAAGGGGGAATCAACCTCTACGGCATGGTGGGGAACGATCCGGTGAACCGCGTAGATGTTAAGGGCCAAATCCCACTCGATACAGTATGGGATGTTGGAAATGTTGTTTTTGATATTGCCGTTGGGGATTATGCGAGTCTTACAGCTGATGTGGCCGCGTTGTTTATTCCGTATGTGCCAGCAGGAACTACAAAGATCGGGAAAGCCGTTCAGCTTGGCGATAAGGTAAAGGATGCAAAGCTAACCACCGTGATGAAAATTGATAATGCTGTGCCTGGCCTATCTAGGCTTGGTGTCAAATTGGGCTATGTGGGGAAAGCAGGTGGTAAATACACAAAGCACTTTGCAAAACAGGGTGAAAACATCTTCCAAACTTCAAAAAATGGTCCGGCGAAATTTAACAATGGCACGGAAGATTATCACGTTAAGGGATACATTACTGACGCTTTAAAAGCCATAAAAGACCCAAGGCAGTTGGACGGGTTTGTATATACGACTCAGTTCACTCTTGGTGCTGTGAATGGGGTATGCACTTCTCGAATCAAACTCCGCGTTAATTCACTCGGTGAAATACACGCTCATCCATGGTGATATGAAAATATTTGCTGTCTGTTTTTATTCTCCAGATGATCAGCACAAGGACATGGTTGCTATTGTTTGTGACAATGACCTTGAAAGTGCAGTTCAAGCTGCTGAGAGGGAGTTGGAACCTGCAATTACTGGTAAATATCTCAGCTTTTCATCTGCCGCCCTTTTGCTGGGTGAAGATAAGGCATTAACACGACGGGGCATCCTCGTTGGGCCGCTGTATGGTGATTTTTATAACCGTGCAGAATCTCCATCATGGTCTAGACTCGATTATGATAGCGCCTGGATGAGCGATCTGGATGTCGAGGGAGTGGTATCAAGTTCGAAAATTCAACAACATTTCCAGCAAGCATCCGACGACGCACCTATCCCTCCGCCAAGTGTCTGAGCTTGGCATTATGCGGCAAGTCAATCGGCCTTTGATGTTCTGTTGCTTCGCTGATGTGTTGAGGACTGCGAGAGTTGTTCGGGTCGCGGTAGGGACACGGGTTGCCCAGCGCCCCCCGCACAGATCCCGGCGGGCGGCATTACCGCACCGGGCTCTTACCTCGGGTTCTGGCGGCAAAGAAGCGCTCTTCAGGCCATGGATGCTGGACCTTGGGCGGTGGCAGCCAGCGTCTGACGTGGAGACTCATCTTTCTCCAGTCGAGCCGGCGTTTGTGGCTGCGACGGCAGAGACTGCGGCACCAGCGTTTGGTAACCTCCAGGCGGAGACTGCCAAGTGAACGCAGGTTGCCGGGCACGGCATGATAGCCGTAGATGCCCCGCAACACGCTTTGCAGTCATGCGCCTTGCTCGGCGATGGGCTGCTCGCGCCGGCAGCGCAGCTCTTATGGGGCCGGACCTGAGCGGCAGCCTGACAGGAGCGGGAGGCGTGGGCGGACTATTGTGTTTGACCCGCCATGAGCGTGGTGTTAGTCCTGCGGACAGCTATTGGGCCACTTCTGACCTCAATGGGAATGTGATTGGCTTGAGCGCCGTCAGCACTGTTCGACATGCCCTCTATGAATACAATGCATTTGGCTCGCCTGTGCGGGTTAACGAGCCAGAGCCCGAGTTAAACCCTATGCGTTTTAGCAGCAAATACACGGATGTGGAGACCAACTGGCTCTACTATGGCTTCAGATACTACTCCCCCGAATTGGGAAGGTGGCTGAGCCGGGACCCGATTGAGGAGAACGGTGGCATTAACCTCTACGGCATGGTGGGGAATGATTCGGTGAATCATTTCGATGTGCTTGGAATGGGTAAAGGCAAAATCGTTGGATACCTGGCAAAGCGATTCGGACAGCAGAGCGTAAAAAAAGTTACACCTATTTTCACGCACAAAGAAGCCGCTCAACTTTTTAAAAAAGGTTCAGAACTCATGATGAAGAGTCGTGATGATGCGACTAAAGTCGCCCGCATTGCCATCGACAAGAAGAACTTGCTCAGGCACAAGGGACACAAGCTCAAAACTGGAAAGACAGGGGCGCCGCACTACCAAGACAACACGGCACCTGGAAAGCACATATTTTGGTCAACCGTGTTGGCGGGAATCAGCGCAAGCACGGCGTCAAATCTACAAGGCGAAGACACCGGCGACCAAGCAGGCGTAGAACTCGTCGAAGTTTACACTAACCCCTATCCAGGTCCGAGCATCGCGAATGGCCTCACGGCAACTTATTGGTTTGGTCCGGACTCGGTGATGTCCTACCTGGATTGGATCAATCCGGGCGAATTGATCGCAATGGGTGGTGACTATGGCAGAGAGTTGTCTCGTGAACAGGAGAAGGAACTAATTGGTTTTTCTCTGACCATTAGTGAGTGCGGCAAGCCTGCCTGGACTTTTGGATTTGATGCCAACGGCAAACTCACTTCATCTGCAGAGTGGGTCGATGGAAAACTGCAAGAACAGCAAATAAGTTCGTTCGGGGACACTATTTGGCTTGATGTAAAGGAGGCTGCGAAATGACGAGATGGTGGAAACTAATTTTGACTGTGAGTTCACCAGCTTTTCAAGCTGTTGCCGCAGAAGGTGCAAGCATCAATGGTGCTGTGCTCGCTATGGGTATCCGTGGCGCGACTGTTGCTCAGGCCATAAGCGCATCTATGCGGTTGATTGAACTCTATGATCTTCCTGTGGCTGTCGATGAGTCGGCAGTTGTGCAGTTGGAGGCTGAAGAATCAACCGAAGAAGAAATCAGAGAGTCCATTGAAGTGGTTTTCAAGGATCACAATGGCAATAGGTGTTATCGCGCCGGAGTGATCTACTTTGAATAGCCTGGCCTTCACCCTGCTATGCTTCTCTCCACTGCGCGTGATGCATACGCTTCTTTGCCATGAATATGGTACCGTGGAACTCTAAATCATGGCGAAGTGGGCACAAAGGGGCTGTCCCTCTATAAGTAGGCTCCGCCCGCAGGCAGTATGCCACCGATCCTGGTGGCACCAGCTTTGCGGACCTGTCCCCGCTGAACCAGGACTACAGCTTCAATGACATCGGAGGTCGCGCAGAAGACAATGCGCTCAATCAGATCATCAACCGAACTTCTCCTGGCAAGCTCGGTATCCGTCAAACGTAGCGCCATGGGTCTGTCGTAGTCAGCAAGTGTCGTAGCCGTAGGGTTACGACACTTATGGACAACAACCGGGGCAAGACGGCGATATTGAAGCAGGACGCGCTGGGGCGTG
>JABARQ010000033.1 GCA_019186985.1 Prosthecobacter sp. | reverse complement strand
GCAGCACGGCCAGTGACCAAGTGGGCTGGGGCGCCGTGACGGCGCTGAGCAACGGCAACTATGTGGTGAGCACCTGGGATTGGGACAATGGAGGCGTGACCGATGCCGGAGCGGCCACCTGGGGCAACGGCACCACCGGGGTCAGTGGAGTGGTGAGCAGCAGCAACAGCCTTGTCGGCAGCACAGTCGGCGATCGAATCAGTTTTCACGTGACGGCGCTGAGCAATGGCAACTACGTCGTGCGCAGCCAGTTCTGGGATAACGCAGGCGTGATCGATGCCGGGGCGGTGACCTGGGGCAGCGGCACCACCGGGGTCAGTGGAGTGGTGAGCAGCAGCAACAGCCTCGTCGGCAGCACGGCCAGTGACAACGTGGGCAGCCAGGGCGTGACGGCGCTGAGCAATGGCAACTACGTCGTGCGCAGCCAGTTCTGGGATAACGCAGGCGTGGTCGATGCTGGAACGGTGACCTGGGGCAGCGGCAGCAGCGGCGTGAGTGGCGTGGTGAGCAGCGGCAACAGCCTCGTCGGCAGCACAGCCGGTGACCAGGTGGGTAGCCAGGGCGTGACGGTACTGAGCAATGGCAACTACGTCGTGCGCAGCCAGTTCTGGGATGACGCAGGCGTGGTCAATGCGGGAGCCGCGACCTGGGGCAGCGGCAGCAGCGGTGTGAGTGGCGTGGTGAGCAGCGGCAACAGCCTCGTGGGCGCCAAGGCCGGTGACCAAGTCGGCAGCGGCGGAGTCACCGTGCTGAGCAATGGCCACTATGTCGTGCGCAGCGTGTCCTGGGACAACGCAAGCATGGCCGATGCCGGAGCCGTGACCTGGGGCAGTGGCAGCAGCGGGATCAGCGGAGCGGTGAGCGGCAGCAACAGTCTCGTGGGGCTGGCCAGCAGCACCAATCTGCAGGCCGTCGTCGTGGATGATGTCAATGGCACATTCTGTGGGCGGTTTGTAGCGGAAGGCTCTGGCAAAGTCCGCCTCGCCTCCCAAGCGGACGGCCAAGCTGCCGTCAGCGCGCCTTCCGTCGTCAGCATCGCCCCCGCCAGCGGCAGCACCCTCGGCGGCACCAGCGTGACCATCACCGGCACGGGCTTCAGCGGAGCCACGGGCGCTACCGTCGGCGGCGTGGCCCTGACCAGCTTCAGTGTCAGCAGTGCCACCACTGCCACAGGCACCACTGGCGCACACGCAGCGGGGCTGGTGGATGTGGCCATCACCGGATCACCCAATGGGGCCAGCACCGGCGGCATGGGTATTTTCACCTATGTAACACCGCCCCCCTCGGTCACACTGAGCACCACGAACATCCCCACCACCGCCACCACGCTGACGATCACCGGCACGAACTTCGACGACATCACGCCAGGCAATAACACCGTGGTCTTCACCCCGGCGGGCACCACCGGCACTGTCACCTCGTCCACCAGCACGCAGCTCATCGTGAGCATCACCGGTCTCACCGTGGGCAGCCTTTCCGCCGTGGTGACGACCAACGGTCAGAACAGCGGAGCGCCTGTGCAGGTGGCCTCCATCTCCCTCACGGTCGCTGGTGACCTCGATCCGCTGGATGCGAATCTCGTGGGCAGCTACGTCCTGGCCACGGCCGTGCAACCGGATAAGAAAATCATCATCGGCGGCAAGTTCACCTCCGTGCTCGGCGTGCCGCGCAGCCACATCGCCCGGCTCAATGAGGATGGCACGCTGGACACCGGCTTTGATCCCAAGGCCAATGATGAAGTCTCCTGCGTGGCGGTGCAGGCAGATGGGAAGGTGCTGCTCGGCGGGGACTTCAGCACCCTCCAGCCGAATGGCGCGTCTAGCGCGACGGCCCGCGCCCACATCGCGCGGGTGAATGCAGACGGCTCGCTGGACACCGGCTTTGATCCCAAGGCCGGGAACACGGTCACCAGCGTGACGGTGCAGGCGGATGGGAAGGTGCTGCTCGGTGGGTTCTTCAGCGCCCTTCAGCCCAATGGCGCGCCCAGCCCGACGGTGCGCAACCGCATCGCGCGGGTGAATGAAGACGGCACGCTGGACACCGGCTTTGACCCAAACGCCAGCAACGTGGTTTACAGCATAGCGTTGCAGGCGGATGGGAAGGTGCTGCTCGGGGGGGGCTTCACCACTCTCCAGCCCAATGGCGCGACCAGTGCGACGGCGCGGCAATTCATCGCGCGGGTGAATGCAGACGGCACGTTGGACACCGGCTTTGATCCCAAGCCCAACAATGTGCTCTATGCCGTGGCGTTGCAGGCAGATGGGAAGGTGCTGATCGGGGGAAACTTTTCCACCCTCCAGCCCAACGGCGCGCCCAGCCCGACGGTGCGCGACCGCGTCGCGCGAGTGAATGCGGATGGCACGCTGGACACCGGCTTCGATCCCAAGGCTAACCTTGTCGTTTATAGCATGGCGGTGCAGGCGGATGGGAAAGTGCTGCTCGGCGGGGCGTTTACCAGCCTCCAGCCCAATGGTGCAGCCAGCCCGACGGTGCGCCACCGCATCGCGCGGGTGAATGCAGACGGCACGCTGGACGCCGGCTTTGATCCCAAGGCTGACAGCTTCGTCTATAGCGTGGCGTTGCAGGCGGATGGGAGGGTGCTGCTCGGTGGACAATTCACGACCCTCCAGCCCAATGGCGCGGGCAGCCCGACGGCGCGCAATCTCTTTGCCCGGCTGCTCAATGCACCGGCCCCCCAGACACTCTCCATGCCCTCTGCCGCCCAGATCGACTGGACGCGAAGTGGAGCTGGGCCGGAGCTCTCCCTGGTCACCTTTGAGCTTTCCACAAATGGTGGCACAAGTTGGAACCCGCTGGGCTCAGGCACCCGTGTGGGCATCACGCCAGACTGGCAGCTCACCGGCCTCAGTCTGCCAGTTGCGGGCAGCATCCGCGCCCGCGGCCGCACTACGAACGGTTATTTTAACGGCGGCGGCGGCCTCATCGAGCAAGTTCTATCATTCGGTGTGATACCAAGCCCGACGGTGACCATGAGCACGGCCAGCCTGTTGAGCACAGCCACGACGCTGATCATCAACGGCACCAACTTTTCTGCCACGCCAGGAGATAACACCGTGGTTTTCACCCCTTCTGGCACCACTGGCACCGTCACCGCATCCACCAGCACGCAGCTCACTGTGAACGTCAGTGGCCTGAGCTCAGGCGCCCTGAGTGCCGTGGTGACGTCCAACGGCCAGAACAGCGGAGCGCCCGTGCAGGTGGCTGCCGTCGTGCCCGTCGTCATCAGCAGCACGGTGAATCTCGCGGTCAGCGCGACAACGCTGACCATCTCCGGCCATGGCTTCTCCCCCACGCCCGGGAATAACACCGTGGCCTTCACCCCCTCAGGCAGCGGCACTGTCACCGCCGCGACGGCCACGTCCTTGACCGTGACGAGCCTCACGGGTTTGACCTTGGGTGCCCTGAATGCCGTGGTGACGGCCAACGGCCAGAACAGCGGAGCGCCCGTGCAGGTGGCGGTCGTGGTGCCTGTGCCCGAGATCGCGCTCACGGGAAATGGCGTGGACATCCCTCACGGTGACACGTCACCGGGCACTGCTGACGACACTTACTTCGGCAACGTGGCACTGTTTAATGCGCAGGAGACACATACCTTCACCATCACCAACGAGGGCAGCCTGGATCTCCACGTCACGACCGTGCTCATCACTCCCAGCGGGTCGAGTGCAGGTGCCTTTGCGGTCACGCTCCCCCCCACATCTCCCGTGGCGGCAAGTGACAGCACGTCCTTTGACATCACCTTTGACCCCACGCTGCCCGGTTCGCAAACGGCGACGGTGACGATCTTCAGCGACGCTGCCAGCCATCCCGCCTTCACCTTCACCATTCGTGGCTATGGCACGCTGGACATGACGTTGCCGCAGGCCATCACCTTTGCACCGCCAGCCGTCGTTTATCTCAATCAGAGTCCGCTCAGCCTCAGCGCCCAGGCCAGCTCAGGACTGCCGGTGACGCTCAGTGTGCTGCCTGCCGGCACCACCGCAGCGGGAGCCAGCATCGTGGGAAATGCCCTGAGCTTCACCGGCACAGGCATCGTGAAGGTGCAGGCAGCGCAGGCCGGTGGTGGCCTTTATGCCGCAGCACCCACCGTGGTGAAGACGATCGCAGTGAAGGTCAACCCCACGCAGCTGACGATGCTTGACTTCGTCCACCTTTACACCGGCACGCCCCGCGTCATCAGCACCCTTGGTGGCGCAGGCCCGGTGACGATCGAATACAAGATCGGAGCGGACTTTGGCAGCACCGCGCCCAAGGACGTGGGCCGCTACCCCGTGCGGGCCACAGACAGCAAGGGCACGAAGACCGGCACGCTCGTCATCTCCAAAGCCCCGCTCTATGTCACTCCCGTGGATCAGAGGAAGTTCGTCGGCCAGGATAACCCGGCACTCACTTTGAACTACAGCGGCTTCGTCAATGGTGAGACGGACAGCGTCGTCACCACCGCGCCCTCCTTGAAAACGACGGC
Organism: Prosthecobacter sp.; assembly: GCA_019186985.1. Classification (GTDB taxonomy): domain Bacteria; phylum Verrucomicrobiota; class Verrucomicrobiia; order Verrucomicrobiales; family Verrucomicrobiaceae; genus Prosthecobacter. The sequence goes on along the minus strand of JABARQ010000033.1, from coordinate 9,444 downwards.
GACCAGCAAGAGCTTGGGCGGCGTGTACCCCATCACCGTCAGCGGCGGGAGCAGCGCCAACTACACCTTCATCTACCAGAAGGGGGTGATGGTCGTGGAAAGCTTCGCTGCGAATTATGAAGCGCTGCTGACAAACGATGGCGGTGGTCTCGTGGGCAAGCTCGTCGTCACCATCGCTGCGGCCAACACGAGCTTTACCGGCAAACTCTACTGTGTGGATGAAAAGACCGCGCTCCCGCTGAGAGGTTCGCTGGTCAGCAACCCCGGCAGCGAGTCGGCGACGGGCAGCGCCACAGTCACTTCCGGCGGCATTCCTTATGAGGTTAACTTCACCACCAGGATCACTGGCAGCCTTAGCGCTGATGTGACACGTGGCGGCGGACCCTATGCGTCCACCAGCACAGGCCGCCGAGTGCTTGCATCTGCCGCCGGTCAGAGTGTTCTCTACGCCGGAGCTCATACTGTGGTCCTGGAGCCCGCCATTGTGGCGGCTGCCGGTGTGCCCGCAGGCGCAGGCTGGGCCGCCGCAGTGATCAGCACCAAGGGTGTGATGACTCTGGCGGGCAGGCTTGGCGATGGCACCAGCTTCACCACCACACTGATGCCTGATGATGCCAGCGACCCCACCTATCGTCTCTTCCTTCAGCCTTACAAAACCGGTGCCGCCACGCGCCTTCAGTCCCACTTTGGCGGTTCCTTCACACTGACGCCTCACCCGGCGCTGGCCGGCCGCCGCCATGTCGAAGCCGCCGTCATGACCTGGGTCAAGCTCGGTCTGCCAACGGATGAAAGCTATCGATCAGGCTTCGGCGTCATGAACCCTGTGAGTTCCGTGCTCATGCTCGATCCCTGGCTGCCACCTGCCGCCGCCAAACGCGGCGCTCCTGCCATCCCCCTGGCGTCACGCCTCGGCCTGACCAGCAGCAGCTTTGAGGTTCTGCATGCAAATACCGGCAGCACCCTGAACGACAACCTGCCCACGCGTGCCGGCTTGAGCAGCACCAACGCTGTCACCGTGACCGCTCCCGCCGCCAACACAACGAAGTGGAAGGCCACGCTGGTGCCCGCCACCGGGCTGTTCAGCGGCAGCTTCGAGCTGGCGGACACCACTCCGAAACCGCGCGTCGTGACCTTCAGCGGCGTGCTGCGTCAGCCCACCACGCCTCCCGATGCCTTGATCGGCGATGGGCACTACCTGCTGCCACCCCTGGCCGGCACGGAGAAGACAACGGGTGAAATCATGTTCCTTCGGCCTTGATCCTGCAAACTCGCAACCTGCCCAGGGGCTCATAGATTCTGCGCCAGGTCCAGCTCCGCCTCCACCGGCTTCGCATCCAGGAGGTGCTCGACAAACTGCCGGGCCACCCAGGGGGCGCGCAGCACGCCCTTCGAGCCGAGGCCGTTGACAAAGCCGACCTGGGGGCGTGCGGGATGGAAGCCGATGAGGGCGCGCTTCCGGGGCACGATGGGCCGCACGCCGGTCTGCGCATCCAGCACGGCATAACGGCCCTTGTAGAGACGGTGCAGCTTCACCTCCAGCTCCAGGATGGATTCCGGCGAGGGCTTGAAGGGCACGTCAAAGTCCAGCTCATAGGTCGGCCCGGCGCGGAAGGTGCCGTCGGCGCGCGGGATGAGCCAGCAGCCGCGGTTGATGATGCGCCTTTCCCCCTGCGTGTCCGCCTGCAGCTTCAGCACCGTGCCACGCGCCGAACGGAAGGGCACCCAGTCAAACCATGGATGCCGGGCCGCCTCCCAGCCGATGCAGAACACGGCATGGGTGAAGACCTCGCCGCGCCAGACCAGGGAGCCGTCCGACTCACCGGTCTGCCAGCAGCCGAGGCTTTCAAAATGCCGCCGGCTCGCCTGAAGATAGGCAGCCGTGTCCATCCAGCCGCTGTGACGCATTTCAAAGCCGCCATGGGGCGCGGAGAACACCTCTTCATCCACCAGCGGCATCTGTGGCGCCGGATTCACATAGGGCTGGATCTCGGCCTGCCGGCTGCGGTTCCTCCATAGTTCGGCCATGCCCTCGTCGCGCAGCAGCCTGACGATGGGCACCTCATGATAAAAGAGGGTGCCGAGCCGCTGCTCGACGGACCGGTAAAACGCCAGCGCCTCGGGATGGATCGTGTCGTAGCGCCAGTTCAGGTTCAGGCGCATGCCCGTGATCGGCGTGACAAGGCCCGCTGCGACCTTGGAGGAGGTCAGCGGTTCATCGCGGTCCACGATCATGAACGGCACGCCGCGTTCCAGCAGCCGCCAGGCCACCGTGGTGCCCGCCAGTCCGCCGCCGATGATGAGGATTCGTGGTTTCATTGCCAAAGGACCGGACCTTGTCGGAGATCAGCCCGCCTGCCTTGCAGATGCTTGTCAAAAAAGGCCTGCATCTTGGCCGTCAGGTCCTCGGAAAAGAAGACATGCGGCGCCCCCTCGCCGGTCAGCAGCGTGCTCTCCACCCCCGCCTTGTCGAGCACGGCGTCAAACTCCAGCGCCTGGGCAAGGGGCACCAGCCTGTCCGCAGTTCCATGGATGTGCAGGAAGGGCGGGTCATCTCCGCTGACATGGCTGACGGGCGAGGCCGCCTTCGCCTCGGCCTGATGCCGGCTCAGCGGCCCGCCAAACAGCTTGTAGATGGCCGCATCCGGCTTTTCCGGATCAATGACGCTCCCCTGGCCCGGAAAGGTGAGGAAGTTCGCCGGGCCGCAGAAGTTCGCGACACAGCGGATCTTCAGCGATTCTCCAGGGACGCCCACGTCGCCCTCCAGCTCCTTCACGCCCTGGCTCGTGCCGAGCAGGCTCACCAGATGCCCGCCCGCCGAGATGCCGAAGAGCGCGACCTTCCCCGGGTCGATGCCATGATCCTTCGCATGGGCCTTCAGCCAGCGCAGCGCCGCCTTCACGTCGTGAATCTGCGCCGGCCAGCGTGCTTCATCCGTCAGACGGTAGCCGATGGACGCGGCGGCATAACCGCCCTGCTTCGCAAACAGCAGCAGCGCGCCTGCGTCCTCCTTGCCGCCGCCCTCCCAGCCGCCGCCATGAATGTAGATGATCAGCGGGCGCGGCTTGTCCGACGGCTTCTCCGGCAGGTAGAGATCGAGTTTCTGACGCGGGTTGTCCCGCCCGGCATAATCCAGGTCCCTCACCGCGATGTAGCCTTCCGGCGGCTCCACACGGTCGCCGGCCCCGGACAGGGTGCAGGCATTGAGCCCCAGGAGCAGCAGGGGCAGGCAGTGGAAGAGCGGTCGGAACATGGCGAGGGTTTCGGGATCAAACTCCGGCCGCCCCGGGACGCGCAACGAAAACCTCGGAAGCCGCCGCCTTTTTCCCCGGCATTTGGGGAGAGCCCCACAAAGGCGTTGCCGCCTGCGGTTCCCACCCTCACCCTGCGCCGTCATGAAGCTCCTGAGCGTCTGCTTTTTCCTCTGCACCAGCCTCCTCCGCGCCGCCGAACTGCCCATCGTCGTGAACTTCAGCGGTGCTGCCGGCCCCTACTCGGAGACGCTTTGGAAGCAGGACTGGCCGGGCTGCGAGTTTGAAGACGGCGTGAAGGAAGGGCATGTCAGCCTGGCTGAACACGACGGACTGCGCTGGCTGCGGGTGGACTATGTTCCCGGTCAGATCGGCCCGGAAAAAGGCGGCGCCGGATGGCGCTGGCCCATCGGCAAGCACAGGGCTGCCGAGCTGCATTACACGCTCAGGTTTGGCGAGGACTTCGACTTCGTGAAGGGTGGCAAGCTGCCCGGTCTCTGCGGGGGGCCGGAAAACGTCAGCGGCGGCCGGCCGGCCAATGGTGAAAACGGCTTCTCAGCCCGGCTGATGTGGCGGCGTGACGGCCGGGGTGAAGCCTACGTCTATCACAAGAACCAGCCCGGGAAGTACGGCGAGAGCTTCGCCTTCCCCGAGGACTTCCGCTTTCCTCCCGGCCAGCCGGTGCAGGTGCGCATCGCCGTGGTCATGAACACGGGCGGCCGGCGCGATGGCATCCTGCGTGTCTGGACCACGCTTCCCGGGCAGGGCGAACGCCTGATGGTCGAGCGCCTGGACATGGAATGGCGCAGCTCCGAAACCTTCAACGTGGACGGCCTCTATTTCGAAACCTTCCACGGTGGCAACGACTCGACCTGGGCGCCGACACGCCCCTGCCATGCCGAGTTCACAGGCTTTCAGGTCGTCAAGGCGGCAAGTCGTTGAACCTGCCAGGCGGCAACAGCCTACGCGGTCGTCTTGCGCTCCTGGTTCAGGCCCATCTTGCGGTACAGCGTGGCGATGCTGATGCCGAGCATGGAGGCCGTCTTCTCACGCGAGCCGTTGTTGTACTTGAGCGTCTCGTTGATGAACAGCCGCTCCTGGCCGCGGATGAAGTCGTCCAGCGGGGAGCCGATGGGAAGCTGGGTGGTTCCGTTCGTTGCCTGATGCGTCGGCACTTCAATCTGCTGGCTCACCTTGGTCGGCAGGTCCGCCGGCCGGATGCGGTCGCCCTCGGCAAAGGCGCAGGCACGCTCCACGGCGTTGCGCAGCTCGGAGATGTTGCCCGGCCATGAATACTTCTCGAGGAACTCCAGCGCGTAGGAGTCCATGCCCTTGGCCCGGGTGTCGGTGCGTTCCGCCAGCTCCTTGAGGAAATGATCCACCAGCGGCTTGATGTCCTCGCGGCGTTCACGCAGCGGCGGGATCTTCAGGGGCACGACGGACAGCTTGTAATAGAGGTCCTCACGAAAGCTGCCCTTCTTGGAGGCCTCCTCCAGGCAGATCGTGGTGCTGACCACCAGGCGGAAGTCGCTCGCATTCGTGTTCCAGGCGCTGCGGCGCGCCATCGCCTCGTCCAGGAAGGTGTTCAGCTGCGCCTGGATGCGGGGCGGCAGGACATGGATTTCCGCCAGGTGAACCGTGCCGCCTCCGGCGCGGCCAAAGATGCCCGTCTGGGCGCTGCCGCCATGACCGAACAGCTCCGCCTCCAGCGTCTCCTCGGGCAGGGCGCTGCACTGCAGCTCCTTGAAGGGCGCGTTGCTGCGGCGGCTGGCCTCATGCATGGCCCGGGCCACCATGTGCTTGCCGACTCCAAACTCGCCTTCCAGCAGCACCGGGCTGTCATTGTCAGCCACACGACGCACGATTTCAAAGATGCGCTGAATGGCATCGCTGTGGCCGATCAGCTTCGAGGACGAGCTGCTGCGCACCGTCGATGGCGCCGGTATGGCGGCGGGCTGCGAGGCGGCGCTGCCATTCCTCGCCAGCGCATGATTCACGGTCTTGATCAGATCCCCAAGGTCGAAAGGCTTCGTCAGATAATCAAAGGCGCCGAGTCGCATCGCCTCCACGGCCGTCTCAACACTGCCATGCCCGGTGACCATGATGACCGCCGTGCCGGGAAACTGCTCGCGGCACATGCTCACGAGGTCGAGACCGTTTACGTCACCGATTCGCAGGTCGACGATCACCAGCTCCGGCTGCTGCTGACGAATCGCCGCAATGCCATCCATGCCTGACGTACAACCAAATACGGTGTGACCCGCCGCACGGCAGAGCTTGCTCATCAGCTCAAGGATTGCGGCTTCGTCGTCTATGATTACTAGTTTCGCCATAAGGTCAGTTGGATGTGAGAGTCAAAGTTGACTATTAAATATGCTAAAATATGAGCCTCACTTCGTCAACGAACCTTCTATCATTTTTGAGACATTTTCACAAGTCTCTCACAGCCACCACTTTAGCCGCTGATTCAGCGACCGCTCACCTAACCCACTGCCCTAACCCTTAGGTATCGGCCTTTTGGCTCACGACTGGAGGTTTCTGGCTTTTTTCGGTTTCGTTATTTCCTGGGGCTTTGCTGCCTCCCGCAGGTGTTTCCGCAGGCTGGCCGTCAATGGTCGGCAGTACCCGCGCTCCATCCGCCGGGAAGGGGATGGGGGTGAGGCAGAGCACCGCGCCTTCCTTGGGGGCTTTGGTGGCATGGGCGGAAACAACGATGTACTTCTCCGTGCTGGCCAGAGGCTCCACCGTCATGCGCCGCAGGGTGTTCTGCGGCCTTTCGATCAGGATGATCTCATTGCCCGCCCGGACGGCCTGACGCGGGATGATGAAGACGTTCTCCAGCTTCTCCCCCGCAATGTCCGCCTCGACAAAGGCTCCGATGGTCAGCGGCGGCGTGCCGTCCGGCCTGCTGGCGTAAGGGTCCGTGACCTGGGCCACGGCCATCATCTGGCGTGTCTGCTGATCCAGGCTGCTTTCCACCCGCACCACCCGGCCTTCCCAGGAGACGGGCCTGCCTCCCACCGTGGCCTTCAGAATCACCTTGGGCGTGGCCGCCACCGCCTGATCCCGGAAGGGCTGGGGAAGCTTCAAGAACTGGCTCTCCCGCTCCGGCAGCGGCAGGCGAACCTCGACATAGTCGACGGCAAACACGCGCCCAAGCACGGTGCCCTGGGTGACATACTGGCCGACATCGACGTTCTGTTCCAGCACCTGACCGGCATAGGGAGCCCTGATGACCGTCCTTTCCAGGTCGCGCTCGGCCTTCAGCACCCGTGCCCTGGCCGCCGCCAGATTGGCTTCAGCCTGAGCGACTTGGGGCACGCGTGCCACAAAGGCCGAGGGCTCACCGCTGCGGCCGAGGGCCTTCCAGTTTTCACGCGCCTGCTCCGCCCGGGCCTTTTCCTCCGCCAGCACCACCTCCGTCTGGGCCACTTCCGCCCTGGCGATGATCTCCGCCGTTTCGTAATCCGTGGTGTCCAGCTTGAGCAGCACCTCTTCCTTGGCAAAAAAACCGCCTGGCCGGAAGGACGGGCTCATCTCCACCACCTTGCCGCTCACCTCCGGCAGCAGCGAACTCCGGGTCCGGGGCTGCACCACGCCCTGGGAATGCACCAGCAGGTCATGGCTCGTCGTCTTCAGGGTGCTGCCCACCACCCGCACCAGCATGGCCGGCGCCGTCATCTTCGGCGGCTCGGGCGGATTGGAAACCAGCCACCACACGGCATAACCACAGGCCCCCAGGATCGCCAGGGGAACCAGGGCACGCAGCAGCTTGATCAGAAAAGTCATCGGGGGCGGACAAATTAGAACGCCGCTCCTTCGTCCAGGATGCAAACTTTGTCGAATCTGGAATCCCCGCCCCCTGCCCGCATCCAGCGAGGGTTTGCCTTGCCCTGCGTCCCCAATGCCCTGAGCATGGCGGCATGAGAAACACGGACCGGGAGCACACCATGGCCATCTTTTGCGACTTCGAAAACCTCGCCATCGGGGTTCGCGACGCCAAGTATGACAAGTTCGACATGGGCAAGGTGCTCGAACACCTGCTCATCAAGGGCGGCATCGTCGTCAAAAAGGCCTACTGCGACTGGGACCGCTACCGCGAGCACAAGCGCGCCATGCACGAGGCCGCCTTTGAGATGATCGAGATCCCCCATGTGCGCCAGGGCGGCAAGAACAGCGCCGACATCCGCATGGTCGTCGACGCCCTCGACCTCTGCTACACCAAGTCGCATGTCGACACCTTCGTCATCGTCAGCGGCGACTCCGACTTCTCCCCGCTCGTCAGCAAGCTGCGTGAAAACAACAAGCACGTCATCGGCGTCGGCGTGAAGAACTCCACCGGCGACATCTTCATCAAGAACTGCGACGAGTTCATCTTCTACGACGACCTCGTGCGCGAGCAGCCGCGCCGCAAGCAGGCCGCCAGGCCGCAGCCGAAGAAGCCGCAGCCCCAGCCCGGCAGGTCCAAGGAAAACAACGCCGCCCAGCCGCCCAAGTCCGGCGGTGCTGCGCCGGCTTCACCTCCTTCCTCCGAACCCGCCGCCAAGTCCGCCGGCGATCCCGACGAGGCCATCGACGTGTTCATGGAAACCGTCGACGCCATGATGAACGAGCGCGGCGGCAACCAGGCCATCTGGGCCTCCGCCGTGAAGCAGACCATCAAGCGCCGCCAGCCCCAGTTCAGCGAGCGCTACCACGGCTTCCGCAGCTTCGCCGCCCTCGTGCAGGCGGCCGGCGAACGCGGCTACATTCACATCACCAAGGACGCCAAGTCCGGCGACTACCAGATCCACCCCGACGCCGGCGGCGAGCTTCCCGCCAGCAATGAGCCAGCGCCAGAAGACGTGACCGAGGAAGGGTGAGGTGGGCTGCATCTAAATGCTGTCGCGAAGCAGGGCCGGAAAGGCTCAAAGCCCAGCGTACAATGACCCGGGAAGGTCCTCGTTTGCCAGTGCCCAGGGCGGTACTTTTCGGACGTGAAGGGCATTCGCTGACACTGGGGTTTCCCATTCAAATTAGAGAGAAAATCTTGTGTGCTTTCAAGCCTATATCTAGGCTAATGATGAATTATATTTAAGTTGACTGTTATAAGGTAACAGTCATGGATGCGAAACTCTATGTTTATAAAGAGCAGATTTAATTGCATCGATAATGAAACATCATTGTAAATATCTCCATGCTTGGCAAGTCGGCCGTCCCGGATGGTACGTTGTGTTCTTCACTGCCATTCTTGGCGGCACTCTCAGGGCTGCGGATGTTGATAATGACCGAATGGATGACTCTTACGAGATCACCCACGGTCTTGCGGTTGGTGTCGATGACCGCCATGGGGATAAGGATGGCGATGGTTTTCCAAACTTGGCCGAGTATCTGAAAAACACCTCCGCCAGCGATGCGGGCAGCGTGCCGACGGCGGACCGCATGGTGGGAACTGGCGAGACTTACACGACGATAAGCTCCGCGCTGGCCTCTCTGACGGCGGATGACCAGATCATCGTCGTGAAGCCTGGGGTTTATGCGGAGTCTGTCGGCAACACAGGCGCCGGGGCGAAGCGTGTGTTCATTATCAGTGAGTCCGTGGATCCGAACATCACGACACTCAAGCCTGCTTCAGGAAGCACGATCAGCAGCAGCAAGGATCTGTACTTGCGAGGGTTCACTCTTTCGAGTGCTGGGGGCAACGGCGTCGGCCTGACCGGTAGCGGCAGCCACGGTATTGTTCAGTGCGTGTTACATGGACACAGTCATGGCATTTACAGCCAGCCTGCCAGCAGTTCTGCCCGCAATTTTGTGGATGTCATTGGCAGCATTGTTTTGAACGGCTCAGGTTCGGGCATCTACGGCGCAACAAACGCCAGCACCTTTCGTCTGGTTCACACCACGATCTGCGGGCAAGCAAGTTATGCTATTTACAACAGTACCAGCGGTGGTGGTGGCAGCACCTACACATTAACAAACTGTGTGATGTGGAACAACGGCTCGTCGGAGTTTTCCATGAGTGGGGGTGCAGTCACCGCCACCTACAGCTGCATCAAGGGATCGTCGGTTTACTCCGGCACGGGTAACATTAGAGCCTGTTATTAACTTTGAAAAGCGCTGTACACCTGGGATATTTCAAGTCATACGCTTGGAATGGAACCTTCGAGCACCAAGACAAGAGCCGCCTACACCAGTGATGTCAGCGACGAGGAGTGG
>JABARQ010000043.1 GCA_019186985.1 Prosthecobacter sp. | reverse complement strand
GCGTTGCCCAGCGATGAGGCGACCTGGCTCCATTCCTCGAAGGTCAGAGGAGCAAGCACATCCAGACCCGTGGGAGAGATTTGGATCTTGGCATGGCTGGGCAGCGAAAGGCTCATGTAGAGGTCAAGTCACGAAACCATGAGAGTCACCGCCGGACAAGTGCTGGGTGTAAATTAGAACAACTGAACAACGGCCCAGCAGCCGCTATAGGGACCAATCCACTGAGAAATGAAGTTGAGGTTTTCAAGGCAGCGGTTGTAGGACTCGCAGAGCTGTCCAGCCGCGCAGAACGTGGTAGAGAACCCAGATGCCCAGGACTAAAAGCCCTGCCGGAGCCGTGAGAAATCCGACCGTGATCAGCATGAGAGGGTGGAAACTCTGATAGTCAGCAGGCTGTACAAGATCGTCCGCTAAAAAATGGGGATCTGCCAGCTGTCTGTGCTCTCCATCACTCGATAGCAAGTATCGCACTCGCTTCCTCCACCACTCGCTTATGCAGTTCCTTCGGCCCGATCACTTGTGCCTGTCGGCCATGACTCAGAACCCAGCGGGTGATCTCCTCCAGCCCGGCTAGTTGAGCACGGAACTCGATCTCGCTGCCATCCTCCTTCAGCGGGGTGATCCTCTGGCTCGCATGCCATTGACGTTCGGCGACGTAGCGGGCCGCCCATCCGGTAAAACGGATACACACCTCGAAGTGCTCCGCCTCGGCTCCATAGCTCCACACGCCGAAGCCACTGCTCAGGTAGTCACGGATGCTGAACTTTGGGTCACGGGCAAATCGTGTCTTGAGCACCTCCAGGCCACTCATGCGCTGCAGGGCAAACTTCCGCATCTCCTTTCGCGACAGATCATGCGCGATCAGATACCACCCGTTTTGAAGTTGTCCGACGTGATATGGCTGTACACGCCGTCCCTCCTTCCTTCCGGGCGTTTCCAGCTTTTGATAAGTGAAGGTCACCTCACGCTTGTTCATCACTGCATCCAGCAGCCGGGCAAAGAGGGACGCGTCCGCCGCCAGGACACCCGTTGCTTTCACGGAATAGGCCGCGTCCATATCGTCCCAATGCATCGTCACAGATTCTGGACAGCTCGCAGCGATCTTGTTCACGCTCTCCGCGACAACCTTCTGCAGCTTCGTTCCGCGTAGCGGCTCCAGTGCCTTCTGCGCCACAAAAAGAGCCACCAGCTCGCCACGTGTGAGCTGCACGGGTGGCAGATCGCTCAAAGGGCCGGTGAGGTGGTAACCATGCCGCACTGCATCATACTCGATGGGAACCTTACGGTCGTTTTGCAAGTGGGCGATGTCACGCCGAATCGTCTTGGCAGAAACACCCTCGATCTCATCGGCTATCTGCTGGCAGCTCGGATACCTCCCGGAGGCGATGATGCTGAGCACGCGGTTCACCCGCCACTCCACGTTTCGACGCACGCCAGCGCGCCGCTTTGGGTTCGGTTGGTTTCTCATGATTTGTCCAAAATACTTCGCGGCCCTTAAACAACAAATCCGAAAAACTCAGGAGCCTGGCCCAGCAAGTGTCCCACCCCCTGTGGAAGAATGCTGGCGTTATGGCAAAGCTTCCCTCCGGCGCGCATTTCTGCATTCAGGATACCCCGCTTGAACATCTGTTTCAAAGTCTTAAGAGCGGTCTGACTATTCCGGACCTCCTGCTCATCAGCAGCTTGGATGATCTGCGCCGTCACATCCGGTTCTGCTGGCTGCTGTCGCTGGGCGCAGACTGCGCCTCCTGGATCTATTACGATCCGCGTTCCGCTCACGTGCCGGCTGGTTTGACCCTCGTGGACAGCGGACGGACGATCGAGTGCCCGCCCGACAGCCTCGACAGGCGTGACCGTGCTGCATTGGAGACCTTCTGGCAGAGTCGCCGCTGCCAGTCCTGGCTGGCGGAGCGCATGGACCGTGTGCGCCATTTTCAGGCCAGCCTGCGCACTTCATCCGCGCCAGAGGACCAGCTCATAGTCAGTTGGTTTACCACAGCCCAGCCACACCTATCCCAACACCGCTTCCCGGCGGAGAAAATGACCGCCTGAGCCTTCATTTCAACACCAGCGAGCATTTGTGCCTGCACTCCCCTCCAAACCACAAACCCATAACCATGAACACCTCTTCCAAACACATCGAAATTGCCTATGTCCTGGATCGCAGCGGCTCCATGCAGCCCATGCAGGAGCCCGCTGTCGCCGCCTTTAATGATTTCCTCAAGGCCCAGCTTGAGGTGCCAGGGGAGGCGCGGCTTACCCTCGTGCAATTTGACGACCAGTATGAGGTCCCCGTGGCCGCCATGCGTCTCCAGGACGTGCCGCAGCTCACTGCCGTCACCTATGTCCCGCGCGGCAGCACCGCCCTACTGGATGCCATTGGCCGCACGATCAAAGATCTCGACACCCGCCTGCAAAAGCTGCCCACCGCGCAACAGCCTGCGCAGGTCATACTCGCCATCTTCACGGATGGGATGGAAAATGCCTCCACAGAATACACCGCCAAGCACATCAGCGATCTCATTCACCTCTACCGAACTGAAAAAGGCTGGGAGTTCCTCTTCCTCGCTGCCAATCAGGACGCCATCTCCACCGCTGCAGCCATGAACATGGCCCAGGGCACCAGCGGCAACGTCCATTTTAGTCATAGTGGCATCCGCTCCACCGGCAAGGCGCTTGCCCGCAAAGTGCGCGCCTCCCGCTTGAAGACCAGCGGAACCATGGATGCTGCCGCCATCGCGGATGACACCAAAAGCCTCGACCAGCTCCTCCGCGAAGAAGATCAAGCCTGATCAGCCGATGACGCCGAAGTGCAGGGAGGGAATGCATTCCCGCTGAAGAACAACCCTTACTCATAGGGGGACTCGCGGGCACTTTGAGGCGGGGAGAGGGCTGAGATCAAAGGTCAGAATGAAGTCGTCCCCGGTTCGTTGGCTGCCCGTTTTTGAAAATCATTTCACCTTATGAAACACAACCCCATCCACTTGAAAGCCTGTTCTCTTTTGGTTTCCCCGGTGCGCTGGTGGTAGCCGTCGCCCGCTGGCGGTGCTGCTGCCCTTGGTAGCACTCGGAGCACTTCCTTACCGAAGCATTTCTCAAACCGCTCTTTTGAACCGCATACCCTCCATTACCTAATTGCTAGCTCCCCTGCACCACAAGCCGCTCATCCAGCTTTGGCGTGGTCAAACCGCCAACGTGCCCTGGCCGCACCCGCTCCAAATCCTTCTCTGTGAAGGAAATCGCCTGCAAGTCCTCGAAGCCACAGCGGCACGCATCCGCGTGATGGCCGTTTGAAATCCTGCATGAAAATTCACCGCATTCCGATTGTATGAAAATGCCACCTCAACCAGCATGGCAAAATCCGGCAGACCGTTAGTGAAACCCACCATGCCAACTGACTTCAAAGCCTTCTTTTCCTTCGCGTTCACCGACCGGCGTGAACCCTATGGTTATCAGCAGCGACTCGCAGCGGAGCCTTGCATCAGCCGCCTGATCAATGTCCCCACCGGACTTGGCAAAACCGCTGCTGTCATACTTGCCTGGCTGTGGAATCGCCAGCAGCCAAACTCCGCTTGGTCCCGCCGCCTTGTCTATTGCCTGCCCATGCGCACCTTGGTTGAGCAGACGCGAGATGAAGCCGAGAAATGGATCAGCAATCTCGTCAGCGCGGGACTCATCAAAGGCGAATCTCCCAAAGTCCACATCCTCATGGGTGGCGAGGAAGCCGAGCCATGGGACCTCCACCCAGAGTCTGACGCCATCCTCATCGGCACCCAGGACATGCTGTTAAGCAGAGCGCTAAATCGCGGCTACGGCATGAGCCGCTACCGCTGGCCGATGCACTTCGGCTTGCTCAACAACGACTGCCTCTGGGTGCTGGATGAAACACAACTCATGGGAGTTGGAGTCGAGACAAGCGCTCAGCTCGATGGCTTCCGCCATTTGGCGCAGTGGCTTCAGCATGGCCCGTGCCCTACATGGTGGATGAGCGCCACGCTGGAAGATGCGCGTCTTGCTACTGTGGATCATCCCACCCCTGCCGGTGGATGGCCGCGTCTGGTTCTTGAGTCGAAAGATCGTGACGCCGTCTCGCATCGTTTGGCGGCGAAGAAGTGCCTTCACAAGGCCAAGCTCACAATCACCAAGCAGACCAAGGCGGCTGAGTTCGCGAGCCTCGTGCTGAAAGCGCATGTCGAAGGCCAGCTCACCTTGGTCATCGTCAACCGCGTGCAGCGGGCGCAGGAGCTTTATGAAGCTCTCCAAAAAGCAGGGCGAAAAGACAATCTCGCTCTCGTCCATTCTCGGTTCCGTGCGCCGGATCGAAAGGCGCATCAGGACATGCTGATTCACGGTAGTGAGGATCGAATCGTCGTCGCGACACAAGCCGTGGAAGCTGGCGTGGATGTGAGTGCCCGTGTGCTCATCACGGAGTTGGCTCCATGGTCCTCGATTGTGCAGCGATTAGGTCGCTGCAATCGTGGCGGCGAGTTCAACGCGGAAGGTGCGGATGTTCACTGGCTCGACCTCGGTTTCGACAAAGACGCTGATGTGGCTCCCTACACACTGGCCGAACTGAAGGATGCACGAGCCGAACTAGAGAAGCTGGAAGGCACCAGCGTCAGCCCAGAGGTGCTGGGGTCGGTAAAAGTGACTCCGCCACCCGTGATTCGCCCGGTCATTCGCCGAAAAGACCTGATCGACCTCTTCGACACGACTCCAGACATCGCCGGCCACGACCTCGACATCTCGCGCTACATCCGGGAAGGCGACGACACCGATGTTCAAGTTTTCTGGCGCGATCTTGGTGCGCCTGATTTCAGCCCCAGTGCCGATACCGATGGCCCAGCCCGTGATGAACTCTGCCGGGTGGCGGTCTATCGTTTCCAGGCGTTTCTCGACAAGCTCAAAAAGGCCAATGATGGCCGCAGCGCCTATGTTTGGGATGGATTGCGCGAGGAATGGAAGCCGGAAACACGAGCGAGAGCAGGAACTGTTTATCTTCTCGATCATCGGGCGGGCGGCTACGACGTTCATCTCGGCTGGACGGGTGAAGTCGCCACGCTCAAGAAGGAATCCGAGTGGGCCAGCCCGTCAGCCATCGCCGCGCATCAAAAGGAGGACAGCACTCAGCGTGACTTGCTGAGCTACACGGGCAAGCCTTTGAGCCTCACGGATCACACCAACGACGTGATCGCAGAAACCCAGTTGATCTTGAATACCCTTGGCCTGGACGCCAAATGGAGCGCTCCACTGCTCACTGCCGCTCAATGGCATGATGTCGGCAAGAGCTTCAAAGAGTTCCAAGACATGCTGAAGTCTGCGGCTGGTGCCAATCCGCCTGCCGATGTCCTCGCGAAATCAGGCGGCAGAGGTGGCTCGATGCCACCCTGGCGAAAGCACTTCCGACACGAACTCGCCTCCGCCCTCGCATGGCTCGCGCATCATGACGGAACCGAGCAGGCCGATCTCATCGCCTACGTCATCGCAGCACATCATGGCAAGGTCCGGCTTTCAATCCGCTCCCTGCCCGAGGAGCAACCACCGCCGGATCGCGCCACCGATCTCATGGCCCGAGGCATCATCGACGGTGATGAACTTCCTGAAGTGTCATGGTCAGCCATTACCCTGCCCAAGACCACACTCAGGCTGCAACTCATGCGCATGGGCTCTGATGAGAACGGACGGCCCTCATGGCTCGCCCGCATGATCGCCCTGCGAGATGAAATCGGCCCCTTCGCTCTCGCCTATCTGGAAACCCTGCTTCGCGCCGCCGACATGCGTGCCTCTGCTGCTGAAGCCAAAGCTGCCACCCAACCATGAGCACCACTCACACCCTCACGCTCGCAGGCTGCGCTCCAGTCCCTCTAGCGCACTACCTCAAAGCCCTCGGTATCCTTCGGGTTGTCAGCGAGCAAAAAGACCCCAACGCCACCGGTCGGTGGTATCGCGACCAGTTTGTTCTGACTTCCACACTGAATCGGGAGGCGCTTTTGACGTTCTTCTTGGAGGAGTATCAGCCGACGCCAGTCCTTGCCCCTTGGAACGGTGGAAGCGGCTTCCACCCCAAAGACAACTCCAAAGCTCTGGAGTCGGTCGCGAAGTCTGAATCGCCACACCTCTCATGGCCAATCGAATGGAAGAGGTGTGCTGGGACCACACAAAAAACTGCCTTCATGATGCATTGATCGGTTTGCCGTTCGTGCGCTCCACACTGCCTGATGGTGCATCTACCAATTCAATCCTTGAAGCACATCGAATCAATTCCCCTTATATTGTTAACAGTGAGGAATTCGCACAAATTGAGGAGAAGATTGGCTTCAAGAAGAACCAACCATTTCACCCCGCTGACAAGCTGGCGAAAGCCCTGCTGCACTTTGATCCATGCAGCCTGATCCATGGCATTTTCCTCGAAAAAGTCGGAGGTGTTGTCAGGCTTCCCCGAGTCTTGACTGGCTTCATTGAAGCCAGCAATGCTCAACTTGCGTCTTCCGGCGGTGTAAAAGTTGATCGAGTTCAGCCGGAAACGACGGGGAAAAGCACCCCGTATGGCAAGGCTGATGATGGCTATGGCAATGTGCCTTATCCACGTGACAACGAGTTCACCGGCAACATTACAGCCTACTTCATCGTGGACCTCGCCCTCCTGAGAGGATTTGGTCTTGGAGATGATGAGTTTAAGGCTTTGGTTGCGCTCAGTCTTTGGAAGATCCGGAGATTCTTGGAAACTGGTCTGCGCCTTCGGACTGCCTGTGATCTCGAACTTGAAAGCGAACTTGTCGTTACACGTCCAAAAGGAACAGGGTGGGCCATAGCAGCCTGCAGATGGGTTTGAACTTTGCCGAGACGCCTCCGGAGCTTTTCGGAGGGCAGGCCATGGGCGAGGACGCCCTGCGCATATTGGCTGAATATCGAAAGAAGGCTGCGGCAGTCCTTGATCTTGTGCGACTTGAGCTGCCGCACTTGCGGAGGGCAGCATGCTGGGCCGCCCGACTGTAGCGTTTAGGGCCAAAGCACCTGAGGTCACTTTCCAGTCGCTAGACGCTGCGCGTGCTTGAACGATAGACCGGCATTGCGAATGGTTGATTACGTTGCAGCTCGATAGAGTTTCAAATTCCTGGTGTCGATTGAATCTTCAACCGGCTTGCACCCTTGAGACATAAAAAGGCCAAGGAACAACCCTGCGAAACAGCGCGTCAAAGCCCCTTGGCTGCATGACAAAACATGACAACCGAAGGTCAAGACAATGCGAAATCATGCCCATGCACCCGCGATAGAGGTTGAGGGAAAGTCCGGAAATACGAAGATTCACACATGGACGACACTCCACTCCAAGACCAACGGGGTCGCGTCATGCAGCCCAGGAGTGGACGCGCAGCGGCCGCTCCTGGGTCAAACAATCCACCCCGCAAATTCACCGGGCGGACCCCACCGGGGTCCCGTCAAGGGAGACCCAGGCGGATGCGCCACCTCAGAACAACACACATGACGGAACCCCCACGGGGTTCGTGATCGGACGATGCCGAAGGTCTCACGGAACCCAGGAGAGCACTCGCTCCGCTCGGCACTCCTGGGCTGCACGACGCAAGCCCCTTGGGCTTGGGGAGCAAGTTCTCCTTATGAAATCACAGAGAGCCAGCAACCGCATGAAAAGAGTGCTTGGCATCGGAATCGTCGGACAACTAACATCCACACATTCACCCATTGAATGCCAGATGACTCCAAGGACCTTTGCAGAACAGATGCGACAGGCGCGCTTGAAATCGCCCTTGCTCAAACGCGAGCAAGCACTGAAGCAGTTCGCCGAAGTTGCGGCTTATTTGAACCGACACAACCAGCAGTCGAAAGTGACGCCCTCCGCCAGTCGGCCGAAAAGGCAAGATGCCTGAGAAACCTATGCCAGCCTGCCACCTAAAACCTGAGGACAAAAAAACGTTTATTGGAGCTGTCGGCGAAGAGCTCGTCAGACGGCACGGCAAGCAGAAGTACTACAAGCCATTCGACATCCGACGTGCGGCCGAATCGCGTGGTTACCCGGTTGACATCCACTGCTGGGCCTACTCCATCTTTACCACCCCGCAGGATTTCAAGAACCTGCATGATGCGGCCGGAGAAGCTTGCGATTACGCCGCCATGAAGGCGGAGGTGCTTGCCGACCTGGCCAGAGAAGGATCGTTCGAATGGATCGACATCAGCCTGTCGTGGCTTGAATGGCCGGACATCGACCTCTCCAGCCTCTTTGATTGGTTCGACTTTTCGTGATCACCCTCAGCGAACTTCCTGAGACCTGCATCGCCTGGGGCATTGCATAACTTGCACTTTCCGCTTGGTCACGAGTCGGCATGCCCCGGATCGCCCGCTAATTTGTTGCAAGCAAGAGGCCAGATCAGCCCCTCCGCGACAACACAACAAACGCCGAGAACAAATGCCAGGCGCGACCATCGCCAGTGGTAAACCGCCCCCCAGCCGGGGCCGATGCCAGGAAAGTCATGCGTGATGCCATCGCGGGTGAACCGCCCTTGATAAAAGACGAAATCAAAGAGAAACCCCTTGGCCTGACCGATACGGAACTCGGGCAGCGTGCCGGGACGATGCTCGGCCTGAAAGGCTGAAAAGGGATAAACTAAACCGTCATTGCGCTGCCAGGACGACCACTGAAGCTGCTCCATGCAAAGCGGCACACCCGTTTTGGCGATGTTACCCCACTCACCATCGTTAATACCCTGCCCCGCGAAGCTGAGTAGCGCCAGCAAGCCGCTCGCAAGCATCAAGATGATGCCACAGCCAAAAAGCAAAACCCGAAACACCCGCATCAGGCTTCCTAACGCTTCCCATGAGACATTTCCACCCATTCTGTCATTGACGCGATCACGAGTGTGCGCACAGCAGCCAAAAAAGTAGTGATGGGCTTCAGCCCGTCACAACACCGTCGAACCAGGCTGCATTGAAGTCCTCCCACAGTGTCACGAGCTAAAGCTCATGACGACTTTGTTCCACCTGCCCCCGACCCCAACGGGGTCGCGTCATGCAGCCCAGGAGTGGACGCGCAGCGGCCTCTCCTGGGTCAAACAATCCACCCCGCAAATTCACCGGGCGGACCCCACCGGGGTCCCGTCAAGGGAGACCCAGGCGGATGCGCCACCTCAGAACAACACACATGACGGAACCCCCACGGGGTTCGTGATCGGACGATGCCGAAGGTCTCACGGAACCCAGGAGAGCACTCGCTCCGCTCGGCACTCCTGGGCTGCACGACGCAAGCCTCTTGGGCTTGGGGAGCAAGTTTACGTTATGGATGAGCAGCCCCTTTGGCTCTTATAAAACGCCTCGT
Source organism: Prosthecobacter sp. (assembly GCA_019186985.1). Lineage (GTDB taxonomy): Bacteria > Verrucomicrobiota > Verrucomicrobiia > Verrucomicrobiales > Verrucomicrobiaceae > Prosthecobacter. Next base: position 12,633 of record JABARQ010000043.1, on the reverse strand, counting down.
TCCAGCTCTTGAAGATAGATAAAATCGGGTGCTTTGACGCCCGCTTGTTTCCGGATTTCGACCAGTTCAGGAGATTCAAAAAAACGCCGGGCATTCTCGAGTGAAGACCACTCGGAAAAATGCACGATGTTGTTCGCGTCCTGGTCGTAACGCAGCAGCTGGTAGCTGATTTCGCCGGCGTTTTCCGAATGCCCGCCGCCTGATCAAACACAGCCTTCCAAGCCGGATAGGACTCGACTTCGTGAATGATGAGAACGTGCTGCATGAGGGCACGATGAAAAAATGAAGGGTGTGAAGATGGTCAGGCGGGGATGGAGGATCCGAGTGCCGCTCGATTCTACGACACCGCCTCCACGCACCGACCGCACAGCGTCGGGTGCTCGGCGTGTGATCCCACATCCGGCAGCAGGCGCCAGCAGCGTTCGCACTTGGGATTCGTGCAGACTTCCACCTTCGCGGCGAGCTCGGGGCCCCTGGAGAGGTGGAGGTCGCTGAGGATGAAGAATTCCTGAAGGGCGGGCAGGTCGCTGAAGATCGCGTGGCTGAAGCCTTTCTCGGGCAGGGTAAGCCGCACGGTGGCCTCGAGATTGGAGCCGATCAGCTTGGCCTGGCGGGCGGCTTCGATGGCCTGCTGGATGACGGCACGGGCCTTCAGCAGATCTTCAACGGCGGCCGTGGCCTCGGTGCCGGCAAAGGCGGGGTTCGGCTGCGGGAAGGCTTCGAGATGGACGCTGTCGCCGTGGCCGAGGAACTCCCAGGTTTCGTCGGCGGTGTAGGCGAGGATGGGGGCGAGCAGCTTCACCAAGGTCTCGGTGACCTCGCGGATGGCGGCCTGGGTGGCACGACGACGCGGGCTGTTGCCGGCATCGCAGTACATCCGGTCCTTGGTGATGTCGATGTAGAGCGCAGAGAGGTCGCCGGAGACGAACTGGGTGATGGTGCTGATGACCTTGCGGAACTCGTAGGCGGCAAAGGCGGCCAGGCACTCGCTGGTGATGGCATGCAGGCGCTCCAGGATCCAGCGGTCCACCAAGGTGAAAGACGGCAAGGTTTGATCCGCAGATGACGCAGGTTTTTCTTCAGAGGTGTTTTCTGCGGAATTCTTTACATCTGTGGATGATGAACTGGCCTTGGGGGCATCATGCAGATTGCCGAGCAGGACGCGGAAGGTGTTGCGGATGCGGCGGTAGGACTCACCGGTCTGCTGGAACAGCTCCTCGCTGAAGGGCACGTCGTTCTGATAATCGACGCTGGCGGCCCAGAGGCGGACCATGTCGCCGCCGTACTTGTTGTAGTAGTGATCGGCGGTCATCGGCTTCGCGGCCTTGTCGCTGCCCTGGTCGCTCTTGCTGATCTTCTTGCCGCTGGTGTCGACGACGAAGCCGTTGGTGATGACGGTCTTGTAAGGCGCGGCTCCGCGCACGGCGACGCTGACCATGAGGCTGCTCTGGAACCAGCCGCGGTGCTGGTCGGTGCCCTCGATGTAGACATCGGCGGGGCAGTGCAGCTCGGGATGGCGGTCGAGAACGGCGACGGAGGACGAGCCGGAGTCGATCCACACATCGAGCGTGTCCTTGCAGCGGCGGCAGCCGGCGGGCAGGCCGACGAGGTCGCTCCAGAAGGCGTCATCCTTTTCAAACCAGAGGTTGGTGCCGTGCTTCTCGACGGCATCGGCGACCTTGTGGGAGATGGTGGCGTCCATGATGGCCTGGCCGTTCGCGTCGTAGAAGACGGGCAGCGGCACGCCCCAGGTGCGCTGGCGGCTGATGCACCAGTCCGGGCGGCTTTCGACCGTGCCGTAAATGCGGTTGCGGCCCCAGGCGGGCAGCCAGTTGACCGTGTCGATGGCCTTCAGGGCGTCGGCGCGGAAGTCGCTGATTCGGATGAAGAACTGCTCGACGGCGCGGAAGATGATGGGCGTCTTGGATCGCCAGCAGTGCGGGTATTGATGAACATACGGCGTGTTGCCGAGCAGGGCGTCCTTGCTCTGCAGCAGCTCGATGATGCCTTCATTGCTCTTGAAGACGTGCCTGCCGACAAAGTCGGGAAGGCCGCACTCGGCGGTGTAACAACCGGCGTCATCGACGGGCGAGAGGATCTCCAGCCCGTGCTCGCGGCCGGCGATGTAGTCGTCCGTGCCGTGGCCGGGGGCCATGTGAACCGCACCGGTGCCGGTGTCGTCGGTGACAAAGAGCGCGTTGATGATCTTCGAGCCGCGCGGCAGTAAGGGATGCTGGGCCTCGGCGCCGTTGAGCAGGCTGCCCTTGAACTTTTCCGGGGCATGCGCGGTGTCGAGCACATAGCCGGTTTCCTTCTGAAAGGCCTCAAGGCGCGAGGTGGCGATGATGAGCTTCAGGCTGCGGCCTTTTTCCGCGTGGGTGAAGGTGCCGCTGACGTAGTCAAAGTCAGGATGCAGGGCGATGCCGAGGTTGGCGGGCAGGGTCCAGGGCGTGGTGGTCCAGATGACCAGGTGGGCGCCTTCCAGGCCGGGCGGTGGATTGAGGAGGGCAAAGGGCACATAGATGGCGGGCGAGGTCTTCTCCTTGTACTCAACCTCGGCCTCGGCGAGAGCGGTCTGGGCGCCGAAGCTCCAGAGCACGGGGCGCTTGGCGCGATAGACGAGGCCCTTCTCCAGGAACTTCGCAAAGGTGCGCATGATGTCGGCCTCATAGGAGGGCGCGAGCGTGAGGTAGGGATTGTCCCAGTCGCCGAACACACCGAGACGCTTGAAGGACTGGCGCTGGATGTCGATGAACTTGCGGGCGTAGGCCTCGGAGCGGGTGCGGATTTCCGCAGGGGCGAGGTCCTTGGCCTCCTTGACCACCTTGAACTCAATGGGCAAGCCATGGCAGTCCCAGCCGGGGATGTAGGGGGCATGGAAGCCGGCCATGGCCTTCGACTTCACGATGAGATCCTTGAGCACCTTGTTGAGGGCGGTGCCCATGTGGACGTCGCCATTGGCGAAGGGCGGGCCGTCGTGGAGGATGAATTTCGGGCGGCCGGCAGCCTGCTTCATGATGCGCTGGTAAAGACCGGAAGCCTCCCACTTGGCGAGACGCTGGGGTTCGCGGGCGACGAGGTCCGCCTTCATCGGGAAATCGGTCTTCGGCAGGCGAACAGTGTCTTTGTAGTTCTTTTTGGCAGGGGTCTCGGCGCTCATGATCAGGGAAAAAGGAGGGCGAGGTTAGCCGGAAGAGGCGGGCGGTCAAAGGGTCAAGCAGGGAAGCAGGGCGCGACAGGGGCCTCCGGAGCGGGCCGATGGCGGAAATGATCCGCAAGAAAGGCCTGGTGGCGGACGATTCAGGCGGCTCTAATCGCCCCGTCCCATGAAACTCCCCCTCGCCTCCTGCCTCCTGCTTTTCCTGGCCACCGCCGCCTCCGCCGCCACGGACTGGAGCCGGTTTCGCGGCCCCAACGGCAGCGGCGTGGCGCAGACCACGGGACTGCCGGACCGGATGAGCCCGGAAACCACCGTCTGGAAGGTGGAGCTTGGCAAGGGATGGTCCTCGCCGGTGCTCTGGCAGGACAAGGTGGTGGTCACGGCTGAAACAGGCCCCGGCAAGCGCGCCGTCATCATGCTGAACGCCAAGGACGGCTCGGAAGTCTGGCGCTTTGAGGAAAACTTCACCGAGCACAAGAAGCATAACTTCAACAGCTTCGCGAGCAGCTCGCCCTTCATCGACGCCGAGCGCATCTACATCAACTGGTGCACGGGCAACACCATCCAGGCGCTGGCCCTGGACCACAACGGCAAGCTGCTCTGGCGCAATGACCACGTGGCGGACTACATTCATGAGCATGGCACCGGCATCTCCCCGGTCGTGGTGGACGGCGTCATGATCGTGCGCAGCGAGTTCGACTGGCAGCGCGACGGCAAGGTGTACACCGAGGATCCCGTGCAGCAGGCCTGGAAGGCGTGCATCGTCGGTCTCGACGCCAAGACCGGCAAGCAGGTGTGGAAAACCGAGCTGCCAAACTGCCTGAACACCTTCTCAACCCCCGTCGTTCACAAGCGTGCCGACGGCAAAAACGAGGTCATCTGCACCAACAACGCCAGCGGCGTCATGGGCATTGACCCGGCGACCGGCAAGAAGAACTGGCAGCACAATCCCGGCTACAACCAGCGCAGCCTGGGCTCCGGAGTGCTCGATGGCGACCGCTACTTCTGCACCTTCGGCACCGGCGGTGGCGTGAAGGAATTCGCCGCCCTGGACGTGAGCGGCGCCGAGCCGAAGCCCGTGCCCTTTGAATTCAGCAAGGGCCTGCCCTATGTGCCCTCACCGCTGGTCATGGACGGCCTGCTCTACCTGCTGGGCGACGGCGGCATCCTGAAGGTGGTGGATTTCAAGTCCGGCAAGCAGCTCTATGAGGAGCGCGTCAACGGCAGCGCCGGCAGCAGCAAGTTCTTCAGCAGCCCGGTGGCGGGCGATGGCAAGTTCTTCGCCGGCAGCCAGCAGGGCGACCTGATCGTGATCAAGGCCGGGGACAAGTTTGAACAGCTCAGCGCCACCAAGCTGGACGCGCCGATCAACGCCAGCCCGGCCATTGGTGAAGGCCGCCTGTATGTCCGCACGGAGAAATCCCTGTGGTGCCTGGGCGGCAAGGCCAACCCGGTGCCCTGACCCGCCCGTGGACGACCTGGCCGAGCAGATGCGGCGCGATCTCGAGGAGATCGGTCGGACGCACATGCCGTTCGGCAAGTTCGGCCCGCAGTTCTGTCCGCCCAGCGGCGTGCCGATCTATGACCTGCCAGCGGAGTATCTCGGCTGGTTCGCCAGCAAGGCCGGGTTTCCCAAAGGCAGGCTCGGCGTGCTCCTGAAGATGGTTTATCAGATGAAGGTCGATGGCTCGGACATCGCCTTCGATGTGTTCCGCCGGCGCCGTGGCGGACGCACCTCCCTGCGCGAGGAACGCCCCCGCTCCTTTGATTTCACGGAGAAGGACGGCGGTCGTCAGGTTTGAGTGGTGTGCCAAAACAGCCCTGAAAGCCCCATCTGCGGCATGTGCCAAAGCCAGCCCAGAGGCCCGGCCCCATTGATCCCGCGCCACCCGCAGCCGCGTGCCGGAGGCACGAGAGAAATGAGATATGGTGAAGCGAGCTTCAGCGAGCGAGAACCACCGGAACCACGAGGCAGGACGATCACCGAACCCGGAGCGCACCCTGGAAGGGTGCGAGAAGGGCACGCGGGATCTGCCGTCCCAACGCGCATGAACTTCGCACGCCTCTCGCGCCCCTGCCGGGGCGCGCCTGAATCGCGAACTCGGGACGCTTCGATTCCGGTGGTTGCACCACCGGCTTATTTCTTCCAAGCCTCCGGCTTGGGCACTTGCCTGTGCTTCGTTACCACAAAAACCGCTCCTCATACGCCACCTGCCCGCGTTTCAGCATCGCCATATATTCCTCCTGAAAGGTTCCCAATCGATGGTGCTCCTCCTGATTCAACACATAGGCCCGCACCGACTCCAGATCCGTGACGGCAAAGGTGAAAGCCCCGTAACCTTCCTGCCAGGCAAAACCGGCCAGCCGCAGTTCCTCATGGATCCAGCGCGATGACTCGGCCTTCACCTCTCTCATGACATCCGCCAGACAATGCGTCGCCCGCAGACCGGCAGCGACGTGGAGGTGATCCCCCGTTCCACCCACTGCATGCGCCACACCGTTCATGTTTCGAATGATGCCTCCAATGTATTCGTGAACGCGTAACCGATGCGTCTGCGAAAGCCAGGGCTCCCGGTTCTTCGTGCTGAACACGATATGGTAGTGCAGCGAGAGATGCGTCGAGGCCATGCGAGGTGGCTTCAGATCCATAACCAAGCCGCCACGTTGAATTTCGACATGTTCATTTTCAATCCGGGAAACAGTGCCGTAGACACGCAAGAGAACCGGCACCACCTGTGCCAATGTGCCGGAGGCACGAGAGGAAATAAGCCGGTGGTGAAGCGAGGCTCGGCGAGCGATAACCACCGGAACCACCAGGCAAAACGATCACCGAACCTGGGTCGCACCCTGGAGGGGTGCGAGAAGGGCACGCGGGGTCTGCCAGCTTACAACACGCACGAACTTCGCACGCCTCTCGCGCCCCTTCCAGGGCGCACCTGCATCGCGAACTCGGGGCGTTTCGATTCCGGTGGTTGCACCACCGGCTTGTTTCTTCCAAGCCTCCGGCTTGCAAACATGTCAAGTTGATCAGGGCTATAGGCGACGAATGTTGACTGCAAAGCGAGAGTGGTGCGGGACCGCTTCGTAAAAGTATATTGTTGTCGGCCAGTCTTTCAGCAAAAGGATGATCTCCCGTCGTCTCTCTGCAGGCTTCTGACACCCAAAGATCACTCTCCTGAGTTCTTTTGCAGCAAACGGCACCTTTCGCCGTGGATCAGAATCCGATGAAAACTTGGTTTCCGCGAGGATAAACCTCCATTCGCGTTCGTAGGCCCAATGGCTTGATTTTGTTTTTAGTCGAGCCTTGCTGGCCTCCAAATCTTTGGGTGGCAGCAAATCTACCAACCTCAAAGGCGGCAGCGTTTCTTCGTATTCCACATGTTGCACATCCAACCGCTCCGGCAACCCTTCGAACCCCAGACAAACACCCTCGTGTTTGGAAGCATAGTGAGCCCACATCAAGATATTGTCAGGGCGTTCAGTGAAACAGATGACCCCCGTACCTTCCAGGGTTTTCCTCCATGCCATCTCGACTAGCTCTGGATATACAATTTTCCCCAGGGCCGCTTCTCGCCGTGCTAGGTCGTGGTGCTGTGGAGAGAAATTGCCTAAGCTGAGCAGGTGCTCAATGCATTCCATCGCCTCTTCTGGCGAGGCTCAGTTGAGCGCTGGAATCGTACAGTCAAATGGATCGTTGAACGTCAGTGGATTTGATGCCCAAAGGTGCTTCTGAATCAACGCGTCACGCAGACGATCATTTAGACTTCTATAGGTGTAGAGAAGCCGCGGCCTTGGCTTATTGCCATAGCATAAATCTAGATTAGCTGACTGATCCGGGCCCATGAGACACGAAACAATAGATGGCGAAACACCTCAATGCTTCACCGAGCACCCCGGGCCGACGCTTTGGAAGAAGTCGTTGCCCTTGTCATCCACCAGGATGAACGCGGGAAAGTCCTCCACCTCGATCTTCCAGATGGCCTCCATGCCGAGCTCAGGGAACTCGACGACCTCGACCTTCTTGATGTTCTCCTTGGCCAGGATGGCGGCGGGTCCACCGATGCTGCCAAGATAAAAGCCGCCGTGCTTCTTGCAGGCGTCGGTGACCTGCTGGCCGCGGTTGCCCTTGGCAATCATGACCATGCTGCCGCCTTGGGCCTGGAAAAGATCGACGTAGCTGTCCATGCGCCCCGCAGTCGTGGGGCCGAAGCTGCCGCTGGGCATGCCCGCAGGCGTCTTGGCGGGACCGGCATAATAAACCGGATGATTCTTGAAGTATTCCGGCAGATCACCACCGGCGTCGAGACGCTCCTTCAGCTTCGCATGGGCGATGTCGCGGGCGACAATGATCGGGCCGTTGATGAGCAGGCGCGTGGTGACAGGATGCTTCGAGAGCTCGGCACGGATTTCAGCCATCGGCCGGTTGGTGTCGATGCGAACCGCGTTGGTGTCCTTGCGATGACGCAGCACCTCGGGGATGTATTGGAGCGGGTTCGTCTCCAGCTTCTCAATGAACACACCGTCGCGGGTGATCTTGCCCTTCGCCTGACGGTCGGCCGAGCATGACACACCAATGCCGATGGGCAGCGAGGCACCATGGCGCGGCAGGCGGATGATGCGCACGTCGAGCGCGAAGTACTTCCCGCCAAACTGCGCGCCGATGCCGCATTCACGGGCGGCCTGGAGCATCTGCGCCTCAAGCTCCACATCGCGGAAGGCACGGCCATGCTCGTTGCCGGTCGTGGGCAGGTTGTCGTAGTACTTCGTCGAGGCCAGCTTGACGTGTTTCATCGTGGACTCGGCCGAGGTGCCGCCGATGACGAAGGTGAGGTGGTAGGGCGGGCAGGCCGCGGTACCGAGCGTGACCATCTTGTCCGTCAGGAACTTCACGATGCTTTTTGGATTCAGCACGGCACGGGTCTCCTGATACAGATAGGCCTTGTTGGCGGAGCCGCCGCCCTTGGCAATGAACAGGAATTTGTACGCATCGCCGTCGGTGGCGTACAAATCGAGCTGCGCAGGCAGGTTGGTGCCCGTGTTCTTTTCGTCAAACATGTTCAGCGCCGCGTTCTGGGAATAACGAAGATTGTTTTCCGTGTAGGCGAGGTAGACGCCCTTTGAAAGCGCCTCCTCATCGCCGCCGCCGGTCCAGACCTGCTGGCCCTTCTTTCCCATGATGATGGCGGTCCCCGTGTCCTGGCAGAAGGGCAGCAGCCCGGCGGAGGCCACGTCGGCGTTCTTCAGCATTGTCAGGGCGACCATGCGGTCGTTCTCGCTGGCCTCAGGGTCGTCCAGGATGGCCGCCACCTGATTGAGATGCTTCGGGCGCAGGAAGAAGTTGATGTCGTGGAAGGCCTGGTTGGCCAGCAGGGTCAGCGCCTCCGGATCAACGACGAGCAGCTCCTTGTCGCCCAGCTTTTCCACCCGGACATGCTCCTGGGTCAGCAGGCGGTATTCGGTGTCGTCGGCGCCGAGTTCAAGCAGGGGTTGGTAGTGGAAGGGAGGCGTGGGCATGGTGTGACACCATGTTATGCAGGGCTTTTGCCGCCCCGCAACGCCGTGAAAAGGATTTGGACGGCGGATTCTGGCGCAGGCTCAGCGGACAAGCTGCTTTTCCTCCGCCATCAGTTTCCGCCACTGCCCCGGGGCAAGGTCAGGCGGCAGGCTCAATCCGCCCACCGCCTCACGGTGCAGCGCCGTGACCAGGCAGCCGACCCGGCCGAACATGCGCTTGATCTGATGATGCCGGCCCTCATGCAGGACGACACGAGCTTTTCTCGGCCCCAGGAGGGTCAGTTGTGCTGGCAGCGTGACGATGTTTTCCGGCAGGAACTCCATACCCCGGGCAAACAGCTCCACCGCTTCCGTTGGAATGTCGGCGTTGACTTCGACGAGGTAGGTCTTGGTCACCTTGGAGGCGGCGTCCATCAGCCCTTTCGACCAGCGTCCATCGTTGGTGAGCAGGAGCAGGCCCGTGGACCAGCGGTCCAGCCTGCCGGCAATGTGCAGCGTGTGGCGGCCGGGATCGTCGATCAGATCAATCACTGTCCTGTGTTCTTCATCACGGGTGGCGCTGACCACACCGGGCGGCTTGTTCAGGATCAGATAAAGAGCGCGTTCGGCCTGCTGCACAATTTCCTCCTCCAGCTCGACCTTCATGAAACGATCCACCTCCTCCTGGTTCGAGGTGCAGACCACTCCCTCCAGACGCACGCGGCCTGCGGCGATCAGACGGTGCGCCTCAGAACGGCCGAGCGAGCGATGCCGGGCGATGACACGGTCGAGTTTCATTTCACCCAGGCAGATAGGCCGGTCTGGGCCGGGGTCATCCTGAAAAGATCGAAGGAAGCGACTTTAGCGGTGATAAAGAGCTGCGTGCGCACCGATCCATGGGTTGCCATGAACCGCCGCACCCTGCTTTCCCACACCTCCGCCCTCGGTCTCGGAGCCGCCCTTTCCTCCTCCAGTCTTCGGGCCGCCGACAAGGCCGGCAACAAGCTGAAGGTGGCCGTCATCGCCCTCGGCCGCGGCATGGGACATGTCCAGGCCCTGCTGGCTCTGCCTGATGTCGAAATCGCCTACCTGGCGGAGACGGACTCCGGCCGCCTCGACAAGGGGCTGAAGGTGGTGGCGGACAAGCAGGCCACCTCCTGCCAGGGCGTACGCGATTTCCGCAAAATCCTGGAGGACAAGTCCGTGGACGCCGTCTGCATCGCCACGCCGAACTTCTGGCACACCCCGATGGCCATCCTGGCCCTGCAGGCTGGCAAGCACGTCTATGTCGAAAAACCTGGAAGCCAGAACCCTGGCGAGGCCGAGGCACTCGTCGCCGCCATGAAAAAGTCGGGCAAATTGGTGCAGATGGGCAACCAGCGCCGCACCTGGATGAAGGAGGCCATCGCCGCCCTTCACGGGGGTGCCATCGGCACCGTTCGTTACGGCCGCGCCACTTACTATAACACCCGCAAGGCCGTCGGCCAGCTCGCCCTGCCGCCCTCCGCCGATCTCGACTGGAACCTCTGGCAAGGCCCCGTGCCGAACGATCCGAAGCATGACATGAAGAAGTTCGCCCACTACGACTGGCACTGGCTCTGGCACTGGGGCAACGGCGAACTCGGCAACAATGGCATTCACTCGCTCGATATCCTGCGCTGGGGCCTGAAGGGCGAATATCCCCTGAAGGTCACCTACAACGGCGGACGCTATTTTTACCAGGATGAGCAGGAGACGCCCGACACCGGCACGGCCGTGTATGACTTCGGCCATGCCGGCTGCGAATGGATCCAGAGCTCCAGCCATCCTCGCGCTGCCGAAAAGCCGCTGGCCGAGGTCATGTTTTATGGCGACAACGGCACCCTCGCTGTGGCACGCGATTCATGGACGATCTATGATCCGAAGGGGCAGGAGGTCAGCAAGGGCAAGGGGGCCGGAGGCGGTGACCCCGCACACTTTGGCAACTTCCTCGACGCCATCCGCGGCAAGGCAAAGCTGAACAGCCCGATCGACGAAGGCCAGAAGAGCACCATGATGTGCCACCTCGGGAACATCGCCTACCGCACCAACACCGTGGTGCGCTGCGATCCCGCGACAGGAAGGCTGATTGACAATCCAGAGGGTGAAAAACTCTGGAAGCGTGCGGCTTATCGCGAAGGATGGGGCATCTGACTCGTCAGACGCAATTCGCAACATCAATGCTGCTGGACTGTCAGGAACTTAAGTCTACGCACCCTTCCTCCTCCAAAGCAGGCGGCCTGTGGGTTCTCCACAGGCCGCTGCTGTCATCTCAAGTTTGGTTGCCTCTCTTGATCGGGTCAGGTCCCTCGGGATGGGACCCTCCCCGTCATCCTTCCCAGGCCTTACGGCACCGGCGCTCCCAGCGTCACCCGCCCCGCCTGCGGATCCACATCCCCGTTCCGGTTGCTGATGAAGTAGCCATACCCTCCCTTGTTGCCGCCCTTCTGGATCAGCACTCCCCGGAACAGCGGCTTCGCCGCCACCGCGTTCGTCCAGTTGGGTGTAAACGTCCCGTTGAACTGTCCCACACCCTGCGTCACGGCCAGGCTGAACGTGCCGTTCGCCACCGGGATCTTCGTCACCTTCGTGGCCGACGCCGTTCCCGCCTCAATGTTGAACGCTCTCACCTCCACGTCCGCAGTCAGCTTCCCGCCCGAGAACACCAGCTCGCCGTTCCCGGTCGTCGCATTCACCGCACCAAGACCCAGGCCCGTTCTCGCATCCTTCGTCCTGTCGTAGAACGCTCCCACCGCATCCACCCGGATGCCCGTCGGCCAGCCTTCCGTGTAGAGCTGCGTTGCCTTCGCGCTTGGTGTCGTCCCCGCCATCTGCGTCACCGCAGGCCGGATCCACAGCAGGTCCGTGCCGCTCACGTCGCTGTCCGCCTGCGCCACGTCCACGCTCAGCTCACCGCTGATGCTGCCGCCTTTCACCGTCACCGCCGCTCCCGGCGTCACCAGCTGCGCATACGCCGGGAACCCGCCGACGCTCACCAGCCCGCTGCTGCCCAGGAACGTGCTCCCGTCCGCCAGCGTCCCCACCATCGTCACGCCGCCCAGGCTGCTCAGCGTCACCGAGCCAAAACCGTCCCCGTGCGGATACGTCGTCATGTCCTTCGCGGGCACCTGCACCTTCGAGGGCAGCGCCACCGTGAAGAACCCCTGGTCGTTCGCCGTCAGCGACGCACGCGTCTTGCGGTTGAGCATCGCCACCGGCACCGTTCTGGTGCTGCTGTAGTATGCACGCTTCGCAAGGCCGCCGACCACCTGGGCCGCACCCTCGCTCAACGCCACGCTGATGCCCGTGCTGTCGATGCTCAGCGTCATGCTGCGGCTGCCCACGCTGATCGTCCGGTTCTTCGTCGACCCCTGGGTGAAGAACAAGCCCGTGTCCCCGTAAAACGTGCCAACAAAGGCCTTGCTCAGCCCGTCGATCATCACCCGGCCGGAGAAGCTGCCGCTGGCCGGCACGATCGTGCCCGTGAACCAGCCCACCGTGCTGTTGCCCGTGGCGGACGTCCCGAAGGGCGCCAGCAGACCATAGAAGCTGTTGCCCTGACCGGGTGAGGCTACGAACGCATTGGCAACGAACACCGCCTCAGCCGCCACGTCCTGCGCAGGCATCGTGAAGTTCAACACATTGCCTAGCACAGTAGCACCGGCGGGCATCGAGGCCCAGTGGCTGAACACATAGCCTTTCAGGGCCTGGGCGGCCAGCTTCACCGGAACCCCGGGAAGGATCTGCGACACCTTCGGATTGGCCGTTGCAATCACCGGCGCAAAAGCCGTTGCCGCCGTCCGGGGCGTGGCCACCACCGTCAGGGTGCCAGCCTGTGACAGCGCCACCGGGGCCGTGCGCGTCACCGTCAGCTTGTAGCGACGGGTGAAGGTGAAGGTACGCGTCACCGTCAGGGAGGCGTTGCCCTTCAAATCGTAGGCCGTCACCGCCAGCGTGTTGCT
>JABARQ010000053.1 GCA_019186985.1 Prosthecobacter sp. | reverse complement strand
CTGTTGAAGGCTTCCGCCAGAGGCTTCCGCAACTTCGAGCACTACCGCATCCGCATCCTCTTCTTCCTGGGCGGCCTCGACCTTCTTCCCACCTTGTCAAAATCACACGGAAACTAACCAAGAAGGGGAATATTGTTCAGCAAACAGGCAGCCTATGATGAATCCACAGCCGTTCCCTGCCATGGCTTGCCTGCATTTGCTGACTTGCCCGCCAGCTGACAGTCATCCAGTTCATGTTGATGCGATCTGATTCCATTTAGGCTGAGCAACGGGGGCATTGAAATAACGGTTGATGCATCACTGCCCCCTTTGCGTCAGGCGCTCATCACTCTTTGAGTTCGATTCGCTCCAAATGCCATGACAGACTACGGAACGACCCGCAATCATGTCCTTGGCTGCTTTCTTTCGCGGATAGCAACATGTCCCGTCTTCTCAAGAGCGCGCAATAAACTAAATAAAGACCCCTGCAACAATGCCGAAGACGAAATACGACAGTCAATGACTGAGGCGCCCTGATTTTCGTCCTATGCGAAATTCGACTTTGACCTTATGCTCGATCAAGCATTAGCCTTAACGACAACTGCCGACTCTTGTAATTGGATTCGTATCGTTTAGGTTTTCAAGGACTTAGAACCTCAGAACCTGTTTCTCTCCTTGCTCCACAAGGATCAGCCACGAGTCAGGGCAGAATCAGACAATTCAACCAACCCAGAATCGGCGAGATTCAAAATGACTTCGACGCCCCATTGCGAGGTGCCAACCATGACTTTGGTCAGTCCAAGAGATCAATCCGTTCTTTTGTCATGAATCAACCCTTAGGCTTCAACAGCAATGCACCTTCACATGGGATTCAAGCGTTGAGCTTGCATCCCCCCGATCATCCATAGCAAGGACATACAACAGCTTCGCATTGATTAGCATCATTGTTGACTCTTAGATCAAGAATCGTCAATGACAATTTGCTTGTGATTCATGCCTTTTCAAGGCACGACTCAACGTGCTGAAGTGCCGCTGTCATCACTGATTTTAGTCTGTAAAATATGGGATTTTGGGCTATTTCTTCGAGTTCGGAGCAATGATGTTCTTCTGCGCTTTTCTTCATGCTCATTCATCCAACACGACTAATAAGGTCAATAATCGGCAATCACTAGCCAAACTTCGATCAGGTGTTTTTGTGTTCGTTTTGAAATGATTGTGCAAAATAGCATGAAAGCTTATGCGCCAATCACGGCTCATCCTACCTGTTCATTACAAGTTCATCCGCAGAGATGCCTCTGATGATGAATTGACGCCCACCCGGGCAGGCGGCGCTCGTTGCGTTAAAAGTGGCGTTCCTGATGTCAGGCAGCACAAGCCGTCCTGGCTCGACTTCATGATGAAGCACATTCTTCCGACGTGTTCAGACGGCAGGGGCCTGACCATCAATCAACAGCCATATCCTCCAAATCCTGCCGGCACACCCATTTGCAGCCCGTCTTTGGAGAGGTGGCTGCCAGCTCGACGCACCCAGCGCAAGGCGAGGGTGTCGAACCAGCATGTACTGCATTCAACAGAGGCCTAACATCATGCCAATCGTCCTTTTCCAGGATTCCAAGCCCGTTACAGCCGCTGCCACGATCACTTTGGTTGCCGTAATCAACGTGGTCCTCATGTGGCGGATCATGAAGCCGCGCCTGAACACCCTGCAAGCCCTGAATGCAATGCGCGGCGAACGCTTCAGGATCGCCCGTGACCTTCATGACAGCCTGAGCGCCGACCTGAGCCAGGTGGCAATGCTCTGTGACCTGGCGCTGTCCAGAATCTCGGAAGCGGCTGAAGTCAAACGGCGGTTGAACCAGATTTACGACCTGGTCCAGGCACTGGCTCGCCAGGTGCATGACATTGTTCTCGATCTGGAGCAGGGCCAGGATGCGCTGGCTCAGGTGCTAAGGCGGATCGAAAACTACGCCATGAAGTACCTGGAGGTCGCTCAGATACACTGTGAGCTGCAATCTCCGAAATCCATCCCGGACATGAAGGTGCCTGTCATGACGGGCAGACATCTCCTGATGGTCATCAAGGAGCTTCTGCACAATGTCATCAGGCATGCAGGGGCCACGGAGGTGCGGTTTTGCGTGAGGATGACCGAGGACGTTCTTCAAATCCTTATTGAGGACAACGGCTGCGGAATTCCCGACCGGCTTCATGTCGGCCATGGAACCTGCAACCTGCATGAGCGCATGGCCCTGATCCAGGGCACACTCGAACAGACAAGCCGCCCCGGACATGGCACGGTCTCCCACCTTCAACTGCATCTGAAACCCAGAACACCCGCTCGATTGACCCATGAAAACCAAAGTTGCCATCGTTGACGACAATCCCCGTGTCCGCACCAGCCTTCGTGACATGCTGCTGATGATGGAGGGCGTTGACTGCCTGATTGACTGCCCTGGTCCTGAGGAGGCGCTTCAAAAGCTGCCAAACAGCGGTGTCCATGTCATCCTGATGGACATCCAGATGCCGGACATGGACGGAGTTGCATGCACCCGCAGGCTTCTTCAGGCCGACTCCAGCCCCAAGGTGATGATGCTGACCAATCATCACGACCATGACGCCATCCTCTCCAGCTTCAAGGCGGGAGCCAGGGGCTACCTGCTGAAGCCGATCCGGGCGACCCAGCTCATGGCGGCGATAGATGATGTCATGAGCGGTGGAAGTCCAATCGCAAGCCATGCCGCGAATCATCTGGTGGATCTCGTCAGCCTTTCGGAAATCGAGCCGGAAGGCCCCTCCCCCACCCTGCGCATGCTTTCTCGCCGCGAACGTGAAATTCTGAGCTGCCTGAACCAGGGTTGGCAGTACAAGGAGATTGCCGGCAAGCTGGCCATCAGCTATTCGACCGTGCGCACGCATGTCGAACGCCTGTACAAGAAGTTATGCGTCCAGAGCCGGGCCCAGGCGCTGGCAAAGGCAGGTTTCAGCACGCGTTACACAGCCTGACCGGCGGCCGCACTGCCTCAACTCAAGCTTGACGAATGCATCATGGCTCAGGGTGGGCAGCCCGTTGGCTGCGCCCGGCTTATTGATCAGGCATCATGACAGAACGCCAGATCGGCCTGTTGTCAGGATGGGCTTGATGCGCTCCAAGGCGCCTGTTTAAAACCAGGTTCCAAGCAGCTCTTCAATTCTGCCTTTGCAATACATAAGCCCACAGGATAGTGCATCTCACGACATCCGGCTCAAGCCGCCGTCGACAGCTCCTATGTCGGTAGTTCTTCCGACATGCACAATCCTGGCAGCCGGTTTAAATACGCATCGCCAGGTGGCGTGCGGGCTAGACAGAAGAGGCATCATCACGGGATCAACTTCTGCTAATACACGCCGCCACCTGGCTTCCTGATTCAACAGTTCCAGGACATCCAGGGCAACAACGACTTGCGGGCGGACCAGGATTGGCGGCAGGCGTGGTGCCCATGATGAAGTCGGTTTTTTTAAATGGTTGGTTATGTGACACCAGCACCAAACCATGAAGCCCTCGATGTTTTTTTGGTTTTCCGGCACGCGGGCGCCCGCACGATGAAGCTGCCGAACTTGGCGCACCATGCCGCAGCAAGGTATGGGGCCCAGGCAATGCCGCCAGCATAGCCTTTGCCGTCCGCCTTCAAAAATGAGCCTGCCGCAGATGTCCAGCTTCTCGCCAATCAGCAGCTGGTCAGCCGGAGCGAAGACCTCGATGTCATGGGCGGCCAATGCCAGCATCAATCTACTCCCTATTTCCGTGGCCAGACCAGCATGTTGACTCCGTCCCAATGCTGGCACGCATGTGGATGTCATTCATTTGGAGATCCATCCCGGCGCTGCTTTCGCGAGTGCCTGACACAGCTGCTTGTCACACCTCAAAGCCAGGCCTTGAGCTCCTTGGTTGAGCGCCAACACGCTGCGGAGGAGCGTTTGCCAGGCTGCAAAATCATTCCAAGATCGGGTGAAGCGCCTTCTCGATGAACAAACCTCTGTCAACCCCGTCTTCACAGACGACCTTCGACGACGCAGCCTTCGAGCGTCTAGTGGACGCTCTGGTGGAGTCCAGTCTGGAACACACCCGCAGCCTAGCAGAAAGGGTGGCAGCGGGGGAGAAGGTGTACTTTGGCCCGTATCGCAAGCCTGAGTCAGACGGCCCGGAGGAAGGCTCATCAAGCATCAGGCCCTGAGCACCGGGGAACAACCGCGCTGCAAGTTCAACGTCGATTCTGCATCACGGCGGCCTTACCGCCCTCGGCCAGTTCCAGGTAGATGCCGCACAATTCCTGCCAGGGCCTGGCATAAAAGCCTTCGTAGCGGCGGCCGTCCTTGAGCTGGCGGTAAAAGGAGCGTGCGCCGTCATGGGGCGGAGTTTCCGAATTCAGCTCGATGATAAGCAGGTCGGCGCTGAAGCCTGCCAGCGTCTCCGGCTTTGCCCGCGCAAGAATCTCCGTTGCAGCCAGGCGGTTGCGCCCTTCCGGCAGCGGCAGATTTTTGTGCGCGTCGTCATAGCCGGGGTATTCGCCTCGCTTCGTCACCGAGTAGTCCCAGGCAACGACAATCAAGTCATAGGCGATGGGGTTGGATTGTTGGTTACGCAGCGCCAGCCAGCGGCGCAGCGTGTCGCGCCCGAAGCCCGGCGCCTGCCAGTCCGCATTCGTCAGGCCGTGGCAGAAGCCGCTCCAGGTGTCCTCCACAGCCCCGGTGAAGGGTGTGTCGAGCGCTTCATCCGGCTGCAGGCCGACCCGCAGCAGCCCCTGGGGGAAGGCCTTCGCCATCTGGGCCAGGCCGGCCCCCTGGTCGCGGCGCGGCAGAACATCATACAAGGCGATGTGACGCGGGTTGACCTCCGTCTTGAAGAAGGCCAGCAGGGCCTCCAGCTCGCTGTCGGAGAAGACCGGCGCAGCCTCCTTGTCATACATGCGCAGCACCAGTGCGGGCACGATTTCCACCGAAGCCGGGCATGCCCGCCTCCAGTCACGGAACACCCGTGTGATCTCGGCAAACGGCAGCTCGCGATGATGGATGAGGTAAAGGCGGTTCGGCCTCGCCTGCTCAAGAAGCACCCGCGCCGCCCTGCCCACCTCCTCCGTGGACGGTGCCTGCGGCGGCGCAAAGCCAGCGCCCCAGTAGCCCAGCCTCGGCACGGCGAGCGAGGCGTTGAGCCAGAACGAACGTTCCATCTCCCCGGCGGCGGCGGTCGCCGTGAAAAGCAGCGCCATCACCAGACGGTGACGACCACCCCCAAACCAAGTTTGCATCCAAGAAGCCATGTGTGTCCGGTAAGCAACGCTCCGGAACCCGTTAAACCATCATCAGCGGCCCGATGTCATGGAGCAGCCTCACCTTTTGGACGCCTGATAAAGCCGCTCCGCCTCAGGTAGCCGGATGGCGAGAAACTCCAGCCTCCGGGTGCCGCCGGGATGGGAGGACAAAAAGCTCGCCACGCCGCGCCCGTACCTGCGCTCCAGGTCGCTCATCACCCCCCAGAGGGCGATGGCGGCCTTTGGGTCGTAACCTGCCCTGGCCATCAGGCGCATGCCTTCGGCGTCCGCCTCCAGTTCACGCTTCTGGTTGATGGGACGATCCAGCAGGTCCGTGATCGACATCGTGCGGAACAGGTTTTTGTAATGCATCAGCTTCTTCTGCTCCGGGCTGAGCACCACGGCGAGAGGTGAGGAGATCATTTCGCCGATCCTGGCGCCGACGTAGGATCCGCCGAGCTTTTCCGTCGGGTGCCTGAGCATCGCATGAGCCACCTCATGGCCCATCACTGCCGCCAGCAGGTCATCCCCCTCCAGCTTGTCCAGCAGCCCTGTGTAAACGCCAATCGTCCCCCCTGGCAGGGTGAAGGCATTGAACTCCGTGCCTTCGACGACCAGGAACCTCCACTCTGCATGAGGTGCCCTCAGGCCCTGGGTCAGGCGCCGCCCCACCCGCTGCACACGCCCGGCACGACCGTCATCATGGACAACCTTCATCTGGGCGGTGACCATGGTGTGAAGAAACTTGCCCATTTCCCGTTCCTCGGCCACGGGCATGGCATTGAAGGAAGTCCGGCGGGTGTCTGGGTTTGTCGTACAGGCCACCACCAGCGTCAGAATCAGGGCAGGCATGGAGGCGGAAAATGCGGCGGCACAGGAGCAGGTCATGGCCGGGCAATACTGCCAATCCTGGCAATGCACCTCTAATTCTTTCCTTCCAGGAACGTTCCTGTTGAAGCACAGTGAACGCATGCCGCCAGCCCAGTCCCAGCCCGAAGAAGCCACCCTGCTCGTCAGGCGGGCGCTGGACCAGCATGAGAGCAACCTCATCGCCTACACCGCAGGCATCCTCAACGGCGACGTCGAACGCGCCCGGGAGGTCGTCCAGGACGCCCTGCTCAAGCTCTACCTCACCGACCCCCAGAGGGTCCGCGACAGCCTCAAGGCATGGCTCTTCACCGTCTGCCGCAACCGCGCCCTTGATGTCCTGCGCAAGGAGCAGCGCCTGGATGTCGGCAACGAGGACGCCCTGGGAAATGCCGTCAGCTTTGACCCCGACCCCAGCGAAAACGCCGTCTCCCACGAGCTCTACGAACGCATCTGGGACCTGGTGGAAAAGCTCCGCCCCAACCAAAGGGAGGTCATCCGCCTCAAGTTCATGCATGACTGCTCCTACCAGCAGATCGCCGACATCACCGGCCTCAGCGTGGGCAATGTCGGCTTCATCATGCACATGGCCATCAAGAAGCTTCGCGAGCACCTGAACCGCGAGCTGGCCTCCCGCACCCATTGATCTTTCCCCACCCCCCTTTCAAAATGACAAGCCCTGCCAACGACACCTCCGAACTCACCGCCTACGCCCTGGGCGAGCTGCAGGCCCACCAGGCGGCGGACATCCACCGCCTCCTGACCGACTGCCCCGCCGCCATCTCCGAGCTGGAGCAGATCGAGGCCGTGACCGACGCCCTGCGCCAGCATGCCCCCATCCCCCAGGAGCGCCTGAACCCCGACCAGCGCCATGCCGTGCTGCGCCCGGTGCAGATGCCCCGCCGCATCACCCCCATGCAACCGCGCCCAATCATGCGCCGGCCCTCGGCCTTCTGGCCGGTGATGGGCGGAATCATGAAAACCGCCGCCGTGGTCGCCGTGGCTGGCTTTGCCTACTGGCTCGGCCGCCACACCGACCTGACGCCCGGCCAGGCCGCACCCGAAGTCGCCCAGCCTGAAAAACCCGTCCAGGCTCCGACACCCACCTTGATGCCACCCCCGGCGGAGGCCCTGACCGCCACGGCTCCGGTTCAGGCCCCAGTCCCGACCGCTTCATCACGGCCTGAACATCTGGCCGCAAGTGTCACTGAAACCAAGGTGGCGGGGCCATCGCCTTCGAAAACGCCCGTCCTGGTGGTTTCCGCCGCCATGCCGCCTCAAAAGTCCACCCCAGCTCCGGTCGTCGCCAAAACCACCCCGCCCAAGGAAAAGCCCCCCGCCATGGTGGTCGCCTCGCCATCAAAGGACAAAACATTTCCCACCGCCCCCCTGGCCGTCACGCGACCCAATGCCGAACTTGCCTTTGTCACCATCCTCAAGCGTGACATTGACCAGCTCCCCGTGCATCCGGCGGACATCCGTCCTGCTCCGGCCCGGTCCAGCAGCAAGGAACTCATGGCCTCCCCCGCCCCGGTCAACCCGCCGAAATCCGCCGCAGAGACCAAGCCCCGTCCTGCATCGGAGGTTTACATCCATGCCTGGCAGGCCGAAGTCGCCTCCTGCCCCTGGAACCCCGCCACACGCCTGCTGCGTGTGACCCTGCAGCTGCCGCCCAACCAGGCCGCCGCCACCGATTCCTCAAACGCATTCCCCCTTCGTGTAGCCTTTGACCGCCGTCATGTGCGCGAATTCCGCCGTCTCTGCGAACGCCACACCCCTGCCACCAGCATGGACACTTCGGGCACCCAGACCGTCTGGTATGAGTTCCAGCCCGCCAGTGATGAAGCCATCCGCAGCGGACGCCCCATCGCCACGGTCACCCTGGAAAAAAGCCGCTTCACCGTGCCCAGCGACGGCCCGTTTGACGGCTCCAAGCTCTCCGTCCTGGATCGTGGCGTCACCTGGACCGCCGCCCGCGAAGACTTCCTTTTCGAGTCCGCCGTCGTCGGCTTCAGCATGCTGCTCCGGGGCGACCACAACAGCCCGGCGCTCAATCATCAGGTCATCCTCAGCCTGGCTGAAAAAGGCCGTGGCAGCGACAGCAGCGGTGAGCGCTCCCGTTTCATCAGACAGGTGGTCGATGCACGCCGTGCCGCCGGACTCTGAGAAAATGCCCGTTTGACAGCCCCTCTCCGGTGCGCTAGACACTGCGCCCCTTCCGCAGACCCCTATGGCCAACATCCGCTCCTCCGAAAAAGACATCCGTCGCACGCAGGCCCGCACCGCCCGCAACCAGACTGTCAAAAGCCGCATCCGCACGCTGCGCAAGAAGGTTCTCGCCGCTGTTGAGTCCGGTGATGCCGCCGCAGCCGCCTCCAGCCTGAACGAGTTCGCCTCCGCCGCTGACAAGGCCGCCAAGACCAAGGTCCTGCACAAGAACACCTCCAGCCGCCTCAAAGGCCGTCTCGCCCTCAAGGTTGGAGCCCTCACCAAGAAGGCCTGATCCAAGTCTGCCGGACTGAACTGCATTTTAAAACCCGCCGAGCCTGCGCCGGCGGGTTTTTTGCTGCCATAATCCGGCCGCCATCGCAGTTTTTGTTTCCTCGACGCCCTTCACCCGGCTAAAACCCGCCCTTTCTCCATGATCCAGCGCGTTCCCATCGCCCCCAACGGTCCCTCCTTCTCCAAGCTGATCTATGGCACCTGGCGCATCCTCGATGACGCCGCCACTGCCACTGCCGAAGACCTTCTGCGCCGCCTCCACCAGTGCCTCGACCTCGGCATCACCACTGTCGACACCGCTGAAATCTACGGCCTCTACAAGGTCGAGGAGTTCATTGGCGAAACCCTGAAAAAGGAACCCGGCCTGCGTGACAAGCTCGAGATCGTCACCAAATGCGGCATCTACGTCCCCTGTGAGTTTCATCCGGAACGCAGGACCGCCTTTTACAACGCCGAAGCCTCGCGCCTGGTGAAAAGCACGGAAAAAAGCCTGCGTCTGATGGGCATCGACCACATCGACCTCCTCCTCGTGCACCGGCCCGACTGGCTGACCGGCGCCGATGAAACCGCCGCCGGTCTCAACAAGCTTCTCAAGGACGGCAAGATCCGAGCCGCCGGCGTCTCCAACTACAACGTGCATCAGTTCGAGCTGCTGAACTCACGCATGGACCAGCCCCTGGTCACCAATCAGGTCGAGTTCAGCCTTCTGCACATGGACCCGATCTACGACGGCACCGGCGACCAGTGCCAGCGCCTTGGCATCAAGCCCATGGCCTGGTCCCCCCTCGGCAAGGGCGCCCTCATGGACAGCACCCAGCCAGCCTCCGCCCGCATCCACGCCAAGTGCGCCGAGCTCGGCGCCAAATACGACGGCGCCACCGTCGACCAGCTCGCCTATGCCTGGATCATGGCCCACCCCAGCCAGCCGCTGCCCATCATCGGCACCAACAAGCTCGACCGCCTCATCGCCACCGCTAAATCCGCCGGCATCCGCCTCGAACGCGAGGACTGGTATGCGCTCTGGACCGCCGCCAAGGGCCACGGCATCCCGTGATGCACCGGCTTCGTGGGAATCCCGCCGCCCATGAAAACCCTGCCTGCCATCACCCATGAGCTGCTCGGCTTCCTCACCGCGCAGCCTCATGAGGTGTTCGGGCTTGCCGGCCGCATCGACTCACGCCGCTACCTGGCCCGCAGCTTTTCTGAAGAGCTGCCCCTCCTGCTCTGCCACCAGCGCTACCCCGGCTACCGCCGTATGGTCGGCGAAAACTGGATGCACTGGCACGACTATTACGAATGCTTCCTCGCACTCTCAGGACATGGCGAGTTTCAGGCGGGCACCGACCGCTTCCTCTTCGGCCCCGGGGACCTTGTCGTGGTTGATCCGCTGAAAATCCACGGCGTCATTGGCATGGAGGCCGCCCACACCGCCCTGGTGATCCTCTTTCCGGCGCATCTCGTCACCCCCACGCCCGCCCGGCTCGACCAGGGCTTCCTCGCCGCCTGGGACCAGCGCCGCCCCGCCATCCTGCCCGTGCTCAGGGCCGGGGAGGAAGGCACCCCGGAGGTGCATCAGGCGCTGCTGGATCTGACACATCTTTGGTTCGGCGAAAGCCGGGCCGGGCACGCCCTCGGGATGAAGCTGCACTTCCTGCGCCTGTGCTTCCACCTCGGCCGGGCCCTCGGCTCCGGGAACACCGCCGCCACCGCCCCGCATGACAGGCCGCTGCGGGAGCAGCGCCTGCGCAGGGCCCTCGACCACATCGCCCTCCACGCCCACGAACCGCTCACCCAGCCGGCAGTCGCCCGCGCAGCAGGCATGAGCACCAGCCGCTTCCGCCAGTTCTTCAAGGACACCACCGGCTGGGGCTTCGCCCAGTACCTCCGTGAACTTCGTGTCGAACGCGCCGCAAAGCTGCTGCGTGACACGGACGACAGCATCGCCACCATCGCGCACATGACCGGCTTTGCCGACCAGAGCCACCTCATGCGCTGCTTCAAGGCCAAGCACGGCAACGCCCCGC
Organism: Prosthecobacter sp.; assembly: GCA_019186985.1. GTDB lineage: Bacteria > Verrucomicrobiota > Verrucomicrobiia > Verrucomicrobiales > Verrucomicrobiaceae > Prosthecobacter. Next base: position 13,912 of record JABARQ010000053.1, on the reverse strand, counting down.
TCGCCTACCGCAGGCGGCACCGGGACCAGGTTTCTGGCTGACCCCCGGCACCCCGTCACCAGGCGGGCGAAATGTTCCAATTTTCCGGCGAATCATCCAAGCCGCATCCGGGCCGGCAGGCCTAGCCTACCCGGCACCAACCCGTCCCTGTTGCCCGTATGATCCCAACCCGTACCCTCCTCGTCGCGGCAGCGCTTTGTCCTGCCCTGTCCGTCTCCGGCCAGCAGGCCGTCCCCGATTCTCCCGCCATCTGGCGCGAGGTCACCGGAGTCATCAAAAACTACTCCGGCACCACCTACCTCAACAGCAGCTTCACCCGCCCGCATGTCCCAGGCTACCGCACGACCCTGGACGGCCGCATCGGCCTCTGTGTCGAGGGCGGCGGCCCGGACGGTGGCACGCCGCGTTACACGCTCTTCATGCCTGAGAAGATGTCAGCCCCCTTTCTGAACAACGCCGCCGGCTCCTACACAATGACCGGCAGCGCCGTGAAATGGATGGACGGCTACGCCAGCGCAGGCGCCAGCCGTTTTCAGTACACCGACGGCGTCAAGGGGGTCTCCCACGCCTGCCTGTGGGATGAAACCCCCGCCACCGTCGATGCCAGCGGCAACGACGTCTATGACGTGAAGGTCGTCGTCACCAGCAACACCGGCACCGGCAGCACCGCACGCACGCAGTTCTTCTCCACACCGGTCCGCATCGTGGTCAGCAGTCCGAAGACCACCTCGGCCTCCATCACCTCCATCACCAAGACCGGCGTCACCACCGCCAGCCCGGAGTTCCCCTTCCAGGCCGGCGCCTTCGAGCCCATGGTCGTCGGTGACGGCCGCCTGCTCGTCGTCCGCGTCGGCAGCCCGTCGATGACCTGGACGGACCCCGTGACCGGGGCCGCCGGCATCACCAGCGGCCAGGGCTGCGACATCGTCTACTCCTACTACACCAGCGGCGTCACGGCCGACGCCTCGAAGTGGAGCAACTGCGTGCCCATCTCCCACGCCCCCTACGACACACGAATCAATCAATTGTTCGGCTTCGCCCGCGCCCCGTTCCGGGACTCCGAGGGCAACCTCATCCCCGACGGCGAGGACATCGGCGGCTCCTACCCATGGATGGACCGCCATGCCAGGATGCTCTTCCTGGAACCCGGCTTTGACCGGCTTCACTACCTCGCAGGCAGCACCTGGAACAACAGCCGCTATCCTCAGGCCGGCGTCCCCGAGGAGGCTCCCGTTTATGACGTCGAGGACGGCGGCAAGCACCAGTGCGTCTCCGTCATCGGCCTGTGGACGCATGGCAAGCTGGTCCAGCTCGACAACTTCCTGAACGACATGGACTACGCCGTCGGCGCCGGCGACACCACCATGGGTCCGCAGTCACGCATGGTCAGCCTCTTCAATCCGAACAGCGGCCCGCTCGGCAGCGAGACCGGCCTGCTTCGCCTCGGCTTCGGCCGCGCCACCAAGCAGATGCCTGCGGGTGAAAACGACAACGGCAACATCATCGACTCCATCGAAAACCTGTTCAACTACCGCAAATGGGCCCGCCCCATCAACCTGCGCGACGTCTCCTGGCTCATGACCGACGGCAAGCAGGCGGACGAGGTGGCCTTCGACGACTACCTCGACCCGGACGCCTTCATCATCGCACCCATGAACGGCGCGCTCACCTTCGTGAACAGCGGCACCGCGCAGAACTACTACACGCATCACAGCGGCTGGAGCACGGCCACCAACACCTTTGTGAACCCGGTCAAGCTCGCCAACGCCGCCACCCCGACCTCCGACCGCTGGGCCGCGCCGAAGCACGGCCTCGTCATCGGCAACGGCAGGCTCGAACCCGCCGCCACCGGCGGGGTTCATGGCAAGGGCTTCTGGATGAACGGCGGCATCGGCCTGGAGTTCGACGTGCTCGCCCAGCCAGGTGACACGGTCTCGTTGAAAAAGGTGCGGACAAAGGACTGGTACATCGGGCTCTTCGTGGACTGCCGCTTTGCCGACGACACGACGGAGCGCCGCCTCATCACCTTCCCGGACGGCACCAGCATCCGCCTCCACGGACGCCGCCAGGTCATGTATGCCAACGCCACCGGCGAGATCATCAGCCGCATCACCCTGCCCGCAGCCCTGGTGAGCACGCCCGCCAGCGCCATGGACGACCTGTTCCCGCAGAAAGGCTGGGCGCACCTGGCCTTCCAGACCCGCAAGAACGGCACCGAGGTCGACTTCTACCTCAACGGCCTGCCCTACCACCGCTGGCGTGACATCTACACCAGCCTGTTCATGCCCGTCGCCGGCAAGCTCAGCCTGGGCAAGCCCTCCGCCGGCACCGGCATCACCGGATTCACCGGCTGGCTGGACGACTTCAAGATGATCGCCCACGCCGTGGATTTCGAGACCTGCTGCAATCATGCAGGCGGCACGCTCATCGGCCTTCCCAGCGCCTACACCGGCGACTTCAAGACCAAGTTCGCCGACCGCTTCCCGGCCTGGACGCACGAGGTCATCACCAGCCATCTCAAGGACTACGGCGAGACCAGCCATCCGAAGTACGCCTGCTTCTACAACTACAGGCAGGACTTCGCCGTGAACACTCTGAACGTGCCCGCCGGCACCGTCAGCCTGCGCCAGAGCATCCACTTTCCTGAAGGCCCGCTCTTCCAGAACGCCCCGAGGCCTCACAGCGTGCAGAACCAGTTCTGCATCACCTGCCATCATGCTGCCGGCGCGCCCGGCCTGGACCTGGACGCCATCACGCTCGACACCGCCTTCCATGCCAAGGATGACAACCGCCGCCAGCCGATGCAGCCGCCCAAGCGCATCTACGGCCGCATCCCCGCCGGCCTGATCGACACCCCTGCCACGCCGCAGCCCGCAGCCGCCGTCAACCTGCCCGCAGGCGGCAAGCTCATCGATGAATGGATGCTCGGCTCCTGGACCGGCCCCGCCACCGTGCAGAGCTGGACGGTCGTGGACGCCAACGGCGATGAGCTGATGCCGCTGACCGCCGGCGCCACCCTTGATCCGGCAAAGATCGGCACCACCAGCTTCAGCATCCGCGCCAACCTCAACAGCGCGCAGGGTTCTGTCGTCCTGCAGCTCGACAGCGGCGCCACCAACACCCGGCCTGAACCGCCCTACTCCCTCTACGGCACCGCCTTGAATCCAAACGCCACCCAGGTCATGAGCGCCGGAGCCCATACCCTCAAGGCAACGCCCGCAGGCGGCGCCCAGGCTTCTCTCAGCTTCACCGTCGCCAGCGGCACCCGGGTCATCGCCGACTACCGCGACGACTACAAGGCGGGCGGTCCGAAGCCGGAGTGGAGCTACTGGTGGAACGCCGCCGGCGCCGTCAGCAACCCCGACAACTTCCGTGCGCTGAACTGGAGCGTGGCCTCGAACCGCTACATGTTTGACGGCCTCGCCTTCCCGGCCACCGGCACGGACTGCAACTACGGCTCCTTCCACGGCACCGGCGGTCATCCGGGCAAGGGCAGCACGCAGCAGACCAGCGGCAAGCCGGACCGCGTCGTGCTCGCCGCCTACACCGTGAAGCTCGCGGGCTACCACGGCATCAACAGCAGCTTCGTCACCGTCGGCAGCACCCTGGGCAACGGCGTGCAGCTCCTCGTCTACACGGACACTGCGGGCGGCACCGTCTTCAGCAACACCTTCACCGGCACCTGCGCACCGGCGTCCACGCTCAACTTCAACCACAACCTCGGCCTGCTGCAGCCGGGTGACATCATCTACGTCGGCGTCGGACCGAACACGACCGACGGCAACGACAGCTTCTCGCTCGACTACAGCATCGTGTTCAACCCCGCCGCAAACCCCGTGCCCTGATGGGATGGAGGACGCAGGGAAGGGGCCGGCCTGCCTTCACGGTGGACAGGCCGGCCGCACGGGCCCTCACCGAACCAAAACCGTGGCAAGACCGAGGAAGACGCCCATGCTCACGACATCGGTCGCCGTGGTCAGGAAGATGCTGGAGGCCGTCGCAGGATCCGCCCCGCACTTCCTGAGGGTCAGGGGAATCAGCGCCCCGCAGAGGCCGCTGGTGACGCAGCTGGCCACCATCGAAAGCCAGACCACGCCTGACAGCATGAGGGCGTTCGGATTGCCCTCCATCCGTGCATAGACGAACATGCCCAGGGCCGCGCTGACGCCGACCAGGCAGCCGTTGAAGAAGCCGAGCACGCCCTCCTTCATCACCAGCCTTTTTTCATCACCCGCCCCAAGGTCGCCCATGGTCATGCCGCGCAGCGTGACGGCCAGGGCCTGGCAGCCCGTGTTGCCGGACTGGCCGGCCAGCACCGGCAGGAAGGCCGCGAGGATGACGAGCCGGTCCAGCGTGTGCTCAAACAGGCCCACCACGGCGGCGGCCACGAAGGCGGTCAGCAGGTTGATCTGCAGCCAGGGATGGCGAAACTTCAGGCTGCGCATCACCGGCGTGCTGAGGCGCTCCTCCTTCTCCACACCCACCATCGTTCCCGCCTGGGCGCTGATCTCGATCGCGCGCGCCTCAAAGAGGTTCTGCCCGCGCACCAGGCCGAGCAGCCGCCCCTCGGCGTCGCAGACCGGATACACCGGGATGTGGCGGTTCACCGCCGCCTTCATCGCGTCTGTCAGCGCCATCTCCGGCTGCAGCGCAAAGATGCTCTTGTACATCACCTCGGACAAGGGCGCCTCGGGACGTCCCAGCATCAGGTCCCGGAAGACCAGCACGCCCAGCAGCCGGTTCTCCTCGTCGGTGACATAACCATAAGTGATGAAGGCGCGCTTGGTCAGCTTCCTCAGCGCCTCGATGGTGTCCCGGACGCTCATGGTCGGACGAAACACGGCCGCCGGCGGCTCCATCAGCCAGCCGACGCTGTCCTCGGGGTACTGGCGGTTGTGCATCCACTGGCGCGCCTTCTCGATGGGCGCCGCGGCGATGATCTGGCAGCGGTGCTCCTCCTGCATCTCATGCAGCACCTGCTGCGCCACCATCGGGTTCAGCGCCTCCAAGACCGTCACGCCCTCCGCAGGCGTCCGGGTTTCCAGAAGGTCCGCCACGGCGTGCGGGGCCAGGCTGTGGACTTCATCCAATAGGGCGTCGGTGGCTTCGGCATTCATGGCGGCTGAAACGGGATCGTGAACATTAACGCAGGCCGGGCTTGCTTGTCCAAGCCGCGATGGTCATTCGACATCATTTCCCGCCGGACGCACCTCCGCGCCCTTCACGCCTTGAAGCGAGTCGCCCAGCTGCGCACGAAACGGCCCGGCGAGCTTCTTCAGCCGTTCCACCACTTCAGGATGTGCGGCTGCCACATCCTTCGTCTCCCCCGGATCCGCCCTGAGGTCGTAGAGCGCCTCGGCCTGCTCCGCCACCTGGTAGCCATGGCGCGTGGCGATGCCCGCGATGCCGCTCTGCGTGATCGCCGCCGGCTTCATGTTCTCCCAGCTGGACGGCTTGCCGTCACGTCCGGGCTCTCCGGTCACGGTGATGTAGGGATGGGCGAAGTGCAGCTTCCAGGGGCCGCTGCGCAGCGCCTGCAGCTCGTTGCCTGCGTAAAAGGCCAGGGCCTCATGCGGTGAAGCCGCGCCCTCCTTGCCGAACCAAAGATCACTCACGTCCCTGCCGTCGGTCTTCTTCACCGGCGGCGGCGCACCCAGCCAGGAGGCCACGGTCGGCTTCACATCCATCTCGGTCAGCGGCTCGTCACAGACACGTCCGGCAGGCACCCGGCCCGGCCAGCGTGCGATGAACGGCACGCGCACGCCGCCCTCGAAGCTGGTCAGCTTGCCCTCCCGCAATGGCGCGGCGCTGCCGGCATGGTTGCCGTAGCTGAGAAAGGGGCCGTTGTCGGAGAAGAACAGCACCAGCGTCCTGTCGTCGATCCCCGCCTGCTTCACCGCCGCCAGGATCATGCCGACGCTCCAGTCCAGCTCCTCGACGACATCGGCATACAGCCCGTGAGGCGACCTGCCCTTGAAGCGTTCCGAGGCAAAGATGGGCACATGCGGCATGACGTGCGGCACATAGAGAAAGAACGGCTTCGCCTCATGCCGGCGGATGAAGCTCACGGCTTTCTCCGTGATGCGCCGCGTGAACTGGCCCTGGTCTGGATCCGTTTCGATCACCTTGGCGTCCTCGTAAAGCGGCAGAGGCGGCATCTCGGCTGCAAGGCTGGGATGATACTTGCTGTTGTCATTGGAATACGGAATGCCCCAGAACTCGTCGAAGCCGTTTTCCAGCGGCGAAAACAACGGCGTCGTGCCGAGATGCCACTTGCCGAAGGCTCCACAGGCATAGCCCTGCTCCTTCAGCATCTCCGGCAGCAGGTGCTCGTCAGGATGAATGCCCTCCCGGCTCGTGTGGTTCAGCGCGCCCTGCATGGAAACCCGGTTGGGATAGCAGCCGGTCATCAGGGCGGCACGAGAGGCGCTGCAGACGGCCTGCGCGACGTAGAAGGAGGTGAACCGAGTCCCCTCCGCCGCCAGGCCGTCCAGGTTCGGCGTGCGGATCATCCGGCTGCCCTGGCAGCCCAGGTCGCCATAGCCCAGGTCATCGGCCAGGATCAGGATGATGTTCGGCCGGTCCGCCGCAGACAGCGGAAGGCCAAACCAGAAGCATGTCAAAACAACGAGGCTGCGGAACATGCCCCTGCATAGCCGGACCGAGCCGCCCTTGCCAAGGTGGAAATCAGGCCGCCTTCCTACTCCTGGGGCACCGGACCGCCGCGATAAACGCCGTCAAACCAGCCGCTGCCTGCGTAGGGAGCTGCATCCTCCGCTTCAATGCGCAGGTAGCGGCCCAGCTTGGTGAGCCTGAACCTGGCGGGCTTGTTCTTCACCACCGCCTCCGCGTCCTGGAAGGTGAACTCGGCTGTCATCACTCCCCCCTTGTCTGTCCGCACCTGCTCCGGAGGCACGGTGGTGTCGAGCGTCGATGCCTCCTGCCCCTCCTCGCGTCCGGAGACCAGGCTGACTCGCAGCTTGCCATCCTTGCTGAGGCGCAGGCTGGCGTGACCGCCGCCAAAGTCATCATACTCGCCATCCCAGCCCGTGCCCGTCCTTGGATCCGGCATGACCTCGATGAAGCCATAGCCCCTCGCCGTGGCCTGCGCCGTCTTCAGCCATTGTTCCGCAGTGGGTTCGGCAGGCTTCTGCTGCGGTGCCCTCGGATCCGCCGCTCTGGCCGCAGCGCTCTTCAGGTTCGCATCCACCCAGCGCTGCCTCATCACCGGCCACTGGTCCTTCCACAGGCCGAGCGCCGCACGGTCGGACGAAGCCCAGCTCTTGGAGGCGTTCTTCAGGGCCGTCGTCAGGCGTTCATTCGCGGCCTGGAACTCCTTCTTCAAAAGCTGCAGCAACCGGGTCTCGCTGGCACGCTTGTAGGTGCCGTTGATGCCGGCGTCCTGGGGCTCCTTCTGCCCCTCCTTGAAGCCGACCACCACCTTCGACTCGCTGATCTCCGCGATGAAGTAGGCTCCCCGGTCCTCGCCTTCGTTCACGCTGCGGGCAAAGATGAGCTCCTTGCCCTTGCGCATGCCGCCTCCCGTCCAGATTCCCGAGGAGCCGGGATCCATGGCAAAACGCACCGTCACCCGCGTGTTGCCAAAGTCCGCCTTTTCCAGGGCGAGGTGCCTTTGGGTCGTCTCATCAAAAAAGAACAGCCTGTCAGCCGCCGGTTCTGCGGCAGCCGCGAGGCTGAAGACCATGAGGCAGGCGGCCAGGGTCGTTTGACGCAGGATCATTCGATCATGCTCGCATCACCGGCCGGGGGCTGACAAGCCGTGAAATGGGGCATTCCATCCAGGGCGTTCATTCCTCGGCTTCCATGATTGCCACCCCGGGCTTTCTGCGTTGTTATGGCCCGATCAATGACCGTCCTCCGCCCAACCGCCCTCTGCCTGCTTCTCCTCAGCCTGTCATCCTGCGCCATGCGCACCATGACGGATCCCGATGAATTCAACATGTCCGCCGCCCAGATCCGCCGCGTGTTTCCAGCCTCGCGCAGCCTGGGCACCGCCACGCTGCACGGCCGCACCATTCACAGCAGCCAGGACAAGAGGGGCCGCCCCTACCACCTCGCCGCCGGCGGCGCTCTGCTGGTGAAAAACAGCACGCCCCGGATCATCGCCAAGGCGCCCTCCATCCTCCTCACTGCCGACCATGCCCAGGTACGTGGTCGCTCCGTGGTGAAAAAGCAGGACCGCTTCTACCTCGGTGACTCGGATCACAGCACCATCACCATCGACGGCGTGACCCTCAGCACGGAAGGCCCTGGCTCCGAACGTCTGATGGCATCCGCAGCACCCAGGCCCGCAGCCCCCCAACCCAAACCCGCACCCATTCCAGCCCCCGTCCAGAACAAGCCCGCCAGGCCCAAGCCAGTCGCGGCCAAGCCAGCTCCCTCCCCCAAACCGCAGCCCCCCCAGCAGCAACCTGCCCCGGCCCCCAAACCCAAGGCGGCCGCACCGGTCTCCAAACCCGCTCCGGCAAAGACCAAGCCTGCACCGACGACCTCTCCGAAGACCCAGCCCACCCCGCCCAAGCCTGCCAGCAAACCCGCCCCGGCCCCGGTGGACCGCGCGAAGCTGCTGAAGATGATGCGCGAGCCTGGAGAAAACTAAGCCTCTCACGATGCCCCGCATCCTCGCGATCGACCACGGAACCGTCCGCATCGGGCTTGCCCTGAGCGACGAGATGGAGCTGGTGGCCAGCCCTTTGCAAACCCTCGACGCCCAGCAGGAACCGGCGCGTGAGATTGCCCGCATCATTCGTCAGAAGCAGGTCTCGAAGATCATCATCGGCATGCCCTTCCACATGAACGGACAGCGCGGCGAGGCGGCTGAACGCGTGGAAAAATTTGCCACCGAACTCGGCAGGGAGCTTCAACATTCCGTGCCCCTGGAGTTCGTCGATGAGCGGCTTTCCTCCGTCGAGGCCGAGGCGGCCCTCTCCCGTGCCGGAGTCACCGGCAAGCGCGAGCGCAACCAGGTCGTCGACCAGCTCGCCGCCGTCGTCATTCTGCAGGACTACCTGAACAACCAGCGCGGCCCGGAAGGCTACCTGCTTCCCGACAGCGCCTATGACTTCGAATGGAGCCATGAGCCAAAGAGACGTCGAAAGTAGGCTCGGGTTGCAACGCGGAGCCGCCCCGGGCTTCAAACGCCTGCGTCTCACCGTGGCCTACTGCGGCACCCCCTGGCGTGGCTGGCAGAGCCAGGGCGGCGGCGGTGGCATCCAGGATGAAATCAACGCCGCCATCCGCAAGGCCACCGACATCCGCACCAGCATCCAGGGCAGCGGCCGCACCGACGCCGGTGTCCATGCCTTCGGCCAGGTCGCCCATTGCGACGTGCCCGAGTCGGTTCGCATGAACGGCGAAGCCTGGCAGAACGCCATCAACGCCTGCCTGCCGCTCACCATCCGGATCACCGACGTTCAGAAGGCCGCCCCGGGCTTTCACTCCAGGTTCGATGCCATCGGCAAGGCCTACCTTTACCGCATCTGGCGTTCGCGGATGCTCTCGCCCTTTGAAGCCGACCGCGCCTGGCACATCCACGGCCATCTGGACACGGAGGTCCTCGAAGCCTGCACCCGCAGGCTCGTCGGCACGCACAACTTCGTCCGCCTCTCCGCCAACCGCGGTGACATGCCGGAGACCCAGCGCCGGGCCACGCCCGAAAAAACCACCCGCACCATCCAGCATGCGGAAGTCCGTGAAAAAGGTGAAGTGCTGGAGCTCGAATTCGAGGGCGACGGCTTCCTTTACAAGATGGTCCGCATGATCACCGGCACCCTGGTTCAAGTCGCGCGCGGCCGGGCCAGCCAGGCCTGGTTTGAGGATGTGCTCGACAACCCCGACGGCCTGCAGAGCAACCAGACCGCCCCCGCCTGCGGCCTTTACCTGATGCGGGTGAAGTATCCGGACAACTGACCCGACACGGCAGGCAGGTCAGCGGCCGGGAAGGCCCGGGATCTTCATCTCCTGATAACCCGCGGGCGCGGCAAAGGTGTCGTCGCTGACAGGCTCCTCCTTGGCGGAGACCAGTTCGGTCACCGTCTTCTTGCCCAGCACCTCCATTTCCGACTTCACCACCATGCCGGGAAAATCGGCCGCCTGGGGCGCCAGCGAGGCCGTGGGGCTGCCCATCGCCTTCGTCATCTTGTCCTGGATGGCGTTCAGCTCCTTGAAGTTCGGAAAGCCCGCGGCCACCCAGAACTTGCCGGCGCCCAGCGGACCCTTCCATTGATAGATCTCGGCCTCGTACTCCCCGACCTTCTCCTTGGTGCCCGTGGCCTCGGGCTTCGACGACTCCCCCTGCTTGCCCAGGAACTGCCCGGCCAGCGCCATGGCCGTCTTCAGGGTGTCCCCGTTCATGTTCATCATCATCTTCTGCTCATGCATGAACATCTTCATCTCCCCGGTCGTGCCGTCATGCAGGAGGCTCATCTTGCTGCCCATGTCCAGGCGCGCCTTTTCGCCCTTCACCTTGATGATGAGCGACTCCGCCTTGTCCTTGCTGTCCAGGAAGGTCTTCTGAACGATGACCCAGTCGGCAAGCAGGGCCTGGGGAAGGATGGCGGCAAGCAGCAGCAGCTTTTTCATGAGGGCTTCAGCCTACCCGCGCGGCCTCGGCAGAGTCAAGCCAGCCGGCGGCTTTTTAAGGTTTCCACACGGACTTGCGCTGCTCGTTCACGCCCTCCAGGAACAGCTCGTCCTTCAGGCGCGTGCCAAGCCCTGACCCCTGGGGCAGGATCGCACGGCCCTGCGAGATCACCGGCAGGGTGTCCACCAGCTTGTCGTAAAACGACCGGATGTGCGCGCGCACGGTCTCCTGGAAAACGACGTTGGCGGAGGCGGCCGCCAGATGCAGCCCGCTGAACAGCGTCAGGGGCCCGGTGCAGTCGTGGATGGTCGACGGCACGTTGAACGACTGCGCCAGGTCGATCACCCGGCGCGTCTCGCTGATGCCGCCGTTCCAGGTGGGGTCGACCATACAGTAGTCGCAGGCCTGCGCCTGAAGCACGGCCAGATACTCCTTGCGACCCAGCAGCATCTCGCTGGCCGCGATCGGCAGCCCGGACCGGCGACGGAAATCCGCGAGTGTCCCGACATGATCCACGCGCAGGACATCCTCCAGCCAGAGCGGGCGGATCTCCCTCAGCGCCTCCGCGATCCTCAAGGCAGCGGGAAGCTGGAAGAAGGCATGCCCCTCGATGGCAATGTCCATCTTCATGCCCACACGCTCACGAATCTCCCGCAGCGGCTTCATCGCCTCCTCCACATCCGCCCAGGAGATGTGCAGACCGCCGTTCCGATGCGCCGCACGGTCAAAGGGCCACAGCTTCATTGCCGTGATGCCCTCCGCCAGCAGCTCCTCGGCCAGGTCTCCTGCCGCAAAATGCGAGGCCCAGTTGTCCTGCAGCGGACCCTTTTGACCGATGTCCCCATAGCCCGGCCACCCTGGGTGACGGGCCTGCTCGGTCATGCCCACCCTGGCACCGTAGCCCGGTCCGCCGCTGGTGTTGTAAACCGGCACCGACTCACGCACCGGCCCGCCGAGCAGACGGTAGACGGGCTGATTGCAGGCCTGGCCGAGAATGTCCCAAAGCGCCAGGTCCACGGCCGACAGGGCTCGCATTTCCGCCCCCGGATGCCCAAAGGGCGTGCAGCGCTCATAGAGAAAGCGCCAGTGCGACTCGATGGCCAGCGCATCCGCCCCCAGCAGCCGCTCCGCCATCCAGTCATGGATCAGCGCCGCGATGGCATGAGGCGTGTAGTACGTCTCCCCGCAGCCGATGAAACCGTCCTCCGTATGAATGCGGACAAGCAGGAGGTTCGGCATGATGCCGGAGGGAATGGCGGTCTCGATGGCGGTGATGCGTGACATGTCGGGAAGGAGGGTACAAAGCCGCTCGACCGCCTCTCATTTCACACGATCTGCAGCCCTCATCACCAGAACGGCCAATCGGCTGCGGAAGCCGTCCAGCAGCCCCCCTTGGACTGCGGCAGCCTGCTGCCGCTTTCATCCCGCAGCCCTGCTGCGATGGCACAAGACTCCGCTTCATCCCCAGCCTCCGAACCACCGAGGCGCAGATCTGCCATGCCCTCGAAACTCCAGGGTCGTTCACGCCAGCAGGGCTGGCTCAGCAAAGCGGCAGCACGGCTGCCGCAGTCCATGTAGAGAGAGAGCCGGCCACGCCAACAAATCCCAGATCAGACTCAATCGTCATGGCGAGCGAAATGGGGCCAGGTTTCAACAGCTTGACGATGGCTCCTTGCCCTCAAGTGCATTCGGCCTTCACTTCCTTCAGAAACATCCTCCGTGCTTCGGGAACCTTCGCCAGCGCTTTCGCCTCGCCACAAGACTGCACGCCTCAGTTTCCACCGAGCCGGAGGCTCGACTCTAAAAATCTCTGCCACCTCATTGGCCTCCGGCGGCTATCACCTTGCCACAAGACTGCACATCATCGTTTCCCGAGCCGGAGGCTCGAAAGACATGAGCCTGGGGTGCAACGAGCACAGCGAGTGGGAACCCCAGGATCACGCCACTCCCACGTCCCGCCTTCACTGCGTCCTGAAGGGACGCGAGAAGCCTTCGCCTACGCTAGGCGCCATCGCCCTCCTGCCAAAGTCAGCTGGCTGGGCTGGGGTGCTGACCTTCACGGTTGCTTTGACCGCCTTCACTCGACCCCAACGGGGTCACGTCATGCAGCCCAGGAGTGGATGCGCAGCAGCCTCTCCTGGGATAAACGACCCATCCCAAGCATTCCCAGAGCGGACTCCACCGGAGTCCCGTCACCGGAGGTTTGGCAGGATACGCTGTCACAGAACACCTTGCATGACAGAATCCCGGGTGGAGTTCGGCATTGGATGACGCGGTGGGCCAAGCAAACCCAGGAGAGCACTCGCTGCGCCCGCGCGGATACGGCAAAGGCGCATAAGGCAGGCCCAGGCGTGCCGCGAACCTCTCACCGGAGAGCCCGCTGCGTTCAAACCCGCGCAGTCAAACCAGCCAGCCAGGCAGCTCAAAACATCCGTGCCAGCAGCGCCGAACTATGGGTATCACTTTTTTCTTTCTCGCCAAAAAGTTAGTGCCGAGTCCAGTTCCCGTTTTTCATGTCAGGTTAATCTTTGCTAACGAAAAATGATGGGAGCACGATTGATAACAAAGCCACGAGTAAAGTTAACAATATACCAAAAGCATCGGTTAACGTAGTCTGCTCAACCGGTGGTAGCGGCAAAACAAAGCAAATGATAGATATGGAAAAATATAAAATAATTGCACTAAATAGGCAACGAAAGGTGTGCTTCCGCCATGCCCTGACAACTCTTGAAATTAGCTTAGTAAGCACTGTTTTTTTTATCTTTTTAATTTTAAAGTCCCCGTCGAACACATAAGAAGCCTTCCATTTTGCCATAACATGAAATGTAGTGGTTAAACTCATCGTTCCTGGAATTATTTCAGCTGCAACAAAAAGCGGCGCTTGTATGGGGTGATTTGGCGAAAAATCGAAATAATCATACAATTCAAATTGGCGGGGGGTGTGCGCATCCTGCGCCTGATCGGCAAATGGCTCAAGGCAGTCATGGAGGCAGCCCCATGGCAGCCAAGTGAGGAAGGCACACCCCAGTGTACTTATAGAGGGACAGACCCTTTGTGCCCCCTCGACCTCCTTTGTCAGGCGGGCTTCAAGCGGCGTCATCTCAGGCATCGGCGTGTGCCTGGCATAAACATGTCACGGACCTCCCTGCAACCGGCAAGTCGTCGAAAATCTAACTTCGCTCGTATCCGTCAAACGGAGCGCCGTAGCCCTGCCGCTTGACTTTGGGCGGCGGGTTACTCGGTGACTAGGTTGCTGGCGGTCTGTTCGGCGGCGGCGCTTTGCGCTGCGGCACGGCGTTTGGCCGCCAT
>JABARQ010000025.1 GCA_019186985.1 Prosthecobacter sp. | reverse complement strand
CTGTAGGTCACTGTGCCGTCCGCGTTAATCTGGCAGGTGGGTTCCATTCACAGCTTATTCCCCCGTTTGCCAAAAATGTACAGCTCAAATTCCAGACTTCCGTCTACATCCGTTCGACGGCACACCCCAGCAAACTCCCCATCATCGCTGCCGAAGATAGATATATCAGTTCATTCTCATTGAGTGCCACAAACCCAACAATATGGGGCCACTACGCAGGGGCGGAGAAGGGCTTTGTGATCGTCTATCAAACTGAGGACAATACTATCCATGTTCGATCTCCAATCAGGGTATTGGATGGATGCAGGCCTCTCAATGAAAGCGGTGGCCACATGGAAATCGGAACCTATGACAATGACTGCCTTCAACTCCATCGAGTCCAATATGGTATTCGCCCACCCAAGGTGAATCTATTCCACCGCTTGATTCACAGGTTCTCCTACACCGAACAAGAAGACCGTTATGACGTGCCGGCAATGATCATGGGTGACGCAGCGCGTAAAGAAGAGGAACTCATCGGGTTGGTTAAGTATTCAGGCTGGAGGTATGAGCAGGAGTTACGAGCTTTTTTCCATTTCATGGAACAGCTCTTCCAGATATTCGCGTATTGAGCGCAGCAAAGAACGTCAAAGGCTTGATATTTGGCCCTCGAATGTCCGACGATGACAAGGCTCGTGTTGTTGTTTGCTGCCACATCATGCGGAAAACACTGGGGACGTTGGCTGAGGCAAATCAGCCAATCGAGCCATTCGTGTTCTTTGAGGTTCGGTCACAGGTGAATCGTTTCGGTTTCGATGTGATCCCGCAGGGAATCCTCGCAGAAAACTTTTCAAAAATTAGGCTCCCTTTTACACCCATGAGCAAAGCCGCTCCAACAGAGCAAGAAGCGGCCGTGAAAATGGCAAAACAGATCGCAGACGGAGATTGCAAGGCCCTACGCTAGCACCTCGGGATCACTGTGATGGTGGGTTGCAGTGGCCGCAGCCGAGACGGCTGCACCACATTGGCTCCCTGTGCCCGTTTGCTCGCCTTGCGCTGACAATCTTGCCAAGACGTGGCGGGCTGGACGCGGCATAATCAGGCCGGTGAAATCGGTTCTGACACTCTTTGCGATCTCGGCGCTCTTTGGCGGCCATGTTTTGGCGGCGGAGAGCAGGCCCAACGTGCTCTTCATCGCGCTGGATGATCTCAATGACTGGGTTGGGTGCCTCGGCGGGCATCCGCAGACGAAGACGCCGAATCTGGATCGGCTGGCGGCGAGCGGGGTGTTGTTTCGGAATGCTTACACGGCGGCGGCTTCGTGCAATCCGTCGCGCACGGCGATCTTCAGTGGCCTGCCGCCGCATCGGTCGGGGCTTTACCATAACCTGCAAAAGATGCGCGAGGTGATGCCGGAGGCGGAGCTGTTGCCGCGGTATTTTTCGAAGCAGGGCTGCTGGAGCGCGGGGTCGGGTAAGATGCTGCATTACATCATCGATCCGCCGTCATGGGATGACTACTTCCCGGACAAAGCCAAGGACAATCCCTTTCCGCACACCTTTTATCCCGAGAAACGGCCCGTGAACCTGCCGCGTGGCGGCGACTGGCAATACGTCGAGACCGACTGGGCGGCGCTGGATGTCACGGATGAGCAGTATGGCGGTGATTGGGCGGTGACGAAGTGGATTGGCGAGCAGCTCCAGCGTCCGCATGACAAGCCTTTCTTTCTCGCCTGCGGCATCTACCGGCCGCATGAGCCGTGGTTTGTGCCGAAGAAGTATTTCGAGCCGTTTCCGCTCGAAGGCATCCAACTTCCGCCCGGCTACAAAGCGGATGATGTCGATGATTTGCCGCCCGCGGGCCAGCGACTCGCGCGGAATCGCTACTTTGCGCACATTCAGAAGCACGAGCAGTGGAAGAAGGGCATCCAGGCCTATCTCGCGTCGATTCACTTCGCGGATGCGATGCTCGGTCACGTGCTGGATGCGCTCGAAGAGAGCCCGCAGCGCGACAACACCATCGTCGTGCTCTGGAGCGATCACGGCTGGCACCTCGGCGAGAAGGAGCATTGGCAAAAGTTCACCGGCTGGCGCGTCTGCGCCCGCGTGCCGCTCATGATCCGCGTGCCGAAAGGGGCACCCGGTTTGCCGGAAGGCACCACGCCCGGCAGCGTGTGTGATCGCCCCGTGAGCCTCGTCGATCTGTTTGGGACGCTCACGGATCTTTGCGGCCTGCCGCCGAAAGCAGACATCGAAAGCCGCAGCATCGTGCCTCTTTTGCGCAACCCGCAGGCTGAATGGCCGCACGCCGCCCTCACGCATCTCGACAAGCCCGAGAACTACGCCATCAGCACGCAACGCTGGCGCTACATTCACTATGCGGGCGACGAAGAGGAGCTCTACGACCTCGAAACCGATCCCCACGAGTGGACCAACCTCGCCACCAAGCCCGAGCATGTGAACAAGCTCGCTGAGATGCGTTTGCTTGCCCCCAAGGACATCGCGCCCGTCCACCCATCGAAACCATGACACCCGTCTCCATCTTCAACGACGTCATCGGTCCCGTGATGCGCGGCCCGTCCAGCTCGCACTGCGCCGCCGCGCTGCGCATCGGTCGGCTGGCACGTGATCTGATGGATGGCGAAATCAGCGAGGTGCTCGTCGAGTTCGACCGCGCAGGCTCGCTGCCCACCACGCACGAGAGCCAGGGCAGCGACATGGGCCTGTTCGGCGGCCTGCTCGGCTGGAACGCCGATGACGAGAGGCTGCCAAGCTCTGCGCAAGCACTCGTCGATGCCGGAATCAAGCTGCGCATCGAAACGGTCGATGTCGGTGATCCCCATCCAAACACCTACCGGCTGACGCTCAGAAATGCGCGTGAAACGCACTCGCTGGTGGCCGTCTCGACCGGTGGCGGCATGATCGAGGTCATCGAGATCGACGGTGTGCCGCTGCACATGGACGGCGGATATCATGAGACGCTGATCTGGCAAAGCGGCTGCGACTTGAGTCGCATTCAGAAGGATTGGGCCAAAGCCGAAACCACTTTCTCAGAAGATGAAGTCATCATTCACGACTTGAGCGACAAACAGCTCATCCAAGTGAAATCCAACCGATTCGTCACATCAGACGAATCACTCGTCACTAAGCGACTCTCCCCCGTGCTTCCCGTCCCTTCCCGCAAGAACCTGCGCGTGCCCTTCACGAGCTGCGCCGACATGCTGAAGCACGATGGGTCGCAAAACACGCCGCTCTGGCAGCTCGCCATCGACTACGAACAGGCTCGGGGCGGCTTCAACGAGTGCGAAGTCATCGACAAGATGAGCGACATCGTCCGCATCCTGCGCAAGTCCATCGCGAGCGGCATCGCCGGCACGACTTATGAGGACCGCGTGCTGCATCATCAGAGCGGACGCTTTGCCGAGAGCATGAACGCGGGCCGCCTGCTGGATGGCGGCGCCTTGAACCGCATCATCCTCCAGGTCACCGCCCTGATGGAGGTGAAGAGCAGCATGGGCGTCATTGTCGCCGCGCCAACGGCTGGTGCATGCGCTGCCCTGCCCGGAGCTGTCATCGCCATGGCCGAGTCGATGGGTCAAGACGAGGAAGACATGGCCAAGGCGATGCTCGCCGCCGGATTGATCGGCGTCTTCATCGCCACGCGCTGGACCTTTGCGGCCGAGGTTGGCGGCTGTCAGGCCGAAGGCGGTGCCGCGTCGAGCATGGCCGCCGCCGCGCTTGTCACGCTCGCTGGCGGCACACGCGATCAAGCCATCGCCGCGGCCTCGATGGCCCTGCAGAGCATGCTCGGCCTCATCTGCGACCCCATCGCGAACCGCGTCGAGGCTCCGTGCCTCGGCAAAAACGTCATGGCCGCCAGCAACGCGCTGTCCTGCGCGAACATGGCCCTCGCCGGCTACGATCCGCTCATCCCGCTCGATGAAGTCATCGACGCCGCCAAAGCCGTCGCCGAGCGCATGCCCCGCGAGCACCGCTGCACCTCCCTCGGCGGCCTCGCCGTCACCCCGACCTCCCTCGAAATCGAAAAACGCCTCGCCAGCCTCCGGCAAGGCTGCGGGAGCTGCCAGTGCTCATGATACTCTTTTATCTCCGCGCGCAATCGTCAGCATGTTCATGCCCCTGAAGGTGGCAGGCACAGCCCTCAAAACTCCAGCTTTTGCAGGAACCCGTAAAGAGCCTGCTTCCACTCGGCGGCGTCGTGGGCGTGATCGCTGACGTGCCAGACATGCGGGATCTGCCTGGCCGTCAGAAAGGCATGCACGTCCTGGCTGATGTGAAGAAGGCCGTCGCGGCTGCCGCAGGAGAGCCACAGGAGCTTCAAGGAGCGGGCGACGGTGGGATCAGGCAGCAGCTCCTCGTTCGTCCGCGTGTTCGGAGCTGTGGAAAAACCACCGAGCCAGGCAAAGCGATCCAGGTGAGCCAGACCGATGTTCAACGTCTGGCCACCGCCCATCGACAAGCCTGCCAGGGCCCTGTGCTCACGCTGGGCCTGCACACTGTAGCGAGATTCAATCGTGGGAATGATGTCGTCAAACAGGTCACGTTCGAAGATGAGGAAGGCAGGGATGTGCCGGAAGAGGTCGCCAACGGCCCGGTCGTCCTTTTGAGCCCGGCCGTTCGGCATGACGACGATCATCGGCCGCGCCCGGCCCTCGGCGATCAAGTTGTCGAGAAGCACCTCCGGCTGTGCGTATCGGGCCCACTCGGTTTCATCACCGCCGATGCCGTGCAGGAGGTAGAGCACCGGATATTTTCGCTCCATAGAATAACCTGGCGGCGTGTACACATTCATCTTCCGGCGCACACCGACGGTCTTTGAATCATACTCGATCCTTTCAAGCCTTCCGTGCGGGATGTCCTCACGCCTGACGTCCCAGCCGGCTGGCGGTTCCGGAAAGGCGGGCTTGTCGTCGGGATTGAGATGGATGGCGCTCCAGGATGGGCGCGGCTGAGGCGGAATGCTTTGGCCCGTCGGCGGTGCCGTGGGCTCCATCGCCAGCTCGCGCAGCACGGCCTGATAAGCGGGTTTCGGCCGCCCCTGACGGTCAAAGAGCAGCGGATGATTCACACGCTTCCAGGGGAAGTCGTTCAGCCAGCTCTCACCGTCATGCAGGTTCCAGAAGGAGACGCGCAGGAGGGTGTCGGCGTACTTTCGGAACAGCCGGAAAAGCCGGGCATACTGCTCCGCCTGCCGCTGAAGGACCTCCGGCGGGCAGCCATCGGCATACGGGTTCAGCCTGGAAAGCGCCTCGCGTTCCGCGCCGTTGTCCGCCCACCAGCGGCCGCGCGGGATGACATCGATGTCGAGCTCGGAGACGACGACCTTCATCTGCATCGCCCTCATGGCGGCCAGGGTTTTTTCAAGGGCGGCAAAAGGGACGGTGTCGAGCTCATAGTGCCCCTGGAGGCCGATGGCGTGCAGCGGAACCTTCCTGGCCCGCAGGGATTCGATCAGGCGGATCATCCTCTCGCGCTTGCCATCCAGCTCGTTGTTGTAGTCGTTGTAGATGAGCAGCGCGGAGGGATCTGCAGCATGAGCATATTCAAAGGCCTTCACCAGGAACTCATCGCCGCAGGTGCGGCTCCAGAGCGAGTCGCGGAGCGGCCTGTCGCCGTCATCCAGGGCCTCGTTGACAACATCCCACATGGCGATTTTTCCCCGGTAGCGGCTCATCACCGTGTCGATGTGCGTCTTCATGCGTGCGAGCAGCACGTCCTTGGAAACAGGCTTGTCACCTTCGAGACCAAACCATGGAGGCGTGCGGTCGTCCTTCGCCCAGACGAGGCAGTGGCCCACAACCTTCAGGTTCTTCGCGAGGGCAAACTCCACAAAGCGGTCCGCCGTCTCGAACGACCAGCGGCCGGGCTCAGGCTGCACGGCGGCCGGCTTCATGCAGTTCTCCGGTGTGACAAGGGAGAACTGCGCCGTCAGCAGGGGCCAGTCCCTGGCGTTTTCAAACACACGATCCTGGATGCCCGCCCCGATGGGAAAGGGCGAGGCCGACTTCAGCGTGTCCTCCGCCGATGAAGCCAGGGCCGAGAGATGCAGGAGGAGCAGAAGACGAATGCGCATGGCAAAGAGGCCTTCAGGTTCGAGCCAAAGCCGCCTCGGCAACAGGACATTCTCTGGGGCGAATCAGCCATGCCCGGCATCCAGCCAGACGCCGTCAAGCGTCATGCTGGAGATGCGCCCCCTCACCGCAGGTACATGAACTCGTTCGAGGCCAGGAGGCTCTGGCAAAGGAGGTTCCAGGCTTCGTCAGTGTTGGGCGCAGATTCGATGAAACGGGTGGCGCGGGAGAGTTCGGAGGTCGTTGGTGCGCGGCCGTAGGCGAGGTCGTAGGCGCGGAGGAGGCGTGACTCGACGGAGCCGTTGCGGGTGTCGCGGGAGAGGCGGCGGGAGAGGGCGGCGGCGGCGTCCATCACCACCGGGGCGTTCAGCATGATGAGGGCCTGGGGTGCGACGACGGTGGCGTTGCGGCTGCCGGTGGGCATGGTCGGGTCCGGGTAGTCGAACTGCTCCAGCATGTCATAAAGATGGTTGCGGATGATGGGCAGGTAGAGCGCACGGCGCGGGGTCTCGTAGGTCGTGTGGTCGCGAGAGGTGTGGTTGAAGACAAACTCGCGGTTGCGCAGCGGGATGGTCTTGCCGCCGACCTCCTGGCTGAGGGTGCCGCTGACATGCAGGAGCGCATCGCGGATCTGCTCGGCCTCGAAACGCTGGATGTTGAAGTGTGAAAGCAGGCGGTTCTCAGGATCAACCATCGAGGGATCGGGCGAGGAGGAGCCGCCGCCCGCAGCCGGATGCACGGAGGCCATCTGGTAGGCGCTCGACTTCATGATGAGGCGGTGCATGTCCTTCATCGACCAGCCGGCCTCCATGAAGGTCCGGGCGAGCCAGTCGAGCAGCTCCGGATGCGAGGGCTTGTCGCCGAGCACGCCGAAGTTGTCAGTGGAGGTGACGATGCCCTTGCCGAAGTGCCAGCGCCAGAGGCGGTTGACCATCACACGGGCGGTCAGCGGATGCTCGGTCGAGGCGAGCCAGCGGGCCAGTTCCAGGCGGCCGCTCTGACGGGATGGGAAGACCGGCCTCGTAAAGGAGGTGCGCATCACCTCGGGGAAGCCGCGCTCCACCTCCTTGCCGAGCGTGAGGTAGCTGCCGCGGATGTGGATGGGCATGGCGCGCACGGTGGCGGCCTCGCCGACGCCCATGAAGGCGGGAGGATCCGGGATGGCGTCCTCGACGTTCATGAGGTCGTCCATCATGGCGGTGACCCTGGCCAGCGTGGCTTCATCAAAGGCGTCCGCGTCCTTGTCCGGAATGGCCAGGAATCCGGCGATGTCATCCAGGGCTTCGCGTGCCGCAGCCACGTCCGCCGCAGCCTTGGCCTTCGACTTCGCGTCCAGCTTCAGCGCAGCGGTGAAGAGCGGCGCGTAGTGCGCGCGCACCGCCTCCGGCCTTTTCGCAGCCGCGAGCTCGCGCCATTTGGCAAAGAAGGGGTGCTCGTTTTTGCGGGTGAGGTACTGGCGGCAGGTCAGCAGGTAGCGCGGGCGCAGCTTGAGCGGCAGGGCGAGCTTTTCGACCTCGGCGAAGTCCGGGTCGTCGGGCAGGCGGGCGGCGGTGGCGAGATAATCGACGGCGGCGTTGTGCAGCTCAGCCTTGAGTTCGGCGCGGGCCTTGGCGCTGAAGCTGGTGACGACCTTCCTTTTCTCAGCGGCCTTTGCCTCGTGCGCCTTCTTGGCCGCGATCTGCTCCGGCGTGGCCATGGAGTGCTCGTACCAGAACTTGATCGCGCCCATCTTCTCATCGGAAAGCGAGCGGGTGCTGCGGAAGATGGCGGCAAGGCCGTAATAATCGGCCTGGCTGATGGGGTCGAACTTGTGATCGTGGCAGCGCACGCAGCCGAAGGTCATGCCGAGGAAGGCCTTGCCGAGCGTGTCGAGCTGCTCGTCGATGATGTCGAGCTCCATCTTCTTCACGTCGGGCTCGGCCAGCACGCGGCCGCCGAGGGCGAGGAAGCCGGTGGCGGCGAGGGCTTCCTGGCGGTCGCGCGTGTCCTGGGCGGGCAGGAGGTCGCCGGCGATCTGCTCGATGAGGAACTGGTCGAAGGGCTTGTCGTTGTTGAAGGCGCGGACGACGTAGTCGCGGTAGCGCCAGGCATGGCCATAGGCCACGTTTTCATCCATGCCGTTGGAGTCCGCATAACGGGCCACGTCCAGCCAGTGGCGGCCCCAGCGTTCGCCATAGGCGGGTGAATTGAGCAAACGCTCGATGACACGGGAGAAGGCGTCGGCCGAATCATCCTTGAGGAAGGCCGCCACTTCCTCCGGGGTCGGCGGCAGGCCGGTGAGGTCCTGGGTGGCGCGGCGGATGAGGGTGCGCTTGTCCGCAGGCGGCGCGGGTGAAAGACCTTTGGCTTCAAGCTGGGCGAGCAGGAAGGCGTCGACCGGCGTCTTCACCCAGGCGGTGTCACGGACCTGGGGCGGAGCCGGGGATGCCAGGGGTTTGAAGGACCAGAATTCACGGCCGGTCTTCACATCCATGCCCATGGCGGACTTGGCGGCCACGGCGCCGGTGCGCGGATCCGGTGCGCCCATTTCCACCCATTTCGTCAGCGCCTCGATCTCAGCCGGGGACAGCGGGCTCTTGGGCGGCATCTGCAGGTCCTGGTTCTTGTAGGCCACCGCCTCGATGAGCTTGCTCTTGCCCGGCTGGCCCGCGACCACGGCGGGGCCGCTGTCGCCGCCGGTGAGCATGGCGTCGCGGGTGTCGAGGGAGAGGCCGCCCTTCACCTTGGCGGTGGTGGAGTGGCATTCGAAGCAGCGCTCCACCAAAACCGGCCGAACCTTCTTTTCGAAAAACTCAAGGCCTGCGACGTCAGGGGCGGCAGGGCACGGCAGCACCCCCACGCCGAGGGCGCTGACCAGCAGGATGGAGGGTTTGAACGCGGACATGGGGACGGAGGGGGCTCGGAACATACGCCGCCCGCCCGCCTGATTTGTCACTGCCTAACGACCTTTACGCGCATGAACCGGCGGCCTGCGCCGACGGCCACATGATCCCTGACGGTCAGCCGGGTCGCCGTGTTCTCCTCCGTCACCAGGCCTTCACTGCTCCAGTTCAAGAGGTCATTTCCGGCCTCGACGGAGAAGGAGACATCCGTGGCGGCGGGGTTTTTGGGAATGCTGATGCGCAGGTACTGCGGGCCGCCGCCAGGGGTGAGCTCGACGATTTCTGGGCTGCTGCTGTGTATCTTGCCGTTGGTGCCCACGGCATATTCCATGAGGTTGAGGACGCCGTCACCATCGGCATCCAGGCCGGCCTCGACGGCCAGGTTGTTCATGTCACCGACCCCGTTTTGATCCAGCCACTGGGCGAAGGGAGCCTGGTAGGCGGTGAAGTCGAGGTCGAAGAAGGACTTTGTGGCCGAGTCATCCGCGCTGAGGCGGAGGCCGAAGGCACCGCTTCGGGTCAGCACCGCGTTGGTGTCCGGCAGGGAGGCGTTGGCGAAGGAAACGCCTGGCTGGCCTGAGCGGACCGACCATTGGCTGACCGGCACGGAGGGCAGGTTGTCATCCGAGACGGAGCCATCCAGCAGCACCGGGCTGAAGCCGCCGGTGGCGGTGGCGGAGACCACCGGCGCCCTGTGCAGCGGCTCGATGGTGAGGCCGGTGAAGGTGCAGGTGTTCAGGGTGCCGGCCGCGCCGCTGGCGTTGGTGACATAAAAGCCGGCCCATACGGGAGTGGGCATGATGATGTTCTGCGGCTGGCCGATCTGCGTCCAGGCGTTGGGCCCGCCGATGGTGGCGTTGTGCGTGGCACGGTAGCCGGTGATGCTGTTCCCGCGGCGCACGAAGCGGATCCAGGTGCCGGTGCTGACACCGCTGGGCACACCCCCGCCCGATCCGCCGGCGATGCTGACCCAGTAATAACCGTTGAAGGCATCGGTGGGCTTGCGGCCAAGGTGAGTGTAGGCGCCGCCGTCGAGGCCGTCCGTCAGGCGCAGTCCGCCGCTGCTGCTGCCCGCGCCGGAGCTGTAGGAGTTCACGCGGGCGGTCATGACAAAGTCCCCGTAATACTGCCAGCCATAGAAGTAGCCGGTGGTGGGGCCGGCGACGGTGTAGGTGGTGCCGTCAAAGGATCCGCTGCCGGCGGCGTCGGGCGCGGTGCCGAAGTCCTCGTTGACCAGCGCTGGGCCCGAGGGCGCCGGCGTGAGCGTGACGTTGTCAAAAAGGGCGGTCGCCACGGCGGCGGTGCTGTTGTTGGTCGTGGTCAGGCCGTAGTGGGCGTTTGAGTTCAGCTGGGGGATCGTGACGGGCGTCCCGACCTCGGTCCAGGTGCCGCCGTCGGAGCTGTAGCTGGCGGTGACGGCATTGGTCGCGGCATTGCGCTCAAGCTTGAGCCAGAGGGGCGGCGCCGGGGCGGAGACGGAGACCGCAGTGTCGTTTCCTGCGGCGGCACGGGTGCGGAACTGCAGGCCCGTGCCCGGCACATAACCGAGGACGGCCCGGTTTGATCCCCGTGTCAGCGAGTCGCGGATGGTGACGCCCGCAAGCGCCCCTGTGGTGGCAAAGCTGGTTAGTCGAGCCACGACGGAACCGTCGCCGGAGGCGCTGCGGACCATGACGTGGGCCTGGTCACCGGCCGTGGAGGCATAACCAGCGCCGGTGCCCGAGACGCTGAAGAGGCCGCCGTATTCCAGCCCCTGGCCGCGACGCGCGGAGGAGGGGCCCAGGTCCTGCGTGATCCAGTTCGAAGCCACGAGGCCGCCGCCGACCACGACGGTCGTCTGGTCGCTGACGGTGAACTGCGAGTCGGTCACCGTGATGCGCAGCACGTAGGTTCCGGGGGCGGAAAAAGTCACGGCGGTGGTGGCGGCGTCGGGCGATTCAATGGTGGCGCCGCCCGGGCCGCTGACACAGCTCCAGTTGATGGCAAGGCCGGCCGGGAAGCCGTCGTCCTCCACCTGGGCGCTGACGATCACCCCGTTCGCCGCGGCAAGCAGAGGCCCCTGCGAGGCCGGGCTGCTGATGAACACCGCGGGCGGGTTGTCGTTGTCGGCGATGGTGACGTTGCCAAAGAAGGACGTGCCGATGTCGTAGCTGCCGGTGGTGAGTGAAAGCACGACGTCCTCCGGCCC
Organism: Prosthecobacter sp.; assembly: GCA_019186985.1. GTDB lineage: Bacteria > Verrucomicrobiota > Verrucomicrobiia > Verrucomicrobiales > Verrucomicrobiaceae > Prosthecobacter. The sequence goes on along the minus strand of JABARQ010000025.1, from coordinate 17,645 downwards.
CTCGGTGATGGCATCGTCCACGGGAGCGATGCTGATGACCTTCGAAACCTCGCCCGAGGCAAAGGCGACGCTGGTGGCCACGCTGGCGTAGTCAGCGGCGTTGGTGGCGGTGCCCGAGCGGGTGAGGTTGACCGTCAGGGCCACGTTGGTGGGGGCGGTGCGGGTGACGGTGAACTGGCCCGGGTTTCCGGCAGTCTCGGAGGCATCCGGATCATTGGCGACGAGGCTGACCGTGCTGCGGTCATCATCTGCAATCACCACCGTGGCGGCCGAAGGCGAACCCACCACATAGCCGCTGCCGCCGGCGAGGGTGAGGATGACGGTCTCGCCTCCTTCATTGCCCGAGTCCTGGGCGGGGATGACGCTGACGGCCAGGCTTGACTGGCCGTCCGGAATGGTCTGCGTGGTGGAGATGGTCGCGTAATCCGTGCCGCCAACGGCCGTGCCGGAGACGACGAGGGAGACGTTCAGGGGCCCCAAAGTCCCGCCCGTGCGGCTGAGGGTGAACTGCCCCGGGTCACCCGACTCATTGGCGGCGGCATCACCGGCCACCAGGGTCACGACGGGCACATCGTCATCCGTGACGGTCAGGATGTAAACGCTGGAGCTTCCGAGGTTCAGGCCGACAGGACCCGTGAGGGTGATCGTGAGGGCTTCGGCGGATTCAAGGACCAGGTCATTGGTGATGGGCACGGAGATGTACTTCACGCTTTCACCCGGCGCGAAGCTGAGCGTTCCGGATGTCGCGGCATAATCACCCGGCTGGGCGGCGGTGCCGTCGGCGGTGGCATAATCGACGCTGCAGGCCGCGGTGGCCGGGCTGCTGAGGGCAACGGCTACCTGCACCGTTCCGGCGTTTTCAACGACACTGCCCGCAGCGGCGGCGAAGCCGGCATAGGGCTGGGCGGGGGGATTGTCGTCATCGATGATGGTGTAGCCGTGGTAGGCGTTCGTTCCGAGGCCCGCGCCATTGGGATTGAGAAGCTGGATCGTGACGAGGTTGTCCGGCTCGTCCATCGTGTCATTGACGACCGTGAGGGCGATGCTGCCGGTGGTTTGTCCGGCCGGGATGGTGAGGACGCCGACAGGCAGTGAATAATCCACGCCGGAACCAAAGGCGGTGGTGTTGCTGTGCAGGCGGTAGCGCTGCTCGACGCTGCCGCTTTTCACCCAGCCGGTGTGGACTCCGCGGGCGTAGTGGGTGCGGTCGTCACGGACCATGACGCCCGCCTGGGCGTTCGCGCCTCCGTCAACGAGCGAAGTGACACGCGCAACGAGGGTGAAGTCACCGGTGACCTCGGTGCTGGGGAAGTGCGCCTCGTCGCTGCCGGCGGCGATGCCGGCGCCGCTGCCGGTCACGGTCCAGACATCGCCCGCCAGGGCCTCTCCCCCCTGGGCGTTGACAAAGCCGATGGTGCGGCCGCCGAGCGTGGTGAGCGGCGTGCCGTTCAGCGTGACATTGTCAAAGGCGGCCCTGGCCAGGGCACCGTCGCTGGCAGCGGAGACGGCAAGGCCTGCGAAGACCTTCGGGGCAAAGGCGATGCCGGGCGTCGTGCTGAAGTTCGTCCAGTTCACGCCATCCCGGGAGAAGCCCTGCGTGAAGGCATCGCCTGCACGAGCCGTGCGAACCCAGGTGGGCAGGATGAGCGAGGTGTAGGCGGTGCTGAGCGTGGCGCTCCCGGCGGCGGCGGTGCGGTGCAGCGTGTAAAAGGAGCCGTTCGACACGCCCGTGCCGAGGGCGGAGGCATGAACCGCGTTGTTCGCCACGGAGGAGCGCAGCATGACGCCGGCCCGTGAGCTGGTGGAGGCGCTGTTTCCGACGGCCGTGATGCGTGCGGTGACGATGCAGTCGGCCGAATTGTTCACCGGCAGGCAGATGAAGCGGAAGCTGTCCGTGGTGGTGTTCGAAAGGCCGTTGCCGGAATTGTTGAAGGTGTAGGTTCCTGCGGAGGCGGAGCTGCTGCCTGCTGCAGAGCCGATGTTCACCGCCGTCTCCGTGCCGGTGCCGCCGCCCGCCGAAAGGCCGGTGACGCTGAAGTTGTCGAGGGTGGCCGTGAACTGCGTGGTGGATCCCGGAGCATAGGCGATGCCCGCCAGATAGCTCGTGGCGCCAAGGCCGGAGATCGTCACGCTGCCGCCACGCTGGGTCCAAATCTGGCCGTCATTGGACTGGAGGAAGGTCACGCTGTCACCGGTCTTCACCAGGCGCACCCAGTACGGCATGGCACGGCTGGTGATGCTGGCGCTCGCTCCGGTGCTCAGGGCGCTAGTCTGATATTCCACCGTCACCGGCCCCGGCTGCGCGGCGGAAAGGGTGACGGGAATGTTCACCGTGGTCACGTTTTCACTGCCTGCGGAGCTGGGCGCGTTGAAGCCGATGGTGGCTGTGACCGCGTCGTTGTCAGCGATGTACATCGTCGCTCCCGGACCGCGCGAATAGCTGCCGGGGGCAAGGTTGAAGACAAGGGTCTCGGTGCCTTCAAAGGTGCTGTCATTGACGATGGTGACGGGCACGTCCACCCCGGTGGCGCCCGCCGGGATGGTCACGCTGGCGGGAGCCGTGTAATCCACGCCGCCACCGGTCGCACTGCCGCCATAGCTGCAGTTCACCGTCAGGGCCGAGATGGTGCTGCCGAGCCGGGAGACATAGAACTTCACCGGCGACGTAGACGCGCCTTCCGCGATGCTGACCGCACCTGATGTGCCCACCTGGGTGTCGACGACCAGGGTGTTCGTGAAGTCATTGTCACGCAGCCAGGCGCTGGCTGTGGCGGAGTTTGAAAAAGTCTGGTAGTCCGCCGTGGCCGACAACATGACGGTGATGCTTTCAAAATCCTCCGGGTCACTGTCGTTGACCGGCCAGCAGATGAGGTCAAGAAGCTGAGCATCCCGCGGAAGGGTGGCCGATGCCGTGGCCCCGGAGGCGTCCACCGACCTGGCCTCGCAGATCGTGCCGGAATCTCCGATGACCCAGACGTTGTCCGCATTGGCGCCCGACAGGGCCTGGAAGGAGGGGTTGTTCGTCGTCACCCGCGAGGTGGACCAGGACGAGCCGCCGTTCAGGCTGCGCAGGAGCCAGCCGGAGGTGCCGCTGACCCAGACATGGTTTGCATCGCCGCCCCAGACGCCGGTGAGGTCCGCCGTCACGCCTGAGCTCTGGGCCGACCAGGTGCTGCCGTTTCCTTTCAAGATGACGCCCGCCGTGCCGACGGCCCACAGGTTGGTGGAGGACGTGCCCCAGACGGCGCGCAGGCTGCTCGCCGTGCCGGAGGTCTGCGCCGACCAGACGGAGCCATTCCACTTCAGGATCGTGCCTGCATCACCCACGGCCCAGACATTGTTTGCATCACTGCCCCAGACGGCGTGCAGGGTGCTGGTGGTGCCGGAGGTCTGCGCCGACCAGGTCGTGCCGTCCGTGGAGCGGCGGATGGTCCCCGAATTGCCCACGACCCAGACGCTGTTCGCATCACTTCCCCAGATGCCACGCAGCGCATTCGTCGTGCCGGAGGTCTGCGCCGACCAGGTCGTGCCGTCCGTGGAACGACGGATGACGCCGCTGTCACCCACGGCCCACAGGCTGGTCGCACTGCTGCCCCAGATGCCGCGCAGGTGGGTCGTGGTGCCGGAGGTGAGAGCCGACCAGGACAGGCCGTCCCCTTTGCGGATGACGCCGCTGTCACCCACGGCCCAGAGGCTGGACGGGCCTGAGATCCAGAGAGCACGCAGGCTGGTGGTCACGCCGGAAACCTGCGCCCCCCAGGACGTGACCTTGTAATCCGCAGTCTTGTCGGCCGTTCCATCGAGGGTGAACTGCAGCGGCACCGTCGTGCCCGCCGGAAGGCCGCGCAGGGTGAGCCGGAAATTCGCGCTGCCGCCGTTGCCTTCGACGGCGTTCGCCGTGTTCACCATGTCGATGTAGGCCTTGTCCCCCGGGTTGTCGTTGATGGTGACGGTCGCGTTGCTGCCGCCTCCGAGGATGTAGTTGGTGGCGTTCGCCCCCAGATGCAGCACGCAGCGCTCCACACCCTCGCCCAGCGAATCAAAGCGCGGCACGATGGTCACGGACGCCGAGGTCTGGCCGGCGGGAATTTGAACCAGTCCGGGCATCCAGTCAAAATCCACCCCGTGCAGCGCCATCACCCCGCTGCCGTTGACGCCGGAGAACGCATAATAAACCGTGAGAGGCTGGCTGGTGTCACCGCTGCGCGTGATCAAAAACGTGCCTGTGTCCGCCGCAGCTCCCGGGACGCTCAGGTCCACCTCCGAAGCCTCCGGGTCGCTCGCGGTGACGTTCACGGTCTGCATGTCATCATCATAGAGCGAGGCCGTGGCTGCCTGCGCCGTCGGATCAGCAATGTAGGCCGCGTTTGTCGTCAGGGTGAGCAGCACCGTCTCCAGAGGCTCGGAAATCGAATCGTTCACCGGCACCACCTCCACCACCGCGCTGGCGGCACCCTGCGGAATGACCACGCTGCCACCCAGCGCCGTGAAATCGCTCCCGGCCGCCGCCGTGCCGCTGACGGCATAACTCACGGTCAGGGGCTGGTCCGTGGCCCCGGTGCGCGTCACCGTGAACAGGGCGGGGTCCACGAGGTTTTCGAGGGTTGAGTTGCGTGTGGCCGCAAGGCTGACCTTGGGCAGGCTGGTGTCGTCATCCGCGATCACCACCGTCGCCGACGATGCCGTGCCCACAAGGTAGCCATTGCCGGGCGTGAGCTGCAGGATGACCGTTTCAGGCCCTTCGCTGAGGGCATCCTCCGAGGGCGTCACCACGATGTCGAGGGTGGTCGAATCCGCGGGAATCGTGAAGGTGCTGTAACCCTGCGAGCCGGCGGCATAGTCGGGCAGGAAGTAATAATCATTGGTTGCCGGCGGCCCGGGCAGGCCCTTGACCGCCGTGCCCAGGGCCGGGTTCACATTCACCAGCAGCGGCTGTGAGGCGTCGCCGGTGCGCGTCAGGCGGAAGGTGCCGGGTGAAACCGGCGCGGCCTCGCTGGCACCGGGGGTGAGGGCGGCAATCGTCACCACGCTCTGCGGCGTGGCTTCAAAGGCCGCCCCGGAAAAGCTGGGGCCGACGGTGATGCTGTTGTTGAACAGCTCGCTGAACGAGTAGCCGTACAGCAGCGGCGTGAGCGTGTAGGTGTTGGCGCTGAGGTTGGGAATGACGAAGTAGCCGTCCGCGTCCGTGATGACGCCGTTGGCGTTGTTGGCCGTCACCACCACGTCCTGAAGGCCCTCCCCCTGAAGGGTGACACGCCCGCTGATGGTGAAGGTGGCGGCGCTGCCGACGGTGATGAGCTTGCTGCGGGTCACCGTGCCTCCCTTCATGTCGCTGACGGTGCAGGTGACGACGAAGGTTCCAGCCGTCGTGAACTGCCGTGTGATCACGTTGGAGTTCGGGGAGACGATCTGCGTGCCGCCGCCGAAGTGCTGCCAGTTGAAGGCCAGCGGGTCGCCGTCCGGATCCGCCGCCGTGGCCGTGAAGGTCACCGTGCCGTTCAGCGGAACCACCTCCGCGCTCGCGGCAAGGGCCAGGGTCGGCCGCTGGTTGCCCGCGAAGGAGCCGAGGTTCACCTGCACGTCCAGATAACGGGGCGAGTCGTTCGCCGCCACCGTCGTCACATGGACACCGCTTTCCGAATCTGAAAAGGTCGCGCCCAGCGAAACGGGGGCATCCGTCTTGCCATAGGGCGAGCCGTTGGTCGTGTCGATGAGCTGGAAGTTGCCGCCGCTGCCGTTCGGGAAGCGCCAGCCGAACACGAGGCCGTTTTTGGCAAACGGATTGGAGTCAAAGAGCGAACGCACCATGCCCCAGTAGACGCGCTGCGCATCCTTCTGGATGGTGAGCGCATAACGCTTTGACGCATCGAGCGCCCCCTGGTCAAACGCATGGATGCGGTAGAGGCCGCTCTGCGTCACCGGCTGAAGGAAGCTCGATGCCAGCCAGCGGATCTGGTTCTTTGCCTGGGCGTTGTAATGGCCCGGCGGGGTGCCCGCCTCGCCCATGACGTCGAAGCTGTCGCCATACTCGTCATTGGCGCCGTTGCCGATGCTGCTGGTGCCGGCCGTGTCCCAGAAGTTCGAATGCGCCAGGCCGAAGCAGTGGCCGATCTCATGGGCCCAGAGGCTGACGCTGTCACTGCGGCACCAGACCGTGCTGCCGCCCGCCAGGCCGCCATAGCTGCCCGGGCCGCCGTTATGACGCATGACGACGCAGTCGTAGTCGTTCGGGTCAAAGCCCAGCTTGCGAGCCTCGTTGCGCGCGTCGCTGTGGGAAATGCCGGTGCCGCCGATGTCGCCGCCGTTGCTGGTGTCCCGGTTCACATACCAGGCCTCGGAATGCGGCAGCTTGATCGGCGGCGTCACCACGCCGACGAGCGACAGACGGCCGTAGGAGGCCTTGGAGTAATGATCCGCCACATCACGCAGCGTCGCGTAAAGCTGCGCCTCGGTGGAGGGCAGCGCGTTCTGGTCCGCGTAGGTCACGTTCATCGCCAGAACCTTCACCTGGCCGAGGGAGGGCGTCGGCGCGGAGGGCAGGATGCCGGAGAAGGCGAACGAACCACCCGTGACTCCCTCGCCATAAAGGATGGTCTGGTTTTGAATCGCAATGTGCGAGCCGTCGCAGAACGTGATGATCTCCACCGGCGTCTCCACCGCCGCCAGGCTTTCCGGCACTTCTTCAGGCACGTCCTCCGGCTCCAGCACAAATTTGCCGGACACCGGACAGTTTGACACCACCGGCTTGCCCTCCGGCAGCCGCTCGCCGACCTCCAGCCGCCGGGTAGGCTCATCGCTGATCGCGAACTCCGAATCCATCGCCACTCCGTTCACAAACGCACCCGCCGTCCAGGTCAGCCTTTGCTCACGATCGCCGTAGACATAGGCACGGTAGGTGCCGCCTTTTTGAAGCTCCACTTCGCGGTAGGTCGGCACGGGCGGATCCTCCGGGTTCAAGGGCACCCCCTGCATCACCCGCAGCGCACCCACCTCGTTGAGCCGCTTTTCCAGAAGGCTGACGACCTCCGCCGGAAGCTTCTGCCGAACCACCATCGGCACCGCCTGCTGGATGGCCTGGCGAGGGTTCTCCATGATGAGCTGCTTGAACACGGGCCGCCTTTGCTCCGCCAGCCTCACCCCCTCGGCAACCAGGGCGGGATCAGGTTCCGGTGAGGCCAGGTAGGCCCGGGTCCACTCCGTAAACTCCACCAGGGCATCGGGCGACGGCGGCGGCGGATTCATCGCCTTCTCACTCCGGACCTGCTCAGCGCCCGGCAGCCTGACGGGCGCCACCGGCGCCTTCTGAGACCCCGGACGTGAAACGGATCCCGCCATCTGCCCCCCATGCCCCGGCCTGGCGAGGTGGAAAAAGACGGCGACGATGAGAACGAGCAGGGCAAGAAGCCCTGAGGCCTTGATGAAACGCATGACGGGATCGGCGGGTTGGGGGGCTTGCCAGAACGGCCTGCCTTACCCAACCTTAGGTTAGACCTGCCGGAACCGACGACTTTGACAGCCTGCCCGCAGGCTACCGAATCCGCCGTGCCCGGGTCAATCCTGAATCGGACGGCATCCTTGGTTGGCCGTCGTCACTCCCCGTCTTCATCCAGGGCGTCCTCCGCGTCCGTCTCCTCGTCCAGCTCGATCCGGATCTCGCGCTCCTCCAGGGCGTCGCGCACGTCCAGGATGTCCTGCGGCTCGATCATGAGGGAAAACATGGCCGTGTGGCCCGCCCCGCCGCCGGTGGCCCCGGGATGCACGCGTTCCAGCTTGAAGCCAAAGCGTCCGTAGAAGGGCACCGAGTCCGGAGGCGCGCCCATCCAAAGCTCCAGGGGCCGCTCATCCGTCTCCAGCAGGGCGATGCGCGCCGCCAGGAGCGTGGTGCCAAAGCCGCGCCGGTGATACTCCCGGTGGATCATGCCATGCCTGAGCAGCGCCGTGTCCGAGTCCCCCACCAGCTCCAGGCCGCCGAAGCCGATGACATCCCCCGCATGCTCGATCACCAGCATGTAGGACGTGCCGCCCTCCAGGAAGGCGGTGAAGGAGTCCAGTCCTTCGGCCGGCAGCAGGTCCGGCTCGTTGGACCGGTAGACCTCGACGCAGGCCTCCAGGTCCTCGGGATCGTATTCACGGATCCGGCAGAGCGCCAGCTTGGGCACGATGGCATGCATCAGGGGCGAAAGCTCAGCGGAGCCGGCGTCATCTTCTTCGTGGTGATCAAACATGGAGTTAGGCAGGGGGGCGGGGGAGGGTTCAGAGGCCGAGCGTTTTCAGGGCCCAGGCGATGACCAGCGGCGTGGTCGCCATGCTGACCAGGGTGGTGGAAAGCACGCACTGCACGGCCGTCGGCGCGTGGCCGCCGTAGTGACGCGCGATCATGATGCTGAACACCGCGCTCGGCATCGCCCCCTGGACGACGAGGATGCGCTTCAGCTCCGTGGTGAGCGGCAGCAGCCAGGCGGCGCCCAGGAAGGCCAGTGGGATGACCGCCAGCCGCAGCACCGGCGACAGCACGGCCACGGACCAGCTCATCCTTTCCTGGCCCCAGATGTCGGCGATGGAGGCCCCGATGATGATGACCGCCAGCGGCACCGCGCAGGCGCCGATCATGCTGAAGGTCCGGTGCGCCACCTCGGGCATGTGCACATGCAGGCCGGTGAAGTTCAGCAGCAGCGAGAACAGGATCGTCAGCACCGGCGGGTTCAGGGCCAGCTTCCAGGGGGCCTTGCCCAGGCCGGTCAGCAGGCCCACGCCGGCCGTCCAGCAGGCCAGCTCCACGCCCAGCGTGAAGGTGAACAGCACGCCCAGGGTGCCCTTGTCAGGGAACAGCGCGGTGACGATCGGGATGGCCACGAAGCCGTAGTTCTGCAGCCCGGAGGAAACCGCAAAGCTGCGCCTGCCCTCATGCGTCCGCAGACCGATCAGAGGGGCGGCAAAATACGACAGGGCGATCCCGAAGGCCACCAGCGCAAACCCCAGGCCCGCCGCCACCAGCACCGGCAGCGGCTCCATCACCGACTCATTGCCCACCACGCGCTCCAGGATCAGGCAGGGCGTCAGCAGGCTCACGCACAGCCGCATCACCCCGGCGTCCACCTCATCCGTGAGCAGGCGCCGTTTACGCATCGTGAAGCCCGCCGCCATCGTGAGATACACGGGCAGGACCACCGTCAGGATGCTGGCATAATCAAGCATTGCACCGCATCTAGGCCTGACACCTCCGCCTTGCAAGCGGCGGGCGGATTCCACATCGCTGGCGGCACTTTCGGTTATTCCTGAACAGGGCCCCGGAAAGCCCGGGGCACGCCGCGCGGACCTCCGGCCGGTTCCTGCACGGTGGACAAGCCGCGCCAGCACGCCAGTATGCTGCCTTCCCTTCCAACCCTCCCCACCACCCCGCCATGCCCCTCTCCGCACAGATCGTCGAAGACATGAAAACGGCCATGAAGGCCAAGGACACCGTCGCCCTCAACGTCATCCGCGGCCTCAAGAGCGCCATCAAGTACGCCGCCATCGAAAAGTTCGGCGCCGAGGGCGAGCTCGATGACACCGACTCCATCGCCGTCGTCCGCAAGGAGATCAAGAAGCGCCAGGACAGCGTCGCCAGCTACGAAGGCGCAGGCCGCCAGGACCTCGCCGACACCGAGAAGGCGGAGATCGCCGTGCTGGAAAGGTACCTGCCCGCCGCCATGAGCGCCGATGACCTCGTGAAACTGGTCGAGGCCGTCATCGCCGAGCTCGGCGCCACCACCAAGAAGGACATGGGCGGTGTCATGAAGGTGCTCCAGGAACGCGCCGCCGGACGAGCTGACAACCGCGCTCTCTCCACCGAGGTCGCCAAACGTCTTCAATGAGACAGGCAACGTGCGCGCCATGACCTCCGCCATCATCGTCGCCGCCGGCAGCAGCAGGCGCATGGGCTTCAACAAGCTCCTCGCCGAACTCGCCGGCGCGCCCGTCCTGCTGCGCACCCTGGAGGAGTTCCAGGCCTGCGGGGACATCGACGAGATCATCGTGGTCACCGGCGACGACGTGGCTTCGGAAATCCAGGCCTGGGCCCAAAGCCACCCGCTTTCCAAGCTCAGCGCCATCGTGCACGGCGGCGACGAACGTCACTTGTCCGTCTGGAACGGCCTGCAGAAATGCTCGCCGCGGAGCGGCATCATCGCCGTTCATGATGGTGCCCGGCCCCTGATCAACCCGGCCCAGATCTCCCGCTGCATCCTGGCCGCCCGCAGCCAGCGCGCCGTCGCCTGCGCACGGCCCATGACGGAGACGATCAAGCGCGCGGAGCCGGACGGCCGCATCACGGAATCCATCGACCGCACCGGCGTCTGGGTCATGGAGACCCCGCAGGTTTTCGCCAGGGACCTGCTGACACGCGCCTATGAGGCCGTGATCCGCGACGGCGCCCTGGTCACCGATGAAGTCTCCGCCGTCCAGCACCTCGGCGAACCCGTCTTCGTGGTCGAGAACACCACGCCCAACCCCAAGATCACCTTCCCGGCCGACCTCGTCCAGGCGGAACGTTTTCTGCCCTGAATGTAGGTTAGGCCGCCCGACGCCATGCCGCTGCTGACCTCCAGCTATCGCGCCCCGGGCTGGCTGCGCGGAGGCCACGCCCAGACCATCCTGCCCGTGCTTCTTCCACGGCGGCGGCGGATTCGGCAGCAGGAGCGCCTGCGCCTGCCGGACGGCGACTTCGTCAGCCTCTTCTGGCACCGGCAGGGCTCCAGCCGCCTCGCCATCCTCTGCCACGGCCTCGAAGGTTCCGCCGACGCCGTCTACATGCGCGGCATGACCGCCACCCTCGCCGCCGACGGCTGGGATGTCCTGGCCTGGAACTACCGCGGCTGCGGCGGTGTGGAAAACGAGCTGGCCCGTTCCTACCACAGCGGCGAAAGCGCCGACCTGCGGGCCGTCGTGGATCATGCCGCTCAAACCCATGGCCGCATCGCCCTCGTCGGCTTCAGCCTCGGCGGCAACATCAGCTTCAAGTACCTGGGCGAGGCCCCGCCCCATCCGTCAGTTCGTGCGGCCGTGGCGCTCTCCTCGCCCGTCGACCTCGCCTCCAGCGCCCGGGTGCTTGATGAAGAACCCGGCAACCGCCTCTACCTCCGCCGCTTCCTGAAGTCGCTCAAGGACAAGACCCTCGCCAAGGCCCGCCGCTTCCCCGAACTGCGCGAACGCCTGGCAGGCCGCGACGGCATCGACGCCGTGACCACCATCCGCGAATTTGACGAACGCGTCACCGCGCCGCTTCACGGCTTCCAGGACGCCGACGACTACTGGTCGCGCGCCAGCTCCCTGCCCTGGCTGCCGCGCATCGCCCTGCCATGCCTTTTGTTAAGCGCGAAGAACGACCCGCTGCTCGCGCCGCCTTCATTCCCTGAGGCGGTCGCCGCGCAGAGCCCCCACCTCCACCTCGAACAGCCCGAACAGGGAGGCCACGTCGGCTTCATCGACTTCCAGGCCGGCCTGCAGCCCTGGTCCGAACGACGCATCGCCGCCTTTCTCAACGAGCACGTCTCCGGCCTGTAAATCCTCCGCTCACAACACGTTTACTCCCGCTCCTCCATGATCCGTTCCCTCTGCCTCCTCCTCAGCCTCCTCGCCCTCGCCCTTCACGCCGGACTGCCGCCGGAACAACGCATCCTCTTCCTCGGCGACAGCATCACCCAGGGCGGCGCCTATGTGGAGTTCATCGAGGCCGCGCTCATCGCCCGGCACCCGGATTTGGACAAACAAATCATTCCGCTCGGCCTCTCCAGCGAGACCGTCAGCGGCCTCAGCGAGGAAGGCCATGCCGGCGGCAAGTTCCCGCGTCCCGACCTTCACGAACGCCTCGACCGCGCCCTCGAAAAAACCCGGCCCCAGCTCGTCCTCGCCTGCTACGGCATGAACGACGGCATCTATTACCCCCTCGGCGAAGAACGCTTCCAGGCCTTCAAGAACGGCATGAAGAGGCTGCATGACAAGGTCGTCGCCAGCGGTGCGCGCATCATTCACCTGACACCGCCGGTCTTCGACCCGGTGCCGATCAAGAATCGCGTGCTGCCCGCCGGCCTCGACAAGTATGAAAAACCCTTCGAAGGATATAACCAGGTCCTCGACGCCTACAGCGACTGGCTCCTGAGCATGCGCCTGGAAGGCTGGGAGGTCCTCGACATCCACGGCCCCTTCAACGCCGCCCTGGCCGAAAAACGCCGGACTGACCCGCAGTTCACCTTTTCCAAGGACGGCGTCCACCCCGGCCCCGAAGGCCACCTCATCATGGCCGGCGCCGTCCTCAAGGCCTGGGACCTCCCAGTGAAGCCCGACGGCAAGCCCGACCACGTCAACGGTGCGGCCATCCTCGCCACGATCCAAAAAAAGCACGCCCTCCTGCGCCCCGCCTGGCTCGGCCATGTCGGCCACAAGCGCCCCGGTGTCGCCCCGGGCCTGCCGCTCGCTGAAGCTCAGGCCAAGGCCGACGAGCTCGACGCCGAGGCGCGACGCCTGGCCAAGTCCACCGAGATCGAAATCCCCGGCCGCAACGGTGAATGGAATGGTTATCCCAAGCATGATCTCGTCATCGCCGGCAAGCCGGTCACCCTGGTGGCTCCGAAGCAGGCCGCACCCGGCCGCCCCTGGGTCTGGCATGGCGAGTTCTTCGGCCACAAGCCTGCGCCCGACATCGCCCTGCTCGGCAAGGGCTTTCACATCGCCTACATGAAGATCAACGACATGCTCGGCTGCCCTGATGCCGTGAAGCTCTGGAACCAGTGCCACGCAGAGCTGACAAGCCGTTACAGCCTCAACCAGAAGCCCGCGCTCGTCGGTCTCAGCCGCGGCGGATTGTACTGCTACAACTGGGCCTCCGCCAACCCGGACAAGGTCTCCTGCATCTATGGCGACGCGCCGGTGTGCGACTTCAAGAGCTGGCCCGGCGGCAAGGGCAAAGGCAAGGGCGATCCGAAAAACTGGGGCCTGGTGATGAAGCTCTGGGGATTCAAGGACGAGGCCGCCGCCCTTGCCTACCAGGGCAATCCGGTGGACAGCCTCGCCCCTCTGGCCAAGGCGGGAGTGCCCCTGCTGCATGTCTTTGGCGATGCCGATGACGTGGTGCCCTGGGAGGAGAACACCGGCCTCATCGAGTCCCGCTACAAGTCTCTCGGCGGCAGCATCACGCTCATCCGCAAGCCCGGCGTCGGCCACCATCCCCACGGCCTCGACGACTCGACCCCGATCGTCGACTTCATCCTCAAACATGCAAAATGAGCGGCGTTTCGAGGATTCATGATTGACGGCTCATGCCCGCTCTGATGGCATGAGCCAGACATGAACATCCTTCCCGCCTCCCGCCTTCTCCTTCTCATCACCTGCCTCTCCTCCGTCAGCTGTGTCATCGGCAAGCGGGAGGCGGCCGTCAAAGTGCCCGCAGGCACGCATCCGGCCTCCAAGGGCGCGGCACGCATCGCCTCCGTGCAGGATGCACGCAGCTTTCAAAACCAGCCCTCGGATCCCTCCACGCCCTCGATCGACGGAGATGCCTCCGCGCTTACGCCGGCTCAGCGCGAGAACTATATCGGCCGCCAGCGCAACGGCTACGGCAAGGGCATGGGCGAGGTCATCCTGCCGGCCAATGGCACCGTCACCGCCAAGATGGGTGAGATCGTGACCGAGGCGCTGGCCCGCCGCGGCTACAACGTGGGCTCCTCAGGAACGCCGGTCAGCGTGAAGATCCGCCAGTTCTGGGGCTGGATGTCGCCAGGCATGTGGGCCATCACCCTGGAGGCCCGCATCCAGGCCGATGTCGGCGTCGGCGGCCGCACGGCCGCCCTTGAGGGCCATGGTCGCAATGTTTGTCAGGCGGCCACCACCGCGAACTGGGAGCTGGCCTACGAGCGCGCAGTCACCGACTTCATCGACAAGGCGGTGGCGGCCGGCCTGTAGGCCTGTCGCAAATCACACATTCTTTGTCGTGGTGGCGTGAGGGGCCGGGCTATGCTCCAGTCACCCTCCATGAAATCCGCCGCCGTCGTCAACTACGCCCCCGAAAAAGGTTCCGTCGAAATCCGCGAGATCGAGAAGCCGTCCATCGGACCCGAGGACGTGCTGCTTGAGGTCGCCAACGTCGGCGTCTGCGGCTCCGACCTGCATCAGTGGACCTCCGACCACTCCTGGCCGGTGAATTATCCCGTCGTGCTCGGCCACGAGTTTGGCGGCCACATCGTCGAGCTGGGCCGTGAGGTCGAAGGCTGGAAGGAGGGCGACCGCGTGGTCTCGGAGACGGCGGCGATCATCTCCAAGGACAATCCCATGACCCGCCGCGGGCTGTACAACCTGGACAGCACCCGCAAAGGTTTTGGTTATGGCGTCGACGGCGCGATGACCAAGTACGTCCGCGTCCCCAGCCGCATCCTGCATCATGTGCCGGATCATCTCCCCTTCGAGCAGGCCTGCCTCACCGAACCCTGCTGCGTCGCCTACAACGCCGTCGTCAAAAACGCGCGTATTGAGCCCGGCGACCGCGTGGTCGTCCTCGGCCCCGGCACCATCGGCATCCTCTGCGCCGCCATGGCCCGCCTCTGCGGCGCGGAAGTCGCCATCGTCGGCCTGCCCCAGGACGCCCACCGTCTTGAACTCGCCCGCCAAAGCTACGGCTGCGAGGTCATCATCGGCGACGCCAGGCCCTGGGCGATGCAGCGCGACGGCCTTGGCTGCGACGGTGTCATTGATGCCGCCGGCGCCAGCGTCACGCTGAAGATCGCGCTCGACATCGTCCGCCCCGCCGGCTGGATCAGCAAGGTGGGCTGGGGTCCCCAGCCGCTCGGTTTCAACATCGACCCGCTTGTGCAGAAGAACATCACGCTTCAGGGCAGCTTCAGCCACAACTGGCCGATCTGGGAGCGCGTCATCGCCCTGCTCAGCAGCGGCCAGTTTGACGTCAGGCCCATCATCGGCGGCGTCTGGCCGGTCACCGAGTGGCACGAGGCCTTTGAGAAGATGCACAAGGGCGAGGTGGTGAAGAGCGTGCTGCGTCCGGTCTGATCCGGCAAGCCGCCATCATCACAGGTCCAGCACCTGGTCCATCCGCCGCGCCACGTCAGCCAGGTACTCCCAGCCGCCCGCCTTCACCTCGGCCGCCGCCCAGCCCTGGAAGGAGATTTTCGCCAGTTCGGCGCGCACCGCCGGCCAGTGGATGCTGCCCTCGCCCAGCGGCGTGTCGAAGCCCTTCCTCATGCCCTCCTTCATGGCCTTCTCCAGGTCGTATTCCTTGACGTCAAGCTTGCCGCTGCGCCTGCCCAGCACCTCCACCCAGTGCTCGGCCACGCCCCAGCGCATCTGGTTGCCGATGTCCAGGTGCACGCCCACGGCCGGGCTGCCCACTTCGTCAATGAAGCGCGCCATGTCGAAGGCGCTGATCAAAAAGGTGTTCCAGACGTTTTCAATCAGCAGGCGCACGCCCTGCTTCTCCGCATGGGGAGCCGCGGCCTTCATGCGCGCCACGGCCTCGCTCCAGGTCTTCTGCAAGGACTGGTCCTGCGGATAGGCCAGCACGACCAGCATTGAATCACCGCCCAGCTTCTTCGTCAGGTCCACGCCCGCCTCCAGGCCTTCGGCGCGGCCGCCGACGGTGCCGTCGATGACCAGCCCGCTCGCCTCGCTGGCGCGGATCCATTCCGACGCATTTTGTTCGGTGACCTGCCCGATCAGGCTGGGTTCGATGCCGTCGAAGCCACAGGCGCGCAGCTTTTGGAAGGCCTCCGTCAGGCTCATGCCCTCGGCCGCCTTCTGCGCCATCCCCCATTTGAGCGACTTGCGGATGCGGCCGGTGAACTGGCCCGCCTGTGCCTGGCCGGTGGAAGCAACGGCGGCGGTGGAGGCGGCAAGCGTCTGGAGAAAATGGCGGCGGTTCATCGCCAGAGACAAACGCGATGAGCGCCGAAGATCGTGCTCCGGACCTCCGAATGCCACTCCGGCCCGAGGCCCAGGGCCCGCTTCAGCTCATCGCCCCGGAAGCCCGCACGGATGCTCACCTGCATGTCAAAGCGCGTGATCGGATGCAGCTCCGCCAGCCAGCACAGGAGCTTGCCACCCAGCGTGTGAATCCAGCGCCGGTCCGGCTCCGCGGCCAGGATCAGCCGGGTCCTCGACGAGATGCGCCGCCCCAGCTCACTCAGCTGCTCGTCACGGAAATGATGCAGGAACAAGTTCGCCACCAGCACCTCGCTGTCAGGCAGCGGCTGCTTCAGCAGGTCGCCCTGGGTCCAGGCCGCCTCCCTGGGCCAGCGCGCCGGACGTCCCGCGAGATCAAAGGCATGCAGGTCCTTCGCGGTGCAGATGCCCTGCTCAAGAAAACGCAGCGACAACGAGCCATCACCCGCGCCGATCTCCGTGATGTGCCAGCCCGGCTGATAAAGCGTGCGCAGCTTTTTCTCCATCCACCGATGATTGCCCATCACCGCGTTCACCAGCAGAAGATCCTCCCGGCCGATGATGGCGTCGGGATGATCGTCAGGATAAGTCTCCAGCAGCTCCTGCTGCACAACGCGGCTTCGCATCCCGCTGGTTGCACCCGTTCGGCCAGGATGACAAGCCGCTTGATCCTTGGATTGGCGTGAGGTGAAACCCAGCCTTTTTGAAGCATGGATCCGGCATCATGGCGGAACAACGAACCGGTTTTGATGCGGCATCGTCTCAGAGAGCCGGGGAATGAATGCCCAATATCCAGGGGCCAATGACCAAAAAAAAGGCGCAAGGCACAAGGGCTGGATTCATCGATCTCCATTCCCCCCGAGCCGGAGGCTCGAAAGACATTCGCCTGGAGTGAAACGAGCACAGCGAACGAGAACTCCAGGACCACGTCGCCAGGCCCTCGTTTCAACCTCACCGCGTTCTGGAGGGACGCGAGAAGTCACCGTCAAGCCTCGATCCGTGGCAGCAAGCGGAAGGCTTGCGCAGCCATGCAGGGCACCCGGGAATCGGGCACGGATGAGCCTGCCAAACGTCCAGCTCATCTCGCGGAGCGAGATGGCTACTTTGCTTCGCCAGCTCGACGCTTTTCGGCTTATCCTTGCTACCGGTCAATCGTCACACATCCCAAGAGCCTTTGCCTCGATGACTCTCGCTCCGCCGAGATGAGCGGAAGGCTTGTGCCACAAGGAAAGACCTTTGAGAGCACGCAGGGCTTGTTCCTCCATAAGCATTTCCAGGGATCCCCGAATCATCTGGAGGCAGCGGGCAGGGCGCCAGCAGAGCAGCCATCTCGCTCCGCCGAGATGAGCGGAAGGCTTGCGCCACAAGGAAAGACTCTTGAGAGCATGAAGGGCTCGTTCCTCCATGAGCATTTCCAGGGATCCCCGAATCATCTGGAGGCAACGGGCAGGGCGCCAGCAGAGCAGCCATCTCGCTCCGCCGAGATGAGCGGAAGGCTTGCGCCACAAGGAAAGACTCTTGAGAGCATGAAGGGCTCGTTCCTCCATGAGCATTTCCAGGGATCCCCGAATCATCTGGAGGCAGCGGGCAGGGCGCCAGCAAAGATAGGGGTAGGAACGGCGCGTTGACCGCGCCGCCCCTCCCTCCGAACCGGACGGGCGGGTTTCCCGCATCCGGCTCTCCGGTCAGAAGTTGGCTGCTGCACGCAGGCTCATGAGTTCCAG
>JABARQ010000032.1 GCA_019186985.1 Prosthecobacter sp. | reverse complement strand
GTTGCCCAGCGAACCCGTATAAACTCCGGCGGCAAGGCCGACGACGGCACCGGCGATCAGGGAGGTGCTCATGGTCGCCTCCTTGCCGGCAAGCTGCATGATGGCGAAGTACATCAGGAAGCCGATGATGAAGAAGCCCACCGCGCCCACCTCCTTTAGCATGTCGCGGTAGCTGACCCCGGCGGCCACGCGTTCGTTGACCGGAAAGCTGCAGGGCAGGATGAGCAGCGCGTAGAGGATCACCGGCACGAAGCACAGGGCGAAGCGGAACTTCCACACGGCGTCAAAGAACAGCGTCGTGTGCGGGAACAGGGCGCAGAACAGCGCGCCCAGCGCCAGGCCGGCCGGCCAGCCCGCGTGCAGGATGTTCAGCCACTTCGACTTGTCCTTGTTGAACACCGTGGCGACCACCGGATTAATGAAGGACTCCACCGTGCCGTTGGCCACGGCGACAAGCAGCGTACTCCAGTAAAACGACTCATAGCCCGTGGCGTTCAGCGTCAGCACCAGCGAGACCAGGTGGCAGCCGATGGCAAACAGCGCCACCGTCTTGTAGCCGATCCAGTCGATCACCAGGCTGAAGAAGATGATGCTGAGGGCGAAGGGCCACATGCCCGCGCCGTTGATGTTGCCCTTCTGGGCCTCGGACAGGTTGAAGCTGTCCTGCAGCTCCCCGATGGTGTTGGCGCGCACGCCGAAGACAAACGAGGTCGCCACGAGGGCGATGAAGCAGGCCCAGAACAGCTTCATGTCAGGCCGGGAGTCGGAGGAGGGAGTGGTGCTCATGGTTCGGAATGGCGGGCCGGATTACAGGGGAAAGCCCCTGGGGCGGCAAATCTTTTTTCCTGGGCGGACCTGCGCCTGCACGGCCTCACTCGCTGAAAGCCTCTGTCACCACCTCGCCGTCCAGGCTCGCGGGCCTGTCGACACCCATTAGCCAGAGCACGGTGGCGGCGGTGTCGTAGGTCATCACGGACTTCTTGCCGATCGCGCGGCCCTTGGTGACTCCCTTGCCCCAGGCCACCCAGGGGATGTGGATGTCCTCGGGCACGGGGTTGAAGTGGTTCTTCTCCTTGCCGCCATGATCGGCGGTGAGGATGACGGTGCTGGTCTCGCGCAGCCCGGCCTTGTCGATGGCCTCCAGGATCCGGCCCAGGGCGTCATCGCACTCCTTGAAGGCCGCCAGCTGCTCCGGGGTGCCCCAACCTATTTTATGACCCACGGTGTCGCCGTCGGGCAGGTGGATGAAGCAGAGCGCTGGCTTCTTCTCCAGGATGTAAGGTACGGCACGCTCAACCAAGCCCCGGGCGGGCACCAGCTTCTTCTCCTCGGTGGCCGGCACGGGCTTCTCATCATAGACGCCGCCGCAGTCGAACAGGTCGATGGTGCCGGGCTTCCAGAGGTGGCGGAACTTGATCTTGCCGCAGAAGAGGGCCGTCGAAGCGGCGGGGTTCGCCTGCTTGGCCAGTTCAAAGACCGTCGGCACCTTCACCGCACCGCGGATCGGCAGGTAGTCGTTCCAGTCCACGCCATGCTTCGCGATGTCCACGCCGGTCAGCATGGAGGTGTGCGAGGGCAGGGTCTTGGAGGGCAGGATGGTGCTGGCTTCAAAGGTGTGCGCCCCCTCGGCCACCAGCCGCTGGAAGTTAGGCATGTCCGCCTTCTGCAGGATGGTCGGATTGCCGCCGTCGAAGCTGATCACAAAAACATGCCCGGAACGCGGGGCGGCGCTGGCCAGCAGGGGCAGGAGGAAGAGGGAAAAGACACGCAACATGGAACGAACAAAACGAAGCTTAGAGAGGGTTCATCCAGGCTTTTTTGAGCAGCCGCACCTCGGCCGGATCGTCCGTCAGCCCAACCAGAAGTTCCGCAATGCTCCGGGTTTGACGCGGTAGCACCAGGCAGGGCCGGATGTCCGCCAGCGGCTGCAGCACGAAGCGCCGCTGGTGCAGGCGCGGATGCGGCACGGTGAGCACCGGATCCCCGCTGACAAAGTCACCCGCATAAAGCAGGTCAAGATCCAGGGTGCGCGGCGAATTTCGTTCACGAACCGCCGGACGTCCCATCGCCTGTTCGACCGCCTGCAGGTGCTCATGCAGCTCACGGGGAGAGACGGCCGCCTCCATCTCAACGACCGTGTTGAGAAAGGCCTGCGTGCCCGGGGCACAGTCCACGGGCTCCGTTTCATAAATGCCGCCCGCCAGCACCGACGATGGCCGGATCCTTTCCACGACCATCTCCAGCCCGCGTTTCAGGTTCGCCTCCCGGTCTCCAAGATTCGAGCCCAGGGCGATTCCGAAACGATGCTTGTCGGTGTTTTGCAAAAGAGGGCGTGAGTTCTCGGTTGTTAGGCCAAACCATCGTCAACCACAGTCATCAACCGTCAACCATCGTCAACTTTCCCCGCCCTGCCTCACTTCAGCCCGAGCACGTCCTGCATGTCATACAGGCCCGCCGGCTGGCCGGCCAGCCAGCGCGCGGCACGCACGGCGCCGTTGGCGAAGGTGTCACGGCTGCTGGCCTTGTGAGTCAGCTCCACGCGCTCGCCGACATTGGCGAAGATGACCGTGTGATCCCCCACCACGTCACCCCCGCGGACGGCATGAACGCCGATCTCCGCCTTGGTGCGGGCGCCGACATCGCCAAAACGGCCGTGGCGGCAGTCGCTGTCGTACTGCAGCTCACGCACGTCGGCGAGGATCTCCACCAGGGTGCGGGCGGTGCCGCTGGGGCTGTCCTTCTTCAGGCGGTGATGCATCTCGACCACCTCCAGGTCGAAGTCCGGCCCGAGCAGCTCGGCCGCCTTGCGGGTCAGCCAGAACAGCGTGTTCACGCCGACGCTGAAGTTCGAGGCGAAGACGATGGGGATGCTTTTGGAGGCCTCCCGGATGGCGTCCAGCTCCTCGTTGGTGTGACCGGTGGTGCCGATGACCAGGCTCTTCTTCTGCTTCAGCGCCTCGGACAGCAGTTCCGTGGTGAAATGATGCGAGGTGAAGTCGATCACGCAGTCGGACTGGGCGAGCGCCTCGGGAAAGGAGTCGCCGAGGTCGATGGCGGCACCGACATCCACGCCCTGGGCCTGGGCGGCTGCGAGCACGGCCTGGCCCATGCGGCCTTTGCATCCGGTGACGAGAAGTTTGAGGGAGGACATAAGAAAACGAGGGCGCGGAGGGTGGAGGGCGGCGGCGGGTTTTCAACCGCAGAAACGGGATCATGCGGGCCCATGATCAGGGCAGCCGGCCTTCATCAACATCAATGTAATGCGCGATGGTCTGGATGTCATCGCGGTCGCCCAGGCCTCCGTCCGCCTTGCGCTTGACCAGGATGGCGGAGATGTGGTCATTCCAGCCCAGCTTGGTCGTGTAGTAGTTCCAGACGAGCCTGTCGGTGTCATTGAGCGGACGCCCGTGCTGCTGGCACCATTCGAGGATCTCCTCGTCCGTGCCGCCCTGGAGCACCCGCGCCTTCAGGTCCTCATAGCCGACATGCAGGAACTCCACACAGGCGCCGTCCGAACCCTTGCCAAGATTGGCGTGCAGCTCATCCCAGAGCCTGCCCTGGGCATGCAGGCGGATCTTGCCCAGCATGCGCGGGAAATACTTCAGGCCGGAGGTCTCCTCGAGAGGGCTGCACGGCAGGGTGGCGGGGTCGGGTTTTGCGGACATGCGCCATGCCTTGCCGGACAAGCGCGCTTTGTCAAACCCGCTCCCGGGCGCCGGCGTGCCGGGAAATGCGCCTAACCAAAGTGGCATCCTCCATTTAAACCCGGGCCGGAACGGCGTATTATCCGGGAAATCCCGTCCGTTCCGCCCATGTTCACCTTCACCGACCAAGGCTCCGTCACCACCTGCGATGGTGTGTCACGCCGTGACTTCCTCTCCGCCGGGGCGCTCAGCGCCATCGGGCTGACCCTGCCGGGCTTTGCCAAACTCAAGGCCGAGGGCCGGGTCGATGCGAAGAAGAGCAGCAAGTCCTGCATCATGATCTTCAACCTCGGCGCGCCGAGCCAGCAGGACCTCTGGGACATGAAGCCGGACGCCCCCAGCGAGATCCGCGGGCCGTTCAAGCCCATCCGAACCAAGAGCGACGCGTTTGAAATCTCCGAGATCCTGCCGCTGCATGCAAAGATCGCCGACAAGTTCAGCCTTGTCCGTTCCTGCTACCACACGGCCGCCGCCGTGCATGACACCGGCCATCAGATGATGCAGACCGGCCGTCTCTTCACCGGCGGCATCATCACGCCGCATGTCGGCTGCGCGCTGGAGTTCCTGCAAGGTCGGCGCAGCGACCTGCCCTCACACATTGTCCTGCCGGAGACCATGGGCCCCACCGGCGGCAACATGCCCCACGGCCAGGACGCCGGCTTCCTCGGCAAGGCCTACGATCCGTTTGTCCTGAACTCGGATCCCTCCGCCAAGGACTTCAAGGTGCCCGACCTGCTGCCGCCCAAGGAGATCAGCGAGGTCCGCCTGGAACGCCGGAAACAGCTTCGCGAACTCGTGGACAGCAGCGTGCGCAACTTTGAATACAGCGAGCAGGCCAAGCTCATGGACTCCAACTTTGAGTCCGCCTACCGCATCATGACCAGCACCCAGGCCCGCGAGGCCTTCGACCTTTCCAAGGAGCCGCTGAAGGTGCGCGAACGCTACGGCCTGAACCGCTTCGGCCAGAGCTGCCTGCTCGCCCGCCGCCTCGTCGAGCGCGGGGTGCGCTTCGTCACGGTCAACACCTTCATCACCGTCTTCGGCGAGATCACCTGGGACATCCACGGCTCCAAGCCCTTCACCAGCATCGAGGGCATGCGCGACATCGTCGCCCCCATGTATGACCAGGGCTACACCGCCCTCATCGAGGACCTGTTCCAGCGCGGCATGCTCGACGACACGCTGGTCACCTGCCTGGCCGAGTTCGGCCGCACGCCGAAGATCAACCCCGCAGGCGGCCGCGACCACTGGCCGAACTGCTGGACGGTGAACTTCGCCGGCGGCGGCGTGAAAGGCGGCGAGGTCATCGGCAGGAGCGACGACATCGGTGGCTATCCCACCGAACGTCCGGTCGCTCCGAAGGAGATCGTCGGCACCATCTACCAGGCGCTCGGCGTCGACCTTCACACGGAGCTGCCCGGCCCGCAGGGCAGGCCCTTCCCGGTCGTGGATTTCGGCACCCAGGCCATCCAGGAGCTGTTTGCCTGAGGCCGCTACGGTTCGAGTGCGCAAACCTCGCCGCCCATCTGAAGCACCCGCCACAGGTGCATCGCCGCCTCCGCTCGCGACAGGGGATAGTCGGCGCGCTTCAGACCATGATCGGTCCCGTCCACCAGGCCGCCTGTGACGGGCAGCTTCAGCCGCGTCAGCCAGGCATGCAGCGTGGCCCAGGACGCGGGCTGGTCCGGCAGAAACTTGCCGGCGAGAGGCGCAAAATCACCCCAGCTCACCATCGCCTCGATCTCACGGCGGTCGGGATCCTCCGCCGGCACGTCGCCATACAGGGGCTGCGCATGCTCCGGCCAGTCCTTCGCCCCCGGCAGCAGGCGGCGGGTGCGGACGACCAGGCGCGCAAGCTCCCGGCGCGTCACGGTTTTTTCTGGACGGAAGAAGACATCCTCCGGCTCCGGCTTCCACACGCCGCGAACCGAAAGCAGGTTCACGGCCTCAAAGTGCGGGTCGTCAGGCGTCAGGTCCTGCCAGGGCCAGAGCTGCAGGCCCGGGCCGCCCCGCCCGCGGGCAAGGGAGAGCTGAAGTTCGCGCACATGTGAGGCATCGGACACCAGGCGGCGGGGCTCTGCCTTTTCACGCAGGCTCATCGCCGCCAGCGTGGCCGCAGCCTGGCCGACATGCATCATCTGACCGTGCAGCCGCAGGGCCGACTGCACGACACTGCTGACACCGATGTTTTTCCCGCAGCCAAGCAGCCCGTCCATCTCCACCGGCACCAGGCCGCGCAGCGGCAGCACGGCGCGATCAGTGTCCGTGTGCCAGCCGCGGTCCTGGGTGTGGATGAAATGCCACGGACCGTTGCGGTCATCGGTCAGATACCTTCGCCGCGTCGGGTGGAAGTCGATGTTGAACTGGAAGGCAAAGGCGGCGTCCTGCGGCATCAGCCTCGCCCACCTGGGTTCGCGCCCAGCGGCGCGGATGTCCTGCTCGCGCAGCATCAGCATGGCCTCCAGCCGCAGGCCTTCGCGCACGTAGGGCTTGGGCGGCAGGTTGTCCGGCGTGCCAAACTCCTCGGTCAGACGCATGTAGCGGAAGGACTGGGGGAAGTCACCCACGCGGTCATGCACCGCCGTCTGCAGATGATGCAGCACGCCCAGCGCATGCTGCTTCGCATCTTCAAAGATGATCCGGCGCTGCGCGGGCGTGAGATGGACGATGTTTTTCTTCGAGGCGCCGGGCTCCGTCTTCTCCAGCGCATCAAGCACGCGCTGCGGGAGCTGGCAGAGCGGGTAGTCCTGCACGGGGTAGTTGATGAAGGTGGCCTCGGCACCGGGCTCGAAGCCGTTGTGCCAGCGGTCCACCAGACGGCGGTGCGTGTAAGGACTGTTGCCGCTCGGTGAATAAATGCCCGCGCTCATGTCGCTGTCCACCCAGGGCGCTCCCTTGTCGAGGGACTTGAACGATGCCGGGTCATAGGTTGATGGACGCGGCACGGTCGCATCCTTGCCCAGCGTCTCGCGCAGCACCACGCAGCAGGAGATGGGGTTCATCTCCTGGGCGCCCGCCTCATCAAAGGCCTCCGGCGCGCTCACCTCGCCAAACCGTGACTTTAAATCCGGCCCCGCGCCGTATTTCGCCCCGCTGAGCCGGATGACATCACCCCAGTCGGAGGAGTCGAGGGTCAGGGGCGCGCGCACCTCACAGGTCTCGCCCGGCCTGGGTTCGGGATGCACCTTGGCAAAAACCACGCCGGTGACGGCGCCGGACTTCACGTTCACGCGGACCGGCTCCCAGCCGCGCAGCACCCGCACCTGGGATGCATGCTCGCCCAGCCAGGATTCAAAGATGTCCGCGGCGGCCTTCGGCTCGATCGTCTCGGTGCCGCAGAAGGCGTTGCCTGGGCAGGCCTTGCCATACTTCGCCGAATTATGCGCACGGATGCGCCTGACCATCTCCAGGAACAGCCCGCTGCGCGGGAAGTTCGTCCGTTTGCCGTCCACCACGATCCATTCATCCAGGCAGCCCACGCCCTCCGCGCTGAACTGGCCGCCCAGCCAGCCGATGTCGTTCACCAGCACAATCTTCTTCACGCCCAGACGCGCGGCCTGGATCGCGGCGGCGCAGGCGGACTCACTGCCGCCGACGATGAGCAGGTCGGCGTCGATGACTTCGGCCGGGGATCTTCCGGCAACCAAAAGGGTGGCAACAATCAGGGTGAGTTTGCTTTTCATGAGGAAGTTCAGGCGGGGACGGCAAGATCCACAAACAGTACGGAGCAGGCAGGGCCTCCGTGAACGACGACTTCAAGGCTGTTCCGCCCTTCACGCAGCAGGCCTGCGGGCACGGTCCAGGCCCGCAGCTCATCCGGCGCGCCCATCATGGATGGATAGGCCACGGGAAAGGGTTCCGAAACGTCGCTCGTGGCGCGGACGGGTTCGCCGTTGAAGGCGGCGGTCCAGTCCGAGCCGCCCAGCCGGCTGTCCGCCTGGATGCGGACACGGGCGTCCTTTTTCCAGCCACCGGCCGGAGCCGCGAGATCCAGGTTGAACTTCGCGGCCCTGCCCGGCTCGATTTTGCGCGGCACCTGCAGCGGCTTCATGCCGGGCGCCCTCCAGCCGGAGGCGATGAAGGCATGCTGCGGCGCGCGTGCCAGCACCTCGGGTGAGCGCAGGTCCCGCAGCGCTTCAAAAGGCGGCTCGCCAAACGGCCCGCGCCCCTCCCCCTGGCCATGCCGGCGGTAGTAGGCGAAGTTGAACAGGCTGATGCCGTCCGCGCCTCGTGCATAGGCCAGGTGCGCGCTGGTGTGCAGATGCTCGCGTGTGGCACGCCGGAAGGGAAACACGTCATAGCCCGCCTGCACCTTGTCGCCCTTCCAGAGCGTGTGGCAGAGCTCGAAGTACAAGGTTGCCCCCATCGTTTGTTCGCGGATCACCGCCAGGTCATGCTGCTGCGTGGTGAAGTAATGGGCGGAAGCGTTCACCATGTCCAGCCCGGCGGCGACTAACGCCTTCAGATCCAGGCCGAGCATGTCCAGCGCCGGCAGGTGGCATGGCACCCGGGCGCAGAGCCAGCGCTCCGGACCGAGCAGGCGGCGCACCTCCCTGACAAAGCCGGTCATGATCGCGCGGCGCTGGTCGAGCGGCGTTTCAGCCTCGCGAAAGTAGCTGTAGAAGCGCAGGAAATCGAGCTCCAGCCCATCCATCTCATAGCGTGCGCACAGCTCACGGATCATCGCCAGCTTCTGTTCCCGGACTTCCGGCACCGCCCAGTTCAGGACCAGGTCGGCGCCGCGCAGGGAACCCGGCCGGATGCGATGCTCCGGATGCTCGGCATACCAGCGCGTGACGCTCATGCCGATGCTGCTGCCCGGCCTGTCACCCGGCTTCGGATCCACAAACTCCTTGTGATGCGCATCGTTCATGCGCAGCGAGATGAAGGCGGCCTGGCCCTTCTGCCGGCAACGATCGATGAAAACCTGCACCAGGTCGCCGCCATTGAGGACAAAACGTGAGAACGAATCCGGACCCGTGCCATAACGTTGGCTCACCCATTCAAAGTGCTCCTTCAGCGGCAGCACCTCGCTCGGCCAGAGCGGCACCACACCCAGCCCGGGCTGGAGAAAATGCGCGTCCACCAGGTCGGCCACCTCGTCCACCGAGGCCTCCAGCATCCCCGGACGAAACGGTTCGCGCGCCTGATGAAACGGGCTGACGCAGGAGGTGATGTTCGTGAGGTCATTGCTGTAAAGCACGCGGAACGGCGCCCTGCGCGAAGCCCCGGCTCCAGCTCCGGCCAGCGGAGCAGCTGCGAAGGTCTGCAAAAGGAGGCGGCGGTTCATGACAGGTTGAACGGAAAGCTTGACACGGTCTTCCGCTTCGTCACAAAGCTTGAACCGCCCGGGCATTCAGCGCCGCAGCTCCAGGTTGTCGATGAGGCGCGCCCTGCCGAACCAAAAGGCCAGGAGGGCCACCGCATGATGCTCTACCCGGGCCAGCGGCTGCAGGCTGCCGGGATCGACGATGCTGACATAATCCTCACGGCAGAGCGGGGCGTTGACGGCCACATGCTCACGGATCGCCCGGAGCAGCCGGGGGACATCCTGCTCACCGGCAAGCCAGGCGTCACGGGCCCTGCGCAGGGCGGCCTGCAGGGCGGGCGCCTGGGCGCGCTCCTCCGGGGTGAGGTAGCGGTTTCTTGAACTCATGGCCAGGCCGTCAGGCTCGCGCACCGTCTCCACCCCATGGATGACGACGGGAATGTCGAGGTCGCGCACGAGGCGGCGGATGACGGCGAGCTGCTGGTAGTCCTTCCTGCCAAACAGGGCCTCGTCGGGCTGCACCAGGTTGAAGAGCTTCGCGACGACCGTGCAGACGCCGTCAAAATGTCCCGGCCTGCTGGCCCCGCAAAGCACGGTGGACAGCGATGACTCGGTGATGCTGATGCTGCGGTCCGGATGATAGACCTCATGCACCGGCGGCGCGAAGACGAGGTCGGCTCCGGCCTCCTCGCAGAGGCGGAGGTCGGCCTCCAGGGTTCGCGGATAGCGGTCGAAATCTTCGTTAGGCCCGAACTGGAGCGGGTTCACAAAGATGGTCGCCGCCACGCGGGCGGAGTCACCGGCGAGGCGGCGGGCCTCGCGCACCAGGCTGGCATGACCCTCATGCAGGGCGCCCATGGTGGGGACAAGGAGGACGCGTCCGGCCTGGTGGCGCCAGGCACGGAGCTCATGGACGGTTTCAAGAAGGATCATGACTTGAGGTCGCGGGACTGGAAGAACGCCGTGCCGAGGACGAAGAGGCTGAGGTTGACCGCGGCGATGACGGTCATGCTGCGCAGGATGACCGCCCAGGGGATCTCGGCCTTGAGGGCGAGGGCCCAGGCGCTGATGTGCTTGGTCAGCAGGAACTGGTCGTAGCTGTCCATGAACCCCGTCTCACGGACGATGCGGTCGATGAGGAAGTACGTGAGGGCGCCGATGGTCGCGGCGGCTGGCTTCATCGGGAAGCAGGAGAAGAAGAACGCGATGCTGGTGACCACCGTCATGCTGAAGGAAACCAGCAGCGTGCTGAGCACGAAGCGCCGCAGCCCTTCATCCCAGGGGTAGAACTCCAGGATCGCGGGATCCAGCGTGGCGACGAAGAAGCCGCCGCCCCAGCCCTTCAGGATGAGGCCAAGGAGGAACGAGGTCCAGACGATGAACTGGATGAGCAGGAAGGTGTAGCCGACGCAGCTGAGGTACTTGATGCCCAGAAGCCTGGCGCGGCTGATGGGGCGGACGAGCAGCAGGCGGTAGTGCCCGTCCTCGCCCTCCTTGGCCACGATGTCACCGCCGACAAGCGCCAGGTAGATGGCGCCGAGCAGCAGGACGGACAAACCAATGATGATGAAGGCGAGGGTCAGGCAGGAGTCGTACTGCTCGAAGGACTGCCCCTGGCGCGCGATCAGCCAGGCGAGGCGCTTCTCCCCGTTGAGGAACTCAAACAGCAGCCAGATGACCAGCTCGAGGGCGACAAAGGCCACGAAGCCGATGTAGGTGCGGCGGCGGGCGAAGAGCTTCAGCAGCTCGCTTTTCCACTGGTGAAGGAAGAGGGTCATGCGCCGGTCATGCCAAGGTAGAATTCTTCAAGCGTGGGACGGTGGGCGGTCCAGGAATCGACGCGTGCGCCGGCTTCCACGATGCGGCGCAGCATTTCAGGCCCGGTCAGATGCTCGGGCAGCTCCACCAGGCTGGTGACGGGGTCGACCGCGGCGCCGGCGGCCTGCACCGCCTCACGCGCCCTGGTGAAGTCACGGGTCTGCAGCTGGAAGACCCGCTGCTTCTTCTGCTGGGAGGGCACGACGCCTTCATACATCTTCCTGCCCTGCTTCAGGATCACGCAGCGGTCGCACAACTGCTCGACCTCGGCGAGGAGGTGGGAGTTGAGCAGGATGGTCATGCCGTAATCAGCGCGCAGCCTGAGCACCAGTTCACGAAACTCACGGATGCCCTCCGGATCCAGGCCGTCCGTCGGCTCATCCAGCAGCAGGCACTTCGGCCTGGGCAGCAGGGCCTGGGCCAGGGCAAGGCGCTGCCGCATGCCATGGCTGTAGGTGCGGGTTTTGTGATGGGCGCGCTGGTCGAGGCTGACCAGCTTCAGCACACGCTGAACTTCAGCGTCATCCCACCAGCCGGAGAGGGAGCAGAGGACGCGCAGGTTCTGCCAGCCGGAGAGGTAGTCATAAAAATGCGCGGCCTCATAGATGGCGCCCACATGGCCCAGGGCACGGGCGCGCTGGCTCTGGACTGAACATCCGTTGATCAGCACCTCTCCGGCATCCGGCCTGACCATGCCGAGGGTGATGCCAAGCACGGTGCTTTTGCCGGCGCCGTTGTGGCCGAGCAGCCCCAGGATTTCTCCCTGCCGCATCTCAAAACTCACATTGTCCAGCGCAAGGCGGCCGCCGCTCCAGCGCTTGGTGAGGTTTCGAACTTCGAGGATGGCCATGGGGATGAGGCGGTCCGGATTCCAGGTGACGGACGATTTTGTACCCGACAAAAAAGCCCTGTGAAGCAGGAACTTCACAGGGCTTTTGATGACGAATTGCTTCGCCGTGGGAGGTCTCATGCGAGACCGGTCAGCTTACTTCTTGGCAGCCTTCTTGGCAGCCTTCTTGGCGGCTTTCTTCGGGGCAGCGGCCTTCTTGGCAGCCTTCTTCGGAGCAGCGGCCTTCTTCGGAGCAGCGGCCTTCTTGGCGGCTTTCTTTGCAGCTTTCTTAGCCATGGTATGTGTGTTGTTGTTGGTTGCTTTGTTGTTTTGTTTTGCCGTGGAACCGGCTTTGCCGGCACCGCGGACAGGTTTCCCGGCAGCGGCCTTCGCAGCGGCGCGCTTTTCCTCGATGGCTGCCTGCGCGGCGGCAAGGCGGGCAACGGGGACTCGGAAAGGGCTGCAGCTCACATAGGAAAGCCCCACCTGATGGCAGAACTTCACGGAGTCAGGATCGCCACCATGCTCACCGCAGATGCCCAGCTTGATGTCGGGGCGGGTGCTGCGGCCTTTTTCGATGGCGGTCTTGATGAGCTGGCCGACGCCGGTGGTGTCCAGCGTGGCAAAGGGGTTCTTCTTGAAGATTTCGTTCTCAGTGTAGGGCATCAGGAACGAACCCATGTCGTCGCGGCTGATGCCGAGGGCGGTCTGGGTCAGGTCATTGGTGCCGAAGGAGAAGAACTGGGCGGTCTGGGCGATTTCGTCAGCAGTCAGGGCACCGCGGGGAACTTCGATCATGGTGCCGACCATGTAGTCGAACTTCACCTTCTTCTCGGCCATGACGGCCTTGGCGACGCGGTGGATGATCTCCACCTGCAGGTCGAGCTCCTTCTTGAAGCCGACGAGCGGCACCATGACCTCGGGCTTCACCTTGATCTTCTTCTTCGCCACGTCGGCTGCGGCCTCAAAGATGGCGCGGGCCTGCATGGCGGTGATTTCCGGATAGGCGATGCCGAGGCGGCAGCCGCGGTGGCCGAGCATGGGGTTGAACTCATGCAGGGCGGCCACACGGCTCTTCACCTTCTCAACGGACACGCCCATCTTCTTGGCAAGGTCGGCCTGGGCGGCTTCCTCATGCGGAACGAACTCGTGGAGGGGCGGATCAAGGAGGCGGATGGTGGCGGGAAGGCCGTTCAGGGCCTCAAAGATGCCGGTGAAGTCCTCACGCTGGTAAGGAAGCAGCTTGGCGAGGGCCTTCTCACGGTCGGCGACGTTGTCGGCGAGGATCATTTCACGGACGGCGTCAATGCGGTCACCTTCAAAGAACATGTGCTCCGTGCGGGTGAGGCCGATGCCCTGGGCGCCAAACGCGATGGCGTTTTCGGTCTGCTCGGGGTTGTCGGCATTGGTGCGAACCTGCAGGCGGGAAACCTTGGAGCACCAGCTCATCAGCTGCTTGAAGTTCTTGAACTTCTCGGTGGCCTGGGCGGCGTGGTCGTTGTGGAGCAGGCCGGTGACGATGGACGACGGACCGGTCTTGATCTTGCCACCGTAGATGGTGCCGGCGGTGCCGTCGATGCTCAGGCTGTCCTTGCCTTCCTTGAAGACCTGGCCTGCGATGGTGACGGTCTTCTTGTCATAGTCGATTTCAACGGCGCTGGCACCGCAGATGCAGACCTTGCCCATCTGGCGGGCGACGAGGGCCGCATGGGAGGAGACGCCGCCCTTGGCGGTGAGGATGCCGGCGGCGGCAATCATGCCACGAAGGTCTTCCGGAGAGGTTTCGTTGCGGACCAGCAGCACGGTTTCACCAGCCTCGGCGGCGGCGGCGGCGCGGTTTGCATTGAGGTAGATGATGCCGGAGGCGGCGCCGGGGCCGGCGGGCAGGCCCTTGGCAAGCTCCTTGGCCTTCTTGACCTCGGTGATGTCGAAGTCAGGAGCAAGAAGCTGCTCAAGCTGGTCGGCCGGGTTGCGCAGGATGGCGGTCTCCCAGTCGATGAGCTTCTCCTTCACCATGTCCATGGAGAACTTCAGGGCGGCGGCGGCGGTGCGCTTGCCGTTGCGGGTCTGCAGCATGAACAGCTCGCCCTTCTGGATGGTGAACTCGACGTCCTGGACGTCCTTGAAGTGCTTTTCAAGGATCTGGCGGACCTTCATCAGTTCCGCGAAGGCCTTGGGCATCTCCTTCTCAAGCTGGGCGACGGGCTCGGGCGTGCGGACGCCGGCGACCACGTCCTCGCCCTGGGCGTTGATCAGGAACTCACCGTAGAATTCGTTGACGCCGTTGGCGGGGTTGCGGGTGAAGGCCACGCCGGAGCCGGAGTCACTGCCGGTGTTGCCATAGACCATGGCCTGGACGTTCACGGCGGTGCCCCACTCATGCGGGATGTTGTACTTGCGGCGGTAGACGATCGCACGGTCGTTCATCCAGGAGCCGAAGACGGCCCCGGCGGCGCCGCGCAGCTGGTCCCAGGGATTGTTGGGGAACACCTTGCCGGTGCGCTCCTTGACGAGGGCCTTGAAGCGCTTCACGAGCTCCTTCTGGTCCTCGGCGCTCAGGTCGCTGTCGATGATGTCCTTGTGATACTTCTCGTGCTTGTAGGATTCGATGACGGTCTCGAAGGGCTCGTGGTCCTCGCCTTCGCGCTTCTGCACGCCGAGGACGACATCGCCATACATCTGGATGAAGCGGCGGTAGCAGTCCCAGGCGAAACGCTCGTTGTTGGTCGCCTTGACCAGCGAGAGGACGGTCTCGTCATTGAGGCCGAGGTTCAGGATGGTGTCCATCATGCCCGGCATCGAGTCACGTGCGCCGGAACGGACGGCGACCAGCAGCGGCATGCCCCTGGCGTCGCCAAACTTGCAGCCCATGATCTTCTCCATCTTGGCGATGCCCTCCTCCATCTGCTTCTGCAGGACGGCGGGATAGGTGCGCTTGTTGGCGTAGTAATAGGTGCAGACTTCCGTGGTGATGGTGAACCCGGGAGGCACCGGCAGGCCGATGCGGCTCATTTCAGCGAGGTTTGCCCCCTTGCCACCAAGCAGCGCCTTCATGGAGCCATCACCATCCGCTTTTCCTGCTCCGAAGGAATAAACGTACTTCACTGCCTTGCTGCTCGTGCTCGCTGCTTTTGCCATAGATGTGGGGTTGATAACCGGCTTGATGTTTTTTTGTTTGGAATGGGCGCCGATAATTATCCTCCGATTATAGGATGCAAGCACAAGTTGACAATCAAAACTTCAGGCGCGCAACGTCGCTCCGACAAGGCATCATCACGACGATGCCTTGATGTTTGGCGTCGGGACTCTTGACGGAAGGGCCTCGTTTATGATTTAAGCGGATAACGCTTTGAGCTGATTCATGCGCCGTCAAGACGCCGGAGCATGACGATTGAAGCAGCCACCCCCCGCAACAAACCATGAAAACCACATCCGCATTCATCCATCCAGCACGGCGAGGATTCACGCTCGTCGAGCTGCTTGTCGTCATCGTCATCATCGCCATCCTCGCCTCACTGGCCGTGCCCGTGACCAACAAGGTCATGCAGATGGCCAACACGACGCGCACCAAGGCCGTCATGAAGGACCTCCAGGTCGCCGTCGGCCACTACCGCACGGAATACAACCGCTTCCCGGTCGACCTCAGCGGATCGAGCGGCGGCGATGACATCGACCCCATCCTCACCGACGGAACCACCAACTTCGTCAACGTGCTGATGGCGATGACCGACCCGAGCGATCCGTCCAACATGAATCCGCGTGGCATCAAGTTCATCGACCTTCAGATTGCGAAGAACGCGTCATCCTTCGGCATCATCGACCCAAGCGGCGGCACGGGCAGCGGCGGCAATGTCCGGCTCGTGGACATCTGGGGCATGCCCTACTACATGATGCTGGACACCAACCTGGACAACCGCATTGAGAACCCGGACGCCAGCAACGTGGACCAGCGCATTTCGTCGAGGGCGCCGCAGTTCCTACCCGCCAGCTCCGGCGTGCAGTGCCTCGGGGCCGACAAGATCCGCAACACCAAGGATGACATCGTCTCCTGGCGCTGATCCTCCGAACCCGCCTCCCCAGGCCTGAACCGGCCCTCCCAAGGAATGTCTGCAATGACCGGCGAATGCGGCGACAAGGAACGAACGAGGAGGCTGTTGGGGCAATGGCTGACACGGGTGCATGACGCCGCCGATGAGGCTGCCTCGCCACCGGAGGTCTGACAGACGTTTTGAAAACCGGTCTGACAAAAAAACCCCTCCCATGTTCCGGGAGGGGTTTTTTCTGCCGTGGCCTTCCGCTCAGTTCTTCTTCCCGTCTCCGGCCTTCTCCGGAGGCGCGGGCACGGAAACCGGGGGCGTTGTCACGCTGATGGGCTTCGAGGCGGCGGCAGCCGGACCGGGTGCCGGAGGAGCCGCTGGAACGACCTGGGCCGGCTGGGGGGCTTGAGCAGGCGCCGGGGCTGATGCAGCCGGCTTCGCGGCGTCGGCCGCCTTGGGCACTTCAAGCTTCACGATCTCGCTGCGCTTCTTCAGCAGGTTGTTGACGGTGTACTCGCTGACTTCATAGACCCAGCCGGCAAACTTCTGCTCCTTCGCAAGCTTCTCCTCCCGGGACTTCTTGTCGGCGGCAAAGGCTTCGTCCGCCTTCTTCTTGTCCTCCTCCTTCTCGTCCTTCACCGGCGTGCGGGCCTTGGGAATGTCGGCGGAGACGTTCACGCTCATGTGGTACTTGTCGCCGCCGTCCTTGCTCTGCTTGGCGACCTGGATGTCGTAGGTGAAGCCGTCGAAGGTGGTGATCTTCACCTTGGTGGCATCCTTGAGGAGTTCGGCGGCCTTGTCCTTGGGGCTGACGTCATTGAAGCTGGGCGAGGACAGCAGGCTGCTGGCCGAGATCTTGGAGTTGTCCAGGGACTCCGCGGCCTGGCTGGTGACGAGCACGAAGTCGGTGTCCGAGTCCTTGGCCCGGTTGATCGTCCAGGAATCATCGGCCTTGGCGGCGGTGACGGCGATCTCCTTGATCTTCTGGACGTCGATGAAGGACTTGTCGATCCAGTTCTCGGCCTTGGCCTCAAGGTCAAAGAAGGTGTTGCTCACCTGCCAGATCGTTTCGCCGTCCTCGATCGTGCGGACCAGCCGCTGGCTGGTTCCACCCATCATCGGATTGGGGTTGTTGGTGCCGGAGATGTCGGTGTTGTCCCCCAGGATGAGCGTGGCCAGGGCCTTGTCGGCGCCGTCCTTCATCTCGACCTGCGTGCCGATGCCCTCGGTGCCGTCGCCCGGAGCCTTGAGCTTGTTCTTGGCCCAGGCGGACTTGCCGATCTGCACCTTGCTGGAGATCTTCTGCTCACGCAGGTCGCTCATCGTGGTGCTGAGCTTGTCCATGGAGGCTGGGTAGCCCCCGCGCTCGGCGACCACCGCGGACTTCAGGTCATCACTGACCGTGATGGTCACGGTGTTCTTGTCGTCCTTGAGGATGAACTTGCGCAGGGCCTCGATGCGAAGGCCGGGCAGCAGGTACTCCCGCTGCTTCACGCCGCGTGTGGCGGCGGTGTTCAGGGTCTTGTTCTGCTCGTTCTGATAATAGACGGCAAAACCGATGAGGCCGCCAAGGACGACCAGGAGGATAAGAAGCTTCTTCATGGCTGATGAATCAGGTTGAGGTTCTCTCAGACGGCTGGGTCAGATGGCGGCGGTGGCGGCGCGGCGGCGGATCGCCAGGGTCAGGCCGACGGCCACGACCAGCAGCGGCACGCCAAAGACGTTCAGCAGGGTGATGATGTTCTGGGTGAAGTCGATGTCCTTGTTCTGGTCCTTCTTGATCTCACGGATCTCACGCTTGATCTGGGCCTGCTTGTCCATGAG
Source organism: Prosthecobacter sp. (assembly GCA_019186985.1). Classification (GTDB taxonomy): domain Bacteria; phylum Verrucomicrobiota; class Verrucomicrobiia; order Verrucomicrobiales; family Verrucomicrobiaceae; genus Prosthecobacter. The sequence goes on along the minus strand of JABARQ010000032.1, from coordinate 12,288 downwards.
CTCCTGGAGCTTCTTGATCTGCGCGGGGTCGACCAGCTGGCCGTTCTTCACGCGCAGCGGGCCCATGTCGGCGGCGATCTTGTCCATCTCCGCCTGCTTCTGGGTCAGGCTGGGCCGGAACTTCTTCTCCACGTTTTCACGCAGCTCGTCCATCTTGGCAAACGGACGGCGGGTGCTGGCGCGGCTGCGGACCTGCAGGAGGTCGCCACCACCGCTGAGGATTTCCACGGTGTTCAGGAACATCGGCAGGTTGCCGTCGACGGCGACCAGGCCGCCGGTCATCGGGTCCTGCTGAACGGTGAAGGCGTCGTACATCATGTCGGCGTCGGCAAAGACGACGACCACGCCTTCGGCGTTCTGGGACTCCAGGATGGTGCCGTCCGTGGGCTTGGCGGGTTCGGCGGGCTTGGCGTCTTCCTTCTTCGGTTCAGCCGCAGGAGCTGGAGCGGCCGCGGCTGGGGTCGCACTGGTCTTGGGTGCGCTGGCGTCATCCTGGGCGCCACCGCCCTCGGGCTTGGCCTCGGCTGGGGCCTTGGGCTTGCCGCCCGGGAAGGCGGTCTTGAACTTGCCCTTCAGCATGACGGCGAGGGTCTGCTTCTTGCCGCTGGCGTTGAAGTTGGAGACGGGTTCGCGCAGCAGCTTCTCGGCCGTGGTGTTGTCGATCAGCTCACTGGCCTCTGACGAGGCGGCGAGGACGGTCGCGCTGATGCCGTCCTTGGCGACCACGTCCAGGGTGCCGCTCATCATGAACAGCAGGCTCTGCAGGTCGGCGGTGATGCGCTCCTGCTTGTTGAGCGCCTCGCTGGGCAGCCGCAGGGCGACCGGGGTCTGGCGGCCCATGAGCTGCGTGCGGTAGTTCACGTCGGCGACGATGTCCGCCTTGTTGTAGGTCACGCCCCAGGCCTTGAAGAGGTTGGGCAGGTCGGAGGTGGGGTTGACCACGCCTCCGGGCTGGCCGGTCATCGGATTCTGCTGGCCGCTGTAGACGCGCTGGGCGACGAGGCACTGCGGGTCAACAAGGGCGACGACCTGGCCGCCTTTCATCAGATACTGGTCGATGGCATACTCGGCCTGCTCGGTGATGTCGGCGGGATGCACGACGACGAGCACGCTGACATCGCTGTCGATGCTGGTGGCGCTCATCTGGACCTCACGAACTTCATAATCCATGCGCAGCCTCTGGATCAGCACCCAGGGCTGCTGCCCCTGCTGGCGCTGGAAGGGGAACATGGGCGAGCCGATGATCGGCATGGAGCTCATCACCCCGACGACGGTCTTCTTCTCCTTGGACACCTTCTGGATGGCGCGGGCGACGTTGTATTCGAGCGCGGTCTCCTCGTTCGGATTGAGGAAAGGCAGCACCTCCTTCTGCTTGGCGCACTGGATGGCGAGGCCGAGGTAGACGTTGTCTCCGTCGGTGTTCACCGGCACGCCCTGGATGTCATCCTCACGGGCCTTGTCCTCGTCCTCGGTGTTCGGGTTCGGCGCCATCTTCTCGAGGATGACCTTGCCCTTGGCGGCCTTCTGGAACTCGAGGATCAGGTCCTGCACCGTACGCGAGTGCGTCTTGAGCATCGGGGGCATGACCCGGTCCTCGGTGGTCACATAATACCGGATGGTCACCGGTTCGTCCGGGTTCAGGCGGTCGAGGATGTTCCGGGTGCCCTGGGAGAGGGTGTAGAGCCTGTCCTCGGTAACGTCAAAGCGGCCGTTCAGGAAGCCCAGGCCGCCGACCAGGAAGTTCACGGCGATGACGATGGCGATGGTCAGCAGGGCCGTGAGACCTGCGGTGCCTTCTTTGCTGTTCAGATTCATGAGGGAGTTCGCGTTTGAGGGTTCTCAGATCGCAGAAGGGGGTGGGTCAGGCGCGTTTCGAACGAAGGCCGAGGTGGGTGATGATCAGCGCCACCACGATCACGGAGACAAAGTAGAGCACGTCACGGATGACGAAGATGCCCTTGGTCATCTCATAGAAGTGATCCATGAAGCTCAGGTAGCTGACGAAGCGCACCAGGCCCTCCAGGGAGCCCGGAAGCGTGCGGACGACGCTGTCCACGATGCCCGGGTAGCCGATGAGGGTGAGCAGGATGCAAAGCGCCACGCTGACGATGAAGCAGACGACCTGGCTGCGGGTGTAGGCGCTGGCGGCGCTGGTGACGGCCAGGCACCCGAGGGCGTACATGTAGCTCGCCACATAGCCGGTGATCATCGGCCCGGGGTCCGGGTTGCCCAGCCAGGAGACGGTGATGACGATGGAGAAGGTCAGCGCCAGGCCGATGGCCCAGACGAGGGCTGCGGCGACGAACTTGCCGACGATGGCCTGCCAGGGGGAGAGCGGCATGGTCATCAGCAGCTCGAAGGTGCCCAGGCGGTGCTCCTCAGACCAGAGGCGCATGCCCACGGCAGGAGCCAGGACGATGTAGATCCAGGGATGCCAGAAGAAGAAGGTCTGCGTCAGGGAGGCGTTGTCGCTGTCCAGGAAGCGGCCGAAGAAGAAGGTGAAGCCCATCGACGCCAGCAGGTAGATGACGACGATGACGTAGAGCACCGGCGAGTTGAAGTAGGAGAGGAACTCCCGTTTGAAGATCGCCAGCGTGTTCGCGAGGTCGGAATTTTTCATGGGTGGGAAGAAGAGCGGTCAGGGGTTGTCTCGGTCTCTTATTTCTCCAGGTCGGAGCGGGTGAGGGAGCGGAAGACCTCATCCAGGCTGGCGCAGCCGGGGACGAGCTTGCGGAGGGACTCAGGCGTGCCGTCGGCCACGACCTTGCCGCGGTCGATGATCATCGCGCGCGAGCAGGCGGCGTCGACCTCCTCCAGGATGTGGGTGGAGAAGATGATCGCCTTGTTTCTGCCCATGTTCTTGATGAGCTGACGCACTTCATGCTTCTGGTTCGGGTCCAGGCCGTCCGTCGGTTCGTCCAGGATCAGGATGTCCGGGTCGTGAATGATGCTCTGGGCGAAGCAGGTGCGGTGGCGGTAGCCCTTGGAAAGCGTGTCCACGCTCTGGTTGCGCACCCGGTGCAGGAAGCAGAGGTCCAGCACCCGGTCGATCGCCTTCGACTTGGCCGCGCCGGTGATGCCACGAACCTCGGCGCAGAAGCCCAGGAAGCTGGCCACCGTCATGTCGGAGTAAAGCGGCGCGTTTTCCGGCAGGTAGCCGATGCTCTTCTTCGCCAGCTCAGGGTTTTCCAGCATGTCGACGCCGCCGATCTTGATGCTGCCCGACGTGGGTCTGAAGTAGCCGGTGACCATGCGCATGGAGGTGGACTTGCCTGCGCCGTTGGGCCCGAGGAAACCGAGCACTTCACCTTTCTCCACGGTGAAGGACACATTGTCCACAGCCACCTTGGCACCGAACTCTTTTCGGAGGTTTTGCACTTGGATCATATTGTCACTGTCATGGTTGATGGGTTGTTTTGGGAAGAGGACGCCATGTGACACAGTGGCACGCTGGCGCGTTCAAAAACGAACGGGGCGCTCTTATGATTGCGGGCAAAAATTTTGCAAGGGTGTTTTCGCCTGCCCGGCCTGCCTGAACTCAGCGCCGCAAGGCTGCCTAGCCTCTGCAACAGCCCCTGCCTGCCCTTTGCGAAAGTCCATGCATCATGAAAAAGCTTAACCATCATCCATCCAGCACTTAAGACAACCGCGAGGACGGCGGCGGCAGGTCGCTGTATCCACCCATTTCAGCTCCTCCAGTCCGCCCCATTGGCCTGAGTTCCTGTGATGTGACCATATTGACCGTTGCATTCCCCCCCCGCCGCCTAGAATCGCGCACCTCCCCGCCGTGCCTCTGCGGCCCCTGCCCACCCCCTTTCCCTCCAGACCCTTCATGTCCCATAAAGTCCTCATCATCGGAGCCGGCGGCGTCGGCCGTGTCGTCACCCACAAATGCGCCCAGCTCCCCGAGGTCTTCGGCGAGATCATGCTGGCCAGCCGCACCAAGTCCAAGTGCGACAGCATCGCCGCCGAGCTGAAGCGCCCGATCCAGACCGCCGCCGTCGACGCCGACAACGTCCCTGAGCTCGTCAAGCTCCTGAACAGCTTCAGGCCCGAGGTCGTCATCAACGTCGCCCTGCCCTACCAGGACCTCACCATCATGGACGCCTGCCTTGAGGCCGGCGTGCATTACATCGACACCGCCAACTACGAGCCGCGTGACGTCGCCAAGTTCGAGTACCACTGGCAGTGGGCCTACCAGGAGAAGTTTAAAAACGCCGGTCTCACCGCCCTGCTCGGCTGCGGCTTCGACCCGGGCGTCACCAACGTCTACACCGCCTACGCCCTGAAGCATCACTTCAGCAGGATCGACACCCTCGACATCATCGACTGCAACGCCGGCGACCACGGCAAGGCCTTCGCCACCAACTTCAATCCGGAGATCAACCTGCGCGAGGTCACCGCCAACGGCCGATACTGGGAAAACGGCGCCTGGGTCGAGACGAAGCCGCTGGAGATCAAGCGCAGCTTCCCCTTCCCCGACGGCATCGGCCCGAAGAACATCTACTGCCTCTACCACGAGGAGCTGGAGAGCCTCACCAAGCACATCCCCATGCGCCGCGCCCGCTTCTGGATGACCTTTGGCGACGCCTACATCAAGCACATGGAGGTGCTGGTGAACGTCGGCATGACCGGCATCCATCCCGTGAAGCACAAGGGCGTGGACATCATCCCGATCGAGTTCCTCAAGACCCTGCTGCCCGAGCCCGGCACCCTCGGCCCCGACACCAAGGGCAAGACCTGCATCGGCAACTGGATTGAAGGCTCCGGCAAGGACGGCAAGCCCCTGCGCTACTACGTCTACAACATCTGCGACCACCAGGACTGCTACAAGGAGACGAACTCCCAGGGCGTCAGCTACACCACCGGCGTGCCCGCCATGATCGCCGCCCGCCAGCTCCTCACCAACCCCGCCGAATACCGCCAGCCCGGCGTCTGGAACGTCGAGCAGCTGAACCCGGATCCCTTCATGGCCGACCTGAACAAGTACGGCCTGCCCTGGGTCGAGACCTGGCCGGCGGAGCCGATGCCCGGAGAGTAAGGCCGCATCTCCTTCGACGCGGCCGGCCCGCCTCAGCCTGCCAAACTTTGCTTCAACACCGCCGCCTGGCCGCGGATCGCCGCCTTCTCGGCCTCCTTCAGCCTGTCCAGGTTGCGCATCTGCATCGCCATGCGCTGGTTGCGCCGCAGATGCGGCTCATGGCGCATCAGAAAGTCCCAATACAAGGTCGTGAACGGACAGGCTCCCGGTCCGCTCGCCCGGGCCGGATCAAGGCGGCAGCCCGCGCAGTAGTTGCTCATGCGCTGGACGTACTTCCCCGAGGCGACGTAGGGCTTGCTGGCCATGATGCCGCCGTCGCCATGCTGGGACATGCCCAGCGTGTTCGGCAGCTCCACCCATTCCACCGCGTCCACATACATGGCCAGGTACCATTCGTGGACCTCCCGCGGACGCACGCCCAGCAGCAGGGCGAAAAGGCCCGTCACCATCAGCCGCTGGATGTGATGCGTGTAGCCCAGCCGCAGCGTCTGGCCGAGGGTTTCACGCAGGCAGTTCATCTCCGTCTGCCCGTTCCAGTAAAACTTCGGCAGCGGCTGGTCGCAGCCCAGCTCGTTCATCTCCAGATAACCCGGCATGAAGCGCCAGTAGACGCCGCGCACATACTCCCGCCAGCCAAGGATCTGGCGGATGAAACCCTCCGCGGCCGCCAGCGGCGCCCTTCCTTTTCGATAGGCCGTCTCCGCGGCCGCGATCACCTCCCGCGGGTCCAGGAGCTTCAGGTTCATCACCGCGCTCAGGCGGCTGTGGTAGAGCCAGGGCTCCCGCGTCCACATCGCGTCCTGATATTTGCCAAACTCCGGCAGACGGTTGTCGATGAAGTCCGCCAGCGCAAGCCGCGCCTCCGGCTCCGTCACCGGCCAGTCAAAGGCCTCCAGATCCCCTGGATGCTTGCCAAACTTCTCCCGCACCTCCTGGATGACCTCATGCGTGACGGCATCCGGTGAAAAACGCAGCGGCGCCGGCTTCAGCGGCGGCCCCTCCTTGCCAAAGCTGCCCCGGTTCTCCACATCGTAGTTCCACGCGCCGCCGACGGGCTTGCCATCGTCCATCAAAACCTGGTGCCTCACCCGCATCTCCCGGTAGAAAAACTCCATCCGCAGCTGCTTCCGCCCCTGCGCATGACGGGCAAAGTCCTCGTGGCTGGCCAGGAAATGCCGGTCCTCCCTCTCCTCCAGCTCCACGCCCAGACGACGGGCCACCGCCCGGAGATCCTCACGCACCTGCCACTCGCCCGCCTCCACCATCACCAGCTTCCGCGGTTTCAGCCGGGCGACCGCCGCCTCCAGCTCCGCCGCAAGGCTGCCGCAGTTTTCCACATCGTTGATTCGGCGATACTCCACCGGGATCCCGTCTGCGCGCAGGACTTCCGCAAAGTGCCGCATCGCAGAGAGAAAGGTGACGATGCGCGCCTGATGCACCCAGACCTTGGTCGATTCCTCCGCCACCTCGGCCATCCAGACACGGTCCTGGGCGGGATTCAGGCCGTCGAAGGCCGCCGAACGGCGGTCAAGCTGGTCGCCCAGAACAAGGATGAGATGACGCATGGCCTTCGTTACGAATCGTTAGGCAAGCAGGACTTGGCTTTTCAGAAAGGCCTGTGCTAAGAGGCAAGTCCATGAAGGTCAGCATCTTTGGTCTGGGTTATGTCGGCGCGGTCACCGCAGGGTGCCTCGCCGAGCAGGGGCATGTCATCATCGGGGCAGACGTGCAGCCGGAGAAGGTGGACGCCTTCAACACCGGCCGCAGCCCGATCATCGAACCCGAGCTCGACGACCTCCTCGGAACCGCCCGACGGGAAGGCCGCCTTTCCGCCACCACCAGCGCGGAGGAGGCCGTGCTCGGCAGCGATGTCAGCATCATCTGCGTCGGCACCCCGTCCCTCGAGTCCGGCCGCCTGAACCTCGACTTCGTCCGCAAGGTCAGCGAGCAGATCGCCGCCGTGCTTCGCGCCAGCGGCAAAAGGCACGTCCTGCTCTTCCGCAGCACCATGCTCCCCGGCAGCACGCGCCAGATGGTCCGCGATTTCTTCGAGGACCTGCGCGCCTCGGGCCAGGTGCAGGTTTATTACTGCCCCGAATTCCTGCGTGAAGGCACCGCCGTGAAGGACTTCCGCGTGCCCTCCCTCGCCGTCGTCGGCACGCATGACGGCTCCCAGCCGGAAAGCGACGAAGCCCGCAGGCTTCTTGGCGGCGAACCCGCCGTGCTCGCCTGGGAAGGCGCCGAGATGATCAAGTACTCCTGCAACTACTTCCACGCCCTCAAGGTGGGTTTCGCCAATGAGATCGGCCGCCTCTGCAAGCACCTCGGCGAAGACGGCGCGCGCGTCATGAACGTCGTCTGCAGCGACACCCGCCTGAACATCTCCAGCTACTACATGCGCCCCGGCACGCCCTTTGGCGGCTCCTGCCTGCCCAAGGACGTCAGCGCCCTGCTCTCCTTCGCACGCCAGGAGGGCATCTCCCTGCCCCTGCTCGACAACACGCTCGACACCAACCACGCCCACCTCGACCTCCTGCTCAAGCTCATCACCAGCAAGGGCGTACGCCGTGTCGGCCTGCTCGGCCTCGCCTTCAAGGCGGACACCGACGACCTGCGCGGCAGCCCCATGGTCGCCGTCGCCGAGACCCTGCTTGGCCGAGGCTATGAGCTGCGCATCTTCGATCCCAGCCTCAACCTCTCCCGCCTCATCGGCGCCAACGCCGCCGAGATGAAGCGCCGCATGCCGCACCTGGAGTCGCTGCTCAAGCAGGACGTTTCGGAAGTCATCGGCGACGCCGAGCTCATCATCGCCTCGCAGAAATGCGCCCCGCTGGAAACCCTCGCCACCCTGGCGCGTCCCGGCCAGCAGGTCATCGACGTCAACGGCTGGCGCGAACTCAAAACCCTGCCCTGGAGCTACGAAGGCTTGTGCTGGTAAACCCAGCCTCGGCCCTGTCTTCAACCACCTCCGCCCCATGCCTTCCAACGTCCTCGGCACTCCTCTGCAGGGCTGCTGCTTCAAGCCCGTCACCGGCTTTTATCGTGACGGCTTCTGCCGCACCGGCCCGGATGACATCGGCCTGCACACGGTCTGCGCGGTGATGACGGACGAGTTCCTGGCCTTCAGCAGCGCCCGTGGCAACGACCTCTCGACGCCGATGCCGGAGTTCGATTTCCCGGGCCTCAAGGCCGGTGACCAGTGGTGCCTCTGCGTGACCCGCTGGGCCGAGGCCCTGGAGGCAGGCAAGGCTCCGCCCGTCGTTCTCGAGGCCACCCACATTCATGCGCTCGAGTTTGTGAGTCTCGAGGATTTGCAGGCCCATGAGGCCTGAGGTCCGCGGCATGACATTTTGATTCGAACAAAGCCGGCCCGGCCTGCATCGAATCCTGGCATCAGCCAACTGGCACGGCCTGTGCTTGAAGGAGGCTGAACCCAATCATCGCACGCCATGATGACCCGATTCCCCCGCCCAGGCTGCTGGTATCGTTTCTCCGCCGCCGACTGGCAGTTCATCCGCGATTCGCTCGCCCTCACGCCGCAGGACCGCGACAGCCTCATGACCCTGCTCGACGACCCCGAGGCCGTGAAGATGATCCTCGACCACCCGAAGCTCTTTGAGGCCGTCGTGATGGGCCGCCGCGCCGCCCTGCTCTCGCCGGAGATGTTCTTCTTCACCATCGTCCGCCACACCCTGAAGCAGGCGGGCGTCGACGACCTTGAGGTCGCCGACTACATCGCCGTCGTCTGCGCGGACTTCGGACTGCCCGCCACGGCCGAACAAACGATACCGAGCAACCGCCTGCACAGCCTCTACAGCATCGACTACATCCAGGCCCTGGAGAACGCCGGCGCCCACGAGCGCTTCTTCATCCACGTGCAGTGCGCCAACCAGTTCCTTGTCCTCACCAGCCTCTATCCGGACTTCCTGCACCGCCGCGCCGAGCGCCGCGGAGCACCGGACGTGGACTATTATGAAAAGGTCGTCGTCAGCCATCTCGAAGCCGCCGGCCGACATGCGCTGGCCGGGGAGTTCGCCCTCGATGACACCCTGTCCGAAGTCGCCGCCGCCTTCCCCCCCGCACGCCGCGCCCTCAACCACACGGTCCGCGAATACCTGAGCCTCGGGGCCTGAGCAGGCCCGCTCACATCGCTGTGATGCAGGCCCAAGCAAGGTCGGCCCCGTTGCGGCGTTGTCCTGGCCTGCATGGACATCAACCCGCATCTGCCTGAACACCTCGTCCGCCGTGACTTCCTCAAGAAGCTCGCCGCCGCAGGCACCGCCGCCTGGATGAGTGGCGAACCGAGAATGATCTGGGGCAAGACCGGCGAGACCGTCAAGCAGCCGCCCGCCAAGGCCGACGCCTGCATCCTGCTCTGGATGGCCGGCGGCATGGCCGCGCCGGAAACCTTCGACCCCAAGCGCTACTCGCCCTTCGAAAAGGGCCTGGAGGTCAAGAAGATGCTCAGCACCTTCCCCGCCATCGACACCCGCCTCGACGGCGTGAAGATCAGCGCCGGCCTGCCGGAGATCGCCAAGGTCATGGACCGCGCCACCCTCATCCGCAGCGCCGTGCAGCCGGACCTGGGCAGCATCCTCCACAGCCGTCATCAGTATCACTGGCACACCGGCTATGTGCCGCCGCAGACCGTCGCCTGCCCGCACATCGGCTCCTGGATGGCCCGCGTGCTCGGCCCGCGCAACCCGGTCATGCCCGCCTTCATCAACATTGGCCAGCGCCTCGAAGGCGTCGGCGAAAGCGAGGAGCTGAAGGCCTTCACCACCGCCGGCTTCTTCGGCAGCGAGTTCGGCCCGATGAACCTGCCCTTTCCCGAGGAGGCCGCGCAGTCCGTCAAACCGCCGAAGGGCATGGACGCCCGGCGCTTTGCCAATCGTGACAAGCTCTTCCGCAGGCTGGTCGAGAAAAGCCCGAACCGCGAGGTGATGAGCGACTACCAGCAGCAGTCCATGCTGCGCAGCCTCGACAACGCCTACCGCCTGCTCAGCGCCAGGGAGCGCGAGGCCTTCGACATCACGCTCGAGCCGAAGGACAGCTACGCAAAGTATGACACGGGCCGCTTCGGACGCGGATGCCTGCTCGCGCGCAGGCTTGTCGAGGCCGGGGCCCGCTTTGTCGAGGTCACCACCGAGTACGTGCCCTTCCTCTACTGGGACACCCACAAGAGCGGTCACGACACCGTCGCCGGCCTGCATCGCGAGATCGACCACCCCATCGCCCAGCTCGTCATGGACCTGGAGGCCAAGGGCCTGCTCGACCGCACCCTCATCGTCGTCGCCAGCGAGTTCAGCCGCGACGCCCTCATCGAGGGCAGGCCCGGCTCCAACGCCAACGACCAGGCCACCTTCAAGGTTGACCGCATCGAGGAGGCCCAGCACTACGGCCTGCACCGCCACTTCACCGGCGGCACCAGCGTCGTCATGTTCGGCGGCGGCACAAAGAAAGGCTTCCTTTATGGTGAAACCGCCGACGAACGCCCGCTGGTCGCCACAAAAAACCCCGTCACCGTCATGGACCTGCACGCCACGATCATGACCGCCATGGGCATCAGCCCGAAGACCGAGTTCGAGATCGAAGGCCGGCCCTTCTACGTCACCGAGGACGGCAAGGGCAAGGCGGTCACCGACCTGTTTGCCTGATTTGCCTTCATGTCCGCCCTGGGCATGATTCAACCATGAACGGACCTTCCGAAGACCGTATGTTTTCAGTCTCCCTGCGGCTCAGTGGGGACGGTTTGGCCCCATCCAGGCTGGATGATGAGCTTGGTCTCACCGCTGAGATCATCGGGCTGAAAGGCCAGCCACGCAAAGGCCGGAACGGCCAGCTCTATGCACCTTATGAAACTCATCTTTGGGTGTACTCCCTGCCGGAGGTTGAACAAGAGGGCTTCGAAGAACCGATACAGCGTCTTTTCACGCTTCTGGGCGATCGAGGTGTGCAAAGGCTGCAAGCCCTGGCTGCGCAGGATGATGTCGAGGCCGAGTTGCTTTGCGGCTACAGCAGCATGAGCGGTCAGGGCGGATGCTCCCTGGCTGCCTCCACCCTGAAAAGGATCGCGGACTCTGGTCTGGCCCTCACCCTGGACCTATATCCGCCAGATGCCTGAAAGCACACACGCGATTTCCCTTCCAACACTCCCCGCCGACCCCAACATCCTAGCAGCAGCCCTGGCTTGCTCCCAACCTTCATGCGCCCGATCTTCCAAACCCTTCTTCTTTCCTGCCTAGCCACCTGCCTTCCAGCCTTTGCCGAGGACACCGGGCGGGGCTGGATCCGCCTGTTCAACGGCAGGGACCTCAGCGGCTGGACGGTGAAGATCGCCAAACGACCGCTGGGAGAAAACCACGCCGGCACCTTCCGGGTCGAGGACGGCATCCTCAAGGTCAGCTACGACGGCTATGACAAGTTTAACGAACAGTTCGGTCATCTCTACACCAACCTCGCCTACTCCCGCTACATCCTGCGCCTGGAGTACCGCTTCACCGGCACGATGATGCCCGACGCGCCGAAGTACGTGAACCTCAACAGCGGCGTCATGATCCACGCCCAGCCGCCGCAGAGCCTGCGCCTCGACCAGGGCTTCCCGGCCAGCCTCGAGATGCAGTTCCTCGCCGACGAGGGCAAGGGCCCGCGCTCCACCGGCAACCTCTGCACGCCCGGCACCCATGTCGAGCTCGACGGCCAGCTCGTCACAAAGCACATCGTCAAGTCCAGCGCCCCCACCTTCCCCGCCGATGAATGGGTGCGCGCCGAGGTCGAGGTGCGCGGCCACGATGAGATCATCCATCGCATCAACGGCGTCGAAGTCCTGCGCTACCAGCACCCGCAGCTCGACCCCGCCAACAACAACGCCCCCGCCACCGACCTCATCGAAGCCGGCGCCCCGCTCCGCCTCAGCCACGGCCACATCGCCCTCCAGGCCGAAGGCCAGCCCGTCTGGTTCCGCAACATCGAGCTGAAGAGCCTGGAGCCGAAGTAACCTGATCATGAAACCATCATTCGTCCGGCATCGTGTCAGAAGGCCGGGGAAGGAATGACCAAGGTTCAAAAGCCAATGACCAAGGAAGTCCCAAGGTTCAAGAAACCCTGACAGCATCTTCGCTGCGCAGGGGCGAAGCAGAGATAGGGGTAGGAACGGCGCGTTGACCGCGCCGCCCCTCCCTCCGAACCGGACGGGCGGGTTTCCCGCATCCGGCTCTCCGGTCAGAAGTTGGCTGCTGCACGCAGGC
>JABARQ010000049.1 GCA_019186985.1 Prosthecobacter sp. | reverse complement strand
ACAGCGCACTAGCCATCTTGCTCCGCAAGATGAGCAACACGCCGGCGCAGGCACGCTGAGTTTTCGAACTTCCAAACCACCCAGCCCGGCAATGCCCCCCAGGCTCATCTCGGCGGAGCGAGATGGCTACTTTGCTTCGCCTTTCACGATGCCCTGACAGCTGCCGATGCTTGCGATTCATCCTACTTCTTAACCGGCACCACCGGCCCCGTGCCCTGCGGGCGGCTGGTGCGGGGCTTTTCGATCTTGTGGGCCGTGGCGGGAACCTTCGCGGGCTCAAAGGGTACGAGCGGGGCTTGAGGGAGGACTTGAAGGCGAAGGTCCTTGATCTCGACGCGGTTGGGATTGCCTTTGTGGAGCTGAATGGCGAGCAGGCCCTCCAGGCTGCGCTTTTTCTCGTCGTGGTCGACGAGCTCGGAAGTGAGCTGGCCGTTGATGAAGTGCCGGAGGCGGTTGCCCTGGGCGATGATGACATACTCGTTCCATTGGCTGACATCGACCTTCACAGGGGCGTGCTCGCCGATCTGCCAGAGAACGCCTTCGGGATCGAGCATGACGTCCCGGCCGTTCAGGCCGAAGATGCCGCGGCCGCGCTCCTCGTAGGTCATGCCGGTGTGCTCGATGGCAGGATGGATGTCGCACTGATATCCGGTGATCACCCACGGGGCGACCTCCTTCAGTTCACGGCTGCGGTACTGGAGGCCGCTGTTGTTGTCGCCGATGACACGCACGGTGGCGCGCAGCTCGAAATCCTTCACCGTGCCGCCACGCCAGATGAGGAAGCTGTTGTTCGCCATGGCCTCCGGTGCGGGATTCGTGCCGATGACGACGCCATCCTCGACCTTCCACAGAGCCGGATCACCATCCCAGCCGGCGAGGTCCTTGCCGTTGAAAAGCGAAGTGAAACCGTCCTGGGAAAAAGACGAATGCAGGAGGGTGAACGATGACAGAAGGAGAAGAAACGGACGCATGAGGATTCTGGATTACGGAGCCTGCACAAGCTTCTCGCCGGATGCGGGCGGGGCCTTCGTCGGCTCGCCGGTGATCAGCCCATGCCTCACCAGGAAACGGTCGGCGGCGATGAGGGTGACGGTCTGCCAGGGATCCTTGTTGAAGAAGCTGTGCGACTGGCCGGGGGCGATCTGAAGGTCGATCGTCCGGGTGCCCAGGGACTTCCACTTTGCGTAGGCGGTGTCCCAGCCTTTCTTCCAGGGATCCTGGTCGCCGAAGAAGGCGATGGCCGGCGGCATGTCCGCCTTCAGGTGACGCAGGATGTCGACCTCGGCGTCCTGGTCGTCATCCGGAGAGAATGCCGGATTGAACCACAGGTAGGCCACGACCCGGGTGTCGATGCCCTTCGGGTCGGCAGGATCATCGAGGCCGGGGGCCAGTGTGGCGAGGGCGCTGATGTGACCACCCGCCGAGCCTCCGCCGGTGATGATGCGCTGCGGGTCGATGCCAAGCTCGTCGGCGTGCTGCTTGAACCAGCGGATGGCGCTCTTGGCGTCCGTGATGCAGACACGTTTCCGGGTTTCACCCGCAGGCAGCCGGGCGGCATCGGCCTTGCTGAGCATCTGGTATTCCGCCGTGGCGCAGACCAGGCCGCGGCTGGCAAAGTAGGCGCAGGCGATCCGAAACTGACCGAGGCTGCCACCCGCCCAGGCACCGCCATGGAAGAGGATCAGGCCGGGCACCTTCGATTTCGCCGGGTTGTGGTCAGGCGGGAAATAAACCTCCATCTGGCGGGGCTTGCCGGCGCTGTGCTTGTAAACATAGGGCCTGCCGGGAGGGGCGTCGGCCCCCAGGCCGCCCTGGGATTTCTTTTTGGCCGAGACCTGGCCGTAAGCCGAGACACCGAGAAGCAGGAAGAGGCTGAAAAAGCGCATGCAGGAGCTGTGAACGCCAAAAAGACGGCCATCTCGCCGAAACGAGATGGCCATGCTGAAATCAGGTCCAAGACCGCCGGGCTATTATTCGACACGCCGTGCGCGTGGCTCACGGGCGGCGGTGTCCTTGCCACCTGCACAGGTGACAAATGGGCCGTCGGCCAGGGGAGCGGGGCGGGTGAAGCCGACTTCTGGAAGGTCGCTGGGCTTGCCGGCGAGGGGGAAATCCTTGCGCAAGGGGAAGTAGGGATAGCCTTCCCACATGAGGATGCGCTTGAGGTTCGGATGGTCCGAGAAACTGACCCCCATCATGTCCCAGGCCTCACGCTCATGCCAGTCGGCGGTCGGCCAGATGTCGATCACGCTCGGGACGGCCTCTCCATCGGGGATCTTCGCACGGACGCGGAGGTGATGATGATGGCCGGTGCCATAGAGTTCGTAAACCACCTCGAAGCGGGGTTCCTCGCCCATGTTGTCGAGGGTGGAAAGGTCCACCAGATAGTCGAAGGCCAGTTCGTCACGGCAGTACTTGAGCAGGGCCTTGGCGGAGCTGAGCGTCACATGCAGTGTCTGCTCACCACGAAACTCGGTGGTTCCGAGCACGGCATCGCCGAACTTTTCCTTCAGGGCGGTGGCCATCTGGGCGGGGTTCATGATCTGAGCGGCAAAGAGGGTTCTGGAATCAGACGGCGATTTCTTCAAGCAGCTCCTTCTTCTGATCTTCGAGGGCATGCTCGGTCTCGATCTTCTTCTGCAGGCGCATCAGACCTTCAAGCAGGGCCTCGGGGCGGGGAGGGCAGCCGGAGATGTAGACGTCCACCGGGATAAGGTTGTCGATGCCCTGGAGCACGGCGTAGCTGCGATACATGCCGCCACTGGAGGCGCAGGCGCCCATGGCGATGCACCACTTCGGCTCCGGCATCTGGTCCCAGATGCGTTTGACGGCCAGGGCCATCTTGTAGGTCACGGTGCCGGCGACGATCATCACGTCCGCCTGGCGGGGGGAGAAGCGCATGACCTCCATGCCGAAGCGGCTGAGGTCGTATCGGCTGCAGGCGGCGGCCATCATTTCAATGGCACAGCAGGCCAGGCCCATCGGCATCGGCCAGAGGGAGTTTTTCCGCATCCAGTTCACGGCGGCGTCGAGCTTCGTGAAGACGACGTTTCCCTCGATCTTCGAATCGTAGGCGGCGTGGGTTTCAGCGGGGGCGACCATGGTCTTGGGGGGTGAAAAACTCGCCAGGAATACGCTCCTGGCACCCCCCGGGCAACCCCTTTGTGAAAGTTTTCACAAGCGTTGGAGCGTGGTTTCAGGGCAGCCGGGGCAGCGGTCTGGTCATGAAAGATTGGTGGCCGGAGTCATGGTTTTACTGCATCTCCTTCCCCACCCGCCGTGGCCTCCATCATTGCCTTTTTCGTCATCGCCCTCGTCTCGCTCATTGCCGTGAGGGTCGGCTCCACGGCGCTGATGATGACGGGTCTGAGCTGGGACACGGCCAGTTTTCAGGCCTACTCCGCCTTTTTCGGGGTCGGTTTCACCACCCGGGAGGCCGAGATGGTGGTGAATCATCCCGTTCGGCGGCGCATCATCCGGGACTTGATCCTGGCCGGCAATGTCGGGCTGACCTCCGCCCTGGCCACCCTGGTGGTCACTCTGATGCAGTCCGCCACCACCTCGCACCTTCTCATGCTGGTCGCCCTGGCCTCCGCCGGAGTCGTGGGCCTTCTCATGCTCTCGCGTGTCGGCTGGCTGCAGCAGATGCTCGATCACGTCATCCACAAGGCCCTGGAACACGCCGGCATGGTCCGGGCGCTGGACTATGAGCTGCTGCTGCGCATCCAGCATGGCTACGCCGTTTCTGAGATCGAAGTCCTGCCGGACACTTATCTGGCGGGACGCAGCCTGCGGGATTCACGGCCCTGGGATCGCGGCGTCGTGATCCTGTCCATCCGCCGAAACGGGGAGACCATTCCCGGCCTGCCGGGACCTTCGAGCCTCATCCTGGCGGACGACATCCTGACCGCCTATGGAAAAGAAGACTCCCTGAAAGCCATGGTGGAGCCGCTGAAAAACAACCCCGTGCCCGGCCCGGCGGAGTAGCCGGGAAAAGTCGGGCCGCAGGCGGCGTACACTGTTTCCACCACCATGAAGAACCGCCGCTCCTTTCTCACCACCGCCCTGCAAACCAGCGCCCTCGCCCTCGGCGGAAGCCATGTCACGGGACTTGCCGAAGCGCCCAAACGCCAGATCCGCAAGGCCATCATGGGCGGCACGCTCGGCATCAAGGGAACCCTGGTTGAGAAGTACAAGGCGGCCCGTGAGGCGGGTTATGAAGGTGTGGAACCCGCCGGAGGACTGAACCAGCAGGAGGTCATCGACGCCCTCGGCGCCTCCGGCCTGCAGGCGGCCAGCGTCTGCTGCCACACCCATTGGAAGCAGACCCTGACCCACAACGACGAGAAGGTGCGCGAAGAAGGCCTCCAGGGCGTGCTGCAGACCCTGCGCGACGCCAAGGCCTACGGGGCGGACTCCATCCTGGTCGTGCCAGGCGTCTGCAATGAGGAGGTGCCCTATCACCTTGCCTGGGAGCGCTCCATCACCCAGATCAAGAAGGCGGTGCCGCTCGCGAAGGAGCTCGGCGTGAAGATCAGCATCGAGAACGTCTGGAACAACTTCATCCTCAGTCCGCTCGAAGCCGTCCGCTATCTCGATGAAGTGGGCGACCCCGTCGTCGGCTGGCACTTCGACATCGGCAACGTCCTGCGTTACGGCTGGCCGGAGCAGTGGATCCCCGTCCTCGGCAGGCGCATCAACCGCATCCATGTGAAGGAGTTCAGCATCAAGAAGATGAAGGAGGAGGGCATGTACAAGGGCTTCGACTGCGACCTGACCGAGGGCGACAACAACTGGCCCGCCATCATGAAGGCCCTGGACGGCATCGGCTACACCGGCTGGGCCATCAGCGAGCAGCGCGGCGGCATCAACCCGAACGGGCTCAAGATGCTCACCGAGCGCATGGACCGCATCTTTGCGATGTGATCCGGCCGCCGGCCTGACCTAACCTACTTTGCAGGGATCTCGTTGAGCGTGTAATAACCGACAGCGTGCAGCAGGGGCAGCCCTCCGGCGCTGCGCACGCCGTCGAGGTGCAGCTCATGCACATGCCCCTGGGTCAGCGGCGCGATCCTGAGCCGCACCGACCTGCCGTCGGCTCCGACCTCGGCCCGGGTGACCTTCGGAAGCACCTCGTCCACCTCGTCGCCGCCATACTGCTCACGGTAGGCGTAGGTGAAGGCGCGCATCGAGTAGCTTTTCACATCTGCGGCCGCAGCGGGGTTCACCGGCTGGGTGAAGGTCAGCTCAAAGCCGTCCGGGCGCGCCCTCATCTCGTGAACCTCAAACGGAACCCGGCCGGTCCACTCGCACTTTTCAAAGCAGAAGGGTTTGCCGCCACGCGCACCCCAGCCGCGATCGCTGCCGCCGACAAACACGCGGCCCTCCTCGTCCATGCGTCCGCCGATGAGGCCGGAGGCGAAGCCGCTGCGGAACGGGAAGACCACGCCCTGCCGGATGCCGTTGACGGTTTCCAGGAACACGCGGCTGAGGTTGCTGTGGCTCTGATCCGCCACAAAAAGCTGCCGGGAGAACGGACCGAACTTACCGGCGCTCAGGTCGCAGAGGATCGCGGTGGCCGAGTTGCCGACCTTGCCATGCACGAGATAGACGGCGGGCGGCACGAGCTCCTTGATCCGCCTCCGCTCCATCACCATGCGGTCGGGATCACCGCCCGGGCGGTCTTCATTGCGCTTCCTCTCCCCCTGGAAGGCCTCGGGGATGGGATCCACAGGACGCGGTCCCATGTTCGGCGCCAGGTCATACCAGACATTGCCGCCGGGATGTCCCTGGAAGCTGCCCGGCACCAGATGCTGCAGCGTGCAGGACCCATGCCACGGCCCCTGGTTGTCGCAGTAGTAAACCTCGCCGTCGGCATCAAAGCCCACGCCGCCCGGGCTGCGGATGCCTGAGCAGGCCGGCACCATCGTGCCATCAGGCTTGATCCTCAGCGCCCAGCCCCGGAACGGCACCTGGCTGGAAAAGGAGCCGGTCAGGCAGAGCGTGACCCAGAGGTCGCCCGTCCTGTCAAAGCGCGAGCCCACGGCATATTCATGGTAGTCACCCGACACGCCCCAGGCATCGCTGACGTTGTCAAAGACGTCCGCGCGGCCGTCGCCATCCGTGTCCTTCAGCCGCGTGACTTCATAACGGGTCGTGGCATAGAGGCATGCATCCTTCGGGTTCCAGGCCAGGCCCAGCACCTCATGCAGGCCGCTGGCATGAAGCTTGTAGCGGACGGATGACGGATCAGCGGAGCCGGCTCCAGTCACGAACCACACCTCGCCACGACGCGTGCCCAGGGCCAGTTTTCCTTCAGGCAGCAGCTCGATGGAGCCGACCTCCAGGGCCGTCTCCTTCGGGGTCTCAAAGGTGGTGATCTTGTAACAATCCGCCTCGGTCGGATCAGCTGCGGAAAGCAGGGCGGGAATCAGGACGAGCAGGGGCAGGAGTCGGTTCATGGATGACGGGATGCAGGGAGAAACGCCGGAAACCGCCCGCTGCAAACAGAAGAACTGCACAACCCGCCCGCCTGTCCAAAACTTCGGCAACAGGGCGCGGCTGGCCCCGCCACCGGCGTGATGGACTTGCGCAAAGGACATCCGGCCGCAAACTCCGGCAGCCGTGCCCACCACCGACCTCCGCAGCTCGTTCCTCCGTTCGCTGGCGCCAGACAGCCAGTTCCACCGGATGTTCGACCACCTGCCGGGCATCTCCTTCTTCGCCAAGAACCACCGGCTGCAGCTCGTCTGCGCCAACCGGCACTTCATTGAAACGATGGGCTTCCGGAAGGAGGACGACATCGTGGGAAAGAGCGACTTCGACCTCTTCCCCGTGCGCCTGGCGGAAAACTTCCGCCGTGACGACGAGGAGATCCTGCGCACGGGCGAGGCGAAGCTGAACATCGTCGAGCTGTTCTTCAACCCCCAGGGCATCCCCGACTGGTTCATCACCCACAAGATGCCGCTGAAGGACAAGAAGGGCCGGGTCATCGGCCTCATGGGCGCCACGCAGAGCTACGGACAGGCGATGACCACGGTGCACGCCAGCCAGCACATTGAGCGCGCCCTGGCCTTCATCCGCGAAAACTTCCGGCGCAGGCTCAGCGTCGAGGAGCTGTCAGCCCATGTGCATCTGAGCCCGAGGCAGCTGCACCGGAAGTTTGTCGAGACCTTCGGCTGCAGCCCGCAGACCTTCATCATGAAGCTGCGCATCCAGGCCGCCTGCGAGGCGCTCCAGCACGAGGACGCCCAGATCAGCCAGGTTTCCGCCGACCTCGGCTTCTACGACCAAAGCGGCTTCACGCATCATTTTCACAAGCACGTCGGCATCACGCCGCTGAACTACCAGAGGCGCTTTCGCCTGGGCGCACGGCAGGACAAGATCTCCCGCTGACCCGTTCAGGACCAGGCGCGGCGCAGCAGGTTCAGGTAGTTGCCGTGCATGACCGCCTCGATGTCCGTCTGGCTGTAGCCGCGTTTTTCCAGCATGGCCGGAATGCGGGCGAGGTCGGCGATGGTGTCCAGGTCCTCCGGCGTCTGCTCGGTGCCGTAACCCCCGTCCAGATCCGTGCCGATGCCGCTGTGAAAGGCGTTGCCGGCGAGCTGGCAGACGTGGTCGATGTGGTCGCAGATGACCTCCAGCTTCAGGCCGGTCTCCTGCGGCGTCGTCTTGCCGCGGATCCAGCCGGGGATCATCATCCAGGCATCCAGCGCGGCTCCGATGACGGCGCCGCGGGCGATGAGCGCCTTGATCTGCTCATCACTGAACTGGCGGACGTCCGGCACCAGGGCCCGGCAGTTGGAATGGCTGGCCCAGATCGTGCCCTCGAAGATGTCCAGGGCCTCCCAGAAGCTCTCGTCGGAGAGATGCGTCACGTCGAGGATCATGCCGAGGCGGCTCATCTCACGAACCAGCTCGCGCCCCTCCGGCGTCAGGCCTCCCGGGGTGTCATGACCCATGGCATAACGACATTTGCCATAATGCGCAGGGCCCATGGCGCGCAGCCCCTGCTCCCAGCTGCGTTCCAGGTGGCCGACGGTGCGGATGCTGTCCGCGCCCTCCAGGCTGAGGATGTAGAAGATGGGCTTGCGGTCGTCCGGGATGCTCTTGTCACCCCAGACCGCCAGCGCATGATCCAGCTGGGCCAGGTTTTTCACCTGGGAGAGGTGACCGTCCTCCTCCATCGCACGGTACCAGGCGAGCTGGCCCTGGGTTTCCGACCAGGCCTGCTCGGGCGACATCCAGTTGGCGATCGGCGACACGCCGGGCATGCAGCCCGCAAGCTGGGTGGCGACGCAGATGCCCACCCTGCCCTGGCGCATTTCTGGAAAGGCCGTGGTGCCTGCGGCGCGGCCCTTGCCCACCACGCCCGCCTCACGGCGGCGGATTTCATGGACAGGCAGGCGAAGATCACGGTTGAAGCCGCCGAGGGCGTTCAGGCTGAGGTCGAGGTGGGCGTCGAAGATGAGCATGGGAGTTGGAAAAAACGCCGCTTGCGCGGAAAATCCTGCGCCGATCAGCCCTGGATGCTCAACGCATAACGGCCCGCCTTCCGGCTGAGCTTCACCGGGGCTCCGTAAAGGCTGCCCAGGGTCTTGCTGCTGAGCGTCTTCTCCTTGGGGCCCTGGGCCAGCACCGCTCCGTCACGCAGCAGGAACACATGCGTGATGCAGGGCAGGATCTCCTCCACATGATGCGTGACCATGATGAGCGAGGGCGCCTCGGGCCATTCGCTGATCTCGCTCATCCAGGAAAGAAACTGCTCACGCGCGACCGGATCCAGCCCGGCACAGGGCTCGTCCAGGATGAGCACTTCGAAGCGGGCCATGAGCGCGCGGCAGATCAGGACCTTTTGTTTCTCACCCTGCGAGAGCGTCGCCCACAGCGATTTTTTCAGATGCGCGCAGCCTGCGGCTTCGATGAGGCCCGCCGCCTGTTTTTTCAAGGTGGCGGAGGGTGGCTGCCAGAGGTTCAGCTTGGCGTCACGGCCGCTGGCAACGACGTGCATGACCGGCTCGCCAGGCTCGATGTAGGTGGTGAGCGTGTTGGTGACCAGGCCGACACGCTTGCGCACCTCGCGCCAGTCGCTGTTGCCAAAGGTGTCCTGGCCGATCTGGATGACTCCGTCCGTCGCCGGTTCATAACCAGTGATCAGGTTGATGAGGGAGGTCTTGCCACAGCCGTTAGGCCCGAGCACGCACCAGTGCTGCCCGCGGCCGACCTGCCAGTCGATGCCTTTCAGGATGCGTCTTCCGCCTCGGACAAAGGTGGCGTTCTGGACTCGAAGAAGGGAGGGTTCGAACATGATGAAGGACAGGCGATGAAGCCTCGAACCGGGACAAGCTCAACCGTTTACCACCATTGATTCCAGGGCGGCTGGCCAGGTGACAGTTCTGACAAATTCAGGTGGACTGCCAGCCTGGGATATGAGACTGAATCGCATTACACAGCCTCGCTCGTGAGCAGATTCCCTTCCTATTTACAATCCATTCCCAGGTGGCTGTCCGTTTATCTGCCGCTTGGGATCCTCATCTACCCCCTTTTGCTCACCGTTCCCGGCCTGAACTGGGAGGAAGGCCTCTACCGCGAATACGGCCTGGTGGAAAATCTCACCGCCCTGTTCCTCGCCATCGCCCTGGTGCTTTTTCTGAGGACTGCCATCGGCCCTGAAAGCCTTCTGCACCGCGCCTGGCTCGTCTTTCTTGCGCTGGGCAGCCTGCTGTTCCTCGGCGAGGAGATCAGCTGGGGTCAGCATTATTTCCACTGGGTCACGCCAGAAGAGCTGAAAACCCTCAACCGCCAGGGTGAAACCAACCTCCACAACATGCGGGGCGGCCTGGAGTTCTTCTTCACCAAGATCGCCCGGGAAGGCCTGTCCTTCGGCACGATCGTCGGCGGCATCCTGGTGCCTCTCTATCTTCGGAAACGACGCAGCGAATTCGCACCCGGGACACTGCTGTTCTGGCTCTGGCCGCCGTTGGGCGGCTGGCTGGCCGCCCTGCTGTCCGCGACCGTCCGCCTGCCCAACACCATCGCCCACGAATTCGGCATGGCCGATGGCAGGCTGCCCAAGTTCATCGGCGAGGACATCGGCGAGATGAAGGAGTGCTTTCTGGCCCTCTTCATCCTGATCTACGCGATCGCACAGTTCCGGATGTCTCGTCGTGCGTCGGCCGGCTGACGCCGCCGCTTGCACAATGCGACGGCGCATCCACTGTCGGCGCCTCCATCCATGTCCACGATTGTTGTCGCCCAGAAAAACGGCGTCGCCTGCATCGGCGCCGACACCATGAGCAGCCTCGGCTCCCTGCGCCAGAAGGCCCATCACGTCGTCAACAAGACCAAGCTCGCCAGGGTGGGCGACAGCTTCATCGGCCTGACCGGCACCTCGGCGAGCCTGGTGGTGATGAACAGCTACTTCGCAAATCCGGAGCGCCCCCGGGACTTCTCCAGCACGGAGATGATCTTCGAGACTTTCCGCCACGCGCACCACTGGATGAAGGCCGAGTACTTCATGTCCACCCTGCCGGACAAGGGCGAGGAGTACGAAACCACCCAGTTTTACGGCCTCATCGCCAACCCTCATGGCATCTTCGCCCTGTATTCCTACCGGAGTGCGCAGCAGTTTCACCGCTTCTGGGCCGCAGGCTCCGGCCGTGACTTTGCCCTGGGCGCGATGCAGGCCGTGTATGACAGCAGCGATGACGTCGTGGAGATCGTGAAGGCCGGCCTGCATGCGGCGGCGGAGTTTGACGGCTCCACAGGCGGCCCCTTTGAAATCTTCCACTGCCCGCTTGCCGTTCAGGAAAAGGCCGCACCCGCCAGGAAGAAGCCCGGCAAGCCCCGCCGTCGCCGGGCGAATTGACACAGGCCGGCCGCGTCACCTCCTGTCAAAGCCCCTGCATCTGCCAGAGGATGAAGGCCATCTCCTCGGCGGCTTCATGCAGATGCTCGTAACGGCCCGACTTGCCGCCATGCCCGGCGCCCATGTTGGTCTTCAGCAGCAGCAGGTTCTTGTCCGTCTTCAGGGCACGCAGCTTCGCGACCATCTTGGCGGGCTCCCAGTAGGTCACCCGGGGGTCGTTCAGCCCGGCGGTGAAAAGCATCGGCGGGTAGGCCTGGGCACGGACATTGTCATACGGGCTGTAGCTGCGGATGAACTCAAAAGCAGCCTTGTCGGTGATCGGATTGCCCCACTCAGGCCACTCCCCCGGCGTCAGCGGCAGCTCCTTGTCGAGCATGGTGTTCAGCACGTCCACGAAGGCCACATGCGCGACGACGGCCCCGAAAAGCTCCGGAGCCTGGTTGACCACCGCGCCCATGAGCTCGCCGCCCGCGCTGCCGCCCGAGGCGCTGATCCGGCCCTTGGACGTGTAGCCGAGTTCGCAAAGCGCACGCGCGGCATCAACGAAGTCATTGAAGGTGTTCGTGCGCTTCATGAGCTTGCCGTCGAGATACCACTGGTAGCCAAGGTCGTCGCCGCCGCGAATGTGGGCGATGGCATAGGCGAAGCCGCGGTCCACCAGCGAAAGGCGGTCAGCGTGAAAGTCGGGCGGCGTGGCGTGCCCGTAGGCGCCATAGGCGTAGAGGTGCAGAGGCTGGCCGCCATCCTTCCTGAAGCCCTTCTTCATCAGGATGGAAACCGGCACCTTCACGCCGTCGCGAGCGGTGATCAGGACACGCTCGGTCTCATACTGCGTGGCGTCATAACCGCTCGGGATCTGCTGCACCTTCAGCGTTTCCAGCCGCCTTTCATCCACATGATAGTCGTAGTCCGTGGCCGGGGTGACCATGGACTCGTAGTCCAGGCGCAGCTTCTTCACGTCATACTCGGGGTTAGGCCCCAGGCCGGCCGTGTAGCTCGCCTCCGGAAAGCGGATCCTCTCCGGCTGAAGCGGCGCGTCATAGCGGCGGATCTCCACCTGGTCGAGCCCGTCAACGCGGCCCTCGGTCACGAAGAAGTCCCGGAACAGGCCGATGTCGGTCAGGTAATGATGATCCGACCCCGCGATCAACGTCCTCCACTCGCCCGGCTTCGCGATCCCGGCGGTGGCGATGCGGAAGTTCACATGCTCGTCGTTGGTATGGATGTAGAGCACGCCGTCGCGGACATCGACATCGTATTCGCGCCCCGCCTTCCTCGGGCTGACAAGGATGGGCTCGGCGGCAGGATCGGCGGAGGGCACCAGACGCACCTCGCTGGTGACCTGGTCGCCGGTGCCGATGATGATCCAGTCCTCCTGGGCGCTCAGGTCCACGTCGCAGCTGAAGCCGATGTCGGGCTCCTTGTAGAGCAGCCTGGCCTTCTTCGGGTCATCCCCGAGGCGGTGATAGTGGATGTTGTCCGTGCGCCAGTTGTCGTTGGCATAACCAAAAACGAGGCCTCGGCTGTCGGCCGACCAGACCAGGCTGGAAAGGGTTCCGGTGATCACGTCCGGCAGGTCACGCCCCGTCTCCAGGTCACGGAAATGCACCTCAAAGCGCTCCGAACCGTCATCATCATAGGCATAGGCCATGAGCTTCGCGTCCGGGCTGATGACCAGGTCGCCGAGCTGGAAGTAGTCCTTGCCGCGGGCAAGTTCATTCTGATCCAGGATGAGCTGCCCTTCACCACCTGCGGCGGGTTTGCGGAAGTGGCGGCGGTATTGCGAGCCCTTGACGAAGGTGGACCAGTAGAGCCATGCGCCGTCCTTCACCGGCACGGAGCTGTCATCCTCCTGGATGCGGCCCTTCAGCTCCTCGAACAAGGTGTCCACAAGCGGTTTCCGCCCCTTCATGTGGGCTTCAAAAAAACGGTTCTCAGCCTTCAGGTAGGAAAGGATCTCCCTGTCCTGCACCTTGGGGTAGGACGGGTCACGCAGCCAGTGCCACGGATCCTCGACGGTGATGCCATGCTGGGTGAAGGAAAACGGGCGCAGCCCGGCGACAGGAGGTTGGGGGGAGGACATGGGCTGCTGGGCCTGGACGGCTGACATCATCACCAGGACGGCAGGCAGGAGGAAGGCGGCGCATGATGACATGCTCATACCAAAGCGGAGCACGCCCGGCCGGACAAGCTTCTTGTGCGGCCGTTGGATTCGTGACACTACGCGGCTGGAAGGAGCATCGCTCCACCACCGTCATACTTCACCATGTCCCCCGCCGCCCTGCTGATCCCCCTGCTGCTGATTGCCACCTCCGTCAGCGCCGCCCTTTCCCTGACCCAGGCCCAGCTGGAAAAAGTGGGCCGCAGGATCTGGCAGAATGAATGCGCCGGCACGGTGGCAGGACTGACAAGCTGGAACAGCGGGGAGGATTTCGCCTCCCTTGGCATCGGTCATTTCATCTGGTATCCGGCTGCGAAAAAGGGACCGTTTGAAGAAAGCTTCCCACCGCTGGCCGCCTTCCTGAAATCCCGTGGCGTGGCAATGCCGGCTTGGACGCACGGCCTTTGTCCCTGGGCCGGCAAGGCCGCCTTTGACGCCGACAAGAACGGGCCGCGGCAGAAGCAGCTGCGGACCCTGCTGTCACAAACCGTGCCGCTGCAGACGGAGTTCATCCTGGCAAGGCTGGAACGAGCCCTGCCCAAAATGCTGGCGGAAACCCGGCTGAAGAAACAGGTGCGGTCGAACTTTGAAGCGCTTTCCCAGACACCCGAGGGCGCCTTCTGCCTGATCGACTATGTGAACTTCAAGGGCGAGGGCACGGCTAGAACGGAACGCTACAACGGCCAGGGCTGGGGATTGCTTCAGGTGCTGGAATCCATGACGGCCCCCACCCCCGCCGGCTTTGCCTCGGCGGCGAAGTCAGTGCTGTCACGTCGCGTTGAAAACGCTCCGGCGGCGAGGAAGGAACAGCGCTGGCTCCAGGGCTGGCACAACCGCTGCGACGGCTACCTGCGCAAGCTCTGACGCAAGCCGCTTCAGGCCGGCTGCACCGAGAAGTCGCTGTCGTCCAGGGAGCGCAGCACCAGTTCACGCGGCACGCAGAAGTCATCCATCTCCAGGCAGCGCACGACGCCGTCGGCGATGTGCTCCGGCTTGAGGAAGAGCTGGCGCGGCGCCTGGCGCTCCGCCGCATCATCCCAGAACGCCGTGTCCACACCGCCGGGCAGCAGGGCGGTCACACGGATGCGATGGGCCGCAGCCTCCTCCGCCAGGCCCTGGGTGAAGCCTCGCACGCCCCATTTGGCCGCGCAGTAGACCGTCTCGCTGGGAATGCCGCGCAGGCTGGCCGTGGAGATGATGTTGATGATGTGGCCGCGCTTCCCGGGAATCATGGCGCGCAGGGCGGCCTGGGAGCCCAGGATGGTTCCCTTCAGGTTCACCGCCAGCATGAGGTCAATCTCCGACTCGGTGTAATCCTGAATCCAGCGATGCCGTGCGAGCCCGGCGTTGTTCACCCAGACGCTGATGCCGCCAAGCGCCTGCTCCACCGCAGCGGCGGCGGCTTCCACCTCGGCGGAGCGGGTGACGTCACAGCGGACGGACAGCACGCCCTCCAGCGGGCAGGATTCGAGATCCAGGGACGCCACCCTGGCCCCGCGTTCCAACAGTGCCCGGGCCGTGGCGAGGCCGATGCCCTTGGCGGCGCCCGTGATGATGCAGACTTGGTCTTGAAGAATCATGGACCGCATCCTTGGCCGCATCCACGCCGCGTGACAAGGCTGAACAACTCAGGGCGGCGTGACGGAAACCAGGGTGTTCGTCACCGAGTTGTAGATCAGCAGGCGTGCGTAATCCGGCGTCGCCACCACCACGGTGCTGGAGGCGGGCAGCGGCCCCAGGATCGTCCCCGTGGACACCTGGAGGCATTGGGTGTCCGTCCAGATGACCTGTCCGTTCCAGGAGCTGGCACGCACCACATTGGAGACACCAAGATCGGCGACCTGGGCCAGGTTGGACGCATTGTAGGCCACGCCCATGGAGAAGACACGGCTGCCATCTCCCGAGAGGACAAGGTGGTTGTTGTAGGTTCCTGTCCAAAACTGGGTCGCGGCATAGGTCATGCTGGAGGTGCTGATGTTGTACCGGGCCAGTCCGCTGACCGATGAACCCTGCCTCACCAGGGCGAGGATGGAGGAACCATCGGCCGGTGTGGCCGTGATGCACTGCCCGAGGTTGAGCGGCGTGCCGACCGCGCCGCCGGTCACCGAATGATGCAGGCGCAGAACATGATCGGCGCCGCGCAGCACGACGCGGCCCACCGGTCCGTTGTGGATGGCGGCGGAGGTGTTGGGCGTGTCCCAGGTGCTCACGAGCTGCCGGTTCTGCTGGCGCTGGATGCCCAGCACCCGCGTGCCGGAGGCTGTCAGCACATACAGCCGGTCATCCAGGATGTGCATCGCAAAGTCCTGCACCGGCTGCCCCACGGAATACACATGCACCACCCTGGCGGTGACGGGATCAATCCAGAGCAGGTGCCCTTCATTCGGGGCCGCGCGGTCCACATGCAGCGCATAAACAAACGGAAGACCAGGATCGGCGATCATCTTCGCCACGTTCAGGACGCCCAGGACTCGGAAGGTCGCGGGAATCAGGCGGACATCACTCCCGGAACGCAGCGTGATGCTGGCCGTGTAAGTGCCCGTCGGCAGGGAGCCTGCTGTGAACTTCACGATGACATTTCCCGGGCCGGTTCCTGAAGCCTGCGTGAGACTGAGCCAGGAGCTGCTCTCCTCCAGCGTCCAGGACGTCGATGCATCGGCGGTGGCAATGCCCAGGGAGGCCTCCTGCGCCGTTGATCCGGGGAAGCCGCTGACGCTCAGGCTGGCGGGGGTCGGCTCCACGACAGGCAGGCGGAAGCTCCACACGGCCCCTGTCCGGACCGAGCCGTCGTAAAGCCTCGAATCAATGCGCCAATAATAGGTTAGGCCAAGCTGGAAGGTGCCCTGCGGAAGGCTGAGGCTCACGCCCGAGGTGCTGCCCCGGTAGATGCCGGAACTTGTTTTCACCGCGTTCGTGACCGTCTCCAGGCTGCCGCCAAGATAGACGTCGTAGGTGACGGCATCAGGGCTGCCCGTCCAGCCAAGCGCCGTCGGCGCGGTGGCCTGGGTGGAGCCGTCGGCAAGCTGCGGCCGGATCCCGGGAACCGGCAGGCTGACAATGCCGGCGAGGGAAAGCCGGCGCAGGCTGTTCTGCGTCGGATGCTGATAGATCACGGCATCCTGGCCTGCCGTGAAGGCGGCGGCGGTGACACCGGCGGGCAGCGAGGCGATGCTGGTTCCTGCGGCACCCTCCACAAGGCCGCTGTCATGCACCAGGACATGGCCGTAGGCTGAGGCGGCGACGAGGGTGGAGACCGCGCCGAAGGCCTGGGTGTCCGTGAGCAGCGGGTTGTAGCGACGGTTGCGGTTGAAGACGACGTCGCGGTTCAGGCTGAAGAACACCTCCGAACGACCCGGCATGTCCATGTTGTAGGGAGAGCTGAGGTGGGTTTGCGTGAGGAAGGAGCCGCTGCTGTAGAGGCGGACCAGGGCAACCGAATTTGTTCCGCTCCAGCCGCTCTGGGTCCTGGCAAAGATGATGTTGCCGTCAGGGCTGACCGTGAAGTCGCCGATGCCCGCGCCACTGTTGGTCAGGAAGGTGGAGAGATCTTCGCCAGCCTCGAAGTCAAACACATGCAGCAGCGGATTCACCGCTGCATCGGTGTAATACACCACCCCGGGCCGGCCGGCTTCGACATCATAGTGAAAGTCCCCGCCGCTTCCTGAGTCGAGCGTGGCAGGCAGGCTGCGGGTGCGTGTCACCGTGAAGCTGTCCATGTCCACCTCCGTGATGCTTCGCTCCGTGAAGCTCACGGCATAAAGGCGGGAGCCGTCCGCAGTGAGGTCCGCGTCCGTGACCTCGCTGGGCAGCAGCAGCGGGCTTCCCTGTGCAGCCGTGGCCGCATCGATGGGAACAAGCATGGAAGGTTGTCCGCCCGTGCCCCTCACCACACCCAGCACACGCTGTGGCTGGCGGTAATCCGTGAGCAGCTGGGTGTAGCCGGAGAAACGCACGGTCAGCAGGACCGGCACGCTGACGGTGACACCGTCGCTGGTGATGTTCACCGCCCCGCTGTAAACGCCAACGCCCAGCCCTGCGCCCGCTCTGACCCCCAGGGTGTCGCCGCCCGTGCCGCTGCTTTTGGAAAGCGTCATCCAGGAAGCACTGGCGGCGGCGGACCAGGAGGGCTGAAGCCCCGCCTTCGCGGTCAGGGTGATGACTCCCTCCGCAGCATCCGCGCCCTGCATCCTCACGAGATTCAGTCCTGAAGGCGCGACTGCGAGGTCCGGCTCGGAGACTTCAAGGCGCAGGGGAAGATCCACGGGCAGTGAACCGGGTGCGTTGCCGCTGAAGCGCAGGGTTGCCGTGTGGATTCCAGGACGCAGCGCAGCGCTCGCCAGCTGCACGGAAACCGTTGACGACGCCCCCGCCACCACGCTGCCAGAACCCGGGCTCAGGCTGACCCAGGGCACTGAAGGCGGGATGGCGATGTGCTGAAGAAAGGCGTCCATGACCGTTCCGGCAAGCTCCGTGGAAACCTGGGCGCCGTCCGCCGTGGCAAACAGCAGGTAGTAGAGCCGTGAGTTGCTGGAGAGCCCGGTGACCGTGTGATTGTCCTCGTCCGTGTTGGTGGAATACGAATGCGACTGGCCGGACCGGGACTCGACAATGACGAGATGATTCACGGACGGATCCACGGTGCCCGACACAGCCTTGAAGAAGCCTGTGTAGTTCAATCCGTCATGCGTGCGGTTGAGAACGGCTCCTGTCGCGCTTCCGGAACCATCCGCCCCCAGGCCGCCGCTGATCGTGAAGCTGCTCACGCCCGCCATGTCGGCGGCAAACACAAACAGCCCCTCCTGCTTGCGGGTGAAGTAGGCTCCGCCGGCCGCCCCAAGCTTCGAACTCACGGTCACCATGTTGTTTGAATACGCGATGGTGCTGCCCAGGTTGGTGCTGAGGTAGTTGCCGCCGTCATACATGTCATCGCCTCCATCGACGATGTAGCTGCCGCTTTCCCCCTCGGTGAAACGATACAGCCCGGGAATCAGCGAGGTGATCTGATCATGTTTTTGGTTCACCCGCTCCAGCACTTCCTGAAGCGTGCCGGCGGGAGTGGACAGGTCGACAACGCCCCCCTGCCAGACCAGGGTGGAGCCGCCGTCATTCCGAATCGTCAGCGGACGGGCCGCCGTCTGGCCTTTTTTCAGCACAACCTCCACTCCGCCCGACGGCTGCACCGTGAGCACCGGGGGAGGCACGCCGTTGCCGTCGACGCTCAAAACCACCTCGGTCGGCAGGGCGGGGCCTGCCATGGCAAACCGCACCTGCCCGTTGAAGGCGGCCGCCTCGCCGGGCTCAAACCGAACCCCCAGGGTGCGTGTGCTGTTCGGGGCCAGGCTGAAGGGGAAGCTCGTGCCTGGAAGATCAAACGCCGGCTGTGTGGAAGTCATGCCCGTGACGGTCAGCGTTGCGTTGCCGGCATTGCGCAGCAGCACGGAGGCGTTGACGCTGGAGCCCACCATGACGCTGCCAAAACTGAGCGTCGAAGGCGCCAGGACCGGCCGCGGCCGGGATGCCACGGCGATCTCCACAGGCAGGTCCACGCCCGGCCTTGCC
Organism: Prosthecobacter sp.; assembly: GCA_019186985.1. Classification (GTDB taxonomy): domain Bacteria; phylum Verrucomicrobiota; class Verrucomicrobiia; order Verrucomicrobiales; family Verrucomicrobiaceae; genus Prosthecobacter. The sequence continues at coordinate 12,139 of JABARQ010000049.1, read as the reverse complement.
GGATCATTCGAACTGAACCTCACCGTGCCCGTGTAAACGGCGGGCGTCGTCGTGGCCGAAGCCCCCATGAACAAGGAAACCTGCCGGCTTCCAGATTCCGGGATGGTACCGTTGCCGGGCACGACTCCCACCAGGGATGCCAGTGACGCTGACGGCGTGGCGCTCCAGAGCAGCGAGGCATCGCCGGCATTGCCCAGCGTCAGTGTCATCGTTTCAGAAACCCCGGGCTCCACCGTCCTCACGATGGGGCTGGCATCGAACGTCAACGACGGACCACGCAGGCCTCGTCCGTTCACAGGCAGCCGGATTTCCGCGCCCTCCTGGGCATTCGAGGCAATGACCAGTTCCGCACCCTGCGCTTTCACCGTGACCGGAGAGAAACGCAGCGTGATGTCGCGGCTTCCTCCCGGAGGCAGGGTGAACGGCGCCGAGGTTCCAGGGATCGCAAAGGCGGCATCCGTCACGCTCAGCGAACTGATGACCAGCGGCTCGTTGCCCCGGTTTTCCAACGTGCCTGCCAGGGTTGAGCTTTTTGCCAGGAAGGTGTCTGGAAAGTCAAAGCGCTGCGGCTTCACCTCCAGCCGGGCATAGGAGGGGATGCGAAGCAGCACCGGCACATCCACGATGCTTCTCGAGGGTGAGTTGTTGCTGTAGCGGACCGTGGCCCCGTAGGTGCCACCAGGCAGGGTGCTGGTCTCAATCTTGAAAAAGCCCGCCGAAGAGCCTCCGGCTGGAACCTTGCCGAAATGCGCCGATGCCTCCAGCCAGCCGGCATCCGCCGGATGCACGACATGCCGGAGGAAGGTGTCCATGAGCAGGCCAAAGGCGCTGTCCGCATACGCCACACCGTTTTTCAGGCCAAACATGAGGTAATAAATCCTGGCGCTTCCGGACAAGCCGGAGACTTCATGAAAATCACTGTCCGTGCTGTCATCAAACCGATGGCCGATGCCGGGCCTGTCCTCGACGATGACCAGGTGGTTCACAGAAGGCACACCGGCGGCGTACACCTTTTTGTAAAACCCGCGGTAGGTCACCCCGGCCACGGTGCGTGTGGTGCTGCCGCCGGAAACCTTGCCAAGTCCGTCCGCCCCCAGCCCGCCGGAGATCACCAGCCTGGCAACACCGTTCAGGTCTGCTGCGAGAACCCAAAGCGCTCCGCTCTTCAGGGTGAAGTAAGTGCTCGAAGCCCCAAAGGCAGGGTCTCCCGTCACCACTCCATCGGAATAACTCACCGGCAGGCCCGAGTTCAGGTCGGTGCTCACCAGGTTGCCCCCGTCAAACATGTTGGCCCCGCCGTCGTTGATGACCTGCCCTGTGGTGCCTTCAGACAAGGGATGCGCGCCCGGCAGCAGGGAGCTGAGCAGCACCGGATTGGCCTGCAGGCCGGAAAGCACTCCCGCGAGTCCGGCGGCAGGCCCCACACCGGAGATCACGCTGGCATTCCACTCCAGGGTGCTGCCACCAGGATTGCTGATCGTCACGGGAACGGAAGTGCCTCCCCCCGGCTCCACCGTCACATCCACGCCCGTGGGGGTGATCGCAATCGCAGGAGGCACCGAAACCTGCGCGGTGATGGGCAGCGTCACCGACCTGGCGGACGCTGCGTTCGTCACCACCTTGAAGGCATCCTTGTAGGTTCCAGGAGTGCTGGTGGCATAGGTGAACGGCACCTCCACCTGCTCACCAGGCTCCAGCAGAAAAGGCAGCCGGACATCCGGCGACAAGGCCAGACGGGCGTTGCCTGCCGGTGTGATGGAACGGATCTCCAGGGCCTGGTTGCCGGAGTTCATGCAGGCAAAGGAGAGGTCCTCGATACGTCCGGCCCAGACCGAAGGAAGATGCATCGCGGCTGGCTCCAGCCTCAATGCCGGTCCACGCCCCACCGTCACCCTGACCGGCACCACGGTTTCAGAGCCATTGGACAAGTCCTGCACCACCACCCTGCCCGTCCGGGTTCCCGCCGCAAACGTCGCCGTGTCCACGCGCAGGTTCATGGATGCCGTCTGACCGCCCTGAAGGTCATTCATCTCACCGGTGACCGCCAGCCATTCAGATCCTTCCATGACATGGCAGCCCCAGCCCAGCGGCTTGTCACCGGCATTGCTGATCTTCAAGACCCGGTTGTGAACGAGGCCGGGGGCTCCGCTCAGGCTGAAGCTCGCCGGACTGACCTTCATCCGCGGCCCCACATACCCCAGGCCGCTGAAGGTAAGCTGGATGAACCGGCTGCTGAGATTGCCGATGAACATCGCCTGGGCGACATGGAATCCGGCGCGCCTGGGCTGGAACTCAAAGCTCAGGCTTGCCACCCCGCCCCCGGGCACCACCAGCGGCAGCCGCGTCGTGCAGCGGTAGGCCGTCGAATAAAACAGCATGGAGTTCAGCACCAGGCTTGCCGCCCCTGCGTTCTGGATTTCGACCTCAAACTGCCGCCGCTCCCCGACCTGCGTCTCCTCAACCATCGTGACCTTGGAAAACACCGGCCTCGGCGTGGCCATGACACGCAGGGTGACCGGGATTCTCAGCTCCGGCGTGTCCACATCATTGGTGCTGATGATCAAGGTGCGGCTCCGTTCACCCGGCGGCAGCACCCCGGTGTCAAAGTTCAGCTTCATCACGGACTGCACCTTCGGCATCATCGTTCCCGAAACTCCAGGCAGCATCACCCAGTCGGGCCCCGCCCCGCCTCCCTCCCAGGCCGCCATCCATTGCAACGGACCCGCACCCCGGTTTTTCAGGGTGAAACTCGCGGACCCCGTCTGCCCTTGAAGAAGCTGCAGCACGACCTGGCCGGACGACACCGTCACATCCGGCGCAAGCTGCCGCTCTCCCGAAAGGGGAATCCTCAACAGCGGCTGCAGCGGATCATTGCTCACCATCACCAGCTCCGCACCAAGCACACGCCTCGGCGCATTCATCCCCAGCTCCACGTTCAGCGCCCTCTGCATGCCTGGCATCAGGTCAAAACCCTCCGTCGAATCCAGGCTGAAAAAGGCCGCGTCCGGCCCGGTGATCCCCACCGAGCTGACCACCAGCCTTTCACGGCCTACGTTGGAAACCGTGACGTTCCGCCCGGACCTCACCGCCTCCACCACGGAACCAAAGTCCAGGTTGGCCGGCGTGGAGGAAATCTGCGGGGCATTGACCAGGTTCATCGTCACCGGCATCCGCAGTTCCTCCTCACCCGGCATGTTGGTTTCAAAAACCGCCGCCGCCTGATAAACGCCTGCCTCCAGGTCGCCTGGGTCAAAGCTCATCTGAAGCTGCTGCACCATGCCCGGGGCAAGCACCCCGCTCAACGGGGTCGCCGCCAGCCACTCCGGGCCGCCAAGCAGGCCGTCCACAATCTGGTTGGCAAACCGACGGCCGTCTCCGGAGACAAAGTTAAACTCGTCCGTGATCTCGTTGCCCACGAACACCAGCGTCCCCGTCCCCAGCCGCGACACCGCCGCATGAACCAGCCCGTCAGATTCGGCGACCAGCACCTTGGCGCTGCCGGAAACCTGCGCGGCCGCCCCCACCGAAACCTCCACCAGCCGGCTCACCCCCGCCGTGATCGGATGCGGACGGATGTCCGTCAGCGTCAGGTCACGAAACCGCGTGCTCACCGCCGTGATGCCAGTCCCGGCAAACAGCTCATTGATGCGTGTCACCGAACTGCCGTCATCCGCTTCACAAAGCACACCCATGCCCGCCGTCACCCGGGACCGCAGCAGCGAAATGTCCAGGTTTGAAAAAAGCCCGATGGCATCGTCCACCAGCAACGCATCCAACTCCGCCAGCCCCGCAGCGCTCAAAGGCAGGCTGATCTCCACGATCCTCGCCCCGCGCGCCTCCAGATCCGCCAGCAGCACGGCGCGATCCCATGGCGACTCCACGGTGCCGATCGTCATGCCGCTCAGCGTCCCCAGCGGCGCCTCCAGCGAAGCAATGGCCTCGCTGCCGCTGCTCTTGAAAAAGCTGCGCAGCCCCGCATCCCGGCATTCACGGCCGGCCGGAATCGCTCGTTCCGGCAGCTTGACCAGCGGCAACGCCTGCACGCCAAAACCGCGCTCTGCGTCCAGCAGCCGCAGGTTCCATAGGAGCGGCGCACTGCCGCGGTTTCTCATCTCCAGCACCTGTGTCTGCCGACGCCCTGAAAACACATCCACCGACACCTCCGGCGGCGTCAGCACCAGCTGCGGAATCCCCAGGGTGAAGTTCAGCCCCGATCGCCCGGGCGGCGTGGAAAGCTGCACCGGATCCGCAGGCACATAACCCGGAGCGGAAACCGTGGCCTGATAGCTGCCGTCCGTCACCAGCACGCTGTAATCACCGCTTGCCGATGTCTGCGCGGAATAGGTCGAAGGACCGGCCAGCTTCACCGTGGCCCCGGCAATGGGCGATCCATCCTCGGCGCTCGTCACACGCCCCTCAATTCGCGACGACGTGTGCAGGTACACCGTCACCCTCTGGCTTCTCACCTCCTCCGGCGTTCCATGCCGCAGCGTCAGAACCATCTCCTCCGCATGAGGCGTGCTGACATTCACCGAGGACCGGATCTGCAGGGGCGCGGAGGACGACACGCTCGCACCCGGGGCCACCGTCCCCACGCTTACCTCGCCCTGGACCACGGTGAAGGCCGTGGGCAGCGTGGCGGGCGCCACCTCGGCGCGGATGTTCCGGGCCTCCTCCGTCCCGCGGTTCACCACCGTGAAATGCACGTTCAGCAGCTCACCAGGGTTGTTGATGCCATCTGCATTCCCCCCGGGAGCCTCCGCCACCGACGTGACCTGGATCACCGGGAACGGCCCTGCGGCATCCTGGATCAGCCGTGCCACATTCAACCGGCCCCCCGAGACCGTCGTCGTCGCAAACGCCGCCACAGGATCGACGCTCTCCATGAGCCGGGTCTTGACCTCCAGGGCGGAAAGCCCGGGAGCGATGCTCTTCAACAACGCCACCGCTCCCGACACATGCGGTGTCGCCATCGAGGTGCCGTTGAAGTTCGCATACGAACCCCCAAGGATGGAGCTGTAGATCGACGCCCCCGGTGCGGCCAGATCGACCGTCTGCCTGCCATAGTTCGAAAAACTCGCCCGCGCATCCAGCGCCGTGCTGGCCGCCACCGACACAATGTTGTCCAGCGCATAACCCGACGGATAATTCACCGTCGTGTCCGTATCCAGGCCGTCATTTCCCGCCGCCGCAATGAACAACTGCTCGGCCGCACCCGCCGCCGCAATCGCGCTTTGCAGCAGCGAGCTGAAACCTCCCCCGCCCCAGGAGTTCGATGTCAGGTCCACTCCCAGGCGCGTGGCGTAGTTGACGCTTTCAATGGCATCGGAAGTCGTGCCGCCCGCAGGCCCAAGAAAACGGATTCCGACGATGGAGACCTGCCAGCACACACCCGCCACGCCATTCAGGTTGTTGCCCACCCCTCCAAGGGTGCCCGAGCAATGCGTCCCATGGTTGTTCTCATCCATCGGATCGTTGTCCATCGCATAGAAATCCCAACCATAAACATCGTCCACAAAGCCGTTGCCATCGTCGTCCAGCCCGTTGCCAGACACCTCGCCATTGTGAGTCCACATGTTGGCCGCCAGATCCGGGTGCGTCCGGTCCACCCCCGTGTCGACGACCCCCACCAGCACCTCCCTTGAACCCGTCGTGATGTCCCAGGCCTCCGGAGCATCAATGTCCGCATCGGCAAGCCCGCCCGTCTGCCCCGTGTTGTGCAGCCCCCAGAGATTCGGAAACTCGCTGTCGTTGGGGAACAGGGAGGGAAACACCAGGTAATCCCGCTCCGCCACCCCGGAGCCAGCCTCGGGAAAGTCCCGGGCAAAGAGGCTCATGATCCTTCCCGCCGTGTCCAGCGTCGCCTGATCCGCCGCCACCAGCAGCACCGGCGCCGTCTTGAGCTGATGCCGCACCTGCAGCCCATGTTTCTGAGCCCAGGCAGCAGCGGCCTGGTTCGAGGTTCCCTCAGGAAATCGGATCATCACATGGTCCGCCACGGAAAACTCCCGGCGCACCGGCTGCAGCTTCCCGCTCTTGTCCGGCCGCAGCCAGACCTCCTCCCGCACCATCGGATACTTGAACCCCGTCTTCCAAAGCCTCAGCTCACGAGCCGCCTCGTCCCCCCTGGACTCCAGCCGACGCCGGTCAATCATCGCCGCCCCCTGGATCAGCCGCTCCTGGAAAGGATTCAACGCCACCGGCACCCAGTCCGCACCCGGCCTCCCCACCTGCGGAGCATCCTGGGCACTGGCCGCACCCTTCCTCAAAGGAGCCACCCCAGGGACGGCAGCAGCCCTGGCATCCCCCCCCTTCATCGGAGAAGCCCGCCGAACCCCAGGTTCAGGCCCCGCCAGATGCCAAAGAAGCGACCCTGTGATGACAATGCCAATACACAGCCCAATCAGGCGCGATCTTCCCGGGTTTGCTTTCATGGGGGTCTTTGACAGCCAGTCCACGCCAATTTCGAATAAAAAGCAATTCTAAAAAGAGCTGCCCAAACATCCCATTCAGCTCATCCCCACCCTCGAAATGGCCTCTTTGTTCAAGGCCAAGAAGGAACCGAAATCCCGGGAGTTTACACCCACTGCCGACCGTTCGAAGATCAAACCCGAATCTGGCTGGAGACCCACGCCCTCTGCGTGGCGCTAAACCTGATCAATATGGAGTTGATCGAAATTAAGGTTCTAAATGCCTGGTAACTTGCTCCCGAAACTTCCCTGCGCAACGCCCTTGGCTTCCAGCCCAAGCCAAAGTGGCACGAAGTCCCGATGCTCAAAGAGCCATGATTTATAGTGCCAAGTCGTGAACGACTGCCCGAAACCCTTCACGACTTTTACAGCTTGGCCATTGATCGATGAAAGCTCCTTCAGTCGCTTTCACAAATCGATGACCGGCGGCTGAAAATCGACACACCATCGTCTCGTGGTCGGTAGTTTTACCGACTATTCGTTTTCAGCCAGTTATCTAGATATGGAACCCCGGTTGTCGCCGGATGCACTCCATGGGTCCGATCTCTCCCCCCGCCAAGGCTGCTGTCACTCCCACCTCCCATGGAGGTTCGCACTCCTGTTGGTTAGGCCCTCTGCGCTCCTTTCCCACATGCTCTCCGGCGGCTCCACGAACGACTTCGTTTCTCTTTCGCGCAGCCTGCCTCCTTCTTCTTCAAGGTCCTGTGCTCCCTGCCCAGTCAAACACCGAGCCCGGCGAAGACCTCAGGGTGACCATGACCACGGATGGCCAGGCCCTCCTTCTGCGCTGGTGGGGCAAGGCAGGTCGAACCTACTTTGTGCAAACCTCACCAACCTTGAACCCCGGAAGTTCATGGCACTACGAGGGCTCCATCCTGATGGGCAGCGATGCCTTTCTTTCCCTCAGCCTCCCGGCGCAGCCCTCACCCAGCTTCTTCCGCCTGCGCTACAGCGACCTGCCAGTCACCGGCGACCCCCTCGATGCCGACCACGACCAGGACGGGCTGAGCAATCGTGCGGAGATCCGGCAGCACGGCACCGACCCCTTGAACCATGACACGGACAAGGATCTTTTGCCGGACGGCTGGGAGGTTCAGTATGGCCTGCATGCCTTGTCTGCCGAGGGCAGCAGTGGATCGCAGGGTGACCCCGACGGCGACACCTTGAAAAATCTCATCGAATATCAGCTCGGATCCTCTCCCATCAATGCGGACACGGATGGTGACATGCTGCCTGACTGGTGGGAGTTTCACAACCAAACTTCCCTCATCAGCAACCTCGGCCAGGACGGCGCCGAAGGGGATCTCGACCAGGATGGCTACACCAACCTGCAGGAATACCGGGTGTTGAGCGATCCCCGGAACGCCTCATCCTATCCAGGCTCGGGTGGGCCCCGCCAGGAGTTCGGGGGCGGCGGCAACACCACACCGAACCCATCCTTTGCAGCCTTCCTGGCCAGACGTGTTCGTCAAATGAGCTTCGGATCTTCCCACCGCTTTTTCAGACCCATCATCTATGACTGGGATATCTATCATGAGCATGAGGTGCCCAATGCCAGCCCGCCACCACCGCCCGATGACCAATTCAACGGGGATGCGGACGTGAACGGAAACACGCAGGATCCCGGAGATCCCAGGGACATCCCCGACCCCTGGGAACCCACCATCTGGGAAAGGTGCGACCCTGACAGCCCTGGAGCAATCATGAGAAAGGAGCTTACAATGTTCAGTGAGATGGACCTTAGCTGCGATACTCCTGCTGAAGAGGAGCGATATTCACATTATGTGATCACGAACGCCTATCCGGGTGAGGGGGGCAGGCTGGAAGTCGAGGATTCCAGCCTTGAATTCAGCCGATCCAAGGCCCTGGCGGCCATGGAGTCGTTGCCGATGTATCAAGGCAGCCCTGAAAACGGCTGGATGGGAGCAGGACGCTGGGGCACTTTTGTCAGCACGGTGACGTCCCAATGGCACTATCAAGTAGATGAAGAGGAGGAGCTTTGCTGCTATGGGCAGGATGGACAGATCTGGAACAGCTATCCGTTTTACATGAGCTACGTCACCATGTCCCAGGAGGAGGTGAGGAATCAGTGCAACCAGCCCGCGCCAGCGGCGCTGACGCAGGCCTTTGTGCTGGTCAAAAGAGAGATTGACCTGTCCGGGCCGGGCAGCGGCGCTGGAAACACCGAGACGGTCACAGTCTTGGGAAGCCTGGAGCTGAGGATTGAGGAAGGGCAGATGATCTCCAGCCAGGCGAGTGCAAACTTTCCGCTGCCGGAGGGAGTGTCCGTGCAGGGCGGAACCATCCTGCTGACCTCACCCCCCGTCGCCCCCGGCAACAAGGCTTCCTATGACCTCCTCCCCATTGAGGTAGTCGAGTTGTCACCCAAGACAAAGGACGAGGACAACAACGACATCGCGGGTTCTGAGAAGCCCAACAGCGGCAAGCCGCTGACTCCATTTGTTGAAGTCGATCCGAATGCCAACAAGATAGCCCATCGTGAATTGAAGGTGATGATTGGCAGCGCTTTGAAGGACAAGAAAGTCACTTGGACACTTGAGGCACTGCCAGGCGCAACACCGGCAACCATTCGAGGCCAGTGGGAAGATAGCCCGACACACAAAGACCGTTTCGAAGCATCCACAGCCTACGGTGCCAATGGGTTCCGCAAAGTATCGCAGTCATCTGGAGAAACCACAGTCGGGGCCGACGGCCATACAGCCATCCGTGTGAACGTGCCCCCGATTGGGTTCAACCAGGTCAGAATCAAAATCCAGATCGAGGGCATGAGCACCCCGATTAATTTGATCGACATGGAAGTTCCAGCCGTGGTGGTGATCGATCCTGGGCATGGCGGCACGGCCAATTTGCCTGGAGCAAGCTGGAACAATGCAACAAGCCCTTCTGGTGTCTTGGAAAAGGCGATGGCTCTCTCATACGGGACTGCTGCGCGTGATGCACTTCGAACAAAGCGCCAGCAGGACAAATTGAATCTGCGGGTGTTTATGACCAGGACGACCGATGTGAACGTCTCCGGGCAGGATCGTGCTGCTAAAGCTAAGGACAACGGAGCGGACGTGATCTTCATCATTCACTTCAATGCGTCGGACGCTCACACAGCTCGCGGCACTCTCGAAGTCGTGCGTGATAGCGGCAATGTGAACGCAGCGGAAGACACCAACCTCGCCAACACAGTAATCGACCTCATGGTTCCTGCGATGAGGCAATACGACACAGGTGCAAATAAGCGTTACTCGGTCGTGAACAATACCGCCGTGGCAAGCGACACAAACCTGGGAAACACGTCTGCTTACCACCCAATCCGCGCCGCATATTGCGAGGTTGAGTTTATCGACCTAGGAGAACACACGGCAGACACAAGCGATGATTTGGTGGACATCCTATTGAATACCGGGCCGAATGCAGCGGCGGTAAAAACGGCCGTCGCAAATGCCATGCGAGACGGCATCCTTCAAGACCTGCGTAACCAACCACAGCCATGAATAGATCGCTTCTAATCGGCTTGATCCTCGCGGCACTCTTGGCCTTCATTTTGTTCACTAACCAGAGTGGACCGACTCCATCAACGGCAGGACCAACAGCACAGCAGAAGGGACGCAACAAGACTGCACAGCTACAGCCATCTGAAACTCCGAAGGCTGCCAATCTACCGACTCCTGCCCCCCTCCCTCTTGTGGGTATGAAGACGGCCAAGTATGTGCCCGATCTCGCTGCTCTGGCCCACTTTCGTGAAGACCTTCCATTCAAGTTCATCGGTAACGATGCAGTCGGTCGCGTATTGGATCGACAAGGGCGTGTGCTGATCGAGTCAGGAAAAGAGATTGGGATTATGGGAGTTGCCGTCGGACCCGACAAGCAGCGTGTCCTTGTTAAAGGCGGCGACGCCATCAACTTTGTGCTCGATCCGGCAACAGGTCAGAAGATCAAGCTTCCCGTCTATCCACCAGGTGCCAACATGCTTGGCTTTGGCACATGGAACTGGATTGGCCCAAGCACGCTTCTTGGCGAGTCCGGCGTTCAAGCCTTTAATGCCAAAGGAGGGCCAATGAACTGTTGTGAAGGACACAACGTTGCTCGAACAAAGCTCTACTCTTTCGACGTCACCACCCAACGACTCGCAGAGGTAGCCATGCCAAGCGAGGTCAAGCAGCCCGTTGTGAACGTGATGGAGGTGAGCAGTGATGGACATGTTCATCTTGTTCATGAAGAACCGCACGGTGGCGCTGAACAAGACCTCGGCTGGTTCAAGATTGATGCTTCGAAATAGTGCGGAGTTGGCCTGCAACGTGAAAAAAGGAAAAAAGATGCCAGGCATTCAGTACAGCACTAAGCTCCGAAAACCCTCGCTTTCCCGCCCATGAACCCGCCCCAAGTCGTTGATCTTGAGCCGCTTCCCCTCGAAGCGCAGCTCCTCGGCATCAATGCCAAAACCGCCCCCTACCCTGCCGCGCGTTCCTGGTCCGGCGGCCGCAGGCGCATCCTCGGCAAGGGGCCCCTCGAGGCCTACTGCTACCATGTCATGTCCCGCACCTGCGGCGGTGATGTCTTCTTCGATGACGTCGAAAAGGAGGCCCTCCGTCGTCTCCTCTGGAAAATGAGCGAGTTCTGCGGTGTCCGTCTCATCACCTACTGCATCATGGGCAACCACTTCCATGCCCTCCTCGAGGTCCCCCGAAAGGACATCTGGCTCCAGCGCTTCTCCGGCCCCCAGGGTGAGCTCCGCCTCTTCGACCACCTCCGCACCCTCTACAGCAAGGCCTTCGTCGCCCTCCTGCGCCAGGACCTCGACGAGCTGCGCAAACGCGGCCTGGAATCCCTCGCCCTCGCCAAAATCGAGGCCATCAAGCGCCGCTTCTGCGACCTCTCGCTCTTCGTCAAGGAGGTCAAGGAACGCTTCAGCCGCTGGTTCAACAAACGCCGCGGCCGAAAGGGCACGCTGTGGATGGACCGCTTCAAGAGCGTCATGGTGGAGGGACAGGGCGAGCCGCTGCACACGATGGCGGCCTACATCGACCTCAACCCGGTGAGGGCGGGCCTGGTGGAGGATCCGAAGGACTACCGCTGGTGCGGCTATGGCGAGGCGATGGGCGGCAGCCGGAGGGCGCAGCGCGGTCTGGCACGGGTGACAGGCAGCCGCCTGGAGAACCGGCACATCACTCAGGGCGGCCTAGCCAGCGATCAGGCAGCGGCAGGAGAGGAGGCCAGCGCAGGGCCTGACGAAGCGGGCAACCACGACCCAGCTCCCGCTTCCGCAGTCTTCAGCGAGGCAAGCGTGCCCGTGATGCCGCAGGCGGCCTGCCAGAAAGGCTCGCCACAAACCCCAGGCTCAGCCTTCGCCGAGACGTCAAACCTAACGGCCGCGAGTGCCAGCCAGCTTCATGACGAAGCCAGGCAGGAGATCCCGGGCAATGATGCCACCCATGAAGCATCAAGCAGCGAGGTTCCGTCGCCCGAAGCCCATGAAGGATGGACCGAGGCGTACCGCTGCCTGCTGTTCAGCAGCGGCGTGGAGGTGAGGGACGCGCAGAACGAAAACGTGGTCAGGCGCGGGGTGAGCGCGGAGGCGGCGCGGGCGGTGCTGAAGGCGGGCGGCAAGCTGGGTTCGGGGGAACTGGTGAGGCTGCGGGTGAGGTATTTCAGCGACGGGC
>JABARQ010000055.1 GCA_019186985.1 Prosthecobacter sp. | reverse complement strand
GATTTTGCGGGTCCTGCATCTGGGAGATTGGTGTCATCTGCGGATCTTTGGGGGGGGCTGGTGTTGTTGAACCCATCTGGAGATGGCGCGGATTTCACAGATGATTTTGCGGGTCCTGCATCTGGGCCATCTGTGTCATCTGCGGATCTTTGGAAGCGGCTGGTGTTGTTGAACCCATGAGTGGCATAGACCCAGCCGTCGGCGCCGAGCCGGAAGCTGCTGCACATGCCGTGGGTGTCCTTTTCGTAGCCGAGCGGGCCGAAGAGCACCTGACGGATGTCCGCGCGGTCGTCGCCGTCGGTGTCGGCGAAGTACCAGAGGTTGGGGATGCTCCAGGCGATGCAGCCGGCCTTGTGTTCCGGCTTGTGCCAGGGCAGCACGCCGGTGGGGATGTTGAGGCCGTCGGCGAAATCCACGACCTTGTCGGCCCTGCCGTCGCCGTCGGTGTCCTCCAGGATCTTGATGGCGTCGCGGCTGCCCCTGACGTGCGTTCCCTGCGGGTCCGACCAGCGTTCCTTCGCCGCCGAATAGGGATATTCGACGGTGGATGACACCCACAGCCGGCCGCGTTCATCGAAGGCCAGGTTGACGGGCTTGTGGATCATGGGTTCGCAGGCAAACAGGCGGATCTCAAAGCCTGCGGGTGCATGAAGGGCCTGCTGCTCCTGCTCCGGAGAGAGGGGGCCGGTTTCCCGCACCAGCCGGGTGTCAGGTTCGGCGGCCCGGGCGTGCAGACACAGAAGCAGGATGGGCAGCAGGTGTTTGGCGGACATGGTCAGGAACATTACAGGCCCGCGATTTCGGCTCTTGCACTCGCAGTCCTCCGCGTCCTGATAGCCCCGCCATTCGTTGTTGATGGCCCAGCCTTGAGTTCTGACAAGCCCCCGGTTTCAAAGCCGGCGCGGCCACGCAAAAAGACCGTTGCAGCGCCGAAGCCACCCATTCCTGCTCCAGTGACGGAGGAGGAAGGGGTGGAATGCCATGCCCTGGTGCGAGGGGCGATGCAGGCGCCGGAGTTTGCGTCCAGGCTCCGCAGGCTGGGCGGTGCGGAGGTGGTGCTGGACCATGTGACTCCCGAGGCAAACGGCTTTGCGGTGGCGATGGCCGCCGCACGCGCCCGGCAGATGCGCCGCCGCCTCTGGGTGCTGGCGCCGGACCCGCGGACGCAGGACCGCCTCCAGGCTGAACTTTTGGTTTGGCAGACCCCGGCGCTTTATTTCCCCCGGCATTCGCAGGCGTTCGGTGAGGAGGCGCTGCCCGACCCGGACCTGATGGCGGAGCGCGTGGCGGTGCTGGAGCGCTGGGCCGGCGCTGCGGAGGAAGGACATGGCGCCCTGCTTCTGTGTGCGGACAGCCTGGAGGAGCCCGCCCCCGCCGCCCTGGAGCTGGCCAGGCAGCGGAGGCAGATCGAGGCGGGGCAGCGGCTGGACATTGAAGACTTCATCAGCCAGCTCGCCGGCGCGGGCTACGAGCGGGTGCCGGTGGTGATGGAGCGCGGCCAGTTTGCCCGGCGCGGAGGCATCGTCGACTTCTACTCCTGGCAGGCCGAGGAGCCGCTGCGGGTGGAGTGGTTTGACGAGGAGGTCGAGTCCATCCGCGCCTTTGACCTGCATAACCAATCTTCTGTCAAAAGGCTGGAGCGCGCGAACGTCATCCTGCAGCTGGCCGAGCAGGCGGCGGAGGCCGGCAGGGTGAAGGATCACCTCGGCGGCAATGACCTGGTGCTCATCATCGGTGAAGATCCGGCGGCCGTGCCGGTGCATGTCCGGATCCTCGCCGGGGCGGCGCCGGGGGAGGGTCCTGAGGATTTTGGCTCCGCGATTCATGAGAATCCTCTGGGAGTTTTTGATGCTTCCGATTTCGTCCTGCACGAGGCGCGGCGAAAGCAGTTTGAGATGCAGGTGGCCGAGTGGCGGAAGCTGGGCTGGCGCACGGTGGTCTTCTTTCACAACGAGGCCGAGCGTGAGCGGTTTGCTGAACTGCGGGCGGGGAACGCCGCGCCGGTGGAGGCGCAGCTGGGCCTGCTTTACCGGGGTTTCACGGTGCCGGCGGCGAAGCTGGCGGTGCTGACCGGGGCGGAAATCTTCGGCAGGCACCAGGTGTCGCGGCGCTCCCGGGGGGCGAAGCTGGCGGACCCGGAGCACCTGCGCAAGGCGCGTGACATGCTCAGCGAGCTGCGCGACGGCGACCTCGTCGTGCATGCCGAGCACGGCATCGGCCGGTTTGCCGGCGTGGCGGTGCGGACGGCGCCCAACGGACGGAAGGAGGAGGTGCTGAGCATCCTGTATGCGGACGAGGCGCGGCTGTTCGTGCCCGTGGCACAGGCCCATCTGGTGAGCCGTTACGTCGGGGTCGGCGGCCGTGCTCCCGCACTCAGCAAGCTGGGGGGGAACGCCTGGCACAAGACGCGCAGGAGCGCCGAGAAGAGCGTCGAGGAATTTGCGGCGAAGATGCTCAGCATCAGCGCCGAGCGCCGCAGCGTGAAGGGTTACGCGCACCCTCCGGACACGAAGTGGCAGGTGGAGTTCGAGCAGTCCTTCCTTTACCGGGAGACGCCGGACCAGCTGCGCTGCGTGGAGGAGATCAAGCGTGACATGGAGGCGGAGAAGCCGATGGACCGCCTGCTCTGCGCCGACGTGGGCTTCGGCAAGACCGAGGTGGCGATCCGCGCGGCGTTCAAGGCCGTGATGGGCGGCAAGCAGGTGGCCATCCTGGTGCCGACGACGGTGCTGGCGCGGCAGCACTGGCAGAACATCCGCGAGCGCATGAGCGAGTTTCCGGTGACGGTGGAGATGCTCTGCAGGCTGACGCCGAAGAACCGCGAGAAGAAGGTCCTGGAGGGCGTGCGCGACGGCACGGTGGACATCGTCGTGGGCACGCACCGGGTGATCTCCAAGGACGTTCGCTTCAAGGACCTCGGCCTGGTGGTGATCGACGAGGAGCAGCGCTTCGGGGTGAAGCACAAGGAGAAGTTCAAGGAGCTGTTCCGGCTGGTGGACGTGCTGACGCTGAGCGCCACGCCGATCCCGCGCACGCTCTACCTGGCGCTGATGGGCATGCGTGACATGAGCACGATCGAGACGCCGCCGCCGAACAAGCAGGCGGTGGGCACGGTCATCACTCCTTATGACGAGAGGGTGATCAAGCAGGCCATTGACGCCGAGCTGGACCGCGGCGGCCAGGTCTTCCTGCTGCACAACCGCGTGATGACGATTGAAAAGACGGCGATGCGCATCCGCGAGCTCTGCCCCGGGGCGAGGGTCATCGTCGGCCACGGCCAGATGGACGAGGAGATCCTGGAGGACGTCATGCACAAGTTCGTCGACAACGAGGCGGACGTGCTGGTCTGCACCACCATCATTGAAAGCGGGGTCGACATCCCGAACGCCAACACGATCATCATCGACAGGGCCGACCGCTTCGGGCTGGCCGACTTGTACCAGCTTCGCGGCCGGGTCGGCCGCGGAGGCCAGCAGGCCCATGCCTACCTGCTGCTGCCGCGGGATGCGGTCACGGCGGGGGATGCACGCAAGCGGGTGAACGCGATCAAGCAGTACACCGGGCTGGGCAGCGGCTTCAAGATCGCCCTGCGCGACCTGGAGATCCGGGGCGCGGGCAACCTGCTGGGCACCGAGCAGAGCGGCCACATCGCCGCCGTGGGTTTCGACATGTACTGCCAGATGCTCAAGCAGGCCGTGGGGCGCATGCAGGGCCGGCGGGTGCCGCGCCCGGTGGATGTGGCGCTGAGGGCCGACTTCCTGGTGCAGAGCGAGGCGCTGATGACCCAGGCCGAGAAGGGTGCGACCGGCGCCTTCCTGCCGTCCGGCTTCATCGAGGACACCCGCATGAGGATCACCGCCTACCGCCAGCTGGGCGAAGTGATGACGAGGAAGGAGCTGGACGAGCTGGAGATGCAGTGGCGCGACCAGTTTGGCGACAAGCTGCCGCATCCGGTGCAGAACCTGCTGGCCTGCGCGGCCCTGCGTCTGGCGGCGGCCCACGCGGGCATCAGCGAGGTGGAGGTCAAGGACCGCAAGCTCATGCTCAGCCGCAACGGCAGCTATGTCATGCTCAACGGCAGGTTTCCGCGCCTTGCCGAGCGTGCCGGGCACCGGCAGCTGGCCGAGGCGCTGGCGATGGTGAGGAGCCTGTAGCCGGGCGGCGCGACCGGCGATTGTGCGGCTTCGCGGTTGTGCGACGGGCCGTGGCGGTGCAATTCAGCGCCTGCCCTTTCCTGATGGCCGAATCCGACGCATCCCTGGTTGTTCCTCCCATGCCCCCGTCCTGCCGCCGGGCGAGCGCCGTTGCGTTTGTGCTAAGCCTGCTTCCGGCGACTGGCGTGATTGCTGCGTTGATCCTCGGGCGTCCCGGCATGGCGGCGGTCATCTTTGGCACCACATTCACCGTCATAGGCATCGGCGCCGTGGTGCCGCGCTGCCGGTGGTTTGGCCCGCATGTTTCGAGGCTGCCTGAGGGCGTGCGGGGAGTCTGCCTGACGATTGATGACGGCCCGGATCCCCGGACGACGCCCGCCCTGCTCGACATCCTCGACGCACATCAGGCGAAGGCGCTGTTCTTCCTCATCGGCGGCAAGTCGCTGAGTCATCCGGAGCTGGTGCGTGAGATCGAAAGGCGCGGACATGCCGTCGGCAACCATTCGCAGACGCATCCCGCCGCCCGCTTCTGGTCGCTGCGCCCATGGCAGCTCTGGCGCGAGGTGGCGGGCTGCCAGGAAAGTCTTCGCAGCATCCTTGGCGGGGCGCCACTGTGGTTCCGGCCGCCGGTGGGGCACCATAATTTCTTCCTGACCCCGGTCCTGCGCGCGCTGGGCCTGACGATGATGATCTGGAACTGCCGCGGCTTTGACGGGGTGAGCAGCGACACGCGGCGGATTCTGGAGGTCATCGGGCGTGGGCTGGCTCCGGGCGCCATCGTGCTCCTGCATGACGCCACGCCGGTGAGCGCGGAGGTGCTGCGTGGCACGCTCGAGCTGATCCGCTGCCAGGGGCTGGCCGTGGAGCCGCCTCCGGCGCCGGAGTTGAAAGAAGCGTGAACCCCACCTTTTCCATGGCGCGCCTGACAAGCGTTGCTTAACTTGCCGCCCCCCGTTTCCCAACCCTCGCATGGTCCGAATCCTCACCCAGCAAGGCCAGCTCATCGACTGGAATGATGACAAGGTCCGTCCCTTCCCGGACAACCTGGTCTTCCTCGACCTGCTGAACCCTTCGCGCGCCGAGGAGCTGGAGGCGGAGAGCTGGCTGGAATACACGCTGCCGACGCGTGAGGAGATGCAGGAGATCGAGGAGTCCAGCCGGTTGTACACGGAAAAGGGCACTCTTTACATGACGGCCTGGATTCCCGTCGGCCTGGACACCCCGGAGCCGGACAACACGGCCATCTCCTTCGTGCTCGCGCCGGACTGCCTCACCACCGTTCGTTATGCCGATCCGATGGCCTTCCGCGTCCTCATCGAGCAGGCGAAGCGCCAGTGCCCATGCCCGATGAGCAGCGACGCCGTCTTCCTGGTGCTGTGCGAACTCATCATCGCCCGCATCGCCGACGCGCTGCAGATGGTGGAGGGGGACCTGAAGAAGCTGGCGCGCGAGGTGTTCCGGCTGGACCCGCACCGCGCCAACGCCGCCGTGGAGAAGGACCTGGGCGACGTCGTGAAGACGCTGGGCCGCCGCAGCGCGCTGGTGGCGAACCTTCGTGAAAGCCTGCTGAGCGTCAGCCGCATGCTGCAGT
This sequence comes from Prosthecobacter sp., assembly GCA_019186985.1. Taxonomy (GTDB): domain Bacteria; phylum Verrucomicrobiota; class Verrucomicrobiia; order Verrucomicrobiales; family Verrucomicrobiaceae; genus Prosthecobacter. The sequence goes on along the minus strand of JABARQ010000055.1, from coordinate 25,548 downwards.
TCTTCCTCAGCAACGCGGCGACCTGGATGCGCGGCGACCTGGCCGCGCAGTTCCGCTCCGTGATGCGTGACGTGAAGTCCCTGGACGACTACACCAACCAGCAGACGCAGGAGATGACCTTCCTGCTCGAGTCCACGCTGGGCCTGATCAACATCCAGCAGAACCAGATCATCAAGATCTTCACCATCGCCAGCGTGCTCTTCATGCCGCCGACGCTGATCGCCAGCATCTACGGCATGAACTTTGAGCACATGCCCGAGCTCAGGGCGCCCTGGGCCTATCCGGTGGTGATCTGTGCACTGGTGGTCTCGGCCCTGATCCCGGTCTGGTGGTTCAAGCGGAAGAAGCTGCTCTGAACGACGGCGCGCCGCAGGTTCAGCGTTCGATGACGAAGCCTCGCATCCCGGCCGGCGGCGTCACCGCCGTGGTTTCACGCTCCTTGATGAGCGAACCCAGGCTGCTCTCATCAATGGCGGCCAGAAAGGCCTCCAGCTCCTCGGCGTCCTGGGCGCAGGCCAGCAGCTCGACACGTCCGTCGGGCAGGTTTTTCACGCTTCCCGTCACCTCGAAGCCCGAGGCGATCTGCTTGGTGCTGTAGCGGAAGCCGACGCCCTGGACGCGGCCGGAATAGAGGATCTTTTTGGCTGGCATGGAGCGCTGCTTCAAACATGCGCAGGGCGGGAAATCAACCCCCTTCGAGACACCGGCTGCGCCGCGTGGAAACGGAGATGTGGACGAACCTGCGGCAAACCGCTAGAAGCTCGCGGCATGAAAATGCCGCACCTTTGCCTGCAGTTCTGCATGGCTGCCCTCCTGACCGCCGCCGAGCCGGGCTATCCCGGGTTCGCCGCCGCCACCGTGCACCCACTGGCCACCGAGGCCGCGCTGAAGACGTACCAAAAGGGCGGCAACGCCGTGGACGCCGCCGTGGCCGCCGGGCTTGCCCTGGGCGTGGTGGACGGGCACAACTCGGGCATCGGCGGCGGCTGCTTCTTCGTCATCCGCGCGGCGGATGGCAGCATCACCTGCGTCGACGGCCGCGAGACGGCTCCTGCAGGGGCGCACCGGGACATGTATGTGGTGAACGGCAGGGTCGATGACGAGGCCAGCAGGACAGGGGCGCTGGCCTCCGGCGTGCCAGGTGCGCTGAAGGCCTGCGAGCTGGCGGTGAAAAAGCATGGCCGTCTGCCTCTGGCGGAACTGCTCAAGCCGGCGGCGGAGATCGCGGAAAAGGGCTTTGAGCTGGATGAGGTCTATGCGCGGAAGCTGGCGGCCACCGCCTCGAAGCTGAAGAGGTTCCCCGCCAGTGCGGCGTTGTTTTTCAAGCCCGACGGCACACCGCTGAAAAAGGGGGACAGGCTGGTGCAGAAGGATCTGGCGGCGACCTGCCGCGCGGTGGCGGAGCATGGCGTCTCCTGGTTTTATGAGGGTGAATTTGCGCGCAAGGTGGAGGCATGGATGAAGGAGAACGGCGGCATCCTCACGGCGGCCGACATGGCCGGATACAAGGCGCTGGAGCGTGAGCCGGTGCGCGCCAGCTACCGGGGGCACGAGGTGGTGGCCATGCCTCCCCCCAGCAGCGGCGGCGTGCATGTGGCGCAGATCCTCCAGATGATGGAGCATTTTTCGATAGGCGGGATGAGCGACGCCCAGCGCGTGCATGTCATCACCGAGGCGATGAAGCTGGCCTTTGCCGACCGGGCGCACTGGCTGGGCGACCCTGACTTTGTGCGCGTGCCGCGCGGGCTGGTCGATCCCGGCTACGCGAAGGACCTGGCGGCGAAGATCGACCTTGGGAAGGCGGTCCGGGTTCCCTCCCACAACATGCCGCCGCACTGGGAGGGGGACGTTTTCGGCAAGCACACGACCTTCCTCTGCACGGCGGACGCCGAGGGCAACTGGGTGGCGCTGAACCAGACGATCAACACGGCGTTTGGCAGCAAGGTCATCGTGCCCGGCACCGGCGTGCTTTTGAACGATGAGATGGACGATTTTGCCGTGCAGCCGGGCGTGCCGAACGCCTTCAAGCTCATTGGCGCCGAGGCGAACGCCATCGCGCCCGGCAAGAGGCCGCTCTCCAGCATGAGCCCGACGATCCTGTTCAAGGACGGAAGGCCGGTGCTGGTGACCGGGGCGGCGGGCGGGCCGACCATCATCACGCAGGCCCTGCTGCTCATCTCCAATGTGATCGACTGCGGCATGGAGCCGAACGCCGCCCTGAAGCAGCCGCGCTTTCATCATCAATGGGCGCCTGACGAGCTGAAGATCGAAAAGTCGTTCGGCGACGCCACGCTCGCGGAGCTGGAGAAGCTGGGGCACCGGCTGGACCGGTCGTCAGGCTTCGGGGCCTGCCAGGCGATCACCTGGGATGCGGAGCGCAGGCTGCTGGTCCCGGCGCATGACCCGAGGGTTCCCGGCAGGGCGGACGGGCGGTGATTCCCAGGCGTGGATTTTGGTGGGATGAAAGTGGAGCCCGGGGCTTGAGAAGTGGCTGTCAGTTTCGTTCACTGGCGCCGTAATTTCCCAACCTCCATCCAGCTTTCCGCCCATGCCCACCGTCGCCATCCTTGGCACCTTCGACACCAAAGGCCCCGAACACGCATTCCTTGCTGAAAAAATCCGTGCGCACGGTTTGGATGTCCTGCTGGTCAATGCGGGCAGCCTGGCGGCTCCGGGCATCACGCCGGACATCAGCAGCGATGAGCTGGCCGCCGCTGCGGCGGATGACTGGAAGGAAATTCTGGCGCGGCAGGATCGCGGGGAGTGCGTGACGCTCATGGCCCGTGGGGCGGCGCGTGTGGTTTCCAGGCTGGCCGGTGAAGGCAGGATCCAGGGCATCATTTCGCTGGGCGGCGGCGGCGGCACGGCCATCTGCACGTCGGCGATGCGGGCGCTGCCCATTGGTTTTCCAAAGCTGATGGTCAGCACGCTGGCCAGCGGCAACACGGCGCCTTATGTCGGCACCAAGGACATCGTCATGATGCCGGCCATCGCGGATGTGGCGGGAGTCAACCGCCTGACCCGTGTCATCTTTGAAAACGCCGCCGGGGCGGTCTGCGGCATGGTGGAGGCGGCCGAGGGGCGCAGGCAGGCTCCTGCGGCGGACAAGCCGCTGATCGTGGCGAGCATGTTTGGCAACACGACGGCCTGCGTCACGGAGGCCCGGCGGATCCTGGAGGAGGCCGGCTATGAGGTGCTGGTCTTTGCCGCCACCGGCAACGGCGGCCGGGCGATGGAGGCGCTGATTGAAAGCGGCATGGTGGCGGGCGTGCTCGACATCACCACGACGGAATGGGCGGACGAGCTCTGCGGCGGCGTGCTGAATGCGGGGCCCGAGCGCCTGGATGCGGCGGCGAAGGCGGGAGTGCCCGCCATCATCGCCCCAGGCTGCCTGGACATGGTGAACTTTGGCGAGCCTCAGACGGTGCCGGCGAAGTATGCCGGGCGGACTTTTTACCAGCACAACCCGCAGGTCACCCTGATGCGCACCACGCCTGAGGAGTGCGCAGAACTCGGCCGGATCATCGCGGGCAAGGTGAACGGCTACACGGCGCCGGTGACGGTGCTGATTCCGAGGAAAGGTGTCAGCGTCATCAGCGCGGAAGGCGGGCCGTTTCACAGCGCGGCGGCCGATGAAGCCTTGTTCAGATCGCTCAAGTCCGGGCTGAATCCCTCGGTGCCGGTGGCGGAGCTGGATGTCGGGATCAATGATCCCGCCTTTGCCGCCGCCTGCGCCAGGGCCCTGCTGGAAAACATCGCCGAGGCCGCCGCATGACCCTCGGCCTGTTCATCCCCTGCTACGTCGACCAGCTCTACCCGCAGGTGGGGAGGGCGGCGCATTCATTGTTATGCCAGCTTGGGCATGAGGTGGTCGTGCCCGCCCGTCCGGCCTGCTGCGGGCAGCCGATGTCGAACTCCGGCTATGCCTCCCTGAGCGAGGGCTGCGTGGCGGACTTCAGGGCGGAGTTCGACCGCTTTGAGCGCATTGTCTCGCCTTCGGGAAGCTGCGTGCTGCATCTGAAGGAGAGCCTGGAGGCCGCGCATCATCCGCTGGCGCACCGCGTGCATGAGCTGTGCGAGTTCCTGCATGACATTGAGAAGGTGACGAGCCTGCCCGCCAGGTTCCCGCACAAGGTGGGCCTGCATTCAAGCTGCCACGGCCTGCGCGGGCTCGGGCTGGGAAGGTGCAGCGAGTGCTTGGCGCCTGAGTTCTCCAAGCCGGCGAAGCTTCTGAGCCTGGTGGAGGGGCTGGAGCTGGTGACGCTGGAGCGCCCGGATGAGTGCTGCGGCTTTGGCGGAACCTTTTCCGTGTTTGAACCCGATGTCTCGGTGTCAATGGGCCGGGACCGGATCCGGGATCATGCCGGCCACGGGGCGGAGTTCATCACCAGTGCGGACATGTCCTGCCTGATGCACCTGGGCGGCCTGCTGGCCAGGGAGGCGCCGCAGGTGAAGGCGGTGCACATTGCTGAAATCCTGGCCGGATGCGTGGCTGAACAGCGTGGCTGAAGTCCGGTTCAAGAAAGCCGAAAACAAACCCCCATGTCACACGCCGCCAACGCCCATGATTTTCTCCGTGATCCAGCGCGGGCGGCCTGGCACGACCAGACCTTGTGGATGGTGCGGGTCAAGCGTGACCGCCAGGCGGCAAAGGTGCCGGACTGGGAGGCGCTCAGGGAGGCTGCCTCGCAGATCAAGGAGCACACGCTTTCCAGGCTTGCCGAGTATCTGGAGGAGTTTGAGTCACGAGCCGCCGCCAACGGCATCCAGGTGCACTGGGCTGCGGATGGCGAGGAGCACAACCGCATCGTCCACGGCATCCTGGCGCGGCATGGCGTGAGGAAGCTGGTGAAGAGCAAGTCGATGCTCACCGAGGAGTGCCACCTCAACCGGCACCTTGAGGAGCATGGCATCGAGGTCATCGACACGGACCTGGGCGAGCGCATCGTCCAGCTTCAGCGCAAGCCGCCGAGCCACATCGTGATGCCGGCGATCCATCTGAAGCGTGCGGAGGTGGGTGAGGTGTTCCATGAGCACCTCGGCACGCCCAGGGGCCTGGACGACGCGCAGGAGCTGACCGAGGCCGCGCGGCAGCATCTGCGGAGGCAGTTCCTGACGGCGGACGCGGCGCTCACAGGGGTCAATTTTGCCGTGGCTGAGACGGGCGGCTTCGTCGTGTGCACGAATGAAGGCAACGCCGACATGGGGGCGCACCTGGCGCCGGTCCACATCGCCTGCATGGGCATTGAGAAGATCATCCCGAAGCAGGAGCACCTCGGGGTTTTCCTGCGCCTGCTCGCGCGCAGCGCCACCGGCCAGCCCAGCACCGTCTTCAGCTCGCACTTTTACAAGCCACGCCCCGGGCAGGAGATGCACATCGTCCTGGTGGACAACGGCCGCAGCCGCCAGCTGGGGCGCGAGGACTACCGCAGGAGCCTCGCCTGCATCCGCTGCGCGGCCTGCTTCAACACCTGTCCGGTTTACCGGCGCAGCGGCGGCTACAGCTACAGCTATTTCATCGCCGGCCCCATCGGCAGCATCCTCGCGCCCAACGTGGACAAGGCGGCGCATGGGGACATGCCCTTTGCCTCGACGCTCTGCGGCTCCTGCTCGGCGGTGTGTCCGGTGAAGATCGACATCCACACGCAGCTTCTGAAATGGCGGCAGGAGATCACGGCTGAAGGCCATGCTCCCTGGTGGAAGACCTTGGCGATGCGGGTCACGGGCCTGGTGCTGAAACGACCTGCGCTTTATGCCCTTGCCGGACGGCTGGCGCGGCATTTCCTGCCGCTGGTCAACCTGTTGAAGCTGGACCCGTGGACCCGGAGCAGGGCGCTCCCGGAGGCTCCCGGGCAGTCGTTCCGTGAATGGCTTGCGGAGACAGAACGGGCGAAGCCACCCGCCAAAAATCCCCCGCCATGAGCCGCGCAACCATCCTTGATGCCATCCGCCGGGCGCAACCGGCCTTGAAGCCGCTGCCTGAGCCCGCCGCCCTGGGAGTCGGTGGCCGCATGGAAAACTCGATCTCACAGTTTGTCGCCACGCTCGACTTCATCGGCGCCCGGGTGATCCGGGGTAGAAGCCTGGAAGAGGCGGCGCTGTGGCTGAGGGAAAACCTGCCTGCGGAAGCCCGGCTGGCATCCACCGTGCCCGGTTTGCCGGGAAATGTCGACCTGGGGGCGGTGATCGATCCTCATCTACTGGAGGGCTTGCACACGGCGGTCTTTCCCGCGCGGTTCGGCGTTTGTGAAAACGGGGCCGTCTGGGTGGAGGAGTCCGACCTGGGGCATCGGGTGCTGCCGATGATTGCCGAACAGCTTTTCATGGTGGTCCGGGCCGCCGACCTCGTGGCCGACATGCATGAGGCCTACCGAAGAGTGGGTCAGGCAGGGCTGGGATTTGGCCTGTTTCTGGCAGGCCCGTCCAAGACTGCCGACATTGAGCAGTGCCTGGTGATCGGGGCACATGGAGCGCGTGGAGCCACCGTTTTCATCTGGGATGAAGTGGTTTAGAAGGCTTAAGCAACTGCCAGAAGAGTGCCAAAAATGGCCGCCGGGAGAGGGGAATTGCGTCAAAAAAAGATCAAAGAAGCAGTTGGCGATTGGAACTAGTCATGCTGTACTCCTGCTTGTAGGGACATAAGCTTAAGTTTTCTGACTCCAATGAAAAACAAACTCTCGATCATTGTGATGGGTGCCGTTGCACTCACCTTCTCTCTGGCGACTTCCGCCAGTGCTCAGCTGGGTGCTCCCGGTGGCTTTGGCTGGGGCCCGACGCTGATGCGTCCATCGTCCTACCATAGCTATTACTCCTCCAAGTATGGCCTTCTCGGCAAGGTGAAGATTGAGGGGGATGTCAACTACGACACCATCATCGGCGGCTATGACCGTGCCCTTGGCAATGCGGCGAAGCGCAACCCCTATGGCCTGGTCATTGGTTCCGGAGAGCTTTCCAAGCTTCTTCTGACCTGCCAGCCCAATGCTGACCGTCAGCCTGGCATTGGTGTACCCAAGGTAAAGATGCCTTTCCACCAGCTTGTTGCCTCCCTCGACATTCGCGGTGTCAACTTGTCCCGCTCTGACGGCCGTTTCGCCAGCTTCGAAGATGAAGTCGCCTATTGCGGTCGCATCCTGGTCTGGCTGGACCACACCCGTCGTTACCTGCTGCTGGATTCTGCCGACCCCGAGCGCCGACGTGTCGAATGGCCCTATTCCAACAGCGTGCCTCCGGAAAGGGTGTTCGTCGAAGGCGTTCAGCCCACCCAGCCCGGCGGAGCCTTCATCGTGACGATGACGCTGGATGATTCCAACCGCAGCGGCTTCAGCAAGCTCTTCGGTGAACCCGCCATCTGGGACCGTCAGATGATCAGCATCAAGCAGCCCGGCGTCACGCCGAAGCCCTGGAAGGACACCAGCCCGGTCTGGACCAATGCCGGTGGTGTTGCCATGGGCAAGTAAGCTGTCCCTTGTTCATCTTTTTGAGGCGGTGGTGCTTTTCACCACCGCCTCTTTTTTATTCCGATGATCGGTCGATGTTCTGCGGAAAGAGAGGATGGACTTTTAGCGATTAGCTGGCTGCCGCATCCATGAGGTCATCCCTGAAGCATCTGTTCTCCCGGCTCCTTTTCTGCGTTGGCGCGGCGGGCGTTCTTTCCGCCGGTGCCGTTCATGGGGAGTCGGAAAAGGTTTCCTATGCGGAACTGCAGAAGGTTCAAGGCAGGGTGCGGGAGTTGTTCGCCAAGGTCAGGCCTGCCGTGGTGGCGATTCAGATCGGCAACGGGACGGCAAGCGGCGTGGTCGTCAATGAATCAGGGCTGGTGCTGACAGCCGCCCATGTCGCCGAAACTCCTGGACGCGAGGTGCGTGTCGTGCTGGACGATGGCCGGAAGGTGAAGGGCACGACGCTGGGGCTGGACAAGACGACGGATGCGGCGCTGGTGCAGCTTCATGACACGGACCGGCGCTGGCCTTTCGCGGAGATTGGCAGGACCGTGGTCAGGGTCACGCCGGGCGACTGGTGTTTTGCCCTGGGGCATCCGGGCGGCTTCGACAAGGAGCGTGGCGTGGTGCTGAGGGTTGGGCGGGTCATCCGGCATACGGCGAACTCCCTTCAGACGGACTGCGTCCTGATGGGGGGGGACTCCGGCGGGCCGCTTTTCAACCTCCGGGGGGAGGTGATCGGCATTCACAGCCAGATCTGGGAGGCGCGGGATCACAACATGCATGTGTCGATGGCGCCATTCCTGCGATCCTGGGAGGAGATGAAGAACAGCCTGGTGATCCGTGTCTGGGGCACGGGCAGCGGCGGGTTCCTGGGCGCCTCCGTGGATGTCAATGCCGCAGGACGTGTCGAGGTGCTGCAGGTGCTGGAGGGGTCTCCGGCCAAGACGGTGGGGCTGCTGGCGGGAGATGTCGTGGAGTCCCTGGATGCCCGGGAGATGCGGTCGGTGACGCAGTTCTCCAACGCCATCCGGGCGAGGGCGGCGGGAGATGAGGTCATGCTGAAGATCCAACGAGGCTCGTCAACACAGGCCATCCGAGTCAGGCTGGCCAACCGTCCCAAGGAGGATGAAGGATGATGCGCGGCCTTTTCCTGTCCATCCTGGTTCCCGTGCTGCTCCGGGCGGATGCGCGTCCGGCCTTGAGCGGTGAGGAGAGGACGAATGGTGAGCAGGTGCTGAAGGAGGTGACGCCGATGCTGCCGGAGGCCAGGAGCGCCTGCGCCCAGGTGGTCGATGCAACAGGTGGCGTGCTGGCGTCGGCGGTCTGGGTGGGGGCTGACGGTTACTTTCTGACAAAGGCCAGCGAGACTCCGGAGATTGAAAAGGGGCGCATCCGCTGGGAGGCTGCAAAATCCGCCGCCATCCGGGAGATCAAACGCCTTCCAGAGCACGATCTTCTGCTCGCCCAGGCGGTGGGGGTTGCCGACGTCAAACCCGTCGTTTTTGACGTCGCCTCCCCCTTGCCGGAATATGGCGAATGGATGGCGGCGCCGGTGAAGGGAGGTGGTGAAATTCGCATCGGCGTCATCAGCGCCAGGGCGCGTGGCATTCCAGGCCTGGGGGCGGCGATGGGCATCCGCATGGATGAAAAGCCAGGGAGGAGCGGGGTGCGCGTCCTGAGCATTGCCGAGGACAGTCCGGCGGGTGCCGCAGGTCTTCAGGGAGGGGATGTGATCCTGAAGATCGACGGTGAGGCGGTTGCTGATTTCAAGGCGGTGCATGAGTCCATCAAGAAGCGCCAGCCCGGGGATCAGGTGCAGGTGACATACCGGCGCAAGGACAAGGTGGAGGTTGCGCGGGTACGGCTCGCCAGCCGGACCCGGATCATGATGAACTGGGAGGGCGAGGACTTTGCCAACGGCGGCATCTCCGTCCGCACGGATCATTTTGCCAGGGTGCTGCAGCATGACCTGCCGCTGAGCCCCGAGGACATGGGCGGCCCCCTGTATGACCTCAGGGGCAGGGCGCTGGGCATCAACATTGCGCGGGTGGACCGGGTGACGACCTTTGCCCTTCCTGCCGGCGTTTTCTGGAAGCAGGTGGCGCCGCTGATCGAGGCGGACCGGCACCCTCCCAGGGCGATTCGTCCCTGAGCGGGGCAGGATCTTTTCATGAGCGCTGGGAAAAGGGGGGAGGCGGTGTTATGGGAGCGGGATGACAGCCGCCATCGAAATCATCCAGACCCTTCGCCGGGCGGGGCATGAGGCCCTGCTGGCGGGCGGCTGTGTCCGTGATTATTTGTTAGGCCGTGCGCCCAAGGATCATGACGTCGCGACGAGCGCCACGCCTCAGCAGGTGCTCCGGCTCTTCCCCGGCGCGCTGACGGTCGGGGCGCACTTTGGCGTGGTCATCGTCAGGCGTGGGGAGGAGCAGGTGGAGGTGGCGACGTTTCGAACGGACGGCAGCTACAAGGACGGGCGCAGGCCGGAGTCCGTGACCTTTGCAACGGCGGAGGAGGATGCGCGCAGGCGGGACTTCACGGTGAACGGGCTTTTCAGGGATCCTGCGGATGACCGCATCATTGATTATGTCGGAGGCTGCGCCGACCTGGAGGCGCGGATCCTGCGCGCCATCGGCGACCCCATGCGGCGGTTTGAGGAGGACCGGCTGCGCCTGCTGCGCGCGGTGCGCTTTGCCACGGTGCTGGGCTTTGAGATCGAGCCTGAAACATGGCGGGCCGTGACGGCCTCGGCGCATCTGCTGCCGACGGTCAGCGCCGAGCGCATCCGTGATGAGTTCGTCAAGATCCTGCTGCATCCCTGCCGGCAGCGCGGGTTCGACCTGCTGGTGGAAAGCGGCCTCATGGCGGGCATCCTGCCCGAAGTGCTGGCCCTGAAGGGGGTTCAGCAGCCGCCGCATTGGCATCCGGAAGGGGATGTGTTCGTGCACACCCGGCTGATGCTCGGCCTGCTGCCGGCGGACGCCTCGCTGACGCTGGTGCTGGCCGTGCTGCTGCATGACATCGCCAAGCCGGCGACCTTCACGGTGGATGAGGACGGCAGGATCCGCTTCAACGGCCACGACAAGCTGGGTGCGGAGATGGCCGGCGAAATCCTGCGCCGGCTGAGGTTTTCCAACGAGGTGATCGAGGCGGTCCAGCCGGTCGTCGAGCATCACATGGCCTTCAAGGACGTGACCCGGATGCGGAAGAGCACGCTCAAGCGGATGATGGCGCGCCCGACCTGGCCGGACGAACTGGCGCTGCACCGGGTGGACTGCCTGGGTTCAAACGGGATGCTCGACAACTATGATTTCATGATGAGGAAGGCGGAGGAGTTTTCCAGCGAGCCGCTGATTCCCAGGCCCCTGCTGAGCGGGCATGACCTGATTTCCCTGGGGTGGAAGCCCGGCAAGGGGGTCGGACAGGCCCTGTCAGCCGTGCAGGACGCCCAGCTTGAAGGCTTGGTCACGACGCGGGAGGATGCCCTGGAATGGCTGAAGGGCCGCCTGGCACCTGAATGAGCGGAGAGGGGCGGGGGGGATGGCCGCCAAACCGATCTTGCCAGGGCTTTGTTTCGGTGACAAAAAAGCTCGCAGAAATCCTCACCAACCGTGTGCAGGGTGAATCTTCTGCTCAACCGCATGTCTCACCGTCCATTTTTGTCCTGGAAGACCTGGCTGCCCGTCTTTTTGCTGGTCGCCATCTGCGGGCTGCTGCTCCTGCCGGGCCTGAACTCGAGCACCACCTCGCGTCAGCAGGAGCTGCGGGTGCTGCTTTGTGCGCGTGACATGGCGGAGGGCGGTGACTGGGTGGTTCCGCATTTCCTGGGCCAGGAACGGCTGCGCAAACCCCCCTTGATGTACTGGCTGGTGGCCCTGGCCTTTCGTGCCGCGGGCACGACGGAAAGCCTGGGGGCTGCCCGTGCGGTGTCTGTCGTGTGCGCCACCGCCCTTGTCGTGCTGACCTTTGTCCTGGGCAGGCGGCTGATTGGGCGCAAGGCCGCGCTGCTGGGCTCCCTGGTGCTGGCAACCTCCATCGGTTTTCTGTATCATGGCAGGCTGGCCGAGACGGACATTCCGCAGGCGTTGTTTTGTTCGCTGACGATCTTCATGCTCTTTGAGGCGCTGGTGGCGGGCAGGTTTTCCGCCTGGCTGCTGGCCGGGCTCTTTGGCGGGCTGGGCTTCATGATCAAAGGCCCGGCTTCCCTGGCCATGCCGGTGGCGGCGGCCCTGAGCTATGTGCTTGTCACAAGAAAGTGGCATGCCTCGGCGCCCGGGGTGGCGCTGGCGGATGTTTCCGGACGGAAAATCGTGGCGGGCGTGGGGCTGGCGCTGCTTCTCGGCGCCTGCCTTGTGGCTCCCTGGTACCTCATGGTCGCAGCCAGGACGGCCGCCACCACCAGCAGCCAGGTGTCGAACGAGATGACACGCCTGCTGACGGACTCCTCACATGAGGGGCCCATCATCTTCTATCTCTACACCCTGCCCGTCCGGATGGGGGTCTGGCTGCTGGCGGTGCCCGTGGCCGTTTTCGCCGCCTGGAAGAGGCTCAGGCATCATCGTGGTGCACGCTGGCTCCTCTGCTGGCTGGGCTCGTCCTTCCTGATCCTCAGCTCCCTGAGCAGCAAGCAGAACCATTACGCGCTGCTGCTGTTCGTGCCTGCGGCGTTGCTCACCGGGTGGCTGCTTTCCTGTGCCAGCAGACGCACGGCCCGGGGACTGCTGCCGACGGGGCCGATGCCGCGGACGAGGCTGTCGTTGTTTTGCGCCTCCTTCGCCAGGCACTACCTGCGGACGCTTCTTTTTCTGCTCGGGCTGGCGGCGGGGGCGGGCTTTGTGGCCTGGCTGCTCGGCCTGCCAAGGCAGCTGCCGGTCATCCTGGCGGTCGTTTCCGTGCCGTTGATTGTTTTCATCACCGTCATGCTTCGCTGCCAGAAGGCACGGGTTTCACCCCTTTCCTACGCCAATGCCCTGGCGCTGGCGGTCGCCATGGGCGGGTTCTGCTACCAGTTCGGCCTGGAGAAGATGCTGGACGGGGATTCGGCGGTGCCGAGCCTGGTCAAGGCGCACCAGCAGACCATTCAGGCCGCACGTCGCATCCTGGTGAGCGGTGACCACCGCGCGCCGGTGGAATGGTACACGCGGCGGCCCTGTGTCCTGGTGCCACCCCTGGCGGCGGGCGCCCTGGACCAGCTCAAGCCCGGAGATGTCCTCATCGCCAGTGAAAAGGAAGACCCTCTCAGGCCGCGTGCGACGGACCCGGCGCCGGTCGAGAAACGGCAGCTCGGCGATGTCGAGGTGGCGATCTATGTGCGCTGAGGGCTGGCGCGCTCAGGCGGCCAGCGGCAGGCCGTAGGGCAGTTCGTCGGGCAGCTTGACGAACTCGGAGATCCTGCCCCAGAGGGCGCTGTAGTCCTTGTTCACGTCGCCGGAGAGGCAGTCGGTCAGTTCCGCCCCGGCCTCGGGATGCTTCATGACCACGTCCTTGAAGGAGAAGTTCGGATCGTAGAAGGCATAGACCAGCTTGCGCATGTTCTCGACACCGATGCGCATCTGCCGGCCGTACTCGGCAAAGCGCTCCGGGGAGACATCGTCCGCCGCCAGGGCCTCGTTTATGGCATCGCCGGCGAGAACACCGCTTTTCAGGGCCAGCATGACGCCGCTGCTGAACACAGGATCCAGGAAGGCGTAGGCGTCACCGACCAGCAGCAGGCCCTGGCAGGCGCCAAATTTGGAATGCTTCGAATATTCGCTGGTGATCCAGTATTCGCCGGTGCTGCGGCCGGCGGAGAGGTGATCCTTGATCCACTGGTTTTCCTCAATCTCACGCTCAAACATGGCCTTGGGATCGCGCACGCCGTCGCGGCTGAGGTACTTGCCCTCGGCCACCACGCCGACGCTGACCAGGTCGTCATGCATGGGGATGTGCCAGAACCAGCCCTTGTGCGGGATGAAGGCGATGGTCGTGCCTCCTTCATCAATGCCCTCGGCGCGTTTGGAACCCTTGTAGTAGGTCCAGACGGCGACCTTGTTGAGGTAGGGATCACCGACACGCCAGCCGAGGCGTGTGGAGGCGAAGGCCTCCTTGCCGGTGGCGTCCACGACCAGCCTGGCCAGCAGGGTTTCTCGGCTGCCGTCCCTGTACTGGGCCTCGACGCCGATGACATGGCCGCTGTCGTTGCGGACCAGGGAGGTGACCGTGGTCTCCTCACGCACCTCGGCCCCCTTGTCGCGGGCGTTGTCGAGCAGCATCAGGTCAAATTCGGAACGCATCACCTGCCAGGTCTGGGCCACGGTCTCGCGGTCATAGCGCGTGTAGAAGTAGAACGGCTGGGAGCGGCGGCCGTCAGGCTGGACGAAGTTGACGCTGTACTTCTTCACAAAATGGGAGCCGCGCATCCGGGGGATCATGCCGAGGCGCTCCAGGGGACCGAAGGTGAAGGGGATGAGCGATTCGCCGATGTGGTAGCGGGGGAACTTCTCCCGCTCCAGGATCAGGACACGGTGCCCCTTTTCGGCCAGGATCGTGGCGGTGGCGGCTCCGGCGGGGCCGCCGCCGATGATGATGACGTCGTGGGAGGAATTCATGGCTGAGGTAACAGTCATCTTTAAAACGACCCCGACAAGCCTGGTGGAGCAACCAATCTGGGCATGAGTTTGATGCCGGTCCGGCATCATTCACGCGGCTCGTGAACCCACAATGAGATAGTTGTTGAAGGGGGTGCCTCCCCACATGGGTTCGATGCGCACCTGGAGCCCCGCTGCCGAGAGGACACGGCGAAACTGCTCCGCGTCAGGATAACGGGTGGGGCCTGCCTTCATCCAGAAGGTCAGCCTGGCCAGGTGGTCGCCCATGACGGTGAGGCGGAAGCGCCAGGAGTCGTCCTGCAGCCCGGATCGGATGATCAGCTTGCCGCCGCAGGCCACCCGGGCGGCGGCCTCGGTGAGAAGCTGGTCCTGCTCGGCCTCGGTGAAGAACTGCAGGATGTCGAGGATGACCACATGGCCGGAGAACTCGGGCAGGCCGCGGCGGGCGTCACCGGAGGTGAAGGTCAGCCCGGGGCGCCCGGCCTTGGCGGCCATGGCCTGGGCAGAGGCGATCTTGCGTTCGTCGTAGTCGAAGCCCGTGACCGGCACCCGATGGCCGCAGGCGTGCAGGTAATGGGAGAGCAGGCCGATGCCGCAGCCGATGTCGAGCAGCGGGGCCGTGGTGTCGGCGATCTCGCGCATCACGGCGGAGTAGACCGGATCGCTGCGCAGCTTGGCGCGGGTGTAGTAGTGATCCCAGTTTTCGTCGCACAACCCGGCGATGGCGTCCAGGTCGGCGCGGCTTGGTGTGACCTGGTTCATGGCTTCAGGGGGTTGCGGGCGCGCAGCAGCAGGACGGGCAGGCGCAGGAGGAAGCCAAGGAGCAGCCGGATGTGCATCCAGGTCAGCACCGAGTTGTCACGGAAGTAGCGGAACTGGGAGACGCCGCCCTCCTCGGCGCTGAGGTAGCGCACCCGGGTCGGCACGGCGAGCATGGGCACGCCCTGCCAGGCCAGGCGGACGGCGATCTCCGTGTCATAGTCAAAGCGCCGTGCCCAGAAGGTGCCCCGGAAGGCCTTCAGCAGGGCGGGAACGGGGTAGAGCCTCATGCCGAACAAAGAGTCTGGAATGCCCCAGTTGAGGGTTTCCAGGTTGGCCCAGCCGTTGGAAATCTTGCGGCCCTGCACGCGCACGGCGGGCGCCTCCGGCCCAAAGACCGGGCAGCCCATGATGGCGGCCTCCGGATGTTCCTCGGCCATCGACAGGAACCTGGGAATGTCCTCCGTGGGGTGCTGGCCGTCGGCGTCCAGGGTCAGCACATGGGTGAAGCCCGCCTGTTCGGCCTGCCGGGTGCCGTGCAGCACGGCGCTGCCCTTGCCGCTGTTCTTTTCAAGCCGCAGCACCTTCAGCCCGGGATGCTCCTTCTGAAGGGGCTCCAGCAGGGCCTCGCTGCCATCCGTGCTGCCATCCATCACCACCCAGACATCCGGCCAGCGGGCGAGGGCATCGGCCACGGTCCGGGGCAGGATGCGGCCGGTGTTGTAGCTGGGGATGAGGACGAGGGGCTTCAAGGGCGTTCTTGTCTGGGACAAAGGACGCGCATGGTGGGGAGATTTCCCCTTCTGTCCATCACCGGGCGCGACTACTTCCCGATCCGGTAAAGGGCCTTGTCCGTCCTCAGGTAAAGGGTTCCGTCCACGGCCACCGGGCTGGCCATGAGCGCGCCTTCAAGGCTGTTCTGGGCGAGGATTTTAAACTCCTTGGAGACGGGCAGCGTGGTGACGACGCCTTCGCGGCTGGCAAAATAGATTTTGCCATCAGCCACGATGGGGGAGGCGCTGAACTTGCCGCCGATGCGCTCGCGGTAATGTGCTTCGCCGGTCTTTGGATCGACGCAGCTGACGATGCCGCCGTCATCGACGTAAAAAAGCAGCCCGCCGGCCAGGACGGGCGAGCACATCTTGGGGGCGTTCTTGTTGTTCCTCCAGGCGATCTCCGGGGTGCTGCGGCTGGCGTAGTTCAGGGCGATGACCTGGGACTTGCCAAAGCTGGTGCTGAAATAAACGCGCTCGTCATCGGCCACGGGGCGCACGCTCATTGAGAAGCCAAGCTCGCCATAGGGGATCTTCCAGAGCTCCTTGCCGTCGGCAGGCGCATAGCCGTAGATCCAGTTTGCGGCCGGGCTGACCACCACGGGTGCGCCGTTCATGCTGACAACCAGGGGCGTGCCATAGGCCTTCTTTTGCTGCGGCCGCGGGTCCATTTCGCCGCTGCGGGACGTCTTCCAGGCCACCTTGCCGGTCGCGGTGTCAAAGGCGGCGATGAACTGCTGGTCGCTGCCGTCGAAGTGGACGATCAGCTTGTCCTGCCAGAGCACGGGCGTGGAGCCGGGGCCGTTTTCATGCATGACATGCAGCTCCTCGTTCTTCCAGATGACCTGAAGCGTACGGGTGTCCAGGCAGGCGGTGCCAAAGCTTCCGTGGCTGGCGTAGAGGCGGCCTTCGTTCAAGATGGGCGACGGGGAGGCGTAGCTGTTGAGCTGATGCACCCACTGCGGCTCCTTCACGTTCAGCAGCTCAACGTCATGCAGCAGCCTGCCGCTGGCCTTGTCGAGGCACAGGGCGCGGATGCTGACACTGTCCATGACGGTCACGGGCTGGTCGCCGGTGTTGGCCTTGAGCTTTTCCTTCGCCACGGCTTCGCTGGCCGGTTTTTCAAGGGCGGTGGTGATCCAGATCTGGTCGCCGGCAAGGACGGGCGTTGAGTGGCCGCGTCCCGGCAGCTCGGTGCGCCAGGTGACGGCGCTGGTCTCGCTCCAGGTTTCGGGCAGGTTCTGGGCCTTGCTGGCACCCTGGCCGCCCTGGCCGCGCCATTCGGGCCAGTCTTCGGCGGAAAGCGGGGTGACAAGGGCGAGGGCGGAGAGCGGGATCAGCAGGGAGCGCAGCATGATGAAGGAATCAGGGGAAGGGTTGCATGACCTATTTCGTCAATGCAGCGCGCTTCTGTCGATAATCCTCACGCAGCTTCTTCAGGGCGGCGGGCAGGCCTGGATCATCGCTGGCGGGCAGGGGCTCGTTGTTCTGAATGCGCTTAAGCTCCTGCTGAAGGGCGGGCAGGTCGTTCAGCCGGACCTTGTCGAGGGCGGCGGTGGCCTCGGCCTGCACGGCGGCCTTGTAGCTGGCCTCCAGGGCGGCGAGTGCCGCGTCGGTGGGTGACGGGGCGGACGGAGCCGGGGTCATGGGAGCCGGCAGGGTGATCGGAGTGGACATCGGGGTCACGGGAGCCTGGGTCAGCACAGGCGCCTCAGGCAGCCTGCCCAGCATCTCTCCCGGCAGGCTGGCTTCGGCAGGCTTGTCCTTTTCCGCGTCCGGATTCAGCACGATCTTGTCCTTCATGATGTGAAACACGAGCAGGACGCTGGCGGTGACGAAAAAGATGGTCAGGTGCAGCCCGGCCTTGAGGCAGGACCACAGGAAGTCGTCCAGCTTGCGCAGAAAAGAGGGCTGGGCGCGCACCATCGGAGCCGGCGGCCGGCCGGGGGCGTAGCGGGGTGGCGGTGGTGCATAGACCGGCTGGACGGCAGGTGCCGCTGCGGGCGCGGGGGCTGCCGCGATTTGCACCGGCGGCTGGGAAACCACCGCTCGCTCGGCGGGTGCTGCGGGCTTGGAGGCGGGAGTCGGCGCAGGGGCGGCCTTGGCCGCCGCACTCTGCTGCTGGGTGCGCAGCGCCTGGACCAGGGCGGCCTTGACCTCCTCAGCGCTGGCAAACCGGCGCGACGGCTCGGGATGCACGCAGCGGCGGATGACCGCGCCGAAGGCCGGCGGCAGGTTGCGAGACACCTTGCCATCCTCCGGCAGGGGCTCACGGCCAAACATTTCATGCAGCACCAGGCCAAGGGCATGAAGATCCTGCTCCAGGGAGGCCGTGCCTTCATGCAGCCAGGAAATTTCACCGGTGGGTGTGACGCTCATGCCGATGCCGGTGACCTTGATCTGGCCTTCCTGGTCGACCAGCAGGGTGCGGGTGCTGAGCGCACCATGCGTGCTTCCCTGCCCGTGCAGCAGCGTCAGGACGTCGCAGAGCTGCAGGGCCAGGGTGAAGGCGAGCTTCGGCGGCACCTGCCGCTCCTGGATCAGCTCGTTGAGCAGACGGCCGTCCACATGCTCGGTCACCAGGTAAAGGCTGCCCGCCATCGTGCGGCCGAAGTCATAGACCGCCACGACGCGGGGATGCACCAGCCGCGCCCTGGCCCGAAGCCGCTCCATGAGCCGGGCGGCCGCCTCGGGCGTCGGCTCCGCCATCACCCGGATCATCACCGTCCGTTCCAGGGCGGGCTGCCGGGAGCGGTAGATGGCGCTTTCCTCACCCACGCTGAGGCACTCCTCGACCTCATACTGGGGCAGGGCCGCACCGAGCTCCTCGGCAGTTGGGAAGGTTGCGGCGTGAGTCGTGTCCGGCATGGTTTGAAAGCATGTTTTGAGGGCAAAACAGACGCATGGCAAGCTCGAAGGATGCCAGCCGGGCGCGGCTTTTCCAGCGACGACGCTACTGGTTAGACTTCAAACTCGTCCGCCGGGTCGAAGGGCGGCATGGGGACGTTGATGATCCTCAGCCTGCCGACGGCGCGATGCACGCAGCCGGGCCGGATCATCACGGCCGTCATCGGCTTCAGCGGGATGATCTCGCCATCGGCCTCCAGATGGCCCTCGCCCTCCAGCACGATGTAGATCTCCGTCATCTTCTCATGGTAGTGCGCCCGGCTGTCGGCGTGGATGTCCGTGAGATGCACGGTGGCCAGCGTGTTCCAGGGCTCCTTGAAGGCCCGCCGCGCCTGGCCGCAGGGACAGGGCGTGGGCGGGATCTCATCCAGCTGGGCGACGGCGAAGCGCGGGGAGGACATGATCGTCTCTGTTTCGGGTTAGATCGCGGCCAACGCCTCGGCCGCCACCTCGGCCGTCCGTTCCATGTCGGCCCTGGCGTGCGCCATGCTGATGAAGCCGGTCTCGAACTGGCTGGGGGCGAAGTAGACGCCATGGTCAAGGCAGTGGTGGAAGAACTTCCGGAACGCCGCGAGGTCGGAGGTCTTGGCGTCCTGCAGGTTGTGCACCTCCTTCTCGGTGAAGAAGAGGCAGAACATGCTGCCCCTGCGATACCAGCGGTAGTTCAGGCCCTTCTTTTTCAGCACCTCGAGCACGGCCTGCTCCATGACCTGGCCGATCTCCTCCAGGTAGGCATAACCTTTCTGACGGTCGATCTCCCGCAGCTGGGCCAGGCCGGCGGCAAGCGCGACCGGGTTGCCGCTGAGCGTGCCCGCCTGATACACCGGCCCCAGAGGCGCAAGGTGGTCCATGATGTCCGCGCGTCCGCCGAAGGCGCCCACCGGCAGGCCGCCGCCGATGACCTTGCCGAGGCAGGTGAGGTCGGGCGTGATGCCCTCCAGCTCCTGCACGCCGCCCTTGGCGAGGCGGAAGCCGGTCATGACTTCGTCGAAGATGAGCACCGTGCCGTGCTTCGCGGTGATGTCCCGCAGCTTCTGCAGGAATCCAGGACGCGGCAGGATGAGCCCGGCGTTGGCGGGATAGGGCTCGACAATCAGGGCGGCGATCTCATGGCCCTTCTTTTCAAACAGCTCCTCAAGCGCGGCCTCGTCGTTGAAGGGCAGCACGGTGGTCAGCTCGGCGAAGGCGGGCGGCACGCCGGCGCTGTCCGGATTGCCATGCGTCAGGGCGCCGCTGCCGGCCGCCACCAAAAGGCTGTCACTGTGGCCGTGGTAGCAGCCGTCAAACTTCACCAGCCGATGCCGCCCCGTGAAGCCGCGGGCGAGGCGGATGGCGCTCATCGTCGCCTCGGTGCCGCTGCTGACCATGCGCACCTTTTGAATCGACGGCACCCACTCGCAGATCGTCTGAGCCATCTTCACCTCATAGGGGTTCGGGATGCCGAAGCTCACGCCCTCCTTGGCGGCCGTGTGGATGGCCTCGATCACCGGCACCGGCGCATGACCCAGGATCGCCGGCCCCCAGGTGCCGACGAAGTCGATCATCTCGCGTCCATCGACGTCCCAGATGCGGCAGCCCTTGGCGCGCTGAACAAAGAAGGGGTCGCCGCCGACGTTGCGGAAGGCGCGCACGGGCGAGTTGACGCCGCCGGGGATGACCTGCTTGGCAAGGTCGAAGAGCTTGGTGGAAATGGGTCCGTTGGGCATGGTTTCGGAAGGGCGTGAAGGATTGCCAGGAATGGCGGGATGAACAGGAAAAAGGCGCGGTTTTCCAGACCCGCAGCCGCAGTTTGCCAAGATTCTGTTAGGCCAGCCTCGCCTGGGCCGCAGCGACGATCTCCTCGACCGGGGCAAGCCGCCCGACGCCTTCATAGCCGCAGGCCAGCAGGCCCTCCGCAGGCTCCACAAAACCCACGCCCCAGCCCTTCAGCGTTTCGACATTCCTCACGGTGGCCGGGTGCTGCCACATCTTGCCGTTCATGGCCGGGGCGATCAGAACCGGCGCCCGGGTGGCGAGGGCGATGGAGGTGAGCGCGTCATTGGCAAACCCATGCGCCAGGGCGGCGAGCACGTTGGCGGTGGCCGGGGCGATGAGCAGCAGGTCGGCCTCGTCGGCGAGCTGGATGTGCCCGGGCTGCCAGCCTTCCTTTTCCGCAAAAAGATCGGACACCACCGGGCGGCGTGACAAGGTGGCCAGCGTCAGCGGCGTCACAAACTCCAGCGCCTCGCGTGTCAGCACGCAGGTCACCTGATGACCGGCCTTGGTGAGCTGGCTGGCGATGTCCGCCGCTTTGTACGCCGCGATTGAGCCGGTGATGCCGAGGACGATGTTTGCCATGGGGACCCCACTGAATGCGGGATCAGCGGCTTGGAAACGGAAAAGATGACGTGCCGCCTGGCCTACCAGCGCGACTTCAGCCAGGAGTAGAAGCTGGCGCCGACCTGGGCATAGCCCGCCGGGCTTGGGTGGACGCCGTTGTTGACGGGATAACCGTCGACGGGATCC
The DNA here is from genome assembly GCA_019186985.1 of Prosthecobacter sp. Lineage (GTDB taxonomy): Bacteria > Verrucomicrobiota > Verrucomicrobiia > Verrucomicrobiales > Verrucomicrobiaceae > Prosthecobacter. Next base: position 4,575 of record JABARQ010000055.1, on the reverse strand, counting down.
AGGTTCAGCTCCGTGGGCACCAGGTGAATGCCCTCCTTTTCACGGCCGGAGAGGCGCTCCAGCATGCGCTGCACCAGCCGGTGCTGGATGCGCTTCCAGCCCCAGCGCGGATAGCGGTCCTTGTAATTGGCGGTGAAGGCCTCCTGCCGCGAATTCGGCGGCGTGGTCAGGCCGACCGCCAGCAGCGTGTCCGGAGCGGCCTTGTGAAATGCGGCCAGGAGCTGGTCGGCCTTGTCGAGCACCTCGTTGATCTTCTCGTCCGGCCTGTCCGGATTCGCGCCGAAGCAGTCGTTGATGCCTAACAAGAAGGTCACCACGTCCGGCGGCCGGCCCTCGGCCTGCTCCTTGAAGTAGCGGGTCAGGTCAAACACGCCCGTCCTGCCGTCCCCGGACGCAAAGATGAAGGGGCTGGTGGCCTTGCGGGCCAGCGGACCGGCGGTCACCTCCGGGGGCTTGGGGTCAAAGCGGGTGAGGAAGTCGGCCCACCTCCAGCCGCCGTAGCCTTCATGGCTGACCTTCGGCAGCGCCCCCACGGGATGATGCGTGCCGATCATCCGCCACGCCGGATTGCCGGGCCGCGACAGCAGGCTGGCGATTTCATTCGGGTAGATGCTGGCATGCGTGAGGCTGTCGCCGACGATCAGCAGCCTCAGGTTCCTTCCTTCGCCGGCCTTGCGCGGTGAGACATGCAAAACCGTGCGCCCGCTTTCCAGCACCTTGCCGCCGGCGTCCTTGACCTGCACCTCGATCGGATGATCGCCCACGTCGGAGTCCGCCGGTTTCACCGTCCAGCGCCGCGCCTCGTTTTTGCCGATGTCGCACCGGAACTCAAAGCGGTACCTCTCCGGTGTCCGGGTCAGCACGAGGTTGTCATGATACAGGCTCATCTGCACGTCCGGCGTGGCATAGACCACGGGCGGCAGGGTGAGCTGAAGTTCACCGGCGCACAGCGCGGCGGCGGTGAGAACTAGGAGCAGCAGGGGCTTCATGAGCGTGATCAGATCGTCCACGGACCGCGCATCGGCCGGGTGAGCAGGGCGTTGGCGGCCTCGCTGCCTTCGAAGCGCTCGGCCTTCGGATCAAACTTCAGCGGCTGCCCCAGCCGGGCGGCGATGGAGCCCATGTGGCAGATGATGGCGGCACGCTGCGCGATCTCCGCCGGTGCGGCGGTACGGCCGCGCTCCAGCACGGCGTCGATGAAGTTGCGATGATGATGCTTCGACACGTACAGGCGTGTGTCGCCCTCCTTCATCTTGATGCGCAGGATGTCCATGGAGCTGGCCTTGAGCTGTTCGGACTCGCTGAAGACCCAGCCTTCGCTGCCGATGAAGCGCGTGCCGTAGGCGGCCTTGTCCGTGGTGCTGAACATCGTCATCTTCACGCCGTTGGAGTAGCGGTATTCAATGCGGAACTGCTCGGGCGCGTCGTAGAGACCCTTGTCCCGGCGTTTGACCTCGGTGGCGCTGACCTCGACCGGCGTGGTCTCGTCCATGCCAGCGCCCCACTGGGCGACATCGACGAAATGCGCGCCCCAGTCGGTGATGTAGCCGGGTGCGTATTCGTCGATCCAGCGGAAGTTGAAGTGGCAGCGTGCCGCCGTGTAGGGGCGTTCCGGAGCGCTGCCCAGCCACAGGTTGTAGTCCAGATGCGCCGGCACGGGCTCGGGACCCTCCATGCCGGTGAAGCCGCCGCGGATGGCAAAGGTGCCGGGCACGCCGACCTCGATCTCCTTGAGCTCGCCGATGTAGCCGTTGCGGACGAGTTCGCAGGCCATGCGCACCTTCAGCCCTGAGCGCCGCCAGGTGCCGCATTGCAGCACGCGCTGGTGCTGCTTCACCGCCTCGCAGATGGCGCGGCCTTCACCGATGCTCGCTCCCAGCGGCTTTTCCGAATACAGGTCCTTGCCCGCCTTCGCCGCCGCGACGGCGATGTGGGCGTGCCAGTGGTCCGGCGTGGCGTTCATGATGGCGTCGACATCGCTGCGGGCCAGCACGTCACGGAAGTCATTGTAGCAGTCGGCCTTGGTCAGCTTGGCCAGCTCCATGGCACGGTCGCGATGCTGGCCGTCCACGTCGCAGATCGCCACGACCTGCACGCGCTCGTCGGCGAGGAAGGCGCGCAGGTTGCTCGTGCCCTGGCCGCCGACTCCGATGCAGGCCAGGCGCACCTTGCCATTGGGTGAAACGGCCCCGGCTCGGCCCAGCGTGGCGGCGGGCAGGATCAGGGGGGCGGCGGACTTGAGAAACTGGCGGCGGGAGGTGTTCATGGTGGCTGCAAACCAACGCAGGCAGGCGGCGCGATTCTTCAGGCCAGCGTGTTTCGATGCCGGGTTCCGGGCTGCGACAGATACGCTTGCGCGACCAAATGATTGATTTGTGCCTTAAAGGCCGGACAGTACGCGGAGCCCGCTTGAAAACGCCTCCGCAGACACCCTCATCCCCAGACCGCAGCCAGGCCTTCAGCGTGGTGGAAATGCTCATTGTGATCGCGGTGATGAGCGTCATGGCCGCCGCAGCGATCGCCTTCTACGGCCGGTACCATCGGGATGTCCTTCTGAAGGTGCGCAACCAGCGCAACGCCCAGGAGATCACCGCCCTGGCCATGGGCGCCTCGGCGGCGGGGGCCACGGTCATCGAGCCCGGCGACATGGAGGGCACCATCCGCAATCTCATGGAAGGCCGCAACGGCACCCTCGGAACCTTCAAGGGCCGCATTTTCCGCATCAGCCAGCTCTCCGACGAGGAGATCGCGGGGGCGATGGTCCACCTGAACTGGCGCGATGGTTTTCCCGCCTACACGCCCGACCCGGATTGAGGTCAGGCGGCGGCAAAGCGGTTGACCGGAGAACTTCCGGGCGTCAAAGATCGCGTCCTCGACGTTTTATCACTCCCCACACATCCTTATGGAAACATGCTGCCCCACCGCCTCCGTCGGCGCCTTCGTGCCCGACTTTGAAATGGAAACCTATGAGCCCACGCACGGCGACTTTGGCAAGGTGTCCCTCGCGGACATCAAGAAGTCCGGCAAGTGGACGATCCTGGTGTTCTATCCTGCGGACTTCACCTTCGTCTGCCCCACCGAACTGGCCGACCTCGCCGACCAGCAGGCCCGTCTGGCCGAGCTTGGCGCCCAGGTCATCGCGGTGTCCACCGACACCAAGTTCGCGCACATGGTCTGGCGCAACACTGAAGGCCTGATGAAGAACGTGAAATACACGCTCGCCGCCGACCCCACCGGCACCGTCAGCCGCCTCTTCGGCGTTTATGACAAGGCCACCGGCCTGGCCCTGCGCGGCACCTTCATCATCAATCCCGAAGGCAAGCTGGTCTCCTCCGAGGTCAACTTCTACAACGTCGGCCGCAACGCCGAGGAGCTCGTCCGCAAGATGGAGGCCAACGTCCATCTCATGGCCAACCCGAGCGAAGCCTGCCCCGCCAAGTGGACCCCCGGCGCCAAGACCCTGAAGCCCGGCAAGGACATCGTCGGCAACGTCGCCTCCGTGCTGAGCTGAAATACGGGACACACGCCATCCCCCCACCCTTCAAGGCCATGCAGGACCTGTTCCTGCATGGCTTTTTTGTTGGCAGGCTCTCTCTCCACATGGACTGCGGCAGCCGTACTGCCGCTTTGCTGAGCCAGCCCTGCTGGCGTGAACGACCCTGGAGTTTCGAGGGCATGGCAGATCTGCGATTTGGTGGTTCGGAGACCAGTGCGCTAAATGCCTGGTATTTAGCGGCATTTTATCTTCAAGTCGAGCCGGAGGGCTCGCGGGAGATTAGCCGGTGGTGAAACGAGGCTTGGCGAGCGAGAACCACCGGATGCATGAGGCGGGATGGTCACCGAACCTGGGGAGCGCCCTGGAGGGGCGCGAGAAGGGGGGCGATTTTTGATGGCGGTCGCGCAGGGTTTGCGAAGGCTTCTCGCGTCCTTCCAGGACGCGGTGAAGGCGGAACGCGGGGGTGGCGTGACCCTGGGGTTCCCACTCGCTATGCTCGTTTCACCCCAGGCTCATGTCTTTCGAGCCTTCGGCTCGGAGGAACCGGAGGTGTGCAGCCTTGTGTGCTAAATGCCTGGCGTTTTTTCTTTCATGTCTTTGTTCGTCTGCGAACCAGATTCATGGAGAATAGCCCTAACGATAGACCAACCGTAACTGAAGGCTCGGGAACGCCTAATATGACAGGAACTCTTTCGGATCGAGGAGTTGGCGGCATTCCATCGTTTGCAGTGAGATAAGCCGAAGTAACGCCGAGTGGCCCACTGCCCAAAAACATGCCGTCCTGCAAATTTAGCTGAGTAGTTCCAGGTGAAATAACAACAAAATCGTCATTGCCTGCAACGCCATAAGGAAAGTGAAAACCCATCAGCAAGTCAACTGTTGTCGGCGTCGATCCAGCAGTGGTGCTCCATGTTCCCCAGGGAGCGTATCCAGTAGCCGCGACGGATGTCATGCTAGAGCCTGTTAATAACTTTAGCCGAAGAGGGAAGAGAGCATGAGCATCGAGAATGCCAGCCAGTGCATTCCCGTGAGCGTCGAGGCCAGGCGTTCATAGTCTCTCGACAGGCGCTTGAACCGGG
>JABARQ010000006.1 GCA_019186985.1 Prosthecobacter sp. | reverse complement strand
AACCGTGCTGACCTTGCGCGCCCTTCTGCTGTCGGCCTCCCGCTGGTCGTCCCTCTGGACTTACTTTGACAAGCATGGCCTGACTAGCCAGGATACTCCCTCTTAACATCCAATCGACGGCACACCCATAGCCGAGGAACACGGAATCGCAGTTGTCAGGTCTAAGAATCACAATGTCGCCGCCTGCATACGCTTCGATGTCACTGACGAAGGCGGCGCACTTGCCAATTTCCTCCTTGGTCTCGCCTGAGCCTGCAAACAAGATGTCACCATACTTTAGCCGGACTGCCGTGGCGGCGACCTCGGGGGAAATCCAAGATTGGAAGCCTTTCACCACATCATGATGGAGCGTGTAGAGTTCACCGTAGCGGACGCAGGCAAGTGAGCCGCTGCGAGTCTGGTCTTTCGTCACACCGCTACCTTTCAGGAACTTCCCAACCTCCCCCAGCCGTTTCACCTCCCACTCGCCGTGGAAGCCGGGGAGGCGGGTTTGGCCGGTGAGGAGTTGCTGCATGGCGGCCTGTTTGAGGTCGCGCTTCTTGGCGATCAGCCGGTCCAGCCCGCCCAGCAGCCCATCCACATCGCTCAACGCCGCAGCGATGGCGCGTTGTTCGGGGAGGGGTGGCAGCGGCAGCCCATAGGCTTTTAATGCCGGCATTTCGACGCCTGTTTGGCCAGACGAACGACGCGAAAGAGCGTCGATTAGCTGGAAAAGTGGTTCTTGGCTCAGCGCGTTGAAGAAGAACTCACGATCAACTTTCGGCGTCAGAGTTGTCTTGATTAGAGCGACGTTGTAAGCGCCCTCAATTCCGCGGAGAATCTGGAAGACAGGCGGGCCATACCTTCCAATCATGATGTCATCTGAGGAACAGCGTTTCCGCGCCAGAGCTTCTGGAATATAGGAAGCAAAGTCGTCGGATTTGTAGTCTCGAATTTGGATGAGCCGGATGTAGCCCGGCGTCGGCACGAACCTGAAGGTCGAGCGTGGTGGCTGAGATCCTCCTGAGAATGAACAAACATCGCCGATGGTTGCAGCTTCCCACTCCTCCGGGATGACGCCGACTTCGGTCTGTTTGTAGCCGGGTTTCACTTCCATACGGCTCCCATCTTTTGGAGGTGTTGGTCCACTTTGGCGGCCAGGGCTCCCAGGGTAGCTCGTGCCGAGCAACCCTGGGCTGCATGACGCAATCCCGTTGGGATAGAAAACGGATTCATGGCTTGAATCCCATTTTAGCGAGGTGTCCGGCGACTTTTCCAGCCAACGATTCGACCTCGGTTGTTAATTCCGGCAGCGGGGTGGCGTAGCGTTCGGCAAGCTGGCGGATGCGGCTGGTGAGGGTCTGGGAGACGCGGTCCAGCTCGCCCTGCACGGCGGCGGCGAGGGTGGCGAGCCATTTGTCGTCCACGACGAGGGTCTGGATCTCGGCCTCGGTGAGCGTGGGGTATTTCGCGTCGAGCTTGGCCTCCAGGTCGTCCTGCGCGGTCTTGAGCCGGGTTTTGGTCTCGGCCTGCTGGTCGAGCAGCGCGGCGTAGGCTTGGAGGGCCTGGCGTTCCTCGGCATCGTCCTTGTTCTTGCCGATGTCCTTGAGGCGGGCCTTGAGGGCTTTGGCGGTGATCTTTTGCTTTTCGCCCTCGCCTTCGATGACTTCGGCCAGCAGTCCGTCCTCGCCGCTTTGCTCTTCCCGCATCTCATCGAGCTGCTGCTCGATGCTGGCGAGTTCGGCCTCCAGGGCGGCGATGGCATCGCGCTCGGTGGCGAAGTAGCGGGCGATGAGCAGGGCGGCGGGGAGGAGGTCGGACTTGAAGCGGCGTTTGCCCTTTTTGAAGTCTTCCTTCTCGGGCCAGATGGGTTTGCCCTCCTTGTTCTTCACCTGAACAATCTCACGCGGCCTGGCCCCGGTGATCCAGCCGACATCGGCGATGAGGTAGCAGTCGTCCTGCATGGTCTCGGCCCAGTAGTCCATGAGATGCTGATAGACATCGTAGGCATCCAGCAGCGGCGCGGTCTTGAAGGTGGCGAGCAGGTCCTCGGCGATGGTTTCGATGAGCACCTTCGGGTGGCCGTCCTTGGCGAGGCCCTTCATGAGCGCGACGCTGGTCGTCTGCCATTTCGTGAAGAGCTTCTTCGCCTGGGTGGTGAAGGCGCTGAACTCGGGGTGGGCGAAGATGGTGGGCTTTACCTCGGCGATGGGGACGCGTAGCTCCATGTAGCCGGGAGAGTCGTCGCGAGCGAAGAGCGTGGAGCGCACGCCGGGCATGACCTTCCAGTAAGCGATGAGCGCTTCGATGTCGCGGCCTGGGATGCCTCCACAGAGGTGAGCGTGAATGTCCTGCAAATCCTCGGGCTCGGTGCTGTCGATGTAGCGCGGGAGGTTGAGGTTGAAGTCGTTCTTCGGGTCGGCGATCTCGCTGACGGGCACCATGCGGGCGTAGCGGGGATCGCTTTCATCCTGCCGGGTGAAGGTATCGACGATCTTGTGCAGGTCCTGCTCGCGGAGGCGGTTCTTGGGGCCGTCTTTTTTGAAGCCCTTGCTGGCATCGATCATGAAGATGCCTTTGCGGGCCTGGGCGTTCTCTTTGTCCAGCACGAGGATGCAGGCGGGGATGCCGGTGCCGTAAAAGAGATTCGCCGGCAGGCCGATGATGGCCTTCAAGTAACCGGAGCGGACGAGCTGCTGGCGGATGACGGCCTCCGCATTCCCCCGGAAGAGCACGCCATGCGGGAGAATGCAGGCGGCCTTGCCGGTGCTCTTCAGGCTGCGGAGGATGTGCAGGAGGTAGGCGTAGTCGCCCTGCTTCGCCGGGGGCACGCCCCAGGTGAAGCGCTGGAATGGGTCCCCGCTGCCGCCCTCGCCCAGCGTGAGGCCGGTGGACCAGGCCTTGTCCGAGAAGGGCGGATTCGCGACGACGTAATCGTAGGTGCGCAGCGCCTCACCGTCCTTGAACTTGGGATCGAAAAGCGTGTTTCCCGAGAGCACGTTGGCGGTCGGGAAGTCGTGCAGGATCATGTTCATGCGGGCGAGACCGGCGGTGGTCACGTCCTTTTCCTGGCCCTCCAGCGTGATGTGCTTTCCCGCCTCCGCGGCGACCTTCAGCAGCAGCGACCCGGAGCCGCAGGTGGGGTCATAGGCCGTGGTCCTCGCCGTGGTGTTGTGCGGGCCGATGCCAATCACTTTGGCCATGATGCGGCTGACCTCCGACGGGGTGTAGAACTGGCCTTTGCTCTTGCCGCTCTCGCTGGCGAAGTGCCGCATGAGATACTCATAAGCATCGCCGAGGATGTCGTCGTTCTCCGCGCGGTTCTGGGAGAAATCGAGCGCGGGATTCTCGAAGATGGCGATGAGGCTTTCGAGCTTTTTCACCTTCTCCGCGCCATCGCCGAGTTTGTTCGAGTCGTTGAAGTCCGGGAAGTCGCTGCGGGCGAGCCGGGAGTTCGCATCGATGAGCGGCTGGATGACCTGGGTGTTGATCTTGTCGCCGATGTCGGCTTTGCCCTTGAGCGCCACCATGTCCTTGAAGCTGGCCCCCTTGGGAATGACCACCGGCGGAGCATAGTCATCGCTGTCGCCGTATTTGTCGGAGACGTATTTGATGAAGAGCATGAAGAGGACGTAGTCCTTGTACTGGCTGGCATCCATGCCGCCCCGGAGTTCATCGCACGAGGCCCAGAGGGAGGAGTAGAGGTCGGATTTTTTGATGGCCATTCAGGGAGAGCTTTAGGGAACGTGTTGAGGGATCAAAGCGGGTGATTGAGGAAGTGGCAAGGAATCGGTTCCAATTCCACCCTTCATGGGATCGAGCAGCCTGCCAGGAATGCGGTGGATGAAGCCGGCGGCGAACGAGAGCCCGCTCATGCGGCGGATGGAGAGGATGAAAGCGCAGGCTGAAGCGCCCGAAGCGTTGAGGATGTTCCTGAATGGAGCGGAGATGGAACCCACATGAAAACAAAAGGGAGCCGCAAAGCCGTTGCACCTTGAACCGAATTTCCATGACCCCCCAATTTCCAGCCCTGAAAAAGGAGACAGGCGCGTCAATGGCCACGGCATCGCCGTGCTGAGGCCCTGTTCCATCCTTCCCGGGGGCATGGACGATCCCGCCGCCTGAGGCGGGATTCGCAAGAGCCTCCGCCTCTCCGGCGTTTTCCGCCTCCTCTCTTGCGCCCGTGTAGGGTCGTCCGGAACTCTGAGATCTCTGGACAATCCCTCTGCCGACCCGTTTCCACCCCATGAAAACCGCCCTTTCTCTCCTCGTCCTCCTTGCGGTCGCCGCCAGCGCCGCCCCGAAGAAAGAAGAGACCATCGACCCCTCGAAGCCGGTGTCCTTTTACAAGCACATCCGGCCCATCCTGCAGGCCAACTGCACGGGCTGCCACCAGCCGGCCAAGGCCAAGGGCGACTACATCATGACGGACTTCGCCAAGCTGCTCGCCGGTGGTGAGGAGGGCTCCGCCATCGTCTCCGGCAAGCCCGAGGAATCCAACCTGCTCAAGGTCTCCATGCCCAACGCCGAGGGCAAGGTCGAGATGCCGCCCAAGGGCGATCCCCTGCATGAAAGCCAGGTCGCCCTGATCAAAAAATGGATCGCCGAGGGCGCGAAGGATGACACGCCCGCCTCCGCGATGGCGCATTACGACATGGAGCATCCGCCGGTCTATGTCACGGCCCCGGCGGTCACCTCCCTGGAACACTCGCCGGACGGGTCGATGATCGCCGTCGCCGGCTATCACGAGGTGCTGGTCCACAAGGCGGACGGCTCCGGCATTGTCGCACGTTTGGTTGGGTTGGCGGAACGCATCCAGAAGCTCGCCTGGTCGCCCGACGGCAAGCGGATCCTGGTCACCGGCGGCAGCCCTGCGCGCATGGGTGAGATCCAGATCTGGGACGTGGCGGCGAAGAAGCTCGAGCTTTCCAAGTCCCTGACCTTCGACACGCTCTACGGTGCGAGCTGGTCGCCGGACGGCAGGTTCATCGCCGTGGGCTGCGGCGACAACGGCCTGCGCGCCTTCGAGGCGGCCAGTGGCAAGGAAGTGGTCTTCATGGGCTCGCACAGCGACTGGGTGCTCGACACCGTCTGGGGCCTCGAAGGAAAGCTCATCGCCTCCTGCGGCCGTGACATGAGCGTCAAGCTCACCGAGGTCGCCACCCAGCGCTTCATCGACAACATCACCTCCATCACGCCGGGCGCCCTCAAGGGCGGCGTGCAGGCCCTGGCCCGTCATCCGCAGCGCAACGAGATCCTCATCGGCGGCACCGACGGCGTGCCCGCCATCTACCGCATGGAGCGCATCACCAAGCGCGTGATTGGCGACAACGCCAACCTCATCCGCAAGTTCCCCGCCATGCAGGGCCGCATCTTCGGCGTCGATTTCGCCCCGGACGGAAAACGCATCGCCGCAGGCGCCTCGCATGAAGGCAACGGCGCGGTGAACCTGTATGCCAGCGAGTACGACAGCACCCTGCCCGAGGCGGTGAAAAAGATCGTCGAGACCGTCAACGGCAAGGGCAAGGAGCTCGATGACTGGGTCAGCAAGGATGTGAAGCTGCTCAGCAGCACGCCCATGCCCTGCGGCATCTTCACCGTCAGCTTCTCACCCGACGGCAAAAGCGTCGCCGCCGCCGGCCAGGACGGCCGCATCCGCCTGATCGACGCCGCCACCGGCAAGGTCGCGAAGGAGTTCCCCAGCGTGCCGCTGGTGGCGGACAAGGCGCTCGCCGCCAGCGAGGTCATCGCCGACGACAGCGTGCGCGCCACCGCGAAGAAGGATGACAAGGTCGAAACGCTCGTGCCCGGCCTGACCGTCACCGGAATCGAGGTCGAGCCGAAAAGCGTCAGCATCGCCAGGCCCACCGAGTATGCGCAGCTCGTCGTCACCGCGACCATGAGCGACGGCACGAAGGCCGACATCACCCGCATGGCGAAGCTCAGCAGCAGCAGCGAGGCCGCCGCCACGGTGAACGAGCGCGGCATGGTGCGTCCGGGCAAGGACGGTGCCGCGGAGATCAAGATCGCCTTCATGGGCAGGGCCGCCGTTGTGCCCGTGAAGGTCAGCGGCATGAACGTGGCCCTGAAGCCCGACTATGTGCGCGATGTCATGCCCATCACCAGCAAGCTGGGCTGCAACATGGGCACCTGCCACGGGGCCAAGGACGGCAAGGCCGGCTTCAAGCTCAGCCTGCGCGGCTACGACCCCATCTATGACGTGCTCGCCTTCACCGATGAGCTCGCCAGCCGCCGCGCCAACGCCGCCTCACCGGAGCACTCGCTCATGCTGCTGAAGGCCAGCGGCGCCGTGCCGCATGAGGGCGGCCAGCTCACCGTGCCCGGAGAGCTTTATTATGAAACGCTCAAGGCCTGGATCAGCCAGGGCGCGAAGCTGGACCTGAAGACGCCGCGCGTGACCGGCATCGAGGTCTTCCCGAAGAACCCCGTGCTGGAGCGCATCGGCGCCCGCCAGCAGATGCGGGTCATCGCCCGATACGCGGATGGTTATGTCAAGGACGTCACCGCCGAGGCCTTCATTGACAGCGGGAACGGCGAGGTGATCGAGGCTGACAAGACCGGCCTCATGACCAGCATCCGCCGAGGCGAGGCCGCCATCCTGGCGCGCTTTGAAGGGGCCTACGCCGCCACCACCATCACGGTCATGGGCGACCGCACCCGCTTCGTCTGGAGCGAGCCCGAGAAGTGGAACAAGGTCGATGAGTTCACCGCCCGCAAATGGCAGCGCATGAAGATCCAGCCGAGCGGCCTCTGCAGCGACGAGGACTTTCTGCGCCGCATCCACATCGACCTCACCGGCCTGCCGCCGAAGGCGGAGGAAGTCCGCGCCTTCATCGCCGACACGCGCGACACGCGCACAAAGCGCAACGAGGTCATCGACCGCCTCATCGGCAACCCTGACTTTGTCGACCACTGGACGAACAAGTGGGCCGACATGCTGCAGGTGAACTCCAAGTTCCTCGGCAGTGAAGGCGTCAAGATCCTGCGCGACTGGATCAAGCAGCAGGTGGCGGACAACACCCCTTATGACCGCATGGCCTACCGCATCATCACCGCCACCGGCTCGAACAAGGACAACCCCGCCGCCGCCTATTTCAAGACCGTGCGCACGCCGGAGGAGCTGGTGGAGAACACCACGCACCTCTTCCTCGCCACCCGCTTCAACTGCAACAAGTGCCACGATCATCCTTTCGAGAAATGGACCTGGGACCAGTATTACCAGACCGCCGCCTTCTTCGCCCAGGTGGAGCTGAAGACCGATCCCGCCAGCGCCGGCAAGACCATCGGCGGCACGGCCGTGGAGGGTGCGAAGCCGCTTTACGAAATCGTCGCCGACAAGACCGCCGGTGAGATGAACCACCTGCGCACCAACGCCCCTGTCGCCCCGAGGGTGCCGTTTGACGCAGAGCTGGTCAGCAAGACCGCCACCTCGCGCCGCGAGCAGTTCGCCACCTGGATGACCAGCCCGGACAACGACTACTTCGCCATGAGCTACGCCAACCGCATCTGGGGCTACCTCACCGGCACCGGTGTCATTGAACCGCTCGACGACATCCGCGCCGGCAATCCGCCGAGCAATCCCGAGCTGCTCCAGTACCTCACCAGCGAGCTCATCCAGAGCGGCTTCAACGTCCGCCACCTCATGAAGCTCATCGTCCAGAGCCGCACCTACCAGCTCGCGCTCGACACCAACAAGTGGAACGAGGACGACAAGGTGAACTACAGCCATGCCAAGGCCCGCCGCCTGCCCGCCGAGGTGCTCTTTGACTCCGTCTTCGCCGTCACCGGCTCCATGCCGAACATCCCCGGCGTGCCGAAGGGCACCCGCGCCGCCCAGCTCATCGACGGCCAGACGCAGCTTCCCGACGGCTTCCTGACGAACTTCGGCAAGCCTGCGCGTGAGTCCGTCTGCGAATGCGAGCGCAGCAACGACGTGAACCTCGGCCCCGTCATGGCGCTCATGTCCGGCCCGACCGTCGGCGATGCCATCAGCGATCCGAACAACGCCATCGCGAAGCTGACGAACGAGATCAAGGACGATGCGAAGCTCGTCGAGGAGATCTTCGTCCGCATCCTCAACCGCCGCCCGACCGGCAAGGAGATCAACGCCGCGCTTGCCAGCATGGCGGGCATGGATGGCGAGCACAAGGCGCTCGCCGCCGAGCAGCAGGCGAAGGAGGCCGAGCAGAAGCCGCTCATTGCAAAGGCTGAGCAGGAGCGCCTGGCCGCCATCGACGCCACGAAGAAGGAGCTGGAGGCCCACAAGGCGAAGATCGCCCCCGAGGTGAAGAAGAAGGAGGACGCCCGCCTGGCCGCCATCAAGGCCGCCGAGGTCAAGGTGAAGGCCGCCTTTGACACCGCGCCGATGAACCAGCCAAAGTGGGAGAACTACCTCGACCTCAGCACCGAGTGGCACCCGCTCGACGTCAAGGTGCAGCGCGCCGGCGGTGTCGAGAAGATCGAGGTCCTCCCCGACGGCTCCCTGCTGGCCACGGCCCTTCCGGAAGGCCGCCAGAGCACCGGCAACTACCTGCTCATCGGCAAGTCCGCCCTGCCGAACATCACCGCCATCAAGCTGGAGATGCTGCCCGACGACCGCCTGCCTAACAACGGCCCCGGCCTTGCGCCCGACGGCAACTTCGTCCTTGGCGAGTTCGTTGTCACCACCCAGCCCGCCGACGCCAAGCGCGTGCGCGGAGCCGGCGTGGCGCAGACGTTGAAGAATCCGAAGGCCGACTTCGAGCAGACAAACTTCCCAGTCACCGAGGCGCTGAAGAAGGGCAACCGCGACCGTGGCTGGGCCGTCAGCCCCGAGGGCGGATTCCGTCATGAAGCGGTCTTCTCCTTTGAAAAGCCGGTCATGAACGAAGGCGGCACCAGCTTCTCCGTGCAGATGACCAGCAACTTCCAGAACGGCAGATACAACCCCGGCCGCTTCCGCCTGTGGGTCACCAACAGTCCCGTCGTCCGCTTCGGCGTGCCCGCCGCCGTTGCCGCTGCGATCAAGGCGCCCAAGCGCACGCCCGAGCAGAACGCCGTGCTCACCCAGCACTTCCTCAACCAGTTCCGCGACTACCAGTCCCAGAGAAAGGTGCTCGCCAACGCCCGCAAGCCCGTGCCGGTGGACCCCCAGCTTCTCGCCCTTGAGGCGAAGCATGTCGAGGCCCAGAAGCCCATCGTGCTGGATCCGAAGCTCCTGCAGCTTCGCCGCGACGCCGAGCTCAGCGCCCGCCAGCTCGCCAACAAACGACTGACCAACGCCCAGGACCTCGCCTGGGCCCTGATCAACTCCCCGGCCTTCCTCTTCAACCACTGACCTGGCGGCAGGCTGTCCTTGGAGAACATCGTTGGGATGACGTCTGAAAGCGTGGCAAAAAGACGTTGCTGGAAGAACGTGGCAGTAGCCCGCTGTGCGTCATCATGAAGGCCGAATGAATCTACGCTCAGGTGCTGCCTGCAAGTCCAGGGAGGCTCCATTCCTTCGCAACCACGCCTTTTTCTCCTCGAAGTCTGGCAGCACCTTGTCCACCTCGTTCCAAAAGGCAGCCGAGTGATCCAGATGGTGCAGGTGGCAGAGTTCGTGGACGACAATAACTCATGAAAGATCTTCCGCAGGCTCTTGGCTGGAACACTCGCGATCATGCCATGCCCTTGATCCACCACCGTCCAGTCCCGCGCCGAGAGCTGTCGAGGAAAGGCTTTTCGACGTGGAGATATTCGGACATGAGGTGACTAGGCTAGCAGCGCTTCGGCAAGCGTCACGCATTGCTGGCGAATGCGGAGAGATTCTGTGGCTAGAGCAGGCAATTCATGCCGGTTGTTGAGACGGAAAGCAGCGCAGGCCATCGGTCCCGGTGCATTCAGATGAGAGAACCACGTTTTTGCCGCATGGAGAGCGTGCGGCACGCCTCGGTTTCCAGCGGCTTTCTCCGCATGAAATGCGGCGATGGCATGGTCGGCCTCGCCGTCGCAATTCATCGTCAGATAAAGCAGGTCATGCACATCCTTGCCCGCCTTGCGGCCCATTGGACCGCCGAAGGCGTTCAGCTTCAGCACCATCATCGGCCCAACTTCGGCCACCTTCACCTGGGCTTGCAAATCCGCGCCGGTCAGAGATTTACCACAGACTTCCACCAGCCGCGCGTGCTCCAGTGCCCGGTTGATTCCTGGCACGATGCCCACTGCCAGCCCATCGTCCAGCAGCGCCGTTCCCGTGTCTGCTTTGTCGTCATCCGTCACCAGGTCGACATGCAGATCGAAGCCGGGGAATGTCCGCAGAAAGCGACTTTTCACCCGCCGGAAGCCATGCGCGGCCAAGGTCTCCCGCAGACTGCCATACATGCCAGATTCCGCTGCCAGACTGATGCCGAAGTCCACGTCCTGTGTCACCGGCCCCGTCTGGCCCACCTTCGGCGCTCGGGTGAGGTGCTTGATCGCCAGTCCGCCCACCAGCACCAGATCATCGCGATACGCTGCCAGACAATCCCATACCGTCAGCAGCGCACGTTCCGGAAGATCCAGGCTGTCCGCCGGATACTTGTCATAGGTGTCGTGTTTCATCGGGCAAAGCCCTCCCAATTCCGCAGTTCAGCGGCTGCTTCGGGGCCGCGCTGGCCGGTTTTGATCAGATCCAAATAGATTTGTGCATCTGTCACCAGCATCATGCCCTGCACTTCCTGGGTTTCAAAGAATACACCCTCATCTTTCGGCACGATCAGCCACACGTTGCCGCCAGAGTCCACCTTTCGGCCCGGCGCTCGCTCCAGTAACGTCCGGTCACGCAGATAGGCGGAGACCACGGGCGGCGTGGTATGGGCACGCCGCAGCCAGGCCGCGATCCATTGCGTGAAGCACAGTCCGCCACTGCCCAACACCTCCTGCAGCCGCTCCGCATTCCGCAGGTAGTCATCTGACAGCACCGAGAACTCATGGATCTCGCAGCGCCTCGTCCAGTCATCCGCCGCCGCCCACGCATTCAGCATCGCCGTGCAATCCTTCACGAGATAGCGCGTCGCCTGCCGGTGGCTTGTGGCCTCGCTTGTCACATAGTCATTCTTCACCAGCCACGCGAGCCCGCGTGATACCAGCCCACGTGACACCTCCGTGTGGGCCACCAGTTCCTCCTGCGTCCAGGCCTTCTCTCGCACACTCAGCAGCGCCCGAGTCAGGCGGCTGGTCTTGCCTGAAAACACATCCACCACGCCTGTCGGCCCCCGGTGCTGCTGGCTGCGCGGCCCACGGTCGATGACGAAATGCGGAGCCTTCACGAACAACCGCCCGTTCAGATCCGCATGGCTGATGCCCGCCGCACGCAGGTCCGCCGCCAGCGCCTCGGGCAGGTGCGGGCTCAGCACCAGACGGCGCAGCAGATCGGGTTCCGTCAGCAGCCGACGTGAGGGATACAGAAACGGACTGACCGGCAGCCGCAGTTCCGTCTGCTGCTCGGAGCCTTCCAGGAAGACCTCCGCCGCACTCCTGGCTCCCCGTTTCAACGAGATGGCCGCCGCCGTCACAGCCGCCTCTTTCAGACAGCGTGAAAAGCCGTCCAGCAGAGCTTCCGAGTCGATGGTTTTAGCGTTTCCCATGGTTTTACTTGGCTAGTAAAACATAAACTTTCAGTAAAATCAAACGCCGTTTTGGCGGTGAACCACTTGGTTTCACGCGCTGGTGAAACCACACCTCCGAGAGAAACGCTCCGGCCTTTGAGAGTGCCGTCTGATCCTATGGCCATCCGCCAAGGCGATCTTCATCAGACCTTCGGAGGTCGCTGGCGGCAACCAGATAGGCGGGCATGAAAAGGGTGGGGACAATATTGAAGCCGGAAGGCAACGTTTCAAACCCCCGATCACGCCTCCCTCCGCTCCGGCGGGGTGGGGAAGAGGATGGCGATGCTGAAGGTCACGAGGGTGCCGAGCGTGATGCGCCAGGGGAAGGACAGCACGAAGGGCGTTTCGATGCCAAGGCGCTGCTGGATGCCGAGCACGTTGCTCAGGAACAGGACGGCCAGGATGCCGCAGATCATCGCCAGAAGGTTGCCGAAGTCGTTGCCGCGCGTGCGGGTGAGCACGGCGAGCAGGAACACGGCAAGCAGCGAACCAAAAGTGAAACCCAGGATGCCCAGCACCAGCGGCAGGATCTCCACCTTCGGGTTGTGCGCCATGAACCAGGCCGTCACCACGCCGACGCCGATGATCAGCACGGCGAAAAACACCGTGCTCATGCGCAGCACCGACACCTGCCGCTGCTCGCTCGCCCCCGGGCCGAGGCGCGGCAGGATGAAGTCGCGCGACAGGCTGGTGGCGAGCGCGTTCAGGGCCGTGCTGAGCGAACCCATGGCCGTGGCCAGGATGCCTGCCGTCACCAGGCCGCGCATGCCCGCCGGCATCTCGCTCATGATGAAGAAGGGGAACACCTCGCGGGTCTCGGCCGGCAGGTTGGGCGTCGGGTGGGCGCTGTAGTAGGCCTGGAGCATGACGCCGATAAGGATGAAGGCGGAGACAATGGGCAGGTCGACGATTCCGGAGAGAATGGTGGCGAAGGCGCTCTGGCGGCGGTTCTTCGCCGTCAGCATGCGCTGCACCGTGTCCTGGTCGATGCCGTGCGTGCTCATGGTCACGAAGGTGCTGCCGATCACCGCCGCCCAGAGCGTGTATTCATTCGTCAGCACATTCTTCACCCAGGCCCAGGCACCGGGGTCGGCAGGGCGGGCGAATTCAAAGAACACCGGGCTCTTGATGGTCGCCGCCACGGTGTCCCAGCCGCCGGGGATCTTGCCGAGCAGGTAGGGAATGGTGAAGCCGAGCGAGGCCACCAGCACACCGACCTGGATGAAGTCCGTCCAGATCACCGCGCGGATGCCGCCGACGGAGGTGTAGAGCGCCGTCAGCAGCGTCACCACCACCACCGCCCCGGCGTAGAGCCAGAACTTCGTCTCCGGCTGCACCGCCGTGCCCTGCCACATGGCCACCGCCAGCACCAGGATGATGGCCGAGACATAGAGTCGGGTGCCCATGGCCAGCACGCGGGTGACCATGAAGGTGATGGAGGCAAACTTGCGGGTCACCGGCCCAAAGCGGGTCTCCAGGAACTCGTAGAGGGAAATGACCCCGTGTTTGTAAAAAATGGGAATGAATAGAAAACTCACAATGACACGCGCCATCACCGTGCCGATGGCAAACTGGGCGTAGCTCCAGTTTCGGCGGCTGTAGCCCGCCTCCGGAGCGCCCAGGAAGGTGGCCGCGCTGATCTCCGCCGCCAGGATCGAGGCCAGCACCGCCCACCAGGCGATCTGACGGTCACCCAGGGTGAAGCCTTCCACGCTGCCACTCTTGCTCCGCTGGGAAAGGCCGATGCCGATGATGATGCCGAAATAGGCGAGGATGACGAAGGCGTCGAGGAGGTAGGCCATGGCGTCACTATGAGCCGCACGCCAAGCCGCCGCCAAGTTCAAATCTGGAGTCTGCGCGAGATGACAAAAACCTTGCCCAGACGGGACTCGGGTGGCTAAGGTGACGGTCTATGGCCAGTCTGAACAAAGTCATGCTCATCGGCAACCTCACGCGCGATCCGGAGGTCCGCTACACTCCGAAAGGCACCGCTGTCTGCGACATCGGCCTGGCCGTGAACCGTCGGTTTGTCAACGAAGCCACTGGCGAGCGCCAGGAGGAGGTCACCTACCTCGACGTCGTGCTCTGGGGCAAGCAGGCCGAGCTGGCCGGGCAGTACCTGCACAAGGGCCGCTCCCTCTTCATCGAAGGCCGCCTGCAGATGGACACCTGGGAGGACAAGGCCACCGGCCAGAAGCGCAACAAGATCAAGATCGTCTGCGAAAACATGCAGTTCATCGGCGGCACGGGTGGCGGCGGCGGTGGTGGCGGCCAGCATGCCGATGATGGCGACGGCGGCTACAGCGCACCTCCACAGCAGGCCCGTCGTCCGGCGGGTGGTGGCGGCGGTTATCAGCAGCGTCAGGCACCTGCTCAGCGCCCCCCTCAACGGCCCGCTCCCCAGCAGAATGACGATTTCGGCGAAGGCCCGATCACCGACGGCCTGGATGGCGACGACATCCCGTTTTGATCCGGGTGGTGTGCAAGGCTTGTGCAACACTGCGCGGGCCTTGGCAGCCCTCTAGGACTTTGGGTTCCTGCACGTTAAGCGCTCATGACGGCCCCTGTGCCGCCGCAACCTCAACGTGTCATGAAAGCCATCCTTCCAGCCCTTCTGCTCGCCATCATCAGCGTCACCGCCGTCTTCGCCAAAGGCGGCCCGGCCATCAACGACAAATGCCCGGTCGACGGCAAGGCCGTCCGCATCATCTACCGCATCTTCACCGAGAAAGGCAACGTCGCCTTCTGCTGCGTGGAATGCATGGACACCTACGAAAAGAATCCGGCCCGCTACCCGGTGACCCCGAAGGCTCCCGGCTCGTAATCGGACCCTCCGTCCAGGGTGGATCAGCGCGCCAGCCTGCGGATTTCCGCCTCGCTCAGCACGCGGCGGAACAGCAGGAATTCATCCATCAGCCCGCTGAAATGCCGGATCTCCGTCGCGCCACCATGGCCGCCGTTGTTCCAGTTGCCCAGCTCTGCCAGGGGCATGCGCAAAGGGAACATCACCGGTCGTGACACACGTGCCGTCAGGCTGCCATTGAGGTAGTGGCGCACCTCCTTCGCGGCCGGGTCCACGCAGGTCGCCAGATGCAGCCACTGGCCAAAGCGCTCGGGCGTGAGGATCGCCTCCGTGTCGTGATCCCTGCCCGGATGCCCCAGCCTTCCCGCCAACCCCAGGCGCAATTTTCCGTCACGGGTGATCTGCCAGTGCACGGCCCCGTTCTTGTAGCCCTCGACCATGAAGAGCGAGTTGAAGGCGCGGTCCAGCCCGTCCACCCGCACCCAGGCGGCGAGCGTCAGGGCCTCGTGTTCTCCGGGGATGCTGAGTCGTACACGATCGCTGACATTGCGGAACTCCAGGGCACGTTTGCCCGGCCAGCGGCCCTGGGTCCACTGGCAGCCGACGATGCTGCCGGCCGGCACGCCGGGAGAAAGCAGCGCATGATTGAGCAGGGTGCGCGTGTGGCTGGAGTCCTGGAAATCCAGGTGCAGCAGCAGGGTCGGATCCGCATTCCAGGAGGCGGCGCTTTTTAGCCAGTCTTCAAAGGCCATGCGCTGGGATTCCGCCGTGCGCTCGTCCAGGTTTTCCAGCGAAGCAAAGGCGCGCTGGTCCGCAGCCAGCCTGCGCGCCGTGTCCGCCAGCAGCATGGCCTCACCTTCCTTCAGCGGCTGCATCGCGGAGCCGCCCGGGTGCAGCTCGACCTCGCCCTTGAACACATGCACCTGGGCTTCCGGGGTGTTGAGATCCAGCCCGAAGTCCGTGCCCAGGTCCACCACCGTGCCCTTGGGTGTTTGAATGCGGAAGCCGCGGGCCTGCGGCGGCACATGCGCGCTCAGCCGTCCGCTTGTGCAGCGTGCCTCGCTGGCGGAAAGCAGCTCCAGCTCGGCCGGTCCCTCCACGGTGACGCGCGCCCCCTGGTAGAATTCAATCTGCGCCAGCCCGCGCTTCAATCTGAGCAGGCCCGGCGTCAGCGGCGTGCCGACCAGGGGCGACCTGCCGCCCTCCCATTCGGCGTTCACGCCGCGCATCAGCACGGCAACGGCGTTGGTGGTGGCTTCGGCATCGTGGGTTGGGCGGATGAGCCAGGTGCCCGCCAGGGTCACGCAGGCGGCGGCTGCCGCCGCCAGGGCCACGGGCAGCCAGCGGGTGCGCCTCAGCACCGGTCTCAGGACAGGTGCGGCGGGGGCCGCCGTCGCTCCGGCCGAAACCTCGCTCAGCATGGCGTCAAGGTTCAGCTGTTCCGTCAGGCGCTGCGCCAGTGCGGGGTCGGCTTGAAGCATCGCCAGCAGCGCGCCGGCCTCCGTTTCAGTAAGCCGGTCCTCGAGGTAATGCTGGATCAGCACTTCAGGATCCTGGGTGGGTTCACGCATGGACGGGCCCTCCCTTCTGAATCTGGCGCTGGATGCATTCGCGCAGCTTGTCACGCACCCGGGACAGCGCCCTGCAGACCGTGTCCGCTTTCATCGCCAGCTGTCCGGCGATCTCCGGCGTGGCGATGTCATGATAGTAATAAAGCTGCACCAGCTCGCGGCTTTTCTCCGGCAGCTTTTGCAGGCACTCGCGCAGCAGGCCGATCTCCGTTTCATATCGAGGCTCCGCGTCGCGTTCCTCGGCGAGCTGGCGGATGTGCTCCGCCAGCTTCTGCACGACCTCCGGCTTCTCGCGTGTTCGTTCGCGCCAGAGCCGCATCGCCACATGCCTCGTCATCGTGGCCAGCAGCGGACGCAGGTCGCGCTCCAGGTCCCAGCGCTGCTCCTTGCCGATGAACTCCAGGAACACCTGCTGCGCGATGTCCTCCATCAGCCCAGGCCAGGGCGCATACTTGAGCGCCACCCCCTTCACGAAGTCGTGATGGGCGAGGAAGAGCTGGGCGGCGCGGGTTTCGTGCGAGGTCATGGAGTTCCATGATACCCATGTTCACGCGAAAAACCGGACGAAAAAAGGCCGTTCGGCCTGACCCTTCATGACATTGGGTGCTCATGAAATGCCAGACCCTCGAATCCAAGTCCTACAATGCCGCGATGAGGCGAGGGGACTTCCAGCCCTTTGAACCGAAGGAGGATGCCATCGTCATTTGCTCCTACCAGTTTGCAGCCATCAAGGCCTCGGATGTTCACCGCGCTAACTGGGACTGCTGGGCCTTCCGTCCACCTTCAAAGGTTCGGTGCTCGACCTGCCCGCGCCTGCCGTGCTCGGGGAGATTGCCCGTGCCCGGCAGCAGCAGATTCAGCAGATCATTGCCAAACGAAACGCCCACTACGACGAGTCCGAGGCGCAGAAGCTCGATGGCTGGGCGGACGGCCTCAAGGTCGGCCTGGAGCGCCTCATCAAAGAAGCCCGGCGCGCCGCTGCTACCGCCCTCACGCTGGAAGAAAAGCTCGCCAGCCAGAAGCAGATCAAAACCGTCGAGGCCCAGGACGCCATTGATCAGCAGCGCGAGGACTTGATTGGCAAGATCGAGGGGAAGCTTCAGCAGGCAGCCTTTACCGCCAGTCTGTTCACCCTTCGCTGGCACCTGCTGTAATAATTTTTGTGAAAAAAACCTCAAAAGTAACAAAAAAACCTCGAAGATAAGACTTTTTGAATTCCAGTGTGGGATTCAAACAACTCGTGCCTCCAATGCCAGAATCCCGCAAGCTCTCCCCCGTTGGCTATCTCTGGCTGGCTGAACACTTCAAGCAGAACCCCATCCCGCACTTTGTAGAATCCTACCTGGCTCAGCCAGGCAAGCGAATCACTGAGAGGGCAGACGGGCGTGTCCGCGAGATTTACCCGCATACCCAGCACAACCCCGAGACAGTGTTCGATCACTTGGAGTTCGCCCTGAAACGTGAAGGGCTTCACCTGCAACTGCTCCGAATGATCCTCCCGCTCATCCCTGTTGAAGATGTGGCTTCATATGTTCGCTCGAAGCCCACGGGCGGCAATGCCCGGCGCATCTGGTATCTCCACGAGCGATTTACGGGCAAAACGCTCCCCATACCGGACATGTCCACGGGCAACTACATCGACCTCGTTGATCCCGATCTCTATTTCACCGGGCCGACACTAAAGGTGTCGCGCCATCGCATCAATCGCAACCTCCTCCATACGGTTCACTTTTCGCCGATGCTTCGGCGCATCGCTTCGCTGCACCCTGCCAAAGATGCCGGCCTGCATGAGCGTTGTGCCGACCTCATTAGCGAGGTGCCACCTGCTGTCTTCCGGCGCGCCCTCCGCTACTTGTATGCCAAGGAGACCCGCACATCCTACGCCATCGAGCATGAGACCCCCACCCAGCAGCGGGCGGAGAAATTCATGGCCCTCCTCGCCCGCGCAGCTTCCGAAGACTTTCTCTCGGAGAAAGCACTCGTGAGTCTTCAAAACGCCATCGTGGACCCTCGTTATGCGGCCACGAAATGGCGCACCGTTCAGAATTATGTCGGACGCACCCTCGCTCCAGGCATGGAGGAAATTCATCTCGTTCCGCCCACGCCGAACGACCTTCCTGCGTTGATGGAAGACTGGCTCAAGCTCTCCTCCCGTCTGATCAGCCAGTCCTTCCTGCCGCCGATTGCATCGGCCGCCGTTGTTGCTTGGCTGTTCGTTTATTTCCACCCATTTGAGGACGGAAATGGGCGTATCCACCGCTTCCTCATCCATCACGTTCTGGCGCGCCGCAAATTCGGCCCAGATGGCGTCCTGCTACCCGTCTCCGCCGTTTTGCTTAACCGGCCCGCCGACTACGATGCCTCGCTGGAGTCATTCTCCATCCCGCTCAAAGAGCGCTCCGAGTATGAGCTGGACGATCAGGCCCGTATGACCGTTCGCAATGCCACGCTAGATCACTTCCGTTACATTGACTGCACCGCCATTGCAGAGGCGCTTCACCGGTTCATTGAGGAGACCATTGAAAAGGAGCTTCCAGCCGAACTCCGCTTCCTCCAGCACTACGACGTCGCCCGCGTTGCCATGCGGGATGTCGTGGACATGCCCGAGCCTGCCGCCAATCTCTTCCTCCGCCTCTGCCTGCAAAACAATGGCCGCCTCTCCAAGGTCAAGCGCAAGCTGGATGCCTTCGCCAAACTTACCCCGGCCGAAATCACTGCGTTGGAAGAAGCCGTTCGCGAGACGTATGGCCTTGGCGCTGACGGCCCAATTCCAGAATCTGGACCCGTCGCTGCCGCTGACGACTGATCAGCCACAAAAAACACAAGGCAAGGATCCCCAATTCTTTACTGTCTCCCCTCTGGGATCCTCTGTGGTTAAACCTTCCCTGATGTCTTCCCAAAAAACCAAACTCGAACTCACCTGGATTGGCAAGGGGCCCTGCCGAAGCTGGAGCCGTGCATCCTGCTGGAGGAGGTGGACAAGTCGCATCATGCGGCCTACCGGGTCACCGACCGGGACTTCTTCGACGTCCGCCTCGCCCTCACCCTGGAGGAAAAGCTCGCCAGCCGGAAGCAGATCAAAAGCGTCGAAGCCCAGCGCAACGACAAGCGCCGCTTCCTTTTCGATGCTGAGGATATAATAGGCCATCAGCGCGACGACTTTATCGGAAAGATTGAGGGGAAGCTTCAGCAGCGCGTTGGCACGGCCGTGCTTTTCAAGCTCCGTTGGAACCTAACTCACTAAGACGATGCCTCTGCCTGATGACATGCCACCGCAGCTTGAGAAGCCGTGGAAGTATACCCTGATCCCGCATGACACCATTGCCGAAAACATGACGCTGGCTGGACTGGCAACGCAACTCAACGATTCAAGTCATTCGCCTTGAGAGGCCTGCGGTGGGCGAAGGCCCCTTCATGGGTTCACCGAGGGATCGTCAGGGCTCACCCAGCGGTTGTTCAGGCCCGGCCCCGACGGTGCGGGCTGGCTGAGCGCTGCGGATAGCCGCTCGTGGCTCCAGCCTTTCGCACCCTGCGTCTCCGCCGTTTTTTCCAATGGCAGGAAGCGCAGGAGGATCTGGTCCGCGGCATCCCAGAAAGGCTCGGCCTCGATGGCATGCTTTTGGTTGGCCAGCAGTGTTTTCACCGCCGTCAGCTCGGACGGGTTTTCCTGCCCCGGCAGCTGCAGGCGCAGGGTCGCCTCATAGGGCGTGCCATGCAGCGGCCTGGCCTCATGCACCGCCTGGGCTATCTGCTGCGCCGAGACGATCTCCGGCGCAAAGCAGACCTGCGCATAACCTTCCATGCCCTCCCGCATCCGGATGGACTCGATGCCCTCCAGCCCGCTGATCGACTGCCGGACCGATTCCGCACAGGCGACACATTCCAAACCGGAGACAAAGAAGGTGAGGGTTTCCGTGCGGTCTGAAGCGACGGGTTGGCCTGGCCGGCAGGCCATCAGCATGAGCAGGCAGAAAAAAACGAAGGTCGGGAGTCGCGACATGTTCTGGAAAAAGTTACGCACTCCACGTCCATTCCATGACGCCATGCGGGTGATTCCCTGCGCTGATCCTGCTCGGTGCTCGCGACCGCTTCATCCGCTCAGTCTCGCTGCTTTTTCAATTCCCTGGCGATCTCGCCGGCACCCTCGAGAAAGCTTTCCACGAGCGGCGTGGGCCTGCCGTTCCAGAGCACTCCGTAGGCAAGGTCGGGAAAGCCTTCCAGGCGCAGCCTGCGCGTTCCTGCAGGCGGCCGTTCTCCGGGCTGGTCCACCACCAGGCCCACGCCAAAACCCTGCGCCGCGTATTCGGCCACCAGGTCCAGCGAGGACAGCTCCAGGCTGGGAAACCACTCCCGCTTCCGTCGCTTCAGCTCCTGCTGGAAAGTCCGGCACATGGGGTCGCCGGCCTCGACGCAGATCAGGGGCATGCCGATCCTGTCCTGGTCCCAAAGTTCAGCGGCTGCCTTTATGCGGCTTTTCTCCGGCAGCAGCAGGGCCATTGGCAGGGAGATGAGGTCGCGGTAACGCAGGCCGGCGGCCGGCTTGCTGAAGATGCTCGTCACCGCCAGGTCAAGCTCGCCCGCCAGCAGCAGCGCCTCGAACTCCTCCTGCGAGCCTGAGTTCAGGAAGAACTGCAGTTGGGGAAACCTGCGCCGCAGCAGCTTCAGCAGCCTGGGCAGGTAGCTTTGCTGGATGGCCGCCGGAGCGCCGATGCGCAGCCGGGCCCTGTCCTCGCCACGCAGCTTGTCCACCACCTTCGGCAGGTTTTGAAAAAAGGGCTGGATGAAGGCAAACAGCTCACGCCCCTCCGCCGTCAGCTGAAAGGGCCGCCGCTGAAACAGGGGCGTCCCGAGGCTGTCCTCAAGCTGGATGATCTGGGCGCTGATCGCGGGCTGCTGGATGCCGTAGGGGATGTGACGCGCCGCCGCGCTCACGCCCTGATGCCTGGCGACATAATAGAAGAGCTCCAGATGATGGATGTTCATGCAGCCGCATGTTACCGCCCGCTCCTGCCCGCTCAATCTTTGATGTCGAAGCTTCTCCGCAGCGTCACTTGAACTCCAGGTCTGGCGGGAAATTGCGGACCAGGTCGTCGTCGGTGAAGGGCTGCTTGTCCGGTCCTTCATAAATGAGCTGGAAGGCGCAGCCGCTGCCGGAGATGACATGCAGGTGAATGCCGGGCGCATCCGGTTTTGCACGGAAGGTGTTGGTGGCCAGGGCCGGGTGCTCCTTCGGCACCAGCGCGACCTGCTTTTTGTTATGCCCGGCGAGCTGTTCACGCACCTCCTCCCAGGTGCCGTTCGGCAGGCTGCGCACGCTGGTCCAGTAGTCGATCAGCATCTGCCCGACCACCTGGGTCTGCTGATCCGGCGTGAGGTCCGGCTTGAGGAGTTCGTTCAAGGGCGAGTCCGGCAGCCCGGCCAGCGGATCGGGTTCAGGCAGCCCGGCCTTCAGCACAGGATCATTCGGGTCGATGCCCTTCACCGGCCGCGCCCAAAGGCCGCAGACATCCTCCCAGAGGCCGGCCAGTCCGCCGCCCTTGCCAAGCATGAGGCCGAAGAGCACCGCCATCAGCAGCAGGCCGCCGAAACCCAGGGGGCGGAGAAGCTTCTTCATGCCGCCTTCATGAAGCCGAGGTCCGCGTCGAAGTTCATGATGTTCGGGAAGACGTCACGGATCTGCGTGTCGCTGAGGCCGAACCATTTCGCCATCGTCGCCGCATACTGGTCCACGGCGGTGGTGGGAATCCAGTTGCCGCGGCCCGTGTTCAACGGATGCCCGGCGAGGTTGATGTCCGGGTCGGGGAAGGAGCCATAGACCCTGCCGCCGTTGAGCGCGCCGCCCATGATGAGGTGATGGCTTCCCCAGCCATGGTCGGAGCCGCGGCCGTTGCTGTCGTAGGTGCGGTTGAAGTCGCTCGCCGTGAAGGTGGTGACGCTGTCGCCCATGCTGATGGTGTCCAGCGCGTCCTGGAAGCCCTTCATGGCCGAGCTGACGCCGCCGAGGAGGTTGGCGTGGTCGGCAAGCTGCGGGCCGTGCGTGTCAAAGCCGCCGGTCGCCACAAAGAAGATCTGGCGGGTGATGCCGAGGGCGCCCTGGGCCTGGATGAGCCTGGCGACGGTGCGCAGCTGCTCGCCGAGCCCCGAGTTTGGAATCGTGGGGAAGGCGCTCGTGCCCTTCAGCGCCTCGTTGATGGTGTCGGCCTCGATGATCGACTTGTTCGACAGGTCGGCGAAGGCGTCCTCCATGAGGTTGGCATACTCGGCGTTGAGGATGTTGCGGAAGGCGGTGTAGCGCGTGACGTCCTGCGCCGCGCTGCCCTGGCCGAGACGGAAGACCGGCGTGCCGCCCGGACCGGGCCGGAAGGGGAACATGGTCCTGCCGACCTGGAAGAAGTTGGTGCCGTTGAGGCTGACGAGCATCGAGACGCTGGTGCGCTGCTGCGCTCCGACCAGGGCCTCCGCCATGCGCGCGCCCCAGCCGGTCTGGTTGTAGGCCGCGTTCATCGTGCTGGCGCTGGTCTGCCACTGCATCTGCTGGTCGCTGTGGGAGAAGAGGTTCTCCGGAATGGCGGCGGTGCGGTTGCGGTAGTCGCTCATGGTCGCCGGAGCGATGAGCGTGCCGGTGTTGACCATCAGCGCCGCCCTGCCGCTGTTGTAGAGGTCGCGCATGCCCGTCATCGACGGATGCAGGCCGAGCTGGAGGCCGTCGTCGTTGAGCGTGTTCAGGGCGAGCACGTCCGCCTGCGGAATGGTGAGCACGGTGCGGCTGGCAGCATACTTGGCATGAGCGCCGGCCTCGCGCGGGATGACCAGGTTGTTGGCGTCGTTGCCGCCGTAGAGGAAGACGCAGACGATGGCCTTGTAGGGCGTGCCGGGCTGCAGCACGTCCAGCGCCTCGGCGTTGACGCGGCGCAGCGTCAGGATGGTGTTCAGAAGGCAGCCGGTGGACATCGCCGAGCAGGCGCTCCTGCCGAGGAAGCTTCTCCGGGTCAGCAGCGAGGGAAGGTTTTCTGCGTTCATGAAAGATCGGGGGAGGGCGGCTTGCAGGAATAACTTACTTTTCCGTCACGAACTCGGGCGACGCGGTGAGGAGCTGAAGCATGACCCGCACGCCGGTGGCCGGGCTGCTGGGATAAAGCGCATGGATGCTCTGCAGGCTGGAGCGCAGGCCGGCGGACATCGGCCTGCCGAGCAGCAGCGTCTCGATCCTGCCGAACAAGCTGTCCGGCGTGCCCCACTGGCTGGTCAGCGGCGTGAGGTCGAGCGTGATGCGCCCGCCCGAGTCGGTGTAGAAGCCGTTGGTGACGCCTTCGTAGAAGTAGTTCGCCGTGTCGGTGGTGGTCAGCTCCGTCGTGATCTCAAACTCGGGCGCGACGATGCCGGCGTCGAGCAGCGGCCCGGGGTGCGCGTAGTCGGTGTGGAAGAAGTTGAAGACGGTGGGCGCCTGCATGGGCCACTGGCCGAGTTCATCCAGCGCATTCCACATCACGTAGCGTCCGAGCAGCGGCGGGTTGCTGCTCGGCGGCTTCCCGAAGGCACGCATCATGCGGCTGAGGCGGATCATCGGCTCGCTCAGCTTGCCGGTGATGGCGGAGGTGCCCGGCGTGCGCGCCTCGGCGTCCAGCAGGATGGCCTTCACCACCGCGCACAGGTCGCCACGCACACCCCTGCCGTTGTCATCCCAGACCCGGGCGACACGGTAAACATAAGCCGGGCTCGGATTGCTGGTGACGAGGCGCTGGATGAGCCGCCTGGCGAAGAACGGCCCCACGTTCGGATGTGCGGCGAGCACGTCCACGCAGCGGCGCACGTCCTGGATCGCCGTCTGCCCCGCAGGCACCGTGGCGCCGCCGACGATCACCTTCTGGCCGCGGTCATGCTGGTCCTCGAAGGACATCATCGGGTTGATGACATCCGCCGAGCTTGTCCAGGTGAAGCTGCGGGAGTTCGCATAGGTCCAGCCGGTGAAGGCGCGGGCCAGCTCGCGGATCTCCTCCTGGCGGTAGGTCGGGATGGCGTTGCCGGAGCCGTCGCGCTTGAAGGTGCCGTCCTTGTTCAGGTGCTCCAGGCCGATGCTGAAGAGCTGCATGATCTCGCGGGCGTAGTTCTCGTCCGGCTTCGTCTTCGAGCTGCGGATCATCGTCAGCCAGGTGCCCATGATGGGGTTCAGCGTGACCTCTTCCAGAAGCTGCCGGTAGGGCCTGCCGGGCACGACGGACTTCACCAGCATGTCGTAAAAATGGGTGCAGCCGCGCGGGTAGTTGCGCAGGCCGGAGCCGGAGCGGTCGGAGATGACGATGATCTCGCTCATGGCCAGGCCGACCCGCTGGCGCAGCTGGTCGGGCGCGGTCATGGCGATCGTCCACCAGCTGTAAAGCCGGTCCTCGGTGTTCAGCGGCGTGCTTGCGGTGGGCATCACCGCGCCGGGAAGCCCGAGCGTGCCGGCCGTGCGTGAGAGCTCCAGCAGCTTCTGCTGCGCGCCTTCAAACAGGGCCATGCGGTCGAAGTGCTCCAGATGGCTGGTGGGCGGCAGCGCGAACTGCTCGTCGATCCACTTCGAAAACCCGAGCTGCTTCACCTTGGCGATGTCAGCCTCGGTCGGGCCGAAGGTGGCCTGCTTGAGGAAGCGTGCAGCGTCGATGTCGCTGATCGTGGCCGGTGGTGTCCAGGCCTTGGTCGAATGACTGCCGCTGGTGTCGGCCGGATAGACCGGCTCGGCGTTGGCGGCGACGGCGACGGTGACGCGGCGTGTGGCGGCGACGCTTTCATTGCCGGCCTTGTCGGTCACGACATAGCGCAGGACGTAGGTGCCGGGGGTCGAGGTGTCGACGCCGCCCTCCACGCGCACCGCGCCGCTGACATCGCCGTCCACCGCATCGACCGCGCTGAAGCCGGGGTCCACAAAGCCGCCGCCGACACCGACGGTGAGCGTGCCGCCGCCCGTGAGCGAGATCACCGGGGGCGCCTTGTCGGTGAGCTGCAGCGGGGCCAGGAAGGCGCCGTCGATGACTTCAAAGCTGGTTTTGCCGGGGCACAGCCAGGCGAGCGCCAGGTGGTCGCGCCAGCCGCTCTCCTTGAAGCGGATTTCAAGGTAGTAGCTCTGCCCCTTCGTCAGCGTCACGGGACGGCTGAGCTGGTAGTCGGGAAACTTGCGCCACTCATAATAATCCGTGCCGGAGGGCACGAAGCAGATGAGCTCCTTCTTGTCGGGCGTGCGGTTGGTGCTGAGGTAGACCTCGCTCCAGTCATCGGAGGCGAGGTTGAAGCGGTACACGCCGGAGACCGGGGCGTAAAGGTAGCCCCGGATGAGCATGCCATAGTTGTCGGCCGTGTTGGAGGCGATCTCCGTGCGGCGGAGCTGGAAGCGCTTGTCCGGGCTGTTGGGATACTTGGCGTTTTTGGTCAGGTCGGTGACCCAGCTTCCGGAAATGCCTTCGAAGACTTCGGCCAGGATGGATCCGGTGCCGGCACCCAGCGCCGGGGAGATGGTGACGCTCGTCGTGGCGCTGCGGCTGTTTTTGCCGTCGGTGGCGGTGATCTGAAGCTGGTAGGTGCCTGCGGCGGTGAACTCGACGCCGGTGCTCAAGGCCGTCGGCGAGTCAAACTTCACGTTGTTGGTTCCGCTGACGGCGCTCCAGCGGTAGGCCAGCGCCTGCGGGCCGGGGACCAGGTCGATGGCCGTGGCGGTGACGGTGTAGCGGTTCTTCGGCCAGTAGCCGGTCTGTGCTGGGCCGGCCTTGACGCTCATCTCGGAGTCAAACTGCTCCGCCGTCACGCCGTCGGGCGGGCTGAGCAGCACGCCGGGGATCACCTGCACCTGCGCATCCGTCTGGCTGGCGAGCCGGTAGCCCACGGCCAGGTAGTCATCTCCGCCGCCTTCCTTCTGCAGCGCCATCACGTAGTAGCGGCGGCCGGGCACCAGATGGATGGCGGCCGACTTCTGGGCGGCGTTCGCGGTCCAGTTGTAGCGTCCCGTGGCCCAGGGTGCCGAACAAATTTTGGTGGCACCGCTGGCGGCCTCCCCGGCCGCGTTCAGCCACAGCTCGCTCTGGTCGTCGCTGGAGATCAGGAAGACGTAGTCACCCTCCACCGGCACCTGCAGGAAGCCGCTCAGCCTCTGGCCGTAGCTGTCGGCCCAGTTGGCGGGAGTTTCAAAGTTCGGGATGATGTCCTTGAAGCTGGGCCTGTTCTCCTTGTAGGCCGCCGCGTTGGTGAGGTCGGTAAGGTAGTAGCCGCCGACGCCGGTCCAGACTTCGCGCAGCAGGCCGCCGGACTTCGGCGTGAGCGGGTTTTGCACGGTGATGAGAAGGGTGTCACTGGCCGTGTTTGTGCCGTCGCCGGCGGTCATGGTGATTTCATAAACGCCCGGGCCGGTGAAGCTGAGCATGGCGACGGGGCTGCGGGCGTTGTCAAAGCTGACCTTGGTGGAGGCGCAGCTCCATTGATAGGTGAGAGGACCGGGGCCTGCGTTCAGGTCATAGACCAGCGCGGCGATGGCGACCTGGTTCTGCGGCCAGAGCAGCGTGCGGTCGCCACCCAGGGCCACGGTGATCTCCGGATTGAAGGCAGGGGCGGAATGATGCGGCGTGAGGAAGGCGCGGGACACCGGCTCCCGGCCGTTGGTGGCCGGACCGCTCATGGCCAGCGAGACATGGTCGCTGCCTTCGCGCTCCTTGTGCAGCACTTGCAGCGGATAAGGAATGTTGGCCTGAAGCTCGACCTCGACGGATTTCTGCTCGGGATGATCATCCCAGGCCCGTGGCTGATGACCTTCATGATCCAGGTAGGCCAGGCGGCGCAGGCCGAGGCTGTCCAGCAGGTCGATCTGGAAGTCGGAGGCATGATCGGAGGCGATCCAGAAGGTGTAGCGTCCGGAAACAGGCACGGTCAGGAAACCTTTGAGGCGCTGGCCATAGTAGTCGGCCCAGTTGCGCGGCGGCTCCGTGCCGGGCAGGAGGTCTTCAAAATGCGGATAGGCAAGCTGCGGATCATAAGTGGTCAGGCTGGCCAGAGTGCCTCCTTCGACATCGAGCCAGACGGAGCGTGTAAGGGCGCCGGTGCCATTGACGAAGGGCTTTTGAATCGTGACCGTCACAGCGTCCCGGCTGGTGCGCGTGCCCTCGGTGACCGCGAGTTCGAAGACATAGGTTCCGACGCCGGTCAGCAGTACCTCGGTGGCAGGGCTTGTGGCTGAGAGGAAGGTCGCCTTAGGTCCGGAGAGCTGCGTCCACAGGGCCGTCGCTGATCCGCTGCGGCCAAGGGCGTTGATGATGCGGCCCTGAAGCTGCACGCGGTCATGCGGCCACCAGTAGGAGAGGTCACGGCCCGCGCTGGCATAGAAGGACAGGTCCTTGTCAAAGGCCGCGAGCTTCTGGGTCGGTTCACCATAGCTGCCCAGGATCACCTGCGGAAGCCTGTCGCCTTCAGGAGACCAGGCGACGGCGAAGTGATCCGCGCCCCAGGTGGCCTTGTGGACGAGCTCGACGTAGTAGCGGCCGCCGGGCTTCAGCGGCACCGGGGCGGATTTCTGCGAGGCGTCACGGTTCCATTGCTCGACGCTGGTGTAGTTCGTCGTGAAGCAGACCTTGCGCAGGCCGGCCGGGGTCGCGTCCGTGCTGATGGAAAACTCCGCCTCGTCATCGCCCGACACATAGAAGGTGTAGTTCACGTCGGCAGTGCCCCCGGCGGGCACGTTGAGGATGCCGGTGACGCGTGTGCCGTACAGGTCAGCCCAGCTCTGCGTCTGGCGCAGGTCGGGGATCGTGTCGGCAAAGTCAGGGTTGTCCGGAAAGGCCGTGTCCGCGCGGAGCTGGGCGATGCTGCCGTAGTTGCGGTTCCACCAGACCTGGCGGGTGAAGCTGCCGACGTTCGCATTGATCGCGTTCACCACCTTCACGGTGATGTCATCCGTGCTGGTGTTGGAGGTCGTGGTGACGGCATAACGAAGAACGTAGGTGCCGGTCCTGGGGAAGGTGACGAGCGTCTGCGCCTTGTCCGCCGAGGAAAACAGCGCGGCCCCCGGTCCGCTGACCATCGTCCAGAGGCGCGACGGCGTGTCGCTGCCCCAGATGCGCCGGGATTCAAAGGCGGAGAGGTTCAGCGTGTTGCGCGGCCAGTGGAGCGTGGCGTCGCGTCCGGCGAAAAGATTGTAGTCCTGCGTCAGCCGGAACTCCTGAGCGGCGGCGGTCACGGCGGCCGCATCGGCGGGCGGCGCGAGGAACTCGCCGCTGATCTCGCTCATGAACTCCTGGCCCGGCTGCTGCCACATCACCGTCACATGGTCCGCGCTCCACTCCTCCTTGTGCAGGATTTCAAACGCATACTTGCGGCCCGCTGTCAGCGTCACCACGCCGCCTGCCTGGGAGGCCTGGCTGGCAAAGTCACCCACGTTCACCGCCGGCCCCACCGAGGCCTGAAGCACCAGGCTCGCGGGCGAGGCGTCCGTGCCGAGCCGGAACTCAGCCGCCTCGTTCGCCGCGATGAAGAAGCGGTAGCTGCCTGTCACGGGCGGCAGGATGAAGCCGCGGATCCTTTCGCCATACTGGTCGGCCAGCGAGGTCGTGGACGTCAGCGAGGAGACCATGCGGTGCGACTGCGGGAACTTCGGATAATGCACGCTGTTTGAGATGGAGGCGACGGTGCCGCCGGAGACGCCGAACCAATATTCCGCCAACGCCCTGCCGGCGTCCGGGGCCAGCGGCGGCGCGATCGTCACCGTCACCTCGTCCGTCCCCGTCGTGGCGCCGACCGTGCCCGTGGCGCGGAAGACGTAGGTGCCGGTGCCTGAGACCGTGGCCCTGGTCGCCGCCAGCGTCGGTGTGGCGAGGGTGGCCGAGGGGCCGCTCACCTGCGTCCACTGAATGGATGGAGTGATGTTGGCGTTCGCCACGTTGAGGGCCTGGGCGTGAAGGTCGACGATGAAATTGGGGGCAAACTGCGCCACCGGCCTGCCCGCCTCCACCACGACTCCGGAAGGAGCTGCAGCCGGTGTTTCGAAGGGCGTCAGCACGCCGCCGGGGATGACGGAAACTGAACCTGTCGGCGATGTGGCCCAGCCGACGGAAACATGGTCGCCGCCGTAGCCTTCCTTCATCAGCGCCTCGATGTAATAGCGCTGTCCCGCCACCAGCGGAATCTCTGCGGACTTCTGCGAGGCAAACTTCGTCCACTGCTGCGGGTTTGTGTAGCCTGAGAAGGAGGCGATCCGGACCTTGCCTGACGGTGAGTCGTTGCTGCTCAGCCAGAGTTCGCAGTTGTCGTCGCCGCTGACATAGAAGGTGTAGCTGCCCGTGGCTTCAGGCGTCAGCCAGGCCCTCATGCGCAGTCCGTAGCGTTCACCCCAGTTCACCGGCGAGGCAAAGCTGGCGTCCACCACGCGCAGCACGGGGGCGGCAGGGTAGTTGTCGCTCAGGGTGAGGTCGGGGACGGTGCTGCCATCGAGGTTGTTCCAGACTTCGCGCAGCACGCCGGTCGTCTGCGCGCGTGAGGCACCGGCCATGAGCAGCAGGATGCTGCAGAGTGAGGGAATGAGCTTGGTCATGCGCCGCTTTTTTGGGCGCGATTCTACTATAATTTCCAGAATTGACCAGATCTAGTTCAGAAATTTGTCAGGCCTGTCCAGGTTTTGTAACGACATGGTTGCCAAGGTTTTTTTGCACCCGCTCCGGCAGCGTGATGGAATGCCGGATGACCGTCGTCTGGATCAACAAGCGCGCCTGGAAGCACCCGGGGCCGATCGTGAACATGAGCCTGCGCAATGCGCATTCCTTCGCCACCCTCGGCCTGTCTTCCCACCTTTTTGTTGGGCAGGGGCGGCAGGATGACGAGGCCGGGCAGGATCTCCGGGGCTTCTACGGACTGGAGCCGTCGCCGTGCCTCACCGTGCACCGCATTCCGCGTCGGGCGGTGCTTCTGGGAAACCAGAGCGCCTCCATCAGCCGCGCGGGTGTCGAGTTTGTCGAAAGGCAGTCCAGGCAGGGGCCGGTCGCCCTGTTCACCCGGGAGGCGAGCCTGCTGCCGCAGATGGCCTGGATCAGCCGGAACAGGAGGATCCGGACCTTCTATGAGCTGCATGACCTTTACGCGGACCTGTCCTGGCGGCCGCACCGGCCGAGGCTCCGGGAGCTTCGGGAAAAGTGGCTGGAGCGGCTCTTCCTGCCCTGCATCTCAGGCCTGGTCTGCATCACCCGCGAGATGGAGGAGCGCTATCAGCGGTTGTTTCCGGGGCAGGCGACCATCGCCCTGCCGCTGGGCACGGAGCCCCGTCCTCCTGCGGATGTCGAGGCGCGTCGGCGGGCGAGGACGCTTTTTTATGTCGGCCACATGCATGGGGCCAAGGGCGTGTCGTTCATGGAGCAGGCCGCCGTGCTGCTGGCCGGACACGGTGTGCGCACCGAGTTCTGGGGCGGCTATGAAAAGGACGCCCTGCGCATCCGGCGGGCTGCCGAACAAAAAGGTCTGCAATCCATGATTGATGCGGTGCCCTTCCGGCCGCCTTCGGAGCTGAACGCCGCCCTGGCCGCCAGGGGCAGCCTCGGCGTGGTGATGCTCGCGGACACCTACTACAACCGCCATCTGACATGCCCGGTGAAGGCGCTCGACTACCTTTCGCACGGCATTCCGGCGCTGGGAACGGGCATTCCGTCCGTGCGCGAGGTGCTGGACGATGCGGGGCACTATGTGGCTGAAGGGGACACCACGGCCTTTGTCCAGGCAGCGCTGGGGCTTCTGGATGATCCGCAGGCCTACGCCGAGGCCGTCAGGCGTGCGCAGCAGAGGGCGGCACAGATCACCTGGCAGGAACGGGCGAGGGCGCTGGTCCGCTTTGCCGCGGCCTGCGGATGAATCGTCTTCCGTTGCCAGCGCTCCCGGCCTGTGCCAGAAAAAGGTCCCCATGAGCCAGCCAGACCCGGATTCACAGACGCGATTCGAACTCGCGCGGCACTGGATCACGTTCATGGCGTTCCGCGGCGTCGAGTCATTTCTGAAGCTGCTGCCGCTGACCGCCGTGTGGCGGCTTGGCAGGATGACCGGCGCGCTCGCCTGGCTGGTGGCGGGAAAATACCGGCGCCTCGTGCTCGACAACCTGCACATCGCCTTCGGCCGTGAAAAGGACGCCGCCTGGATCCGGCGGACGGCGCGGGAGCATTTCCTGTCCCTGTTTGCCAACGTGTTCTGCGGCTTCAGGCTGCCCACCATGACCCGGGAGCAGATCGAGGCCCGGGTGAGCCTCGATGGCATGGAGCACATGCAGGCGGCGCTCGACTCCGGCAGGCCGGTGCTGGGCCTGATCTGCCATCTGAGCTGCTGGGAGATCCTGGCGCAGGTGCCGACGTTCTGTTCGTTCGGCCGCCGGCCCGCGACGGTTTATCAGCCGCTGCGCAACCCCTACCTCAACGCCCATGTCCTGCGCCGCCGGGAGAGGCAGGGCTACGCCGTGTTCAGCCGTCATGACGGCTTCCACGGCCCGATGAAGCACATGAAGGAGGGCGGCATGCTGGGCATCCTGGTGGATCAGCACGCGGGAAACCTGGGCGTCTGGTGCCCTTTCTTCGACCGCATCGCCTCCACCACGCCCGTGGTGTCGATGATCGCCCTGCGCACCCAGGCCTTTCTGGTGGCCCTGGCCGTTTATGACGACGGGCCCGCACGCTGGAAGCTCGTCTACACCCCGTTCACTCCGTCTGAACCCAGGCCGTCCATGGAAAGCCTGACCGCCCAGATGAACCAGGTGGTGGAGGCCATGGTGCGCAGGCAGCCGCACAACTGGTTCTGGGTTCACAACCGCTGGAAGACGCCCAACCCCAGGTTTCTTCTCGACCGCTACCGCCGGGGCACCGCCTTTCCTCCGGGCTATGACGGCAGCCGGCTCCAGCCTTTCGAACTTTTGGTTAGGTCGCCCAACTGGCTCGGTGACGCCTGCATGGCCTTCCCCGCCGTGCGCGCCATCAAGGCCGGCCGCCCTGACCTGAGACTGACCGTCTTCGGCCCCGAAAAGCTGCGTGACCTCTGGGAGGCGCAGCCTGAGGTGGACTGCTACATCGGCAAGCAGGACAGGGAGTCCCTGTTCAGCGTCGCGCGCCGACTGCGCAGCAGCGGAGTGCGCTATTCCGCCGGCATCCTGCTGACCAACAGCACCCGCAGCACGCTGGAGTTCTGGCTGGGCGGCGTCCGGCATCTGTCGGGCTATCCCGGCTCCTTCAGAAGCCTGATGCTCAAGCACAGGGTGAAGGAGGTGAAGTCCAAGGGACCGCCGCAGCATCACACGCAGCGCTACCTTCACATCGCCTGGTCCGTGGGGGCCGAACCGGAAAAGACAGGACTTCCCGTCGGCGCCGCCCCCTCGGCGGAGGGCGGCCTGAGGATCGGCATCTGCGCCGGAGCCGAGTACGGCCCGGCCAAGCGCTGGCCGCTGGAGCGCTTCGCGGAGGTCATCAAGCTCGTCACACAAACACAGCCCGCCGCCCGATGGGCCTTCTTTGGCGCGCCGGGCGAGGCGAAGATGGGCGAGCAGCTTTC
Source organism: Prosthecobacter sp. (assembly GCA_019186985.1). GTDB lineage: Bacteria > Verrucomicrobiota > Verrucomicrobiia > Verrucomicrobiales > Verrucomicrobiaceae > Prosthecobacter. The sequence goes on along the minus strand of JABARQ010000006.1, from coordinate 7,458 downwards.
CCAGCTGGTGGGAGAGGCGGCGAAGCATGATAACCTGGTCGGCAAGACCCGTCTGGCCGGGCTCATCGCCGAGCTGCGCCGCTGTCATCTCCTCGTCACCAACGACACCGGCACCATGCACCTCGCCGCCGCGCTGGGCGTGCCAACCGTGAGCATTTTTGGTTCGACCGAACCCGTGCTCACCGGCCCGCCGGGCGACCGGCACACGGTGATCCGCCACCAGATGCCCTGCAGCCCCTGCTTCAAGCGCGAGTGCCCCTTCGGTCATTACGAATGCATGACCCGGATTACTCCGGAACAGGTCGCCCGCGCCGTGCTCGACCGGCTTGAGGCCCTGCGGCAGGCATCGCCTACCTGAACCAGCTGCGAATGCGGTCGAAGAGCCCGGGGCCGGACGGGCGTGAGGCATGTGGCGCCTCTCCTGCCAGGCCGCTGTGAAGCTGGCAGAATCCCTGCGGCACCAGGTCGTAGGGAAGCTCGTCTTCATAGGCCATCCCGGCGGACTGGCAGGCCGGAGTGGCGAGCTGGCTGGTGCTGCGGCACAGCGCGACGCTTGTCAGCGGCGGCTCCGCGCGCGGCCCGGCCGGGATGTAGCCCAGCTCGACCGCCTTCTTCGCCACATCCGCCCAGATCGGGATGGCCATGCGGCTGCCGTAGCCTTCGTCGATGATCGTGGCCGGCTTGTCGAGGCCGACCCAGACCGCGCAGGTGATCCGGTCCGTGTAACCGGCGAACCAGGCGTCCTTGTAATCGTTGGTTGTGCCGGTCTTGCCGCCGCCGGGCTCCTTGAAGCCGTGCTGGCTGCGCACGCTGGCCGCCGTGCCCTTGTCCATGACCTGCGCCAGGATGCGCCGCATGACATGCGCCACGCCGGGGGTGAGCACCTCCACCTCGATGACGCTGGCGTCATAGAGGACGTTGCCGGCCTTGTCGGTGATCTTGTGGATGATGAAGGGCCTGCGCCGCACGCCGTCGTTGGGAAACACGGTGAAGGCGCTGGCCAGCTCACGCGCATTGCCGGCCAGGTTGCCGATGAAGAGCTGCGGGTTCTTCACCGCATGATCGCCGATGCCCGCCTCGCCCAGCACATGAAGGACACGGTCGAGGCCCGCGTAGTTGCCGAGACGGATGGTCATGGTGTTGCGGCTCTGCACCAGGCCGGCGGTGAGCGTCTGCATGCCCAGGAAGCGGCCGTCGGAGTTCTGCGGGCTCCAGGCGGGGTCGGCGCCCTCGATCTCACCGGGGCGCAGCGGCGCGTCCTCGATGAAGGTGCCGGGCAGGAAACCGGCGCCGAGTGCGGAGGCATAGACGAAGGGCTTCACGGTGGAGCCGATCTGGCGCTGCCCCAGCGTGGCGCGGTTGAACTTGCTCTGACGGTAGTCGCGTCCGCCGACGAGGGCCAGGATGCCGCCCGTTTCGTTGTCGAGCACGGCCAGCGCGCCCTGGAGGTAGGGCGTGGTCGTCAGCTCGGTGGAGGGGTCCCAGGTGCTGTCAAACTGCGCCTTGGCGGGATGCCTGTAGCCCGGCAGCTTCTCCACGGCGGCCAGGCGTTGTTCCATCGCTTGTTCGGCAACGGTCTGCAGCTCCCTGCTCAGGGTGGTGTGGACCAGCAGGCCGCCGTCCTCGATCTCATGCTGCTCCAGCAGGCGGTCGAGATCACGCCGGACGGCGTCCAGCGCCCAGTCGCCCTGGCTTTGAAAAAGCGGCTGGGCGCGCACCGCGATGTCGGCGTAGCGGGCCTGCAGCTCCTCCTCGGGAGTGATCAGCCGGAGCAGCAGCATGCGCCGCAGCACGTCGTCACGCTCCTTGATGGCGCCCTCGAAGTTGCGGAAGGGAGAGAAGCGCACCGGGCTGCGGATGATGCCGGCGATCAGCGCGGCCTCGCTCAGGTTGAGCTGGCTGGCGTGCTTGCCGAAGTACACCTGGCTGGCGCGCTGGATGCCGTAGACGCCGGTGCCGAAGAAGATCCGGTTCACATAATGCTCGATGATCTGCTCCTTGCTCCACATCTTCTCGATGCGCCGGGCCAGCATCATTTCGAGGATCTTGCGGTGGAAGGAGCGGTCGTTGAGGTCGGGGTAGCTGTTGCGCGCCAGCTGCATGGTCAGCGTGCTGGCGCCCTGGACGACGCGCCGCTCCCTCAGGTTGCGCACCGCGGCCCTGGCGACGCCGTAGAAGTCGATGCCGCCATGCTTGTAAAAGCGGCTGTCCTCGCGTGCCAGCAGCGCCTGGACGAAGTGGGGCGAGACCTGGCTGAGCGGCACGACCACCCGGTTCTCCCCATGCATCCTGCCCAGGAGCTCGCCGGCGGAATCCATCACCATCGTTCGTTCGGGCATCTGGCCGAGGGCGGCCAGGTCATACTTCTTCGCCATCTGGGAATAGACGCCCACCACCACGGCCACGGCCAGCGTGCCCAGCAGGCTCACGGACATGAGCCCAAGGACCAGCCAGCGCCGGAAGGCTCTCCAGCGTGAGGTTCGCGGGGGCGGCCGGTGCGGTGCGGAGGCTTTTCTTTTTTTCATGAGGAGGCGGTTTCAGACGCCGCAGGAATGAATTCCATTCTAGAATCGCGCCTGACAAGCAGCCGGGATGCCTGTTGTCGGCCACTTTCGTCACATTTGCATCGGTAATTCATCACCTCGGCATGTAAATGCAGGCTTGGCGTGGACAACGCCGTGCTGGGATAATGAAGCCATGCTCCTGGAAAAAAGCTTCCGCACGCCCTGCCTTGGACTTTGGATCAGCCTCGCCATCTGCCTGTCGGTCAACGATTCACATGCCGGCTGGAGGGCAGGGGCGGCCAGCATCGACATCACCCCCACAGGCCCGGTGCGCCTCAGCGGCTACGGCAGCCGGACGACCGAGCACGAAGGCGTGGAGATGCGGCTTCATGCCAAGGCGCTGGCGCTGACCTGGGACCAGGACAAGCCGGTGGTGATGCTGACCGTGGACAACTGCGGCGTGCCCGCCTCCATGCGCACCGAGGTGCTGGGCAGGATTCAAAAGGCGGGCCTGGCGCTGGAGGACGCACGCTTCTCGCTTCATTCCAGCCACACCCACTGCGCCCCGGCGCTGCCCGGCGTGCTGCCCTTTTTGTTTGGCCAGGACCTGTCCGGGGAGGAGCAGCGGCATGTGAATGAATACGCCGCCTTTCTGACCAGCCGGCTGGCCGAGGTGGTGATCAACGCCTTCAACAAGCAGGAGCCCGCCCTGGTGGACCGGGGTTCCGGCAAGGTGATGTTCGCCCTCAACCGCCGCCTGAAGACACCTGCGGGCTATTCCAACAGCCCCAATTTTGAAGGCCCCGTGGATCATGCCCTGCCCGTCCTGCGCGTGAAGTCCGCCGACGGTGAGCTGCGCGCCATCTTCACCAGCTACGCCTGCCACTGCACCACCCTCAGCATCAACAAGACCCATCCCGACTGGGCGGGCTGCGCCCAGAAGGAGCTGGAGATGCGCTTTCCTGACATCGTGGCCCTCACGGCCATCGGCTGCGGCGCCGACCAGAATCCCTACCCGCGCCGGGAGCTTTCGCATGCCATCCTGCACGGTAGCACGCTCGCCCGGGAGGCCGTCCGCGTGATCAACTCGCCCATGAAGCCCGTGACCGGCCCCGTCACCTGCTCCACCAGGGAGATCACCCTGCCTTATGACACGCTGCCTGACGAGGCCGGATGGCGCGCCCGCACCGAGGACAGGAACAAGTGGACCGCCCACCACGCCAGGCACTTCCTGGGCATGGTCCAGCGTCAGGAAAAGGTGCCGGACTCACTGCCCTACATGGTGCAGGCCTGGGCCTTTGCCGACAGCCTGCTGACCATCAACCTGCCGGGCGAGGTCGTCGTTGACTACGGCCTGCGCTTCAAGAGGGAGTATGACCGGTCGCGCACCTGGGTGAACGCCTACACCAATGACGTGCCCTGCTACATCCCCTCGCAGCGCGTCTGGGAGGAGGGTGGCTATGAGGCCGGCGGCGCGATGATTTATTATGGCCGCCCCACGCGCTTCGCCTCGGGCATCGAGGAGATCATCGCCAGGGCCGTGGACGAGATCACGCCGCCGGTCTTCCGGGCGGCCACCGACAAAAAATGACGCACGGAACTCGCGTTCCGTGCGCCCAATGTGTCAACAAACCAGAGACCGAACCGTCGATCCCGGGAAATCAGAAGCGGATGCAGACGTCGAAGGTGAAACGGTCCTCCGTGAGGCCGTAGGGCCGGATGACCGCCTTCTCATAGGCCAGGCCGAGGTCCACATTGTCCAGGATCCTGGAGCGGAAGCCCACGCCGAGGGTGCCCTGGGTGCGGCCGCCGGCGTTCGCAGCGCCGAAGTTCATGACGTCATAGCCTTCCGTGTCGAGGCCGATGTTGTTGCCCTCGCTCAGCACGCTGAAGGCGTTGAAGCTGACGAAGGGGATGAACCAGCGGCAGGTGTAGTAGTCGAGCATCAGGCTGTAGTGGCCCACCGTGCTCTGCTCATCACCATTGACCGGAAGGCGCACGCCCAGGTTGCCGGACACATGGAAGTCGCCAAAGCCCTTCTGGAAGGAGATGAAGGGGTTGAACTCGCCGCCGCCGCGGCCCTGGAACACATCGCGTTCACCCGTGGGCACATGGAAGGTGAAGCCCGGGGTGAGGATGAACTGCGCAGGCTCGTTGTCGATCAGCGCATACTTGAGGCCGAGGGCCAGGTCCATCCAGCCATGGGGATCGGCGAGCGCCTTGTTGTGGATGTTGAAGTAGCCGTCCTGGGTGGCGATGAGGGCCAGGCGGTCCGTCAGCGCGTAGCGGATCTGCATCGCATAGAGCTGGGCGTTGCCGCCGCCGAGGAACTGGTCGTCGATGTTGTGATACACGAAGATCGGGCGGATCTCCGAACGGATGACGGCGTCTTCAAAGAAGAACGGGTTCGTCACCGGGGCGATGGTGTGCTCCTTCCAGCTCACGGCCTCGACCGGAACGTTGGGAGCCTTTGCCGAGACGGCCGGGGTGCCGGCGGTGGCGGTGGATGCGAAAGACACGGCTGCTGCGGCACCAAGGCCGAGCAACCACCGGGAGCGGGAGTGGGTTTGTGGGTCCATGGGGATATAAAAGCATCTCGACCCCCGCGATGATCCACCTCGCTTGTCACAGACTGCGCCTCGGCTGTTCTGGTTGAACAATCAACGACAGCGGCTAGCTCATGCGTCCATGAAGCTCTCCACCTGGAACGTCAACGGCATCCGCGCCTCCCTGAACAAGGGCCTGCGTGAATATCTCCTCGGCTCCGACGCCGACGTCATCTGCCTGCAGGAGACCAAGGCGATGCAGGAGCAGGTGGACCTCTCCTTCCTCCAGGGTTATTCGGCCGTCTGGAACAGCGCGGAAAAGAAGGGCTACTCCGGCACCTGCATCCTCAGCCGCGTCCCCTGGAAGTCCGAGATCATCGGCATGGGCATCGCCGAACATGACCGCGAGGGCCGCGTGATCACGACGGAGTTCCCGGACTTTTACCTCGTGACGGTGTACACGCCGAACTCCCAGGCCGAGCTTGCACGCCTGCCTTATCGTCTTCAGTGGGACGCGGCCTTCCGCGGGTTCCTGAAGGATCTTGAACGGAAAAAGCCCGTGCTCTGCTGCGGCGACCTGAACGTCTCCCATCAGGAGATCGACCTCGCGAACCCGAAGGGCAACCGCATGAACCCGGGCTTCAGCGACGCCGAGCGCGCCAGCTTCACCGAGCACCTTGAAGCCGGCTTTGTCGATGTGTTCCGCGAGTTCGACAAAGGTCCCGGACGCTACACCTGGTGGACCCAGCGAACGCCGGACGCCCGCGCCAGGAACATCGGCTGGCGTCTCGACTACTGGCTCGCCTCCGATGCGCTCAGGCCTGCGCTGAAGGCCTGCAAAATCCGCGATGACATCCACGGCTCCGACCACTGCCCGGTGGAGGTCGTGGTGGGGTAGGAGACCCTCCGTAAAGAGCTGGAACCTCGGGTGAGAAACGGTCTGAAATCATCCATCAAACCTCATGGATGCCTGCCTCTAAACCTTCGCGATCTCCGTGCATGCAAGGGAAAAGTGAGGGACAGCGGACCCTGATGTGCCAGACAAGGCCCATGCTGGGCCGTTTGCTGAAGCGCACCCTTCATTCTTGCCGTCCGTCCACGTTCCTAGTTAGGCTCCAGCATATCATGAAGCTTCCTCCGCTCCTTTGCGTCGTCTGCCTCTGCTTGCTCAGCAGCTGCTGCCAGGCCGCCTCGCCCTTCGCGGAGTTTGTGGATCCCCATCCCAATGCAGGGAACCAGTTTGGGGCCACCGTCGTCGCGCTCAGTACGGGGAATGTGGTCATTACAGCGCCAAATGATGATGCTGGCGGCAGCAATGCCGGAGCGGTCTATCTTTTTAATGGAACCACCGGAGCGCTCATCAGCACCCTCACAGGGTCAACGGCCAATGACCAAGTCGGCAGCGGAGGCGTAGCGGTGCTAAGCAATGGCAATTACGTCGTGCGCAGCCCGTTTTGGGATAACACGGGCGTTGTCGATGCCGGAGCGGCCACCTGGGGCAGCGGCACCACCGGCGTGAGCGGGGTGGTGAGCAGCAGCAACAGCCTTGTGGGGACCACCGCCAATGATCAAGTCGGCAGCGGCGGGGTAACGGCGCTGAGCAACGGCAACTATGTGGTGCTCAGCACGGGCTGGGACAACGCAGGCGTGGTCGATGCTGGAGCACTGAGCTGGGGCAGTGGCGCCACCGGGGCGAGCGGGGTGGTGAATAGCAGCAACAGCCTTGTGGGGACCACCGCCAATGATCAAGTCGGCAGCGACGGGGTAACGGCGCTGAGCAACGGCAACTATGTGGTGCTCAGCACGGGCTGGGACAACGCAGGTGTGGTCGATGCTGGAGCGACGACCTGGGGCAGCGGCACCACCGGCGTGAGCGGCGTGGTGAGCAGCGGCAACAGCCTCGTCGGCAGCACAGCCGGTGACCAAGTGGGCTACGGCGGCGTGACGGTGCTGACCAATGGCTGCTACGTGGTGAGCAGCCCAGGATGGGACAATGCAGCCGTGGTCGATGCCGGAGCGGCGACCTGGGGCAGCGGCACCACCGGCGTGAGCGGGGTGGTGAGCAGCAGCAACAGCCTCGTCGGCAGCTCGGACAATGACTATGTGAGCACTTACCTTGTGACGGCGCTGAGCAATGGCAACTATGTGGTGAGCAGCAAGTACTGGGACAACGCAGGCGTTGTCGATGCCGGAGCGGCCACCTGGGGCAGCGGCACCACCGGCGTGAGCGGGGTGGTGAGCAGCAGCAACAGCCTCGTCGGCAGCTCTGACTATGATTTTGTGGGCACCCTGGTCACGGCGCTGGGCAATGGCAACTATGTGGTGAGCACCCCGTCCTGGCATAACGCAGGCGTGATCGATGCCGGAGCGGCGGCCTGGGGGAATGGCAGCACCGGAATCAGCGGGGT
>JABARQ010000044.1 GCA_019186985.1 Prosthecobacter sp. | reverse complement strand
AGAAGGCGCAGACCAGCACCTCATCGAGACGATGAAGGACCTTGCCGGGCTGGCGGGTGTCTGGCATGCGGCCAAAGGCTTCACGCAGACGACTCATAACGCCAAGCTCTTCTTGACCGATGACGACGAAAGGGGCGGGCTGAGGATGGGCTTCCATCAGCAACCTCATCACCCGGGGTGAAGATTTGTACAGCGCTACCTCACCACCCAGGGCCTTTTAGAAACTCCATGCTTTCGCCCTCCATTCATGCGTAAGCCCTGGGAAGACTGTCACAGGCAGGCAGCCTCTCTTGGTCAGCCAAGTGACCGATCTGACTCAATCTCAGCTTTTTGACAGTTCCTTCTCCTGAAGCCTGTAGCTTGGCTGTTCATGCGCAGTCTCCCCTTACTTCTCCTTGCCAGCACCCTGCAATCCGCCCCGATTGAGCGTGTCTGGCTGAGCCATGCCAGCAGCGATCCTTCGAAAATCGTCGTGAACTGGGAAACCGACCAACCTGGGGATTCTGTGGTGGAGTTCGGCACCAGCCATGATTTGAACCAACGAGTTTCATCCGAGGAGAAAGTCACCCTCCACCACGTCGAAATCCCTCTGGATCAAACCGATGCGACCTATCACTACCGTGCCCGTAGCGGGGAGGATGCGTCGACTCCCGCCACTTTCAAAGGCTACCCCAGCCGCGAACTGCGCCTCGCGGTTATCGGTGACTGGGGCTATGCGCCGGGCCGCGACCTCAGCGCCCTGGGCCGCGATGATGTTCATCTGCTCCTCACGGCTGGAGATAATGTCGCCAGTCTCCATGAAAAGGGCAAGGAGGGCACCAAGGCCTTCAGCGCCCTGATTGACGCCCACCGCGACCTGTTCCGCAGCACCCCCTTCCTTCCCATCCTGGGCAATCACGATCGCGAGGTCACGGGCCGGGGCTCAAAGCCCCCGGCCCACTTGGTTTATGATGTCGAGGCCCGGGCCTACCGGGAATTCTTCGCCTTGCCTGGCGACGAGTGGAAATGGCACTTCGACCTTCCCACCTTTGATCTCAGACTGATCGCCCTCGACCTGAACCACATCCAGGACTTCGGCACCACTTGGCAGACCTGTCATGCCTGGCAGGCAGGCTCTCCCCAGTTTCAATGGTATGCCGACACCCTGGCCACCACCCGCGCGGGCTTCGTGCTCACCCTTATGAATGAAAAACAGACCCAGCTCGCCGGCCTGGCCAAGGGGGCCTGGCACGAACACTTCCGGCGCGGCAGCGCCCTGATCAGCGGCTTCGGCTATTTTGCCAACCGGGCAGAGCTCGCCGGCGGCCTGCCCTATTTCAACACCTGCCTGAAGGGCGACGGTGACGACTACAAGGACCCGCAGACCCAGTTCTTCGCCCAGGAGGACAACTACCTCCTCATCACCCTCACCGCCGGCGCTCCCGTGATGAAGATCCAGTTCAAAAACCTCAAGGGCCAGGTGCTCGACACGCGTGAGATAGCGAGGAGGAAGTGATCTCCGGTTTCAAAACCCGGCAGACGTTGCTTCGGATTCGAGGCAAGGCTCTTTTCCTTTGTCCTGAGCTGTTTTTCGGCTCACTCGTCAGACCATGACGCCAACCTTGTGCATTCTCGGCGGCTGCAACGGAGCAGGCAAGACAACCCTCGCCCGGGAGCTGCTGCCACGGCTTGGCCTGAAACGGTTTCTGAATGCCGACGAGATCGCACGGGGACTGTCTCCGCTGGATCCCTCCCTCAGCGCCTTCAAGGCGGGTCGTCTGCTGCTGGAAGAGGCACGTTCGCTCATCGAGTCGAAGGCCAGCTTCGCCATCGAGTCCACCCTCAGCGGCAAGACCTACCTGGCCCTTATTCGTGAAGCCAGGGCACGAGGCTACCGGTTTCTGCTGCATTACATCGTCATCGACTCGGGCACACAGGCCGTGGCCCGTGTGGCGCTGCGCGTGAAACTGGGCGGACATCACGTCCCTGAACAGGATGTGCAGCGACGCTTTGACCGCAGCCGCCAACATTTCATCACAGACTACCTGCCCCCTGCCGATGAATGGGTGCTGTGGGACAATTCCGTGCCACCGCACCGTAGGATCGCCGACAGCGACACACACACCCTCGAACAACTCCAGGCCATGATGACAACGTCCAATGTTCAGGAAGCGCCCCATATCGAAATGTCGGAAATGGTTCGCATAGGTCTCGAAGCCAGCCGCGTGGCGACCGAGAAGATGCTCGACTACTACCGTCGCATGGACATCCGGGTGACCCCGCAGATGACCCTCTTGGAAGAGGAGCCGGCCGGGGCACCCCATTGATGATTCAGCCGTTCAAGATCTGCCCCGCCAGCCTATTGGGCTGACGGGGCTTTTGATTGGACTCAGGGAGCGGCTGCTTGCAGCGAGGCCTCCACCGCCTCATTTCTTCTCAAACACCACCTTCCCGCCCTTCAGTGCAGCCGTGATGTGATCGCCCTCCTTGAAGCCGCCTTCGAGCACGGCGAGGGACAGCGGATCAAGGAGGTGCTTTTGAATGGCACGCTTGAGGGGCCGGGCGCCGAAGACAGGGTCAAAGCCGGCGTCGGCGAGATGGCGGGTGGTTTCATCCGTGACGACGAGGTGGATGTTCTGCTTCGCGAGGCGGTCGATGACGCGCTGGAGCTGGATCTTCACGATCTTGTCGAGCTGCTCGGCGTCGAGCCGGTCGAAGATGACGATCTCGTCGATGCGGTTCAGGAACTCTGGGCGGAAGAACTGCTTCAGGCTGTCACGCACCAGGGCGTCGCGCTGCTCGGGATTGCTGACATCCTGGATGGCGGCGCTGCCGATGTTGCTGGTCATGATGAGGACCGTGTTCTTGAAATCGACCGTGCGGCCCTGGCCGTCGGTGATGCGTCCGTCGTCGAGCACCTGGAGAAGAGTGTTGAACACATCCGGGTGCGCTTTTTCGACCTCGTCAAACAGCACCACGCTGTAGGGGCGGCGACGCACGGCCTCGGTGAGCTGGCCGCCCTCCTCATAACCGACATAGCCGGGAGGCGCGCCGATGAGCCGGCTGACGCTGTGCTTCTCCATGTACTCGCTCATGTCGATGCGCGTCATGGCGTTGTCGTCGTCGAAGAGGAATTCGGCGAGGGCCTTGCACAGCTCCGTCTTGCCGACGCCGGTGGGGCCGAGGAAAAGGAAGCTGCCGATGGGGCGGTTCTCGTCCTGGATGCCCGCACGAGCACGGCGCACGGCGTTGCTGACGGCGACGATGGCGTCCTTCTGCCCGATGACGCGTGCGCTGAGGCGGTCCTCCATTTTGATCAGCTTCGAGCGCTCGCCCTCCTGCAGGCGTGAAACCGGAATGCCGGTCCAGTTGGCGACGACCTTTGCGATGTCCTCCTCGGTGACCTCCTCACGAAGAAGCGTGTGCGCACCGCGCGGCACGCTGCCTTCCGCTGGGGCGGCCTGAAGCTTCTTCTCAAGGTCGGGAATCAACCCATACTGGATCTCGCCCGCACGGCCGAAGTCGCCGCGGCGCTGGGCCTGCTCAAGCTCGGTGCGCAGGCGGTCGATCTCCTCCTTGATCTTGCGGCCGGCCTGCACGGACTCCTTCTCCTTCATCCACTGCGCCTTGAGCGCCGAGGACTTCTCCTTCAGGTCGGCGATCTCCTTTTCGAGCTTCTCCAGGCGGGCCTTGGATGCCGCGTCAGTCTCCTTCTTCAGGACCTGCCGCTCCATCTCATGCTGCATGATCTCACGCTCGATGACGTCGATCTCCGTCGGCATCGAGTCGAGCTCGATCTTGATGCGGCTGGCGGCCTCGTCGACGAGGTCGATGGCCTTGTCGGGCAGGAAGCGGTCGGTGATGTAGCGGTTGGAAAGCGTTGCGGCGGCGATGATGGCCGCGTCCTGGATGCGCACCCCGTGATGGACTTCATAGCGCTCCTTCAGGCCGCGCAGGATGGCGATGGTGTCCTCGACGCTGGGCTCGCCGACCATCACCGGCTGGAAGCGGCGCTCCAGGGCCGGGTCCTTCTCGATGTATTTGCGGTATTCATCGAGCGTGGTCGCGCCGATGCAGCGCAGCTCCCCGCGGGCGAGCTGGGGCTTGAGCAGGTTGCCCGCGTCCATCGCGCCCTCGGCCTTGCCGGCACCGACGATGGTGTGCAGTTCGTCGATGAAGAGGATGATCTCACCCTCGCTGGAGGTGACCTCCTTGAGGAAGGCCTTCAGGCGCTCTTCAAACTCGCCGCGGAACTTCGCCCCGGCCATCATGCCGCCCAGGTCCATGCTGATCAGGCGCTTGCCCTTGAGGGAATCCGGCACGTCACCGGCGACAATGCGGCGGGCCAGGCCTTCAGCGATGGCGGTCTTGCCGACACCGGGCTCGCCGATGAGCACCGGATTGTTTTTGCTGCGACGGCTGAGCACCTGCATGACACGGCGGATCTCCTCGTCACGGCCGATCACAGGATCGATCTTCCCCTGCTTGGCCCGGGCGGTGAGGTCGGTGCCGTATTTCTCGAGCGTCTGATACTTGCCCTCGGGGTCCTGGTCGACCACACGCTGGCTGCCGCGCACGGCGGTGAGCGCCTTGGAAACCGTGTCGTAGGTCAGGCCGGCCTGCTTCAGCAAGTCGGAAAGCTCGGTCTTCGTCTTGAACAGGGCCAGGAGGATGTGCTCCACGCTCAGGTATTCATCCTTGAGCTTCTTTTGTTCGTCCTCGGCCTTCGTCATGAGCTCGCGGAACTCGTTGGAGAGGTAGAGGCCGCCGGAGCCTCCGCTGACCTTGGGCTGGCGTGTCAGCAGGCCGGAGACCTGGGACTTGAGGCCGGCGACCGCCGCCGGGTTGACGGCAGCCTTTTCAAAGAGGGGCGAGGCGATGCCTCCGTCCTGTTCCAGCAGGGCAAGGAGGAGGTGGGCGGGCTTCAGCTCCTGATGGCCGTGCCGGGTGGCGACGGACTGGGAGGCATTGAAGGCTTCCTGGAGCTTAACGGTGAATTTTTCGGGTGACATGGTTGTTGGTTAGGTGGTTTCCCGGTGTCCTTGCTTAAACCATGCCACAGCTCGAGCATGGCCCGCCAGCCTTGATTTGGCGGGCTTTGGGCGAGATTTGACCTGCAAGCGCGGCACAGCCCGGGTGGGCCTTCCTGTCACAATCGCGACGGTCTTGACTCAGATGTGCAGGCCGGGCGGCCTGTCACTTGATGGTGCCCCAGTGCCGGGTCAGCGGCCAGTAGCAGAACAGGGCCGGTCCAACCAGGTTTCGTTCCGGCACCGGCCCCCAGACGCGGGAGTCGCTGCTGTTGTAGCTGTTGTCACCCATGGCGAAGTAGTCCTCCGGACGCAGCTTGATCTTGTTGATGCCGCCACCGACGTTTTCAGCGAACCCGTAGCCGCGATAGCCGTTCACCGGGGTGTCGCGGGTGCCCTGCATCACCTTCTTGAAGCCCGGCTCCCCGGCTTCCTTATCATTGATGAAAAGCTTGGGCGACTGCACGTCCAGGAGGTCGCCCGGGACGCCGGCAAGACGCTTGATGTAATGCTGGGCGCCCTGCTCCTCGGGGACGTTGATGCCGCGGATGTGCTTGGTGGTGAAGACAAAGACCTCGCCGCGCGTCGGGGTGCGGAAATGGTAGCTCACCTTGTCGACCAGCACATGATCGCCGTTGCGGACGATGCCACGCGCCAGGAGCTGGCCTTTCCTGATGGGCTCGCCGCCGCGCAGGCCGTAGACCATCCTGCGGTCCGGTGTGTCGTTGGTGGTCTCAACAGGCTGGCTGTGGATGTGCTTCACGAGCTGCAGCTCATCCAGGAGCTGGCGCTGCGGCGCAGCAATGCGGATCGTGTGGCCGTCGCTGAAGTGCAGCTTGCAATAGGGCATGAAGATCAGGAAGCGGTGCTCCGTGATCGGCTGGCTGCGGTCCAGGGTGCCCTCGTGGTCGGAGACGACATTGATGTAGCGCGTGCTGGAGAAGAAGGCGCCGACCCGGCCCAGGAGCCCGGGCGTGGGATCCTCGACGGTCGCCTCGGCGGTGATGCCGTTCAGGGTCGGCTGCATGGAGCCGGTCGGGATCTGAAAGGGCTGGGTGATGTAGGCTCGGATGCCCAGGGCCAGGACGACGGTCACGAAGATGACCTCGATGTTCTCGGCCAGCTCGCCCGGCATCGCATCCGGCAGGGCTTTTTCACAAACGCGGTTCAGCTCGTCATTGAGGGACTTGATGCGTTCACGGTCGCGCTGCCTCATGGCCTCCTCCAGGCTGCCGCGCAACGCCAGAATCTCATCCAGCTTCGCAGGAGGGAGCAGGTCACGCTTGTAATTGATGAAACGGGTGACGCCCTTGTGGAGAAGCTTTGCGTGCTTGAGATAGCGGGGGGTGAAAAACAGCATGGTGGGGGACGGGCGGGGTGGATTCATCATCGCTCCCCCGCCGCCGGGCAAGCGCAATCCACGAGACGGAAAACCTTGCAACGCGGCCTTGGCAGCCACGTTTTGCCATCCATCCTGCCGCTTTCCAGCCATGATCCTCCGCCTGACCGCCCCCCTCCTGCTACTTGTCTCCGCCAGCCTGGCCGCCGAACTGCCACGCATCCCGGCCAAGCCGATCGCGGAAAAGAAGGAGCTGCTGTTCTCCGACGACTTCGAATCCTCCAGCCCGGCCCGGTCCTGGCACCGCGTGGTGGACACCTTCACCTTTGCGGAAGGAGCCCTCAAAGGCACCCAGACCCGGGTGACCGACACGCCATCGCCGGATGGCAAAAGCGTCATCAAGGCCCATGCCGCCGTCCATGGCCTGGAAATCCCGACGCGCGACAGCATTGTTGAGTGCCGGATCAAGTTCGACGGCGCCACGATGATTGATGTCGAGTTTGACGACCGCAAGTTCACCGGCTGCCACTACGGCCACATCTGCCGGGCCCAGGTGCGGCTGAACGGCGTGACCGTGATCGACGAGAAGGAGGGCAACATGCGCAATGACATCTACGCAATGAAGAAGGATCCCTCGAAGAAGGAGGAGGTCGCCAAACTTCTGGCTGGCCGGCAGGCCGCCTTCCCAGCCAGGCTGGAGGCGGGCAAATGGTACACCCTGGTGGTGGAGACCGCAGGGGACGAGATGCGCGTCAGCATCGACGGCAAGCGCATGGCCTACCTGAAGTCCCCGGGCATCGCCCACGCCACGAAGTCCAAGATTGAACTCGGTGTCGCAGGCCAGAGCGGCTGGTTCGATGACCTCAAGGTCTGGAACGCCGCCCCCACCGGCAGGTAAGGCCGGCCGGAAGACCTGAAGCTTTGGAAAGGCCCCCTGGAAAAGGTCACTCAGCCCGTTTTCCAGGGAGCCCGCCACATCAAAGCACCATCGGCCGCAAGGCGGCCTCCTTCTCCAGGCAGGGCGGCACGACCCTGCGGAAATCATCCAGGCTGACCGGCTTGGTCAGGAAGGCGTTCATGCCTGCGGCCTTGCACTCCTCCTTCACGCCCGTCAGGGCATGGCCTGTCATGGCGATGATCGCCGGCTGGTTCTTGAGATGGAAGTTCGAGCGGATGCTGCGTGCGGCCTCGATCCCGCCCATCACCGGCATCTGCAGGTCCATGAAGATGATGTCGTAGGAGGAGCCGTTGACATGATCCACGGCCTCCTGGCCGTTGTTGGCGATGTCGATGCCGGAATAGCCGAGGCGCTGGAGCAGCATGACGGCGATCTTCTGGTTCAGCGGCTGGTCCTCCACCAGGAGGATGCGTGCCGGGTGCAGCTTGGCGAAGCTGTCACCATCCGCCTTGGAGGCGGCCGCGATGGCACGGTTGGTCGACAGTGAAATCTGGGCGTCGTGACCGGCGGAGGCGGCACGGCTGGTCCCAACGGGCTCCGCCTGCCCCAGCACCGGCAGGGCCGGAGGCAAGGCGGGGGCCGTCGTCCCCGGCAAGGGCTGCATGGGACGAAGGGCAGGAGCTGCTGACGGCATCAAGGGCCAGGGCGAGGGCATGGGGGATGCTGCAGTGGTAACGGCAGGCTGGAGGGGAACCGGTGCCGGCAGCCTTTCCGTCGGGGCCGCCGACAGGGTGGCACGGGGCATGCGGATGAGTTCGGCCAGCGAACGCAGCAGGTCACGTCGTTTGGGCGGCTTGCCCAGCTTGACGAAGCGGTTGTAACCCGCAGGACAGTACTGATCCCTGACCTTCCAGCGGGTCAGTGGCAGCAGGACAACCAGGGCGGCTCCCTGGGTCGCAGCTGCACGAAGCACGGGCTGGGCGGCCTCCGGAGAGAGATCCTTCGCATCCAGGATGAAGACGGCCGCGTCCTCGAAATCGCGGGCAAGCTGCTCAGGGGGGAGGTCCACAGCCGGCTGGCAGGCCGAGGCCGCACCCCAGAGCTGAAGCGTCTGCTGCAGGATCTGCTGGGTGGTTTGATGCGGGCTGTGAAACAAGACACGGCGGTCCTTGATGGTGTCAATCCAGGACAGCTCCTCCTCACGCCCGTCCATGTCGGGGCAGATGGTCAGCGGAATTTCAAAGAAGAAGTCGGAACCCCGGCCGTCCTCGCTCACCACGCTGATGTCACCGCCCATCAGACGGCAGAGCTTGCGGCAGATGGCCAGGCCCAGCCCGGTGCCGCCGTATTTGCGCGTGGTGCTGGCGTCGGCCTGGGTGAAGGCATGGAAGAGCTGGCCGATCTTCTCCGAAGGGATGCCAATGCCGGTGTCGCGAACGGAGAAGTGCAGGTGCGGCATGTCTCCCTCGGGCTTCTTGCGGCTGACCTGGCGGGCAAGCACCAGGATCTCGCCCTTCTCCGTGAACTTGATGGCGTTGCCAACCAGGTTCACCAGCACCTGCTTCACGCGCTGGAAGTCGCCCTTGAAATAGCGTGGCAGGGCGGCGTCGACGTGGAAGTTCATCTCGATGCCCTTTTCAGCAGCCCGGTAGGAGAAGACGTCCGCCACCTCGGCGAGCAGCTTCTCCATTTCCACCGGCACGGCCTCGAGCTCCATCTTGCCGGACTCGATCTTGGAGAAGTCGAGGATGTCGCTGATGAGGTGCAGCAGGGATTCGCCGGACGAGCGGATCATGCGCACCAGCTCCTCCTGCTCGGGCGCCAGGCCGAGTTCGAGCAGGAGCGAGGTCGTGCCGATGATGCCGTTCATCGGCGTGCGGATCTCATGGCTCATGTTGGCGAGGAAGTCCCCCTTGGCCGCCGTCGCCTGCTCGGCCTGCTTGCGGGCCTGGTGGAAGTCCGAGAGGATCTGCAGGCGCTTGGCCTCCTCCGACTGGAAGTGGGCCAGGGCGTCATTGAACGCCTCCTGAAGGGCGTCGAGGTCGTCACAGCCCTGCACGGGAAGCCGGTGGTTCAGGTTGCCTGCCCGGATGGCCTGGAAGCCCTGGGCGAGGACCGAGGTCTTGCGGGTGATGCCGCGTCCCAGCCAGAAGAAGCCGAGCACTGCGGGCAGCAGCCCGGCAACAGAACCAAGGATGGGCACCATGAGGCGCGGCACGCTGAGGAGATGCCAGGGCTGCACCATGGGCTGGCGGGCAATGAGGACGCCGGCGACACGGCGCTGCTCATCGAGAAGCGGGCCTCCCGCCAGCAGCCACTCGCCGCTGCCTGACAGGGTGGCCTTGAGGGAGATGGGCGCATCCCCGATGACCATGGAGGAACCGGCCATGATCCGGAAGATGATGTCCTGGACGCTTCCGGCCTCCGGTTCCGGCGGCTGGAAGGCCTCCGCCGTGTCATGAACAACGATGAAGGGTGTCTTGTCGAGGGGGGGCGTCGCCGCACCGCCCGGTCCGGCGATTTCAACGCGCAGCCCCAGCTCCTGGATGAGGACGGGGACGTCCACGGTCTGCAGGCGCATTTTCAGATGCACGATGGACTCGGCGTTCAGGTCACGCAGTCCGGCGAGCTGTTCCGGGCGCAGGCTCTGGCTTGCGAGCTCGCCCTGGGCGGCGCGGATGACGGCGCCAAGGTAGGAGCGCTGGGCCATGCGAAGGATCAGGAACTCCTGCCAGAGGAAGGCCGCCGAGGCGACGGTGACGCCGATGACCATGGCGGCGGCGCCAAGGATCATGAAACGCTGGGCGATGGAAAAACGGGGTTTCATGATGCGGGGCTGGATGAGGTCCGCTCAGGCGTGATGCAGCGACGGACAATCGCGCAGAGCTGCTCGAGCGAGTAGGGTTTCTGGAGGATGTCGATGAAACCGATGGCCTGGCACAGCTCCCTGGCATCCTCCTGGAAGTAGCCGCTGCAGGCGATGACCGGCATGTCGGGGCTCATCTCCTGCACCCTTTCGAGCACCTCAAAGCCGGACATGCCGCCGGGAAGGGTGAGGTCCAGGACCATGACATGCGGTGACAGGCCCGCACGGGTGGATTCATTCAGGATGGCGAGCGCAGCCTCGCCCGACTCGCAGGAGGAAACGTCGAACCCCTGGGACTGCAGGATGGTGGAGGCGACCGCCAGGACATGGGGTTCGTCATCAACGACCAGGACACGACCGCCGTTGCGCGGCGCGGAGGCGGCCTCGGGAGCAAGTGGGAAGTTCATCTCAAGGGTTTGGTTGACTGGGTTCAGGTGGCGGCGGTGTAGGCGAGGCACTTGATCTCATCGAGGCTGGTGTGGCCTGCGATGACCTGCATGAGCCCCTCCTGGTAGAGGGAGAAGAAGCCGTTCTTGAAGGCGGCGGCGCGCATGGCGGACATCGGCGCCGCCTCCTCGATGAGGTCGCGCAGCTCGGTGCTGACCTCGCAGAGCTCCATGAGGGCCACACGGCCTGCGTAGCCGGTGCCATGGCATTCCTGGCAGCCGACGGGCGTGAAAATCGGCTGTGTCAGCGGCTGCGAAATGACATTCTGCTTGGCCATCATGTCCTGGATGTCCTGAGGCACCTGCATGGGGCGCTTGCAGTAGTTGCAGAGGCGGCGCACCAGGCGCTGGGCCTGTGAGAGGGCCAGAGAGTCGGCCAGGAGGTACTTCTCCACGCCCATGCTCATGAGCCGTGAGACGGCGCGCAGGGAGTCGTTGGCATGCAGGGTGGTGAGCACCAGGTGGCCCGTGAGGGCGGCGTTGACGGCGGCGTTGGCCGTCTCGCTGTCACGGGACTCACCGATCAGGATGATGTCCGGGTCGGCGCGCAGCAGGGCTCGCAGGCCGTTGGCAAAGTCGAGGCCGTGATGCGGGTTGGTCTGCGTCTGGTTGATCCCCTCGATCTCATATTCGATGGGGTCCTCGATGGTCTGGATGTTGACGCCCTCGTCATTGACGCTGTTCAGCAGCGCGTAGAGCGTCGTCGTCTTTCCGGAACCCGTGGGACCGGTGACAAGGATGAGGCCCTGGTCGCGCGTCATGGCGCGGTTCAGGATGTCAATCTGCCGCTGCCCCAGGTTGAAGTCGCTGAGCCGCCTCACGCCGTCCTGCTTGTCCAGGAAGCGCATGATGATCTTCTGAAACTCACGCCTGGTGGGAACGGCGGCGACACGGACGTCCACTCGCCGGCGGCCGATGCTCAGGGCGAACCTTCCATCCTGGGCCTCCTGGCGGTTCTGGTTCATCCCGGCGTAGTTTTTCACCAGCGCAACGAAGCGGTTCAGCACCGTCTCGGGCGCCGTCAGGATCGTCTTCATGTTGCCGTCCATGCGGGCACGGAAGCGGGCCAGGTTGTAAAACTTCTCGAGGTGAAGGTCGGAGGCGCGGCAGCGGATGGCGGTGAACAGGGCCCACTGCACCAGCTCCTCAGGCGTGTGGTTGGGGCTGGCGGGGTTGATCCGCGCCATGTCCTCCGGCATGATGTCGATGACGCTTTCATTGGCCGTGGCGGAGGCCGTGAGGTTGTCCTTGTCCAGCTTGACGCCGCTTGGGTCAAAGGTGGCGCCGGCACGGTTGATCGCATCCCGGATGCCGGCAGGGTCGGTGAGCACCGTGATGATCTTCACGGCGGTGTTGCCCATGCTCAGCCACTCATCCTCAAAGGCGTAGCTGTCCGCCTGCTCGCTGAGCATGAAGACGGCGTTTCGGCCGACGAAGAGCGGATAGACGTTGTGGCGCTCCAGCAGGGCCAGCGGGAAGAAGTTCTGCCTTGGCGCCTCGGTGGCCGAGAAGCACAGGTCGCGCCCGCGGCTGACCATGTAGTTCAGGGCAGGGCCGAGGTTGCGCTGGATGATGTTGAAGTGATGGATGCCAAGCCGGGCGTTCTTCTCCTTTTGTGTTTCGTAGAAGCCGCGCAGCTTGGTGACCTCCGCCTGCTCATAAGGGTAGTGCTCAAGCAGCCACTGGAAGGTGCCTTCAAGCCCCATCTCATCAAAGCGCGGCGTCTCGATGCCTTCAAAGGTGCTCTGCTGCGCGATCGGCAGCTGGCCGAAGCGCTGCACAAGGTCCTTGCGGGTCTTTTGATACTGCTCCGCGGAGATCAGGACGCGCAGGGTGAGGAAGCTCGGCACGCCCCAGGTGTCGCCGGCGCGCGGGTTGTGGTGCGCCATGACCAGAAGCGGCCCGAGCGTCATGACGGGCAGCCACGGATCCGCCACATAAGGCACGCGGCCGAGCTTGCGCACGATCCTTTCCGCCTCCGGGGAGCAGCTCTCCCGCATGAGCGTCACCGGAAGGATGTGATGCTGGATGGCCAGCCCTTCGATGGAAAGGATGGCGGCCTGCCGGGCGTCGATGGTTTCAGGTGGCGGATTACTTGCATCCCCGAAATTTGGAGATGACGAGGAGGCAGGTGCTGGATGAATGGCGGAGGACATTGTCGGGCGTTTGCCGGGCGGCTCTAGCGGCCGCTGGAATTGTAGTTGGACGGATACTGCCTCGGCGCCCCGACATCGGAGCCGTCGAAGGCCACCTTGAGGCCGGAGCCGTCGGCCCCGGGTTTCAGCAGTTCGAACATCCTGCCCGTCCAGCGCAGGCGGTAGTCAAGCCTGGAAGCAGAGGTGGCGGGACGGTAATGCGGGTCGATGTAGGGGCTGTTGAAGTCCGCCTTTTCGGGATCAGGATCGCGGTACTGCATGTCCATGAGGACGAGCAGCTCATCTCCGGTGGAACTGTCGGAACGGGTCAGCACATACTCCCTCAGCGAGGCGGCGCGCTCCTTGAGGTTGCGATTCAGAATCTCCATGCGCTCGGCGGCCAGGGCGGCACGGGAAGATTCATAGGTGCTCCCCAGCCGCGTCACCACGACTCCCGCCAGGATGCCCAGGAGCGAGATCGTCGTCACCATCTCGGTGAAGGAAAAGCCCCCGCAGGCAGCGCGGAGCCCGCTCCACGAGCTCCCGTCTGGCATGGCCTGCTTGGGTGGGTTTCGCATCCGCGGAAGTCAGTAGGGAATGTTGCCGCCGGGTCCGACCAGGGTGGTCTTGGTCATGCTGGTGATGCTGCTGGGCAGCGTGGCCGTGTAGGACTCCGGCATGAAGGACGACAGCGTGCCTTCGGCATAGGCCAGGTAGTCCTTGATGAGGGCGTAGCGCTGGTCGTTGTTCTTTCCCGTCCAGTTCAGCGCGGCCTGAGTACGTCCGACGACCTGGATGTAGGTGGACATGCCCAGGTTCAGGGCCTCGGCACGCGAGATCGCCAGGTTGCGCTCGCTGTCACTGCGCATCCGGGTGATCGAAGGAATGGCCAGGAAGGCGATGATGCCGATCACGGAGACGCAGGCGATCATCTCCACCATGGAAAATCCGCGCCGCCGGGCGGGCGTCGGGTGCTGGGAATGAGGGGCCGTCTTCATGTCAGGTGAATCATTCGCTGGCCAGTTCCACCATCGGAAATCCCCCGTCCTGCCAGGCCGGCAACGACAGGTACAAACCGCTGGACTTCAACGCCTTGCTCTGCAGGCGCTCCGAGTTGGTGGTGTACTCGAGAAAGTGGTCCGCCGTGGACTTGTCCAGGTAGCCGTTGCGCACGTTCACATCCGAGGAGGCGGGGTTCGGAACCAGGAGGTTGAAACGTGCCAGGCTTGTCTCCAGGGCATTGTATTGCGTGCGCAGACCGGCCAGGCTGCGCATCTGGGCCGTGTTGCCCACCCGGGTTTGTGACATGACCCAGGTGGTCAGCGCCTCGTTGACGGCTGCCTGCTGCTGACGGGCGACGATCCGGTTGGCGTCACGCGCACCATTGGAGATGGCGCTGATGGCCAGCGCCGACATGATGCCCACGATGGCGATCGTGAAAGTTGCTTCCACAAACGTGAATGCCTTCGAGAAACGAGACTGTGGGCGGTTCCTGGTATTCATGTGGGCTTTAGATTACATCATAAATACAATAATATCCATATTAATTTAGATCAACAAACAAAAACCATCCTTTTCAAAGAGCGCCTCCAATGATTAACGCATGATTATTGCACTTTCATCCTTGACCTAGACGCAACTTGATTGTCATAAGGCAACTTATGCCCGCACCCAGACTTTCGAAATTTTCCGCGCCCTTTGTCCCCCTCCTTCTGGCTCTTTTGCCCCCCCCCGGCCATGCCGAAACTTCGGCCCAGTTCGCAGCCCAGCGCCAGCAGCGCTATGAATACTCCACCTTCAGCGCAATGTCCTCCCCGGTCGTGCTGCCCATGGATGGCAGGGTGGACCAGGCCGACTGGCTCACCGGCCTGGACGTGAGCCTGGCCGACATGATCTTCCCTCATGCCCACCTTGACACGGTTTATGGCACGAGCAGCATTGACCAGGAGGAGCTTGCGGCCGGACACCACGACCCGATCCGCCGAGACGGAGTCACGCTTCAGAACATCGAATTCTCCCTGTCAGGCCGGCTCGACGATCATAACGAATTCTTTGTCACCCTCGCCGGTGCGGTGGATGGCGACGACCACTTCGACCCGATCTTTGAAGAGGCGTTCTGGAAGTTTAAAAACCTGCCCGGCGGCCTTGAGGTCAGGCTGGGCCGTGTTTACAACCGCTTCGGCATCCAGAACACCTATCATCCCCATGGCTTCGACTGGGTTGACCAGTATCTGGTGAACACAAGGATGCTTGGCGACGACTCCCTCACGACCCTCGGGGCCGAAATCACCTGGCTCATGCCGGTGCCGTGGACCTCCCAGATCGACTTCGCCCTGGGACGCGCCCCTTCCCATGAGGGCCATCACCATCATGAGGATGAGGAGGAGAGCCGCTATGCCGCCGATGAATCCTACTTCACGGATGACAGCCTCCTCTCCGTGCTGAACTGGACGAACGTGGTGCATTACAATGACTTCCACCAGTTTCGCTTCGGCGGTTCGGGCGCCTGGGGTGAGAACCTCAGCGGCTACCGCACCGGCGTCTATGGGGCGCATTTCGAATACCAGTGGCGGGAAAACGGCTTTGATCCCGGCGGCCGCTATTTCCGCATCCGCTCCGAGGCCATGTTCAACCGCTTCCGTGTCGAGGATGAAATCGACGACACCCGTGATCCGGTCACCCAGCAGGACTTCGGCTGCTACCTCAGCGCGCTTTACGGCCTGGGAAACAACTTCGAAGTGGGCCTGCGTGGTGAGTTTGTCTCGGGCAACCATGACACCGGCGTGGACTCGCGCCTTCGTCTGAGCCCCGGCATCACCTGGTACGCCAACAGCGCACGCAGCCTGCGGCTCCGACTTCAATACAACTACGACAACTCCAACAGCCGTGGCACGGATCACTCCGTCTGGGCCCAGGTCAGCCTCGCCTGGGGCGGCCCGGAAGTGCGTTAATATTCCACCGGCCCGCCACGTTTATCCTTCCATGAAATCCCTCCTCCTTTCCCTTTTGCTGCTCCCCTTCTCCGCTGGAGCCGCCGTCAAGGTCGCCACGCTGCATCCGCTGCTGGCGGACGTTGTCCGCCAGGTGGGCGGGGACAAGGTCGAGGTGGTCGAGATCCTCAAGGCCGGCGGCGACGTGCATCATTTCGAGCCGGCGGCGCGTGACATCGCCTCCATGCGCGGCTCCGTGCTCCTTCTGGCCATGGGCAAGCATCTGGAAACCTACCTGGACAAGCTGCGTGACAGCGTGGGCGGCAACGTCAAGGTCGTCGAGGTCGGCAGGCCGATCCCCTCGGTGCAGCTCGACCCAAGCCAGGAGATCTTCGTCTGCTGCCCTGACCACGCCAAGAGCAGCATCGACCCCCATTGGTGGCACAGCGCGGAGAACATGAAGCGCGCGGCCCGTGTGATCGCCGACGAGCTTGCCGGGGTGGACCCGGCCAACGAAGGCGCCTACGCCGCAGGCGCCAAGGCCGCCTCCAAACGCTTTGATGAGCTGAAGCGCTGGGCTCAGCAGGAGATCAGCGCCATTCCCCGCAGCGACCGCAGGCTGGTCACCGCCCACGCGGCCTTCGGCTACTTCTGCAAGGAGTACGGCTTCAAGAGCGTGCCCGTGCTCGGCATCGGGCGCAGCGACGACGCATCGCCGCAATACATCGCCCAGGCCATCCAGGTCATCCGCGGGCAGAAGATCCGTGCCGTCTTTCCAGAGGACCAGGCCAATCCCAAGGTTCTCGCGGAAATCGTCCGCAGCACCGGCGTCAAGCTGGGCGACTCCCTCGTCGCGGACGGCACGGCCAGGGATGCGCACACCTTTGAGACGATGCTCGCGCACAACGTCCGGGCCATTGTCGCCGCCCTGAAGCCCTGATCAGGGCTGGGATTCCAGCACCACGGCCTCCGGCGTCAGCGTCACCTTCTTCACCAGCAGCAGGTGCTGGGCGATGGGCTCCATCTTCTGGTAGGGGGACAGCCAGGTCCACAGCCCCATGCCGTCGATGAAGCCAGCGGCAACCTCCTTGCCAGGCACCTTCACATCCACGACCTTCATGTCGACGCCTTTGTCATGAAGGAACACCAGGAAGCCCGCCTCACCGTTGAGGTAGCGCTTCTTGTCCTCCCAGAACTTGATGTGGTTCATCGGCAGGCTGACCCGGCCGAGCACCTGGGATCTGGCCGCATCGATGCGCTCAAAACGCACCATGTCCAGATAACTGCCGTAGCCTGAGTCGGGCGCGAGCACGAGCAGCCTGTTCAAGTCCTCGACGGACAGTTTCAACTGCGCCTTCCGTCCGCCCTTGGCGGAGCTGGCAAACTCCTCCAGCCTGCGGATCAGGGCGGCCCTTTCCTCCGGCTTCAGCTCCACCGGCTCGAACTTCCTGGGCTGGTCTTCCGCAAACAGGGCGATGGCCTTGTCCTGGGAGAACAGCGACCAGGCGCTCCAGCCGATGATGCCGCCAAACACCAGGACGGCCATGATCATGATGAAGCAGCCGTAGAACGGGTTGAAGTCGGAGGTGGGGACTTTTTCGACGCGGGCCATGGGAGGGACCGCAGCAAGCAGAGAATCAATCCCGGAGCAAGCGCTGCTCCAGGCACCGGCGGGAAATCCTTCCTACCTGAGCAGCCCGCTGTCCGTCAGCCATTCGACAAATCGCTCCGGCCAGCGGCCCGCCGCCGTGGTGGTTCCGGGGCGGTAACCAAAACCATGCCCCGCCTCGCTGTAGATGTGCAGCTCCGCCTTCACGCCCGCCGCCTTGTATTTCAGATAAAGCGAGGCCATGCCCTCCGAGATGTCCGGACGGTCGCCGTAACCGCAGGCGATGAAAAGGGGCGGCATGCCCTTGGAGGCTGAAAAGAGGCCGGAGGTGCCCGGATAGATCAGCGCCTGGAAGTCAGGACGGCTGCTCTCGCGCTCCACCGCATCCGCAGCATCCGGCCTGCCCGGGTCGTTTTTCATCGCCGCAAAGGCCGCCAGCTCACCTCCGGCGGAAAAGCCCATCACGCCAAGACGGCCCTGTTTCACGCCCCACTCCGCCGCACGGCTGCGGATCAGCCGTAGCGCCCGGCGCGTGTCCGCCATGGCATGATCCTGGATCGTGTAGGACGAGCCCTTTTCCCGGGCCAGGCGATACTTCAGAACAAAGGCGGCGATGCCATGATCGCGAAACCATTCAGCAAGGGCATAGCCCTCATGACCCAGGCAGAGCTTGGAATGCCCGCCGCCGGGAGCAATGAGGACGGCGGTGCCGGTGGCGTTCTTGGCCGGGATGAACGGAGTGATGGAGGGGTTGTGGACGTTGGCCACGTTGCTGCCCTCCTGCTTCTCCGGCTCGCCTTTCCGGGCCTCGGATCCAGGGGCGCCCTCGGGCCACAAGGGCAGCGCCAGGGGCTGTTCGGCGGCCTGAAGTTGAACAGCGGCGGCCAGCAGAAAAAACAGGGAACGAGGGCTCATGGCAAGGCAGGTGAAAAGCAGGTTGGTTCAAAGGGCGGCGCGATAGACACCGGCAAAGTCCTCGAGCGTCAGCGGGCGCGGATTGAACTGCGCAGTCCACTGCTTCATCGCCATCTCGGCCAGCACGGGCAGATCGGCCTCGGTCACGCCATAGTCGGAGATCTGACGCGGCATCCGTGCCTCCCAGAGCAGCTCGCTGACGCGGTCGGGGAGGTCGCCATCGAAGTAGCTTTCGTAGATGGCGGCGATTTCCGGCAGCGCGCAGTTGAAACGGATGATGTGCGGCAGCATCACGCCCACCGCCTCGCCATGAACGACATGAAACTTCGCCGTCAGCGGGTTGGCGCAGGAATGGGCGGCGCCGAGCATTGAGTTTTCAATCGCCGTTCCAGCATAGGCCGCACCGAGCAGCATCATGCCGCGCGCCTCGACATCCCCAGGTTCACGCAGCACACGGCTGAAGCCGGCGTGCAGCAGCCGGAAGGCCTCGCGTGAAAACACGGTGGAAAGGGCGTTGCGCCTGTTGGTCACCGCCGTTTCGAGGGCATGTGAGATCGCATCAATGCCGGTGCAGACCGTCACCCGATGAGGCTGGGAACGGGTGAGCTCGGGATCCAGGATGGCGATCTTCGCAGCCGCCTTGGGATCGCCGCAGGCCATCTTGACATGCGTCTCAGCATCCGAAATCAGCGCGTAGCTCTGGCACTCGCTGCCGGTGCCGGCCGTGGTCGGGATGGCGATCAGCGGCAGCATGGCCCGGGCCGCCCTGCCGGTGCCCCAGTAGTCCTGCATCCGTCCGCCGTTGGTGAGGATGAAGTTGCAGCCCTTGGCCGTGTCCATGCTGCTGCCGCCTCCGAGGCCGATGATGAGGTCGGTTTGAAACTCGCGGGCCACGGCCACGCAGCGGTCCACGTCCTCCGTGCTGGGATTTTCCCGCACCTCCCCATACACCGCCACCTCCAGCCCGGCCTCCCGCAGGATGGTTTCCGCCCGGGCGACATAACCGGCGCCGACGATGCCGGGATCACTCACGATCAGCACGCGGCTGCCGCCCAGTTCGCGGGTCAAGCCGCCGAGCTGGTTCAGCGCTCCGTTGCCGTAGATCAGCCGCGTCCGCGGCTGGTAGTCGAAAAATCCCAGGTCCATCATCAGGCGGCGCGATGAAGTTCAACGGCGGGGGATGCTGGACTCCCGGCGACGCATCGGTCGCCGACAACTGGGGGGATGATGGATGTCATTGGGGGCGGTGGCATTGAACGGCGGCAGGACGGCAAAGGTTGCAGCCCAAAGCCGCTCCACCCCGAATCCCCTCAAATCCTCCCGACATCAAGCGGGGACTCAGGGAGGCGGCGGCCGAATCCAGGGTTGCCCGGCGGGAAAGCTCTGCTAACCAAGGGGTCCCCCATTCTTATGTTCAGCCGATTCCGCCCCCGGGTCCTTCTGTATGCCCTGATCTCCACCGGGATCATTTCCGCCTGCGCCCAGCAGACCCAGGCCCAGTCCTCCGTGATCGTGGTGGACACCTTCAACCGCAAGGTCCATGTGGCCGGCCATGCCAACAGCCGCCGCCCCGTGGGCGGACTGGCCAAGATCGCCACCGGCATGGTGGCGCTGGACTGGTCCGTGGCCTCCAAGGTCGGCGTCAACGTGCTCGCCCCCGTCCCCACCTTTGCCCCGCAGATGGCCGGCATCAACGTCCTCGGCCTCCAGCCCGGTGACAAGCTGACCCTGCGCGACCTCATTTACGCCACCATGATGGGGGGCGATGACCTCGCCGCCATCACCCTGGCCGACTTCGTGGGGCGCGACCACCTTTACCGCCTCGGACGACAGGGCGATCCCCAGGTCGAGTTCGTGCGCCAGATGAACCAGCTCGCCTATCGTGAAGGCGCGACCGGCACCCGCTTCCAGAACCCTCACGGCTACGAAAACACCCGCAGCATTGGCTACTCCACGGCAGCCGACATCGCCCGCCTCTCCCTCTATGCCGTCTCCCGCCCCGCCATGCGCTTCTACACCAACCAGCGCTCCCGCAACATCACCATCTACCGCGGCGGCCAGCAGCTCTCCGTGCCGGTGAACAACACCAACGCGCTGCTCGGTGACTCGGGCATCGACGGCGTCAAGGCCAGCTCCACGCCTCGCGCCGGCGGCTGCGTCGCCGTTTCCGCCGAACGTCCGGCCTCGGTCTACAAGCAGGCCGACGGCAGCAGCCTGATCTACCGCCACCGTCTCGTGGTCGTCGTGCTGGGCTCCGTGAACCCCTTCGGCGAGGCCAAGGCCCTGCTCGACCAGGGCTGGAACGCCTACAACCGCTGGGTCGCCGCCGGTCGTCCGATCACGGATGAAAAGCAGCTTCTCAATCATTTCTAAGCTGGCACTCATCCTGCACCCCCTCTCCCAAACCCTAACCCCCCTTTTTCAAAACTCACTCATGCGCATCGGCATTCTTAACAGCGGCGGGGACTGCCCCGGTCTCAATGCGGTCATCCACGGCGTCGTCGGCGCCGCCCACACCCTCGGCTGGGAGGTCGTCGGTTTCCGCGACGGCTTCGAAGGCATGCTGCCCCCGGGTGATTACATGATCCTCGACCCCTCCCGCACCGTCGGCATCACCAAGCTCGGCGGCACCATCCTCGGCACCACCAACAAGGGCCATTTCGTCGCCAAGGTCGGTGAAGGCAATGTCGCCGAGGTGCCGAAGGAGATTGTCGAAAAGGCCAAGGCCACCCTCCGCCACCTGGAAATTGGCGCGCTCATCGTCGTCGGCGGTGACGGATCGCTCACCACCGCCCTCCAGCTTTACCGCATGGGCGTGCCGGTCATCGGCGTGCCGAAAACCATCGACAACGACATCCAGGCCACCGCCATGACCTTCGGCTTCGACAGCGCCGTGCATGCCGTGGTCGACGCCCTCGATCGACTCCACACCACGGCGGAAAGCCACAAGCGCGCCATCGTCCTCGAAGTCATGGGCCGTCATGCCGGCTGGATCGCCCTCTACGGCGGCATGGCCGGCGGGGCCGACGTCATCCTGCTTCCCGAGATCCCCTTCAACATGGAGCATGTGGCCGACGCCATCCGTCAGCGCGACGCCCGCGGCCTGCACAGCACGCTTGTCGTCGTGGCCGAAGGCGCCCGCATTGAAACCGGTGAACTGCTCAAGAAGGAAAGCGTCGGAGGCAAGGGCGAGGACCGCCTTGGCGGCATCGGAGATCATGTGGCCAAGAAGATCGAGGCCATGACAGGCAAGGAAACCCGCGCCTGCACCCTCGGGCACCTTCAGCGCGGCGGCGCCCCGACGGCGCTCGACCGCATCCTCGGCGTACGCTTCGGCGCCATGGCCGTCAGCCTGATCGAGCAGGGCAAGTTCGGCCGCATGGTCAGCTACCAGCAGTATCAGGTGGGTGACGTCAGCATTGAGGAGGCCGTCAACCATCTCCGCCTCGTCAAGCCGGACAGCGAGATCGTCAATGCCGGCCGCAGCATCGGCATCTGCTTTGGCGACTGCAAGGTCAGCTCCTGAGGAAGAACTCGGGCTTTTCGAATTCACCACGAGCAGGGGTTCATCACCCCTGCCTTTTCGTGACCTGGCTCCTACTCCAGCCGGATGCTCACCGAACGGCCGTGCGCGTCAAGCCCCTCCACCGCAGCAAAGGCATGCACCACGGGTTCGGACCTGGCGCAGGCCTCCCGGCTCAGGCGGATGATGCTGGTGCGGCGCTGGAACATGTCCACCGTCAGCCCCGGGAAGGACTTCCCCGCCCCGCCCGTGGGCAGCGTGTGGCTCGGACCGGCGAGGAAATCACCCACCGCCACCGGTGAGTGATTGCCGAGGAAGATCGCCCCCGCCGTGCGGATGAGCGGCAGGATGTCAGGCTCCCTTGCCGTGATCAGCGACAAATGTTCCGGAGCATAGGCGTTCACCAGATGCGCGCCTTCCTCCAACGATGAGGCCAGCATGAGAAACACTCCCTTTTCCAACACCGGCTGAAGCTGCGCCTGACGGCTCAGGCTGCGGCACTGGCCCTCCACCTGGGCGATCACGGACTCCAGAAGCGCGGCGTCATCCGTGATGAAACCCGCCTGGCTGTCCTTGCCATGCTCCGCCTGGGCCAGGATGTCAGCCGCGATGAAACGAGGATCGGCTGACTTGTCCGCAAGGATGAGCACCTCGCTCGGCCCAGGCAGCAGGTCGATGGCGACCACGCCCAGGGACTGGCGCTTGGCCTCGACCACGAAGCTGTTGCCCGGCCCGACGATCTTGGCCACCGGCGCGATGGATTCCGTGCCGTAGGCCATGGCCGCGATGGCCTGGGCTCCGCCGACCTTGTAGACCTCCGTGGCACCAGCGAGCTTCAGGGCCGCAAGCAGTCCTGGATTCACACCGCCGTCCTTGCCACAGGGCGTGCAGACCACGATTTCAGGCACACCGGCAGCAGCGGCCAGGGTCACCGTCATGATCGCCGTGGACACCAGCGGCGCCGTGCCGCCCGGGACATAGCAGCCCACTCGCTCGAAAGGGTGGTAAACCTCCCCCACCTCCCCGCCCTGCTCGTTCGTTCCATGCCAGTCCTGGCGCATGCTGCGGCGGGAAAACTCAAACACATTGCGATGGGACGCCTCCAGGGCGGCGCGCAGTTCCGGCGAGGCAGAATCCCAGGCCGCCTGAATTTCCTCATGGCTGACCCGCAGGCCTCCAGCAGCAAGGCTGGCCCCGTCAAACTTGGCCGTGTATTCGAGCAGGGCCGCATCGCCCCGCTCACGCACCGCCTGGATGACCCCGGACACCACCTCGCGGACGGCATCACTGGCCTCGGCACGGCGGTTCATCGCGGCGACGGCGTTTTTCCAGTCGGCATCAGTATGGCGGAGGATCTTCATGGTCAGCTTTCCCGGGTGGCGAAGGATGGCCGCCCGTCAATGGACGATTTACGCCAACCCCCGGCTTCAGGGCTGGGAAAACGAGCACCTCTCCTGCAAAACGGCGGGCGTTACTTCAGCACCTTCAGGCGCACGGCCTTGATCGCCCCGGTGGTGTTGTAGGTGGAGATGGCCAGCGGCGCGTAGCTTTCAATGGGCCCCGGCCGCAGGCTGACCTTCCGCCCCTTGATGTCCTGATCAACGACCTGCTTGTCGTCGATCCACACGGAAAGGTTTTCCGGAGTGACACGCAGGCGGACGGCGTACCACTTGTCATCCTCGTACTTCTGGTAGGAACCGGTGGCGTTGTTGCTCGCGTCCACATCATCGATGCTGCTGATGCCGGTGACGCTGCCGCCCCATCCACCGCAGATCAGCGTGGCGCACTTCTTCAGGTCGCCCACGGGAAAGGTCAGGGCGCAGAAGAAGTCCACGCCCTGCAGGCGCTTCGCCAGAAGGGAGATCTCATAGTTGGTTACCGGCAGCTCCTGGGTCTTTTTGTAGACGACCCCGCTCAGGCTGTCCCCCTGGTTGATGATCATCACCCCGCCCTCAAGCTCCACCTGGCCGCTGCCGCCGATGTCCACCGTCTCCCAGTCATCCAGGGACTTGCCGTCAAACAGCAGGCGCTCCCTGGGAGCGGCTTCCCCTGGGGCCTTCGGGACTTCATCGGCTCCCAGGACGGGCAGGCAGGCAAGCAGCAGGACGGCAAAGAGGGGCGGTTTCATGAAGAATGGATGCAAGCTTCCACAAACGGCCCCTCCTCGTCAAAACCATCTTTGCCCCCCAAGAAAAACGGTGGAGACGCCGGGAGGGCGTGCTAGGACTCCCGGCCCATGACAAAACGTTCCTCCCGCCACCTGTTCCAGGCCGCCGCGCTGCTGGTCCTGGCAGCCTCCCTCAGCAGCTGCAAAACAGCGCGCCACCGCCACATGTACGGCCACGAGTTCGACCCGCCGGTCACCAGGCCCTCGAACCCCGGTGCGGTGAAGATCAAGGTCAGCACCGGCGCCCAGCGGCTCTATGCCGTGGAAGGCAGCAAGGTCCTGCTCGCCACGCCCTGCTCCGTCGGCACCCACGGCTCCACGGGCGCGGGCACCTTCCGCATTCAGCACAGGGAAGCCCGCCGCCGCCGCCAGAGCGAGCCCGACCGCGGCTACCCGATGGCCTACTGGCAGGAGTGGAAGTCCGCCTACGGCATGCACTGGGGCTTTGTGAAGCCCTACCCCTGCACCCATGGCTGCATCCGCCTCCCCGCCAAGTCCGCCCTGAAGCTGTTCTCCCTCACCCAGGTCGGCACGCCGCTGATCATCGCCAGCTCCCATCCCGAGGACAGCACCATCGGCAAGACCCTGCCCGTGATCGACGACGGCCCGCTGCCCAACCCCGACCCGAACTACATGCGCAGCGACAAGTTCTTCAAGGATCTTGAAGCCGGCACGCTGTTTAAAAAGTAACCTCCGCCAGCGAGCGATCTTATTTCCTGGGGAGAGGCGGCCGACCCCGC
This sequence comes from Prosthecobacter sp., assembly GCA_019186985.1. GTDB lineage: Bacteria > Verrucomicrobiota > Verrucomicrobiia > Verrucomicrobiales > Verrucomicrobiaceae > Prosthecobacter. Next base: position 17,108 of record JABARQ010000044.1, on the reverse strand, counting down.
CTCTCCCTTTTCCTTCCCCAGCCAACCACCTCCCCCGTCATGTCCGCCTCCGCACCCCAGCGCAAAGTCAACGTCCGCACCCCGGAGGTCATGGAGCGCGTGCAGGCCGAGGTGGAAACCCACTACCGCAGCACCCTCGTTGAAGCCGTGCGCGCCCGGGGCAACCTCCTCCAGATCGGCGGCACCACCGTGCGCCTGGCCAAGGAGTTCGGCTTCTGCTACGGCGTCGAACGCGCCATCGACCTCGCCTATGCCGCCCGCCGCGTCTTCGCCGACAAACGCGTCTACCTCCTCGGCGAAATCATCCACAACCCCGAGGTCAACCGCCAGCTCACCGAGATGGGCATCATCAGCATCCCGGTCGGCAGACACGAGGAGGAGGTCGCCAGGCTCACCAGCGACGACGTCGTCATCGTTCCCGCCTTTGGCGCCGAGACCAACCTCATGAAGCTCATCGCCTCCCGAGGCTGCATGGTCGTCGACACCACCTGCGGTGATGTGATGAGCGTCTGGAAAAGGGTGCGCGGCTACGCCAAGGGCGGCTTCACCTCCATCATTCACGGCAAGGCCAGCCATGAGGAAACACGCGCCACCTCCTCCCGCGCCCTCGGCGACAACGGCAACGGCCACTACCTGGTCGTGCTCACCCTGGCCGACGTCGACTTCGTCTGCGACTACATCCGCAACGGCGGCGACAAGCAGGCCTTCCTCAAGCGTTTCAGCGCCGCCAGCGCCTGCTCGCCCGGCTTCGATCCCGAAATCCACCTCCAGCGCATCGGCGTGGCCAACCAGACCACCATGCTGAAGTCGGAGACCGAGGAGATCCAGCGCCGACTGCAAAAGGCCGTGGAAGACCGCGACGGTGGCAGCAGCGCCAACTTCCAGGTCTTTGACACCATCTGTGGCGCCACCCAGGACCGCCAGGACGGCCTGTTCCACCTGCTCAAGCAGCCTCTCGACATCCTGCTCGTCGTCGGCGGCTACAACAGCTCCAACACCACCCATCTCGTCGAAATCGGCGAGCAGCAGCTCCCCACCTTCTTCATCCGCACCGCCGACTGCCTCACCAGCCTGGAGCAGATCATCCACTTCGACCTGCATCTGAAGGCGGAAAAAACCAGCTACTCAGGCAAGCTCGCCGACAGGGAAAGCCCCATCACCATCGGCATCACCGCCGGCGCCTCCTGCCCCAACAACCTGATCGAGGACACCCTCCTGCGGATCTTCGCCCTTCGTGGCGTCGATGAGGCCGCCGTGCGGGCCGCAGCAGGCGTCTGAGCCCACCCGTCCCATGATCCCCGTCGATCTCAGCCCGCCCGAGATGCAGCGCTACGCGCGCCACCTCGCCATTCCTGAGTTCGGCATCGAGGCCCAGAAAAAGCTCAGGGCCGCCAGCGTGCTCTGCATCGGCGCAGGCGGTCTCGGCTCGCCCATCTCCATGTATCTCGCGGCCGCCGGTGTCGGCACACTCGGCCTGGTCGATCCCGATGTCGTCGAAATCTCCAACCTTCAGCGCCAGATCCTCTTTGGCGAAAATGACCTCGGCAGAAGCAAGCTCGACGCAGCGAGCGAGCGGCTTCGCAGCATCAATCCCCACGTTCGTCTGAACCTTCACCCGGAGCGCTTCACCGCCGCCAACGCCCTGATCATCGCCTCCGGCTACGACATCATCATCGACGGCACGGACAACTTCCCCACCCGCTATCTCTCGAACGATGTCTGCGTCTGGCTGAAGAAGCCGAACGTCTACGGCAGCATCCTGCGCTTTGAAGGCCAGGCCGCCGTGTTCGCCCCGCATCTGAACGCCCCCTGCTACCGCTGCATGGCCCCGCAGCCCCCGGCGCCCGGCCTGGTGCCAAGCTGCGCCGAAGGCGGAGTACTCGGCGTGCTGCCCGGCCTTGTCGGCACCCTTCAAGCCCTGGAATGCATCAAGCTCATCACCGGCATCGGCCAGCCTCTTCTCGGCAGGCTCCTGCATGTGGACACGCTGGGCATGCGCTTCCGAACCTTCAACCTTCGCCGCGACCCCGCCTGCCCGGTCTGCGGCGACAATCCAAGCATCACGCAACCCATCGACTACGAGGGCTTCTGCGGCATCCGTCCCCTTCCACCCATGAAAGAAATCTCCGTCCAGGACCTTCACCGCCTGCGCCAGCAGGGCGACAAGCACTACCTTCTTGATGTCCGCGAGCCGGATGAACATGCCACCGCCTCCATCCGCGGCGCCGTCCTCATTCCCCTCGCCCAGGTCGCCACCCGGACCGCCGAACTGCCGCGCGACATCCCGCTTTATGTCCACTGCAAACTCGGAGGCCGCAGCGCCAAGGCCGTCGCCGCCCTGCAGGAACTCGGCTTCACCAATGCGGTCAACGTCGCCGGAGGCATCCGTGCCTGGTCGGAGCAGATCGACCCCTCCGTACCCGTCTATTGAACCGGCAGGCCGGATCATCAAGTTCCTCCGCCCCTTGCCGGGCGGCGCATTCGCATCCACTCTCCGCGTCCGTTTTTGCCAGCCATGCCCACGCTTCATCTTCAGCCTGACTTCGACACCTTCCGCGCCCTTGCCGCGAAGGGGAACCTCGTGCCGGTGATGGCGGAGCTGGCCGCCGACTACGAAACGCCCCTGTCCGCCTTCCAGAAGATCCATGACGGACGCTGCGCCTTCCTGCTGGAATCCGCCGAGCTGACCCAGCACTCCGGCCGCTATTCCCTCCTCGGCAGCTCACCCCGGCTCATCTTCACCGCCCGCGGCCATGACATCGAAGTGGAGGAGCGCGGAAAATTGCGCCGCTTCACCACCAGCACCGACCCCCTGGAGGAGCTGCGACTGATCATGCAGCCCTACAAGCCCGCCGAAACCTCGCACATCCCGGTGTTTCACGGCGGCGCCGTCGGCTACCTCGCCTACGACATGGTGCGCTTCTTCGAGCCCACCCTGCCTCCGCCCCCCAAGGACGAGCTCGGCCTGCCGGACATGGTCTTCATGGTGACCGACACCGTGCTCATCTTTGACCACCGCACCCGCCGCCTCATGGTCGTGGCAAACGTGCATACCGATGAACATGCCAGCCTCGAAGCCGCCTACGACTGGGCCAGAACGCAGGTCGAATCAGTCATCGCCAAGCTCGGCGCGCCGCTCGCCGTCAAGCCCCTGCAGACCTTCGCCCCGGTGAAGAACGACCAGCTTCCTCCTCCGGTCAGCAACACCACCCAGGCTGAATACGAGGGCATGGTCACGAAGATGAAGGAGTACATCGCCGCCGGCGACATCTTCCAGGGCGTGCCCTCCCAGCGTTTCGAAACGCCCTACACCGGCACCAGCATCGACCTCTTCCGCGCCCTGCGGCACGTCAACCCCTCGCCCTACATGTTCTGCATGGACCTGCCCTCCGGCTTCTCGCTCGTCGGCAGCTCACCCGAGGTCCATGTGAAGTGCCTCGACGGCAAAATCGAGATCCGCCCCATTGCCGGCACGCGCTGGAGGGGCAAAACCAAGGCCGAGGACGACGCCCTCGCCGCCGAGCTGCTCGCCGATCCCAAGGAGCGCGCCGAGCACATCATGCTCGTCGACCTCGCCCGCAACGACGTCGGCCGCGTCTCCGAATACGGCACCGTCAAGGTCACCGACCTGATGATCATCGAGCGCTACAGCCACGTCATGCACATCGTCAGCAATGTCGAGGGCAGGCTGAGCGAGGACAAAAACGCCTACGATGTCATGCGCGCCACCTTCCCGGCCGGCACCGTCAGCGGCAGCCCCAAGGTGCGTGCCATGGAGATCATCAACGAGGTCGAAAAGAGCAAGCGCTGCGCCTACGCCGGCGCCGTCGGCTACTACGGCTTCGACGGCAACCTCGACTCCTGCATCGCCCTGCGCACCTGCGTCGTGAAGGATGGCAGGGCCTACGTCCAGGCCGGCGCCGGAGTCGTCGCCGACTCCAACCCCGCCTACGAATACCAGGAGACGGTCAACAAGGCCACCGGCATGCTGCGCGCCATCGAGTGGGCCCGCCAGCTCGGCAGCTGAACCAAGGTTGCTTCAAAAAGTCGTCCGCAGCGGACCGCCGCCCTTCTGGGAGGATATCTCGATCCAGTCCAGCTCCACCGGGTTCTCCTGCATCGGCAGGTAGATGCGCAGGATGCCAAGGGCGCCTTCGGCGGGAAGCTCCACCACGACCTCCTGCCAGCCGTCCTTGAGCGTAAAGTCCACGCGCCGCGCCTTGCCTTCCACGCCTGCAGGAAGCCAGTCCACATGGGATGCACCCGCCGCCGCCTGGATGCGAAACTTCACCGTTGTCAGCCCGCCATGCCTGCCGGCGGCAAGTCCCAGGAAGGCGGCATCCCCCAGGTTGGTGAGCCGCAGCACGCCCGCCTTCACCTTCGCTGTGCAGTCGCGCGCCTTCCAGCCCTGCAGCGCCGGATCGCCATCATCCTTGGCTGAAGCCCTGGGCTTCGTCTTCGGCACCGCCCTGCCCTCCAGCTCCGGATGATGCTGCGCAGGATCAAACTTCGGGTTGGGCACGGGCACGACCGCCTTCGTGTCGGAGAGAAAATTTTCGATCAGGGCGTCCAGCTCCTTCACCCGCTCAGGCAGGGCGGCGGACAGGTTGTTACGCTCACCCGGATCCTCCCTGAGATGGAACAGCAGGTGACGGTGCGCGCCGTTGTCACCACCATGAAAGATGCGGATCAGCTTCCAGTCATCGCGATGCACGGAGACCGCCGGAGGCAGCCAGTCGGGCACGCCGGGAGAATGCGGGAAATATTGGAACACCGCCTTCCCGGGCAGGGGCTCGCCCTTGAGCGCCGGCAGGATGCTTGAGCCGTCAAAGGCCTGTCCTTCCGCCGCCGCCAGCCCCAGCCCCTCCAGCAGGGTCGGAAAATAGTCCTCGCTTTGAATCAGGGCCTCGCTGCGGGAGCCTGGCCTTGTGACGCCGGGCCAGACGATCACGGCAGGAACCCGCGTGCCGCCTTCAAACAAGGTCGCCTTGCCGCCACGCAGCGGCCGGTTGCTGGTGGGCGGCACACCATCCACGCGGTCATACATGTTGCCGCCGTTGTCCGAGGTGAAGAGGATGACCGTGCTTTCAGCCAGCTTCAGCCTGTCGAGCGTGTCCAGCAGGGTGCCGACCGCGTCGTCCATGCTCTGCACCATCGCCGCATAGGTCGGGCTGCGCTGCTCATCCGCAGGATCAAGGCGTGCACGATGCCTCTCGATGTACGCCTTCTTCGCATCAAACGGCGCATGCACGCTGAACATCCAGTAGTTGAGGTAGAACGGCCCGTCCCGGTGCTGCTCCATCCAGGCAGCGGCCTCCGCCGCCATGCGGTCCTCGATGTGCTCCCCGGGGGCCTTTTCCCTGAAGCCGGCAAACTTCCAGGGCGCGATGAAGCTGCCGGCCGGTGACGGCCCGGGATGATGGGGAATGTCCACGTCAAAGCCCTGCTCCAGCGGCGAATACGGCTCGGGCCCCAGATGCCATTTGCCAAGGTGCGCCGTGGCGTAGCCCGCCTCCTTCAGCGCCTCCGCCAGCGTCCGGTGCTCCGTTCCCAGCCGGGTCGGCGGCGTCGGCTGAACCGCCTTTTGGTTAGGTGCCGCCGAGGCTGGAAGCGTGGCCTTCAGCACCACCTGCGGCACGTGGCAGCTCGGCGTCGTGACACCGGTGCGCGCCGGGCTCAGCCCCGTCAGCAGGGCGGAGCGCGTCGGCGAGCAGAGCGGGCTTGCCGAGTAGGCCCGCGTGAAGGTCATGCCGCGCTTCGCCAGCCGCTCCAGGTTCGGCGTTTCATGCAGCGCGGTCGTGCCATGAAGCGTCGTGTCGCTCCAGCCCAGGTCATCCGCAAGGATGACGACGACGTTGGGCGGCCTTGCAGGGGCTGGTGTGAAGCTGAGGAAGCAGAGAAAAAGAAGGAACGGGCGCATGTCAGCAACCGGAACGGAAACGGCCCGGGTTTCTCACAGCGCAATTCCCCGCTGGATCAGAGAATCCATCATTCCTTGCAACCATTTCAGGCCTTCCTGGTTCAAGGGGGCTGTCGATAAAAACCAACCGACAGTTCATCCCATGAAATCCACCTCAAACATCTTCAAGAGCCTCGGTGTCCTGACTCTGGGCACCTGCATCGCCGTCGCCCAGGACGGCGCCCCCAAGGGCGAGGGCGGCGGCGGCCGCATCGCCGAGTTCCTCAAACGCGCCGACACCAATGCCGATGGCAAGATCAGCCAGGAGGAGTTCAATGAATTTTCCAAGCGCGACAACAGCGAGCGCTTCACCAAGATGGATGCGAATGGCGACGGCTTTGTCGACCAGGCTGAAGTGGGGCAGATCGCCGAACGTCTGCGTGAAGGCATGCGCCGCCCTGGAGGCGAAGGCGGCCCTGGTGGCGCCCGCCGTCCCGGAGGTGAAGGAGGGGGCGAAGGAGGTTTCCGCCGCCCGCCGGGAAGCCCGCCTGCCGAAGGTGAAAAACCCGCCCCGCCGCCGCAGGGCGACCGCCCGATGCCGCCTGAAGGCCAGCGTCCGCCCGGAGGCCCCGGAGGCCCTGGCGGATTCAATCCGGACGAAGCCTTTGGCCGCATGGACAAGAATGCCGACGGCAGCATCGACAAGGAGGAGTACACCGAATTCTCCAAGCAGGAGATTGAAGGCCGCTTTGCCCGCATGGATGAAAACGCCGACGGCAAGGTGTCCAAGGATGAGATGCGTGCCGCCATGGAGCGCATGCGCGGCATGATGCGTGGTCCCGGCGGCCCTGGAGGTCCAGGCGGACCCGGGGGACCTGGAGGCTTCCGTCGCCCCGGCGAAGGCGGTGGTGAAGGCGGCTTCCGCAGGCCACCTCAGGAAGGCGGCAGCGGACGCCCAAGGCCTGAGGCTGAAGCCGAGGCCCCGAAAAAGGATCCGGCCTGACCGGCCAGCCCTCACGTTGTGATCATGAGGCGGGACTCCCACGAGTCCCGCCTTTCTTTTTGTTCGGGGCAGTTGAGCTCGCCCATGCCCGGATGCATGATGGCCTCATGATGAAGTCGATGAACGGCAGCGCCCTGACTCCGGTGAAAGCCGGGGGCCCGCTCGTCGCCCCAAGGCCTGCCAGGCCCGCTTCCCAGCCGCTGCCGGAGCTTGAGCCGCCCTATCATGTCATCCTGCATGATGACGACACCCACACTTATGATTATGTCATCGAGATGCTTGCGGCGGTCTTCGGCTACGACTTCCCCGTCGGCTACAAGATGGCCTGCGCGGTCGATGCACACGGCCGGGTGATCGTGGCCACCTGCCACAAGGAGCTGGCGGAACTCCGGGTGGAGCAGATTGAAGGCTACGGCCCGGACCCGCGCATGAAGGAGAGCACCGGTTCGATGCACGCCACCATGGAGCCCGCTGAATAAACGGCCGCGCAACGGTTCAGGCCCGGGCCTGGCGCGGCTCCGGGATCGTGGCCAGCAGCAGCATCGAAATCACCGCGCAGCAGGCCGCCATCAGCGCCACGGCATGGAAGGATTCCGTCAGCCGGTACACCTGACCGGCCGTCAGGCTGGAGAGCAGGAGTGAAAACACATTGCAGAAGCCGAGGATGGCCTGAAGCGTCGACCTGCGGGCGGGTGGGCAGAGCTCGGCGGCCAGCGTCAGATCGCCCACGCGATCCAGAAACAGTCCAAAGCCCAGGATGAAATAGGCGACGGCGAATCCGGCAAAGGTTTCATTGAAGAACACCCAGGCGCAGAGGCCGAGGCAGACAAAACGCGATGCCAGCAGCACCATTTTTCCACCACTGCGGTAGCCGACATACCCCGCCAGCAGGCTGCCGAGCACGGTGCCCACCGCCTGCCAGGTCACAAAGTGGCCTTCATCCGCCTCCGGCCGGCCGGTCACATGCAGCGCATGGATGGTCAGGAACGACACCAGCATCAGAAAGCCCGTGCCAAAAAAGCGCGCCAGCACCAGCCGCGTCAGATGTTTCTGAGAAAGAAAAAGGGCGGGCAGGCTGCGCAGGTATTCCCCATAGGGCAGAGGCGCCGGCCGGGGCGGCACATGCAGATGATGCTCCGGGTGTTCCTTCATCGGCAGCTGCGCCAGCCAGGACAGGAAGAGCAGGGCGAAGGCCGAGAGGTGGAGCCAGGCATAGCCCTCCCGGCCCGGCAGATGTGTCAGCACACGATGAATGACCACCCCGGCCCCGACGCCCAGCACGGCCTGCATGATGTAACGTGCCGACCAGCCGGCGGCGCGCACCTTTTCCGGCACCATGCGGGTGACCATCTCCATCCAGGCCACCACGCCCACGCCGCCGATGAGGCCTGAAACGACAGGCGTCAGCACCACCAGCGGCAGCAGCCAGCCATCCGGGTTCTTGTTCAGCAGAAGAATCAGGCCCGTCACCAGATAGGGCAGGCGCTGCAGCAGGCCGAAGCCCAGCACCCAGGGCTTGAAGCGATGCAGCCGCTCGACCAACGGCGCGATGAACAGCCCCATGGACGCAAAGGCCGCCGGCAGCAGCACCGGCATGATGGCGATCACCCATGGCATGCCGCCCAGCGACTGCACCATCTTCGGCAGCACGCTCTCCGGCGCCAGGAAGGCCGTGCCCCCCATGTAAAAGCCGCCTTCCAGCACATGGCAGATGAAGTTCCGCCGCACATGATGCGCGTTCCTGTGGTGCGGATGCAGCAGCTCGGTCATGCCTGGTGCCTCCGCAGTTACCGGCCGAACGCCTGGATGAAGGCCACCTCCAGCGCCAGCCCCTCGTTCACGTTGGTGTGCAGGTGCTGCTCCAGCTGGCGGAGCGCACGCAGTCGTTTCATCACGGTTTCCGGCGTCCATTGTGACGCCAGCCGGCCTGTGTGCGCACGATAGTCGGGCAGGTCCAGGTTGGGCGCCCCGGCCTGAATCCGCGCCACATCCCCCATCCATGCCAGCAGCAGGTCCATGAGCGAATCCCGCCGGTGCAGGTAGGTGGCCTGAATCCTGGCGCTCACCTCCTCCTCACGCTGCTTCAACCAGGCGCCGTCCGTGGTCTGCGCATAGTGCTCCTGCTCCTTCTCAAACTCGCCCTCAATCTCCTCCTCGATGCCCTCCTTCATCTCCTCCAGCACCGCCTGAAAGTCCGTCTTCAGCCCCAGCGCGGCCCCGATGCTGCCCGTCGACCGGCTGGCGATCTGGGCAAGCACGGCCAGCAGCTTCTGCTCATGCTCGTCAAACTCACGCACTCCTGCGGGGGGCATCAGCGGCATCTCGATGACACGCGAAAGAATGGTCGTCAGCAACTGCTCAGGATGCGAGCTCAGCAGCAGCAGCAGCGTCCTCGCCGGAGGCTCCTCCAGCGTTTTCAGGAAGGCGTTCTGCGCCTGCGTCGTCATCCGTTCCGCATCCACCAGCACGCCCATCTTGTGCTGGCCGGGCGTGACGGTGCGGTGGATCATCCTCTCCAGGTAACGCATCGACCCGGGCTCATCCGCATGCTCGCCAACCGAGATGCGCCGGGACTTGCTCTGCGGCCGGAGGATGACCGCCCCCTCCTGCGCCCAGTCGTCCAGAACCTCATGCCGGGCCTGCGAGACCAGGCCCAGGGTCCGCGCGGCGAAGTCCTCCAGACGGGCCTCCCGCGGACCGGTGATCAAGTAGGCATGTCCCAGCCTGCCGAGGTCACGGGCACGGGTCAGCAGCGAAAAGGCATGGTCGGCCTTATAGGGCATGGCGTCTCTCCTCCACGAGCTTGAAAATTTCCTCATGAACCGCCTCAGGAGCGAGCGCGGCGTTCACCACGGCGATGCGCTCCGGGTGGGCTCCTGCCAGGCCAAGGTAGCCCTGGCGCACCTTTTCATAAAACTCCCGGGGCTGGCTCTCCATCCGGTCCAGCTCCCGGCCCGTCGCATGAATGCGCGCCCAGGCCGTTTCCGTGTCGACGTCCAGCAGCACCGTCAGACGAGGCAGCGTGCCGCCGATGGCAAATGCATTCACCGCAGCCACCGCAGCCTCCGGCAGTCCCCGCGCCAGCCCCTGGTAAACCGTGGTCGAATCCAGAAAGCGGTCCAGGATGACAAACCCCCCCGCCTCCAGCAGCGGGCGAATCTTCTCCCGCACCAGCTGCGCACGGCTCGCGGCAAACAGCAGCAGTTCCGCCTCTGGGGTCAGCGACCGCCCCTCCTTGGCATGCTGAAGCAGGTGGCGGATGGCCTCCCCCGCCGACGTGCTGCCAGGCTCGCGCAACACCACCACACGCTGACCAGCCTTCTCCAAACGCTCCGCCAGCAGTCCAATCTGCGTGGATTTACCGCAGCCTTCAGAGCCTTCAAAGGAAAGGAAAAAACCGGGTGTGGCGATGTTCTCGGACACGAATGAGAAGCAGGTGAAACGATGGGAGCCGCCTTTTTAGCCCGCCACAGGACATTGTCGAACAAAAGCACAACCGCCGCCCGCCCTGCCTGCTTCCGTGCTGGCCTGATTCAAAAAGACGTCTATAAGCAGCGCCGGTCCATGAAAGCCCTCCTCACCCTCACCGCCACCCTCCTGCTCATGCTCACCAGCGCCCAGGCCGCCGACGCCCCCTACCGCCACGTTGTCTTCTTCAAGTTCAAGGACTCCGCCTCCGCTGAACAGGTCAATGGCATCGAGACCGCCTTTGCCGAGCTCGCGAAGAAGATCGACACCGTCAAAGGCTTCGAATGGGGGACCAACGTCAGCCCGGAAGGCCTGGACGACGGCTTCACCCACTGCTTCTTCGTCACCTTCGCCGACAAGGCCGGCCTCGAAGCCTACCTCCCTCATGCCGCCCACCAGGAGTTTGTCGGCAGGCTCAAGCCCCTCCTCGACAAGGTTTGCGTGCTCGACTACGTCGCCCGCTGACTTGCGGTAACCCGCAAATCAGAGAACTTCACCGGCACATTTGCCGTCGTTGCCGGCATTACAGGATTGCCTTCTGCGGCCATGTCCTAATAATCAACGAATAATTGATTATGCACGCCGCTCTCCTCTCCCGTCGTGAGCTGCTGGCCGCGGGTCTCCCGGCCATGCTCAGCGCTGTTTTCGCCGTTGACAACGATGACAATGGCAAGCCGCCCGCCCGCCTTGGCGTCCCCCTTTACCAGGAACCCCTTCCCTTCGACTGGGACGCCCTGGAACCCTACATGGATGGCAAGACCCTGCGCACCCACTTCGAGGGCTATCATGCCAGGCACCTGCGCGACCTTCAGAAGACCCTTGATGAAGTCGAACTCGCCGTGTCCGACGTCGTCTCCCTGATGCCCTGCATCCGCTCGCTGCCCCAGCCGTCGAAGACAAGGCAGTCCCTCCTGCAATTGAGCCTGGCAGCCAGCGCCCCCGAAAGACGCGGCCCCCAGCTTCTTCCTGAAGACGTGCAGAACCGCATCCGCGTCTGCGGCGGAGCCCACCTCAATCACACCGCCTTCTGGCGCTTCCTCACCCCCCCGGACAAAAGCCCGATGGGCCCCATGGGCAAGGCGGCCAAGGCCATCGAGGATGAATTTGGCACCATTCAGGAATTCAAGGACGCCTTCACCGAAGCCGCCGTCAATCATGATGGACCCGGCTGGGCCTGGCTGGTCTACCGTCCGGATGGCAAGCTGGTCATCACCACCACCCGTAACGAGGACAATCCCCTCATGAAGGACTTCGTCGCCTGGCAGGACCACGGCAGGGCGATCCTCCTCCTGGACCTCTGGGATCATTCCTACCAGGCCCGGTACAAAAACAACCGCCGCAAATACGTAGACGCCTGGTGGAACGTGGTGAACTGGACCTTCGTCAGCAAGGCCCACGCCATCGCAAAAAACGTCTACGGCCACTGATCGTCTCCCCAGGGTCCGTCGAAGACTGAAAACCACGGGCCTAACGCCTCCTGCCCAGGCAGTCCCGGCTTCCGGTTCAACCTCCCGGTTGACGCCCCGCCGATGCTCTTCAAATGCACGGTTCCCATGTCCGACCGCGCCGTCTTCCGCACCATCCCCGTCCGCGAACTTCCAGCCGACCAGCTTCTGGACCTCTCCAAGAGGATGAAGCTGTCCCTCTCCAAGGCTGACATGCTCGTCGTGCAGCAGATCTTCAACGAGGAAGGCCGTGACCCGACCGATGTCGAGCTTGAAGTCATCGCCCAGACCTGGTCCGAGCACTGCAAGCACCGCATCTTCAACGCGAAGATCAGCCACATCCTCAACGGCCGCGAAGAAACCGTCGACAGCCTTTTCAAGACCTACATCCGCTCCACCACGGAGAAGATCATGGCCGACAAGCCGGACTTCGTGCTCAGCGCCTTCGTGGACAACGCCGGCTTTGTGAAGCTCGATGAAGACAAGGCGGTCTGCCTCAAGGTGGAAACCCACAACCACCCCAGCGCCATCGAACCCTACGCGGGCGCCAACACAGGCCTCGGCGGCGTCATCCGCGACATCCTCGGCGCCGGCAAGGGTGCCAAGCCCGTCGCCTCCCTTGACGTCTTCTGCTTCGGCCCGCCCGACACAAAGCAGGAGGACCTCAAGGCCAAGGACGTCATCCACCCGCTCGGCATCATGCGCGGCGTCGTCCGCGGCGTGCGCGACTACGGCAACCGCATGGGCATCCCCACCGTCAACGGAGCCATCCAGTTTGACGACACCTTCATCTACAACCCCCTCGTCTTCTGCGGCACCGCCGGCGTCATCCCGATCCAGGACATCCCCAAGGAGGTGAAGCCCGGCCACCTGCTCATCGCCGCCGGCGGCCGCACCGGCAAGGACGGTCTCAAGGGTGCCACTTTCAGTTCGGCCGAACTCACCACCGACTCCCACGAGGAGGACCAGACCGCCGTCCAGATTGGCAACCCGATCGAGGAGAAAAAGGTCGCCGACTTCGTCCTCGCCGCCCGCGAGGCCGGTCTCATCGAATTCATCACCGACTGCGGCGCCGGCGGCTTCTCAAGCGCCGCGGGGGAAATGCTCAGCGAGGTCGGCGGAGAGGTCTGGCTGGAAAACTGCCCCCTCAAGGAACCCGGCCTGGAAAGCTGGCAGGTCTTCATCTCCGAATCCCAGGAGCGCATGGTCATGGCCGTCGAGGAGCACAACCTCCCCGCCCTTCAGGCCATCGCCGACAAGTGGCAGAGCGAGATCTTCGTGCTTGCCAAGGCTGACGGCAGCAAGCGCCTCCGCGTCCTCCACCACGGCAGCGTCGTCTGCGACCTGCCTGTCGAAAAGCTTCACGGCGCGCCCCGCCGCGAAATGAAGTCCCACTGGCGCCAGCCCATCGCCGCCAACCCGAAAGTCGCCGTTCGTCCGGAATCCTGGACCCAGGTGCTCAAGACCCTGCTTGCCGACTTCGCCATCGTCTCCCGTGAGCCCATCATCCGTGAATACGACCACGAAGTGCAGGGCAACACCGTTCTCAAGCCCCTGGCCGGCGCCTCCGGCGACGCCCCCCAGGACGGCAGCGTCATCAAGGTCGACGGATCCAAACAGCTCGTCGCCCTCGCCTGCGCCCTGCTTCCCGAATGGGGCAAGAACGACCCGCACGCCATGGGCCGCGCCTGTGTCGATGAATGCGTCCGCCAGCTCGTCGCCATGGGCGCCAACCCGCAGCGCATCGCCATCCTCGACAACTTCTGCATGGGCAATCCCGATGCTGAAAAGGAGCTCGGCGCCCTCGTCGAATGCACCAAGGGCATGGCCGAGGCCGCCCTCGCCTACGGAGCCCCCTTCGTCTCCGGCAAGGACAGCTTCTACAACTACTTCATCACCGAGGACGGACCCGTTTCCATCCCCGTGACCCTGCTCGTCAGCGGCTTCGGCATCATCGAGGACGCAAAGCACGTCGTCGGCGCCTCCCTCCGCCGTCAGGGCAGCAAGCTCTGCCTCATCGGCGGCACCACTCCCGGCCTGCGCGGCAGCGTCTTCGCCAAATACACCCAGGGCGCCGGCCTGGACGGTGCTCCCTCCTGGTGTGAATCCACCACCTGGGCCAGCTACGGCAAATATCACGAACTCGCGAAGCAGGGCGCCGTGCTCTCCTGCCACGACCTCAGCGAAGGCGGCCTCGCCGTCGCTCTGGCGGAAATGGCCTTCAGCGGCAAGGCCGGCCTCAAGGTCGAGCTGGAAAACGTGCCCGCCGACAGGGCCTGCACCACCGCCGAGCTCCTCTTTGGCGAAACCCCCGGCCGCCTCCTCCTCGAGGTCGCCCCGGAACACCTCTCCGCCGCCAAGGCTGCGGGAGCCGTGGTCATTGGCGAGGCCACCGCCGAGAAATACCTCAACATCACCCTGCGTGGCAGCACGCTCATTGATGCCGCGATCAGCGACCTGAAGCCGATCTGGCAGGGTGGCCTGGTGCCGTATTATTGAAGCTAGACATCACCCATTCCAAGGCCGCAGCGGACTCCTCCCTGCGGCCTTTTTTCATTCGAAGCATCACCAGCACCGCCTTGTCGATGCGCTCACTTTCCGCTAACTCAGGGGCATGAACAGCCCGACACCCGCCACCCCGCTCCGCGGCCTTGTGGAGAAGGTGCTGTTTCATGCGGAGGACACCGGCTACTGCATCCTCAAGATCCTGCCCGAAGGACAGCGGGAAACCGTCAGCCTCATCGGCAAGGCCCCCCGCGTGGTGGCCGGCGAACAGTTTGAAGCCACGGGCCAGTGGGAAAGCACCCGCGACTACGGCCGCCAGTTCAAGGCCGGCACGCTCAAGCTCTCCCGCCCCGGAAGCGCCGAGGGCATCGAACGCTACCTCGGCTCCGGGCTGATCGAAGGCATCGGCCCCTCCTATGCCCGACGCATGGTCGAGAAGTTCGGCCCGCGAATCTTCGACATCATCGAGAACGAGTCCGTGAAGCTGGAGGAGGTGGAGGGCATCGGCCGCAAACGCCGCCAGGAGATCCGAGAATCCTGGCTCAAGCAGAAGAGCGTGCACAACATCATGCTCTTCCTGCATCAGCACGGCATCAGCTCCTCCCGCGCCCTGCGCATCCACAAGACCTATGGCGACGAGGCGCTGGCGGTCATCTCCCAGAACCCCTACCGCCTCGCCCAGGACATCCAGGGCATCGGCTTCAAGACCGCCGACGAGATCGCCCGTCAGACCGGGCTTGCGGAAAACGCCCCCGAACGCCTGCAGGCGGGCATCCTTCACACGCTCGAAACCGCCGCCCAGAACGGCCACACCTGCCTGCCTGAACTCCAGCTGCTGCAAAAAGCCGCCGAACTGCTGCACGCGGAAGAACACAACCTCCGCACCCAGCTCGACCAACTGCTCCAGGACGACAAGGTCGAACGACACCGGCTCCAGGACGTCACCGTCCTCGCCCTCCCCCAGCTGCGCGCCGCCGAACAAAGCATCGCACAACGGCTTCAGGAACTGGTCGCCACCGCCCCAAGCCACCCGGCCATCGACAGCGCGGAAGCCCTTGCCTGGGCCGCCGGAGTCACCGGCAAGCAGCTCGCCCCCAGCCAGCAGCAGGCCGTTCGTGCCGCCCTCGAAAACCGCTGCCTCATCATCACCGGCGGTCCCGGCGTCGGCAAGACCACCCTCCTGCGCTCCGTGCTCGCCATTCTCGAAAGGCATGACCAGAAGCTCGTGCTCGCCGCGCCCACGGGCCGCGCCGCCAGACGCCTCGCCGAAAGCACCGGCCTGGAGGCGAAAACCCTGCACCGGCTGCTCGAATCCCAGGGCTCAGGCCAGTGGGGCCGCCATCGCGGCAGGCCGCTCATCGGCGACGTCTTCGTGCTCGATGAGTGCTCCATGATCGACACGCCGCTCATGGCCCAGTTTCTCTCCGCCCTGCCGCCCGGAGCCCACCTGCTGCTCGTCGGTGATGCCGACCAGCTCCCCTCCGTCGGTCCCGGCATGGTGCTTCAGGACCTCATCGCCAGCGGCAGGGTGCCCTGCGTTCATCTCACGGAAATCTTCCGCCAGGCCGCCACCAGCCGCATCATCACCAGCGCCCACGAGATCAACCGCGGCCTGGTCCCCGACCTCAGGCCCTCCCGCGATTCCGACTTCTTCTTCCTCGAAGCCGGGTCGCCGGAGCAGATCGCCGAAACCCTGGTCGACCTCGTCCAGCGCCGCCTGCCCGCCCGGTATGCGTTCGATCCTGTGCGCGACATCCAGGTGCTCACGCCCATGAACCGGGGCGACCTTGGCACCCAGTCCCTCAACCAGCGCCTCCAGGCCGCGCTCAACCCGCCCGGCGAGCTGAAGTTCGAAATCGACCGCTTCGGCACCACCTTCCGCGTCGGCGACAAGGTCCTGCAGACGAACAACAATTACGACAAGGACGTCTTCAACGGCGACCTCGGCCACATCGTCAGCATCGAGACCGATCCCCTGAGGATCAGCGTCCGCTTTGAAGGTGACCGCCTGGTGGAATACGAGCCGGGAGAGCTCGACGAACTCCAGCTCGCCTACGCCATGACCATCCACAAGAGCCAGGGCAGCGAGTTCCCCTGCGTCCTAATGCCCGTCAGCACCCAGCATTACGTCCTCCTGGAGCGCAGCCTCGTCTACACCGGCCTCACCCGGGCCCGGCGGCTCGCCGTTCTTGTGGGAGATCCCAGAGCCCTCGACCTCGCCGTCAAAAAACAGGAGAGCCGCCGGCGCTGGACCGCGCTGCGGCACCTGCTTTCCCCCGCCTGACATGCCTGCAGCAACGGCAATTTCATGGGCTCACTCCCTTTTACGGATGTCCATCGCCGGATCGTATTCGAGGTTTTGGGAATCGTTTGGGTTGACTGTTCCTGTCACAATAAAGCAGGCGGTGTCTTCCTGGGTGATATGGTCTGGGTAATAAGGCGTGACTTCGACGGATACAGCCGCGTAAAATTTTCGGGCCTTGTTGCGGACGTAGAACTTCACTGTCTGGACGCTGCTGCCCCTCGCTTGCTTGTAGTTCATGGCGATGGACTTCTGATAGCCTTCATCTGGTGCGCGAAGCATGAACTCATCATCGCTCATGATGATTTCAGCGCCCCTTTGCTGAGGTGGACCCCGTCGTTGGGCCAGTGGAGCTGGGGTTTAAGCGATGGCAGTCATGCTTGGAGCGTAATGGTTTTCGTTCTCTGTGAGCATCTGCGCAAGGGCTTTGCTCCGCGTTTTGAGCTGTGCTGAACAAGGAGGCGAGCGGAGCGAGACGAGTTGTTC
>JABARQ010000050.1 GCA_019186985.1 Prosthecobacter sp. | reverse complement strand
TGGAACTCATGAGCCTGCGTGCAGCAGCCAACTTCTGACCGGAGAGCCGGATGCGGGAAACCCGCCCGTCCGGTTCGGAGGGAGGGGCGGCGCGGTCAACGCGCCGTTCCTACCCCTATCTCTGCTTGCGCACATCCGCCGCCGTCATGGCCTCGTGAGGGGCGAATTTTTTGCCGATGTGCCGAGACCAAACATGGCACCTTCAAACACCCGGCGCCTGCGGCTGACTTCACTTCTTTCCTTCAACGGCCTTGTCCTTCGCCTTGCCTTTGCCCCTGCCCTTTTCCGAGCCTTCGGGGCGGAGTTCTTCGCCCCAGTCGTTGCGGGCGGGGCCGACCCATTCGTCTATGTAGGTCGTGGCGGCCCAGTCCTCCCATTGGCGGATCAGATGCTGGCTCAGGGCCGGGAACTTGCCGATGATGTCCTGCTGCTCGGTGCGGTCCTCGTCGATGTTGTACAGCTCCCAGGAGCCCTTGAACTTCTTCACCAGCTTCCAGGGGCCGGTGCGCAGGGCGCGGTTGCCTTCATGCATCCAGAAGATCGGCTTCACCCGGTGCAGGGGCTCGCCACGGACCGCAGGCATGAGCGAGATGCCCTCCATGGGCAGGATGCGCCGCCCCTTGAACTCGGAAGGATAGACCGCGCCGGTGACGTCGCAGGCGGTCGCCATGAGGTCGATGAGATGCGCGGGCTGGTGGTCGAGCTTTAGGTTGCGTGCGGTGTCGATGCCCGCCGGCCAGTGGACGATGAGCGGCGAGCTGATGCCGCCTTCATGGGTGAAGTGCTTGTAGCGGCGGAAGGGCGTGTTGTTCAGGGTCGCCCAGGTCATGCCAAGGAAGACATTGCTGTCCGGGCCGCCCAGGTCGGCGCCCTGGGTGATGCCGCGCGGGCCGCCCTCGGCGTTGCCGCCGTTGTCGCTGAGGAAGAAAATGAGCGTGTTCTCGAGCATGCCGCGTTCCTTCAACCCGGCGATCATCCGGCCGACGCTCTGATCAATGCAGTCGATCATGGCGGCGTAGATGGCCATCATGTGGTCATAGCGGTCCTGATCCTCCGGGCTGAGCGAATCCCAGGCGGGGACATCCGGCGGACGTGGTGACAGCGGCCAACGGGCATCAACGATGCCCAGTTCGATCTGACGGCGGTGACGCTCTTCGCGCAGCTTGTCCCAGCCGATCTTGTAGTTGCCGCGGTACTTGGCGATGACCTCCGCCGGGGCCTTGAGGGGGAAATGTGGCGCGCCGTGGGCGAAGTACTGGAAGAAGGGCTTCCCCGAGGCCTTGGCATCATCGAGAAACTTCAGCGCCCAGTCGGTGAACATGAAGGTCGAGTACCATTCGCCGTTGCCAACCTCCGGCGAATCCGCCGCGACCTTGCGTCCGTCCAGATAGACCCATTTGCAGGCCTCCTTGCTGCGTTCCTTCGGGAAGTAGAGCTCGCCAAACTGCGTGTTGGCGGTGCGCTGGAAACCGCGTTCCCAGGGCGGCGTGCCGTTCTGCTGACCGAGGTGCCACTTGCCGACGATGGAGGTGTGATAACCCGCCGCGCCCAGCACCTCGGCCATGGTGACGCAGCGGTCATGCAGCCTGGCGTGGGTGCCATTGGACTCCGGCAGCTTCAGGCCGTCGAGATACCCCATGCCCGCCTGGTGCGGGTAAAGGCCGGTCATGAGCGAGGCACGGGTGGTGCTGCAGCGGGCCGTGTTGTAGAACTGGGTGAAGCGCACCCCGCCGGCCGCGAGGGCGTCGAGGTTCGGCGTCGGAATCTCGCTGCCATAACAACCGATGTCGGAAAAGCCCATGTCATCGACCAGGATGACCAGGACGTTGGGACGACCAGGCTTCCCTTCAGAGGTGGGACTGGCGGCTGCGGCAAGGAGGGGCGAAGCCAGTACGCAGGGCAGCAGAAGCGCGAAAATGACGGCGGATGGAATGGCTTTCATGACAAGGTTCCCACAGGAGACGGGTGGAAGACCGTGAACTTTCCCCGCAATGCCACCAGGACCTATCCCGTTTCCACCCCCTTCCGTTCCCCCGTTCCTTTCGACCTAACCTGTTTTGAAAACCATGTCCCGCACCCTGCTCGCCCTCGGCCTCGGCCTTGCCTTCCTCCTGCCCACCCTCCCAGGCCTGCGGGCCGCTGTCGAGAAGCCGAACATCATCGTCATCATGGCGGACGACCTGGGCTATGGCGACCTGGGGTGCTACGGCGCCACGGCGGTGAAGACCCCGAACATCGACCGGCTGGCGGCCGAGGGCCGGAGGTTCACCAGCGGCTACTGCAGCGCCTCCACCTGCACGCCGACGCGCTTTTCCCTTCTCACAGGCACCTATGCCTTCCGGCAGAAGGGCACCGGAGTGGCGCCGCCCAACGGTCCCGCGCTCATCAAACCGGGCACCGAAACCATTGCCACGCTGCTCAAGAAGGCCGGTTATGCCACGGCGGTGATCGGCAAGTGGCACCTGGGCCTGGGTGATCCGAGGCCGGACTGGAACGGCGAGCTGAAGCCCGGACCGCTGGAGATCGGCTTTGACCACTGCCACCTGCTGCCCACCACCAACGACCGCGTGCCGCAGGTTTATGTGCACGACCATCGCGTGCTGAACCTGGACCCGAAGGATCCCCTGTGGGTGGGCGACAAGGCGCCGGATGAAAACCATCCCACCGGCATCACGCATCGCAGCAGCCTGCGCATGAACTGGACGCACGGGCACAACCAGACCATCCACAACGGCATCGGCCGCATCGGCTTCTACACCGGCGGCACGGCCGCGCGATTCCGTGACGAGGACCTCGGCGATGAATGGGTGAAGCGCAGCAACACCTGGATCGAGGCGCACCAGGACGGGCCGTTCTTCCTCTTCTTCGCCAGCCATGACATCCATGTGCCGCGCATGCCGCACGAACGTTTCCAGGGCAAAACCCAGCTCGGCTTCCGGGGCGACAGCATCGTCGAGTTCGACAGCAGTGTCGGCGAGCTGATGAAGACGCTCGACCGGCTCGGGCTGACCGAAAAGACCCTGGTCGTGCTCTGCTCCGACAACGGTCCCGTGCTGGACGATGGCTATGCCGACGGCGCGGTGGAGAAGCTGGGCGATCATCAGCCCGCAGGCCCGTTCAGCGGCGGCAAGTACAGCGTGCTGGAAGGCGGCACGCGCACGCCCTTCATCACCCGCTGGGCCGGCCGCATCAAGCCGGGCGTTTCCGACGAAGTCGTCTGCACCGTGGACCTGGCCGCCAGCCTGGCCGCGCTCACCGGCACCGCGCTGCCTGACAACGCCTGCCTGGACAGCCTGAACCTAATGCCCGCCCTGCTCGGCGAACCTGGCGCGAAAGGCCGCGACCACCTGCTGCAGCAGGACAACAACGGCACCAACCTCGGCCTGCGCATCGGCGACTGGAAACTCGTGCGCCAGAAGACCCGGGGCAAGTCGCAGGCCGTGGTCAGCCTGCGCAAACGCGACGACGCGGGCGGCCTGCACCAGCTCTACCATCTGCCGGACGATTCCGCCGAGCTGAAGGACCTCAGCGCGCAGCATCCCGAGCGCGTGAAGGCGATGATCGCCCGCATGGACGAGATCGTCAGCGCCGGCCGCAGCCGCTGATCCCTCCGCATTCAGCTCATCGCATCTCCATCCTCGACTTCCATGCGCACCCTGCTCTGCCTTTTCCTGTCCGTCATCGCCCTCCGGGCCGCCGGCAAGCCTAACGTCTTGTTCATCATGGCGGACGACTTCCGTCCCGAGATGGGCTGCTACGGCTCCAGCGCCCTGACGCCCAGCCTGGACCGTCTCGCGAAGCGCAGCGTGCAGTTTGACCGGGCCTACTGCCAGCAGGCCGTGTGCAACCCCTCGCGTTCCTCCCTGCTCACCGGCCGTCGGCCCGACAGCCTGCGCCTGTGGAGCAACGGCACGCATTTCCGCGAGCTGAACCCGGACGTCACCACCCTGCCGCTGTGGTTCAAGGATCACGGCTACACCACCCGCTGCGTCGGCAAGATCTTCCACAACTGGCACACCACCGAGAAGGGCGACCGCCGGTCCTGGAGCGCGGATGAATTCCTGCACTACGCCAACCACGGGCATGACAAACCCCTCATCCCCGGAGAGCTGCCACCCAACCTGGCAACGCTGAACCAGCACCGCGGCTACAACACCACCGGCATCACCGAATGCCGCGACGTGCCCGATGAAGCCTATTATGACGGCCGGGTTGCCACCGAGGCCGTGCGGGTGCTGGGCGAGGTGAAGGACCAGCCCTTCTTCCTGGCCGTGGGCTTCTGGAAGCCGCACGCCCCCTTCAACGCCCCGAAGAAATACTGGGACCTATATCAGCGCGACCGGCTGCCACCGCTCAACAGCGCCAGGCCGGAGGGCGCCCCCGAGCTGGCCTTCCACCAGAGCACCGAGATCCTCGGCCCGCCGACCAAGCAGACGCCGGTCACCGCCGAGCAAGCCGCCGAGATGAGGCACGGCTACTTTGCCAACATCAGCTACATGGACGCGCAGATCGGGCGCGTGCTCGACGCCCTGGAGGCCAGCGGCGCCGCGAAGAACACGATCATCGTCTTCTTCGCCGACCATGGCTATCACATCGGCGAGCACGGCCTGTGGGGCAAGACCTCCGACTTCGAGTTCGACGCCCATGTGCCGCTGCTCATCAGCGACCTGCGCGAGGAGCATCGCGGCAGCCGCACCCAGGCCCTGGCCGAGCTGGTCGATGTCTTTCCCACGCTGGTCGATCTCTGCGGCCTGCCGAAACCGGAGCAGCTTGAAGGCGACAGCCTGGCGCCCGTGCTGAAGGATCCGGCGCGCAGCGTCAAGAGCGCCGCCTTCACCCAGCATCCACGCCCGGCCTACTTCGACCGCGAACCCTCCAGGCAGCCGAAGGCGATGGGCTACAGCATCCGCACATCCGAAGTTCGCTACACCGAATGGCGCGACTGGCAGACCGGCGCCGTGGTGGCACGGGAGCTTTACCTCACCGAGCAGGATCCCGCCGAGCTGAAGAACCATGCCGACGATGCGGCGCAGAAGGACCGGCTGAACGAAGCGGAGAAGCTGCTGCTGGCGAAGTTCCCAAGGAAACCGTAAGTGGTGGTGAACTCGATTTTTTGTTAGGAGAGAACGATTTTCGAGTTCCCTTCAGGCCGCCGCCACATGCTCGCGGCAGAGGCCGCCCATCATGGCGCCGAGAGCCCAGTTCATCTTGCCGGGCGCGATGTTGCCGCGGGTGAAGAGCGTGATCGCATAGGGCGTGGCGCCGTGGTAGAAAAACAGCGCCTCATGATCCCATTCGCCGTAGTTGCCCGTCTTGCCGCCGGCGTAGGTGATGTGGCGTGGCAGGTAAAGGCGGCCGAAGCCGTACTGGTCGCGCCGCATCGCCTCCAGGAGCAGCTCGCAGCCATGATCGAGCCGGTAGTTCACGCAGCGGTCGAAGAACTCCGCGTAAAAGCGCGGCGAGAGCTGGTTGCCAAGGATGTTGCTGAAGGGCAGCTGGTGCCGCCAGCGGAACGAGGCCTCATCCGCCGGAGTCAGGCGTGAGTGCAGCGCCATCCAGGACGAGTTCAGGCTTTTGTCGCAGACATAGACGATGTGCATGAACTCCTCGTAGCTGCAGGCGCCCTGGCGTTTTTCCAGAAGCATGGCGGCGATCGGCGGCTTGGGCATGGAGCCACCCATGAAGAGCTGGTCGGCCTGATGCTCGGCGAGGTAGCGACCCGTGTGGAGGTTTTTCACGGCGTAACCGACGCGTGAATCGCTGCGGTAGGTCCGGTAAAGCCGCTCCATCTGCGTCGTCCAGACGCGGCCCTGGCCGCCGTAGGGCAGGTAGCGGAACCGAGCGCCGGAGGCGAGGAAGCGCTGCTGGAACTCCCACTTGGCGAGGTTGCGCCGTGAAGTGCCGTCCAAACCCGCGCCGCCCGGCCCCGCGCAGCCCGCCAGGCCGGACGGCAGGGCCAGCGCCAGACGACGGAGGCAGTCGCGGCGGGAGGAGGAGTCGGGCATGGTGCCGAGGATAGCCAGAGCCTGTTGGACGAAAGGGGAAATCCCGTCGGAAGGCCGGGATCGACGCACATTTGCGTCTCAGGGAAGAGCGTGGACTTCCCAGTTGTTAGGCTTGGTGCGGGGATTGTGGTCGTGGAGTGCTGATGGAGGCGAGGGGCATTGAACCTCTGTCCCAGGACCTCAAGACCACCCTCAAAGCCGGAATCGACCCCGAATCCTGGTCATCCTCAACAGCGACGGCCGCTCACTGGCTCCGACTCGTGGCGGCCTGATCGTCAAAGGCATGATTTGGAGTCCAGGTCATGGCGGCTCAGCAACACGGCTCCTTCATTTGATGAGTGATGAAGCGCTCAATGCCAGGCGATGGCCGGTGGTGAGCCGGGGTTCGAGGAAAGACGGGGCGAAAGGCGGAAACGGCCACCCATCAGGCCTCAGGAATCCTGCGCAGCCGCCGTGACTGAACGCCGCCTTTTCACGAGCCTCCGGCTCGATTCGACCCGAGGGCTTCGTCATCATGACGGCTAACCGAATCAAGTTTTTTAAAGGTCAACACTGGTGGAGGCGAGGGGAGTTGAACCCCTGTCCGAATGGCCGTAAGCCGGAGCTTCTACATGCTTAGCAGGCTCTTTGATCTCGATGAGGGACTTCAGTCTGCGGAATTCCTTTCACCTAGCGTCCTGTTTGATCTCGCCTTCGGCCCGGTCGCCCGGCCAGCCAGCCAGCCTGATGGTGGCGTCTGCTAAGGTATCAGGCTTTCCTCAGGAGACGTCGCGGGGCTTAGGCCGCGAGAGCAAGCTCGTTGGAGTTTGCGTTTGTTGGTTTGATCCGGTGATTAACGAGGCCAACGAATCATCCTCGGCATGCCACCCCGACCGCAGACTACCCGTCGAAACCAGGACGCCCCCAGTCAGTGTTGACCTGACAGAATAGTCCCTCGGGGAGCCGGGGTCAAGGGGGAAGGGGAAACGTGAGGAAGGGGCGAAGTTCGAAACCCGAAACCCGAAACCCGAAACCCGAAGTCCGAAGTCCGAAGTCTGAAACCTGGAACTTGGAACTTGGAACTTCGAGCTTCGAGCTTCGAGCTTCGAGCTTGAACTGGGCGGGGGAACCTGAAAGGCTGGGTGTTCCAACGCCATGAGCAATCATTCGTTATCCCGTAGGCAGGCCGTGAAACTTGGCGTGGGTTCCCTGGCGGCCTTGCAGTCCTTCGGGCAGGCGTCGTCCGGGCTGGCCGAGGGGGCGGCGCAGCTCAAGGCGCGGCCGTTCCTGACGCGGGCCGAGGATTTTGAAGACGTGTCGCGGGGCAACCCCAAGCCGCACACGCTCACCGGCGAGGCCCTGGTGAAGGCGGGGCTGACGCAGGAAACCTGGCGGCTGGAGGTGCGGACGGATGAAACCACGAACGCCGTCGTCACCCAGAAGGCCCAGATCGAACGGCCGGTCACCCTGGATTATCCGGCGCTTTTGCAGCTGGGTCAAAAACACCGGGTGCTGTTCCTGAAGGCCATGCAGTGCCTGAACATCGCCACGCCCCTGGGCCAGGGCCTCTGGGAAGGCGTGCCGCTGCGCGATGTCCTGCGGCTCTGCGGCCCGATGTCGAACGTCCGGCGGGTGTATTTCTGGGGCTTCCACAACGACGACCCGAAACAGCGCTTCCAGTCCTCGCTGAGCTACACGCAGGTCATGGAAACGCCGCCCGGAGAGCTGCCGGTGTTCCTGGCCTACCGGCTCAACGGCGGGCCCGTCTCGCTCGAACGCGGCGGGCCGGTGCGCATGGTGGTGCCCTGGGCGCACGGCTTCAAGTCGATCAAATGGCTGCAGCAGATCCGGCTAACCAACGATTATCAAACGAACGACACCTATGCGGAGAAGAACAACGACCCGGAGTCACACCTGAAGACCGCCGCTTATCTCGATGACGTGGTGGTGAGCGGCAGGACGGCGCAGGTCGGCGGCTGGGCGGTCAACGGCCTGTCCGGCCTGTCGCATGTGGAGACCTGGCTGCGGCCCGCAGGAGCGGCGGTGCTGAAGGATGAGGATCCGGCCTGGCAGACGGCGGTCTGGCAGCCTGCAACGCTGGATCCCCAGCCCGACTGGGCCTCGGTGCTGCCCGCCGGGGTGAGCCCGGAGCAGGTGCTTGGCTTTGATCGCCAGACCGGCCGGCCGCTTTCGTGGCCGTTGCGCTACAGCATGGTCGGCTTCAGCACGACCCTGCGCGACCTGAAGCCTGGCAAGTACGAAGTCCGTGCGCGCACCGTGGACCTCAACGGCTTTGCCCAGCCGGAGCCTCGCGACCTCCAGAAGAGCGGCAAGAACGGCATCCAGACACGGACCTTTGAGATCGCATGAAAGCCGTCATGCTCCCCAGCCTCGCCTTTGGCTGCCTTCATCGGAGCGCGGTCAAGGCCGCATCACCAACCTTGCTCATCATCGTCGATGAAAGGTTCGCTGGCGTCCGTGATGGAAGGCGGACCTAACAAGAAAAGGTCCCGGGCAAAGGGCAAGAACGGCGGGAAGACGGATGGGCAAGCCTGCTTCAGGCCGTCCCATCCCATGCCTCATTTCGTCCTCGCCAGATTGACGATCGTGAGGCCGGTAGCCTCCTTCGTGACTGAATAGACGATGTACAGCTTCCCGTCATGATGGAAGGCGCCTGGGTAGCCCCACTGGGAGCGCTTGGCCCCGGCGGGCGGCATGCGTACCGGCGGCGAGGGCTTGTCGATCAGACGGAACATCCGGTTGAACTCAAAGGACCGGGGTTTGGTGAGCGCCAGCACGAGCGTGTCCCTGCTGCGGATGTTGGAGACGAGAAAGTGCCGCCCGTCCGGCAGACGACCGAGGGTGGGTCGGCCG
This sequence comes from Prosthecobacter sp., assembly GCA_019186985.1. Lineage (GTDB taxonomy): Bacteria > Verrucomicrobiota > Verrucomicrobiia > Verrucomicrobiales > Verrucomicrobiaceae > Prosthecobacter. The sequence goes on along the minus strand of JABARQ010000050.1, from coordinate 36,401 downwards.
CCGCCGTGAGGGAGGTTGCTTTCGCTCAGCACCGGCCAGGTTTCGCCGTGGTCCGTGCTGACGGCGCTCCAGAAGCCAATGCCGCCTTTCCTGCGGTTGCGGACGATGGCGAGCACGCGCGGACCTTCGACGGTGACCGTCGTTTCTCCCCAGATCTGATCCGGGGCGAGCTCTGCAGGGTGGGGGATGACCACCTGCCTCCACCGCTTCATTTGATCATTGTCGCAGATGGCGACGGCGGCGAGGACGGTCTTGGCCGAGTTTTGGGCCCCGGCCATGATCCACCTGCCGTTCCCGAGCCTGACCGGCTGGCAGAGCGGCCAGAAGGCATCGAGACCGCTGACCTCCTCCGGCACCCACTTCCGGGTTTGAGGCTTCCATAAAAAGGCGTCGGTGCGCAGGCCCTGAAAGTAGCCGTTGTTCACCTTTTGCTGGCGATGCTGGGCGTTGAAGCTCCAAAGCTGGCCCTGGTGGGAATGAAAAACACCGTGCGAGTGAAATCCAAGCCCTTCGAAGCCTGGAGCGATGATTTCACGTTCGCTCCACTTGGACGCGTCCTTCGAACGTCGGGAGCGCACGAGGGACTCGGGGTCATTTTCCTCCAGCCTGCTGTTCGCCCACTGGGCGAAGAACTCGCCTTCGTGAAACACAATGTCCGCACCGAGGGTGAACTGATATTCACCTGCCTCGCACGAATCAATGATGCTGTGCCTGGCATTGATGAAGGGAATGTTTGCGTTTTGCGAGAGGTCCGTCCTGCCGGCCCATAGGGGCTCCGCGTGGCAGCACATTTCATCCCCGATGGCGGTCAGAAAGGCGAACAGCAGGACGTTTCGAGAGGGTGGCGTTCGGCGGATTGAACCAAGCATGCACATTGCATTGAATTGCCGACATGACGGCAGCAACCATAAACCTGGAGACCATCGGAGTTTAAGGTGATCAACGCAGGGACCTGGTCGATTTCGCATAAGGTGGGGCGGCTCCATCCAGCTTCAGCTTTTGGTGGCAAACTCAGGGGCAGACGCCAGAATCCGGCCGTCACGACCATGAAACCGACTGTTTTTCTCGCCTTCCTTCTCCTCGGTCATGCGGAGGCCGCCGTCAGGCTGCCTTCCATCTTCACCGATCACATGGTGCTCCAGCGTGACCGGGCGGTGCCGGTCTGGGGCCGTGCCGAGCCGGGCGAGGAGATCGTGGTCGAGTTTGCCGGGCAGAAAAAGGTCCTCAAGGCAGGTGAGGACGGCCGGTGGAGGGTGACGCTGGACCCCATGCCCGCGAATGCCGAGCCGCAGGTTCTGAAGGCCGGGCAGGTGAGCGTGCAGGATGTTCTGGTCGGCGAGGTCTGGCTCGCCTCGGGGCAGTCCAACATGGAATGGGAGATGCAGATGAAGCCGGATTCCAAGGCGGACATTCCGAACACCACGCATCCGAACCTGCGCCTCATCGAAGTGCCGAAGACGACCGCGCTGACGCCCCAGGACGACGTGCCGGCGAAGTGGGCGCGCAGCTCGCCGGAGAGCGCGGCTTCTTTTTCCGCCGTGGGCTACTACTTCGGACTCAGGCTGCACGAGGAGCTCAAGGTGCCCGTCGGTGTCATCCAAAGCGCCTGGGGCGGCACGCGCATCGAACCGTGGACGGATCTGGAGGGCTTTGACGCCGTGCCGGAGCTGAAGGCCATTGCGGCGGATGTGCGTGCGAAGCTGCCGGGCAGCGACGCCTACCGGGCTGCGCAGGAGAAGCATCTGGCCGCCGTGACGCAGTGGCAGGAGGCGGTGAAGGCCGCGCTGGACAAGAAGCAGCCCGTGCCCGCCATGCCCGGACAGCCGCAGACCCTCGCCGCCGGCTCCGGCACGCCCACGGCGCTCTACAACGCCATGATCCACCCGCTCGTGCCCTTCGCCCTTCGCGGCGCCATCTGGTATCAGGGCGAGTCGAACCACAACGAAGGATTCGTTTACACCGACAAGAAAAAGGCGCTGCTCGCCTCCTGGCGCAGGGTCTTCCAGCAGCCGGACCTGCCGTTTTACTTCGTGCAGATCGCCCCGTGGAAATATGGGGACGAAGACGCGGAGATCCTGCCGCAGTTCTGGCAGGCGCAGAGGAAGTGCCTGGAGATTCCGAACGTCGGCATGGCGGCGATCAGCGACATCGGCGAGGTGGGCGACATCCATCCCGCGAACAAAAAGGAGGTAGCCCGCCGGCTCTCGCTCTGGGCTTTGAGCAAGACTTACGGCCAGGGCCAGACCGACCCCAACGGGCCGCTTTATGCGAGCCATGCCGTCGAGGGAGCTGCCATCCGCGTGAAGTTTGACCACGCGACCGGCGGCCTTGCTTCGCGCGATGGCAAGCCGCTCACGCATTTCGAGATCGCCGGGCGCGACGGACTTTTTCAACCCGCAGAGGCACGGATCGACGGTGACAGCGTGGTGCTCAGCTCAGCGAAGGTTTCGCAGCCGAGGCGTGCCCGGTTTGCCTGGAGCAAGGTCGCCATTCCGAACCTCATGAACAAGGACGGCCTGCCCGCCACCGCCTTCAACACGCACTGGCCGGTCGATCCTGATCTGGGCGAGAACTTCGCCAAGGGCTGCAGCTGGACGAGCAGCGACAAGAACAGCTACGGCTGGGACACGGGGCTCACTGACGGCTCCTGGGCCTCGTTTGCGCCGAACTGCTATGCGACCAGCAACACCGACACTTTTCCCAAGCATGTCACCATCGACCTGAAGCAGGCCCGCATGCTGAACCTCATTCTCGTCGGTGCACCGGAGATCGGCTCCACGAAAACCGTCGCCGTTTCCGTGAGCAGCGACGGCCGGTCATTTCGTGAGGTGGGCAGGCATGTGTTCGACCTTGGCAAGGCGGCGCGGGCTTCCGTCTCGTTTGCGGACACCGAGGCGCGGTTCATCCGCCTCACCTATGTGGATCATCACGCGCAGCTCGCCGGCAACTTCCCGAACACCTTCGCCTTCACCAGCGAGGTCGAGGCGTACCGGGTGAAGTGAAGTGTGGCTTGTGCTGCGGCACCTGTTGCTTGTTGAAACCCAGGAGGGGCGCTTTACGGCCCGCGGGCTTTGATTCATCCTCAGGCATGCGGCTTCATCACGTCATTCTTGTTTTCAGCCTCGCCTTCTTCAGTGCCGGAGGCCTCGCCTTCGCCCAGCAGAAGCCGGCTGACACGCTGACGGGCAGAGTGATGTGCGGTTATCAGGGATGGTTTGCGGCGCCGGGCGATGGCATGGGCATCGGCTGGGGGCATTACACGTTCACGCAGGAAGGTTCGTGCACCATCGACCTGTGGCCGGATGTGCGCGAGCTGGGCCAGGACGAGCTCTTTGAGTCGCCTTTGAAGATGGCGGACGGGAAGCCTGCGACGGTCTTTAGTTCGGCGAACGCGAAGACCGTGCGGCGGCACTTTGACTGGATGCGCAGCCATGGCATCGACGGTGTGTTTCTCCAGCGTTTTGGGGCTGCGTTGAAGCCGGAGAAGCACAGGGCCTTCAATGGTCGGGTGCTGGAAAACGTGCGTGCGGCGTCGGCCGGGACGGGGCGAAGCTGGGCGGTGATGTATGACCTCAGCGGGCTGAAGCGCGGCGAGATCGAGAGCGTTGTGATGCAGGACTGGAAGCGGCTGCGCAACCAGCGCCGGGTGATCGAGGATCCGCATTACCTGCGTTTTGGCGGGCGGCCCGTGGTCGCCGTGTGGGGGATCGGGTTCAATGACGGGCGCGACTACAGTCTTGAGGAATGCGCGGGCCTGTTGCGTTTTCTGCGCGACAATCCTGAGTTTGGCGGCGTCACGGTCATGGCTGGTGTGCCGTTTGGCTGGAGGACACTTGAACGTGATGCGATCAACGATCCGCAGCTTCATGAGACCTTGAAGCTTGCCGGCATCGTCAGCCCCTGGGCGGTGGGCCGGTATGGCAGCCCGAAGGATGCCGAACGGCAGATCCGTCAGGTGCAGGCCGAGGACGCCGCCTGGTGCAAGGCGCAGGGCAAGGGCTACCTGCCCGTCATCTTTCCCGGCTTCAGCTGGAAGAACATGATGACCTTCCGAAAGCAGGAGGCGACCTTCAATGCGATCCCCCGCCTTGGCGGACGCTTCCTCTGGTCCCAGGCGATCGAGCGTATCCGGCTGGGTGCGGACATGCTTTATGTGGCGATGTTTGACGAGATGGACGAGGGCACCGCCATCTTCAAATGCGCTGACGAGGTGCCGGCGGGCGACAATGTTTTCGTCACCCACGACGGCCTGCCAAGCGACCATTATCTGTGGCTCACCGGTGAGATCGGGCGCGTGCTGCGCGGCGAAAAGCCGGTGACGACAGAGCCACCGACACGCTGAGGCCGCCGGTCTTTGACGACGAGTCCGGATGTGATCGGTTTGGATCTGCGACGATCATGGAAAACCATCTGAAACGGCTGCTCAAGGCTTGGCGCTGGGCGGCACATCGCGCACTCCGTTCGCATCGGGGCCACCGCCGCCGAGGTAGCCGAAGCTTGAGCCGTTCGCATCGGGAGTGACCCAAAATGAATAGAGCTGACCGTTCGTGAGATGAAAGCGCAGGCGAACAGGTTTGCCGCTGAGTTTGGAGAGCGATGCGGCATTCTTCCAGGGAATGCGCAGCTTTGTGCTGTCGCCGCGCACGGGCTCGGAGGTGGCGGCGACCTGCCCGGCTTCATCGAGCACCTCGACGTGCAATTCGCCCTGGGGGGCGTTCAGGTTGACGAACAGATGCTCACCCTTGAAAGAAACCGGGCGCGTGGTGAGCACGCCGGGGTGTGAGTCCGCATCCATGGAGGCAAATCCGTCGCGACGCAGCGTGGCGAGACCGATGCTTTGACCCGCATACATGCCCTTCCGGCCATCAGGGACGGTTCCGGAGCAACCCGAGTAGGGGAAAATCAATCGGTCTCCCACCACAAAGAGAATTCCAGCAGGGCTGTGGATGTAGCCTTTGTCCCACGCGCCTTCCGTTCTGGTCGAGGCGATGAACGGTTCGCGGAACGGGCGGTCCCAATGAAAGCCATCGCGGCTGAACCCGGCCTTCAGGTCGATGTGCTTCGGGCTCTTCAGCTTCTGGCAGACGTTGTTGTGCGGGCCGACGTGGATGTAAAACATGCCGAGCATGAGGCTCTCGTAGCCAACAGCACCAAGGCTGTAGAGCTGGGGGGCATCGCCAACCTTGGGGTCAGGCTGGTCGAGCTTGTCCGCACCCACCCAGAACACGGAGGTGTCGAAGATGTTTGGAGTGCCGAACTCCAAAGACTCTGCGTAGCGACGCACGCGGTGGCGGGGCGGCACGCTGTCCTTGATGCTGTAAGCCCAGCGCTTGCGAAACGGGTTGTAGAAGAATGAGCTGTAGTCGCTCGAGCTGCCTGCCGGAACGGCGTTGGACCACTTCGCTCCGTTCGCCGAAGTGTAGAAGGCATGATAGAGCGGGCTGAGCTCGACCTTGTGCAGATGCTTCTCGCTCGGCTTTGCGCGGGCGACGGCCTGCAGTTTAAGCCTCTGCGCTGGATCACGCGCCTCCAGGTCGAGCCAGAAGCAGTCGTTGACCGGGACGACAGTTGCCGGATTGGCGATCTTGTCAGGGCCTCGTTCCCAGTGGATGCCATCGCGGCTACGGGCCACGTTAAAGCGCAGGCTATTGCCGCCTGAGAACCATAATTTCATAAACTGATCAGCCGGATCGTAGAAGGCTCCGCCATGCAAAAGAGTTACAGTGGCACCTCCAGCGTTCTTTGATTTGGAATCTTCACGGATGCTTAGTTCCTCCTGTGTCGTCGCCACAAGCACCGGATTGCCCGAGTACTTCTCCGCGGAGTGGAAGCTGCGCTTCAGGTCGGTCTGCCCGATCAGGAAGTCATCCACGAACAACTGCCTGCCTATGTCGATGGGGATCACTTGAGGAGGACTGTCCAGATAGGGAACCTTCATGGGCTCTGCTGACATCACCTCCCCATCCCGGGGTGGCCAGACCTCGGGCAGCACGATGCCATTGTAAAGAGTGCGTTCGGTGATGCTGTCGGCAGGCGTGGTCTGGGCAGCGATGCTGCTGACAAGGAGTACGGACAGCACGAGGAGAAGGCTGAAGGCGTTGTGTTTCATGTCCTGAGAAAGGTTTGTGTCTAGGTCCTGGTCATTTATAACAGAGCTTGCCCATACCCTGCGGTTTGAATGTTGGACGAGAGTGTGTTATGGTAACACAACGGAATACACGGTAGGGGCTGGGGCTCAGACGTGAGTCAGTCACGAAACAATACCGAACCGAGCGACAGGTGTTCCGGTGTGCCTGGGAGCGGGTGTGCTGTGCGCCGGTCGTTTGTGAGTGTCGGCTTCAAAGCCTTTGTCACACGAACAGCACGGTGGCTGATGGTGACGTTAAAGATGCCCGTGGGCGAATTCGATCCTATCTTGAATCTGCCAAACCAAATGCCGTCCAGCCGAGGTTAATATAGTCCCGTGGGCGGCGTCCAAAACGTGCCCTCGATGCAGCGATCCTCCTCGCGCGGGCCGTTGTAGTAATAGGCGGTGAAGAGTCTGCCGTCCGGCCTCACGAGGGCTCGAGGGTAGCCGAGATCGCCATCGAAACCGTCATCGCGGATCACGATCTCCGGCTGCCATGTTTTGCCTTCATCGGCGCTGATGCGCGCACGCATGCCGGTGGGCTTGCGACGGTAGCCATAGGTCACGCAAAGCCGTCCGTCCGGCAGCAGCACGGTGGCGGGTGGATTGCCGCCGATGTTGCCCGTGACCGCGCTCACATGACGCCACGTCTTGCCCAGGTCATCGCTGCGCCAGAGCTGGATGTCGGCGCTCGGTTTGCCCATGCGGATCGTGGTGAGCAGGGCGCCGCCCTTGGTGCGGACCGTGCTGGGCATGATGGCAAAGCCGCCCGGCTGTGGTTCGTCGCCGATGTAGGAGACGAAGTTCCACGTCACGCCGCCGTCGGTGGTGCGTGCACAGAAGACCCGGCCCTCCTTGCCGTCGTTCTTTTTGCCGCAGCTGCCGAACATGAGGCAATCGCGCGGCCCTAGCACGATGAGGTCAGTGCGCGTGCAGATGCCTTCCACGCCCTCGACGGCGAAGCTGAACGGGCCGTTCCAGGTCTTGCAGCGGTCCGTGCTGGTGTAAAACCACGAGGGGCCCTGGTGCAGGCCGCCGAAGCGGAAGCGCAGGGCAAAGTCTGGTGCCGTGAAGTCGAGCGGTTCTGTCAACGCCTTCGGCTTTGCTTCCGTGTTGTGATCGGCAAAGGGCAGGTTCTCCTCCGTCTTCCAGGTCTTGCCGCCATCGAGGCTGCGAGCCTGGATTTCGTAGCTTGGTTTGGTGCGGTCGATGCGGTGATCGGTCGTGGTTGATTTGTACCACGTCGACGTGAAGCCCACGACCATCTCATCACCCCACTGCCAAAGCCCGTGGTTCGCCGGCCAGCCGCCGTAACGCCCCGGTTCCTTGTAAAGGATCACGTTCTCCCGCGACGCCGGACTCACCGTCGGCGCGGATGCCGTGGGCGAGCCAGGCTTGAGGATTTCGAGCTTTGCATCGGCAAGGACGAGCGAGCATGTGGCGAGGAGGGAGAGCGTGAGGAGGGTTCGTGGCATGGTGATGAGAGTGGAATCGAAGAGCTTGGGAGATGCTTTACAGCGTGAGTTTTCCGAACCGGATGGAGCGACGGTGACGCTTCGCATCGCCGCTGTCCCACACGGCGCGATACTCGCCGGGAGCGATCTCGATGAGGGAAGGATAAGAGTTGTGGATGCCCGCGTCGAAGAAGGTGCGTTCGTCGCTCCAGGTGCCGTTTGCGGGCTTCACTTTGTAGCGAAGCGTCATCCGGCTTCGCGCTGGGCCGTCGTTATAGACATAGAGCTGGCCGCCCGCTTGCGACTGGCCGAACCAGGCCTCTGAAACGGTGTTCCAGAGATCGGGCTCCTCCTGCGCGATGCTCCATGTTTTGCCGCCGTCGGTGCTGGTGCTGGACCAGGCACGCGGAGGATCAAGCGCACCGCCGTCAGCCAGGCCTCCTTTCCTTCCTTCAGCGGACGTTCGCATGACCATCTTGAGGTGCTGCTGCTCATTGATGACCGCAATCTGGCCTTCATGAAGGAAGATTTTCCCAGGCTCTGGCTGCGGCACATAGCCGCCGAGATGCCAGTCGAGAAGGCTGGTGCTGCGCAGCACAAAATGCTCGCGCTGACCGAGCGGATCGGCGCGTTTCGTGTTGCGATGAGCAGGCAGTAGATAAAGCGGCTGGCCATTCTCCATGATGCGCTGGATCTCGCCGAGGATGACGAGCGGGCCGGTGTAGTGCATTGCCAGCTCGACTGGGTTCCACGAGCTGCCGCCGTCACCGCTGTAAGCAGCCGCTAGATGCGAGTCCTCGCTGTCGGCATAGTTCAGCGGGCAGCGCATGGCAAAGCACCACAGCACCTCTTGTCCCGGCGGTTTGTAGAGCACGGCATTGCAGTAGCCGAACTGCATCGCGCCGTGCCGCTGCTCGTGATCAAAGATGGTGCTCGGGATGCTCCATGTGGTTCCATCATCGCTGGAAACGACCGCGTCGATGCTGCCCATGTCCATTTTCCCGGCGATGCCCTTTTGATAGGCAACCACATGATGCTTCTCCTTCCAGGTGGCAATGCTCGGCTGTCCAAGAAGCGCAGCGCGGGGCTCCTGCTCAGCGGTGCGAAGCACACGAACGTCGCGAACATCGCCTGTGGTTTCAGCCAGAGCGCTGGTGACAAGGAACAATAAGGCAATCAGTGGCTTCATGGCAAGGCTACCGAAGTGATCGGGACTCAATTCTCAATGGAAGCAACCTCACTTCGGCCACTCGCCATTCGTCATCGGCTTCGTGGTGAGCCTGGCGGGGTCGAGGACGACATGCTTCACCTTCTTTCGCTGCCAGGTGTAGGTGATGTGGACGAGGCCGTCCTTCGTCTGGATGATCGCCGGATAGCTGAACTCCTTCTTCGGCTCGTCTTCAAAGATGAGCGCGGCTTCCCAAGTTTTGCCGTCCTTGCTCACGGCGAGGTTGAGCGGGCTGCGGCCTCTGGCGGTGTGGTTGTAGATGAGCAGGTGACGGCCGTCGGCGAGTGTCACGGCGTCGGTGCCGGAGTTGGGATTCGGCAGGTCGGTGAGCGAAATCTCGCCCCAGGTTCTGCCTGTGTCCTCGGAGGCGATCTGGAAGACCTTGCCCTGCTTCGTGCGGCCGACGGCCAGCAGCCTGTCGCCGCCGGGGAAGAGGATGCTGGGCTGGATGGCGCCGATCTTCAGGCCGTCGTGCAGAAGCCCGGTGCGGGTCCAGGTTTTGCAGAGGTCGGAGGTGCGCTCGAAGTAGATGGCCCAGGCGCTGGGCTTGGTGTCGGTCTCATTGCTGGTTGGGCACAGGATGTCGCCGTTGGCGAGCTGCACGGGCTTGTTCTTGATGGGGCCGAAGATGCCCCTCGGCAGCTTTTGCGCCGAGGACCAGGTCTTGCCGCCGTCGGTGCTGGTTTTGAGCTCACCCCACCAGGTGCTCGGCGAGGGGCCGACCTTGTAGAAGAGCATGAGCGGCGCGTCCTTTGGCTGGAACAGCACAGGATTCCAGGTTGGATGGCGGGTGCCGTCTGGCTGGAGGCCGTTGGCGGTTTCGACGCCTTCCGTCCATTGGCCGTCGGGAAGCTGACGCGAGACCCAGATGCAGACGTCCGGGTTTTTCTCCGCTGTGCCGCCAAACCATGCCGTGACGAGGCCGGTGGGTGTTTCGACGATCGTGGTGGCGTGGATCTGCGGGTAGGGGCCGGTGTCGTAGATGTACTCGGTCTTCAGGATGGCGGGATCGGCATGAGACAACCACGGAAGGCACAGAAGACACGGAAGGATGAGGTGATGGAGTTTCATGGGAATCGGGTTGGGGCTTCTGGGGTTGGTGTTCCGTGTGTGTTCAGTGTTTTCCGTGGTTGTGTATTCAGCGTACGATGCGCTCGATCTTCACGAGTGGGTGATGACAAAAGTTGACGACGAAGGCGAGTTTAAAGCCGGTGGCTTTGAGGTAATTCTGTACCTGCGCTCGATGCGCATCGGTCAGCTCCTTCACCGCCTTGAGTTCGAGGATGATCTTGTCGTGGCAGATGAAATCCGGGATGTATTCGCTCCTCAGAGGGGTTCCCTTGTCATCCAGCTGCAACCGAGGCTGGGCACTGGCGGGCACACCGGCCAGTCGAAACTCCATCTCAAGGCACTCTTGATAAACAGGCTCCAGGAAGCCGGCGCCCTTCTCCTTGTGCACCTCAAAGAGAGCGCCACGGATGGCGAAACTCTCCTCGGGATAGATGAGCTTGGAGTTCATGGAATGGGCTTGGCTGACCACGGAATCCACGGAAGGTCGGACAGGTTGTCTGATTTCCGTGTGTTCAGTGTCTTCCGTGGTTGTTCCTATCTGAGCAGGCCGAGAGTGACGAGCCTTTCGCGGATGATCTCTCTTTCGGCGTCGCGGAAGCGGTGGAAAGGCTCGGCCATGTGGTCCTCGCAGATGCCGAGCAGGGAGAGGCCGCACTTGATGCCCTTGATGATGGCGCTCTTGTGCCTGCCGACGGTGTAGATGGCTCCGGCGAGCTGCATGACCTGGGCGTGAAGCTCACGGGTGCGTTTCAAGTCCTGGGCGGCGGCGGCCTGGTACATCTCGACATAGAGCTTGGGGTGCAGGTTGGCGCCGCCGTTGATGCCGCCATGGCCGCCGAGCAGCACGGCTTCAGCAGTGAGCTCCTCGGGGCCGACAAGCACGCTCCAGTCCTCGCGTTGTCTGGCCACTTCGAGCAGGCGGTGGAAGTAGATCATGTCGCAGGAGCTGTCCTTCACGCCACAGACGCCGGGCATGTCGAGGGCACGCCGGACGAGGTCGATCTCGAAGCTCACCTTCGTCAAGCCTGGCATGTTGTAGAGGAAGAGGGGCAGGGGCATTTCGCTGACGAGATCCTGCACATATTCCAGCATCTCCGGCGGGGCGGCGGGGAAGTAGTAGGGCGGGGCGAGCACCACATGGGTGGCTCCGGCATCAGCGGAGAACCTCGCGAGGTTCACGCTTTCGGTGAAGGCGGTGTCGGTGATGCCGACGAGCACGGGGACGCGGCCGGCGGCCTGTTTGCAGGCGCGTTCGACGAGTTCACGGCGAAGGCGGTAGCTGAGGCTGGGACCTTCGCCGGTGGTGCCAAGCACGAAGAGGCCGCTGACGCCGCCCTGGATGAGGTGTTCGACCAGGCGCTCCAGGCCGGCGACGTCGAGGGAGTCACGGTCACGAAGCGGGGAGACGAGGGGCGGGATGATGCCGCGGAGGGGCTGGGACATGGTGCGGGTGCGGGGAAAAACGGGGTATTTTGTGCTGGGTGAATCAGGCGAGCCGGACGTCGCCGCAGAGGGAGACTTCGAGGCCGAGCCCGGCCATGGCGGAGGCCTTGATGCGTGCGGCGCGGTGGGCCTGCTTTTCGTTGGGGCAGTAGACGACCTGGATGTGGTTGGACTTGTGACGGGCCATCATCTGGTCGCGGGAGACGCCCTTGAGGACGGTGTGCATGATGGGCCACTGCGGGGTGGTTTCCTGCCAGCGGCGATGGGTCTCGGCCTCCGGCAGCTTCACGACCTCTGCGACGCCGATGTCGCAGTGCAGCTGGTCATTCATGACGAAGACACGGCTCCAGACGATGTGGCCGGGCTTGCTGACGCCCTTGAGCGTGCCGCCGCCAAGGCGGAAATACATGGCGGGCTGGCGTTCGCTTGAGGCACCCTTCCAGCCGCCGACGAAGTGGGCGGGCGGTGCGGCGCCGCTGATGAGGAGAACCCAGACGTAGTCGTTGGCAAACCTGGCTCCCCAGCGCAGGTCATGGAGGGTGTTCTCCGGGGCGAAGCCAAGCTCGCGCCAGAGGCGGTAGGTGACAAGGCCGTCGATGCCGGCGCATTCATCGACTTCATTGAAGTGGGGGACGGCTTCTCCTTCGAACAGCACACGCCTGCCGTCGGCGCTGAGCACGGGCGGTCGGTCGGTGTTGTTGAGCATGCCTTCAACGAGGTCGCTGGCGGGGGAGAGATCCTTGAGCCCCTGCTGGTACTGGATGCCGATGGCGGCGCAGCCGAACTCATCGGCGAGGCGCACGGCGGCGATGTACATTTTGCACTGGAGCAGGACCTGGGGTTCGGTGAGTTCGGAGGCCTCATCCGTGCCGAGCTTCATCTGGAGGCCTTTTTTCCTCAGCCAGGACAGGACGGCGGCGGCCTCGTCATCGCCGACCTCGCGCATGGCTGCGTAGAGGGTGGACTGGCTGAGGCGTTCCTTGAAGCAGCCGGTGGGGTGCAGCAGGTGGTCGGGCACGATGGCGTTGAACATGCCCATGCAGCCTTCGTCGAAGACGCCAAGGATGGCCTTCTGATGGCGGAAGCGGCGGGCGAAGTCGCGGCCTGCAAGGTCATCTTCAGCCGGCAGCTTGAGCGTGGAAAGCGGGCGGACATGGCTTTGATCATGCTTGACCACACCGGTGCCGAGCCATTCACGCAGGCCGGACCTGAAGAAGGCGTCGGTGAAGTCCTCGCTCCAGAGCGTGGAATGGCGGACGCCGGCCTTGGTGAGGGAGGCGTTGAGGTTGAGCAGGCCGACGAGGCCGGGCCACTGGCCGCTCCAGTTGGCCACGGTCAGGATGGGGCCGCGGTGCGTGATGAGGCCTGCCAGGACGTGATGGGAGTACTGCCAGACGGCTTCGGCGACGATCAGGGGGGCGTCGGGATCAATGCCCCGGAACACCTCGATGCCCATCTTCTGGGAGTCGATGAAGCCATGTTTTTTCACACGGTCGTAGGGATGGGCGCGCCGAAGGGTGCAGCCCTCGGCCTTGAGGGCGGCGGCGAGGCGTTCCTCCATGTCCTTCTGGGCGGCCCAGCAGGTCTGGTTGGCGGCGAGGCGGAGGTCGCCCGAGGCGACGAGATGAAGGGTCTTCATGAGTGAAAGGGGGGCGGGGAAGTCTAACGAGTGGTTTGGCAATTTCTGCAAACCTGCCGTCTCTCATCTTTTGTCAGTTTATTGACGATTCTTGACCTTGTGGGGTGATTGGTGATAGGAAATCCGGCGATCTGGCTAATGATGCGGGCGCATGAAAGTCACTGACCAGGCCGATTATTTTTCCAAGCAAGTGCTGCGGACGCGGCGTTTTTTTGTGGAGGAAGCCCAGGGTCGGCGAGTTCCGGGCAGCGGCCTGAGCCTGGTGGCGGGCGGTTGTGAATGGTGTGCGCCGGACTTTGTGATCGACCGTGCGAGCTTTCCCTTCATCGCCTTTGAGTTTGTGGCGAGGGGATCGGGAAGGGTGACGCTGGCGGGCAGGAAGCATGAGCTGGGCACCGGCCATGCGTTTTTTTATGACCCGGCGACGCCGCATGTGATCGAGAGCGACAGCGCGGAGCCGATGGTGAAGTATTTCTTCAACCTGACGGGGGCGCGTGCCCCGGCGTTGCTGGAGGAGCTTGACCTGCGTGCGGGGACGGTGATCCGGGTGCTGGATGCCGGGCGTGTGACGGCGCTGCTGGAGGAGGTGATCGACCATGCGCTGCGTGGCGGGCGCCTGGCTCTCCGGGTGGCCGGGGCGGCCCTGGAACATGCCCTGGCGGTGTGTGCGGATTCGCGGGGGCATGCGGCGACGAAGTTTGACCCCGCCCATGCCACCTACCTGCGCTGTCGCGGGCATCTGTTGAGGAACTATCCGGTGCTGGGCAGCATCGAGCAGGCGGCGGGGCACTGTCATGTGAGCGCGGCCTACATGACGCGTTTGTTCAAGCGTTATGACACGGAGACGCCGCTGGCCTGCCTGGTGCGGCTGAAGATGAGCCAGGCGATGATCAAGCTGCGCCAGCCCGAGGCCCAGGTGAAGGCGGTGGCGGCGGAGCTGGGCTACAAGTCGTCCGCGCATTTTTCACGGGCGTTCAAGGCCTGGAGCGGCAAGTCGCCCGTGGAGGTCAGGGCGGGCGCCTGAACCGGCGAAGGGGAAAGAAGAGAACGGCGGCCAGGGCCGTAGTAGGCATTCGTGAGATGCCGCCTGACATTGCCGACCTTCCTGCTGTGCTGCCATGGAGCCCTGGCGGCGGAGCACTGGGCCTTTCAGCCCCTGAGGCCGGGGAAGGCCGGGAGCATTGACGCCTTTGTTGCCGGGGAGCTGGAGAGGCAGGGGCTCCGGCCAGCGCCCTTGGCGGATGATCGCACGCTGATGCGGCGCGCCTGCATGGACCTCACGGGCCTTCCGCCCGGCCCGGCGGAGACGGAGGTTTTTCAAAAAGGGGGTTATGCCGCGCTGATCGACCGCCTGCTGGCCAGCCCGCATCATGGCGAGCAGTGGGCGCGACACTGGCTGGACGTGGCGAGGTATTCGGACACGAAGGGCTATGTGTATGCACGGGAGGAGAAGAACTGGGTTCATGCCTCCGCCTACCGCGACTGGGTGGTACGGGCCTTGAACGAGGACATGCCCTATGACCGCTTCCTGCTGCTGCAGATCGCCGCCGACCAGGTGGTTCCGCCGGGCTCCCCGGACCTGGCTGCGATGGGTTTCCTGACGCTGGGCCGCCGCTTTTTAGGCGTCACCCATGACATCATTGACGACCGCATCGACGTGGTGATGCGCGGCACGCAGGCGCTGACGGTGGCCTGCGCCCGCTGCCATGACCACAAGTTTGACCCGATCCCGACGCGTGACTACTACGCCTTGTACGGCGTGTTTCAGAGCTGTGCGGAGGCGCTGGTGCCCTGTGCCGAGGGCGAGGATGCCGTGCTGGCGGCGCTGGTGAAGAAAAACCGTGAGCTGATGACGAAGCGCCGGGAGGAGCAGATGGCGCGGACCCGGGCGCGGGCGGCTGACTATGTGGCGGCGCAGAAGGATCTGGAGAAGTATCCCGAGGAGGTCTTCGGCCAGATCCTGGACGAAAAGGACCTGAATCCCTTCATCGTCCACCGCTGGACGGCCTGGCTGGAGAAGCATCCCGGCATGGCGCTGACCGAAGAGGTGCTGCGTCGGCCGGATTCGCCCGCCTTTGTACCGGACGAGCCCATTGCGAACAACGAAATGTATTTTCCGACGAACGTGGTCGTCGAGCTGTGGAAATCCCAGGGGGAGGTGGACCGGCACCTCCTGAAGAATGCAAAGGCGCCTGCCCATGCCACAATCCTGGTGGACCGTGCGCAGCCGGTGACGCCGCGTGTCTTCAACCGCGGCAACCCGCTGACGAAGGGGGAGCCCGTGCCCCGTCAGTTTCTGAGCCTGTTCGGTCCGCAGAAGCCGTTCGCCCGTGGCAGCGGGAGGCTGGAGCTGGCGCAGGCCATCGTGGATCCGCGCAATCCGCTGACCGCGCGGGTCATGGTGAACCGCCTGTGGCAGCATCACTTCGGCCGGGGGCTGGCCGGCACGCCGAGCGACTTTGGCAGGCAGGGCAGCCCTCCGAGTCATCCGGAACTGCTCGACTGGCTGGCCGCTGAGTTCATGCGCAGCGGCTGGAGCCTGAAGCACATGCACCGGCTGATGATGATGTCGCAGGCGTATCGCAGGACGGGCTCGAAGGACGGAGCGGCGGCCGACCCCGACAACCGGTTCCTCGCATACATGACGCCGCACCGGCTGAGCTTTGAAGAGCTGCGTGACGCCTGGCTTCAGGCCGCAGGATTTCTGGAGGCGCGGATGGGAGGCCGGCCGGAAAGCTTGTTTGGCAGCGGCGGCCTGAGGCGGACGCTTTACTGCCAGGTGGACCGGGAGAACCTGCCGGCGGTGATGCGGACCTTTGACTTCGCCAACCCTGATCTTTCGATCCCGCAGCGAACGGAGACGACCGTGCCCCAGCAGGCATTGTTCGGCCTGAATCATCCGTTTGTGGTGCGCCTGGCCAGGGGGATGATCCGGTCGGCCGCGAAGGAGGCGGCTGATGCGTCCGGACGTGTCCGGTACATCTATCAGCGGCTTTTTCAGCGTGACCCAACGGCGGAGGAAACCGCCGCCGCCCTGGCCTACGTCCAGGCATTCGAACCGGTCATCCTGGCAAAGGCGGACACTTCCAAAGCCTGGCGGTATGGCGTGGGGGAATGGGATGAAGCGTCGGGGCGGATGAAGGATTTCGCCGTCATTCCGCATTTCACCGGTCATGCCTGGCAGGGGGACGAGGAGTTTCCGAACGCACGGCTGGGCTGGGCGCAGCTGACGGCGGAGGGCGGGCATCCTGGCAATGACAGGCGTCACGCCGTCGTCCGCCGCTGGGTGGCCCCTGCCGAAGGCAGCTATGAGTTGAAGTCAATCCTGGTGCATGAACCGGAGGCGGGTGATGGCATCCGGGCCTTTGTAGGCCACTCACGCCTGGGCAAGCTGTTCAGCGTAGAACTTCATGCCTCGAAGGCGGACCTGAACCTGCCGGAGGTCGTCATGCGGGCAGGCGAGACGCTGGACTTTGTCGTCGACATCGGCGGAGGCTTGAACAGCGACCAGTTTCTCTGGGCGCCGCAGATCAGCGCCCGAAACCTGAGCGCGGGTTCGGGCGGGGACGAGTCCGCTGTTCTGTGGGATGCGCGGAGGGATTTTGCGGCGCAGCCGAAGACGAGCCTTGATGCCTGGGAGCAGTTCGTCCAGGTGCTGATGCTTTCGAACGAGCTGATGTTTGTGGACTGACCTGCGGATCAGGACTCGCGGCTGACCTTGCGTTCGATGACCGCCCAGGCGTTGTGGTTGTGGATGGACTCGAAGTTCACGGCCTCGACGCGGAACCATTTGATGAGCTTGTGGCCGCCGGCCTTGAGGGCGACGTTGCGGACAAGGTCCTCGACGAAGACGGGGTTGTCGTAGGCGCGTTCGGTCACGGCCTTCTCGTCGGGACGCTTGAGCACGCTGTAGAGCTCGCAGCTGGCGCTGCTTTCCACGAGCTCGATGAGGTCCTCGATCCAGATGGGCTGACGGAAGCGGACGGAGAAGGTGACAAGTCCGCGCTGGTTGTGGGCGCCGCGTTCGCTGATGGCCTTGGAGCAGGGGCAGAGGGTGGCGACGGGGACTTCGACGGTGACAACGTAGTCGATCTGCTCGCCCTGGGCGTTGACCTCGAAGACCACGCCGTAATCGATGAGGCCTTCCGCCTTGGTGACGGGGGCGCGCTTGGTGCGGAAGTAGGGGAAGCGCATCTCCACATGGGCTTTTTCGGCATGGAGCCGGGCCAGCAGCTCCCTGGGCATGGCGGCGATGCTGGAGACCGTGAGTTCGCGTCCATGGGCGTGAAGCACCTCCAGAAAGCGGCTCATGTGGGTGCCCTTGTAATGGTGGGGCAGGTCCACGGCCATGCTGACGGTGGCCACCGTGTGCTGCGTGGCCTGGTCACGGTCACGAATGCGGAGGGGGAAGCGGACATCCTTGACTCCCACGCGGTCGATGGGGAGCCTGCGGTCGTCGCGTTCGTTTTGCGTGTCTTTGAGTGCTCGCATGGAGATGGGGACAAAAAAGCCCGCTGCTGCGAAAGGCAACAGCGGGAATGATCAGTTTGAAGGTCCTGCTCCGGACGCTCCTGCTCAGGGCAGGAGGTTGACGGCGCGGGCACGCTTGACTTCACGGCTCACCTTGCGATGCAGCCAGGCGGGAAGGCCTGTGACACGGCGAGGCTGAAGCTTGCCGGTCTCGGTCAGGAAGCGCTGAAGAACTTCGGGGTGGGTGTAGCTGAGCTTGTCCTGCGGGATGTCAGCACGACGACGCGGCATGCGTCGGTTGTTCTTGCGCAGGGAGATCAGGCGTTCGGTGGTCTTGGGTTGCATGACAGACGGCGGGGCTGCGGATTAGCGGATCTCGCGATGGAGGGTGCGGCGCTTGAGGAAGGGATTGAACTTCACCTTCTCGAGACGGCCGGGGGTGCGGGGGCTTTTCTTGTTACGAGTGCTGACGTAACGGGACGTGGGCTTGCCCTCGGCCTTGGCCTCCGTGCACTCGAGAATGATGATTTCGCGTGGCATAAAATTTTTGGGGGGCGGAGGCTAGATTACTCTTTGCTAAAGTCAAGCGACTCATTTGCGCTCTGTTTGGACTTGCCGGCGGCGGTGTCGTCTTCCTCGTCATCATCATCGTCGTCGTCGGCCGATTCATCGAGGCCGAAGAGGGAGCGGACGGGGCGTGTCCAGCGTCCGCCGCGCTGTTCGTTTTCGATCTTGGCCTGGCTGCCGACGGTGAAACGGGTGAAGGGCAGGGCCTCCAGGCGTTCCTCGGGGATCAGCTCCCCGGACATTTCGCAGATGCCGTAGGTGCCCTGTTCGATGCGCTTGAGGGCCTCGTTGATCTCATAAATGGCGTCCTGCTCCTTGGCCAGGAGGCTGAGGGCGAAGTCACGGTCATAGGCATCGCTGCCTGCGTCCGCCTGGTGCATGCCGAAGGCGGACTCGCTGCTGTCGTTGTTGCGCAGGTTTTCGTTGGTGACACCCTCGGCGGCGTTGAGGTAGATGTCACGCAGTTCAATGAGGCGCTGCTTCTGCTTCTTCAGGAAGGCGGCTGGAAGCACGGGCTTCTTGGGCGGCGAGTCCAGGGTGATGCCTTCTTCGAGGGCGCTGGGGGCGCGCTTGTTGACGACGGGCGCCTTGCCTGCCGAGCTCTTGGCGGCGGGGACGGCCTTGGCAGCGGGGGCGGGAGCGGCTTTTTTGGCGGGTGCCGGAGCCGGGGAGGCCTTGGGGGCGGCCTTCACGGGTGCCGGGGCGGGAGCGGGCTTCGGAGCTGGAGCCGCCTTTTTAGCAGCAGGGGCGGGGGCTTTTTTGGCCGGAGGCGCCGCTTTTTTGACCGCAGGGGCTGGAGCAGTCCTGGCCGGAACCTTTTTGACAGGCTTGGCGGGGGGCGCCGCTTTTTTGGGGGCGGGCTTCTTGGCGGGCGCGGCCTTTTTCACAGGCGCGGCTTTTTTAGCGGGAGCTTTTTTCACAGGGGAAGTTTTCTTGGGGGCGGGTTTGGCCGCTTTCCCTGCCTGGGCCTTGGGTTTCGGAGCGGGCTTGGCAGCCGCCTTGACCGGTTTTTTGACGGCCGGCTTGGCGGCCTTTTTCACGGGTTTGGCCGGAGCTTTTGGCGCTGGTTTTTTGTTCGCGGGCATGGCTCGATGATGAGGCGGGTTGGCAGGGACGAAATCCGCTCGGGGCGGAAAAGGGCGCGGATAGTGGCGTGCTTCCCCAGAATTGGCAAACGGAAATCCAGCGGCTGCAAGGACCGTCGCACATGCAGCCTGTGCTGCCTGGACGGGACATTCCGGGCTTCCTTGCGGCAGGTCTGTCCGGCATGAGGCGGATCACGCGCGGCTTGATTCAGGAAACAGGTGCGCCATGATGACGTTCTCACGGTCTGCCGAGATCATCCGTGTCAGTGCATCCCCATCATGATTCCAACCCATTCCGTGTCGAATGAGCCTGCCTGAGATCGCCGGACATGAGTTGCTGGACTTGATCGGCAGCGGACGCTGCGGGGCGGTCTACCGCGCCAGCGCGCGCGGCAAGGCCTGTGCGGTGAAGGTTTTTTCGTCGATGTCCATCAACCGCAAGGTGCTGGCCACGGCCCTCCATTCAATCCAGCAGATGCCGCATCATCGCGGGATCCTGGCGGTGGAGGGCATGAACTTTGACCGCAGTCCCTATTACATGGTCACTCCGCTGGTCGGGGTGCTGACCAAGGACGCCCAGGGACGCCGGCAATGGCAGACGCCGACCCTGGAGTCGCTCTGCCAGGGCAGCCTGCCGCCGGAGCAGGCCTGGAGCTACATCTACCAGCTGTCGGACGCCCTGGCCTGGCTGCACAAATATGGCGTGCCGCACGGCAACCTGCGCCCCTGCAACGTCCTGCTGGAGGATGATGCCGAGTCAAGCATCCGCCTGACGGACATCGCCCAGGGCTGGGTGGGCGGCATTCACCACCTGGAACTGACGGATCACTTCATGCATCTCTGCCCCGAGCAGGCGGGGAATCCGGAAGGAGCCTATGCCGGCTATGGCGCCTGCTGGGATGTCTATGCCTTCGGAGTCATCTCCTACCGTCTGCTGACCGGTCAGTTTCCCCGTGCCGGCAAGGCCTGGGTGGAGCAGGTGGGGCTTGTGCAGCAGAAGGCGGCGGCGGGTCTTGCCTACGGCATTGACAGCCAGGCTCTGCTCTCCGCCGTTCGAGCGCAGCCCAAGGTGGTCTGGCCGGTTCCGGCCCAGTCAAAGTGGGATGAACGCCGGCGCGCCATCATCGAACGCGCCCTGGACCTCAACCCCTCGGCCCGCTGGTCGGACATGCGCGAGGTGGTGCGCGAGTTTGAGGTGCTTGAGTCGGACTATCTGCTGGAGGAATCCCGCGAGCAGACGGTGCAGGAGCGCAGGAACCAGGCGGTGAAGGTGCGCGCCCTGCAGACAACCGCCGCAGGCCTTGCCGCAGCGCTTGTGCTGAGCTGCATCTACGGCTTCAGCCAGCAGCGCCGCGCAGGCCGGGGAGAGGAGGTGATCGCGAAGCAGGACAGCGTGCTGGGGCAGGAAAAGAAGGTGCGTGATGACAAGATCGCCGAGCTGACCCGCCAGCGGGATGACATGACCGCCCGGAAGCAGGAGGTGGATGCCAGCCTTCAGCATGCGCAGACGGCGGTGGACCAGTTCCTGACCCAGCTTCTGCAGACGCCGACCAGCAACCAGCTCGACGTCGAATTCTCCAAGGGCCAGCTCACGGATGCGCTGAACTTCTGCATGGCCTCCCTCCCCGGCCTGGAGGGCAGCCCGGGCCTGGGCGCCGAACGCCTGCGGGCCTATGGCAACATCGGCCAGATCCATCTCCGGCTGCGTGATCATGCCCAGGCGCTCACCTTCCTCGGCAAGGCGCGTGACGAGGCGGCGAAGCTGCTCCAGGAAAACGGCGGCTCGCCCCAGGCGGCCTTGTATCAACAATGGTTCGGCCGGTACAGCCTGCTGCTGTCGGACATCCAGGAGCACCTGGGGGAACACCAGATTTCGCTGTCCCTGCTGCGTGACGCGGGGCCGGCGCTCGCCGCCGGGCTGGCGGCCGACCCGAAGAACCGGCTGGCCCGCAATGAATGCGCCCGCGCCAGCATGGAATACGGACGACGGACCCTGCAGCTGGGTGACATGGCCGAGGCGGAGAAGGCCCTGGCCAGGGTTTCGGAAATCCTCGACCCCAGGGCGGTTGGCGGGGACCTGATCCCCGATGAGAAGTTCCTGCTGGCCCGCGCCAAGTTCGCCCAGGGCCAGGCGCAGCGCGAGGCCGGTCGCGTGCAGGAGGCGCTGACGACGCTGATCGACTCCGTCACGGAGATGGGTGAGCTGGTGATGAACTCCTCCCCGCGCAACCAGGACCAGGCGCTGCTGCTTGCCGAGGCCTACACGGAGCTGGCCGAGCTGCTGGTGAAGGCCGTGGGGCTCAAGGAGGCGCGTGAGGCCTTTAGCCAGTCGGTGCCGATCCTGCTTGAGCTGAACCGGCTGCTGCCCGCGTGGGCCGACGTCAAATACTGGCTGGCCCGCAACTACTCCGGCCTGTCGCTTCTCGACCGCGATGAAGGACGGCCCGGGGATGCGGTGAAGCGCAAGCAGGACGCCGTGGAGCTGCTCAATGAGATCCTTGCCGATGAGAAGGAGAACGTCCGCTATGCGTTCCTGCTGGCAAGGGTGCGCGGCGAGTATGCGGAGCTCATGTCCGACATGAAGAAGGAGTCGGCCGCCCTGCCCATCATCAAGCAGGCGGTGCAGTCCATGGAGGCCCTGCTGGCCAAGGATCCGAAGGCGGCGATGAGCCCCGAGCGGCGGCAGTGGGAGATCCAGCTGGCGCAGATGTACGGAGTGCTGGGCCACACCAGCCAGTCCCTGGGCAAGAAGACCGAGGCCAGGGAGGCCTTTGTCAAAGGCGGCGAACACTGGGAGCGCCTCGCGGGCATCATGCCGGGAGACGAAGTCGTGCAACAGGGGCAGAGCTGGACCAAGGAACGGCTCGCAAAGCTCAAGTAGCCGTGATCATGCAGGCGCATTGACACCCGCTCCAGCCCAAGAATCGTGCATCGCACGCGTCATCGGTGCCTTGAACCTTCCGACATGCTTTCTTTAAAACCCCTGCTGCCCCCCCTGGTCGTCCTGCTGCTTGTGTCGGTCGCCACGCTGCGAAGAGCCGAAGGCGCCGAGGTGCCTCTGAAATCCGAGGCCCTGGGCCGGCTCGGCTGCGGCCTTGGCAAGATCTGTCTTCTGGTGCTGCCGCTGGAGTGGCTGATGCATCTCGTCCTCCATGGAGAACCGCAGGCCGTGAGCGGCAAGGCCTGGTGGCTGGCGGCCATGACGCAGACCTGCCAGCTTTTCCTCCTGATCACCGGCGTGGCGGATGTCGTGGCGGGCCTCGCCGGGCTGAAGGGTCGGCGCGTTCAGGAAATGCATCATGCTCCAGGGCGCGCGGGCGGCTTTGCGGACCTGTGGCGGCGGCTCATGCCCGGCCTTGTCAGCGGGGGCGGGGCGGCCGTGCAGTGCGTTCCGGTGCTGGTGCTGGTGGCGGGAACGGCGGCGCTCTGGCACGGCACGATCACCGGCGCCTCCGTCTGGTTTGTCCTCCATTACCTCCTGCTGATGCTGGAGGGCAGTCGTCGCAGGCCCCTTCTGTCACCGCTGCCTCCTCCGCTGCGCGTGATCGGCGTGCTGCTGATCCTGACCGTCTCCAACGTGCTGCTGTTTTCGGCCGGGCTTCAGGAGGCCCTGCATGAGTGGCGGCTGATGTTCACGGACTCCAGGCCCACGGTTTACTCGCTGCTCCTGGACAAACGCATCACCTCCAGCTGGCTGCAGAGCGTGCTGGCCCTTGCCATCCTCACCTGCGTGGCGTTGCCGCGACTCGGCTGGCTGCTCGGCCTGCCCCTGCTGACCTGGCGCGTCATCGGCATCCTGCTGCTGCCGGTTTCCCTGCTCATGGCCGTGCGCGAAAGCATCCGGATTCCTGCTCCTGTGAGGGCTGCCGCGCAGTGGCCGGTGTCCTGGTTTTGGGGCGAAGGCAGTTCACGCGTGCATCTGGGCTACGACGGCTGGCTGTTTCCCCGGCATGAGCTGGACCGCCGCACGCTCCGGCGCAAGGACGCGGGCCTGGCGGGGTCGATCACCTCCCTGGCGGCTGAACTGAAGGCCCGGGGCATTCCTCTCATGCTCGTGGCCGTGCCGGCGAAGCTCGCCATGCATCCCGACCAGATGCTGCGTGCGGAATACCCGGCCGCCGTGCAGCCTCCAGGATTCAGGGAGGTGCTGGATTCGCTGACCCGTGCGGGCGTTGATGTCATGGACCTGGCACCCGCCCTGTGGGGCCGTCTGGTCAAGGCGCCCTCCCATTATGCCGCCGACAGCCACTGGACTTTCGAAACGATGAAGGAGGCGGCCGGCCTCGTCGCCCGTCGCATCCGTGAAAAGCATCCCGCCCTCCACATGGAGGAGACGCCGCTGATCAACGCCACCATCCTGGAGCGTTCCACGCCCGGCGACCTGGCCGTGCAGCTGCTGCCTTTCGGTGCGGAAAAAATGTTCGGCCTGGAGCATGCCCAGCTGGTGTCCATCCGCGGGCTTGAGCCTGACAAGGGCTCGCCGGTGCTTCTTGCCGGAGGCGGCCTGCTGAGGGTCTTTGAGGATGCCTCCGCCAGCTTCGGCCTGAACGACGGCGTGGACCAGCATGCCGGGTTCCCGACCCAGCTTGCCGCACTTTTGGGCAGGCCGCTGGATGTCAGGACGGACCTGGAGCCCGCCTCCATCACCCAGGCGGCGGCAGGCAAGAAGCTCGTGGTGCTGGTGGTCGGGGCCGACCAGCTCTGAACCTGCACGCCGGCGCAGCGAAGGTGCGCAGGCTTGACTCGCCTCCGCCAAGGCCGCACGATGGCCGCATTCCCGCCGCCGCATGATCGTCACCATCGCCATCATCGCCCTCTTTGGCATCCTTCTGGTCATCCTGGAAACCTTCGTGCCGGGCGGTGTCGCCGGCTTCTTCGGCGTGCTTTGCATCCTCGCCGCAGTGCTGCTGGCGATGATGGCCGGGGAGCTTTCCGGCTGGTCGCACCTTCAGCGCACGGCCCTGGCGGGCGGCATTGTCCTGGGCTCCGCAGGCATCCTCACGGTCTGGCTGCGCTGCTTCGCCGTGAAGCTCTTTCATCGTGCCTTCACGCTGGAGGCTGAGGTGCCTTCGTCCGGAACCACGCCCGCCTGCGCCGTGGGGGACGAGGGCGCCGCGCTCTCCGAACTGCGCCCGCTGGGCCGCGCCGAGATCGCCGGCCGCCGTGTGGAAGTACGCTGCGAGGATGGTTTCGCCCCGGCCGGAGCCCGCCTGCGCGTCATCGGCCACGAGCCGGGAAACCTGATTGTCCGGTTGATCTCCTAGTTCATCTCCCTCAGTATCCAGGACCATGCCACGCTTCGACACCCTCCTCATCGGCGCCGCGATCATCGTCTCGCTGGTCGCCTTCCTGATCATTGCGAAGTTCTTCAACCTCTGGCTGCGGGCACGCATCGCCAACGCGCCTGTCAGCATCGTCAACCTGCTGGCCATGTACCTCCGCGGCGTCCCCAACGCGCTCATCGTGGACACCCGCATCACCGCCGCCAAGGCCGGCATCCCCCTCAACTCCGACCAGCTTGAAGCCCATTACCTGGCCGGTGGCGAGGTCTCCCATGTGGTGCTCAGCCTCATCGCCGCCGACAAGGCCGGCATCCCCCTCGACTACGACCGCGCCTGCGCCATCGACCTCGCCTGCAAGGGCACCGGCAAGACCGTGCTTGAAGCCGTCCGCACCAGCATCAACCCCAAGGTCATCGACTGCCCGCACCCCGACATGGGCCGCGGCGGCAAGATCGACGCGGTGGCCAAGGATGGCATCTCCCTTCGCGTCCGCGCCCGCGTCACCGTGCGCACCAACCTTGACCGATTCGTCGGCGGCGCCACCGAGGAGACCGTCATCGCCCGTGTCGGCGAGGGCATCGTGACCTGCATCGGCTCCGCCTCTTCCTACAAGGACGTGCTGGAGAATCCGGACAGCATCTCCAAGCTGGTGCTCTCCAAGGGGGTCGATGCCGGCACGGCCTTCGAGATCCTTTCCATCGACATCGCCGACGTGGACGTGGGTGAAAACGTCGGCGCCAAGCTGCAGGCCGAGCAGGCGGAGACCGACAAGAAGATCGCCCAGGCGAACGCCGAGGTCCGCCGTGCCGCCGCCGTGGCGCTGGAGCAGGAAATGGCCGCCCGCATCCAGGAGATGCGCTCCCGGGTCGTCGAGGCCGAGGCCCAGATCCCCATGGCCATGGCCGAGGCCTTCCGCAGCGGCAATCTCGGCATCATGGACTTCGCCCGCTACAAGAACATCTCCGCCGACACGGACATGCGCGCCAAGATCGCGGGCTCGTCCGGCAACCAGGGCTGATTCCGCCCGGAGCGCGCTTCCCGGCCACGCTCAATTGGCCCTTGTCTCGCCTCCCGGCCGCTGACAGACTCGCGGCCCATGAAATTTTTTGCCACCCTTTGCGTCGTCCTGGCCTCCGCCGCCTCCGTGCTGGCGGACGGCTCCTTCACCGGCACGGCCGGCCTTCAGCTCTACAGCCTGCGCAGCCAGTTCAAGCTCCGCGGCGTGCCATGGACCCTCGACCGCGTGAAGTCCTTCGGCATCACCGAGGTGGAACTGGCAGGCACCTACGACCTCACGGCTGAGCAGTTCAGGGCGGAGCTCGACAAGCGCGGCCTCGTGCCTGTCAGCGGACACTTCCCCTACGGACGCTACAAGAACGACCTCGACAAGGTGGTCGCCGAGGCCAAAACCCTGGGCTTGAAGTACGCCGGCTGCGCCTGGATCGACCACAAGGACAGCTTTGACGAGGCGGAGTGCCAGGACGCCATCGCCACCTTCAACCGGGCGGGCGAGGCGCTGGCCGCCGCCGGCATCACCTTCTTCTACCACTGCCACGGCTATGAGTTTGAAAAGCACGCTCAGGGCACGCTCATGGACGTGCTGATCACCGGCACCAACCCTAGCCTTGTCAGCTATGAAATGGATGTGCTCTGGGTGGTCTTCCCCGGCCAGGACCCGGCGGCGCTTCTGGAAAAATACCCCGACCGCTGGAAGCTCATGCACCTCAAAGACCTCAAAAAGGGCGTGGCCACCGGCTCCCTCAGCGGTGGCACGGACGTGAAAAACGACGTGGCCCTCGGCACCGGCCAGATGAACTGGCCCGCCATCTTCAGCGCCGCCCAGAAGATCGGCGTGAAGCACTACTTCATCGAGGACGAGTCGCCGACCTCCGAGGAGCAGATCCCGGCCAGCCTGGGTTTCCTCAAGGCGCTCAAGTGGTGAGCGGTCGCCTGGAAAGCAGCCTGCGGCCTTCCTCCGATGTCCCGCCCCTTCCTCATCGCCATCCTGCTGATCCTGGCGGGCATTCTCCTTCCCTTCGCCTTCTGGGGGGAGGCGTTTGACGCGGCCTTCAGCCTCGAAGGCACCCTTGCCTGGCTCTCCGGCCGCGGCTCCTGGGCCGGGCTCGCCGGCGTGCTGCTGCTGGTGGGCGACATCGTGCTGCCGGTGCCCAGCACCGTCGTCATGTCCGCCCTGGGCCTCATGTTCGGAGCCTGGACGGGCGGCCTGCTGGCCGCCAGCGGCTCCTTCCTGGCCGGGCTGACCGCCTACCTGGCATGTCGTTGGTTAGGCCGCCCGGCGGCCCTCTGGCTGGCCGGCGAGGATTCCATGCGGCGTGGCGAGGCCCTTTTTGCCCGCAGCGGCGGCTGGATCGTGGCGCTTTCCCGCTGGATGCCCGTGCTGCCGGAGGCCGTCTCCTGCCTGGCCGGGCTGGTGAAGATGGACCTGCGCGCCTACCTCGCCTCCCTGGCCTGCGGCTCCCTGCCCGTGGGCTTCGCCTTCGCCGCCATCGGCGCCCTTGGCCGGACCAGCCCCGGCTCCGCCATGGCCCTCAGCGCGGGCGTTCCCGTGCTGCTCTGGCTGTTCGCCAGGCGTTGGTTGAAGCATGTTTAGTTCGGCAGCGCCGAACCGAATGTTCTACAAAACCGCAGCCCGGCTGCCTGGGTCGAATTTTCGGGAATTTTGGCCGAAAATGCGATTTTCAGGCCGAAACGGCCTTTTGTGAACAAGTCCGGTATTTTTCGCAACTTTACCTTCACAAAGCGAATAAACTCAGGGGTTTATTCACAAAACGCTGGCTTTCAGGCGCTTCACTCAGGCCTGAAAATGTTCTCAAAATTATAAGTCCCGTGTGCCGTTTTGACCCCCAAAAAAAGTTTTGGGCGTGGAACACTGATTTTAGCGTTGTGCAACATTCCCGACACAAGCGCTAGGGTAAAAAAATCTCGACCGCACACAAGATATTGTGCATGCTGATCCCCGCTTCGCGCAACATCTGGTGTTTAATACCAAGTCGTGTGAACAATCAACTTTCCCAAAGCATCAGCCCTCACCTTCCTCTCAAAATCATGGATAAGACTTACAAAATCGGCAATCGCGAGTTCGTTCTCGACCAGGACAAGGCAGAGGCCGCCTTCGCAGACAAGAAGGTCATCAACGGCCGCAAGAGCATGACCTTCAACCTGCTCCCCCTGAAGTATCAGTGGGCCTACGACCTCTACCGCACCATGAAGGCCAACCACTGGGAGCCTGAGGACATCCAGATGCAGAAGGACGTTGAGCAGTGGCGCTCCAACGAGATCACCCAGAACGAGCGCTGGATCATCATGATGGGCATCGGCTACTTCTCCGCCGCCGAGGGCATCGTCGGGGACAACATCCAGCACGTCATCCGCGAGCTGGTCACCGCCCCGGAGCTGAAGCTGGTCCTCGGCCGCCACGCCCACGAGGAGAACATCCACGCCGACTCCCTCCTCTACATGATCTCGTCCCTGGGCATCAACCCCCATGAGTGCGAGGCCATGTTCGAGCAGATCCCGACCATCGTCAGGAAGAACGAGTTCGTCACCCGCATCTCCCACGCCCTGCGCAAGGATCTCGACCTCACCCGGACCGAGAACAAGAAGCTCCTCGCCAAGAACGCCTTCGTCTTCGGCCAGTGCATGGAGGGCACGCAGTTCTACGGCCTCTTCGGCATGATCCTGGCCCTCTACCGCCAGAACAAGTTCCCCGGCATCGGCCAGATGTTCCGCTACACCCTGCGTGACGAGTCCAACCACATCGAGCTGCTTCGCAACCTCTTCATGGACCTCGTCGAGGAAAATCCCGACATCTGGACCCCCGACTTCCGCGAGGAGCTCGTCGGCCTCATGCGCGAGGCCATCACCCTCGAGAAGGAGTTCATCCGCGACTGCCTGCCCGTGAACGCCGTGGGCCTCAGCGCCGACGAGTTCTGCCAGTACATCGACTTCATCGCCGACCGCCGCCTCGCTGGCTGCGGCCTGCCCGCCCTCAGCCCCGGCGCCACCAACCCGCTGCCCTGGCTCGCCGACCTCATGGACGTCCGCAAGGAGCAGAACTTCTTCGAAGGCAAGGTCACCGACTACCAGAAGGCCTCCGCCCTCGAGCACACCTCCGACGACGACCTGTAAATTTCAGCCCTGGCAGCCTGTGTCGGCTCACTCCGGCGCGGGTTTCCTATCCTCCAAAATCCCTCGCAACGGTTAAGCAAACGACAACTCCACTCCCGCTCCCGCCATGATTGCCAACCTGCTCCAAGAAGACAAGGCCCTCCGCCAGGTCACCAAGGCCCCCAAGGCCCAGAAACCCCAGCACGACTGGCGCTCCGGCGTCGGCTCCCGCGACTCCATCGCCGGCATGAAGGTCACTGTCGGAGGTTCCGAACGCGACTTCGACATGGGTGAGATCGCCGACACCATCGGCAACACCCTGACGGACCTCTTCCTCGCCCGCAAAAAGGAGGACGACGTCTACAACGAGGCCAACCGGCAGTTCGTCAACAACATCGCCCAGTCCGTCGCCGAGGAGCTTCAGCAGCGCGTCAGCCAGATTGCCGAAGGGAGCGGCAAGGCGGCCGCCCTCAGCGCGCGGGACATTCATCAGTGCATCGAGCGGGCCCTGGTGAAAAACAACGCCCACGACGTCGCGCGCACCCTGGCGGAAAAGCGCAAGCACCACGCGGAGTATGATCCCTTTGCCGAAACCGCAGCCCCGCAGCCCCTCATCGTGAACACCAAAGTCATCCGCCGCAGCGGCCAGCTCGTTCCCTGGAACCACAACAAGATCGAGATCGCCGTCCGCAAGGCCTTCCTCTCCCTGGAGCTCGACTCCTCCCCCGCCGTCCAGGTCGCCGAGACCGTCAGCCGCACCATCGCCGAGGAAAACAAGGCCTTTGTCCACATCGAGGACGTCCAGAACCTCGTCGAGGAGGAGCTCATGAAGCAGGGCTTCTTCAAGGTCGCCCGCGCCTACATCCAGTACCGCGCCCTGCGCTCCAAGATGCGCGAGGTCGAGGAGGCCGAGGCCGCCTCGGTCGCCGAGCAGGAAAGCGAGCAGCAGCAGGCCCTCATCCTGGTCAAGACCCCCGACGGCAAGTCCTTCCTCTGGGACGGTGCCGACCTGAAGAAGCGCATCGACTTCGCCATGCTCGGCCTCGACCTCTGCCTGCCCCGCCCCGAGATCGAGATGGAGCTGCGCCGCTCCCTGAACAGCGACATCACCGTCGAGCACCTGCGCAAGACCGTCACCCTCAACGCCAAGACCCTCATGCAGAAGGACGCGGACTTCGCCAAGTTCGCCGGCCGCATCCTGCTCACCTACATCTATGAGGAGGTCCTCGGCTGGGACATCGTCCGTGACGGCATCGACCAGCTCAAGGAATACCACCGCCGCGCCTTCCGCCGCAACCTCAGCCGCGGCGTCGAGATCGACCGCTACAACCCCCGCCTGCTTCAGTTCGACCTCGACAAGCTCGCCGACGCCCTGGACCCCGCCGCCGACATGGACTTCGACTTCCTCGGCATCCAGACCCTCTACGACCGCTACCTCATCGTCGACAAGAAGGTGAAGCCCAGCAAGCGCCTGGAAACGCCCCAGCTCTTCTGGATGCGCGTCGCCATGGGCCTCAACGTCGGCGAGAAGGACGGCTGCCCCGAGGAGAAGATCATCGGCATCTACAAGATGTACAAGGGCCGCCGCTTCTGCTCCAGCACCCCCACCCTCTTCAACAGCGGCACCCATCACAGCCAGCTCTCCTCCTGCTACCTCTACAAGGTGGACGACAGCATCGAGTCCATCATGATCCGCGGCATCGCCGAAAACGCCTTCCTCTCCAAGTGGGCGGGCGGCCTCGGCGGCTCCTGGACCAGCGTCCGCGGCACCGGCGGCTACATCAAGGGCACCAACGGCGAGTCCCAGGGCGTCATCCCCTTCCTCAAGCTCCACAACGACCAGCTCATCGCCGTCAACCAGGGCGGCAAGCGCCGCGGCTCCGGCTGCGCCTACCTGGAAGTGTGGCACAACGACATCGAGGACTTCCTCCAGCTGCGCGTGAACACCGGCGACGAACGCCGCCGCACCCACGACCTCAACACCGCCAACTGGATCCCCGACCTCTTCATGAAGCGCATGGAGTCCCGCGGCACCTGGACGCTCTTCCGCGCCAACGAGGTGCCCGACCTCCACAACCTCTACGGCAGCGCCTTTGAAAAACGTTACGAGGAGTACGAGGCCCTCGGCAGGGCCGGCAGGATCTTCGCCAAGGAGATCCCCGCCATCGACCTCTGGAAGAAGATGCTCAAGGCCATCTTCGAGACCGGCCACCCCTGGATGACCTTCAAGGACCCCTGCAACGTCCGCAGCCCCCAGGACCACGTCGGCGTCATCCACAGCTCCAATCTCTGCACCGAGATCACGCTGAACACCTCCGCCGATGAAACCGCCGTCTGCAACCTCGGCTCCGTCCTCATCGACAACCACCTCGACGACGCCGGCAACATCGACCACGCCCGCCTGCGCGAGACCATCCGCAGCGCCGTTCGCGCCCTCGACAACGTCATCGACATCAACTACTACCCCACCGAGGCCGCCAAGACCTCCAACACCCGCCACCGCCCCATCGGCCTCGGCGTCATGGGCCTCCAGTACGCGCTCTATCGCAAGGGCATCCCCTTCGCCTCCAAGGAGGCCGTCGAGTTCAACGACGAGATGATGGAGGCCATCGCCTACTACGCCTACGAGGCCTCCTCCGACCTCGCCGCCGAGCGCGGTCAGTACTCCACCTACAAGGGCAGCAAGTGGGACCGCGGCCTGCTTCCGCAGGACACCGTGGACCTCCTGGAGAAGGAGCGCGGCGTGCCGATCGAAGTGCCGCGCGGCGGCAAGATGGACTGGTCCGCCCTGCGCGCCAAGATCGCCAGGCAGGGCATGCGCAACAGCAACGTGCTCGCCATCGCCCCCACGGCCACCATCTCCAACATCATGGGCTCCAGCCCCTGCATCGAGCCGCTCATGAGCAACATGCTTGTGAAATCCAACCTCTCCGGCGACTTCATGGTGCTCAACCCCTACCTCATCCGCGACCTCAAGAAGCGCGGCCTGTGGACGGACGAGATCCAGAACAAGCTCAAGTACATGGACGGCGAGATCGAGGCCATCGAGGAGATCCCCGTCGACCTCAAGCGCCGCTACGCCACCGCCTTCAGCATCGACTGGGCCTGGCTGGTGGACGCGGCGGCCCGCCGCCAGAAGTGGATTGATCAGAGCCAGAGCGTGAACCTCTTCTTTGGCGGCACCGAGATGAGCATCCTCAGCCACATGTACCGAGGCGCCTGGCGCAAGGGGCTGAAGACCACCTACTACCTCCGCACCCGCAGCGCCTCGAACATCGAGAAGAGCACCGCCGAAGTGGAGAAGGTCCTCCGCGGCGTCATCGCCCAGGACAGCACCGCCAAGCGCGAGTACACCGCCGAAGAAGTCATGGCCTGCTCACTCGAAGCCATGAGGAATGGCGGGACTTGTGAGGCTTGTCAGTGATTCGTTCTTCCCATCGTCTGACGGGTCAGACTAGTCCGACCCGTCAGATGAAGCTCCGGTGTCATGCCGCCCGATTTCGACAGCCCGTTGATGCCTCATGGAGGTTATGAAAACCTCCGCAGCTACGCTGTCGCCGAAGTTGTCTATGACGCCACCGTCGTCTTCTGTGATCGTTTCATCGAAAAGACGAGTCGGACCCATGACCAAATGGTCCAAGCCGCCCGCAGCGGCGTGCGCAACATCTCTGAAGGCAGCGGGGCTGCCGCCACTTCGAAAAAAATGGAGATGAAACTCACCAATGTGGCCCGTGCGAGTCTGAGCGACGAACTCTCGAAGGACTACAAAAGCTTTCTCATGCAACGCGGCCTGCGTGTTTGGCCCAAAAACTCCAAAATGTGCCTCGCCATGAGGGAACGGCTCAAGCATGAAATCTTTCCGGGCCTTCCAGCCGCCCCGAAGGGCAAAGTTGTGCTCACCGGCTTGGCCGGACTCGCTGACTTCGTCGCCAAGGCCGACCCCGAGCTCGCAGGCAATGCTGCTGTGCGCCGTGAACCAGGCGTCCTACCTTCTCAAACGTCAGATTCAAAGTCAAAGCCGTGACTTCAAGGAAAACGGAGGGTTCACTGAGCGCCTTCATGCCACCCGTGTTAAGGCCCGTGCCGAGCAGGCCGGAATTCCCCTGTGCCCTCTTTGTGGCAACCCCATGCGCCGCCGCACCGGGGGCAAGACCTCAAGCCAGTTCTGGGGCTGCTCCACCTACCCCAAGTGCAAAGGCACAAGAGACATCGCACCTTGACACTCCATCCAATAGTCCAGCCTGTTGAGACAAAGATCTGCCCGTCCATCGCCGCCCCCTCTGGGCGGCGCATCTTTCCGCAGACCTGCTTTTGAATCAGTACATGGTGTTGAGCCCATGCACCTAAGCCTGCTCCGTTTGGCGGTTGTAAAGCCGCCCTCGAAGTGTGCCGATGAGGCGCTGATCCAGGCTTGATTCGTTGTGCGGAATATTCATGCAGGGTCTTTCCCGTTCATCAGAACAAATGCCGGGCATTCTATCCACGCGATCAGTCACGAACCGCGACGCGGTTCCGTCATGCAGCCCCAGGGTGCCGAGCCTTCGGCGAGCGCTCCCTGGGGGCAACATGAGATCCACGTCCACGATCCCGGACCGCAACGCGGTCCCGTCAGAAGGACGAGGGAGGTGGAGATGGTATCGTGGGCCGAGGAACCGCGACGGAACCTCGTTGAGGTTCTGCGGCGAATGCGGGCGCGGGGTGTCCGAGTCCCAGGGGAGCACTCGCCCAGGCTCGGCACCCCTGGGCTGCATGACGCGACCCCGGTGGGGTCGGGGGGAGGTGAGCAAGAGTAGTCGTCAGGAGCTCGGGCTTGTGATCGTGTGGAAAGCTTTCGTGGCGGTTTGGATGGGGCGGAGCTGTGATCCTGGAACAGATGCCTGGTATTCTATCCACGCGATCCGTCACGAACCGCGACGCGGTTCCGTCATGCAGCCCCAGGGTGCCGAGCCATCGGCGAGCGTTCCCTGGGGTCAACATGACATCCAGACCCACGATCCCGGACCGCAACGCGGTCCCGTCAGAAGGACGAGGGAGGTGGAGACGGTATCGTGGGCCGAGGAGCCGCGACGGAACCACGTTGAGGTTCTGCGGCGAATGTGGGCACGGGGGGCGAGCCCCAGGGGAGCACTCGCCCAGGCTCGGCACCCCTGGGCTGCATGACGCGACCCCGGGTGGGGGGAAAGCGGGGCAAAGTCGTCAGGAGCTTGGAGTCGTGATCATGTGAAGGTTTTCGTGGCTGCTTGGCTGGGGCACCGCATTGACGGGCTGAAGCCCATTACTATTTTGAGCGACCGCTGCGAGCCCCGCCCTTCTGGCGGAGCCGTGTAGGGCTCCCAAGAAGCCGACTGACAGCTAGATGGAGTAGAAAAAGGTCGTGCTTGAACTCCTGGCGGAGATGGGCGTTTTTAGGGCATGCCTGCCATCAAAGTTCCTGCTGCTAAAATCAAGTCTGCGGCCGCCCGGCTGGTTCGTGAACTGCCGGACTCGGCGAGTTGGGACGATTTGATGTATCAAATCTATGTCCGGCAAAAGATCGAAGCGGGTCTGGCCGACCTCCAGGCCGGTCGGAAGCATTCCCACGCTTCCATCCGCAAAGCCTTCGGGCTGGAGGCATGATCATCCAGTGGTCCAGGCAGGCAAGACAGGACTTGCGGGCGATTCACGAGTTCATCGCCCGTGATTCGGAGCACTACGCCCGGTTGCAGATCAAGCGCCTCATTGAGCGTGTGGAGCACATCGCCCGAATGCCCACGATGGGGCACCCGGTGCATGAGTTCCCTGAACTGGATCTTCGGGAGACTCATCAGGGAAACTATCGGATCATTTACGCCCATGATGCTGACGAACTGCAAGTCGTGACCCTCGTTCACATGAAGCAGCAGATGAAACGGAGTCGGTTATCCAGGTGAACATCTCCAAGGCACGAGCTGCAAAGGGTCTGTCCCTTTGTGGAGGTTTCCTTTGTGGAGGCTTTATGGAGTCGAGTCGCGCCCGTCCAGCCGTGAAGGGACCCCGATGGGGTCCGAATTCAGAAGATTTGGCCGTTGTTGTTGGCCCCAGGAGGGACTGTTGCGGCCACTCCTGGGCTGCATGGCGCGACCCTGGCGGGGTCGGGAGAAGGTGAGCCAAAGTCGTCGGGAGCCTGGGCTCGTAACCGCTTGGCTGGGTCGGTGCAGTGACGGGCTGAAGCCCATCACTCCTTGAGGAAGCGTGCTGCGCAACCGGCCCTGGCATTCGTGATCGTCTCTAGCTGCCCTTTTTTGCGGCAATGCCGGCCGGGATGCGGCGTTGGTGGTGGCATGCGTGCCCTTGCCGCCCTCCTTCTGACGACTTTCCTCGGCTCTTCGTTCTGCGCCTTCGCTGCACCGCCGAATATCATCATTCACTTCATCGACGACTTGGGCTACGGCGACATCGGCCCCTTTGGTGCGGTGAAGCAGAAGACGCCGCACCTTGACCGCATGGCGAAGGAAGGGATGAAGCTCACGTCGTTCTACGCTGCGCCGGTGTGCAGCGTGTCGCGGGCGCAACTCATGACCGGCTGTTATGGAGCGCGGGTTTCCGTGCCCGGTGTGTATCCGCCGGGGGCGGAGAACGGGCTGCATCCGCAGGAGCACACCCTTGCCGAGCGCCTCCGGCCGCTCGGCTACGCCACGCAGTGCATCGGCAAATGGCACCTTGGCGACCAACCGGCGTTTTTGCCCACGAAGCAGGGCTTTGATCACTACCTCGGCATCCCGTATTCCAATGACATGCTCAAAACGGCGAGCGTGGACGGCCGCCGCGTCGTGCCGCTCGTGCGCGATGACAAAGTCGAACGCCTGCTCGACGAGGCCGACCAGGACCGCATCGAGGAGATCTACACCGACGAGGCCGTGAAGTTCATCCGCGGCAGCAAAGAAAAGCCGTTCTTCCTCTACTTCCCGCACACCGCCGTGCACACGCCCATCCATCCTGGCAAGGCCTTCCAGGGCAGCTCGCAAAACGGGTGCTTTGGCGACTGGGTGCAGGAGGTCGATGCCAGCGTCGGTCGTGTGTTTGACACCCTGCGCGAGCTGCAGCTCGACCAGAACACGCTTGTGATCTTCACCAGCGACAACGGCCCCTGGCTCATCAAAGGTGCCGATGGCGGCAGCGCCGGTCCCTTGCGCGGCGGCAAAGGCACCACCTGGGAAGGCGGCGTGCGCGTCCCTACGCTCGCATGGTGGCCTGGCAAGATCGCGCCCGGCAGCGTGTGCGATGCCGTCGCCGGCACCATCGACGTGCTGCCCACCTGTGTGAAGCTCGCCGGAGCCGAGGTGCCTGCGCAGCCCGTGCTTGACGGTCGCGACCTCTCCCCGCTGCTCTTTGGTCAGAGTCAAGAATCGCCGCGCGAGGCGCACTACTACTTTGCCAGTTACAACCTCCAGGCCGTGCGCCAGGGCCCGTGGAAGCTCGCGATCATGACACAAGGCAGCGCCCGCGCCAAAGGCCAGGTCGAGGACGATGCGAAGACGAACCCGCGCCTCTACAACCTTGATCAAGATATCGGCGAACGCACCAACCTCGCTGCGCAGCATCCCGACATCGTCGCCAAGCTGACTGCACTTGCCGATGCCATGACCGCCGAGATCGGTGGCAACGAACCCAAATCCCGCCGCCCGCCCGGCGAAGTCGAAAACCCCTCTACGCTCTATCCCACGAGCGATCCGCCGCGCCGCAACGCGAAGCAAAGCCGCCCTCCCGCTCCGCAAGCACCCCTAACCTACGATGTGGGCGCCATGCTCCGAAGCACGCCGAATGCTCATCTTGCGGAGCAAGATGGCTAGTGCGCTGTGAAG
This sequence comes from Prosthecobacter sp., assembly GCA_019186985.1. Classification (GTDB taxonomy): domain Bacteria; phylum Verrucomicrobiota; class Verrucomicrobiia; order Verrucomicrobiales; family Verrucomicrobiaceae; genus Prosthecobacter. Next base: position 87 of record JABARQ010000050.1, on the reverse strand, counting down.
CGTCACGATCCTCCGGGGTGGAAGACCTCGGCCATCTGGAACCGTGTTCCAGGTGAGAACTTGAAGTAACTGCGTCGCCGCGAGGCG
>JABARQ010000040.1 GCA_019186985.1 Prosthecobacter sp. | reverse complement strand
CTCTCCACCCCGCCTCGCGGCGACGCAGTTACTTCAAGTTCTCACCTGGAACACGGTTCCAGATGGCCGAGGTCTTCCACCCCGGAGGATCGTGACGCTTCACAGCGCACTAGCCATCTCGCTCCGCCGAGATGAGCGGAAGGCTTGCTCAGGCACGCAGAACTTTCGAATTTCAAGACCATCCGGCTCGGCGAGCCTCCAAACTCCTCTCGCTCCGCCGAAATGGCTTTGCTTCACCTGATCAAGCTGACCCTTTTCAAACACGGCCTTTCATCGTTGACTTGAAGCTTTGCCGCAATGCGGACGTAGTCTGCGTTCATGCTTCATCCCTGCCTCCGCCTTTCCGCCCTGCTTCTGCTGGGCGCCCTGACGCTCGATGCCGCCGACTGGCCGATGTGGCGTTTCGATGCCGGACGCACCGCCGACTCTCCCCAGGCCATGCCGGACAAGCCCGCCCTTCTCTGGTCACGTGAGCTGCCGCCGCTGCGCCCCGCCTTCCGCGAACCCCGCCTGCAGTTCGACCGCAGCTACGAACCCGTGGTCGTCGGCAAGACGCTGGTCGTTGCGAGCTCGCGCGAAGACTGCCTGATCGCCTTCGACACGGACTCCGGCGCCGAACGCTGGCGCGCCCTCGCCGACGGCCCGGTGCGGCTCGCGCCGGTCATTGTCGATGACCTCGTCCTGTTCGGCTCCGACGACGGCCTGATGCGCTGCGTGAAGCTGGCCGACGGCTCGCCGGTCTGGTCGCGCCGTGTCGTGCCATCCGAACGCATGCTGCTGGGCAATCAGCGCCTCATTTCCGTCTGGCCGGTCCGTGGCGGCCCGGTGGCCCGCGATGGACGCATCTACTTCGCCGCCGGTGTCTGGCCCATGGAGGGCACCTTTGTCTTCTGTCTCGACGCACGCACGGGCGACGAGGTCTGGCGTAACGATCGTTGCGCCTACCTTTACGGCGTCCACCCCCATCAGACCGAGGCCATGGGCGGCCTGGCGCCGCAGGGCTATCTGCTCATCGACGGCGACGACCTGGTGGTCCCCTGCAGCACGGCCTACCCGGCGCGGCTCGACCTGAAGACCGGGGCGCTCAAGGAGTTCGAGCTGCCCTCCGCCGGACGCCTCACCGGCGGGTGGTTTGCCTCGACACCCGCAGAGAAGGAGGCGGCGAAGCTGAAGCGTCGCGGCCTGCTCTTCGACGAAGCCGTCAGCGCCAAGCGCCACGAGGACAAGCCGCGCGCCGAGGGGCTGGCCGGCATCCAGCGCTCCATCCACGCCGCAGGGCAGGCGCTGAGCTTTGACAGTCTTACGCTGCCCGGCCTCACGGTCCGAGTCCACAGCCTGATCGTCGCCGACGACAAGGCCTTCGTCGTCACGGAGGACGGGCATCTCCACGCTTTTGGTTCGGGCCAGGCCGCCGCCCGCCGCTGGCCGCGTGAAGACAAGGTCGTCCCCGGGGATTCGGAGCACGCCAAAAAACTCGTCGCTGCAGCAGGCACCGACCGCGGCTACGCCCTCCTCACCGCCCCGGGTGAGCCCGGCCTGGTCGAGTCGCTCGCCGCCCACAGCCGCTACCAGCTCGTCGTGGTCTCCAGCGACGCCGCGCTCCGCAGCCGTCTGACCCGCGCCGGGCTCTACGGCGAACGCGTGTCGATGGTGAAGGACGCCCGCCATCTGCCGCCCTACTTCGCCAGCTTCATCTTCGGCGACGAACCGCTCGAGCACCTGCTCAAGCCCCTGGGAGGCAGGCAGGTCTCCCTCCGCAACGCCACGCTGCTGCACACCCGTGGCGCGCTCACCGGCTCAACCAATTATCTGGCCGACTGGAACCGCAGCGACGACCCGCTCGTCCGCGCGCCGCTCGGCGTGCTGTGGTTTGACGACGCGCTCAGCCACTTCAAGCGCTCCCCGCAGCCGAAGATCGTGGACGGCGTCATGATCACCAGCGACAAGGACTGGCTCGACGCCACGAACCGCAAGGGCAAGGTGGACTACCGCCTCAACGCCCCGGTGTTCAGCGACATCTACACGGGCCGCGTGCTTGACGAGTACGAGGCGCCGGAGCTGCGCGCCCGCTTCGGCACCGTGGACCAGCAGAGCATCCAGCCCGCCCAGTACCGGCCGCCTACCCAAAAGAATGACTGGGCGCCCGACCAGCCGAAGGCCGGCCTGCGCATCAACCCGCTCACCGGCGAGGAGGAGCCGCGCGTGTTTCCCAAGAGCTACGGCTGCGACGGCGGCTTTGATTATGGCGGCATCTACACCTTCCGCAGCGGCACGGCCGCCTTTTACGACAAGAAGGTCGAGAGCGGCACCGTCCACATCAGCGGCCCGCGCAGCGGCTGCACGAACAGCATCGTGCCCGCCGGCGGCATCCTGAACGTGCCCTACTACTATGAGGGCTGCACCTGCAGCTACCCGCTGCCCATGGCCCTCGCGCTCTTCTCCATGCCCGAAACCCATGAGCAATGGGCCACCTGGGGCACGGTGGAAAGGCAGCGCCTGCACGGCCGCATCGAGCGCCTCGGCCTCAACCTCGGCGCACCCGGCGACCGCCGCACCCGCGACGGAACGCTGTGGCTTGACTTCCCCAGCGTCGGCGGTCCGTCACCCGACATTGAAGTCGTCACCGAGCCCGCCCAGCCGGAGGCGTTTTATCAGCACTCGCTCTGGATGCAGGGCGGCCAAGGCTGGCCCTGGGTCGCCTCCAGCGGCCTGAAGGGTCTGAAGAGACTCAGCGTCCACGGCTTGAAAAACACCACCTACACCCTCCGCCTCACCTTCTCCGCCCCCGACACCACCCCGCGTCGATTCAGCATCGACATCCAGGGCAAAGCCGTCCTCAAAGACATCGCCCCCAAGGACCGCATCGCCCAGACCGAAATCCTCACCGGCATACCCGTCACCGACGGCACCCTCAACCTGCGTTTCACCGCCGAACAGGGAGAACCCCTCCTCTGCGGCCTCGAAATCCTGCGCGACGGCCTGAAGCCCGGCGAACTTCCGAAGAAGTAAAAGGGCTCGCCAAGCAATCGAGGTTTTGCAGCTTCGCCGCATTTGAGGAACAAACACAGCCTCCTGATACCGGAAACGAGGTGTCTACACACAATGACGGTTTTAGTGGCGAGATTCCATGAGTGCGAAGCAGGCAACCGGACCCCTCCGAAGGCTCGTCGCAGAAGAGTGGTGGCCTGCTGCATTATACAACGCAATGTGTCGTGGTTACCACACGGCGGGCGCGAATCGGAGGGCGAGGCACGAGCCGAGATAGACAACGAGGAACGAGTTGCCCGAAGGGCGAGATGAGCACAGCGAACGAGTCAACCTGCGCCGATCAGGAGCACACTCCCCAGCGGCAGGCGCGGGCGGAGCATCATCACGGCTGGCAACAGTGCGGAGCCGAGGAGCCCACTTGCGGGTGACGAGTTGGGGAAGCACATTTACCTTGAGAGCTATTCATTGGCTTGGTGAACATGAGAGGCTTGTCTTTTGGCCGTGAAGTAGAGTGGAAGCGAAAGCCCAAACGAGATTAGATTTGCACCGGCTCTTTTGAAATTAGCAGGAAACTGTTCCAAAAAATAGGCTCTGTCGTCCAGCAGGAAAAACGCATCCCATCCAACCGAGCAAGTTTCCAGTGTAAGAATAAGCATCGCAGCAATCGCAAACCAGTTGGCTAGATTCAGAGTTTTAATGGCGAGCGAGTTTCCAATAAAATATGCAAACACCCCAGCACAGCCAATCAACAAAGAGAGTGATGCTAGAACTGTGAAAAAAAGCCAAAGAAGCGCGCTCAAAATCGCAAGCTCTCCCCCGGGGATAAATGGTAGCCATCATGCGCGAAGTCATTTCATTTTCTCATTCTTCTCAGTGGCTGAATCGAGCTTATCCGCCAAGGAGCTCAAAAAGAGGAGCAGAATAAATTTCAGTCAACCATCGATATAGTGGCGAGGCTCCGCGAGCGCACAGCAGGCCGCCGGGTCCCGGCGCTTTGGCCGGTTGGCGGCCTGCTGCACTATACTACGCATTGTGTCGTGGTTACCGCTTGGCTGGTGCGGAGCTGCGAGGCTTTGCCGAGCACACTGGAAGGGCGGGCTTTTACAGTTGGTGCGGAGCTGCAAGGATGACGAGCACACTCCTTTGCGGCAGGGGCGGGAGCGGGCGGAGCATCACAGCGGCTGGCAACGGTGCGGAGCCGAGGAGCGCAGCGACGAGCTGGGGTTGATTTCCAGCAGGTGCATCCGTTTCTCCTTCAGTTAATGGGCTCGAATGCTTCAAAGATTCGTCGCCATTTATCTGGATATGCGGAGGTCCCCAACTCGAATGCGAACAGGTAGGTTTCCCCCTTGAAATTGATCTCACCTTGTAGCTGCTCCCATGTGATTCCAATATCGTGATGCTGGGTTATCCGCGTCAGTTTCACAGGATGACCGCTGGAAACAAAGCCGATCAAATTTGTCTTACCTCGGTCGGTTGTAGTCAGATCAAAAAGGGAGCCACTGCTTGTTTGATAGCCGAACCCATAAAGCCTCAGTTCAGCCTTAGTTTTAACTTTCTTGGCAACAAGACCTTTGAAGCGAGGCTCATTGGACACATCTTTTTGGTATGAGCAGCTAGCTAGCATCACTGAGGCTATACATAGTGAAAAGAGCAGTTTGGACATAAGCTTTAGAGTTTAATGTGAAGGAACAAGCGGGTGGAAAATGGGGCTTTGGAATGCAGGGCTGAGTCTTTGAGCCTGTCCTTCCACTTTTGAATGTGGACTTAGGTCCCGATCACCTCGAAAGATAAGAGGGCTGGCAACCAATGACCCTGCCAGTCTGAGAGGATTCAGTGTGTTCATTCCTACCAAGTTGTGAACCGGGTCTAGTGCGTGCCCTTTGAACACGTTGATGTTGGCACCGATTTGACCCGCAAGACGTTTGGAAAGCATGACGTTCGCGGCGGCTCCGTGATAGGTGATGTTCATGCCTCTCATATCCTTGCCTTCTTTCCTGAGATCGGAAAGAGCACTGTTCAGGATCATAGTTCCCTGACTGTGTGCAGTTACGTTTGCCGTCTTCAGGTCAAACTGCCTCAAGATGTCGCGAGTAGAATCAGCCACCTTAGTTCTTAGGTTCAGCTTTTGTAGCGAGCACTCTCCGAGGTCTGACAAGCCTCCGTTCGAAGGGTTATGCACCATATAGAATTCTGATTTTCCAGTATGGAAGAGACCCAATTCGGCAGCATTCTTTTCGTTGTTGGCCATGCCGTTGACCCAAATGGTAGCATTCTTCGTTTTGATGTCCTTGGCACTGGTTACGAGTTCTCTTTTGGTGACCTCACCTGTTTTGGGATCACCCGTTACCTTGAACAGTCGAGCGTTTGGATTCCATTTACCGTTCTCATCACGATCTCGACCTTTCTCATTAATAGCCAGACCATCGGGGTCCCAGAACGTCCAAGGATTCTGTCTGACATAGGCATAGAGGTTGGGGCCGTCCACGAATCCGGCGGGGTCGCGGCTGAGCCACACGCCTGTCTCCAGGTCCCGGTACCGGAACCCTTCGTTCAGCAGCCCCGTCGGGTCTTCGTCCTTGCTGTTCGCCCTCTGCTTGTCCGCGTTCGCCCCCGTCTCCTTCGTCCGCTTCCCGTACGCCTCGTAGCTCGCCGTCCAGGTCAGCGCTCCGGCGCTGTCCGCCTGCGCCACGATGTCCCCCCGCCCGTTGCTCAGGTTGTAGCGCAACACCGCCGGACGCGTTGCGGCAGGCGCCACCGGCAGTCCACTCGTGTTCACCGGGTTGCGCAGTGTCTGCAGCAGGCCGCCGACTCCCCCGCCCATGTCCACTCCCCGGATGTACTGCACCGAAGGCTGCGTGCTGGCACCAATCGCCGTGTTGGCCGCCCGTTCGAACTCCGCCACGCTCAAACCTCCGCTGAACACCACTCCGGTGTGCCTGGCAGGCAGGCCGCCGACATTGTCCTGGCCCACGCCCACCCTTCTCATCCGGTAGTCATAGGTGTAGGTCCAGGCACGGCCGTCGGCGAGCTGCACCCCCATCAGCTGGTTCCAGGCGTTCCACCGCCAGCGTGTCAGCTGGGTGGCACCCGACCCGGCCCGGCGACTGCTGCTGACGCGGTTGCCGTTGTCATCGTAGGCATATTCCACGGTTTCTAGCCCCGCACCGTTGAGCGTTTTGACAACACGGATCAGCTGGTTGCTGGCGTTGTAGGTGCTTGTCCACACGCCGGGGGCAGCGCCGCCGGTGACTGCCTTCTGAATGCGGTTGCCGGCGAGGTCGTAAACATAGGATGTCACCGTTTCAGGGCTGCCCGTCTCGGCAACGAGCTCGCGGGTCAGGCGGCTGGTGGCGTCGTAGCTCATGGTGGTGGTTCGCTGGCGTGAAGGGGATCGCAGCCAGGACTCGTCCTGCCTGAGCACGTTGCCAAGGGCGTCATGACTCCATGAAAACGTCGCAAGGTTCACGGCGTTTGCGCCTGACTTCAAACTACGACTTTTGAGGCGCCCCAGCAAATCATACTCATTGGTGGTCACCATTCCGTTGGCCTGGATGAGTCTGACCGCCCTGCCCGCGAGATCGTAACCATAGGAAGTCACACGGTCATCGCCCGGGATTGTGGCGGTGCCGTTGTTGTCTGTCAGGGAGAGAGGTCGGTTGAGGTTGTCGTAAAGTGTCGTGAGAACCCTGGTCAGCGCCCCGCCTTTGAGGGTGGCCTGAACCCGGTTGCCAGCCAGGTCATACCTGTATTCATGCTTCTGGCCCAGGCAGGTTTCGGAGAGGACCCTTCCCTGGAGGTCATAAGTGTAGGAGGTGGTCAGGGTGACGGCGGAGGTGGCGGTGATGGAGGCACCGGCGGCAGCCCCGTGGGACTTGTCAGTCACGGTCAGCAGCCGGCCGGCGGCATCATAGACACGGGCTGACTCCAGGACATAGGCCTCCGAGCTGCCAGCCACAGCCTGCCGGGAAGACTTGGTGAAACGATGCCGCCTGTCGTAGGTGAAGAGCGTCCTGTAACCCGAAGGGTCCGTTTGCGAGGCCTTGTCGAGATAGTTGGCGGGGATGCTCGTTCCCACGGCTGGCGTCAGGTAGGAGCAAGTCAGGGTCTTGTTGTCTGGAAAACGCTGTTCCGTCATGCGGCCAAAGGCGTCATAGGCGAAGCGCGTGATGTTGCCGTTGCCGTCCTGGACGGCCAGACGGTTGCCAACGGTGTCGCAGGTGAACTGGCAGACCCCTTTTTCGGGATCCTCCGTGCGAACCAGAAAGCCGAGGGAACTGTAAGTGTTGGTGGTGGTCTGGCCGAGGGCGTTGACCTGCGTCAGGACATTCCCTGAAGGGTCATAGGTGAGCAGCGTGCGCTGGTTCAAGGCGTCGATGCGGACGACCACCCGGCCGGCACGGTCATAAAGGCTCCGGGTGATGGCCCCCTGGGGATCCACCACCTCTTTCACGCGACCGGCCGCGTCATAGCGAGTCTGCGTCACTGGAGAGGTCAGCGTCGAATCGGCAGCCGACACATTCAACACGGGAGGAAGGATGACACCGACGGGGCGGTTCCGCTCATCGTGGTGGGTTCGTGTCTTGCGCCCGAGGGGATCCGTCGCCAGCGTCGGGTTGCCGGACAGATCATACAGCAGGCTTGTGACGGGATTGAGGGCCGGCGTGCTGCTGCTGACGCGTAGCTGCGTCTGCGTTGGCAGGCCTGCGGCATTGTGCGTGATGTAGGTCCAGAGGCCGGCCTCGTCCTTGGTCTTCCAAGGCCTGCCAAGGGGCGTGCAATGACTTTCCGTCGTGGTGCCGCCTGGAAAGGTCACCCGCCAGGGGTTTCCCATGGCATCATAGTCGGTCAGGACGGCCCCATAGCTCATGAAGGCCGCCGAGGCATTGGCAGCACAGGGCTCGGTGACCCGGACCACCCGCCCCAGGTCATCATAAGCCTTGTGGATGATGCTGGAATCCGGGCGCAATTCACGGACCTGGCGGTGCAGGGAGTCGTATTCATAACGGGTCACATAACCCCGGGGATCCGTCACCTGCACGGGCTTGAAGCCGCTCATGTCAAAGACGGAGCCGCCTGCCTCGCGGGAACGATTGACCCCATCAACCTTGTATTCATAACGCGTCACCTGAGGGGGATCCGCAGGATTTGGGGAGAGCCGCCAGTTTCGGGTCTTCTGGACCAGGCGTCCCAGGATGTCGTACTCCATCCTGGTGATGACGCCATTCGTGTCGGTGACGGATTCAGGAAGGTTGAACCGGTTGTAGGCCGTCTCCGTGACCAGGTCGCCGTCATAAGACGACAGCTCCTCCAACACGATCGAAGCCGGCCGTGCGGTTGAATAGCGGCCGTCGGGCCTGCCGTTGCCATTCAGGTCAAGGGTGGTCTTGATGCAGCGGTTCAGGGCATCGTATTCATGGAAGGTTGAGGTGCCAAGCTCATCCGTTTCGAGCACCAGGTTGCCATGAGGATCGTAAGCAAGCGTCCTGAAGCTGTCATCGGGGTGGATGACTTTCACCAGACGATGACAACCATCGTATTCAAAGCGTGTCACATGTCCGCGGGGGTCACGCACCATGAGCTTGCTGCCGCTGTAGTCACGCCAGGTCGTCGTGGTGGAGGACTGACCGTCCATGTCCACGGTTTCACGCACGACATTCCATTGTTCCTGAAGACCGTCAGCAGGGCCGGTCTTCCGGTATCTGACCACTGGAGGAACCTCGGGCACGGGGCTGAGGGGACTGACCACCTCCTGGGTGATGAATCCTGGAAACACGGGGTGAGCATGCTGCCAGGTGGTCCGACGTCCCCCAGGAATGCCGGAGCCGGCCAAGGCGGCCACCGTTTCCGAAGTGCGGCGCCCTCTGGAATCAATGACGTTGTCCGTCTTGATTTTTTCCAAAACTCCAGAGCCTGTCTGAACGGTGATGCTCTTCATCACCCGGCTGGAAGTGTCGTAGGTCATGGTCTTGGTGATCACCCGGCCTTCCAGCATCGTGGTTTCCGTTGTAGGATCATCGAAGGGAAACGGCAGCGTCACCGGCGCCTGTCCAGCCAGTTCAAGCACCGGCCTGTCAGCGTAGGCAAACCTCGTGAGGTTTTGACTGCGGTCCTTCACACAGGTCAGCAGCATGCTGAACAGCGTACGCCTGTCTGCGGGATCAGCTGCCTCGACGCCATCGTAGCAGTAGGTTTCAGAGACCCCGTCTGGAGCCGTGATCTGCATTTCCTTGTAGCCGATGGTCACGCTGTTCTCATTGCTGGTCAGGCCTGCCAGAGGAATGGGTTCCGCACGTTTGAAGGTATATTCATAAGGACGTGAGCCTGCCGGACTGCCTGCAGGGTTGATGATGACCCTGCGGATGTTTGACAGGTCGAGCATCCCGCCTTCTCCGACGGAATCCTGCACCTGAATCCGAGTCGTTCCGATGACGGGCAGGGTGACCGACACCAGCTTCATGGGTCTGCCGTATTCAATCCTGCCATCGGTCGAGCTGACCACGACATTGGAAGCGTGGGCAAACTCATGGACATGGCCACGCTCATCGACAATCGACGAAAGCTCCAGGTTGGAATGATTGACGGGAAGGGGCTCCCCGGGAGGGTTCGGAAACTGGGCAGTGGCCCTTTCGTCGGCCACATGGGTCCTGAGAAGCCTGTAATCGTAGCGAACCACTTCAGCCGCCTCAGATTCATCCTCATTGAAATTCCTGGAGACGGACCTCAGGCATGTCGCTGACATGCCTGCATCCCCTTCGGCGGACACCGGGCCATAGCCATAGGTTGTCAGATCACCGGCCGGCCCTCGCACGGCGGTGACAAAACCGTCCTGCTGCTGAACGATCATCTGGCGACCGGGCCTTGCCGGATCATGAATCCGCGTGGGGATGAGGGTATCAGGGAAATCGTAGGAGAAGGCAAGCCGGTCGCCGTTTCGATCCGTGACGGTCTTCAGACGTGCGTAAACACAGGCTGTGTTGCCCCCCTTCAGCCTGATGCGGTCCGCATTGCAGACCTGGACGAGCATGGAGGGGTCGATAAACTCGTAATCACAGACCGTTCCAAATTTCTTCCGGTAACGGATGGAGTGAATCATGGGGACGTCAAAGGTCATCCCGTTCAACGTGACCGTTTTCTCGACGCCAAAACGGGCTTCGAGCTGGTTCATGAATCCCTTCATGTCCCGGCTTTCCTGTCCATCGTGACGCCAGATCCCGCCATCCAGCAGAAACCGCTGTGCGGCACCCTGTTCATCGATGACCTCAGCGGTGGTGCAGGATTCGCCGAGGCTGAATTTGATGTGAGCCCCCAGGTTGCTGCTCCAGCCTGGACCGAACGGCTGGCAGGGGCGTTCGGAGGGTCTCAGGCCATGACGGTCGTTCCAGGCGTCTGACATGACATCCCGCCGGACCATCAAGGGCAGAAGACAGGCAGCATCGGCGGCATACACATCGGTCACCGCATGTCTAAGCTGCGCAGAAAAGGCGTCGATGTAGGTTTCCTCATCCTCTTCACCGTTCTCATTTTGAACCTGAGGTTTTGCATCAGGGATGGGGATGCCGTTGAGGCCGACTTTTCGATATCTCGGTCCTGCGGCATCGTTCACGGACAAGGACGCCGGTTCGCCTTCAGGAGAGGAGTCATCATCCGCCTCCATTTCCAGCCAGCCACCGGATTCGGCGCTGCGGAAAAAACCCATGTCCAGCACATCGGACATCGTGTCCCCTTGGTAAATGATCAATTCACAGCTGAATTCGTTGTAGCCCTCTTCCGGGCTTTCGCTTCTGACAGTGATCGTTTTAACAATATCGCTCTCAGCAGGTGCCTCAGTGCGGATTCGAATACCTGCCCAGCCCGTGAAATAATTGCTTTGAAAGACGCTGCAGGGCAGGTTGCTCGGCGAATAGTAGTAGACGATTCCGTTATACAAGCCCAGGTCTTCATTGGTGCACCAACTCCAGCCGGGATAACCGGGCGGCCCGACTTCATCCGAGGGGCTGTCCCAAAAACAGCGATTACGACGATTCACGGCGTCAAAAAAATTGGATTCACCGTGATGGCAGTCGCATTTGATCACCTCATCAGGGTCTGAAAAATTCACCCCTTCGATGGGAGATGCGGGACGGCAGAAGTCATAGAGGTCATCCGACTCAACCCTGACAAATGATCCCGGCCCAAACAGCCCTCTCATCCTGCTCACTGCAGATTCACCCTCAAAAAACTTCTTCTGACTCTGGTCATAGGAGGCAACTTCCCAGATGACTTCATTGGAACCAGCATCCCCTCCATCAGGACTGCTTGCTTCGACAAAGCTGAATCTTCCCGATGTGGAGGTCGGCAAGGGAGCAACGTCGCGAAGCCGGATGGGGGGCGGACTTGCCGGGTTGAGATATGGGTCCGTTGCAAGCAGCCAGCTGCCCGGGGCCGACGGATGGCCTTCCGAGATCAAGGGATTGCGCCAGGTTTCATGTTCCTGAATGTTGTCCCAGGCATCGCCATCATTGTTCAGGTGAGAATCGTTGGTGCGCAGGTCGAGTCCGTTGCTGAACTTCCATCGTCCATAGCGGTATTCCCACAGGTCCGGCATGCCGTCCCCGTCCAGGTCGCCCGGCTCTTGCCTTTTAAAGAAAAAGGCGTTCTGTGACGGCTGATTGTCGGAAAGCAGCCCGTCCGCCCAGTCAGGAATGCCGTTCTGATCATGGTCCTGATCCACCGGCTCACCACCTGCAGGATAGCAGAGGCTCAGCATGAGCTGAAACAGATCTCCAAGCGCTCCTCCCTGCCCCAGCGTGTCGGACATCCGGGGATCAAGAACCAGGGCCTTTTCCTCATAATTGAGCACACCATCCTGGTCAGGGTCCTCGACGGCATCGGCAAAGTCATGCTTGTTGAGATGGTGATGATCTTCAAAGACATCGGACATGCCGTCCCCATCCGTGTCATAACGTTTCATGTCCGAATCAAGGGCGACGCCCATTTGATACTGCGTCAGGTTGCTTAGACCGTTTTGATCAATGTCACGGAGGGCGTCCAGAGGGTCTGCGGGATTGAGCCCATAATGCGCGTAGTGAATCTCCACACGGTCCGGAAGCAAGTCCCCATCCTGGTCCGACTGATCCACCAGCTCCCAGTCGTTGTACAAGTCGCCCATGCCAGCCAGCTGGCTGAGATGATGACTGTTGGTTGGAATGGTGCCATAAATATGAACCTCCTCATGATCCGTCAGCCCGTCATGATCGCTGTCGGGATCATGATCACTGGTGCCCCAGGCGACCTCTTCTTCCGCGTTGAGCCCATCTTGATCGTCATCTTTGGCGGGAGGTGGCTGGTAAGGGTCGGGATCTGCAAAGTTGAGAAAAGTGTCCCCGTCAATGTCGCCCAGCGCATCGGAGTACCAGCTGATCCAGTTCACGGTGCTGCGGTTCATTGCATCCAAAGGAGCCGGGTCCAGGCTGTCGGCAATGCCATCATCATCGGCATCCTGATCCACCGGGGCGACAGGGTTGACGGCATCGTCAGGCGTCGAGTCCCAAAAGTTCAGGATGCCATCACCATCAATGTCTCCCAGTGCGTCGGATGCCCATTCACGGCAGTTGGCAGTGCTGACGTTGAGACGGTCATTGGGGGCAGGGTCGTTTTCATTGGGAATGCCGTCCAGGTCCTCATCATTGTTGGTTGGGTCGAGTGGGTGAGAGTCAAAGGGGTTTTTGATCCCATCACCGTCGTAGTCTGAATAGCTGGCATGGGGAAAGCCAGGGAGATTGCCTCCCAGGTAGGTGACGGTGACACAATCATGCAGGTCGTCGAAGTCACTGGTGCCGTTGCCATCGCTGTCCCAGGCGGTCAGGCTGTAGTTTTTGCCCCGCTGCTGGATGGCCAGGTGGATTTCGTCCCCATCAGAAAGACCATCGCCATCCGTGTCGAAGACAAAGGGATCCGAGCCGTAATTGCGCTCTTCCTCATTGGTGGCGTTATCACCATCAATGTCGGTGCTTTCCGAATCCAGGGAGACGAGGTTGCGCGCGCTTCCCGTCATCTCGTTGTGCCAGGTGTCGGCCGTTCCATCTGCATTGGTGTCCAGCCATGTCGAGCGGAGCGGGACCGGTTGCAGGATCATGCAAACGCTGGCGGTCAATTGCATGAAGGCAGCCAAGCGACTGCGGAAAGGAGCTAACGCGGATGGATGCTTGTTCATCAAACCTCATCATGGCCGAAGTCAGATGCCTGATAAGTCGGAAGAACTACCGACAAAACCTGGCTGCTGACATCCCCGTCACCGACGGCACCCTCAATCTGCGCTTTACCGCCGAGCAGGGAGAACCCCTCCTCTGCGGCCTCGAAATCCTGCGCGACGGCCTGAAGCCCGGCAAGCTGCCAGAGAGGTAAGGCGGCTTAGCGCGGGAAGAAGCCTGTCACACTCATCTGCTCATCATTGGCGAAGATTCGACGACTCCATGACAGCCACGACTCTGCCTCCCTGGGTCACATGCCGCAGATTGAACCTGGGTGAAAACGCCTCACTTCTTCTTGTCCCAGCCCTGCTGCTTCACGAGGGCGTCCATCTGCTGCTTGGGGACAAAGTCGGCGGGCAGGAGCTTGAACTTGGCGAGGTAGCCCATGGCCTTTTGAAACTGCAGGACTTCGTTCTTCCTCGATTCCAGCTTGTCGGCGGGCGTGGCCTGGACGGCCTGGGCAAAGCTGGCGGCGAGCTTTTCACCTTCGGCACGGGCCTGGGCGTCGTCGGCGTAACAAAGAGATTCGAGAAGGCGGTACATGCGGGCGTCGCCTTCGAGCCTGGCGGCATCTGAGCGAAGCTCCTTGGCGATCCCGGCGCGTTTGGCGGCGGTGGCCTGCTCGCTCATGAGGCTGGTGTCGCCGCCTTCGATGGCGCGCTTCGGCAGCGGGCGGTACCAGATGTTGCGGTAGCGGACGGGATTGCCGTGATCCTGGAGCTTGAGCGGGCCTTTCTCCGGGAACGGACGGGGCGTGGAGCGCTTCATGTGACCGCCGCCGCCTTCGAGGCGGGTGTGGTCCTGCACGCAGACGCCGTTGACGAAGACGGTGATGTAACCGGGGTCCAGCTCCTGGCCGTCCTTGAAGATGGGGCGGCGGAAGACGATGTCATAGACCTGCCATTCACCCGGAGCACGAAGCGCGTTCGCCATGGGCGGGTTGATGCCGTAGATGGAGGAGGCGAAGCCGTCGGCGTAGGTGGGGTTGTTGTAGTTGTCGAGCACCTGCACCTCGACCTGGCCCATGAGGAAGACACCGCTGTTGCCGCGGCCCTGGCTGTCTCCCTCGACCTTGGAGGGGGCGGCCCATTCGATGTGGAGCTGGCAGTCGGCGAACTCCTCACGGGTGCGGATGTAGCCGCTGCCGGGCACGCACTGCAGGGCACCGTCCTTCACCTCCCATTTCGTCGGTTCGCCGGTGGGTTTGTCGGACTGCCATTTTTCAATCTCCTCAGGCCGGCCGGAAAACAGCACGATGGCGTCGGAGGGCGGCGTGCCGGGCTTGTCCTGGGAACTGAAGGTGCCGGGCTCCACGCGCGGAGGCTGGGGGCGGTTCATGTCGTGGATGGCCCAGGGATGGGTGGCGTCCGGCGCATCGCCGTAGAAGCCGCCGGCGGCATGGAGGTTGGAGGCAAGGGAGGCGGCGGTGAGCAGCAGGAGGGCGTGTTTCATGGCAACAAAAAGCGTGGCAGGGCGGAGAAAACGCAGGACTGGCGCGCGCCTTCCGAAAGCGGTGGAAAAAAGGTCCGCCCGCCGGTCCCGGAGGCCGTGGCTCAGGGCATCAGGAAGAAGGCGCGGAAGGCGGGCAGGAGCTTCTCCTGCGTCAGCACCTGCGGCGCAGGATCGTCCTGGCGCAGCCAGCCATCGGGGGAGAGATGGAGGCTGTCGTAACCGGTCTGGGCGGCGTCGGCATCCGGTTTCCAGAGGCGCAGGCGCGTGGCTTCTGCGGGGTCGGCGTTGGCGCGGAAGCCGTTGGCGCTGCTGAGGCCGAGGCTGTGCGGCGATTCGGCAAGCCCGCTGGCGCTGCCGATGAGGCGGGTGCCAGAGGACGGTGCAAGCTGCGGCTTCAGCGCGGCCTGGCCGGTGAGGAGCAGCGTGACCTCGCTGTTGCGAACATGGACCATCAGGCCGGTCTGACGTCCGATGATGAAGTCGTCGCTCCAGCCATCGACGGCGAGCCAGGTGCTGGTGAAGGCGTTCGCGGCAGGGTCAAAGGTGAGCACGCGGTCGGCGGTTTCCTCGGTGCCCGCAGCCAGGATGTCGGTGCCGAAGAGCGAGCTGAGCATGTGATGAGGACGCAGGGCGGCGCGGGCCATCACGGCGGGCATGACGCCTTCCAGGACCAGGCGGGAGCCGGTGCTGGCTGCTTCATCGACCTCATAGGTCCGGCCGGTGGCGAGGTCTTCAAGGTGATAAGCGACGCCCCGATGAAGCGTGACGGCGACGGGCAGGACAACCGCGCCGTTTTCCAGCGTCACCGCACCTGCGAACAGCTCCGGTTTGACCAGCGGCATGGAGAAGGTGCGCTGACCGACCGGGAAAGTCTCGCGACTGAACATGACCACCTGGCTGAGTGACACGGCTTCGGCGACACCATCGAGGTTGGCGTCGAGCATGACCTTGAGACGGAAGAAGGCGCGCGGCCCGACCGTGGCGGCGTCGACACCAGCATAACGAACGATCTGACGACCGTCAGCGCCGATGCTCAAGGCCGGCGCGGTTTCCAAAGTTCCCCAGACCTGGCCGTCGAGGCTCATCTGCAGCTCGTGACGGATGTCCGGACGGCCGTTGGCGGGACGGCTGAAGAAGACATCGGCCGTGCCGAGGGCGGTGGCCTCGATGCCGAACACACCCGCGCCGCTGCGGCCATCGGCAGGGTTGGTGTCGAGGGCGTATTCGAGGAGCTGGTCAAGCAGGTCGCCATCGGTGTCGGGGTGGGTTTCACTCCACGAGGCGAAGGTGGTGACGGCGGTGGATTCAGCGGCGGGTTCTGGGGTGGCAGCGGCGACGGCATTGTCCTCAGCGGCCAGGGTCAGATCCTCGTCAAAGTTGCGGCGGTCGCGTTCAGCGAGGGCGAAGCCGGAGCCTGAAGGAGAGACGAAGCCGAGGTCCTTGGTGAGGTCGATGTTGGAGTCGTTGTCATCGTCGATGCTGCCTTCCTCGCCGGATTCCTGGGCACCCACGGGTGCCTGGCCCGGAGTCAGGGTGAAGACGGCGGTGCGTGCGCCGTTGACGGAGGGGTTGTCGTTGAAGAGGAGGTCCTGGCCGACGTCGTCATCGCCGGCCACGACGCTGTTCATGGGCAGCAGGCCTTCGAGCGGCATGCCGGGGGTGAACTGGGAAGGCGGCACATAGATGAAATAGCGGCCCGGGTCGATGTTTTCGATGATGTAGCGGCCCTTGCAGCCACAGCCTGCGGAACTGACGGTGTAGGGCGGATCCACGCCGGGCGTGTCACCCTCGCGATAGAGCTGGATGTAGACGTAGGGCAGGCTTTCACCGCTGTTGCGGCGGCCGTCGCCATCGATGTCGAGGAAGACGAAGTTGCCGACTGACAGGGAGGCCCAGAGGCCGAAGTCCACGGTGTTGTTGGTGTCGGTGTCGGCATCGCCGTCGAGCACGGACTCCGTGCCCTGGGCGAGGGTGATGACGGGGCTGAAGAGCGGCGTGCCCGGACCGCCCGGCTGATTGCCGTCGTTGTTGTTGTCGATGTCGTCATCGGCGGAGGAAGGCGTGCCGCTGGTGTTGTGGAAGCCGTTGGGCGGAATGACACGGAGGTAATAGCTGCCCGGCGACAGGCTGTTGAAGCTGTAGCGTCCGTCCGCCCCGGTGGTGACCAGAGCCCCGACCTGCACGTCCGCCGCGCTGCCGGTGCCGCCGATGGCATTGTCATCGCCCGGGTTCATGAGCTGGACAACCGCCCCCGCGACACCGGGTTCACCGGGATCGAGCAGGCCGTTGTTGTTGTTGTCCTGCCAGACCACGTCCCCGAGGGTGAGGCTGCGGATCTGAATGCTGACGGCCTGGGTGGACTGGCAGCCATAGGCATCGGTGACACGAACGGTGACCGAGCTGGTGCCGCCGACGGAAGGCGTGCCGGAGACCACCCCGCCGGAGCTGAGGCTGAGGCCCGCAGGCAGGCTGCCGGAGGCGATCGACCAGGTGTAGCCGGAGGTGCCGCCGGTGGCGATCAAGGTCTGGGAGAGCGGCGTGGCCAGGTAGCCGGAGAAGGTCGTCGGCGTGATCGAGATCGAAGGACAGAGCGGCGTGAGCGTGTAGGCACGGGTGCCGATGCAGCCATTGGAGTCCGTGGCGCGGATCGTGAAGCTGGCGGAGGTGGAGCTGGTGGGCAGGCCGGTGATTTCACCCGTGGCCGGATTCAGGGAGGCCCAGGCAGGCAGGCTGCCGCTGGCAACGGCAAAGGTGTAAGGCGAGGTGCCGCCATCGGCCGAGGCGGCAGCCGTGTAGGCCGTACCGACCACCGGGGCCGTCAGGCTGGTGGGACTGAGCGTGATCGCAGGACAGATCATGAGGCTGACCGACTGGTCGCGGATGCAGCCATACGCGTCCGTGGCCCGCACCGTCACGCTCACGCCGGAGCCGTTGGCGCTGGTGGGCATGCCGCTGACCACACCTGCGCTGCTCAGGCTGAGTCCTGCGGGCCAGGTGCCGCTGAGCGTGGTCCAGGTGTAGGGAGCCGTGCCACCGCCGGCCGCGAGGGTCTGGGAGTAGGCGGAACCGGCGCTGCCCATGGCCAGGTTGGCCGGAGAAACCGTGATCGCCGGGCAGGATGGCGTGATGCTGTAGGCGCGGGTGCCGGAGCAGCCGTTGGCATCCGTGGCGCGGATGGAGAAGACGGCGCCGGTGGTGCTGGTCGGCGTGCCGGTGATCGCACCGGTGCTGCCATTGAGCGTGGCCCAGGCGGGCAGGCTGCCGCTGCTGACGGTGAAGGTGTAGGGCGCGGCACCGCCGCCGCCGGCCACGGTTTGACTGTAGGCCGTGCCCACGGTGGCGGCGGACAGGCTGGCCGGAGTCAGCGAAATCACCGGGCAGATTCTGATCGTGTAAGTCCTGCTGCCCTGGCAGCCATAGCTGTCATTGACGCGAACGGTGATGCTGACACCGGCACCGTTGGAGGTGGTGGGGGTTCCCGAAAGCAATCCAGTGCCACTGTTCAAGGTGAGGCCGGCGGGCAGGGTGCCGCTGGTGACGGTCCAGCCGCTGTAAGGACCGGTGCCGCCGCTGGCGGAGAGCGTCTGGCTGTAGGCGCTGCCGACGGTGCCCGCAGCCAGGGAGGCCGGAGCAAGCGTGATCGCCGGACAGGCAGGCGTGACCGAGTAGCTGCGCGTGGCGGAGCAGCCGTTCGCGTCCGTGGCGCGGATCGTGAAGGAGGCGGCCGTGGTGTTCACCGGCAGGCCGGAAAGTTCACCCGTGCTGCTGTTGAGCGTGGCCCAGGCGGGCAGGCTGCCGCTGCTGACATCAAAGACATAGGGAGCCGTGCCGCCGCTGCCGCTGAAAATCTGGCTGTAGGCCGTGCCGACCACGGGGGCGGAAGACGTGGTCGGATTCACCGTGATGACCGGGCAGACCTGGAAGTTGATGTCACGGGTGACGGCGCAGCCCGTGCTGTCGAGGGCGCGCAAGGTGACGCTGACACCGGTGCCGTTGCTGGTCGTGGGCGTGCCGCTGATCACCCCCGCGCTGCTCAGGCCCAGGCCGGCCGGCAGGGTGCCGCTGCTGACCGTCCAGGTGTAGGGACCCGTGCCGCCGGAGGCGGTCATTGTCTGGGAGTAAGCCGAGCCCACCAGGCCTGCGGAAAGGGCGGCCGGGCTGATGTCCATGGACGGACAGCCGATGGAGAGCGTGTAACTGCGCGTGCCGACGCAGCCCACGGAGTCCGTGGCACTGACGGTGATGTTGGCGCTGACATTGGCCGTCGGCGTGCCGCTGAGGACCCCCGTGGAGCTGTTCAGGGTCAGGCCGGCCGGCAGGGTGCCGGAGGCGATTGCATACACATAAGGCGAGGTTCCGTTGCTCGCAGTGACGGTCTGGCTGTAAGGCGATCCAGTGACGCCGTCCGGCAGCGTGACGGGAGCGAGGGCAATGGCGGCGCAGATTTTCAAGGTCAGCGTCTTCGTCACCTGGCAGCCGTAGGAATCGGTGGCGCGGAAGGTGAGGCTGACACCGCTGCCGTTGCCGGTCGTGGGCGTGCCGCTGAGGATGCCGCCGCCGCTCAGGCCCAGGCCGTCAGGCAGGGTGCCGCTGCTGAGAGCCCAGGTGTAGGGACCCGTGCCGCCGGTGACGGACAACGTCTGGCTGTAGGCCACGCCCACCGAGCCCGGAGGCAGCGAGGCGTTGGAGATGGTGAGCGACGGGCAGACAGGGGTGAGGGTGTAGCTGCGCGTGCCGGTGCAGCCGTTGGCATCGGTGGCACGGAGGGTGAAGCTCGCACTGACATTGCTGTTCGGCGTGCCGGTGATCGCGCCGGTGCTGGCGCTGAGCGAAGCCCAGGAAGGCAGGGAGCCGCTGCTCACCGCATAAGTGTAGGGCGAGGCGCCTCCACTGGCGGAAACCGTGGCCGAGTAGTTCGCCCCCACCGTGCCGTTGCTGAGCGAGCTGGGGCTGACGGTGATGACCGGGCAGACCTTCACCGTGACAGCCTGGCTGCCCTGGCATCCATAGGCGTCGGTGACACGGATTGTCACGGTCGTCCCGGCACCGTTGCTGGCAGTGGGCGTGCCGCTGAGGACACCGGCGCTGGTCAGGGAGAGTCCCGTGGGCAGCGTGCCGGAGGTGATGGTGAAGGCGCTGTAAGGCGCGGTGCCGCCGGCCGGGGCCAGGGTTTGGCTGTAAGCCGTGCCCACGGTGGCCGCAGGCAGGGCGGAAGGCACGGGGAAGATCGTCGGGCAGGCCGGGGTGAGCGTGTAGCTGCGGGTGCCGGAGCAGCCGTTGGCATCCGTGGCACGAAGGGTGAAGCTCGCGCTCGCGGTGCTGGTCGGCGTGCCGCTGATGACCCCGGTGCTGGTGTTGAAGCTGGCCCAGGCAGGCAGGCTGCCGCTGGTCACGGCCAGGGTGTAGGGTGCGGTGCCACCGCTCACGCCCACCGTTGTGCTGTAGGAAGCGCCGACCGTCGGGGTGGTGAGTGAGCTGGAAAGCGTCACCACCGGGCAGATCTTGATGCTGATCGACTGCAGGCCGGTGCAGCCTGCGGCATCCGTGACACGCACGGTCAGGCTTGTCGCCGGGCTGGCGATGGCCGTAGGCGTGCCACTGATGACGCCGGTGCCTGCGTTCAGGCTGAGGCCTGCGGGCAGGGCTCCGGAATTGATGGTCCAAGAGCCATAGGGGGCCAGGCCGCCGCCGGCGGAGAGCGTCTGGCTGTAGGCAAGGCCAAGGGTGCCGTTGGCCGCCGAGGTGGGTGAGATGCTGATGACCGGGCAGCTCGGTGTCAGGCTGTAGCTGCGGGTAGCGGTGCAGCCGTAGGCATCCGTGGCACGGATGGTGAAGCTGGCGGCGGCGGTGCTGTTCGGCGTGCCGCTGATGACGCCTGCGCTGTTCATGCTCAGTCCGCCGGGCAGGCTGCCCGAAGTGATGGCGTAGGTGTAGGAGGCCGTGCCGCCCGAGGCGTTGACCGTGGCGCTGTAAGCCGTGCCGGTGACAGGTGTCGCCAGACCTGCCGGGCTCAGGGTGATCGTCGGGCACACGGGAGCCAGCGTATAGCTCTGCGTGCCGATGCAGCCGCCCACGTCGGTGGCGCGGACGGTGAAGGTGGCGCTGGCGGTGCCGGTCGGCGTCCCGCTGATGACGCCTGCGGAACTCAGCGTCAGCCCGGCCGGAAGCGTGCCGCTGCTCACGGCATAGGTGTAGGAGGGCGATCCACCGGCGGCGGTGACGGAATTGCTGTAGGCCGTGCCGACGACGGGCGTGTCCAGCGTGGCGGGGCTGAGCGTGATCACCGGGCACACCACGTTGATGATGTAATCCTCAACCTCGCCATTGCCGGCCGCGCCATTGGCGGTGAGACCGCTGGTGGTGGAAAGGCGCAGGCGCATGCCCAGGTTCATGGAGGTCAGGGCCGTGGTGGGCACGGGCACGCTGACATTGACCTCGGCATCCGTGCCGGTGGGCACGCTGGTCTGGATGCGTTCACCGCCGTCCAGGAAGTCACCGTCCATGTTCCAATCGAACATCGTCACCAGATAGGCCGTGGTGCCGGACTGGTTGTAAGCCTTCACCGGCAGGGTGATCGTCTGCCCCTTCACAAAGGCGGGCATGGTGGCGATGGAGTCCTCGTCGTCCCTGTTGTCGTTGTCGTCGCCCAGGGCGTTGTTGGCGGGGCTGGCCGCGTGTTCACCGTCGATCAGGTCGCCGAGGCGCAGGGTGGAGTTGATGACATGGGTCGGGCCGCCGTTTTCCTGCGCGGTCTGGTAGTTCAGCGCACCGGTGCTGGAATTGGTGTCCGGCAGGTCGCCGAGGTCGAGCGACGCCGACTCGATCTGCAGGCTCAGGGTCTTGCCGTAGGAGCTCGGCACATACTCGATGAAGGCGCCGTCGTAGGCGAGGGTGTCGGCCCGCAGCCGCGCCACGCAGTCACCATAGCGGGTGGCGACATAGATTTTGTTATCCACCGGGTTCCAGCGCAGGCCCCAGGCGTCCTCGACGGCGGCGTTGTTGAGCGGCGTCGGCTCCTGGTAGGTGGCAAGCAGGGCGCCCTGCGGGCTGAACTTGCGGAGGGTCGAGGCGCTCTCCGTCGGAGGATTGTCGAAGATCGCCACCTCAGCCGTGTAGATGTTGCCGGAGTTGTCCACGTCAATGCCGGTCAGGTCGTTGAGGCCGGTGATGATGGCGCTGTAACTCCGCGTGGCGGGGCTGGTGAAGGTGCTCGGCTTGGGATCGACCCGGAAGACCTTGCCGCTGCCGCGGGTGGAGGTGCCGTTGGGGAAGGTGGAGCTCTGGTAGTTGTCGGCCACGTAGAGGAATCCATCCGCCCCCACCGAGATGCCCCAGGTCACCGCATTGGTGCCGGTGAGGTTGACGCGGCCGAGTTCGCTGCCGGTGGTGAGGCTGTTGACCGAGACATAGCTGTCACGCGGATAGTAGATGTAGTCGCCAAGCGTGACGTGGGTCAGGCGGTAGGTGCTGGTGGAGGTGCCCTGAAGCTGGCCCTGAAGGTTGTAGCGGTAGGTGCCCGAAACGCCGTTGCGCTGGCCGCCGACGTAGATGCTCTGGCCGTTGAACCAGACGCCGTGCGGGTTGGTGATGCCGTGGCTGCTGTCATTCGCGTAGCTGCGCACCCAGGGAGTGCCGCCCCAGGCTCCGGGGATTTCTATGCCGGTGCTGCCGGAGCCGACAAACTTGTGGATGATGTCGAGATTGAGGTCGGCCAGGTACATGACCATGCGCTCATCAGCCGTGGCAGGCGGCACAAGGCCGATGTCGAGGGTGTTGTCGCTTTCACCGAGGGCGATGTCGAAGGTCGGCGAGCTGACCGGACCACCGATCGGACGCTGGTAGCCGTTGCTGTCATTGTCCTGCTGGTTGTCGTTGAGGTCGACGTCGCGGCTTGCCCAGGGCGTGGCCGGAGGCGGGTTGGCAATGACCACCTTGTAGCGGCCGGCGGGCACGCTGGTGAACTGATAGACGCCGCCGCCGCTGGTGATGGCGGTGGCGTAGGAGGACTCGCCGGCGTCGACAAAGTCACCGTCGCTGTTCGAGTCATACCAAAGCGTGACGGTGATGCCGTCGATGCCGGCTTCACCCGTGTCCTTGACGCCGTTGTTGTTGAGGTCGTTCCAGACCAGGTTGCCGATGTTGCTGGCGGCATGAACCACCATGGAATAGGAGCGCGAACCGGAGCAGGAACGCGTGTCCGTGGCGCGCAGGGTGAAGGCATAGGTGCCGGCGGTGGTCGGCGTGCCGGAAAGGGCGCCGGTGGTGCTGAGCGTCAGGCCCGGAGGCAGGGTTCCTGCGGAAACCGTGAATGAGTAGGGGCTGATGCCGCCGGTGGCGCTGATCGTCTGGCTGTAGCTGCTGCCGACGATGCCATAAGGCAGGCTGCTCGGGCTCACCGTGATGGCAGGGCAGACGGGAGTCAGCGTGTAGCTGCGGGTGCCGGTGCAGCCGTTTGAATCCGTGGACCGGATCGTGAACGTGGCGCTTGCCCCGCTGTTCGGCGTGCCGCTGAGCACACCGCCTGAGGTCAGCGTGGCCCAGGCAGGCAGGCTGCCCGATGACACACTGTAGGTGTAACCGCCCGAGCCCCCGCCGGAGGTGAAGGTCTGGCTGTAGGCCGTGCCCACCGTGGCGGTGCTCATCGTGGTCGGGCTGACCGTGATGACCGGGCAGATCTTGATCGACAGCACCTGCGAGCCCTGGCAGCCGAAGGTGTCCGTGGCTCGCACCGTGACGCTGACACCAGCGCCGTTGCTGGCGGTCGGCGTTCCTGAGATGACCCCCGAACTGGAGCCCAGGCTGAGGCCGGCAGGCAGGGTGCCGCTGGTGACGGTCCAGCCCGTGTAAGGCGCCGTGCCGCCGCTGGCGCTGAGTGCCTGGCTGTAGGCGACGCCCAGCGTGCCGTTGGCGGCGGATGTCGGCGTGATGCTGACCGTCGGGCAGACGGGGGTGAGCGTGTAGCTGCGCGTGCCGATGCAGCCGTTCGCGTCCGTGACACGAAGGGTGAAGGATGTGCCGGAGGCCGAAGTGGGCATGCCGGAAATGACGCCCGTGCCCGTGCTCAGGGTCAGCCCTGCAGGCAGGCTGCCGCTGGCGACCGCATAGGTGTAGGGAGCCGTGCCATTGCCGCCCGAAACCGTGGCGTTGTAGGCGCTGCCGACCGTCGGTGCCGCAAGGCTGGATGGGCTGAGGGCGATGACCGGACAGACCTTGATGCTGATGTCCTGATCCTTGCTGCATCCATAGGCGTCCACCGCGCGGACGGTGACGCTGATCCCGGCGCCATTGGCCGCCGTGGGAATGCCGCTGATCACCCCATCACTGCTCAGGCTCAGGCCGGCCGGCCAGGTGCCGCCGACCGTGCTCCAGGCATGGGGTGCGGTGCCGCCCGCAGCGGAGAGGGTCTGCGAGTAAGCAAGCCCGAGGGTGCTGTTGGCCGCCGAGGTCGGACTGACCGTGATGGCCGGGCAGACGGGAGTGATCGTGCAGGACCGTGTGCCCTGACAGCCGTAGGTGTCCGTCACGACGAGGGTGAAGCTGGCTGCCGCCGTTGAGCTGGGGGTTCCGCTGATGGCGCCGGTGCTGGTGTTGAGCGTCGCCCAGGCGGGCAGGCTGCCGCTGCCGACGGCGTAGGTGTAAGGAGCGGTGCCGCCACTGCCGGAGAGCGTCTGATTGTAGGACGCACCCACCGTGCCGTTGGCCAGGGAGGCCGGGGACAGCGTCACCGTCGGACAGACCGGCGTGATGGAATAGGCCTGCGTGCCGGTGCAGCCGTTGGCATCGGTGGCACGCACGGTGAAGCTCGCCGTCGTGGTGCTGTTCGGCGTTCCTGAAATGACGCCCGTTCCGGCATTCAGCGTGGCCCAGCCGGGCAGCGCGCCACTGGCGATGCTGTAGCTGTAAGGCGCCGTGCCACCATCGGCCGCCACGGCCTGGCTGTAGGCCGTGCCGACCGTCGGAGTCGTGAGGCCCGCCGGTGACAGGGAGATCACCGGACAGGCTCTGAAGCTCACCGCCTGATCCCTGGCGCAGCCGTAGATGTCAGTGGCGCGCAGGGTGACGCTCACTCCGGCTCCGTTGGAAGCCGTGGGTGTCCCGGAAACCACCCCGCCGGAGCTCAGGCTGAGGCCGGCTGGCAGGGTGCCGGAGGCGAGCGTCCAGGTGTGGGGCCCGGTGCCGCCTGTCACACTCATGGTTTGGCTGTAGGCCGCACCCACGATGCCGGCGGGCGGCGTGACGGGCGTGATGGCCATGGCCGGACAGACGGGGCTGAGAGTGTGGGCACGGGTGGCCGAACAACCGTTGGCATCCGTGGCGCGGACCGTGAAGCTGGCCGCCGCCGCGCTGGCGGGCGTGCCGCTGATGACGCCAGTGGCGGAATTCAGTGTCGCCCAGGCGGGCAGGCTGCCGCTGCTGACCGTGAAGGAATAAGGCGCCGTGCCGCCGCTGGCGCCCACCGTGGCGCTGTAGACGGCTCCGACCATGGGGGCGGCCAGGCTGGTCGGGCTGACCGTGATGACCGGGCAGACCTGGACGGCGACCACCTGCGTGCCCTGGCAGCCATAGGCGTCCGTCACACGCACCGTCACACTAACAGCCGGGCTGGCCGTGGCCGAGGGCGTGCCGCTGATCACACCGGTGCTGGGATTGAGCGAGAGTCCCGTGGGCAGCGTGCCGCTCGTGAGGGTCCAGCTTCCATAAGGCGCGGTGCCACCGCTGGCGCCGAGGGTCTGCGAATAAACGGTGCCCACCGTGCCCTGGGCGGCGGTGGCGGGCGTGATGCTGATCGTCGGGCAGGACGGGGCCAGGGTGTAGCTGCGGGTGCCCAGGCAGGAGTTCAGGTCCGAGGCGCTGATGGTGAAGGTCTGGCTGGCGCTGCTGGTGGGCGTTCCAGAAAGAACCCCCGTGCTGCTGTTGAGCGACAACCCGGCCGGCAGGCTGCCGCTGCTGACCGTGAACACATGCGGTGCGATGCCGCCGCTGGCCGTGAAGGTCGCGCTGTAGGCCGCGCCCACCACGGGTGTCGTCAGGCTGGCGGGAGTGACGGTGACCGTCGGGCAGTAGATGTTGACCAGGTAATCCTCCACCTCACCCATGCCGACGGCACCGAGCGGCGTCGGGTTCTGCACGCTGGTCAGGCGGAAGCGTGCGCCGCGTCCTCCGGGGATGGCGGCGGAGGGAACGGTGAAGTTGATGTTCTGCGTGCTGGCGCTGGTGCCGCTGGCAATCAGCCGGTTGGTGGCAATCTGCTCCCCGGCATCGGTGAACACGCCGTTGCCGTTCCAGTCCACCCAGGCGTTCAGGTAGCCCGTGGCGCCGGTCAGGTTGGTCGTCACCACCGTCAGCGAGCTGGACGCGCCAAGGTTGTAGCCCGCCGCCAGGGTCACGCCGTCCTCGTCATCACTGGCGGTGATGTCATCGCCCGTGGCGCCGGCGTTGCGGGTGGAGACGTATTCCGTGTCGGCCAGGGCGCCCATGCGCAGGTTGCTGCTGGCGATGCTCGATGCATCCCCGGCTCCGTTCCAGTCGCCGAAATCCGTCGTCGGCACGGCGATCGTGGTCACATAATCCTCGACCTCGCCGACGCCGACATTGCCGGAGATGCCCGGGCTGCTGACGCTGGTCAGGCGGAAACGGATGGCCAGGTTGGCTCCTGTGACGGCCGTGGCGGGCACCGTGAAGCTGAGGTTCCGGGTTCCGCCGCTGGTGCCGGTGGCGATGTCCACATCCGTGGCGACCTGCTCTCCCGGATCGGTGGCGGTGCCGTTGTTGTTGAAGTCGATCCAGGCATTCAGGTAGGCCGTCGATGCCGTCGTGTTGGTCACCACCACCGGAATCGTCGCAGGCGCGCCCGCCGTCATCGTCAGCACGCCGACACCGTCTTCGTCATCACTGCCGGTGCCGTCGTCACCCGTGGCGAGGGCGGTGAGCGTGGCCGTGTATTCCGTGTCCACGGAAGCCCCCAGGCGCAGGGCGCTGCTGGCCGTGCTGCTGGCATCAGGCAGGGAGCTATGATCCCCGTAATCCAGCGGCGGCAGGGCGATGTTCACCACATAGTCCTCCACCTCGCCCTGACCGCTGGCGCCGGTGGACCCGGGACTGAGGGTGGTGGTCAGGCGGAAACGCACGCCAAGGCTGATGCCCGTCAGCGCCGACGGCGGCACCGTGATGCCAAGGTTCTGGACGGCATCGCTCGTGCCGGCCTCCACCGCCACATTCGTCGCCACCTGCTCGCCAGCGTCGGTGAGCACACCGTTGTTGTTGAAGTCAATCCAGGCATTCAGGTAGGCCGTCGATGCCGTCGTGTTGGTCACCACCACCGGAATCGTCGCAGGCGCGCCGGCCGTCAGCGCGGGCATCGTCACGCCGTCCTCGTCATCGCCGCCGGTCGCGTCGTCACCCGTGGCCGTGGCGTTGCGGGTGGAGAGGTATTCCGTGTCCGTGGTGGCGCCGATCCGCAGGCTGCCGTTCCGCAGGCTGCTGGCGTCCCCAAAGCTCAGGAAGTCACCGTAATCCGCCGTCGGCTCCTGAAGGGTGACCAGATAATCCTCGACCTCGCCCAGGCTGGACAGCTCACCGGCCGCACCTGGCGTGGAAACCGCCGTCAGGCGCACGCGCATGCCCAATGGAACGCCGGTCGGGGCGGCGGCCGGAATGGAGATGCTGGGATTCACCGTCAGGTTGCTGTTGCCCGTGCCGATGGTCTGGTTGCTGACCACCTGTTCACCGGCGTCGGAGAGGACTCCGTTGTTGTTGAAGTCGATCCACACATTCAGGTAGGCGTTCGCACCGGTCGTGTTGGTCACCACGACGGGCAGGGTGAGGGTCTGCCCGGCAATCATGACCGGCGGGGTCACGCCGTCCTCGTCATCGCTGCCGGTGGTGTCGTCACCCGTCGCCGTGGCGTTGGTCGCGGCCACGCCTTCATTGTCGATCAACGCTCCCAGCCGGAGGGCGTTGCTGGTGGCGTTGCTGGCGGAGGCAAAGCTGCTGTAGTCGCCAAAATCGGTCGCCGGAGCGATGAGGCTGACGATGTAATCCTCCACCTCGCCGCTGCCCGAAGCTCCCGTGGCCCCGGGACTGCTCGTGCTGGTCAGGCGGAAGCGCGCACCGATGAAAACCCCGGTGACCGCGGAGGCAGGCACCGTGATGTTCAGGTTCTGCGTGGCGCCGCTGAGGCTGCCGGTCACCGCCACGTTGGTGGCCACCTGCTCGCCCGCATCCGTCAGCAAGCCGTTGTTGTTGTAGTCGATCCACGCATTTAGATAGGCCGTCGAGCCCGTGGTGTTGGTCACCACCACCGGGATCGTCGCCGTCCTGCCTGCGGTCAGGGCCGGCAGCGTGACGCCGTCCTCGTCATCACCGCCGGTCGCGTCGTCGCCCGAGGCCGTGGCGTTGCGGGTGGAGAGGTATTCCGTGTCCGTCGTGGCGCCGATCTTCAGGCTGCTGTTGCGGGTGCTGCTGGCGTCCGCAAAGCCCAGGAAGTCGCCAAAGTCCGTCGTCGGTGCGGCGATCGTCACCACATAGTCCTCGATCTCACCGGCGAGGTCGTTCGTGCCCGTCGGGCCCAGGCCGCTGGGGGCGGAAAGGCGGAAGCGGATGCCGACCGGCGTGCCGGTCACGGCGGTCGGGGGCACGGTGGCGATGACGTTCACCGTGCCGCCCGTCGTCCCGGTTGGAACCGCCAGGTTGGTGGCGATCTGCTCGCCGGCGTCGGTGAGGATGCCGTTGTTGTTGTAGTCAAACCAGACGTTCAGGTAGCCCGTGGCCCCGGTGGCGTTGGTGATGACCACGGGGATCGTCACGGTTTGCCCGGCCGTCATGGCGGGCAGCGTCACGGCGTCCTCGTCATCGATGCCCACGTTGTCATCCCCGTTGGCGTTGGCGTTGCGCGTCGGGTTGTACTCCGTGTCAATCAGCTCGCCCAGACGAAGGGCCGGGTTGGCGCCCTGCGAGGCGTTGGCAAAGCCGTTGAAGTCCCCGTAGTCGGTGGTCGGCGCGAGGACGTTGACGATGTAGTCCTCCACCTCGCCGTTGCCGCTGGCTCCCGTCGGCCCCGGGCCGGGGATGCTCGTCAGCCGGAAGCGCGCCCCCAGGCTCACCCCGGTCAGGGAGATCGCCGAAACATTGAAGTTCAGGTTCTGGGTGACGCCGCTCGTGCCCGTGCTGACCGGCACGTCCGTGGCGATCTGCTCACCGGCGTCGGTCAGCACGCCGTTGTTGTTGTAGTCGATCCATGCATTCAGGTAGGCCGTGGTGCCGCTGGTGTTGGTCACCACCACGGGGATGGCCGCAGGCGCTCCGGCGGTCAGCGCGGGAACGGTCACGGCATCCTCGTCATCAGCGCCCGTGGCATCATCGCCGGCGGCGCTGTTGTTGCGGGTGGACAGGTACTCGGTGTCCGTCGTGGCGCCGAGCTTCAGGCTGCTGTTGCGCAGGCTGCTCGCATCAGCAAAGCCAAGGAAGTCACCAAAGTCCGTCGTTGGCGTGGCGATGGTGACGGTGTGGTCCTCGACCTCGCCAACGCCGCCCGCACCGGCGATGCCGGGGCTGATGTCGGAGGTGATGCGGACTCGGACGCCGACGGGCGTCTCCGTCACCGCCGCCGGAGGCACGGTGAAGCTGATGTTGACGTTGCTGCTGAGCGTGCCGTTGGAGATGCCGCCGTTGATCATGACCTGCTCCCCCGAATCGGCGAACGACCCGTTGTTGTTGAAGTCCACCCAGGCGTTGAGGTAGCCGATGACGCCCGAGGTGTTCGTGACATTGACCGTCATGCTTCCAGGTCCGCCGGCCGTCATCGCCGGAATCGTCACACCGTCCTCGTCATCCACGCCGGTCACGTCGTCACCCGTGGCGGTGGCGTTGCGCGTGGCGGCGTACTCGGTGTCGACCGAAGCGCCCAGGCGCAGGTTGGTGCTGGCCGTGTTCGAGACGTTGGCATAACCGCTGTGGTCGCCGAAATCCGTCAGCGGAGCCAGGATGACCACCTGATGGTCCTCCACCTCGCCACTGCCCGAGGCGCCCGTGGATCCGGGGCTGGAGGTGCTGGTGAGACGGAAGCGGGCGCCCACGCTGGCGGCGGCGGTGACCGCGTTGGTCGGCACGTTGAAGCTGACCTCCACCTCACCATCCGTGCCGGCGGGCACCGCCACGTTGGCGACCACCTGCTCGCCCGAGTCCGTGAGCACGCCGTTGTTGTTGAAGTCGATCCACGCATTCAGGTAGGCCGTCGAGCCCGTCAGGTTTGTCACCGCCACCGGCATGACCACCGGCTGTCCGGCGGTCAGGGGCGGGAAGAACACCGAGTCTTCATCATCCAC
Organism: Prosthecobacter sp.; assembly: GCA_019186985.1. Classification (GTDB taxonomy): domain Bacteria; phylum Verrucomicrobiota; class Verrucomicrobiia; order Verrucomicrobiales; family Verrucomicrobiaceae; genus Prosthecobacter. The sequence continues at coordinate 16,578 of JABARQ010000040.1, read as the reverse complement.
GCCAATGCTGTCATCGCCGCTGGCAGCGGCGTTCTTGGTCGCGGCGCCTTCCACGTCCACCAGCGCGCCCAGCCTCAGGCTGCTGTTGGCCAGGCTGCTGGCATCGGCAAAATCCACGTCGTCACCAAAGTCGGTCAGGGGTGCCACCACGGTCGTCAGGTAGTCCTCCACCTCGCCGTTGCCATCCAGGCCGTCCGGCCCGGGACTGCTGACCGAGGTCAGACGGATGCGCACGCCGGCCTCGCCCAGGCTCGCACCGGCGGGGACATTGAAGCTCAGGCTGCGCGAGCCATTGGTGGTCCCCGTGTTGACTGTCGTGTTCACGGCAATCTGCTCGCCGCTGTCCGTGAGCACGCCGTTGCGGTTGAAGTCGATCCACGCATTCAGGTAGGCCGTCGAGCCGGAGCCGTTGGTGACGGTGACATTGAAGCTGGCCGGCGCGCCCTGGGTCATCGTGGCGGGCACGGCGGCGCCGTCTTCGTCATCACTTCCGTCCAGGTCATCCCCCGTGGCGTCGGCGTCCGTCATGGAGGATCCTTCGGCATCCACCAGGGCTCCGAGCCGCAGGGTGCTGTTGGCCTTGCTGCTGGCGCCTGCAAACAGCGGATGATCGCCGAAGTCGGTGTTGGCGACGACATTGACGAGATGGTCCTCCACCTCGCCGGCGCCGCTCTGGCCGACACTGCCCGGCGAGCTTGTGGAGGTCACGCGGACCCGCACGCCCACCGGGCCCGTCCTGACCAGCGCCGGCACGGTGAAGCTGACGGTGCGGTTGGAATTCGAGGTGCCTGAGGAGATGGACGTGTTGATGGCGACCTGCTCCCCGGAGTCCGTGAGCACGCCGTTGCCGTTGAAGTCGATCCACACATTCAGGTAGGCCGTGGCGCCGGTGCCATTGGTGACGTTCACGGTGATGGAGCCGCCGTTCCCCTGGGTGATGCTGGCCGGCACCGTCACGCCGTCCTCGTCATCGCCGCCCGTGGTGTCGTCGCCATTGGCGCCTTCATTCGCGGTGGCGGCGCCTTCGGCATCGACGCTCGCACCGATCCTCAGCGTGCTGTTGCGCGTGCTGCTGGCGGAGCCGAAGGCGAGGTAGTCGCCAAAGTCGAGCGTCGGCGCGGCGATGCTGACAACATAGTCCTCCACCTCCCCCATCGTGCCGGCTCCCAGGAAGCCGGGGGAGGCGGCGCTGGTGAGGCGGAAGCGTGCGCCACGACCCGAGCCCACGGAGGCGCCGGTCGGCACGTTGAAGGTCACATTGACCGTGGCGGAGGAGGTGCCGGAAGCCACGAGGATGTTCGTGGCGACCTGTTCGCCGCCGTCACCAAGGCTGCCGTTGTTGTTGAAGTCGACCCAGGCGTTGAGGAAGGCGTCCGCCCCGCTGGTGTTGGACACCAGGACGGGAACGGTCACCTGGGCGCCGGCGGTGATGGATGAAGGCATCGTCACACCGTCCTCGTCATCGCTGCCCGTGCTGTCATCGCCGGTCGCGCTGCTGTTGGTGGTGGCGCTCACCTCGGCATCGATGGTCGCGCCGATCTTCAGCGTGCCGTTGGTGGTGTTGCTGGCGCTGGAGAAGGCGCTGAAGTCACCAAAGTCCGTGTTAGGCGCCGGGGTCAGCGAGTAGGCGCGCGTGCCGGAGCAGCCGTTGGCGTCGGTGGCCCGGATGGTGAAGCTGGAGGCGGTGGTGGCGGTGGCGGTGCCGCTGATGACGCCATTGCTGGTGTTCAGGCTCAGCCCGGCAGGCAGGCTGCCGCTGCTCACGGCAAAGAGGTAGGGAGTCGCGCCGCCGTTGCCGCCCACCGTCGTGCTGTAGGGGATGCCCACCGTGGGCAGCGGCAGGCTCGTGGGACTGAGGGTGACCACCGGGCAGATCTTCAGGCTGATCGTCTGCGTTGCCTGACAGCCATAGGTGTCGGTGGCACGCACCGTGACCGCCACCCCTCCGCCGTTGCTGGCCGTCGGAGTGCCGCTGATCACGCCGGCGCTGCTCAGCGTCAGTCCGGAAGGCAGGCTGCCGCTGGTGACGGCGAAGCTGTAGGGTGACGTCCCGCCGGCGGCGCTCAGGCTTTGATTGTAGGACGATCCCACCGTCCCGGCCGCAGGCGTGGCGGGCGTGATCGTGATGACCGGGCAGACCGGCGACATCGTGTAGCTGCGCGTGCCCGCGCAGCCCCTGGCATCGGTGGCACGCAGGGTGAAGGCGAAGGCTGAACTGCTCGTGGCGGTGCCGCTCAACACGCCTGCGGAACTGAGCGAAAGACCGCTGGGCAAGGTGCCGCTGCTGACCGCCCAGGTGTAGGGGCTGAGCCCGCCGCCCGCCGTGAAGGTCTGCGAATAGACCGAACCCACGGTGGCGGCCGTGAGCGAACCGGAGGGGCTGACGCTGACCGCCGGGCAGGCCAGGAAACCAAAGTCGATGCTGAGGTCGGAATTCGCGTCGGTGTCGCCGTCATTGACCGGTTCCGCGCCTCCGGCCAGGGCGATGAGCGGGCTGCTCACCGGCTGTCCCTGGGAGGCCTGCGCTCCGTTGTCATCGTTGTCCTCACCGTTGTCCAGCGCGTCGCTGCTGGTGCTGCTGAGCGGGTACGCCGACGGCGGCGTCGGGATGTGAACCAGGTACTGGCCTGGGGAGAGGTTGTTGAAGCTGTAAAGCCCGCCGCCGGAGGTGGTGACGGTGGCGATGGGGCTGTCCGTCTGCGGATTCTGCCCGCCCATGAACAACTGCAGCGAGACTCCGTCGATGCCCGCTTCACCCGTGTCCTTCACACCGTTGTTGTTCACGTCATTCCAGACCAGGTTGCCCAGCTTCATGGAGGGCGGCGCGCCAGGGCAGGCGGCACCGTCGGAGTTCGACACCGGAGGACCGACGCCGACGGCGGTGATGCTGCCGTTGAGCACGCCGTTGGTGCGGTTGAAGACATAAAGCGTGTCCTGGTCCCCGGAGGCGCCGGCGCTGCCGAATCCATAGGTGAGGCCGTTGGCGTCAATGATCATCGACCCCCAGGAGCCTGGAACCGCCGAACTCACCCGCGTCGCGGCACCGGTGGTCATGTTGACCTCAAACAGGCCAAGCCAGTTGTCGTCCACCGTGGAGTAGCCGTACACCTTGCCGGTGAGCGGGTCCCAGACGATGTCGCCAAAGTTGCCCGAGTAGGCGGAGCCCGTGCCCGTGTTGGTGACGGTCACCGGCGAACCGACGAGCGATGCGGAGGTCAGGTCGATCGTGTAGAGCTTCGTCGAGGCAGGGCTGAAGCTGTACAGGTTCAGGATCATGCGGCCGCTGGTCAGCGCCGTGGCACCGGACCACTGGCCGTCGGCCCCCGGGGAAGGCAGGCCGGGAATCGCCCCCATGTCCACCAGGACGCCCTGCGAGTTGATGCGGTAAAGATGATTGCCGTTCTGGTCGACGCAGTAGAGGTAGCCCCCGTACGCGGCCAGGCCGTTGAGCTTGTAGCCGGAGAAGACAAAGGTCGGCACCAGGGTCGGCCCCTCGCCCATGTAATACAGCGTGGTGTCCCACATGTCCGAACCGGGGCTGATTTCGTCGTTTTGGATGATCCAGAAACGGTTGTCACAGGCAAACGGGGAGCCGATGTTGGAGGCGAAGCCGAAGTCGATCGTGTTGTCGGTGCTGCCACCGCCCGAGGATCCCGGCTCGGCGCCCAGGGCCAGCTGGATCACCGGGCTGTAGGCCGAGGTGCCCGAACCGGCGGGCTGCGAGCCGTTGTTGTCGGCATCCTGGCCGTTGTCCGCCGTGTCGACGACCAGGCTGGTGCGCGACAGCGGCACCGTGGGCACCTTGACGAAGTAGTAGCCGGGTGAAAGGCCGGTGAAGCTGTACAAACCTCCGCCGGAGGTGGTCACGGATGAGACCAGCGTGTCCGCATTGCCGCTGCTGCCGCCGATGGCGTTGTCCGCGCCCGGCGTCCACAGCTCGACAAGCACGTTGTTGATGCCGCTTTCCTCCGGGTCATGGATGCCGTTCTCGTTGGCGTCATTCCAGATCATGTTTCCGATCGTGAGGCCGGGCACGATGTTGAGGACGTGGTCCTCCACCTCGCCGTTGCCGTCCGCACCCGTCGGCCCGGGGCTGCTGACGGAGGTCAGGCGCACACGCACCGCCGCCTGTCCCGCCACCGACGCCGCGGGCACGGAGAAGTTCACCGTCCTGTTGGAACCGCTGGTGCCGCTCGAAACCGTGGTGTTCGCCGCCACCTGCTCACCGCCGTCCGTCAGGTCGCCGTCCTGGTTGAAATCAATCCACACATTCAGGTAGGCCGTCGAGCCGGTGTTGTTGGTGACGTTGACCGTCATGCTTCCCGAGGCCCCCACCAGGACGGAGGCGGGCAGGGTCACGCCGTCCTCGTCATCACCGCCCGTCGTGTCATCCCCCGTCGCTCCGGCATTCGTGGCCGCCACCCCCTCCGTGTCCGTCGTGGCGCCGATCTTGAGGCTGCTGTTGAAGGTGCTGCTGGCGCTTCCCAGGCTGCTGTGGTCGCCAAAATCCGTCGTCGGAGCCGCAGGGGTCACGGAAAAACTTCGTGTCGAAGTGCAGCCGTTGGAGTCGGTGGCGCGAAGGGTGAACGCGGCGGCGGAGGTGCTGGTCGCCGTGCCCGAAATGACCCCTGTTGACGTGTCCAGGCTCAGTCCCGCCGGCAGGCTGCCGCCGGAGACGGCAAACACATAGCTGCCAAAACCCCCGGAGGCCGTCATGGCCTGGCTGTAGGCCAGCCCTGTGGTGGGTGTTGGGAGCGTTGTCGGACTGATGCTCAGCGTCGGGCAGTTGACCGTGATCGCATAATCCTCCACCTCGCCCTTGAGTGTTGAACTCCCGCTGAAGGTGGGTGCCGTGCTGCCCTCGGTGATGCGGATTCGAAGATACTTGGTGCCGGGCGGCGTGCCCAGGGGAGGGCTCAGGCTGAAGTTGTAGGTGCCCGAGGCGCCGACCGTCTGCGCAGTGAGCGTCTCGCCGGTGTCCAACACGTCGTTGTCGCCGTTCCAGTCGGCGAAAACATTCAGCCTGGCCGTGCTGCTCGTGAGGCTGCCGGTGGTCACGGCCACGGGAATCGCCAGGGTGGTGGTGCTGCCCGCCGTCAGCGCCGGCATGGTGAGGTCCTCATCATCCGTGCCTGTCGTGTCATCGGCGTTGGCGCTGCCGGCGGCCGGGTTGGAAGCCTCCGTGTCCGTGGCGTTGGTGCCGATGCGGATCGCTGAGTTGGCCACCTGCGTGGCGGAGGCAAACAGGGGGTTGTCCCCATAATCCAATCGCGAAAGGATGGTGGTGACATAGTCCTCCACCTCGCCGTTGCCGCTCGTGCTCGCGGAGCCGGGGGTGCTCGTCGAACTCAGGCGCACACGCACGCCCGCCACACCGGGTGAGGCGCCGGTGGGAACCGTGAAGTTGATCGTCCGGTTCGAGTTGGAGGTGCCCTTCGCAATCGTGGTGTTGGAGGCGATCTGCTCGCCGCTGTCCGTCAGCACGCCGTTGCGGTTGTAGTCAATCCACACGTTCAGATAGGCCGTCGAGCTGCTCGAGTTCGTGACGTTCACCACAAGGCTGGCGCTGGCTCCCTGGGTCAGGGTCGCCGGAACGGTCACGCCGTCCTCGTCATCGCTGCCCGTCGTGTCGTCCCCCGTCGCCGCGGCGTTCGTGGTCGCCGACGATTCCTTGTCCGTGGTCGCGCCGATCCTCAGTGTCGAGTTGACCGTGCTCGCCGCGTTGCCGAAGCCGTTGTAGTCGCCGAAATCCAGCGTCTGCGCCTGCACCGCCGCCGTCCCGGCACAGGCCAGCAGAAACGCGGAAAACCGCGTCAACCAACGACGCGGCCTGTCAGCTTGGACTGGATTCGTGACGCTCATTCAATACGCCGTTGCGGACGGTGCCTGCGGCTCTGCACTGCCAGGGCCAGCAGCACCAGAAGGCTGCTTCCAGGCTCCGGCACGACATGGGTCTGCAGGCTGAAGGTTCCGGGATTGACACTGAACTCTCCGGCCCCCTGGATGCCGTTGACGCCTCCCAGGATGGCCGTGTCGGCGTCCAGCAGCTGCCAGTCATACGAGGTGCCGACCGGGTCGGCCGGGTCAGGAATGCGCCAGGCATTGGCAAGGTTGCCAAGCAGATCCGAATCCGTCACCAGCGCCCATTCACTGCCCGGCACGATCGCCTTCGAGTTGTAAACCCACAGGTAAACGGTTTCTCCCATCAAAAAGACATCGGCGGGATTGGCCGCCAGGGAGTCCGATGTGCCATCAGGCTGGTGCTCGACAGTCCCGACAAAAAACTGATCAGGCACGTTCCAGCCTTCCGAGTCAGGATGCACGGCCCGGTCCAGAACCTTCCAGTTGGCATCCCACTGATAGCTGTTGTGAATCGTCGGCACAAAGCCGCTGGTGAAGGTGCCGACTTCAAAAATAAACGACTCATCCAGCGTCTGACCCGTGCTGTTAAACAGCAGGTCATTGAACGAACTCCCCCAAAAAACGGTGCTTCCCCGGCCTGACTCAGGCAGGAAGCATCCCAACATCACCGCGAGAGCCAGCCATGTGGGAGTGGTTTTGATCTTCATAAACGATTGGGGCGCAAACACTCAGCGGAAACGAGCAGCTATTATCAAAATTATAATAAATAATGCCTATTGTAATTTATATTGCCACTCAATTCAAGAATATAGCTGATAAATTTCATATTTATTAATAAAATCTCTGCGACTGATTTGTCGATTGGCAAATTCCGGCAGTTCACGGCAGACTCCGCTGATGTTTTGGCTCCGCCTGACCCTTCTGCTTGCCTGCCTCGGACTCTCGGTCCGGCACCTGGACCTCGAACAGCGCTCCGGCCGTCTCCAGAAGGTGGACGACCTCTTTCTTGACTTCCTGGTCGCCAACTCCCGGGAACGCCTGACCCAGCCCGCCACCAGCGCGGCGAACCCTGTCACCCTCGTGTCCCTGCGGGAGGAGCAGGCGAAGGAATATGCCGCCTGGCCTCCCCCACCCCTCGACTGGCAAACCCTGCTGAAAAGCCTGCAGGCCTATGCGCCGCAGGTCATGGTCATCGCCCCCCCCTTGTACTGGGGGCGGCCAGCCCCGGAATTCCTCCCGTCGGTTTCCGAAGCTCTTCTGCCCTTCCCCAGTGTGGTGCTGGGCATCGAAACCCAGCTGGCTGAGCCTGGTTCCAAGACTCCGGCCTTCATGGGCGACCTGGCCGACAGCCTGCCTCATTTTCAACGAGTTGACGGCCCCCGGGAATCCGCCCGAGCCCTTTCCGCACTGATCTCAGCGCCCGACCCGGCCCTGCGGCCCACCCGGGAGCTGGGCCTGCTGGCGGCACGCAAAAACACGGACGACTGGAGCATCCCCTACGCCCTTCGTGCGGATGACCGCCTGTATCCAGGAATCATCGCCCAGACCCTGGCACGGCTCCATGCCAGCCCCTACTCCCTCCACCGTCTTCGCATCGGCCCCGGAGCCGGTGCCTACCTGGCCCAGGGTTCCTTTGTCCCGCTGGAAGAGGATGGCACTCTGCGCGTCAGCCCTGGAGCCCAGGTCCCGGTCATCAATGCCCTCGACCTCATGACCGGCACGCTCGCCGATGCCCTGGGCGATGCCGACAAGGCCGCCCTGAAAGACAGCCAGATCATCGTCATCGGCATCGAACCCGCCGACAATAGCAAGCCCGCCCTCGGCCGGCTGCACGCCCAGGCCCTGGCTGAAATCCTCCGCCTTCCCAGGCTGCAAAAACTGACCGAACCCCAGCAGTGGGCCACCTGGGCCATCTGCGCCCTCGCTGCCGCCTGGACCGTTCTGCGGGTGCCCCGCTCCAAGGCATTTTCTCGCGGCCTCGGCCTGATCTTCGCCGCCCTCGTGCTAAGCTTCCTCGCCTTCCAGATCCAGCTCCTCTGGTGCCCGCCCACCCTGCCCGTGGCCATCCTCGGCATCGGCACGTTGCTGGCTCTCCTCATCGGTCGCGGCAAACCGGCCCCGGTGGTGCCAGCCGAACCGCCAGCCCCCGTCCAGGAACCTCCCGCCGCGTGACCTTTGCCCACCCTGCCGCCCTGTGGTGCCTGCTCGGCCTGCCTGCCGTGCTGGCCATTCATTTTCTCCAGCGCCGCAGCCGCCGGGAGGTGGTGACCACGTTGTTCCTCCTCCAGCAGGTCCGCAGGGAGTCCGTCGCCGGAAACCGTTTCGACCGCCTGCGTGCCTCCGTGCCCCTGTCTCTCCAGCTTCTCCTCGTGCTGCTCTTCACCTGGCTCCTCGCCGGGCCCCGCTGGCTCCAACAGGACAGCGTGCAGCGCGTCGCCATCGTCCTGGACAGCTCCGCCTCCATGTCCGCCTTCCGTCCTGCCGCGGAATCCGCCGTGACCGAGGCCCTGCAAACCCTGCTGCCCGCATCCGCCCGTGCCGAGCTGACCCTGCTCTCCACCGATCCGGCCCAACCAACTCTCTATCACGGTGCCTCCGCCGACGGACTTCGCTCCGCCCTCTCAGGCTGGCGGCCCACCCTGGGCGCGCATGACTTCACCCCCGGCCTGCGCATGGCACGAACTCTCTCCGGCCCCCGGGGCGCCATCCTTTTCATCAGCGACCATCCCTCCCCCGAACCCCCGCCCTTCGAGGCCTCGATGGTCAGCGTCGGCTCCCCCGTCAGCAATGTTGGCTGGGCCGGTCTCACCCTGGAGGAAAAGGACGGCCAGCTCCTCTGGCGCGCCCTTTTGCGCAACTACGCCGGCCAGCCCCAGGACCGAAGCTGGCACGTCATCGCCCAGGACACCCGCTCGGCCCCCGCCGCGCTCCACCTCGAACCCGGTGAGACAAGAACCCTCGGCGGCCCCTTCCCGTCGGGTGAAAAGCTCACGCTGGTGCTCGATGCCGACGCCTTCTCCCTCGATGACGTGCTTCCCGTGATGCGCCCCCGGCCCAAGATCCTCAGCCTGCAGGTGCCGATGATCCCGCTGAAGGACGGCAGCGCGGAGCTGCGCTCGCTCTTCGAAAAGTTCGCCGACACACGCCTGGTCGCCTCCAGCACCGAGGCCGATGTCCGCGGCGTCGTCTGGCCGCCCACCACGGCCTTGGATGCCGGACAGAACGCCGTCATCTTCGCAGCACCGGCCAAGGGTGAAAAAGTCGCCTGGCTGCGTGGTGGCATCGTCGCCGAACATCATCCGCTCATGGAGGGCCTCAACTGGCAGTCCCTGCTCGCCCAGGACGGCATGGTCATCCCCGGAGACTCGAAAGACCGCGTGCTGCTCTGGCAGGACAAGCGCGCGCTCATCAGCCTGCGCCGCACCCCCAGGGGCGCCCGGCAGCTGCTCTGTCATTTCGACCTGCTCAACAGCAATGCACGCCGCCTCCCCGCGCTCGCCATCCTGCTGCACCGCTTCCTCCAGTCCGTGCGAGAGGAAAAAATCGCGCCGGAGTCAGGCAACTTCGACCTGCATCAAAAGCTCGTCATCGCCTGTGACCGTGAAGAAAAGGCCCCGCCGCTGCACTACGAGACGGAATCGCCTCCCGCCTCGGCGCAGATCGCCTCCGCCCGGGTCCATCTGCTGCGCGCCCCCTCCCAGCCGGGCTTTTTCCAACTGAGCCAGAAGAACGCCCCCCTGCTCACCGGCGCCGCGCATTTTGCCGACATCCGAGAGGCCGACTTCACCGCCGCCGCCAGTTTTCAGGATCTTTCCAGGGCGGGAAAACTTCAGTCAGACATTTTGTTGGAAACAAACCCGCATGATCAGACCTGGCTGCTGCTTATTCTCTGCCTGCTGCTCGCCAGCTGGTGGTTCAGCCACCGCACGGACAGCAGCCCGGCCCAAGCCCGCAACACCGCCTGACCTCCCCCATGCTCACCGACGCCACCCGCCTCCGCGACTTCCCCTCCCTCAACGGCATCAGCTACCTCAACACCGCCGCGGAAAGCATCCCGCCGCTCGCCGTGCATGAGGCGCTGGAAGCCTACTGGCAGGACAAGCAGCGCGGCATGCGCGGACGTGAAGGCCACTTCGCCGCCGTCGAAGCCTGCCGTGAAATCAGCGCCCGCATGCTCGGCCTGACCCCTGGTGAAGTCTCCTTCTGCTCCTGCAGCTCCGAGGCCTACAACCTCCTCGCCTCCGCCCTCAACCTCGGCACCGGCGACGAGGTCGTGGTCACCGACCTCGACTTCCCCGCCGGCGCCACGCCCTGGCTCCGCTCCGCCACACCCCCGTTGACGCGCCTCTGGAAATCCACCGGCGGCGCGCTTGAAGTGGCCGGCCTCCTGCCGCTGCTGAACGAGCGCACGAAGCTGGTGCAGGTCTCCCTCATCAGCTTTTACAACGGCCACCGCATCGACTGGCGGCCCCTGCGCGACGCCGTAAGCCGCCTTGCCCCGAACGCCCTGGTCTCCGTCGACATCACCCAGGCCTTCGGACGCGTCGAGCTCAACTGCCCCGACGCCGACATCCTCATCAGCAGCACGCACAAATGGACGCTCGGCATCCATGGCGGCTGCGTCATCGGCATCCCCGCCCGCAACGCCGAACGCCTCACCACCCACGCCGGCGGCTGGTATCATCTCAGCAACGCCTTCGACGGCGACCGCTTCGAACGTGCCGTCACCAAGACCGGCGCCCTCAGCTTCTCCGTCGGCATGCCCAGCTTCGCCGCGCTCTACGCCCTCAACGCCGCCCTTCGTTATGTCGGCGGCGTCGGCGTGCCCGTCATCTCCGCCCATGCCGATCCGCTCGTGCGTGAACTTCACGACGGCATCGCCGCCCTCGGCATCCAGCCCATGTGCCCGCTGCACCACGACCGCCCCACCGGCATCGTGGCCTTCATGGACAAGCGCAGCGCCGAGATCCACGCGGCCCTGGAGAAGGCCGAAGTCCATGTCATGCACCACGCCGGCCGCATCCGCATCGCCGTGCATGGCTACAACACCCGTGAAGACATCCGCCGCGCCCTGGACGGCATCGGCTCTCTCAGCTGAAGAACACCCGCTCCGCCGTGCCGCGCAGAATCGCCGCCCTGTCGGACGCCGTCAGGAAGTCGAGCCGGTCGCGCACCAGCGCGATGGAGTCGTGGTAGTTGTGCCCGGGATCCACCTGGAACGGACAGTCGCTGGCCCACATGAGACGCTCCGCGCCAAACGCGTCACGGCATTCACGGATCATCGGCCCGAGGTCCAGATAAGGCGCCTGCTTCTTCCCCAGCGCATAAAAGGCCGAGGTCTTCAGCGTGACCTTCGCGTGCTTGGAGAGATGCAGCAGGCTGTCGAGCCCCGCGCGGTCCACCACGCCCTTCATGCCCAGGCGCGCAAAGTGGTCGATCACCACCGGCGTGTCCGGAAACTGCGCGCACATCTTCGCCACCGGCCCGAGGGCCTCGGGATTGATCAGCAGGCACATGTTCAGGTTCTCCTCCGCCGCCGCTTTCCACATCGCCTTCATGCCCGCGGAACCCAGCCAGCCCGCGACATCCGAACCGCCGGTGTAGATGCGGAAGCCGCGCACGCCCTGCTGCTTCAAGGCCTTCATCCGCCCGCGCACGCCGGCGGCGTTTTCATCGATGATCGCCACGCCCGAAAACGTGCCCGGATGCGCCGCCATCATGTCGAGCATGTAGCGGTTGTCCGTCTTGTAATAGCTCATCTGGATGAGCACGATGCGTGAGACACCCTCGGGCCGGCAGTGTGCAAACAGCTGATCGGGCGTGAAGCTCGCCGGCTTCATGTCCTCCTTCTTGAAGCCGGAGGCCAGCGGGTACTTCTCCGTGTCCGGCGTCCAGACATGCACATGGGCGTCGATCCAGCCGCCGCCGGGAAGCGAGGCGCAGCCGGTGATCTGGCTGCCAAGGGTGGCGGTGACGGAGGTGGCGAGGAAGCGGCGGCGGTTCATCATGGTGCTGTTGGTTACGCAAAGCTGAGCAGAAACCTTTTCTGAAACTCCAGGGCGGCCTCGACCTGGTCCACCTCGATGTACTCATCGGCGGTGTGCGCACGGTCGATGCTGCCGGGGCCGAAGACGATGCTCGGCACGCCGGCGCGGGAGAGCTTGCTGGCATCGCAGCCAAAGGGCACGCCGCAGGGCTCGGCATTCATGCCAAGCTCGCGCAGCACCTGCACCGCCGTCCGCACCACGTCCGAATCCGCCGGCGTGTCCAGGGCTTCATCCACCAGCAGCAGCGGCTCCTCCACCTCGGCCCGCACGCCCTCGATGCCCGACAGCAGGCCGCGGTAGTGCGCCACGGCGTCCTCCGCCCTGTCCCCCGGCAGAAGCCGGCGGTCGATCTCGATCATGCAGCGGTCCGGCACAAAGTTCACCTGCACGCCGCCGCTGATGACGCCCACGTTGCAGGTGCCGCAGCCTACCAAAGGATGCTGAATCCCGGCGAGCCGCGCATTGTCCTCCTCGATGGCGGCGATGACCCGCGCCATGTGGGTGATCGCATTGACCCCCAGGTGCGGCTTCGAGCTGTGCGCCGAGCGGCCATGCACGACGATGCGGCAGCGCAGCACGCCCTTGGTGGCGATGACGGCCCGCAGCTCCGTCGGCTCCGCCACGATCGCGGCGTCGGCCTTCAGGCCTTCACAAAGCCTCACAACACCGCGGTACGAATATTCCTCGTCCACTGCGGCGGCCAGCAGCACCTCGCAGGGCGGCACGACGCCCTCCTCCTTCAGCGCCGCCATCGCATGCATCATCGTGGCAAGCCCCGCCTTGGTGTCGCAGGACCCACGCCCGTACATCCGGCCGTCACGGATCGACGGTTCAAACGGCGGGATCGTCATGCCCTTCACCGACACCGTGTCCGTGTGCGCCTCCAGCACGATGCGCCGCTGCGGGTTTCTGCCGGGCAGCCTGGCAAGCACGTTCGGCCGGCCGGGAAACACCTCCTGCTCCCAGGCCTCCATGCCGCGCGCCTCAAAGAAACGTCGCACGTAGGCGGCGACCTCCCCCTCCCCGGGCCCGCCTTCATAGGAGGAGTTCACACTGTTGATGCGGACGAGATCGGCGAGGGTTTGGAGGACCGGGGACATCAGGGTTTCTTGGGTCGCGAGGAAAGGAAAAGCAGCAGGGGAAGGAGGACGAAGGCAATCAACGCTCCGGCGGCGTAAAGCTTCCAGTCCACCGGAAGACTTTCCGCCAGCATGACCGGCGCCGACGGCGGGGCAGGCTCCTGAAACACGCCCTCCACGGCAAATCCCGTGTCATAAAGATAGTCAGGCTCCCCCAGGCTGAACGGCACCTGCGTGCACAGATCCCCCTGTTCATAGACCGCCTCGACACTGCCCAGCGGCCCGGCCTCCCGCCAGATGTCAAAGCCCAGCCACAGGTCCGCCAGCAGCGGAATGTCCTGCCTGACAAAAAGGATTTCCACATGCCGCGCCGGATAATCCGCCGCCTGCACCGCCGGAATCACGCCCTCCACCGACGGCCACATGGCCTCCACGGCCTTGATGCCGCCCAGCTCGGCCTTGCCTCCGTTCACCTTCATCTGCACCTGCCGGTTGAGATAACGGGCGATTCCCTCCCGCGCGGCCTTCAGCTCCTCCGCATCGACCCGCCCGTCCTGGTTGCGGTCAATGCCCGGATAAAAGCGCGAGAGCACCAGCAGATTGAAGGTGAACCGCAGCTCGACTCGCTGACGCTCCAGCTTCACGCGCAGCCGGCTGATGTCCGCAGGATGCGCCTGCAGCTGGCACGACAGCAGCACAACGGCTGCCATGAGTCGAAGAAGGTATGGACGATGCACAGCTGAAGTCATCAGACGCGGGCGGTGAATGACGCAGCACTTTTACCTTCGCTTAACAAATCTCACGCAAAACGACATTATTCCTTCACACAGGCAAACCAGGTTGGGCGGTGAAAAGGGAAAAATACTCCCGAACAACACCACAAAACTCAACCCAACCCGGACAAGCCATGAAAACCAAGCTCATCGTTCAATCCCTGCTGATGGCAGGACTGATGACCGGCGCCGCCGCTGGCCAGACGGCAGCCAAACCCGAAGCAGCCCCGCCTCCCCCTCAAGGGGCCCGTCCTCCCCAGCAGCCTCCCGCCGGGGCTCAACCTCCCCAGGGCACTCCGCCTCCCCAGGGGGCCCTTCCACCCCAGCAGCCTCCTGCCGGTGCACAACCCCCTCAAGGCACCCGCCCGCCCCAACAACCTCCTGCCGGCGCACAGCCTCCGCAGGGTGCCCAGCCACCTCAAGGCGCACAGCCTCCGCAAAACCCACCAACGATGGGCAAACCGCCCCAGGCTCAGCCCACCGGCCCCCGCCAGGCCCAGCGCCCGCGTCCGCATCATCGCGGCATGCCTCCGCGTCAGGGCGCTCCCCGTGCCAGCGATCCCCTGCCCGGCCTGACGGACGATCTGCTCACCGCCTTTGCCGATGGTCGTGAGGAGTTCACCCGCCGTGAAATGCCCGTGGGCGGCCTCGGCCCCATCTTCAACAACAACTCCTGCGCCTCCTGCCACAACCAGGGCGGTGTCGGAGGCGGTGGCGTGATCACCGTCACCCGCTTCGGCCTCTCCTCCGCCGAAGGTTTCGATCCCCTCGCCGACCTCGGCGGCTCACTCCTCCAGGTGCGCAGCATACACCCCGCCGCCCGCGAGATCATCCCCATCGACGCCAACGTCGTGGCCCGCCGCCAGACCACGCCCCTCTTCGGCCTGGGCCTCATCGAGGCCATCGCTGATGAAACCATCCTCGCCGGTGTCTTCGATGGCAAGCCGGACGGCGTCCAGGGCAAGGCCGCCCTCGTCACCGATGTCACCACGGGTGAAGAACGCGTCGGGCACTTCGGCTGGAAAGGTCAGCACGCCACCCTGCTGGCCTTCTCCGCCGACGCCTATCTGAATGAGATGGGCATCACCAACCGCTTCTTCCCCGAAGAAAACGCCCCCAACGGCCGCGCCGACGTGCTCGCCACCTACGACACCGTCGCCGATCCCGAGGACACCACCGACCCGGTCACCGGCAAGGCCGACATCGATCACTCAGCCGACTTCATGCGCCTGCTCGCCCCCCTGCAGCCCCGCACGCTGAACGCCGCCGCCACCGCAGGCAAGGCCCTGTTTGAATCTGTTGGCTGCGCGGTCTGCCACACACCCAGCATGCAGACGGCCGTCAACGACATCGCCGCCCTCAGCGAAAAAACGGTCAGCCTCTACTCCGACCTCCTCCTGCATGACATGGGCGCCCTTGGCGACGGCATCGTCCAGGGCAATGCCGGCCCGCATGACATCAAGACGCCGCCGCTCTGGGGCGTGCGCGCCAGCGCCCCCTACCTGCACGACGGCCGCGCCCCCAACCTCGACCGCGCCATCCGCATGCATGACGGCGAGGCCGTCGCCGCCCGCGACCGCTACAATGCGCTGACGCCCCAGCAGAAGCAGCAGCTCATCAGCTTCCTCAACTCGTTGTAATCCCCCCGGAGCCTGAAACACCCAGCGCGGCCATGCCCACAGCGTGGCCGCGTTTTTCACGCCCGCATGACGCCCTCACCTCCGGTTGAGAACCCGCTGTCCAGGGCTACTCATCCACATGCTTCTTCCCGCCGTGCTCATCATGATGACGCAGCTGGCCTCCGCGCCAGCCACGCCTCCCTGGGCGGCCACGATCACCCGCAGCCCCATCGGCGGCTTCCCCCCGCTCAAGCCCTGCCGTGTCACCTATGACCTCAGCTGGAACAACCTGCTCTCCGCCGGCTCGGCCAGCGTCGTGATGCAGGAAGCCGGTGATCTCCAGGTGGCCCGGGCCGAAGCCGGCACCAGCGGCCTCGCCCGCACGCTCTGGCGCTACGACTGCACCCTGACCTCCGTGATGCACCGCGGTGAACTGCGCGCCCTGCACATGGAGCATTCGGAAACCGACACGAAGGAAACCGCAGCCTATCAGGTGCGCTTTGACGACAGCCTGATCCGCACCCTCACCTCCCTCACGCCCACCGGCGGCAGCACGAAAAGGACCTCCCAGGTCTGCCCCTACGGCCCCGCTGATGACCTGCAGTCCGCCATCCTCTACGTCCGCAGCCAGCCCCTGAAGACCGGCGACGCCATCACCCGCGTGGTCCAGCCCTTCGACCGCCCCTACCTCGCCACCTTCACCGTCACCGGCCGCGAGCAGCGCAAGGTCGAAGGCGTGGCCTATCCAACAATCAAACTCGAGGTGAAGATCCGCCGGCTCGACCGGAAGACCCTCCAGCCCGGCAGCTTCAAGAAGATGAAGACCGCCACCATCTGGGTCAGCGACGACGCCTGGCGCCTGCCGGTGGAGATGCACGCCAGCATCTACGTCGGCTTTATCTCCGCCACCCTGACCCATCGCGAGGAACTGACCGGCGCCGAGGCGCAGGGAACCCTGCCCGAAGGCATGAAGCCGTGACCCAAAACCCTGGGCTCCCGCTCCCGCATCAAGCCCGACACACCTGCCACCGAAACCCAGCTTCACATCCCTGACGGCCGCGAATGCGCGCAAGCATCGATAGGGGTAGGAACGGCGCGTTGACCGCGCCGCCCCTCCCTCCGAACCGGACGGGCGGGTTTCCCGCATCCGGCTCTCCGGTCAGAAGTTGGCTGCTGCACGCAGGCTCATGAGTTCCAG
>JABARQ010000051.1 GCA_019186985.1 Prosthecobacter sp. | reverse complement strand
CGGCCTCTCGTAGCTTCTTGATGATCTCTTCATCTGTGTGTCTCTTGCGTTTCATGGTGTCTGGTGATGCGCTTCGCGCTCCTCAGACTATCATAGCACTTGGCTCAACTCTTGGGGAGCAGACCACGAGCTTTGATTGAAGC
Source organism: Prosthecobacter sp. (assembly GCA_019186985.1). Classification (GTDB taxonomy): domain Bacteria; phylum Verrucomicrobiota; class Verrucomicrobiia; order Verrucomicrobiales; family Verrucomicrobiaceae; genus Prosthecobacter. Next base: position 51,132 of record JABARQ010000051.1, on the reverse strand, counting down.
GGTCGAAAATATTGAACTAAAAAAAATTGAGTCCATCGCTCGCTCTGGTGGTGATCTCAACGCTCGAGGAAGAGATGAAATGACACCACTCTTTTGGGCAATTCTGAAAAACAAGAAAGAGTCCTGGAGGAAATTGCTGGAAGAAGGCGCGGACCCAAATGTCGCTATCAAGGGAAAAGATGGGTTCAATAACTATTCTGCCATGTATTATGCTTCCATAGCAGAAGATAGCGATTATCTTGAAATAGCCTTAAATTGGAACGGCAACCCCAACATGCCAGACCTACAGGACGATCGAACGATTATTTCATCGTCACTAGAAAATCATCGTTACAAGAACATTGAGATATTGGTCAGAAAAGGTGCTAATGTTAACTTTATTGGCCGTGGTGGAAAGACACCATTATTTGAGGCTATTCTAAACGCAGATTTTAGGGGCGCTGAGTTGTTAATTCAACTAGGTGCAAATCCAGCAATCAAAGATGATCAGGGAACAAGCATTGCCAGCCTGATCCGGCAATTTTTTCCGGATGCTGAATTCACAATTGGTCCTGAAAAACGACTCGTGGATGAACTTAAAATCAGGTACTTGTGGTGATATGCTAAGCCCGCGTTAGCATACCCACTGATGCAATCATATTGGGTCTTTGGCAGTTACTGAGGTTTTGAGTTGAGAGAATGAGAGGGTTGGGGAAGGTTGACGGAAAGTTGGTTGAGATAGTGGCGAACCCGACTCTAGTGGCAGCTGCTGCGGACCCAGACGCTGAGCCTGGGTGGCTACGAGATCCGCGAGACGACACGAGGCAGCGCTGGGACGCTGGTGGAGAAGGAGGAGCGGTCGAGCTTTGGCAACGGGTCGCGGGTGAAGCGGTGGACGGCGACGCAGCCGGAGATCCCGCTGACGGTTTACGAGTACAGCACGGAGGACCACCTGGGGAGCGACAGCACGACGTTTGACGGGCAGGGCGCGGAGCAGATGCAGCGCGGTCACCTGAAGGGGCAGGAGGTGCAGAAGAGCGAGAGGGGGGAGCCAGTAAGGTGGAACCTCAAGGGCCTGAGGCGGCGGGTGTCTGGGTTCACCCATCAAGCCGGGTCAGTCCAGGATCTCGCGCAGGCGGCGGGAGGTTTCGTGCCAGGCTTCGTCGGACATGGCTGGGGTGGCCTCGGCCAGGAGAGGGAGGCCTTCTTCGGGCAGATTGATCCAGGACCGGCAGCCGCCGTAGCTCTTGGAGTAGGGGAAGGTCCAGCGGCGGGGCAGCTTCCAGGCACGGACGAGGGCGATGTGCAGGCAGCTTTCGTCATCATAAACGAAGCGGTCCTTGACGGTCTCCTCGTTCCAGATGTGCAGGGGGGCGAGGGCTTCGACCCTGGCCCAGTCGGTGACTTTCCAGACCTGTTCGAGGGTGGCGAAGCCGTCGATGTCGACACGGGTGCGCTCCTCCTCCGGAGGGAAGGCGCCCTGGGCGTTTTCAGGCACCCAGCGGAGTTTTTCGCCCTGGGTGTGAAACCAGGTGGGGAAGAGGAAGAAGGCCCGGTGCTTCCACTCGAAGCCGCCGCGTCCCTCATGGATGCCGCCCTTGCGCAGGATCATGGTCTGGACGCCCTGGACGAGCGAGTCGCAGACATAGGACCATTCCTTGAAACCGATGGCGGAGGCGGGGGGCGTGAGGGACATGCGTCCTGCGATTACGCATGGACGGGGGCCGTGCAAGGGGCTGATCCTGCGCAATGGCCCTCAATATCTGGGCACTGCCGGGTCGATGAGCTGCGACCAGGCGTCGATGCCGCCATGCATGGACTGGGCGCTGGTGAAGCCGTGCTGGCGCAGCCAGGAGGCGGCGCGCAGGCTTCTCATGCCATGGTGGCAGTAGATGATGAGGTGCTGCGCGGTGTCCTGAAAGCGCAGGGGAGCCAGCTCGCCGAACTGGGAGAGCGGCACGAGTTCGGCGCCCTCAAGGTGGCAGAGCTGCCATTCATCGGCTTCGCGGCAGTCGATGAGCCGCGGCTGACCTTCGGGGCGGGCCATGAGGCTGCTGACGTCTTCGACGCTGATTTCCAGGGGCATCTCGTTCATGGGCGCGGCGAGTGCTGAGGGCCGTGGGATCAGGGGCGGACGGTGACGGGGGTGCCGACGGCCACGTTGTTGAAGAAGATGGCGGCCATGTGGCCGGGCATGCGGACGCAGCCGTGGCTGGCGGGGTAGCCGGGCAGGAAGCCCTCGTGCATACCGGTGCCGCCGGTGAAGCGCATGAAGTGGTGCATCTTCGAGCCTTCGAAGCGGGTGCCGACAGGGGGCTTGTCCTTGGTGATGTCGATGTTGGCGACGACGACCTGGCCGGAGGCGTCCACGAAGTCGCCGTAGAGGTTGGACTTATGCCACTGGTCCTTCTGGATGACCTTGAATTTGCCGGTGGGGGTGGGATGCTTTTCGTCGCCGGTGGACAGGGCGGAAACGCCGGCGATGGCGCCGCCCTTGTAGAAGTAGGCCTTCTGGTCGCTGATGTCGATGATCACGCTGGGAGCGCCGGTCATGCCGTCGCCGTCCCAGTAGGAGTCCTGGTCCTGGTTGTAGAGGGCGGAATGGGGGACGGTGGCCGGGTCGAAGGCCTCCAGGTACTGGGTCTGGCCGCGGGAGCCGCCGCCGCTCACGCAGGAGCTGAGGATCGCAGCCAGGGCGAGGCAGAGGAGACGGGGGGGCAGGTCACGCATGGGCATCTGGTCAACGGAACGTGTGGGGGAGGAAAAACGGCGCGGAGATTGCCGCACGGACCCGGTGCTGTCCAATGCTTCCTGACCGCGCGCCGGGCGGGGAGACGGGTGGTTCAAAAGCTGGTTGGGCCGGTGAAGAGTGAAAAGACCGTGTGCGTTCCTTGAATTGAGGCGAGGATGGCCCATACTCGCCCGAACAGCATTTTTCACCCTCCCGCCGCGCCATGCTTTCCTTTCTGAAAATCCGCAACCTCGCCCTCGTGGAAGACGTGACCTGGGAGCTGGGGGCCGGGCTGGTGGGGGTGACGGGCGAGACCGGGGCGGGCAAGTCGATCATCGTCGGGGCTTTGAAACTGATCCTCGGGGAGCGGGCCGACCGCAGCCTGATCCGCACCGGGCAGGACACCTGCACGGTGGAGGCCTGCTTTCACCTGCGGAACACGCGGGCCGTGGACGCGGTGCTGGAGGAGGCCGGGCTGGAGCCCTGCCAGGAGGGCGAGCTTCTGATCAAGCGTGCGATCAGCGCCGGTGGCGCGAACAAACAGTTCGTCAACTGTTCGCCGGTCACGATCCAGGTGCTGAAGTCGCTGGGGGAGCTGCTGGTGGACCTGCACGGGCCGCATGACCACCAGTCCCTGAACTCGCAGGAGCGGCAGCTGGAGATGCTGGACCAGTTTTCCGGCTGCGAGGAGGGGCTGGCGGCCTACCAGGAGGCGTGGAAGGGCTGGCGGGCGGCCGTGGCGGAGCTGGCGGAGCTGGAGAACAGCGAGCGGGCCGGGTCCCAGCAGCTGGACATGCTGAAGTTCCAGGTCAATGAGATCGCCAGCGCCGGGTTGAAGCCGGGTGAGGAGGAGGAGATCGGCGCCCGGCATCGCATCGCGGCGAACGGCGCGCGGCTGGCGGAGCTGTGCGGCGCCATCACCGGGCGGCTGGCCGGGGAGGAGGGGGGCGTGCTGGATGCCCTGCGCGAGATCGGGCGCAGCATTCATGAGCTGGAGAAGATCGATCCTGGCACGGCGAAGATGTTTGAGGGGTTTCAGTCGGCGTTGATCGAGCTGACGGACCTGGAGAGCAGCGTGCAGGAGTATGCCGAGGATCTGGAGACGGATCCGGCGGAGCTGGCGCGACTGGACCAGCGGGTCACGACGATCCAGGCGCTGAAGCGCAAGTATGGGTCGAGCGTGGAGGCGATCCTGGACTTTCAGGCCGAGGCCGAGGCGAAGCTGGCGAAGATCGAGAACCGGGGCGAGGAGCTGGAACGGCTGGGACGGCTGGTCAAGGAGCGCAGGGCGCAGGTGGACAAGCAGGCCCGGCTGTTGTCCGACAAGCGGTCGAAGGCGGCGCCGAAGCTGGCCAGGGAGGTGGCGGCGCATCTGGCGGACCTGGGGTTCAAGCGCAGCGTGTTTGAGGCCCGGCTGAACCGGCTGGAGGAGCCGGGGCGGCACGGGCTGGAGGAGGTGGACTTCCAGTTTGCCCCCAATCCGGGCGAGCCGCTGAAGCCGCTGCGGCTGACGGCCAGTTCCGGTGAGATGTCACGCGTGCTGCTGGCGGTGAAGAGCGCGCTGGCGAAGCAGGACATCGTACCGCTGATGGTGTTTGACGAGATCGACGCGAACGTCGGCGGCAACATCGCGGAGGCGGTGGGGCGGAAGATGGCCTCGCTGGGCGGCACGCATCAGGTCATCGCCATCACGCACTTCCCGCAGGTGGCCTCGCTGGCCCGCACGCAGTTTGTGGTGACCAAGGACATTGAGGACAACCGCACCCGGTCGACGATCCGTGAAATCGCCGGGGACGAGCGGGTGGAGGAGCTTGCGCGGATGCTGGGAGGCAGGCTGGAGTCGGCCCGGGAGCACGCCCGGGCGCTGCTGGCGGCTGGACAGGGGGGCGTCTAAGCGCTTGATTTCCCGGCGCTTGATCCGACTATGGACGCCCCCTGAACCCCACCTGCATCTTCGCTGCTGATGAAATTCGCCATTTTCGGAGACATTCACGCCAATCTGGAAGCCCTCCAGACGGTGCTCTGGGATGCGCATGAGCAGGGCTGCGGGAACTATGTCTGCCTGGGGGACATCGTGGGGTATGCCGCGAATCCGGCGGAGTGCCTGGAGACAGTGCGCCAGATGGGCTGCCCGGTTGTGCGAGGCAATCATGACGAGGGTGCGGCCAGCGAGTCGAACCTGGAGGAGCTGAACCCGCTGGCCCAGGCGGCGCTGCTTTGGACGCGCGCCCAGCTGACCGAGGATCAGCGCCAGTGGCTGCGTGACCTGAAGCTGGTGCGCCAGGTGCGTGACTTCACCATCGTTCATGCCACGCTCGACTCCCCCGGGAGCTGGGGTTATGTGACCAACCGGTTTGATGCGATGGCCAGCTTCAGCTACCAGTTCACCCAGGTCTGCTTTTACGGGCACACCCATGTGCCGCGCATCTTTGAAAAGGACGACTCCGTCCGGGCCGCCCGCGGCACCGACGTGCAGCTCCAGCGCGGCGTGAAGTATTTCGTCAATGTGGGCTCGGTGGGCCAGCCTCGGGACGGTGACTGGCGTGCGGCCTATGCCATCTACGATGTGCAGGCGCAGACCATCTCCATCCGCAGGCTGGAGTACGACATTCAGACGGCGCAGGAAAAGATCCGGGCCGCCGGACTGCCCGGCCTGCTGGCCGACCGCCTTGCCCTTGGCAAATAATTCATGAGTTCACCCGGGTTGCCAGACCTCGCGGATTTTCATTCGGCCCTCGTCATCAAGCCGAGCTCGCTGGGGGACATCGTGCACACGCTGCCTGCGGTTCATGCGATCAAGCAGGCCCGGCCCTACCTGCGGATCCGCTGGGTGGCGAACACGGAGTGGGCGCCGCTGCTCCAGGGGGCGCCGTTCCTGGACAGTGTGATCGCCTTCCCCCGGAAAAGCTTCCGCGGCCCGCTGGCCATGATCCAGGCCGCCCGCTGGGCGCTCACCGAGCTGCCGCCGACCTTCAAGCCGGAGATCGTGCTGGATTTCCAGGGCCTGTTCCGCAGCGCGATGCTGGCCAGGGCCAGCGGTTCGCGGCCGATCATCGGCCTGTCGGATTCGCGGGAGGGGGCGCGGCTCCTGCATGACCGGATCATTCCGGTGGATGCTTCCGCCCATGCGGTGGACCGCTATCTTGCCGTGCCGAGGGCCTTCGGCATTTCTGTGGATGCTGACAACCTCCAGTTTCCCCTGGCTTCGGGCAGCCTTCCCAGGGACTGGCCGCAGCGAGATGACCTGATTGTCGTGCATCCCTGGTCCAGGGGCGCGGGCAAATCGTTGTCGCCTGAGGCCCTGCAAGCCCTGTGTGACGCCCTCGCTCCGCAACCGGTGGTCCTGGTCGGCATGACTGAGGACAAGTCGAGGCCGAAGGGCGGGCACATCATGGATTTCAGCCATCGTACGAACCTGGCGGAACTGGTGGCCTGCCTGCGAGCTGCCCGCTGGGTCATCAGCGTGGACAGCGGCCCCATGCACATGGCGGCGGCGGTCAATGACCGGACGCTGGGCATCCATACCTGGAGTGATCCGCGCAAGGTGGGTCCCTACAATCCCAAGGCCTGGGTGTGGAAGGCGGGTCGCATTGCGCATCGTGGCGAGCTGACCGACCTGGAAGCGCGTGCTGAAGGCGAGGTCACGCCGAACGCGGCGCGCAGGATGGGCGAGTGGGTTTTGCAGGCCTGAGGCGGCCCCAAACGCCTGAGTTTGTGCTTTGCCCGGTAGGCCGGCATGGTACAGTCGATTCTTTCCCTTCGAAAAAAGGTGAAAATCAACCCCCAGACCGCCTGCCGTGGAGCTTTCCTGAAAGCGACCTAGGGCGGCAGCATGCCCGGATTTTTTGACGAATGATCGTTCTTGGACTGAACGCTTACCACGGTGACTCTGCCGCCGCCCTGGTCGTGGATGGAAAGCTGGTCGCGGCGGCCGAGGAGGAGCGTTTCCGGCGCATCAAGCACTGGTCGGGCATGCCCACGGAGTCCATCCGCTGGTGCCTGCAGGACGCTGGTCTGAAGCTCGGAGACGTCGATCACATCGCCATCAACCGGAACCCGAAGGTCAACAACCTGCGGCGCGCCATGTATGTGCTGCGCAAGCGGCCGAGCCTGGGGCTGATCCTCAAGCGCCTGGGCAACATCCGTCGCGCGGCCAGTTTTGAAGACCAGCTTCAGGCCGGTTTTCCCGGCCAGCCCTTGAAGGCGCAGGTGCACCGGGTGGAACATCATCTGGCGCATCTGGCCTCCGCCTACCTGGTGTCCGGGTTTGATGAGGCGGTGTGCCTGTCGGTGGATGGTTTTGGTGACTTCGCCAGCAGCGCCTGGGGGCTCGGAAAAGGGGATCGCATCGACATCACCGGGCGTGTCTACTTTCCGCATTCGCTGGGCATCTTCTACACGGTCATCACCCAGTTTCTCGGCTTCCCGCATTATGGCGACGAGTACAAGGTGATGGGCCTGGCTCCTTATGGCGAGCCGAAGTACCTGCCGCAGATGCGCAGGATCGTGCAGGTGCAGGCCGACGGCAGCTACCGGCTTGACCTGAAGTATTTTCGTCATCACAGCGATGACGTGCATTACACCTGGGATGACTGCTGTCCGGAGGTGGGCACGCTTTACCGGAAGGAGGTGCTGGAGGGGCTGCTGGGCCCCGAGCGTGCTAAAGGTGAGGCGCTGGAGCAGAAGCACCGTGATCTCGCCCGCAGCGCCCAGGCGATGTATGAGGAGGCGTTCTTCGCTCTGTTGAACGGACTGCACCGCCGTCATGGCTGCGACAGCCTTGCGCTGTCCGGCGGCTGCGGCATGAACTCCGTGGCGAACGGCAAGGTGTATCTGAACACGCCCTTCAAGCAGATGTATCTTCCGGCTTCGGCGGGTGACGCCGGCGGTGCGATTGGCTCGGCGTTTGTCGTGGCTCGTCAGGTGGAGGCCGGGCCGCGCTTTGTCATGGATCATGCCTATGTGGGCCCAAGGGCTGACGAGGCCGAAATCGAGTCGCTGCTGACTGCTCGCGCGGCTGACCTTCAGGCGGAGGGCTGCACGGTGACGAAGATGGAGGATGAAGGAGAGCTCTGCCGTGCCACGGCCGAGGCGATCACGGAAGGCCGGGTCATCGGCTGGTTCCAGGGCCGCATGGAGTGGGGGCCGAGGGCGCTGGGCAACCGCAGCATCCTGGGCGATCCACGCCGTGCGGACATGAAGGACATCCTGAACCTGAAGATCAAGCGCCGAGAATCCTTCCGGCCGTTTGCGCCGAGCATCCTGAGGGAGTGCGTGAGCGAATGGTTTGAGCAGGACGATGACGTGCCCTTCATGATGGAGGTCTTCCAGGTGCGGCAGGAAAAGCGCGCCCTGGTGCCTGCCACGACGCATGTGGATGGGTCGGGGCGGCTGCAGACGGTGCATCGCGAGACCAATCCGCGCTACCACCGCCTGATCAGCGCGTATCGGGAGATGACGGGCGTGCCGATCCTGCTGAACACCAGCTTCAATGAGAACGAACCCGTCGTCTGCCGTCCGCAGGAGGCGCTGGACTGCTTCCTGAGGACGAAGATGGACGTGCTGGTGATCAATGATTTCATGATCCGCCGATAGATCCGCAGATTTCGCAGATTTCGCAGATGGCGCAGATGGGTGATTTTGGGTCCGCAGATTTCGCAGATGGCGCAGATGGGTGATTTTGGGTCCGCAGATTTCGCAGATGGCGCAGATGGGTGATTTTGGGTCCGCAGATTTCGCAGATGGCACAGATGGGTGATTTTGGGTCCGCAGATTTCGCAGATGGCACAGATGGGGGGATGCTGGGATGTGGTTTTGGGGAGTGTGGGGCGGGTTGGGGGGATTTTTTGGGGATGGATGGGGATTTGATTGAGCGGGGATGGAGGGGCGGGTGACTCTAGTGGCTCGTCAGGTCAATTCGATGGATGCTTATGAATCAAGAGAGGGTGAAGAATGATGTCGGGGCTGGGCTGGGTGATCCGAGGACTTATGCGATCATTGGGGCGGCCATGGAGGTTCATCGTGAGCTCGGCTGCGGGTTTCATGAGGTGATTTTTCAGGATGCCCTGGAGGTGGAGTTCAGGCTGCGAGGAATCTCATATTTTCGGGAAAAGCCTTATCATGTGTTCTACAAGGGGCAGCGGCTGCCCTCCTTCCACAGGCCTGACTTCATCTGCCATGAGGAGATTGTGGTCGAATTGAAGGCGCTTTCTGAAATTAAAGGCCAGGAGGAGTCCCAGATCCTGGGCTACCTGAAGGGTACGGGGTTTCAGACAGGACTTCTGATCAACTTCGGCACATCCCGTCTCTGGCACAAAAGATTCGTCCACGCCTCCAAATGGCTGCCGGAAGCCGTGCGCATCCCCGAAGCCATTGTGACGTGAAGACAACAGAGGCAAACAAGACGCCAGGCAACTCGTGAAGGCGTCAAACAAGTTCATCTTCTGAACCATCTGAGCCATCTGCGGATCCTAAAATTAACTATCTGAGTCATCTGCGGATCATGAAGGGGATATTATTAGCTGGAGGCACCGGATCGCGGCTTTATCCGCTGACCCGGGTGGCGAGCAAGCATCTGCAGGCGGTTTATGACAAGCCGATGGTGTATTATCCGCTGACGGTGCTGATCGCGGCGGGCATTCGTGACATCTGCATCATCACCACACCGCATGACCAGGGCCGGTTCCAGGACTTGCTGGGGGATGGCAGTGCCTGGGGCATCCGGCTTGAATACCGGCTGCAGGAGCATCCTGCGGGAATCGCGGAGGCGTTTTTGATTGCCGAAAGCTTCATTGGCGGGTCGCCCGTGGCCCTGATGCTGGGCGACAACATCTTCTTTGCCGGAGACGCCTTCCCCAGGGCGGTCAGGGAGTTTGATGGCGGTGCGACCATCTTTGCCTATCACGTCAACGATCCGGAGCGATACGGGGTGGTGGAGTTTGACCGCGAGGGCAGGGCGGTGTCGCTGGAGGAGAAGCCTGCCGAGCCGAAGAGCAACTTTGCCGTGCCGGGTGCCTATCTGTATGACGCCGGGGTTGTGGAGGTCGCGCGTCGACTGAGGCCCTCCGCGCGTGGTGAGCTGGAGATCACGGATGTGAACAGGGCGTATCTGGCCGAAGGACGTCTTCAGGTGGTGCGGATGAGCCGCGGCACCGTGTGGATGGACGCCGGGACGAGCAGCAGCCTGCATGAGGCCTCGTCGTATGTGGAGACGATTGAAAGGCGCCAGGGCATGAAGCTGGGCTGTCCGGAGGAGGCGGCGCTGAGGCGAGGCTTCCTCAGCCTGGAGGCGTTTGAAGGCCTGGTCGCCGCCATGCCTAACTGTGAGTATCGCGACTACCTGTCCGACCTGGCGGCGGAGGTTCGCCGCGTGGGGCTGACGGCGGCCTGATTCATCATGAACCTGCTTGTCACCGGCGGCGCCGGATTCATCGGCTCGAACCTCGTGAGGTTTCTCGCGGGACGTGCGGAGGTGAAGAGGCTGGTCAACCTGGACTGCCTGACCTATGCGGGGCATCTGGAGAGCCTCGCAGGCATGGCGGAGCATTCCGGGTATGTCTTTGAAAGGACGGACCTGCGCGACAAGACGGCGGTGGTGGAGGTGGTCAGGCGGCACCAGGTGACGCATGTCATGCACCTGGCTGCCGAGTCGCATGTGGATCGTTCCATCACCGGCCCTGCGGATTTCATCCACACCAACATCGTCGGCACCTTTCATCTTCTGGAGGCCTGCCGGGATGCCTGGATGCGGGAGGGTTCATCTGCGGAAGGCCGGCGCTTCCTGCATGTGTCCACGGATGAAGTGTATGGCTCGCTGGGTGAGGAAGGCTGCTTTTCTGAAACCACGGCGTATGCGCCAAACTCCCCCTATTCAGCGAGCAAGGCCGCCAGTGACATGCTGGTGCGTTCGTATCATCACACTTATGGCCTGCCGGTGCTGGTGACGAATGGTTCGAACAACTACGGCCCGTATCAGTATCCGGAAAAGCTGATTCCGGTGGTGATCCAGAGCCTGCTCGAACGGCGGACGGTGCCCGTCTATGGCGATGGTCAGAATGTGCGCGACTGGCTGTTTGTCGGCGATCATGTGCAGGCGCTGTGGCGGGTGCTGAACGCGGGCCGCGTGGGCGAGACCTACAACCTCGGAGGACGTCATGAGATGACCAACCTGAAGCTGGTGGAACATCTTTGTGACCTGGTGGATGAGATGAAGCCGGAACTGGGCGGGCATTCACGGGAGCAGATCCGTTTTGTCGAGGACCGGCCCGGGCATGACCGCCGGTACGCGATTGACCCGACCAAGGTCGAGCGTGAGCTGGGCTGGCGTCGGGCACACACCTTTGAAGACGGGATCCGGGAAACCGTGGCCTGGTATCTCGGACATCAGGACTGGGTGAAGGCGGTGACCCGCAAGAGCAGGGACAAGGAAGCATGAGCAAGCTGATCATCGAAGCCGGGCGGGCCTCCCGTCAGTATTGGAGCGACCTGTGGCGCTACCGTGAGCTGTTTGGCTTTCTGGCCTGGCGCGACATTCTGGTGCGTTACAAGCAGACGGCGATCGGCGTGGCCTGGGCGGTGCTGCGGCCGCTGCTGACGATCCTTATCGGCGCGGGTGTGTTTGGCACCCTGGCGCAGCTTCCGTCCGACGGTGTGCCCTATGCGGTGCTGGTCTGCGCCGGCACGCTGCCGTGGTACTTTTTCTCCAACGCACTGAGCGAGTCAGCCAACAGCCTGGTGGGCAACGCCAACCTGATCTCGAAGGTGTATTTCCCGCGCATGATCCTGCCTGCCAGCGCGGTGGTGGTGGCCTTTGTGGACTTTGCAATCTCGATGATCATCCTGGGCGGTCTGATGGCCTGGTACGGCATGATGCCGACCTGGCGGCTGTGTGCGCTGCCGCTGTTCACGGCGCTGGCCTTTGTCACGGCCATGGGGCCGGGGCTGCTGTTCACGGCGCTGAACGTGAAGTACCGCGACTTTCGCTACATCATCCCGTTTGTCGTGCAGTTCGGGCAGTTTGTGTCGCCAGTCTTCTACAGCACGACGGTGATTCAGGAGCGTTTTGGCGACCACGGCCGCCTGGTGGTCGCCCTGAATCCGGTGGTGGGCGTGATCGACGGCTTTCGCTGGGCCATCTGCGGCACGACGGAGATGCACTGGGAGAGCTTCGCGCTGTCCTCGCTGCTGAGCCTCGGCTTCCTGGCCTTTGGCGTGCACTACTTTCGTCGAACCGAACGCACCTTTGCGGATGTCATCTGATGGCCTTGATCCTCCGCTGCTGGCCTGGTCGCAGGACGAGATCCTTGCGCATCGCTCCGGCTATCATGTGTTGGCTGACTATCTGGACTGCCCCCGGGTGGTCACAAGGCGCTGCGATCCGTCCGACGGACTGGCGCTGCTGCGAACCCGCATCGCCCGACGGTTCACGGCCTCGCGCTGGTGCGTCGGAGGTTCGCTTCAGCTGGAAGGGGAGGTCCGACGCCGGATTTGTGAGGGGTTTGCCGGGCCGGTGCATTATCTCTGGTGTGATCGCGACCTCGCGTTCCTTGACCTTCTCACGCACTTCATGCGAACGCCGCTCATCGGCACCTTTCACCAGTGTGCGGAGGATCTTCGCAAGGTCATCCGCCGCCCGTCAGCGCTGCGCCGTTTCGCCGCCCTCATCCTCATGAGCGAGTCTCAGCGCGGTTATTTTCTGGAGCAGGGGGTGCGCGAGGACCGGCTGCATGTCGTGCTGCATGGCGTGGATGTGGAGCATTTCCAGCCTGCGGGCCTGGAGGCTCCTGAAAAGTTCAGTGTGCTAAGCGTTGGCGGCACGCGTCGTGATTTCAATCAGATGCGCCGGGTGATGGAAGGCTGTTCGGAGGACAGGGGAATGCGCTTTGTGGTCGTCGGCCCAGCGGACAAGGCACATCATTTCTACGGCCTGGAGAACGTCAGCTACAAGGTGCGGGTGAGTGATGCGGAGCTGCTGGACCTCTACCGGTCCTGCGCCGCCTGCCTGCATCTTCCGGAAAACGCGACAGCCAACAACGTCATGCTGGAGGCGCTGGCCTGCGGCGCGCCGGTGATCAGCCAGAGGGTGGGCGGAGTGCCTGAATATGTAAACGCGGACTGTGCGCTGCTGGCGGCGCCGGGAGACGAGGCGGCGACGGTTCAGCATCTGCGGCTGCTGGCTTCGAGCCGTGAAAGGCAGGCGGAGATGCGGCGTGCGGCGAGGGTTCATGCCCTGACCCGCGACTGGCGGATCGTGGCGGAGGCGACGCGTGAGGTTTACCGGCGTGCGGCATGACGAATGCGGATCTTGATGTCCATTCAAAGCCTGGTGGCGGGAGGTGCCGAGCGGTTTTTCGTCAACCTTGCCAACGGCCTGGCGGAGCGGCACGAGGTGACCTGCCACCTGCCTTTGAAGCGGCTGGGCGATCCGGCGGTGACCAGGGCGCTGTCGCCGGATTTGAGAGTGCATGAGCAATCCTGGTTCACGCCGCTGACCTATCGAATTTTCTACAAGCTGAGCCTGATGCTGCGTCATCGCCTGCCGGCCTTTGATCCCGAGGGGGTGCTTCATGCCACGACGCTGCGCGCCCTGCACCGGCGGCACCGGTTTGACGTGGTGAACACGCATCTCATGCCTGCGGCGAGGCAGGCCTGCGCGGCCTTTGAGCAGGTGCGGCTGCCGGTCACCAAGACGGATCATGGTGACACGTCTCATCCCGACCTGAGCCAGGATGGCGTGATCTTCAGGCGTCTGGATGCACTCATCTGTCCTGCGGCGTCGAACATGGAGAGGGCGCAGGCGCTGTCGTTTTCCTCGCGTTGCCGCATCATGTGCATTCCTCATGGTCACTCGGTTTCAGAAGACGTCTCCGTGCTGCCTGCCTTTGAGGGAGTGACGTTTGGCATGGTGGCGCGGGGTGTGGAGGACAAGGGCTGGTGCGAGGCCGTGGCTGCGGCGCGGATGGTTCGTGAACGCACGGGCCGCGCCCTGAGGCTGGTGCTGGTGGGTGACGGGCCGGCGTTGAAGCGGCTGCGGGAGCAGACGCGGTCTGAGCCCTGGGTCGTTCATGCGGGCCATCAGCAGGATGCCGCGGCTTGGATCCGGGGTTTTGACGTGGGCCTGCTGCCTTCCTGCCTGGCGGAGGAAAGCCTGCCGCTGAGCGTGATGGAATACCTGCTCTGCGGCAGGCCCGTCATCGCCACCGCCGTGGGAGGCATTCCTGAAATGACCGGTGAAGCGGGCCTGCGGGTGCCGCTGGCGGCAAACGGACGTGCGGATGTGGAAGCGCTGGCGCGTGCCATGATGGAGATGATGGATTCCGGCCGGCGTGAATGGTTGGCGGCCAGGGTGCCGCAGGCGGCGGCAGCCTTTGACCTGGGGCGCTGCGTGGCCGCCTACGAGGAGCTTTTCGGAGAACTGGTGAGACTGAGCGCATGAGCTTTGCCTATCCCTTTTCCCTGGTGCGGAAGCCGCCGAACATCCGGCTGGCGGAAGGCCTGCGGCTGGTGCCGTGCCTGGGGCGCCTGGCCCCGCTGGTTTCCGCCATGCCCTGGCTTCCAGCGCGGGGCATCATGCGCTACCAGGACCGGTTGCTGGAGTTTGATGGTCATAACAGCCAGTTTCACGCACTGCATGCGCCGCAGCATGCGGTTGGTTATGAACTGGAGACATGCGTGCTGCTGAGCCTGCTGCTGCGCGGGGCGGACACCTTTGTGGATGCCGGGGCAAACTGGGGCTTCTTCACGCTGATGGCGCTGTCACTGCCTGCGTTTAACGGGCGCTGTGTGAGCTTTGAGCCGCATCCACGCAGTTTTGCGGACCTGCAGAGCCTGGTCAGCCAGGCCGGGCTGGAATCACGCGTCACCCTGCATGCCAGGGGGCTGGGGTCACGCCCTTGCGGCCTGCGCCTTCAAGGTGGCATGAGCGACAGCGGCTGTGTGCGTCTGGTGAGCGAGGGTGAGGGGGCTGAGGTGGAGGTGACGACGCTGGATGAGGCGGTTTCCGGCAACGTCGGCGTGATCAAGATGGACGTTGAGGGCATGGAACACGATGTGCTGCGCGGTGGTGAAAAGCTGATTTTGGAACAGCGCCCGTTCATCATTCTGGAGAACACGCTGGATGATGAGGCGCGGTTCCGGCAGCCCATCGACTGGCTGGGTGCGATGGGCTACCGCTGCCTGGTGCCGGCCCTGTTTGTGCATTCGGGCGGCACGACGCATCTGCATCATTATGGAAGCCCGCCGCTGCACGAGGGGGCAAGGTTTGAGACGGACAAGCTGGCGTTCATGCCCGTGACGGAGCTGACGCGTGAATGGTTTGCCCGGCAGGTGAACCTGCTGGCCTGTCCTCAGGAGCGTCTGGGTGAACTTCCCGGAGAACTGCATGGCTGAGAGCATGTCCTGGATGCGAAGCCTGCGTGAGTGGCTGCGCCTGCTGCCCTTCATCGGCAGACCCTGCCTGATCGTGCGCAGGTATGGCGGACTTGGGGACCTGCTGTCGTTGATGCCAGGGCTGGAGGCATTGAAGCAGAAGCATCCGGCGCATGCGCTGATCCTGGTGACATCGCCCGGGCTGGTGAAGATCGCCGCCCTGGCGGGCGTGGCGGCCCTGGTGCTGCCGAGCACGCTGCGTGGCAGCGGCTGGCTGGCCACGGTGCTGAAGCCGGCGCTGGACATCACGCCGCAGCTTGCAGACGAGCTTGAGCCGCCAGGGCAGCGCCGTCGCCGCCTGCTGATGGAAGAGTTTGCCGGCCTGCTGAGAGTGGAGCTCAAGGCACCCCTGCAGCCGGTGCGTATCCAGCCTCAGGCGCAAGGACAGGAGGCCGTTCGGGCCCGTCTTGCCGATGCTGGAGTGCCGCTGGAGAAGCTGGTGGTGATTCACTCGGGCCCGAGCTGGCCGGTGAAGCACTGGCCTGAGGCACATTGGTGCAGGCTGGTGGAGGCCTTGAAGGCCCGGGGTCATGCCGTGATTCAAACGGGTGCGAAAGGGCATGATGGAAACGCGGAGGTGCAGATGCCCGCCGTGGAGGGTGCCATCGACTGGCGTGACCGGCTGGAGCTTCCCGAACTGGCGGCGCTGCTGTCCCTGGCGCGGTTGTTTGTCGGCATCGACTCCGGTCCGCTGCACCTCGCCGCCAGTGTCGGCGTGCCGATGATCGGGCTGTTTGGTCCGACCGATGCGTCCAGCATCCTGCCACCCATGCCGGAAGCCACGGCTGTGCATGCGGACATTGCCTGTCTGGGCTGTCATCATCAAGCCGGCGGCCCGTTGCACTGGCGCAGCGGCTGCCCGCATGAGGTGGCCTGCATGAAGTTGATCGACCCGGACATGGTGATCCGGGCCTGTGAGTTGAGATTGAACCGAGAAGCCGGTCCTGCCTGACGCGGGAACGGGCTCAGAAACCCATGCCTGAAGAACCCATCATCGCCGTCGAAGGCGTCAGCAAATGCTACACGCTGAACCATCTTTCGGGGCAGGCCTCCTACCGGAAGTTCAGTGATGCGCTGATCCAGGCCGTGAAGGCGCCGGTGCGCTGGATGAAGGGAGGCCCTGCGAATGCAGCCGGCAGCGAGCGTGAGGAGTTCTGGGCGTTGAAGGAGGTGTCGTTTGAAATCCGGCGGGGTGAGGTGGTGGGCATCATCGGGCGCAACGGGGCGGGCAAGAGCACGCTGCTGAAGATCCTGAGCCGCATCACGGAGCCGACGAAGGGACGCATCACGCTGGGAGGGCGCGTGGCCTCGCTGCTGGAGGTGGGCACGGGCTTTCATCCGGAGCTGACCGGGCGCGAGAACATCTACCTGAACGGGGCCATCCTTGGCATGACGAAGGCGGAGATCCGGGCGAAGTTTGACGAAATCGTGGACTTTGCGGAGATCGAGAAGTTCCTGGACACGCCGGTGAAGCGCTACAGCAGCGGCATGTATGTGCGGCTGGCCTTTGCGGTGGCCGCGCATCTGGAGCCGGAGATCCTGATCGTGGACGAGGTGCTGGCGGTGGGGGATTCGCAGTTTCAGGCCAAGTGTCTCGGCAAGATGGAGAACGCGGCGAGCGGCGGCCGAACAGTGCTGCTGGTGACCCACAACATGCTCATCACGCGCCGGCTTTGCTCCAAGGCGATGCTGCTGGAGGCGGGCCGTATCCGCGGGTTTGGCGAGACGGCGGGCATCGTCTCCGACTATGAGGAGCGCGGCCTGACCCAGGCGCAGCCGCATCTCGCGCATTTGTTTCACGTGCGGCGCTGGTGGGCGGGCAGTCCTGAGGCGGCTTCGGAATCGAGCCATGTGTATGATGAGAAGCAGGAGCCGGAGTTTTGCTTTGAGCTTCATGCCCCGCGTGCGGCGACCCGGTCGAACCTGGGCCTGCATCTGCGTGATGCTTCCAACACGCTGCTGGTGAGCCTGCATATCGAGCCTTTTGAAGCTCCTGAAGGAAGGCTGTTGATCCGTTTGAAGCTGGCCTCGCTGCCGTTGCTGCCTGGAGTGTATCGCTGGCAGGTGGGGCTGGTGGTGCAGGGTGAGTTGGTGCTTCAGGAGACGCTGCTGCCCGAGCTGCATGTGACCTCGGAAAGCCACGGGCATCCTCAGCCGGGATGGACTCCCTTGATGAACCTGGCCTACGACTGCGAGTGCAAGCCGCTATGATCTCGGTCATCATCCCCGCCTGGAATGCGCTTCGCTGGCTGCCGGAGACGCTGGGCAGCGTCATGACGCAGGAGGGGGCCGGGTTTGAGGTGGTTCTGGTGGATGACGGATCGACGGATGGAACCGGCGATTATGTCGCCCGGGAGTGGCCGCAGGTGCGGCTGGTGCGTTCTGAGAACCGGGGCGTCAGTCATGCGCGCAACCTGGGCACGGCCGAGGCGCGTGGAGACCTGGTCAAGTATCTGGATGCGGATGATGTGCTGATGCCCAGCACGCTGGCAAGGCAGGCGGCCCTGATGTCGGCGCATCCGGAGGCGGACGTGGTGTATGGAGACTGGCGGCGGCTGGAGGAGCAGGCGGATGGCGGATTCAGCTTTGGCGAGCAGGTCCGACGCAGCCTTGAAGACGTAGATGCGGATCCAGAGCTGGCGTTGTTTGCCACCTTTTGGTGTCCCACGGGAGCGTATTTGTTCAGGCGTGGTTTTCTGGAGAAGGTGTTGCCTTGGAAGGAGTGGCTGCCGGTGGTTCAGGATGCTCGTTTTGCCTGGGATGCGGCGGCGGCCGGGGCGCGATGGGTGCATGATGAGGCCGTCTCGGTTCTCTACCGGCAGCATCTCAAGGGGTCGGTTTCCACGCGCAGCAGGGCTGCGTTCCTGAGGGACTGCCTGAAGAACACGCTGAGCATTCATGAGGAGTGGCGGCGGAGGTCCACACCGGATCAAAGGGTGGTGCGAGAGGGCAGGATCATCGAGGCGCTGGCGGCCCTGACCCGGCAGGCGGCGGCGCTGGACGACGGGTTGTTTGAGGATTGTGTGCGGCATCTGAGGGCTGTCAGTCCTGACTACCAGCCGAGCGCGCCGCGCTGGCTGGCGGCCTGCTCCCGCGTCACGGGCTTCAGCCGTGCCGCGAAACTGGCGGGGCTGGCGGACCGGGTGCGAAGCCGGATCGGGATTGACGGTCAGGCCGCGGCCAGATAAGCGCAGACGAACTCACTTTTAATCATGAGCCATTTCGACGCCCAGGCGTACTACACGCAGCATTATTCATCCTCGAACACGGCGGACTGGGAGGGCATGTATGAACGAGGTGACTGGCCCTCGGCGATGTACCGGCTGCCGGCGGAGCAGACGCCTCAGGAGCATGGGCATGGCGTGGTGTATCATCTGCTGCGCGCCTGCGCGCCCTTCAACCGCACGCTGGACATCGGCTGCAGCGCCGGGGACTTCATCCTGCCGATCCGCGGCATGAGCCAGGAATCCTACGGGGTTGACATCGCCTCCTTCCCTGCCGCCTGGGAGGTGCTGGAGCGACGTCATGGCATCCGCTGCCAGACGCATGACCTGGACAAGGGTGACCTGCCATTTCCGGACGATCATTTCTCCGCTCTGACGATGATCATGGTGCTGGAGCATGTCTTTGACGTGGAGCATGCGGTGCGTGAAATTGCGCGCGTGCTTGAGCCTGGAGGCGTGGCGGTGGTGCAGGTGCCTAACATCGCCTACCTGAAGCGGCGGATTGAGCTTCTGTTGGGCAGGCTGCCCATCACGGCGGACACTTCGGATCCTGAATTCAAGGAGTCCTGGGACGGGCAGCATCTGCATCAGTTCACCCTGGACGCGCTGCGCATGGTGATGGGGCGAAACGGGCTTCAGGTGGAGAAGTGTCACTGCTTTGGCCGACTCGGCAAATGGCGATCGCTTTGGCCGACGCTTCTTGGTGGCGATCTGACGGTGCTGGCGCGCAAGCAGGGCAAGAGGTCATGACATCCTTGGAAAAAATCGCGATCAGGCTGCGGCATCTGCCGGGGCTGCGGCAATTGAAGCCGCTCTGGACGGCCCTGCGCCCCCTTTATGAGGGGGTGCTGAAGGCTTTTGCTGGCGACAGCGGCCTGCCGCGCGTGATCAATGGCATGGACTCCATCCGTGTGCTGCCGGAATGGCGGAACCTGGGGGGCGCCTATGAGCCTGAGGTTTGGAAGCTGCTGCTGCCAGCCATTCGACCTGGTGACATCATCGCCGACGTGGGCGCGCACGTGGGGATGTATGCGGTGGCCATGGGGGCCCGCACCGGAGCCACGGGCAGGGTGCTGGCGGTGGAGGCGGACCCTGGGAACCTTCCGCATCTGCGTGCCCATCTGAAGCTGAATGCCGTGGACAACATCGTGGAGGTGGTGCCGAAGGCCCTGTCGGATCACGAAGGTCGTGCAGTATGGCACAGCCAGGACGTGCAGTCGGGGCTTCAGACGGGTGATGGCAAGGATTGTGGAGTGAGCGTTGAAATGACCACGCTTGACCAGTTGCTGGGCGGGGGCAGGCTCGACCTGATGCTGATTGACATCGAAGGCTACGAGGAAGCGGCGGTGCGCGGCGGCGCCCGGTTGCTGGCCGACCCCGCGCGGCGTCCTCGCATGATTGTGGTCGAGGTGCATCCCTATGCCTGGCAGGCGTCCGGCGGCAGTTCGGCCACGCTGCTCAGCCTGCTGCATGGGCTTGGGTATGAGGTGAGCTGGCTGGATGGCAGGCCGGTGACGGAGATCAGCGCCTACGGCCATGTGATGGCTGTGCCTGTGAAAGTGAAGAGATCATGAACTGGACCGCCCTGCTACGCCTTTTGCGTCCGCACCAGTGGAGCAAGAACCTGCTCTGCCTGCTGCCATTGCTGCTGAGCGGACGCTGGCATGACAAGGAGTGTGTGCTGGGCTCGCTTTCCGCGATGGCCGCCTTCAGCCTGCTGGCCTCGTTCATCTATGTGATGAACGACCTGATGGATGTACGTGCGGACCGGGCGCATCCGAAGAAACGATTCCGGCCCCTGGCTTCGGGGGAGGTGAGCCTGTCGACGGCCATGGTGACGGCGGCGGTGTTGGTTTGCCTGACGGCGCTGGTGGCCTGCTGGCAGCCTGAAAAGGCCCGCTGGTGGCTGGCCTGCTACACGGTGACAGCGCTGGCTTACAGCTGGAGGCTGAAGACCTATCTGGTGATGGATGTGGTGGCCCTGGCTTCCTTTTACGGGCTGCGGGTGCTTTATGGCGGGGCGGCGGCTGCCATTCCAGTGTCGGTCTGGACGATGGTGTTCTGCCTGTTTCTCTTTTCAACCCTGGCACTGGTGAAACGCTACGCGGAGGTGGCGGCGCAGGAGGATGATCCGCCGGCAGATCACTCGGCACTAAGACGGCCCTACCGGGTTCAGGACCGCACGGTGCTCCTGGGGCTTGCCTGCGCAGGAACCAATACGTCGTTGCTTGTGGTGGCGCTTTATCTGAACAGCCCGGAGGTGCGGGCCATTCATCAGCATCCTCAGTGGCTCTGGCTGGTGCTGCCAGCGCTGATGTACTGGATGGCGCGAATCCTGGTCATCGTTCATCGCGGCGAGATGCATCATGATCCGCTGGTGTTTGCATTGCGTGACCGAGGGAGCTGGGCCGTGCTGGTCTGGATCGTCACGGTCCTGGTGGCGTCCAAGTAGGGGCGCTTTGCCTTCCCGGTCCTTTTTCAACCCTTCCCGACGTGCTGCCCCGCCGACTTCTCCAGCAGCTGAGGCCCCTGATCTGCCCCCTGGAACCGCTGCTGGTGCAGATGCCCCGCCGTTCACGGGTGCTGGACATCGGTTGTGGCACGGGGGCGCTGCTGCTGCGAGCGGTGAAGGAGGACAAGGTGGCCCAGGGACTGGGCATCGATGTCAACAAAGCCGCCCTTGAGACGGCCCGTGAGACCTGGCAGGCGATGCGGGACGGCTTTCCTCATGCGGGCCTTGTCTTCATGCCAAGTGATGAACTGCCGGACACGGCAGGGCCATGGCAGGTGGTGACCCTGATCGATGTCATTCATCATGTGCCGAGGGAGCGCCAGGAGGCGTTTTTGCGCGAGGCCTTCCGGCGTGTGGCGCCAGGCGGGCGGATGATTTACAAGGATGTCTGCCTGCGGCCCTGGTGGAAGCGTGCCATGAACCGTCTGCATGACCTGGTGATGGCGCGGCAGTGGATCAGCGAGGTGCCTTTGGAAAAGGTGCGCCTCTGGGCCGGGCAGGAGGGGTTGAAGGTGGTGGAGGAACAGCACTACGGACGCCTCTGGTATGGGCACGAGCTGCTGGTGATGGGCAGGGATTCATTTGGTGACTGACTCGTGAAGGTTCTGCACGTGCCTTATGCCTGGCATCCGGATCCCTGTGGAGGGACGGAGGTTTATGTGCGGGCTCTGATCACCGGACTGCGTGAGGCCGGGTGGGAGAGTGAGGTGGCCGTGGGGACCCGTGCGGTTGCAGGGCTGGTTTCTGAAGCCGCTGCCGCTGTGCTGACTCATCGTGTGCCGGCCCCGGCCTCGCTGTCACAACGGGTTCTCTATGGAGCGGGCGACCCGTCTTCTGCGGTCGTCTTCACCCGTCTGCTGGAGGAGCGAAGGCCGGACGTGGTGCATTTCCACGCCTTCACCCCCGTGGTGTCCGTGTGCTGGCTTCAGGCGGCTCGTGACCTGGGAATCGCCTGCGTCTACACCTATCACACGCCGACACTGGCCTGCGGACGCGGCACGCTGCTGCGCTGGGGCGAGGTTCCCTGCGATGGGGAGATGAAGCCGCTGCGCTGCGCCGCCTGCACCCTGAACGGGCTGGGTGTCGCCAGGCCTGTGTCCTGGGCTCTGGCACTTTTTTCCGCCGTCACGGCACCCTTTCTTTCGAGGGTGCCTTTCCGCATGTGGCCGCTGACGAGGCTGCGCCGCCGCGCGGTGCGGCGATGGATGGAGGAGATGAACCGCATCGTGGCGCTCAGTGCCTGGTCGAAGGCGGTGCTGGTGCGCAATGGTGTGTCCGTGGCAAAGCTTAGGCTGGTCAGGCATGGTCTGGAGCGTTCTGGGCCGGGAGCGCCGAAAGTCGCTCCGGTTGAAGGAGCCGGCGTGACCAGGCTGGGATTTTTCGGCCGGGTGGACAGGGCGAAGGGCCTGGGTCTTCTGGCGGAGGTGCTCCGGCTGCGGCCGGACCTGAAGCTGGAGCTGCACTGTCATCTCATCGGCGAGGCTTCGGCCGAACCAAGTTTGCAGGAACTGGCCCGGGTGCTGAGGGCGGATTCAAGGGTGCGTGTGCATGAGGCCGCGCCGCCGGAGTCGGTGATCGGTGTGATGTCAGGCTATGATGCGGTGCTGGTGCCGTCGCAGGGATTCGAAACCGGGCCGCTGGTGGTGCTCGAGGCCTTTGCGGCCGGAGTTCCGGTGATCGGGTCCGACCTGGGCGGCATTGCCGAATGGGTGACGCAGGAGGTGAACGGGCTGCTGTGTCCTCCTGGTGACGCCGGGGCCTGGGGCCTGGCCTTGGAGCGGTTCACGACGGATGCAGCGCTGCGTGGCAGGCTGGGAGAAGGTGTGAAACCTCCGCCCGGCATGAAGGAGGTGGCGGCCAGGATGATGGACATCTACAAGGAGGCGATGACTGACGCAGGATGAGAAGCGTGCCCGTGAGCGTGGCGATTCCGGCCTACCGCAGCGGCCCTCTGCTGAGGCAGACGCTGGAGCGCATCTGCGCCTGTGATCCGCTGCCGCAGGAGATTCTGCTGCATGGTGATGGCGGCTGGCGCCCTGAGGCGTCGCTGCTGGAAGGACTGCCTCTGCCGGTGAGACAGGTCTTTTCCGAGGCTCAAGTGGGGCCGGGCGGAGGCAGGCACCGTCTGTTCCAGGAGGCGGCATGTGAAGTGGTGGCCAGCTTTGACGATGACTCCTGGCCGCTGGATGCGGATTATTTTGCCAGGGCCCTGGCGGTGATGGAGGCGTTTCCGCAGGCGGTGGTGATGTCGCCGGCGGTTTATCTGAAGGAGCGGCCGGTGCTTGGGGCTCTGCCCGAGGCTTCACTGGTCAGGTCGTTTGCGGGCAGCGCCTCAGTGACGCGTCGATCCCTTTATCTGCAGCTGCCTGGGTATGTGCCGATTGCGGCGGCTTACGGAGTCGAGGAGACGGACCTTTCGCTGCAGGCGCATGCGGCGGGGCTGGAGATCCTGTTCTGTCCCTGGCTGCGTGCCTGGCATGACCGGCCGAGCGAGGACAACCAGCACACGGTGCTGCCATGGATCCGCAACGAGGTGCTGCTGGCCAGCCTGCGTTTCCCGCCGGTGATGCAGCCCTGGGGCTGGGTGAGGGCGCTGAGGCATGTCTGGCGGCACCGGCATGAAACCGGCTGGCTGGCTCCGCTGCGCGCCATGTTTTCGGCCCTGCCGGCGGTGGTGGAACACCGCGGGCATCAGCGGCGCTACACGCTTGGGGAGGTGTGGCGGCATCACCGGCATGTGGAGAGGCGCTTTCTGCTGGAAGCGGCGCCGGGTGTCGGGGTGGTGCGTGTTCAGCCTGCGCCTGATGCGAAGCGCGCCTTATTCATCCAATACACGAATCCGGGCGATTATCCGCCACTGGAGCACAGCTCACGCCTGCTGGCCCGGGAGGGTTGGGAGGTGGAGTTCCTGGGGCTGGCGGGGAGCAGGCCGGTGATGCTTGAGTTTGTGCCACACCTGCGGGTGAAGGTGCGGAGGATGTGGTATCAGCCGCCTGGATGGATGCAGAAGCTGCACTTCCTGCTGTTCATCGCCTGGTGTTTCTGGCGGGTCTGGCGCTGGCGGCCGCACTGGGTGTATGCCTCGGACATGCTGTCCACGCCGGCCGCCGAGCTGATCCGGCGTTTTTTTCCACGCTGCCAGGTGCTGTATCACGAGCATGATTCACCCATCCCGGGCACGGTCATGGAGTCCGGCGTGGCGAGGCAGGTGTGGAGGGCGCGTGAGTCCCTGGGCCGTCATGCGGCGGTGGTGCTGCTGCCTAACCAACAACGTCTTGAGGCCTTTCAGGCGGCGCTGCGGCCGCAGGGGCGCTGCTTCTGCGTGTGGAACTGCCCCGGCCTGGACGAGGTGCCCGGGCATCCGCCGGAGCGTGACTTGGGTGGTCCGCTGCGCGTGCTCTACCATGGCACCATCGTTCCGGAGCGCTTTGGACCCTATGTTCTCGAGGCGGTGGCACGCTGTGGTCATGACATACATGTCAGGCTCATGGGCTACCTGCCTTCGGGGTTTCTCGGCTACGCCGATGAGCTGCGGCGGAAGGCGGCGGCCCTGGGCATCGCGGAGCGTTTCGAGTACCTGGGGGCAATTCCGCGGCGTGCGGAGCTGATGCGACTGGGTTCGGAATGCCACGTGGGCCTGTGCCTGCTGCGAATCACCGACGAAGACATCAACATGAGACACATGGCGGGTGCTTCAAACAAGCCCTTTGACTACCTGTCCCATGGCATTGCGTTGATTGTTCCTGAAGATCCGGAGTGGCAGCGGCTGTATGTGGAGGCGGGCTGTGCGAAGTCCTGCCCAAGCCATGACGCGGAGGCGCTGGCAGAGGTTCTCCGCTGGATGGCGGAGCATCGTGCGGCTGTGGCGGAGATGGGGCGTTGCGGCCAACGGTTGGTGCGTGAGCGCTGGAACTATGAGGCGCAGTTTGCACCGGTGCTGGAAAGGATGAACGAAGGATCATGACATCGACGACGACAGACAGGGTCAGTGGTGATCGCAGGTGGTCTCCTGGCGTGGTGGTGCTGCTGGTGATGACGTGCCTGATGGTGCTTCGGCTGGGGTTCATCCCAGGGCAGGGGGAGCGGCTGATCTTTGATCCTGACGAGGCGGAGATGCATGATGTGTCCATGGGGCCGGTGCTGGGCACGGTGCCGCAGCGGTTGATCTGGCCTGGTGGTTTGATGCGTCATGTGGCGCTGCTTCATCTGGGCGCTTCGGCGATCCTGCAGGACGTGCCGCGCACGCCGGAGGGTCTGGCTGCGCACATTGGCCGGGTGCTGCTGGAGCCTGGGCAGGCCTGGGCCTGGATGCGCTGGACGGGGGCGTTCGCCTCAGCCCTGGGCTTTGCGCTGCCCGTCGGCCTGGCGATGAGGCTGGGGGTGCCGTGGACCTGGGCGGCGGCGCTGGCGCTGGCAGCAGCCTGTTTTCCCCTGCACTGGCGTCATGGCTGCATGACCACGCCGGATGCGCTGGCCTGGGGGCTGGCGCTGGTGGCTCTGACAGTGGCCCGAGCGGGACCGATGTCGGTGGAGCGAGTTTTTGGTTCGGCGCTGCTCACGGGGCTGGCGCTGGGCAGCAAGCTGACCCTGCTGCCCATGATGCCGGCGCTGGCCCTGGCCTGCTGGGACCGACGCCTGCCCTGGATGAAGCTGCTGCTGGCGTGGTCGTGCGGGCTGCTGCTGGGGATGTTGGTGGCGACCCCCTGGTTCCTGGCGGATCCGGTGCGGCTGGTGAAGACGATGCTGGGGGTGGTGAAGTTCAAGCCCGGCGAGGCGACGGGCGCCGCGGAGACCCTGCGGTTGATGCTGACTGGCATTCCTGTCTGGCTGATCGCAGCAGGTCTGGCTGGCCTAGTGGCCGCCTTTTGGAACCGGCAGGGCAGAATGCTGGCTTCGGGGGCGGGTGCCTCCGCCTTGTGGCTGCTGAAGACGGCGATGGATTCGAAGCAGGTGGTGGACCGTTATTTTCCACCGCTGGGGATGCTGCTGTTTTTCGCCGCGATGGTCTGGGTTCTGCCGTTGCTTGCGGTGAGGCTGCAGGGGCGGCGGCGCGTGATGATTTCAGCGGGGCTTGTG
Source organism: Prosthecobacter sp. (assembly GCA_019186985.1). Lineage (GTDB taxonomy): Bacteria > Verrucomicrobiota > Verrucomicrobiia > Verrucomicrobiales > Verrucomicrobiaceae > Prosthecobacter. Next base: position 25,184 of record JABARQ010000051.1, on the reverse strand, counting down.
CTGCTGGCCGTTTTGACGCTCGTCCAGGGCTGGCGTGCGATGGATCTGGAATGGCGGGAAATGAAGTCACGTCACGCCGCGCATCTGGAGGTGGTGAATGAACTTCAGAAGTCCGGTGCCACCAGGATTGCCCTGGATGCAACGCTTTTCCGGTCACCCATGAGCTTGCTGGCGGATGCGGCCAGCTTTGATGCGGTGGCGGAGCATCTGGAGCAGGAGCGGGTCGGGCATCGCGGAGTGGAGGAGATGCTGGGGGGGTATGGCCTGTCAGGTGCTGCGGTGCGTGTGCTGGGCGGCTTGTTTGATGAAGTGGAGGCGAATCAGTCCGCGCGGCTTCGTGCGATGGCGGCGGGCACGAGGGGCAAGCAGCGTGTGTGGTGGTTCAATGCCGGCGACAACCCGGTTTACGGCCGCCAGTGGATGCAGGATGGGGCCAGTGTGGAGGCGGCCCTGGCGGGCGGCGGGCTGGATGTGGCGGTGTTTGCCGGAAAGCTTCCGGCCTCGCTCTCCGGTTTTGTGAGCCGGACCCTTCCTGGAAGAATACCGCTGCATGTCGTTCATGCGGTCCGGAAGACAGAAGCAAAGTAAGCCGGCGTGAAGGGTCGGGCATGACAGGCGCGGTCCTTTGCCTAACATGAAAATCGAATGATGAAATCCAGGATCCGCCAGCTTCTTCCCGCCAGCGTGGTCAGGATGTATCGTCGGCTTCGACTGGGGGTTGAGTCCTGGATGAACCGCCGCAAGTCGGTCGAGCAGGTTTTCACCAGCATCTACCTGGAGCGAAAGTGGGGAGGAGATGCGGAGGGAGGCCTGTGCTCGGGTGCGGGTTCGTTGGATGAGGACGCTGTCGCTCCCTATGTTGGCGTGGTTCGTGCCTTTCTGGAAAGGGAGGGCCTGTCATCATGCAGGCTGGTGGACCTGGGCTGCGGAGACTTCCGGGTCGGTGCCAGGCTGGCACCCCTGGCGGCGTCGTATGTCGGTGTGGATGTCGTGCGGCCCGTGGTTGAGCAGAATCAGGCCAGCCACGCTTCGGACCGTGTGAGCTTTCTGCATCGAGACATCCTGCGGGATGATTTGCCTGAAGGTGATGTGTGCCTGCTGCGCCAGGTTTTGCAGCACCTTTCCAACGACCAGATTCGCACCGTGCTGCAACGGGTGGGAAGCCGTTACCCCTTCGTCCTGATCACCGAACATTATCCTGGGCAGGGGGTGTCAGTCACGCCGAACCTGGACAAGACCCATGGCTGTGATGTGCGTGTGGGAAGAAGTTCGGGCGTGTATCTGGATCTGCCGCCGTTTTCGCTGCCTTCAGAAAGGCTGGAATGCCTCCTGGAGGCGCCAGGTGCCGGCATGGGAGAGACGGAGGATCCGGGGGTGATCCGCACCTTGGCCTATCGTACGGAGGTGCCGCTGCGGAAGTGAAAGCCGAACCGAATCCCAAGTCGATGCACGGACTGGCCATCGTGGAGACGCATCCGGTGCAGTACCATGCGCCGGTCTGGCGTGCTGCTGCCGCTCTCGGCGTGCCGCTGACCGTGATCTATGGCGGTGACTTCAGCGTGCGTGGCTACCGCGATCGTGAATTCGGCACCTCCTTCCGCTGGGAGGCTGACCTGCTGGCGGGTTATCCGAGCCTGGTGCTTCAGCCGGAGGCCGACGGCTACGATGCCGTGACGGCTTCAGGCCTGGAGGACGCCCTCAATCAGCTGAACCCTGCGGCGGTGCTGGCGCTTGGCTATCATCATCCGCTTGACCGTGCGGCAATCCGCTGGGCGCTGGGGCGTCGCGTGCCGTTGTTCTTTCGTGGTGAGACAAGTGACGCGCCCCGTGCCGCCCGCAACTGGTGGCGTGCGCTGCTGCGCGATCTGGTGCTGCGCAGGATTTACCGGCGCTGCGCGGCTGTTCTCTATCTTGGTGAAAACTCACGGTCACATTACCGTCGGCTTGGCGTGGCTGAGGGGAAGCTTGTTCATTCACCCTACTGCGTGGACACGGCGATGTTCGACACGCGTGAGGAAGCCCGGGCGGAGCTGCGTGGGAAGACAAGGCTTCAGGCTGGCATCGCGCAGGATGACTGGGTGCTGCTTTTTTCCGGGAAGCTGTCGTGGCGAAAAGGGGTGGACCAGATTCCACAGGCTGCGGCGGCCCTGCCTGAAGAGCTGCGGCGGAGGGTGCGCCTGGTGTTTGTCGGGGACGGTGAAAAGCGCGCTGAACTGGAGGCCGCCTGCGCGAACCTGCTGCCCGGCCGCTGTCACTTCACCGGCTTCATCAATCAATCCGGACTCAGCGCCTGGTATCATGCGGCGGATGCGCTGCTGCTGCCGAGCCGTGAAATGGAAACCTGGGGCCTGGTCGTGAACGACGCCTTGCACCACGGCCTGCCTGCGGTGGTCAGCGAGGCCGTGGGCTGTGCGCCTGATCTGGTGAAAAGCGGCCTCACTGGCGAGGTTTTTGTGACCCATGATGTGTCGGGTTTGACCCAGGCGCTCAAGCAGGTCGCAGGCTGGAGCCAGATTGCGCCGGAACGCACCCGGGCATCCTGTCGCGACCTGGTCGACCGTTACAGCATTGCCAAGGCGGCGCAGGGCATCCTCCGGGCATGGCAGGGCATTGGCCCGGTGCCCGCTCCCACTTTGTAAGTCCACAGGCTGAAGACCCGACATGCCACGTCTTCTCATCATCGGCATCAACCGCCCCACGCATGTGGGCAGGCATCTTTACAGGGCTGCGGCTTCACTTGGCTGGGATGTGGAGACATCTGACATTGGTCCTGCCTATGAGGCGCCGGTTTGGATTCGCCGGGCTTTCTGGCATCTGCTGGGGCGCAGGCCGCCACGGCTGAAAACCTACAGCAGAAACCTCCTGCGCCACTGTCAGCGGTTCAGCCCTGAACTGGTTCTGGGGACGGGCATTGTCCCGGTGACAGCCATGGAGCTGGCCGCCATGAAGCGGATGAAAATCCCCGTGGCGAACTTCCTGGTGGATGATCCGTGGAATCCTGCTCACCACGCGCCTTGGTTCATGCGGGCGCTGCCTCATTACTCCCAGGTCTTCACGCCACGTCATGCGAATGAGGCGGAGCTGCAGGCACTGCGGGGGCCGGGAGTCTCCTGGCTGCCCTTTGCCTATGCACCTGAGGATCATCATCCGCCCCGGGAGGGCACGGAGGAGGACCGCAGGCGCTGGGGGCATCTCGTGGCTTTCATCGGCGGTGCCGATGCGGATCGGGTCGCCGCCGTGCGCGCCCTCTTGAAAGGCGGCCTGCCCGTCGGTCTCTGGGGTGGATATTGGAAGGAGCACCCGGACCTGGCCCCCCATGCCCATGGCCATGCGGATGAGGAGCAGTGCCGCCGCATCGTCGCCAGTGCCGGCGTCAATCTGTGCCTGGTGCGCCGTGCCAACCGAGATGGTCATTCGATGCGCAGCTATGAGCTGCCCGCCATCGGCGGCTGCCTGGCGGTGGAGGACACGGATGACCATCGTGTCCTTTTCGGTTCGGACGGGGAGGCGGTGGTTTACTTTTCAGGCATGCAGGACCTGCCTGCTGCCTGTCAGCGGCTGCTGGCACTGCCGGAGCAGGCCCGGGCTGTCATGCGGCGTTCCGTCCGGGAGCGTGTGACTCACGGCTCCCACACTTATGCAGACCGGCTGCAAACCATCCATGCGGTTGCGAAACCGGGGAAAGAAGGTCAGGAGACGGTGAATCAACCATGAGCAACCCCTTGAAAATCGCCATTGTCGTCCAGGGGCGGATCAACGCCTTTGACCTGGCGCGTGAACTGATCCGCCAGGGGCATGAAGTCACGCTGGTGACCAACTATCCCGCCTTCATCGTCGCGCGCTGGGGCCTGCCGCCTCCGGTGGTGGTGAGCCTGCTGCCGCACGGCCTTGTGAACCGGCTTGCCGAGCGAATGCGGCTGGCTGCGGCGCTGGAGCCGTGGTTGCACAGGTGGTTTGGCCGGATGGCGGAGCGTGCCCTGCGCGGCAGGCGTTTTGACGCGGTGATCGTTTATTCGGGCGTGGCGGAGGAGCTGTTTCGCGAGCGCAGCCCTGCGGACGGCCTGCGCGTGCTGCTGCGTGCCTCCTCACACATCGAGGAGCAGCGTGAGATCCTGCTGGCGGAGGAGGCCCGCGCCAGTGTGAGCGTGGACAAGCCTTCACTTTGGCGGGTGGATCGTGAAAAACGTGAGTATGACCTGGCTGACCGGATTTTTATCCTGGGCGGCTTTTCGCAACGCAGCTTTTTAAACCGAAGCGTTCCTGCGGAGAAGCTGTGGGCGGTCCACATGACGGCGGATTTGCGCGTTTTCCACGCCACCCAGGAGGGGATGGAGGAACGCCGCCGCCGGGTGCTGGCCGGAGGCCGTCTCCAGGTTTTGAACACGGGCACCTTTTCGCATCGCAAGGGCTGCCTGGACATGGTGGAGCTGGCACGGCAGATCCACGACTTCGCCGACTTCACCTTTGTTGGCACCGTGGTGCCGGAGGCTGCCGCACTGGCCGCCGCTGCTGAGAAGGAGGGATTGATGCGCTTCCTGCCCCGGGTGCCTGAACGTGAGCTGCCCGGCGCGTATGCCAAGGGCGATGTGTTTGTCATGCCGACGCTGGAGGACGGCTTTCCTGCCGTGGTCGCCCATGCGAAGGCGGCGGGGCTGCCGGTGCTGGTGACGTGCAACTGCGACACGGCGGACATCATTGAGCATGGTGTGAGCGGCTGGGTGCTGCCTGTGCGTTCACCGGAGATGTTCGCCTCTCACTTGAAGGCGTTGCATGACGACCGGATGACGCTCGCGGCCATGTCGCAGGCGGCCTGGCAGGGCAGCGCCAGTCGCGGCTGGGAGGCGGTGGCGGCCGAAACGACGGCCCTGATTCGACGGGATGCTGCTGCGGATTTTGCTGGCGCGGCAGGTGCTGCTTGTGACAAAAAGCCTGGTTGAGACCTTTCCATGTCCTTTGAATTCTTCAGCCAGCCCTCCAAGGAGAACCTCCTCTGGTTGTTCGGCATCTTTTCATGCCTGGCCGTGGTGCTGCTGATCGCGCAGTGGCGTTCGAAGCAGGCGCTGGGACTGCCGCTGGTGTATGCCTTCACGCTGTCGGTCATCCACGCGGTCACCGCCTACATCCACACCATGCCCAAATACACCCCGAAGCACGCCATGCTGGTGCAGAGCGGGCTGACGCTGGAGACCACCTATTTCGGCTTCCGCATGATGGTGTTCGGGTTCGCCGCCTACCTGCTGGGGGTGCTGATCTGCCCCTTGTTCATCAGGAAGGAGACGGTGCAGCGGCCTTTTGTGGCCTGTCGTGAAATGACGACCATGCTGCCGGGAACCCTCGTGATTGTGGCGTTTCTTTCCTTCTTTGTTTTCGCCCCGGTCTTCAGGCTGCTGCCGAGCCTGGGCACGCTGACGACGGCCGGCTGCTCCTGCAGCGTGGCCGGGGTTTACCTCTACTGCTGGCAGGCCTACCAGCAGCACAACCTGCCCAAAATGGCCGTCGGGCTCATCAGCACGGGCGTCATTCCCCTGATCACCATGATCTTCATGGGCTTTGCCGGCTACGGTGCCAGCGCCGCTGCGGTGATCTGGCTGCTGGTGCTGAGCTTTTACCGCCCCCGCTGGCTCTCACTGACCGTTCTCGCCCTCATCCTTTATGTGGGGCTGAGCTTCTTCCTGAACTGGATGATTGAACGTGACTACATCCGGGATGCCGTCCGGGACCAATACGGCCTGGGAAGCAGGGTGGATCGTGTGGCACGGATTTTTGAGGACTTCCAGCTGCTGGACTTTTCCCGTCAGGATCATCTGGAGGTGCTCGACTCCCGTCTGAATCAAAATGACCTCGCGGGCAAGGCCTGGCGTCAGCTGGACACAGGCAGGGTCCATTTCGCCAACGGGGAGACGCTTCTCATCGCCGCAATCGCCTGGGTGCCCCGCATTCTCTGGCCGGGCAAGCCTGTGACGGGTGGGGGCGGGGACATGGTGACACGCTTCACCGGCCAGCGTTTCTCGGAAGGCACCAGTGTGGGAGCGGGACAGGTCATGGAATTCTATGTCAACTTCGGCTGGACCGGGCTGTTTGTCGGCTTCCTGCTCTTTGGCATTGCCCTGCGATGGCTGGACATGCGTGCGGCGGCACGTCTGGCCCAGGGTGACCAGTGGGGCTGCGCCCGCTGGCTTCTCCCCGCCATCGGGCTGATCCAGCCCGGTGGTCAGATGTCGGAGGTGATCGGCTCCACGGCTGCGTTTGCCGTTTTTGGCACCATTGTTCACCACCTGCTCTTCAAGAAGTTCTACGATGTTGGCTTGGCGCAACCCGTCGGCCGGATGAACCGGCGCTCTTCCGGATCCCGCCGCCGCTACACCTGAGATGACCGGCGAGCCGAAGTGCATCCATCTCTGGGCCAGCGGTCTGGAGGAAACCGGAGGCATCCAGCATTATTCCGCCTGCTGCCTGCAGGCGCTGCAGGCGCTCTTCCCCGGGGCGCATCTGCGGGTGTTCAGCAAAAATGACCTCGGGCCTGGCACGGGTCGCATGCATGCCTTCGGTCATCTCCAGGGCTGGCGTCGAACTCTGGCCTTTGTGACCTCCGGCCTGTTCTGGGCGCTTCGTGAAAGGCCGGACTTCATCCTGGCCACCCATCCGCATTTCATGAAGGCGCTCGCCCCGCTGGCGCGTCTGGGACTTCACTGCCTGACGGCGGCGCATGGCATCGAGGTCTGGGGAAGGCTCGGCGGCACCCTGGGTTCTGCCCTGCGTGCGGCCACGGGCATTCTTCCCGTCAGCGCCTTCACCCGTGATGTGATTCATCGTGAGGGCGGTGTGCCGCTGGAAAGGATGCCGGTGGTGCCGGACACTTTTCGTGAAGACGCCTTCGCTCCAGGACCGAAGCCTCCGTCTCTGCTCCAGCGTTACGGCCTTCGGGAAAACCAGCCTGTGATCCTGACCATCGGCCGCCTGTCCGCCTCGGAACGCTACAAGGGTCACGACCAGGTCCTGCGTGCCATGCCCCGGATGCTTCGGGAGCTTCCAGACCTCCGTTACCTCATCGGAGGCTGCGGTGATGATGAAGGGCGGCTGCGTGCTCTGACGTCCGAGCTTGGACTTGAGGATCATGTCACCTTCACCGGCTTCATTCCTGCGGATGAACTGGCGGATCACTACCGGCTTTGCGACCTTTATGTCATGCCGAGCATGGGTGAAGGCTTTGGCATTGTCTATCTGGAGGCGCTGGCCTGCGGGCGTCCATGCCTCGTCGGCTCCGAGGATGCCTCCCCCGAGGCTGTTGATGGTGGCAGGCTTGGATTCGTGGTTCCGCCGCGTGATCCCGAGGCCATCGCCGCGGCCGTTCTCGGCTTTTTCCAGCGTGCGCACGACAAGCCCTCGCTGCATGAACCGGAAACCTTGCATCGCGAGGTCGTCCGGCTTTATGGCTCCGCCGCCTTTCGCCGCTCCCTGGCAGATGCACTGGCTGTCCTCGGTGTCACCCCGGCGCCCGCACCTTAACTCCTTGATTTCATGAGACTCAGAACCCTGGTCAAAAACATCGCCTACCGCACCGTCACCACCTTGTGTGGGGACAGGGAGGGATTTGTGAAGCTGCCGGTCGTGCAGGGACCGGCCAAAGGACTGGTCTTCCGTGTCGACCTGGTGCGCCGTCTGGAGGCCTACTGGCATGGACGCTATGACCAGGACATCCTGGAAACCCTGTCCCGTCATCTGCTGCGCCCCGGCATGACGGTCTGGGACTGCGGCATCTACATCGGCTATTACACCTGCTTCTTCGCCCGCGCCGTCGGTGAAGCCGGGCGTGTGATCGCCTTCGAGCCCGACCCGGCCTGCCTTGGCAGGACACGCGAGAACGTGGGCATCAACGGCTTTCAAAATGTCTCCTGGGTGCATGCGGCCATTGGCGACCAGACGGGCAGGTCCGCCTTCATCCTCAGCGGCAACACGAACAGCCACCTGCCCGGAGGCTGGGTCGGTGCGACCGAGGAGGACTATCGCCGGGAGGTGGAAAAGCAGACAGGAACCATGGAGGTGCAGGTTTACACGCTCGATGACGCCCTCGCCGCCGCCCCGCCTCCGGACCTGGTGAAGATCGACATCGAAGGCTTCGAAGGCCGTGCGGTGCAGCACACCCGGAAGCTGATCGAACAGCACCGGCCGGTGTTCATCGTCGAGCTGCACAACCCGGAGTGCGACCGGGCGGTGTGGGAGCACTTCAACGGCCAGGGCTACGAAATCCTCAACGCCTCGACCATGGAACCTGTGCCCACGGTGCAGGAAAGCGGCGGCACCCTCGTGTGCCGTCCGAGGAGGTGAACGAACGGGTTTTCTCATGTGCGGCATCGCCGGCATTCTTCAAACGGCACCAGTGTCCGGTGTCGGCGTCCTTGAGCCGCTGCTCGCGGGCTTTCAGCAGGCGCTGAGGCATCGCGGGCCGGATGACTGTGGTTTGTGGATGAACGCCGCCGGGTCCGCAGGGCTGGCGCACACGCGGCTGTCGATCCTTGACCTGTCCCCCGGCGGGCATCAGCCGATGGTTTCGGAGGACGGCCGTCGCGTGATCTGCTTCAACGGCGAGATCTACAACTTCCGCGAGCTGCGCAGCGGACTTGAGGATCGCGGGGAGGTCTTCAGGACGCAGTCGGACACGGAGGTGCTGCTGCGGCTTCATGCGCTGGAAGGCGTCAGAATGGTGGAGCGCCTGCGCGGCATGTTCGCCTTCTGCATCTGGGACGAGGCCGAACAAACAGCATTGCTGGCCCGCGATCCGCTGGGCATCAAGCCCCTCTATGTGCATGAGTCCCAGGGCAGGCTGGCCTTTGCCTCGGAACTGCGAGCGCTCACCGGCAGCAGGCTGTTCCAGCCGACGCTGGATGAGCGGGCGGTGCAGGGCTTTTTTGAAACGGGTACGGTGCCTGAGCCGCTGACGCTGGCGAAGGAGGTTCGACTTCTTGAGGCGGGGCACACGCTGACCTGGAGGGCGGGTGCTTCGAGCAGTCGGCGATACTGGCGGCTGCAGTTCGGCGGATCCTTTGAGGGTGATCCCGTGCGGCACACACGCGAGGCGCTGCTGGACAGCGTGCGCCATCACTTTGTCAGCGACGTGCCGGTGGGGGTCTTCCTCAGCGGCGGCATCGACTCCACGGCCCTCCTGGCCCTGGCCCATGAAACAGGCCATCGTGGCATCGGCAGCTTTTCCATCACGGTGGACGATCCTGCGGCGGACGAGGGCGAGGTGGCCAGGCGCACGGCACGGCATTTCGGTTCCGACCATCATGAAATGCGCCTGGATGCGGAGGTGGCGTGCGGGCTGTTCGGCGAGTTCCTGAAGCACACCGACCAGCCAAGCATCGACGGCCTGAACACGTTCACCGTCTCGGCGCTGGCGCGGAGGCATGGCATGAAGGTGGTGCTCAGCGGCCTGGGCGGTGACGAGCTCTTCGGGGGCTATGCCAGCTTCTCCAGGATTCCGCGGATGCTTCGTATGCATCATTGGCTAGGTCGGGCGCCTTTCCTGCCCGGGCTGCTTAGGCGCGGAGGCCCCCGGCATCGCCGGATGGCGGATTTCCTGGGCGGCTCCGGCTCGGTTGACGACGCCTTTGCCGCCCTGCGCGGGATTTTTTCCCGGCCCGAGGCGGCCGCCCTGACGGCCTGGATCACGGGCGGGCCCGTCCCGCTGCCGGAGGCCGTGGAGGAGGTTGTGGCGGAAGAGGGAGCCCTGGACCGCATCTCCGTCCTGGAGCTGACGCGCTACATGCGCAACCAGCTGCTGCGCGACAGTGATGTCATGAGCATGGCGCACGGCCTGGAGCTGCGCGTGCCGCTGGTGGACCGGGTGCTGGTGGAGAAGGTGACGCGGGTGCCCGCCGGGCAGAGGCTGCTGCCCAACAAAGGATTGTTCACCGCCGCCGTGCCGGAGGTGCCGGACTGGGTGGTGAACCAGAGGAAGCGCGGCTTTCTCTTCCCCTACCAGAAATGGCTCGGTGGCGAATGGGGGGACGCTTTTGCCGCGGCCTGCGCCCGGTCGCCGGTGGCGGTGCCGCAGTGGTATCAGAAATGGAGCCTGTTCATGCTCCGACACAGCCTGGAGGTGCTGGGGGTGCGCTCATGAAGGTGCTGCATGTCATCCCGTCGCTCTCGCCTTCGCAGGGCGGCCCCAGCCTGGTCCTGCCGGTCATGGCGGGGGCCCTGGCGGAGCGTGGCATCCAGGTGGACGTGGTGACGACGGATGACGATGGCCGTGGCCGGCGCGTGCCCTGCGGCGTGACGGAGGGCTGGCAGGAACGCGATGGATGGAGACTGAGGATGTTCCCCAAGCAGACGGAGTTCTACAAGGTGTCGATGCCGCTGCGCCGCTGGTTGCGCGGGCATGCGGCGGACTACGACGTGGTGCATGTGCACGCGGTGTTTTCGTTTGCCAGCAGTGCTGCCTGTGCGGCGGCGCGTGCCGCGGGTGTGCCGTTCATCGTACGCCCGCTTGGAGTCCTGAACGCCTGGGGGATGCAGAACCGCAGGCGCTGGGTCAAGGCCCTGTCGTTCCGCTGGCTGGACAAGCCGCTGCTGGATGCCGCAGCCGCCATCCACTTCACCAGCCAGGCCGAGGCGGACGAAGCCGCTGAGCTGTCGATCCGGGCGCGTCCTGTGGTGATTCCGCTGGGGACGGACCTGCGCTGCCTTGACGCACTGCCTCCGCCATCGTCATTTCATGACTCTCATCCGGCGGCCTCCGGTGGGCGGAACTTTCTGTTTCTGTCCCGGATTGATCCCAAGAAAGGACTGGAGCTTCTGCTCGACGCCTTTGCCGCCTCCAGGGCAGGCCGTCAGGGCTGGCTGCTGGTGGTGGCCGGTGCGGGGGACAAGCCTTATGAGGATGCGCTGAAGGAGCGCGCCAGGGCTTCCGGCATCAGCGACCGTGTTTTGTGGACGGGTTTTCTGGAAGGTGCACAGCGGCTGGCGGCGCTCGCGGCCTGCCAGGTGTTTGTGCTTCCATCCTCTTCGGAAAACTTCGGCGTGGCGCTGCTGGAGGCCATGGCCGTCGGGCTGCCGTGCATCTCAACGGAGGGCGTGGCGCTGGCCAGGGAGGCCGCTGCTGCGCAGGCGGTGCTGCTGACAGGACGCACCGCGCCGGAGCTGGCCGCCACCATGGACCGCCTGGCCGGTGATGCTGCGGAGCGTGAGGCCCTTGGGCGTCGTGCCTCCCAGCTTGCCCGGAGCGCTTATTCCGCCCAGGCCATGGCTGCGGCGCTGGAAAACCTTTACCAGCAGTCCAGGAAGTGATTTTTTTGCCGACATGATCTCCCGCCGCGCCAAGGCGCTCTTCTACAGTCTTGCAGGTCCGTTGATGCGGGTGAACGCGGCCCTTTATCGGAACCTGCGGGCTCCGTCCACGGCAGGCAAAGAGATTGTGCGCATCCACCTGGGCCCCGGGCAGAGGAACTACCTTCAGGGCTGGATCAATGTGGACGCCAACATGTTCACGGGAAAATGCGATGTCTGGGCGGACATGAGCCAGGGGCTGCCCTTCCGCGACGCCTCGGTGGACGCGATCTATTCGCATCATGTCATCGAGCATCTGCCCGACCTGCCCGGACATTTCGCCGAGATGCATCGCGTTCTCAAACCCGGCGGGGTCATTCGTGCGGGCGGCCCGAACGGGGATGCCGCGATGCGTGAATACCTGGCGGGCAACAGCGCCTGGTTCTCCGACTTTCCCGACCAGCGCTCCTCCATCGGCGGCCGGCTGGAGAACTTCATCTTCTGCCGGCGCGAGCATCTGACCATCCTGACGCCTTCCTACCTGCGGGAACTGGCGGAAGGCGCGGGTTTCACCGGCATCGAAACCGTGCAGCCGATCACCGAAACGCATCACCCTTCCCTGTTCGACTCCGCCGTGCTGGCCCTCGAATGGGAGAGCACGCCTGACTCGCCGCACACTCTGCTGATCGAGGCACGTAAACCAGCCGCATGAACCTGAAGGACATCACGCCGCTGGTGCTGACCTGGAACGAGGCACCCAACCTTGAGCGCACGCTCGCCCGGCTGACCTGGGCGGCGGAAGTGGTCGTGCTCGACAGCGGCAGCACGGATGGCACGCATGAGATTGCAGCCAGGTTCACCAACGTGCGCTTTGAAACGCGCCTTTTTGATGATCACACCAGCCAGTGGAACCACGGCGTGGACCTTGTGCTCACGCCCTGGGTGCTGTCCCTGGACGCGGATTATGTGCTTGGCGCCGGCTTTGAGGATGAACTGGCCGCGCTGTCTGCCAAGGCGGATGCCTACCTGGCTTGCTTCCGCTACCTGATCGGCGGTCATCCGCTTCGGGCCAGCCTTTACCCGCCGCGTGCCGTGCTGTTTCAAAAGAGCCGCTGCCGCTATGTGAAGGACGGACATACACAGCTTCTGGAAGTGAAGGGAACAACCGGTCATCTTCACACGAGGATCGACCACGATGACCGCAAGCCGCTGTCGCGCTGGATCGCCTCCCAGGACAGGTATGCGCTGCTGGAGGCGGAGAAGCTGCTGGCGTCTGATACGGCCATGCTGCGGCTGCAGGACCGTCTGCGTCGGACAGGGTGGGCCGCGGTGCCTGCCGCGCTGGTCTACACCCTGCTGGTGAAAGGCACGCTGCTCGACGGCTGGCGCGGCTGGTTTTACGCGCTTCAGCGGGTGCTTGCCGAAATCATGCTGGCCCTGCGCCTTCTGGAGAAACGCGTCGGTTCATGAGCATCACCTCCACCAGCGTCCATCTCGTTGTGCCCTGCTTCCGCGAAAGCGCGCGGATCGGCGCCTTTCTGCCGGAGCTCTGCCGGGCGGTGTCGGGCCTTGGGGGCGTCCGAATCCAGGTGGTGGAGGATGGTTCGGGACCTGAGGAGGCTGCTGCCATGAATGCGGTGGTTGAAGGGCTGCGTCCGTCCTGCCCCCGCCTGCTGCCCTTGAAGGTGCTTTCCGAGAACCTGGGCAAGGGCGGGGCGGTTTACGCGGGCTGGGCGGATCATGGTGGGGCTCAATGGCTGGGCTTCGTGGATGCTGACGGCTCCTGCGCCGCCCGCGAAGTGGAGCGCCTGATCCGTCTGCTGCCACCTTCAGGAAGTCCTCCGAGCGCCCTGTTTGCCTCAAGGGTGAAGATGCTGGGGCGCCGCGTCGAGCGTTTGTTGAAGCGTCATTTGTTGGGCCGTGTCTATGCCACGCTGGTCTCCGAGATGCTGGACATCCCGGTCTATGACTCGCAGTGCGGGCTGAAGCTGGTGCCGCGCACGGCCTTTGAAAAAGTCGCGCCGGGGCTGCAGGTGACGGGCTTCGCCTTTGATGTGGAGCTGATGACGGCCCTGCTCGACGGCGGCTGCGAGGTGGTGGAGGTGCCCGTGGACTGGCATGAGACCCCGGGCGGCAAGGTGCGTCTGCTGCGCGACTCCTGGCGCATGGCGCTGGATGTGTGGCGCATCCGCCAGGCACGTCGCAAGGACAGCTGAGGAATGCTTTCCAACCCCGGGTGAAGGCGGAGCCGCGCGGCCCGCCTTTTTTGTTTTCTCTTCAGGCCAGCAGCGCCCTGACCACATCGCCGCTGACGTCGGTGAGCCGGAAGTCGCGCCCCATGAAACGGCAGGTCAGCGCCTCGTGGTCGAGGCCGAGAAGGTGCAGCATCGTGGCATGAAGGTCGGGCACGGAGACCCTGTCCTGCACGGCGGCATAACCAAATTCGTCGGTGGCGCCGTGAATCATTCCTCCCCTGATGCCGCCGCCGGCCATCCACATGGTGAAGCCCTTCGGATGGTGGTCGCGGCCACGTCCGTTCTCGGCCACGGGCGAGCGGCCGAACTCGCCGCCCCAGACCACAAGCGTGGTGTCGAGCAGCCCGCTGATCTTCAGGTCGTCCAGCAGCGCAGCGATCGGTCCGTCGGTCTCCGCGCAATGGAGGTCGTGGTTCTTCTTGAGGTCGTCGTGGGCGTCCCAGGCTTTCGGGCCCTCGTTGCCGCCGCTGTATGCCTGCACAAAGCGCACGCCCCGCTCCACCAGGCGGCGGGCAAGCAGGCAGTTGCGGCCGAAGTGGGCGGTCACGGGGTGATCCAGGCCGTACATCCGTCGCACAGCCTCGGGCTCCCTGCCAAGGTCCGTGCATTCCGTGGCGCTCATCTGCATCCGGTAGGCCAGTTCATAGGCGTTCAGCCGCGCGGCGAGCTCACTTTCCGCCGGGTTGGCGGCGGCGTGTTCGGCGTTCCACTGCTTCAGCAGGTCCAGCCTGGAGCGCTGCCTTGAGTCACTGACGCTTTTCGGCGGTGTCAGGTAGGCGATGGGCTCGCCGCTGCTGCGGAAGGGCACGCCCTGGTAGGTGGCGGGCATGAAGCCGTTCGACCAGTTGAGCGCGCCGTTCACCGGGGCGCCGAGCTTGTCCAGCAGCACGACAAAGGCGGGCAGGTTGTCGCTCTCCGAACCGAGGCCGTAGGTGACCCAGGAACCCATGCTCGGACGTCCGGCCTGGATGAAGCCGGAGTTCATCTGGAAGAGCGCCGGGCCGTGGTTGTTGCTCTCGGCGTGCATGGAGCGGATCACGCAGAGGCTGTCCGCATGACGCGCGAGATTGGGATACACCTCGGCGATGTCGATGCCCGCCTGCCCGTGCCTGGAAAAGCGGTAGGGGCTTTGCATGGCCACGTTTTTGGTTTTTCCGCCCATGAAGGCGTCCTCCTTTTTCCAGACCGGGATCGCCCTGCCATGCCATCTGGCCAGCTCGGGCTTCGGGTCAAAGAGGTCGACGTGCGACGGCCCGCCGTACATGAAGAGGAAAATCACCGACTTGGCCTTGGGTGCGAAGTGCGGTGCACGGGGCGCCAGTGGATTGCCGCCTGACAGCAGTCCGTCGTCAGCCAGCAGCGACTGCAGCGCGAGTGAGCCGAAGCCGGCTCCGGCCTGCTGAAGGATCTGACGACGGCTGGGGGTGAACATGCTGGTGGTGTTTGTGATCGGCCGCCTGCTGGGCTGCATCGGCATCGACACAACGAGTGTGAGGGCCGTTCCTTGCGTGATGTGGTCAGGGTGTGCCGAAGACAGGGGCCTTTGCAGGCCTTCGCTCCTTCTTCAGCGCAGGTCGAGAACGATCCGGAATCCAAAGCTGGCCTGGGCGCGCCCGGGACGCGTGCCGATGTGGAAGCCTGGCCTGCCCGTGGCCCAGGATCCACCGCTGAGGCCAAAGAGAACCATGCAGCCGTCACCGACACTGTCCGGCGCAGGCGTGTCCACCCATCCGGCGACGTTGCCAAACAGGTCGTAGAGGCGACGTTCTAGGATGGCGGCAACGCGGGATCATCCTGGATGAGGCGCTTGCCAAGGCTGACCACGGCATCCTGGGAAAACCCCAGGTGTTGATAAAAGGCAAGCACGGCGGTGTTGGTGGCGCGGACCTGCAGATTGATCTTCGGGCAGCCCGCCGAGCGCAGCAGGGACTCCGCATGTTTCATCAGCCTGCCGGCAAGGCCCCGGCGCTGATGATCCGGATGAACGGCCAGGTAGTTGATCCAGCCGCGATGACCTTCGTAGCCGGCCATGCAGGTGCCGATGACAAGCCTGTCGAGCACTCCGACCAGAAACCACTCAGGATTGACCTTCAGCTTGCGCCGGATGTCGCGCTCCGGGTTGTTCTGCGGAACAACCAGCCCGCAGGCCTGCCAGAGACCGATGACGGCGGCCTCGTCGGAGGGTTCATAGGCGCGGATGTGAAAGCCGGACATGCCTGACGGTGCCGCAAACCGACGGCAGGTCAACGGTCCGGCCTAATCACCAATGCGCAGGCGGTAGAACCTGCGGCTTTCGCCGCCCGTCAGGCCGCCCGCATCCTCCCAGGACATCGAGGCAGATGCAGCTGTCCGCGCTTCGCCTGCCTGCAGCCAGATGGTCATGTCGCTGCTCCACTCCAGCTGATAGCGGACGCCCGGGACGGTTGCCCATTGCAATGAGATGCCTCCGGGGGTGACGGTGGCCGCCGGTGCGGCGGTTGGGATGCTCAGAAGGGTCAGTGTCGTGCCCGTGCTGGTGATGCTGACGGCGGGCACGGTGAAAAGTCCATCGGCATCGGCGGAGATGAGGCCGCTTTGGAGGAGCACGTTGCCCAGGTCATGTACTTCGTAGCGCGCAAGGGCGCCGGGTGTGTGAGGGAAGGCCTGCAGTCGGCGAGGCGTGACAGCGGCGGTGGCGTTCGCCGGCGCGGCAATCGTGCCGGTGCTGTGCATCAGGGAGCTGGTGCTGAGCCTCACCTGCCATTGCGTGGCGGTGTCGATGATCGTGCCGGTGTCCCAGTCGAGGTTGCCGTTGATCGTGCCGAAGGTGTCGCCGCTGGCTGCGGCGCCTGTTCCAGGGCTGCCGTTGGCGCTGCTGCTGCTGAAGGCGGGGTAGCTTTGGTTCAGGCGGTAGCGGTTGAGCACGTTCATGTCCTGCGAGACCAGCCACTCGCCGCCGCTGCGGTTGTGAACGCCGCTGTCGAAGAAGAACCTGCCGCCGTGGCGGCTGGCATTCATCGCGTTGTAAAACCCGATCTTCTCCGCCCAGCCGACCACCACGTCGTTCCTGCCGTGGTAGGCGATCATCACGGGCTGATCCACGCTGCGGAACGCGCTGGCAAGGTATCCGGCGTTCAAGCGGTCGTACACGGGCAGCCCTCCGCTGCTCATCAGCCCCGTGGCGACTGTGCCCCACATGAGGTCGCCGCTGGTGGCGCGTTCATTGGAGCCGTCATTCCAGATGTTCGCGGGGTTGGGGTCATTGAGGAAGCTGAAGTCGTATTTCGCCGAGGTGGTCCAGACGGCGGCGATCTTTCCCGGCAGCATGAGGCTGAGGAAATGGGAGCCGATGCCGCCCATGGAGTGGCCGGTCATGTAGAGGCGGTTCAGGTCCAGCGGCAGCGTTCGCATGGCCCACTCGACCTCCCATTTCACGCGGCGGGTGGTGTAATCATGCACGGTGCCCCCGGTGCCCTGCGGGCCGCCCGTTTCAATGCTGAAGCCCTCGTGGTAGCCATGCCAGAAGGTGTTCTCGATGCTGTTCGGCATCCAGTCGTCAAGCGTGAGCACCCATTCGTTCGCATCGTTCGTGCCGGTGACGGTGGACAGAAAGCTGCCCTGCCGTGCATGAGGCCGGATGAGCAGCGAGTGCGTGTCCGCCGAGCCGTTGCGCACGAGGCCGAAATGATGCGCGGTGGAGCTTTGATTGCCCATCGCCGGGTAGAGGGCGGTCGCCGAGGCGCTGGTCCAGTGAACGTAAACCTCCACGCCGCGGCCGTTGATCGTCAGCGTGCGCTGCAAGACGGGCTCCGGCATCGCCACGACCTCGTTGACGGCATCCGTGGTGTTCTGGCCCGGATCCAGCGCGATTTGCTCCACGCCGCCCACGACCGCCGTTGCTGCATAAAAGGCCTCGCCATCCGAAGCGGCCGTGTGAACAAACAAGCCCTGCGTGCCGCTCAAATCCGGCCCTGCGGCGGTGATGCGGTAAAAGTAGCTGGTGGACCGCAGCCCGCTCAGCCGGGCGTCGAGCGACGAGCCGGCCCCCGCAGTGCCGACGAGGTCTGCCGCCACCAGCTGGGCCGTGCTTGTGAAGGGTGTCGTCGACCGATAGATGCGGTACGTTGCCGTTGAATCCGCAACCTCGTTCCAGGTGAGGTAGGTCTGCCCGTTCTGATGGAGCGCGGTCAGCGCGGTGACGGTCTGCGGGCTGCTGCTGACGACGAGTGAAAAGCTGGCTTCTGCGGTGAGGGAGCCGTCACTTACGGTCAGCGTCACGGTCGTGCTTCCGGCTTGTCCGCTGGCAGGAGTCAGCGTGATCGTGCGGTTCGCGCCGCCGCCGCCGAGGACGATGTTTGCATTCGGCAGCAGGGTCGTGTTCGACGATGCACAGGTGACGATGAGCGAGGCGGCGGCGGTTTGCGCATCGCCAACCGTGAAGCTGAGCGGCCCTGCGGCTGTTCCCGGTGTCGTGAACTGACCGGGGATGCCGGTGATGGTCGGCGCGGTGTTGCCGCCGGCGTTCACGGTCAGGGTGAAGATGCGCACCGTCTGCAGTAAGCCGTCGCTCACGATCAGGATGATGTTTGCCGTGCCTGTCTGCCCGGCCGCCGGCGTGACGGTGACGGTGCGGTTCGCCCCGCTGCCACCGAGCACGATGTTCGCCGCCGGCACGAGCGTGGTGCTGCTGGAGTTGCGGAAGACCGAGAGTGCGGCCGCGGCAGTCTCCGCATCGCCAATCGTGAACGCGATGGGGCCGACTGCGACACCTGAGGTGGTGGTTTGATTCGGGATGGTGGAAACCGTCGGCGCCGTGTTGCCTGCGCTCACGGTGAGCGTGAAAAGCGTCTGTGCCGTGAGCGTTCCATCGCTCACGATGACCGTCACGGTGCTGGTGCCGTTTTGTCCGGCCGCCGGCGAGAGCGTGATCGTGCGGTTCGCGCCGCTGCCGCCAAAGGTGATGTTCGCCAGGGGCAGCAGGGTGGTGTTGGAGGAGGAGGCCGTGAGGCTCAGGGATGCCGCGTCTGATTCTGCATCGCCGATGGTGAAGCTCAACGGCCCGACGGCCGTGCCCATGCCTGTCGTCGGGTCGGGGATGCCGGTGATCGTGGGTGCGGTGTTGCCGCCGCCGAAGGTGGCGTCCGCCCAGGCGTTGAAGTCCTGCATCGCCGTGTTCCATTCACCGTTTGCCGAGCTTGTCGTGTTGTTGAACTCCCACTCCCAGGGCTCGATGTAGCGCATGCCGACGGCCTTGGCCTGGCTGAAGACGGTGGTGAAGTCGCCGTTGCCAAACTGGCTGTCGCGGCACGTCCATACCACGCTGCCATCCGTGACCGTGGCATTGATGGTGGTCGGCCACACGGGCTCGGTGCCGCCGCTGGTGCCTGCGGTGGTCGCTTCATAGCGGTAGCGCTGCGCTGCAGGCGGATTCACCGGCATGCGCATGGCGCCGGCTGCGTAGGGGGTGCCCGCCGCCCACGCCCCTTCGCCTGATTTGCCGATCACCTGGCCGTAGATGTCGCCGGGATACGCGGAGAGCACGTTGATGAGCTGCGTCTGATAGGTGGTCTTGCCGGAGATCCACCACATGGCGGCGCCGACGCGATGATTGAGAGAGGCGTCGTTCCACAGGTCGTTGATGATCGTCTCGGGGATCGTGGAGGAGCCGTTGACATCATGAACCTCGAAAGCCAGCGGCTTGTTCGTGAAGGCCAGCGCAAAGCTGCGTGAGGCCGCCTTCGACGCCGCAATCCAGTGCAGCGCAAAATCGGCCGCGTCGACGTCCGAATCACCGTCCTGGTCATTCCCGGCCGCGATCAGCGTGCTCATGGTGACGCCTTGCAGGTGGCCTTCGACGCCGTTGGCGGTCATCTGGGTGATGTAGACCAGCTTCAGGCTCGCATCCGTGTTGTAGCGTGCGGCAAGTGCATTCGCCAGCAGCGTGAGACGCGTTTGTACGGTCGCATCCCAGAACAGGGGCAGCCTGTAGCCAGGCGCTCCGCGAAACGCATAGTCCACATAGGGCGCGCCCAGGCCGCCGCTGGCGGCCGGATCCGTGAGCCATGCCGGGCAGCCCACGCCTCCGCCGAGGACCGCCAGCGACCATGACTTGCCCCGCGAGGTGATGCCCGCGACCTGGTTGTCGATGGCCGTGAAGCTGAACGTGCCCGGCGTCGGCTCGATCTGTGACCAGCTTGCCCTGACCAGCACGCCGCGCAGGTTCGCATTCGAATAGATGCTTGTCATCGTTGCCCCCGAGCTTGAGAAAGTGCCCAGGGGCTTTTCCACCGCATGGGTGGCGGTGATCAATGCGCAAAACAAGGCCGTAAGGCTGACGAAGGTCTTCATGGGGGTTCGCCTTCGTTAGGAGATGAGCGTCGCGAACTGTTACAGGGTGATGTTGAAAACCTTGCTGAAGTCCAAGGTCACCGTGCCCACTGATTCGCGATCTCGGGCACAAGCCGTGCCCAGGCTTCAGCCGCGAAGTCCGCATGATCCGGGCTTTCGGACTTCATCGTGGCAAAGCGTGCGTCCATGCCGACGTCATTGAGGAACTGAGCGAGCGTCACCACATCGCGCTCGGGCTCGGACCGGCTGTGAAGCAGGAGCGCCTGGCTGCCGAAGCGGTTCAGATGCGCCTGGGCGCGTTCGAGCAGGATGCGGAAGCCCGGCGGGCCGCCACGCAGCGGGTCGTCCATGACCACGCAGGAGGAGAACTCCATTCCTTGCAGCGCTGCGAGCATGAGGGCGCGGTGGCCGCCCTGGCCGATGCCCGCCACGATCCTCATGCGGCGGAAGGGAATGGTGCGGTAGCGGTCGTCCACAAAGCGCGTGAGGTCGCGGGCAAGAGCCTTGCCCATGATCCAGGGCTTCGGCGTGTGGCCAGGACCCACGTTGGGAAACACGGCGATGAAGGGGGGGAGCTCAAGCCGCGTCATGGACTCGCGCATCAGCGGGCCGAAGCGGGCGGCGTCGCCATGTTCATCGCCTCCGCTGTCATGCAGGAAATACACCACCGGATAGCGCCGGCCGGCGTGCTTCGAATACATCGGCGGCAGCAGCACGTTCACGCCCATTTCCATGCCCGCAGCCTCGCTGGTGAAGGACACATGCTCGAAGCCGGGCGTGGAGCGGTCCGCAACATTCCAAACCGGCTCGGCAGACTGCGGGCGTGCCACCGTCAGCTTGCGGGCGTCCGCAGCTGCGAACTCACCCGAACGTACGACCGTCTGTTCCGGGGTGCCAAGACGTTGCAGCTCCACCGCGCCCTTCTGCACGTCGAGCCGGGTGAAGACGCCGTCCGCCGTGAGGGCAAAGCGGGTTCCGAGCACCCGGGCTTCCGCGTTGTCGGTGGTCCAGAGCATCGCGCCGTTCGGCTGCTTCGCCACATCGGCTTCGAGTCCGCCTTGGAGCAGCTCGAACTGCTTTTGCGGGGCGAGTGACCTTACGCGCATCGTGGTGTCGGGCTCCAGGGTGATCATCGTGCCTTCCTGCGTGAAACGCAGCGTCACGCCGCGGCTGCCCGCGTGAACTTCGTCGCCCGCCTTCACGGTCATGCCGGACGCAGCGGTCCTGTTTTTGCCGTCACGCCGGAGCTCCGTGCCCTCCACCGACCCCGCAAACTGCAGCGCGTTTGGATTGCCGGGGAACATCATGAGCGCTGCGAGGCACAGCATGGCGGCGGCACCAGCCGCCCAGGCCAGCCTGTGAGTGCGCCAGATGATCCGTGGACGGCTCGTCTTCGCCAGCACCTGCTCGCGCAGGTTTTCCAGGGGCGTGCCGCCCACTGCCGCGATGATCGAATCACGGATTCGCTGCCGCCGCGTTCCGGGTGAAAGCATGGAACGCAAGGCGCGCTCCATGCGGCGATGCCTCAGGACTTCCGCAGCCATGGATTCATCCTGCCGCATGAGGTCGTGCAGGGCTTCATCCGGCCCTTGATCAAGCCGTTCAGGCAGTTGCTCACGTTCCGGCATGGTCGGGCCCTCCCTGCCTGGATTCAATGCACCTGCGCAGCTGTTCGCGGATGCGGTGCAGCGTCACGCGCACCCACGCGGCGGTCTTCTGCAGCTTGTCCGCGATCACGTCGGAGGTGAAGTCATCTCGGTAGCGCAGCTCGAGCAGCGACTTCAGGTTCGGCGGCACTGCATCGAGGCAGCCGCGCAGCGCCTCTGCCTCCCCTGAAACGTCTTCGTCGTCCTCGGCCATGGCCAGCTCGACCTCACGCTGCGCTGCGTAACCCAGCTTGTTGTGCTCCTCGCGATGGTAGCGGGCCAGCTCCTTCCTCACGAGGTTCCCCGCGATGGTGCGCAGCCAGCCGTGGAGGTTGGTGCCTGCGGAGAAGCGGTCCATCATCCGAAAGGCGGAAACGAAGGTTTCATGCGTGATCTCATCCACGAGGTGGGCCACCGGCAGGCGCAGGGCGACATAGGCATGCACATGGCCCAGGTGCCGGTCCACCAGCGGTTCAAACGCGCGCACCTCCCCACGCTGGACCGCCAGCACGAGGGCTGTGTCGTCGAGCAGGGACCAGTCGGTGGAGGGGCGGGGCATGGGAAGGCTTCAACCTCCTTAGGAGCCGGGCGGTGCGAGGTGTTACAGAAAAAAGCCGCTTCTTTCCGCCGGAGGTTTGTAACCCCGGCTCACCTTCCGGGGCTGCATGCGATGAGACCACTGGTTCATCGCATGAAAAAAGCCCTCCTCGCCTCGCTGCTGCTCATATCGAACGCATTCCCGCAACTGCCGCAAAACTGGTCGCCAAATTTCCCTCAGGCCACCACGGTCGGCTCCATCAATGCCATTGCTGAGGCAGCGGACGCCTACTATGTCGGCGGATCGTTCAGCAGGCTCGCAGGTGTCGCGGTGCAGGGCATTGCGCGGGTGGACAAGGCAACTGGAACGGTGACCCCCCTGGGGGCTGGACTGACAGGTGGCACGCTGACAGTCAATGCGGTGGCTGTCATGGGCGGTGATGTGTTCATCGGCGGTACCTTTACCGCCGTGGATGGCCTGTCTGCCAGCCGTGTGGCAAGGTGGGACGGCAGCGCATGGTCAGCCCTCGGCAGTGGCGCCAATGGCTCGGTGAACGCCATGGCGGTGCTCGGTTCGGAGCTGTTCATCGGCGGCACTTTCAGCTCGGTGGGCGGGGTCTCATTGACTTCCAGGCTGGCGAAATGGGATGGCACGAACTGGCTGGCTGCCGGCGCTGGCTTTACCAGCACCAGCGTGCCCACGGGCGGCCTGGCCGTGGCGGGCGGCGAGTTGTTCGTTGGCCGTGGCGCTCAGGTGCAGAAATGGAACGGCGCCGCCTGGTCGAACGTGGGGCCGGCCACTGACTCGATCAGCGGCATCGCCACCCAGGATGGCATCAACATTTATGTGGTCGGCGGCAGCACATGCCGTCATTGGGACGGTGCTTCCTGGACGACGCTGAAGACCTTTGACGAATTCGCCACGGAGGTCGCCATGCTGGGGGGTGATGTGTACGTGGGAGGGCAGTTCACCAACTACCTCGAGCGCTGGGACGGCAGCGCCTGGCACATCGTGGGCGGCACCGGCGTCGATCAATACCTGACGATGGTGTCGCAGGTTGGCGGCGCGGTGTTTGTCAGCGGTGACCTTACGGTGACTGATGGAGTCAAGACGCAAGGCCTCGCCCGCTGGAATGGCAGCACGTGGTCCTCCATCTTCGAAGATCTTGACGGCGGGCTCAATGGCGATGGTTATTCCATCGTCGAGCTGAATGGCAAAATCTACGTCAGCGGCAGCTTCACCACCGCTGGCAAGATCGCCGCCAGCCATGTGGCCTGTTATGACAAGACCACCAACACATGGTCGGCGCTTCCGGGCAGCCAGGGCGGCTCCCTCGTCGCGCACGATGGCGAGCTTTATGCCTGCTACTGGGTTGATCAACCCTTGCCGCCGTATCCTCTCACCGTTGCGAAATGGAGCGGCAGCGCGTGGGTCACCATCGGGAATCTGGAGGCCTCGCTTTCCGGCAACATGGCGAGCATCGGCGGTGCGCTCTACGTCTTCGGCGACATCTCAACCGCGAATGGTACGCCCATCAACCATATCGCCAAATGGAATGGCACGACATGGAGTGACGCGGGCGCTGGCATCACGCTCAATGCGGACTCGTTTGTGCAGTCCATGTGCCAGGCGGGCGGGCAGCTTTACGCCTCGACCTTCAACGACATCAGCGTGTCGGAATTGCAGACCAGTCACATCCTGCAATGGAACGGCGGCGCCTGGGTCACGCATACCGGCAACATCACCCCGTTGGTGAACTGCATGACCGCCATGGACGCTGACCTCGTCATCGGCGGCACCTTCGTCTCCATCAATGGAGTGCCTTGCGACAACCATGTCGCCCGGTGGAACGGCAGCACCTGGAGTGCGCTCGGCACTGGCGTGGCCATTGATGGCGGTGTGAATGTGCTCAAATACACCCACGGCCTGCTCTTTGCTGGCTCACAGAATACCGTTGAACCGCTGCAAGAGTGGAATGGCAGCACCTGGGAGCAGGTCGGCGGCGGACCCAACTGGGATGTGTGGGACATCACCGTGGTCGGGGATGATTTGTTTGTCACCGGCAGCTTCACCGAGGCCGGGTGGAATGACTTGGAATCAGAAACCCCTATTCCAGCACCAAGCTCCAGCTATATCGGCAGCTACCCGCTCACGCCCGAGGTCGCCATCGAGCAGGAGGCCGGCGGCGGCCTGGTGGACGGATCGGGAGCGGTTTATCTCGGGAGCTTCGCCCCGGGAGTCTCCAGCCCCGGCATGACCTTCACGCTGCGCAGCGACGGCACGATCCCGCTGCTTGGGCTGGGCGTGGTCAAGGCGGGCGCCAATCCCGGGGACTTCACCGTCAGCGCCCTGCCTTCCGCGCTTGAAGACGGCGCCACGGCGGCCTTCAGCATCTCCTTCACGCCCTCCTCGGCAGGGCCTCGCAGCGCGGTGCTTCGCTTCTCAAGCAATGACCCGGACGAGAACCCCTTTGATGTCACGGTCACCGGTGTCGGCAGCGGTTCAGGCAGCGCAATCGCCTTCTGGAGGCAGAACTGGTTCGGCACTTCCGACAATTCCGGCAGCGCCGCTGACACGGCGGATCCTGACGGTGACGGCACAAGCAACTATGACGAATTTGCCTTTGGCATGGACCCGACGGCGGATGACAGCCCGCCCGGGCTGCGGGTGGGCGTCAACGGCGGCAGCATCGAGCTCTTCTACACAAGGGGTTCGTCCGCCGCCTCGGAGGTGGGCTTTGAAGTCCCGTGGACGCAGACGATGAACGGCACCGACTGGACATACGGGGATGATTCCGAGCAGGTGCTGAGCGACAACGGCATCCGGCAGGAGGTGAAGGTGACGGTGCCGAAGGGCACGGCCGACCGCAGGTTTGTGCGTCTGGAGGTGTGGTGACCGGCGACTGGACAAAACCTGCGGATTTAATCAGGTGAAGCATAGTCGTCATCTCGCTCCGTCGAGATGAGCCTGGGGGCTTCGTGGAGCCGGGTGTTTTGGGAGTTCGAAAGTTCTGGGTGCTTGCGCCAGCGTGTTGCTCATCTTGCGGAGCAAGATGGCTAGTGCGCTGTGAAGCGTCACGATCCTCCGGGGTGGAAGACCTCGGCCATCTGGAACCGTGTTCCAGGTGAGAACTTGAAGTAACTGCGTCGCCGC
>JABARQ010000021.1 GCA_019186985.1 Prosthecobacter sp. | reverse complement strand
GTCCATCTCAACCCCGCTGACTTTCCAGGGCTTGCTCAAGCCCAACAGCCGTTCATAAAACTCGGTGTCTTGCATCCCTCATTCTAACCAGCCACCCAATTAATCACACGCAGTTTTGCGAAGAGCCCAAAAAAGCGATCCGAAGCGCTGAAAAAGCTAACACAACTGGTTGCTGATAAGCGACGTGTTCTGCTTATCCACTATGCTAGCGAAGACTTCGCGAATAGGCCCGACGGCACATCAGCAAGAGTGACCTCAATTGCTGTCAGAAACCTTGATTCGGCGCAAACGGAGTCGTTTTCGATACATCAATGTGCGGAAAGACTCCGTGTTCCCAGCGCAGATGTTAAGACCAAGATCCAGGAACTCGAACACGAGCTCCTGTCTCAATTCAACTCCTTCATGACAAAGCATCATGGCGGATACACTTGGGTCCATTGGAACATGCGAGACAGCAACTACGGTTTTCCATCGATTTACCATCGTTGCCGAACTCAAGGCATAGACCCGAACGAACTTGATCCAGCAAGCCTCTTCGACCTTTCACGCTGCTTGGTCGATATTTATGGTCCAAACTACATGGAACATCCTCGGCTACCTTCATTGATGGCTCGCAACCAAATCACTGATCTGGGATTTTTGTCAGGACCGGAAGAAGTCGAGGCTGCAGCTAGAGGGGATTTTGTGTCTGTTCACCGTTCAACATTGCGCAAAGTCGATACATTCGAGGCAATAATCAGCAAGGCGAACGCCGGCACTTTGGTCACCAACTATCGTTGGAGAGATATTTATGGCTCATCCCCCAAGGATCTTGTGATCTTCCTGAAAGAGCACTGGGTGTATTCGCTGCTCGGTATCATTACTTTGGTAATTGGTCTGATTGCAAAGTTCGCGTCTTTGTTTGGTTCGAACGCTCAACCTTAGACCTTCCTCGTCAGCAGCTTCTCCGCAGGCACCAGAAAATCGAAATCATCCCGGCCGTCGATCTCGGGATCAAGCTCGCCGCAGTAGATGAGGCCTGTGCGGACGGACTGGCCTTTCGGGAGCTTCAGGCGGCGCACTTTCTCCCGCACCTCATCGACGATGCTGGCGGCGATGCGTTTGCGGAACTTGATCTCGAAGACGTAGAGGCTGCGGCGGGTGCGGAGGAGGAGGTCGATCTGGCAGCCCTGGCGGCGGAGGGTTTGCTTTTGCTGATACGGGCCGGCGTTGAGCACGAGTTTTTTGTCGAGACCGATGCGGGTGAGAAGCAGGTCGAGATTCGCGTGGACGAGGTTTTCAAACTGCAGGCCCATGATCGTGTCCCAGGCGTCCAGGGACTCCAGCGCGGTGTTTTTCAGCAGGCCTTTCACGATCCGGGTCTGCACGGGATCGACATACTTCAGGTAGAAGCGCAGGTAGTTGTCCGAGAGGCGGAAGCGGGCGTCACGCGGCCTGCTGGTGCCTGTTTCAGGATCAAACGGCACATCCCGTGTGATGAAGCCCGCCAGCTCCAGCTCGGTGAGCGAGGCGCTGAGGCTGCCGCCGCGTGCGCGGTCCAGCTCGGTGCTGATTTGGTCCACGCTGCGTGGTCCGGCCACAAGCGTGCGCACGATCTCGCGATACGTCTCCGCCTTCCGCGTGAAGATGTCGTGGAAGATGCTGTCGAACTCGCTGAAGAGCATCCCGGCGGGATTGAAGCACAGGTCGGCGATGTTTTGCTCTGCCGTGCGGGCGGGATTGATCTCCTCCAGGTAGCGCGGCACGCCGCCGGTCACGGCCAGCAGGCGCAGCTTTTCCGCCGTGCTGATGCGCTCGCCACGTTTGCCCCAAAACTGCACGCATTCCGGCAGTGCCAGCGGCCCCAGCCGGAACTGCCACGAACAGCGGCCGACGAAGCCGGTGTTGTTGAGGATGTTGTCCTCAATCCACGAGGAAACCGAGCCGCAAAGCACGACGACGAGGCGCTGGCGCTTCGAGAAAAGCGTGTCCCAGGCCGTCTTGAGATGCCCGGCGAAGTCCGCATCGCCGGCCGCCATCCACGAGATCTCATCCAGCAGCAGCACGACCGTGCCGCTGGGCGGGAGCTGGCTGGCGAGCAGTTGAAAAGCCGTGGGCCAGCCATCGAGCGGCACCTTGGGAGCCTTCGTCTGCTTCGCGAGCTGGTCGGCAAAGGCATCGAGCTGCGCCTGCCGTGTCATGTCCTCACGCGGCGGCAGTCCCATGAAGCTGAGGAAGTGATCCGCCTCCTGCGCGCACTCAGCCAAAAAACGGCTCTTCCCGATCCGTCGCCGTCCCTGGCAGGTGACGAGCGAAGCGATCTTCTTTTGCAGAAGCCGCCGGAACTCCTCCCGTTCCTCGCCGCGCCCGATGTAGCCGTCTGTGATGGTGCTCATGTCGATTTCGTGCCTGGAAATGGTGGCCAACTTCTGGCACTAAATCGACATTGTGTCAATTTCGTGCCTAGATATGGCGAAACTTTTCTGGCACCAAATCGACATCATGCGCATTTCGTGCCCGAGATTGGCGCCTGTCTTCAGGCACCAAATCGACACCACCGCTGGCAATAACCACCGCTGCGGCACGTTCACGAACCATGCGTTGCGTATCTCTTCTCTGCCTTATCGTCCTCAGCTCTCCGCTCTTCGCCCAAAAGGCGGCGAAGGCCAAGAAAGCCAGCACACCTCCGCCGACGAAACCGCCTCTGGTGAGCGTGGACATCACGAAGCTGCCGGTGGGCGCGACGCATCTCGACCTGTGGCTGTTGTGCGGGCAGTCGAACATGAAGGGGCGTGGATTCATGCCGGAGGAGCCGAAGAAGGATCCGCGAATCGTCATGATGCACAAGAAGGATGACCAGTGGTATCTCGCCCGGCATCCGCTGCATCTCGTGGGTGATGCGAAGACGTTCCAAGGCCACGACAACGCCGGTGTCGGCCCCGGGCTGGCCTTTGCAGAAGTGCTGGCCGCGCAGGACAAAACCGCTGCGATTGGCCTCGTGCCCTGTGCGGTCGGCGGTTCCTCCATCAAGCTCTGGCAGAAGGGCGCGAAGCTTTACGAAGACGCCCTGCGCCGTGCCAGACTCGCCCTGCAAACCACTGCTCCCGTCAAAGCCCGCCTTCGCGGCATCCTCTGGCTGCAAGGCGAGGCGAATGCGAACGCCCAGGAGCGCCCTCAATACGCCGAGCAGCTTCGCTCGATGATCACCTCCTTCCGCGCCGACCTCGCGCTGCCGGACCTGCCCTTCATCGCCTGCACGATTGGCGAGATGCAGCCGGAGCCGCGCCTCAGCGACCTGAAGGCGATGAACGAGATCCTGCTCGCGCTGCCGAAAAGCGTGCCACACACAGGCTGCGTCGATGCGCGTGACCTGAAGACACACATTGGCGACAGCGTGCATTTTGACACCGGCGCGCAGGAGGAGATCGGCCGGCGCTTTGCGGCCAAGGCGCTTTCCCTGGCTCAGTAAGGCGCGTGGCCTGGCGTGCGGGCGAAGGGGATCACGTCACGGATGTTGCTGACGCCGGTCACAAACATGAGCAGGCGTTCGAAGCCCATGCCGTAGCCCGCGTGCGGCACGCTGCCATAACGGCGGAGATCGACGTACCAGCGGTAGGTTTCCTCGTCGAGGTCCTGTGCCTTCATGGCAGCCTGGAGGAGGTCGAGTCGTTCCTCGCGCTGGCTGCCGCCGATGATTTCGCCAATGCCCGGCACGAGCAGGTCCATGGCGGCCACGGTCCTGCCGTCGTCGTTCTGGCGCATGTAGAAGGGCTTGATGACTTTGGGGTAGTTGTAGATCGTCACCGGGCCCTTCACGTGTTCTTCGGCGATGTAGCGTTCGTGTTCGGTCTGCAGGCCCTCACCCCAGACGACCGGGTGTTCGAAGCTTCGGCCGGACTTGAGCAGGAGATCGACGGCCTCGGTGTAGCTGATGCGTTCGAAGGGTTTGTCGAGGGTCTGCTGAAGGCGGGCGACCAGTTCCTTGTCGACGAACTTGTTGAAGAACTCCAGTTCGTCCGGGCATTCGGTCATCATGGCCTGGACGAGGTAGCGCACGTTTTCCTCCGCGAGGGTCATGTCGGCGAAGAGGTCGTAGAAGGCCATCTCGGGCTCGATCATCCAGAACTCCGCGGCGTGGCGTGCGGTGTTGCTGTTTTCAGCGCGGAAGGTGGGGCCGAAGGTGTAGATGTTGCCGAGGGCGCAGGCGAAGGCTTCTCCCTGGAGCTGGCCGCTCACAGTGAGGTAGGTGGGGCGGCCGAAGAAGTCGTCCTCAGGCTTGGCATTGGAGCCGGGCTTCTGGGTGGTGACGCGGAACATTTCACCGGCGCCTTCGCAGTCGCTGCTGGTGATGATGGGGGTGTGGGCGTAGAAAAAGCCGCGTTCCTGGAAGAAGCGGTGTACGGCGAAGGCCATTCTGCTGCGGACGCGGAAGACGCTGCCGAAGAGGTTGGTGCGCGGGCGGAGGTGGGCGATGGTGCGCAGGAACTCCGGCGTGTGGCCTTTTTTCTGCAGCGGGTAGGAGGCGTCGGCCTCGCCGAGCAGCTCGACGTTTTTCGCCTGCAGCTCCCAGCGCTGGCCTGCGGCGGGCGAGGGGATGAGGTCGCCTTCCACCTGGACACTGGCCCCGGTGAGGATGGAGGGCATCAGGTTCGAGCAGGGCAGGGAGGCGTCGACGACCACCTGGAGGCCCTTGAAGCAGGAGCCGTCGGTGAGTTCGAGGAAGGAGCAGGCCTTGGAGTCGCGGCGGGTGCGGACCCAGCCGCAGACGGTGATGGAGGGGCGGGGGGACTCGGAGGCGAGGACTTGCCGGATCGTTTCAGACATGGGGTAATTTGGACGCGCCTTGGGCGGCGGTCAAAGCCCGTCCCCTGGGTCCGTTCCTATTCGCTGGCGATCTGTTCCTCGCGGGCCTGTTCCTGCTCCGGGGTTTCCTCGGTTTCAAAATCGCGTGCGGCTCCGACGCGCAGGCTGACCTTGATGCCGTGTTTTTCGGCGGCGGTGTTGAGGAGGGAGCGGATGGAGCTGACGGTGAGACCGTTTTTGCCGATGACGTGGCGGACATCCTGGGGGGCGAGCTGTACCCGGTAAACGACAGCGCCTGCGGTATTTCGACTGACGGCGATGCTGGCCTGCTGGGGGTGGTCGATCAGGTTGGCGACGATGTAGGCCAGGAATTCGCGAAGGGCTTCAGGAGCGTCCATGGGGAGGGAAGGGTAGGTCGTCGGCAAAAGAAAAGCCGCCGGGTGATGATGAGTCAACCGGCGGCTTGGGAAACTAAAACAGGAAGATTACTTCGCGGCGGCGCGAGCGTTCTTGATCAGGCTCTTGACCGTGGCGGTCGGCTGGGCGCCCTTGGAGATCCAGGCGTCCACCTTGGCGAGGTCGAGGGTGGCGTTGCCCTTTTCAATGGCAGGATTGTAGCTGCCGAGGATTTCGAGGAAGCGGCCATCGCGCTTGAAGCGCTTGTCAGCGGCGACAACGCGGTAGACGTGGCGCCCGTGGGCACCTTCCTGACGGAGACGAAGAACAACGGCCATGATCGGTATTGGGAAAAGGGTCTTTTCGAGGGGAGGCGGATAGTGGGGGCGAAGCCTCGGAAGTCAAGCCGGGATTTCGGGAATTTCCCGGGCTGGAGTCGATGAATCAGGCCGCCATGGGGCATGGCGGCCTGAGGCTTTGGAGCATCTGCCTCCCGGGGGGATTATTCGGCGGCAGGAGCCTCGGTCGCAGGAGCGGCGGCGGGTTTGGCGGCGGCCTTTTTGGCGGCCGGCTTTTTCGCAGCGGCCTTCTTGGGGGCCTTGGCCGGCGACTTGGCGGTCGAGGCCTTGCGGATGCCGCCAGCCTTGGGGAGCGCCTTCTTACGGGCGACGTAGGCTTTGCGGCGGCGGCGTTTGATGATCTTGTTGAGTTGCTGGCCCATGGTTTTGGAGAGGTTGATTCTGGAAAAACGGCCCGGAGAGTGGCACCTTCCCGCAGCGAATCAAGGGCGGATTCCGGGCCTGCGGCATTGGCGATGACGGCGGGCGTCAGCCCATGAGGGCGTTTCTCAGGGCGGCGAGTTCCTCGTTGACGCTGTCCTCGGTGGGGTGGGCGAGGGTGCTGGCGACGATCTCCTTCATGATTTCCCGGAAGCGGCGGCGCAGGCGCGTGACCGTCTGGCGCACGGCGTCGTGACTCATGCCGAGGTGCCTGGCGAGTTCGGCATCATTGCCGGAGCCGGTCTGGGAGGGGTCGAGCCTGGGGCGGAGAAGCTGAAACTGGCGGCCCTTGCCGGCCTCCTGCTGTTCCTGGGCGAGCTGTTCGACGGCGGTTTCGATGATGCGGAGGGCGCAGAGGCGCTGGTAGATGGCCTCGGGAGTGCGGTGGTCGGCGGGGTCGATGGTGATTTCGCCTTCGGCGCTGGAGGCCTCGATGGAAAGCACCTCGCGGCCGCCGCCGCGTTTGAGGGCGCTGGCCTGGCGCTGCCAGTGCTTGATGTGGCGGCTGTAGGCGGTGAGCAGGTAGTTGCGCAGCCGGCCGAGCGCCGCGTCCGCGGCGGAGAAGAGGTCTTTTTCCAGGACGAAGCTCAGGAAGCTTTGGGTAAGGTCTTCTGCATCAGCCGGGGCAATGCCCTGGTGGCGGGCGTAGGAGTAGAGCGGCTTCCAATAAATCCGGCACAATTCTTCCAATGCGAGCCTGCCCTGGACGGCATCGCCACCGTCGCGCAGAGAAACCACGATGCTCCAGCGCGTCAGAGGGAAGGCTCCGTATTGGGTGGCGGCAGTCATGGGGGGCGAATTCTTGAACAAGTCCGATGGGCTGTGCAAGCCGTAGTGCGGTGGTTTTAAGAAAATTCACATGTCACAGAGTTACAGGAAGCACATAATTAGATGGTTGGTTCTCCTGGGTGAAAACGCACAATTTCAGAAATGGTAGACTCTTCGGATCATGATTCAAACACTGCGGACGGGGGAAAGGCTTCGCCTTCGTCCGGGCTGGAAGGCTTGAATCCGCTTGGGTTGATGGATGGGGTGCTGGGAGGCCAGGCGACGGACTGGGAGCCGCCTGCGCCGGAGTCCCTGGAGGAGGTCTTTCCGGGCTTTCGTGACTTCACGTTCATCGATCGCGGCGGCATGGGGGCGGTTTATGCCGCCGTGCAGGAGTCATTGAACCGTCGTGTGGCGGTGAAGGTGCTGCCGCCGGAGCTGGTGGAGGACGAGGTGTTCATGCAGCGCTTCAAGCAGGAGGCGCATCTTCTGGCGCGGCTGCAGCATCCGCACATCGTTTCGGTCTATGACTTCGGTGTGACCAGCACGGGCTATCACTACATTGTGATGGAGTTTGTGGAGGGGGTGTCCCTGATGGAGATCCTGCGGCGTGAGCAGCCGACGCCGTCCCGTGCGGTGACGATGGTCTGCCAGGTGTGCGAAGCGCTGGAGTATGCGCATGGCCGGGGTGTGATCCACCGTGACATCAAGCCGGGCAACATCCTGATTGATGAACGCGGCCTTGTGCGGGTGGCGGACTTTGGTCTCGCCAAGAACCAGATGCGGGATCAGAGCACGACGACTGGCAGCCGCACGCGCGGCTTCATCGGCACCGTCAGCTATGCATCACCAGAGCAGCGAAGGAAGGAGGCCCGGGTGGACCTGCGGTCGGACATTTTTTCACTGGGCGTGACGCTTTACGAGCTGCTGACAGGCTGCCTGCCCGTGGGGGTGTTTGAACTGGCGTCCAAGAAGGCCGGGACTCCGCCGTTGCTGGACAAGATCATTCACCGCTGCCTCCGGGAGGATCCCCGGGATCGTTATCAAAGCGCCGGCGACCTGCGTCGAGACCTTGCGAAGGTCATGATGAACATGGGCACGCCGCTGATTCAGCGCACCATCATCAGCAAGCCGATCATCTCCATGGTTTCCAGCGTGATCGTGGGCATGGGCTTCATCTATCTGCTGGATGCGCTCGACCGGATGACGAAGCCGCTGACGTCCGGTCCCAGGCTGGTGCTGGAGAATGCGGGGTCGGGCGGAGAACCGCAGGCCGTGCAGGGGGAGGATCTGCTGATGCTGGATGACGACTGGTGCATCCTGAAGGAAAGCTGGCGCTGGGAGACGATTCCGACACGCTTGAAGGGCTATCCTGGCTGGGAGCTGGCCGAGATTCACACCGAGGCGGAGCATGCGCACGTCGTGAAGCTGCTGTCCGGGGTGAAGTTTGACCGGCCGCTTTCCCTGGGGGCGGTGATGGACAGCACGCTGCCCGAACCTGAGTTTCGCTGGTTGAGCGGAGGGCGGCTGACCTTTGACGCCTGGATGCCGGCGCCAGAGGGGCCTGCGCTCATCCTGACGGAGATCCAGGCCAAGAATCTGAAGACCCTGCAGGTGGGGGAGGAGTCGCCGGACTGGATTGAGGTTTATAATCCGGGGGCGAAGCCGGTGGACATCACGGGTTATCATCTGCGGCACATGTATGGAGGCGGAGGGGAGCGGCTGTTTGTGCTGGGGGGCTGGATCGGCTCCGAGAACATGCCTGCGAAGCTGTCGCCCCTGGTTCAGCCGGGTGAATACCGGGTGATCTGCTGCAGCCAGCGTCTGACGCCGGAGTGTGGCTACACGGTGATCGGCTTCCGGCTGGAGGGCGGCATGGGACGGGTGGAGTGGTATGATCCGCGGGGACGGGTGGTGCAGAAGTTTGACAGGTACTGGCGGGGTTTTCACGAGGACAATTCCATTGCCAGGGGCGGCGACGATGAAAGCTGGGGCTGGGCCCTGCCTGCGACACCGGGGCGGCCGAACGGGGAGATGCGCAGCCGTTTTTTTCCGCCGCTCCACAGCCAGGCTCCCCTGCAGAAGCTGCTCATGCTGCCGAAGTTCGGCGGGCGCTGGGCCGCCTGTCCGTCGACCGTGGCCAACCATCTGCTGCTGCGCCGGACGAGGCCAAAGTGAGGCCATGCGGCACCCGGCGGTTGAAAATCGGATGCGTGGACAAGTTCCGGGCCTTACTTGAGGTGATAGGAATCACTTCTGTCCGCCGTGAGAGTGTGCCCCCGTGTTCAATGTCCGTTCCGATCCGTCTCCATCCCTCATCCTTCTTTCAAGCTCCAAGCTATGCAGCGAAGGCGGGCGGCCACCCCGCGCGTGACGGTGAGATGAAGCCCGCCCCGGCTTTCTGGAGGAGTTCTCCGGCCCTGCGCCCCCGATGACTTTCCTCAACGCCATCCTCCTTGCCGGCGCGGCGGCCTTTCTCATCCCGCTGCTCATCCACCTGCTCAACAAGCGCAGGGTGGTGACGGTGCGCTGGGGGGCGATGCATCTGCTTCAGGAGGTGATCCGCCAGCGGAAACGCAAGTGGAAGGTCGAGCAGTGGCTGCTCCTGGCGGTGCGCATCGCCATCCCGATCCTGCTCGCGCTCTGCCTGGCACGGCCTGTCCTGACCGCCCTGCGCGCCTTTGGCCTCGGCCGGACCTCGCTGGTCATGCTGCTGGATGACTCCTTCTCCATGCGCGCCCCGGCGGCGGGAGGTTCTCCGGCGGACCGCATCCGGCAGGACATGACTCGGATGCTGGAGGCGCAGCCCAAGGGCAGCGATGCCCAGGTGGTGCTTGCCGGGGGCAGCGCCCGCAGGCTGCTCGACCAGCCCACGACCACGCTCGACCTGCTGCCCCGCCAGCTTTCGGACACACCGACCCAGGCCGGTCCCGTGAAGGTGAACGACGCCCTGCAGACCGCCGCCGCCGCCCTCTCCAAGTCCGCCAACGGCGCCCGTGAGCTGGCGATCATCTCCGATTTCCAGGCCAGCGACTGGCAGGGGGTCGCCGATGGGTCCGCACTTCCTGCCCTGGAGGGGCTGCTCAAGCAGGAGCCGAAGCCGCAGGTGACCTTCTACCGCCTGGCCAGCGACCTCACGGAAAACCTCAGCATCGCCAGCGCCGACCTCTCCGCCCTGGTGGTGGCTGAAAAGCAGCCCGTCGGCCTGCGTGTCCGCATTCAAAACCACGGCAAACGCCCCTGGCAGGATGTGGCGGTGCATCTGGAGGCCGATGGCGCCCGTCTGCGCACCTCGCGCGTCAGCCTGCCGTCGGAAGGCGTTTCGGTGATCTCCTTCACCCATGCCTTTGATTCGGTGGGCGACCACTCCCTCGCCGTGCGCATCGAGGGCGACAGCTTCCCGGATGACAACGCCTTCTATTCGGTCGTCCAGGTGCGCAACCAGTTGAACGTACTGCTTGTCGATGGTGATCCGAGCAGCGAACCGCTCGGCGGCGCGGCTGATTTCCTGGAGCTGGCCCTCACCCCCTACCAGGCTGCCGCCGTTCCGGAACTGCGTGATCTGATCCGTGTCAGCAAGGTCGAGGCCCGGCGTCTGCGCGATGATGATTTCAAGGGCAAGGAGGTGGCCGTCTTCGCCGACCTGGAGCGTTACCGCGGCAACATGGCCAGCCTGGAGAAATTCGTGAAGGCCGGCGGCGGGCTCATCGTGTTTGCCGGGCCCCATGCGGATCTTGCGTGGTACAACCGTGACTTTCATCGCAAGGGCGAGGGCCTGTTTCCGACGGGCATCAAGGGCCTGCAGCGTGCCACCAGCGCTGCTCCGGCACGCCTCCAGCAGCAGCGTCTCACGCATCCGGCCATGCTTTACTTCAATGACGCCCGGGGCGGCCGGCTCCAGGACGCCGAGTTCCAAAGCTGGTGGGAGCTGGAATCGTCGGCAAACACCCGACCCATCCTGCAGCTCGACCGCGGCACGCCGTTGTTCGTCGAAAAATCCGTCGAGCGCGGCCGTGTGATCGCCGCCGCCACCACGGCGGACGCCGAGTGGTCCAACCTGCCCCTGCAGCCCTTCTTTGTGCCGCTCATGCAGCGCCTCGTCACCTACCTGGCCACCCAGAGCACGCTCAGCGCCTGGGACCAGGTGGGCATGCCGCTGCGGCTCGTCCTGGGCAGCGAGCGTGTCGGTGCCGAATACACGCTGCGTGACCCCACCGGCCAGACCGAAACGCTCAAGGTGCGGGCGGAAGGTGGCAGAGCGCTGCTGGAGTCCAGGCCCATCGCCGCACCCGGCATCTACAAGCTCAGCCAGGGCACGGAAACCCGCCTGCTGGCCTACAATCT
Source organism: Prosthecobacter sp. (assembly GCA_019186985.1). Classification (GTDB taxonomy): domain Bacteria; phylum Verrucomicrobiota; class Verrucomicrobiia; order Verrucomicrobiales; family Verrucomicrobiaceae; genus Prosthecobacter. The sequence goes on along the minus strand of JABARQ010000021.1, from coordinate 43,677 downwards.
CGACCCGGCGGAATCCAATCTCACCCCGCTGCCCGCCGACAAGGTGCAGGCCATCGCCGAAAGGCACCAGGCCGCCTTCGTGGACAGCATTGATGCCTGGCAGAAGCTCGACCGCACCCGCCGTCATGGCAGCGAACTCTGGCAGCCTTTCCTGCTCGTGCTGCTCGCGCTGCTGTTCCTCGAAGTCCTCCTCCAGCAGCGCATCGCCCGGGGCTAGTCCGGACCTCCGCCGGTTCTCTTTTGATTCAAAACATCCAGCTTCATGCCTCCCACGACTGAAACCACCCTCCGCTTTGCCGGTGACCATCCCGCCATCGGCGTGTGGGCGCTGGCCGTGGTGCTCGCGGTGCTGATGTGGGGGTTGTACCGGCGTGAGATGCGTTTTCAAAGCGGTCCGCTGGCCTGGGTGCCGGCAGCCTGCCGAACGCTCGCGGTCTTCCTTCTTGTCCTGGCGCTTTCTGGTCCGGTCCTGAGGCGTGAGACGACGCAGCGCCAGCTCGGCCGCGTCGTACTCGCCGTGGATACTTCGGCCAGCATGAAACTGGAGGATGATGTGGCTGCCCAGACTGCCGCATCCTCCGCCTCGGGTGAATCCAAGGCTGCCGAGGCCGGTGACGCTCAGGCCCGTTTCACGGAATCCCGCCTCAGCCGTGCGGAGAAAATCCTGCTCGCTGGAGCCACCCCTCTGGTGAAGCGGCTGGCCGAGACCCAGGATGTCGAGCTTGTCATGCTGCGCGGTCAGCAGACCCAGCGTGCCTGGTGGCGTCGGCAGCAGGGCAGGGATGCTTCGGGGGATTATCCAGTTTCGTTCCAGGTCGCCGCAGATGCTCCGATCACGAATCTCGACTCCGCCCTGCGTGAGGCGCTTGGTCCGACCGCACCGGGCACGGCTTTGGTGGTGCTGAGCGACGGCCAGCACAACGCCCCAGGCTCTCCGGAGGAGTTTGCCTCCGCCATGAAGGAGGCCGGCGTGCCGGTCTTCACCGTCGGTTTCGGCACCGAGGTTCCGCCGCCAGACCTCAGCGTGCTGAACGTGATCACCGCCGAGTCCGTGTTTGCCGAGGAAAACCTTCAGGGACGAGTGATCGTGCAGGACTCGCTGCCGGCGGGCACACCGGCGCAGGTCCGGGTCAGCAGCGGCGGCAGGCTGCTCTGGCAGCAGGATTTTACGGGAGAGGGCAAGGGCGAGCGCCGGTTTGATTTCACCTTTCCGGTCAAGGATCTGCCACCGGCCCCGGCCTCGGAACGGGACAAGACCCTGCGCCTGCTGAACGTCCAGGTGGCGGTGCAGGGAGAGCGTGCGAACATTGAAAAGACCCGGGCCAACAACAGCCGTGAGGTCGCCCTGCACCTGCTGACCAAGAAGCGCAAGGTGCTCATTCTTGACGGTCGTCCCCGCTGGGAAACCCGCTACCTGCACAACCATTTCGACCGTGATGACCGCTGGGATGCCCGGCTCATCTTTGATGATTATGCCGCAAGGCCTGAGGACGGGTCCGTCCAGAAAGGCTTCCCGAAATCCCGCGAGGAACTGCTGACCTATGACCTTGTTCTCCTGGGCGACCTGGCCCCCGAACGCTTCACGCCGGCCCAGACGGAATGGCTGATTGAGTTTGTGGAAAAACGCGGGGGAGGCCTGATCCTCATCGACGGTGTGCGTGGCGGTTTGAAAGGCTGGTCCAAAGGCAGCTCCGCGGCACTGGTTCCCGTGGCCTGGACCGCCGGAACAGCGAACGCCCAGTCCTATGCCTGGCAGCTCAGCAGCGACGGCGAGCGACAGCCCGGGCTCCGGCTCAGTGACAGTCCCAGCGCCAATGCCTCCCTCTGGCCGACCCTGCCGGAAATGCGCTGGGTGGCGCAGGTGGAGGCCCTTCCCGGGTCGCTGACCCTGGCCACGCTCGTGCCAGGTCCGGCGAATGCCGCCGGTGCTGCCAGGCCGGACGGCCTGCCTGCCATCGTGTTCCGCCAGGTGGGGGCAGGCGCCGTGCTTTACCTGGCCACGGATGACCTGTGGCGCTGGCGTTACCAGGTGGCGGACCTTTATCATCAGCGTCTGTGGATGCAGTTTGCCGCCTGGATCGCCGCACCGCCCTTCCAGGCTGAAAATGCCCGTCTCTCCATCGGCACCGACCGTCTGCGCTACACGCCGGGAGAACAGAGCGAAATCCGTGTCCGCATCCGCAATGCCCAGGGAGACCTGGTGAGTTCGGGGGAGCCGCGTGCCTTCGTCCTGCTGGACGGCAAGGAGGTGGCCACGCTCCCTCTGGAGGCCGACCCGACCCATTTTGGCATCTTCCGTGCCCAGACACCTCCCCTGAAGGCCGGCTCCTACGAGATTGCCGTTGCCGAAAGCGCCACCACACCGCGCAGTGACCTCCGTCTGACCCTTCGCGTCGCGGATGCAGGAAATCCCGAATGGGCCACCCTGACCATGAACCGCCCCCTGCTCGAAGCCATGGCGAACGCCAGCGGTGGTCGGTTTCTCCGTGAAGAGCAGGCCGTCACTGAGCTGCCGAATCTTCTTCAATCCGTTGATCGCAAACAAGTTAAGGTGCAGGAGACGCTTTTGTGGTCGAGCTGGTGGTGGTTTGGAGCCGTGATCCTCCTGCTGACGATCGAGTGGCTGATGCGCAAGCGTTTGAAACTGGTGTGAGCGCCTTGTACGGAACGTTGAATCCGGCATCAGGGCAGCCCCCCGCACCAGCCCGTTTCCCCGAGGAGGTTGAGGCGCTTTCGAAGTGCCGGATTCATCAAACCCCCTGAAAAGCAGAAAACCCCGGTTAATGCCGGGGTTTTCTGCGGTTGAAGCTGAGAGGAAGTGGTGGGCAGGAGTGGATTCGAACCACTGTAGACATAAGTCAGCAGATTTACAGTCTGCCCCCGTTGGCCGCTTGGGTACCTACCCGTTCCTTTCGGAAGAGCGCGGAATATGGGTGAAGTCGCTGATTTGGCAAGGAGCTTTTGTGGTACTCTGAAGAGTTTGCGAGGTCTCGCAAAAATGATCCAAATCGGAGAGTGGCACGCGTGCGACCCTCTCAAACATGGAAAGAGGTGCTGCTGAGCGCGCTCCCAGGCATGGGCAAAAGTATTTACATTGAACAAGTTTCCTGCCAGGATTCGAATTATTTTCACAAAAAAATAATACCAGCCACCCCCCCCCTTCTTGTGGATTCAACCTCAGGACTTTCTGCCATGAATAAAGAGCCAAGCTTCACCTTGAAACTGCTGCGTCGTCATCGTCGGGTTCCCACGGCTTGTCTTTGCGCCCTTGTCTCCATGTGGCAGGTCTGCCAGCCTCTCCAAGCTGCGACTTATTATTGGGATGCCGATGGCAACACCTCAGGAAACAACATTGATGGCACCGGCCTGGGGGGCACGGGCAGCTGGGATACCACGCTTTTGAACTGGTGGGACACCGCCAATCTTGTGGCCTGGCCGGCCGCCTCCACGGATACCGCCGTGTTTTCTGGGACCTACCCCACCCTTGGCCTTCCTGCCGCCAATACCGTGACCTTGTCGAGCGGCATTTCCGCCGGACAGCTCATTTTCAACCGCAGTGGCTACACGCTGACCGGCGGTGACCTGACTCTGGTCGGGGCATCCTCCGGGTTTTATGTGCAGATGGGTGAAACGGTGGATGTCGGCACGCAAGTTCTTGGTACTGAAGGTTTGGTGAAGTCAGGTGGCGGTTCCCTCAGGCTGTCCAGCGGTGGCAACAACTATTCGGGGGCGACCACCATCAACAACGGTTCGCTGATCATCTCCAGCATGGGTGCGCTGGGTTCAGAAAACTCGGCCGTGACGGTTCTGTCCACCAACAGCACGCCACAAAACGGCAACCTGATCGGTTTTGGCGGTGGTAACCTCGTCCTGGACGGCCTGACGAGCAGCATGGATTTCAACCGTGACCTCAACCTGGAAGGCCGCGGCTCCTGGGGCAACAGCTTTGCCCTGACCAGCCTTGGCGACAACACCCTCTCCGCGACGGTTACAACGGCCTACAGCCCGCAGGCTTCGACCTTCCGCACGACCCGCCTCTCCTCCGCCAACGGCACCCTGACCCTCTCCGGAACGCTTGTCGCCCAGGGAACCGTTGCCAGCACTTTCACCAGCCTTGGTGGCACCAACACCGCAGGTGTGGGCCTGTTCAGCGTCACGGGGGTGGTCACCGGCTCCGGCTCGATTGAAAAATCCGGCGCGGGCACCCTGTTCTGGAACCCTTCAAGCGTGTCAGGCTTCACCGGCACCCTGCGTGTTTCCGGTTCGTCCACCGGCCAGCAGAGCACGGTCCGCATCACGGACGCCACCGTGGCGGGTGGCAGCATCTTCGGAGCCAACGTCGGCACGGGTGCGTCCGGGGCGATCGACCTGAACGGTGGCGTGCTGGAATTCCGCAACGAAGGCAGCCTGAACTTTGGCGCCCTCGCCACGGGCAAAAACACCTACAATCGTGCGGGTTCGACGATTTACACAGGTCCGGCGCTCGGCGGCGAGGGCATCAACGGCACCACCACCCTGGGCACCCTGCAGCACATCGTCAGCACCACGGGCTCGACCGCGACGACGACCTTCAACAGTCGCAACGGGTACGGGGTGACCTTCAGCACCATGGCGATGGACGCCAGCACCAGCACCAGCCAGCTCACGAACACGCTCACCAACAACATGGGTGGCAACCTGACCTTCACCGGCAACATCACGCTGGGTGAGGGCAGCACGGCCAGCCGTCCGCGCACGCTGGCCGTTGGCGGAAACGGCAACACCGTGTTCCTTGGCAGCGTGATTGCCGGCACGGACACCGGCAAGACCCTGACCAAGTCCGGCTCAGGCAGCCTGACGATCCAGGGCGTTGGAACCACGGTTGCGGGCACCATCAGCATCAGCGGTGGCGCCATCATCGCCACGGATTTCCGCTCCCTGAACAACAACACGGCGACCATCAACATCGGTTCAACAACGACCGCAGGAGCCCTGATCATCGGCGGCACCGCCACGACGCCCACGGTGGGCGGGCTGACCACCAGCAAGGTCATCAACCTTGCCGGCACGACGGGCGCTGCCAGCATCTATGCCAACCAGACGGGGGCGAATCCGGTGATTTTGAATGCGGACTTCACCGCCACGGGCGCGGGTTCCAAGACATTGAACCTTGGTGGTTCCAGCGGCGCGGACAACATCATCAATGGAAAGATCATCGACAATGGCGGCAGCAACATCACCTCGGTGACCAAGCTGGGTGCGGGCAACTGGGTGCTGGCTGGTGCCAACACCTACACCGGCACCACCACCATCTCCGACGGCATCCTGAAGCTCAAGGCCAACGGCGCAGCCTCCAGCGTGCTGCCCGGCACCAACGCAATCACCTTCAATGCCACCAGCGTTTATGCAGGCGGCACGCTTGAACTCATCGGCCAGAACAGCACCAACAACGTGCAAAACCTGGGCGTTCTGACCCCCACCCAGGGCGCTAACACGATCAAGCTGACTCCCGGCACCAGCGGTACCGCCTCTCTCGTGTTCAGCTCCCTTGGCACCGTGGGTGACGGCTCGGGGCTCGACATCATTGGCTCCAACGCCTCCAACACGGTGACCCTGACCGGCCTGGCCACGGGACTTGCCTCTCCACGAATCTATTTCAACGGCGGCAACTTCGCCTACTCCGCCTCGGGTGTGCTGCGCGCCCCGGTTTATGGCACGGACGCCACGTTCGTCACCGCTCCTGCTGGCACCACATTCCCGGCAGGCCAGAACAATTTCAACATCACTGGTGACATCTCCGCCCAGGCGACGCAGACGGTAAGCACGGTCCGATTTGATGGGTCGCGCATTCTGACCCTGGCCAGCGGCGCCACACTGACCGTGCGCACCGGAGCCTCCAACACCGACGGCGGCCTGCTGGCCACGGGCGGCTCATCCCTCGTCACCGGTGGCACGAGCATCCAGGCCGGCGGCAGCGGCACGCTGACCATCCGGGTGAATGGCTCCGGCGACATTCTGACGCTGGAGACACCGATCACCGCCGGTACGGGTGGCATCACGAAAAATGGTGACGGCACGCTTGTCCTTGCGGGTGCCAACAACCAGACGGGCACCATTTCCATCAATGAAGGCACGGTGCGGCTTTCCGGTTCCGGCCGCCTGGGCGCCGCCTCCGACCTGGTCATCCGCCAGGGGGCTGTCCTCGACCTGAACGGCGTCACCCCCGGGACCATCACCAATGCCTTCAACAACAACGGCATCGTCACCAACAGCAGTTCGACGGCGGTCACCTTCACCATTGGCGGCACGGGAGCCAGCACCGGCACATCCTATGGCATCATTGACGAGACCAACGGTGTCATCAACGTCACGAAATCCGGCACCGGCGCCCAGAGCTGGCTTGGCAGCAGCGATTACACGGGTGTCACCACGATCGGCGGCACCGGGCTGGTGACGGTGGACACCCTGGCTGATGGCGGGGCTGCCAGCGGCATCGGTGCATCCACCAGCGCTGCCTCCAACCTCGTGTTCAACGGTTCCACCGGCGGCCTGCAGTACCAGGGCAACATCGTGAACGGCATCCTGAACCTGGGATCCCGTTCAGCGACCACCGACCGTCTCTTCACGCTTGCCGGGACCGGGGCCACGATTTCCTCCAGCGCTGGCAACAACAACGCCATCATCTGGAGCAACACCGGCGCGATCGTTCATGGCATCGTGGGGCCCCAGGCGCTCGTGCTTGGAGGTGCCTCGACCGGTGACAACACCTTCAACCCGCAGATCAGCGACAGCGGCACCGGTGCCAACATCACCAGCCTGACGAAGACTGGCGCGGGCCAGTGGAACCTCGGCAATTCCGCGAACAGCTACACCGGTGCCACCACCGTCTCCAACGGCATCCTGGCCCTGAATGACAATGGTGCTCTTCCTGGCAGCAGCCCGCTGGCGCTCGGCACGACCACGACCTCCGGCATCCTGCAGATGAGCGGGGCCTTTGAGCGCTTCCTGAACTCTGCCGCCACGCCTGGAAACAACACAATCACCTGGACCGGCACCACCGGTGGTGGCGGCTTCGCGGCTCATGCGGCCCAGCTCACGGTAGCCCTCGGCGGTGTTTCCACACCCTCTCCGCTGACCTGGGGTGTCGGTGGTTTCGTGCCGACGGGAGCCCCGCTGATCTTCAACTCCACCACCGCCCTGGCGGACGTGCTGTTCATGAACAGCATCGACCTGGGTGCCGCCCAGCGCACCATCACGGTCAATGACAACGGCAACACGGGTGCCGACTTCGCCACGATCTCAGGAGCACTCAGCGGCACGGGAGGCGGTCTCATCAAGAACGGTGCCGGCATCCTGCGTGTGACGGGTGACAACACCTACACGGGGGTCACCGACATCAACGCCGGCACGCTGGTCACTTACAAGCTTGGCCACAGCACAGACGCCGCCAGCACGCCCACCAGCGTCGGTGTCAGCGGTGTCACGATGGACAACACCAACGCCATCATCATTGGCAACGCCGGCACCGGCGGCGCCATCCTTCAGTATGTCGGACCGGGCGAGGTCAGCGACCGCAAGATCCGCCTCAATTCCACGACGGGTGGCGCCCAGCTTCATGCCGACGGCACCGGTCCGCTCATCCTGACCAATGTCGCGAACGACTACGCCACACCCACCGGCGCCAAGACGCTGTCCCTTCGCGGCACCAGCGCCTTTGGCAACATGATCACCAGCCAGCTTGCCAATGACGCCGGCGGTGGCGTGCTGAGCGTGACGGTTGACGGCAGCGCCACCTGGATCCTGACCAACCCGGCCAACAGCTACACGGGCACCACCACCGTTTCCGCAGGCGCCCTGGGCATCGGCCATGACACCGCCATCCCGGCGGCGCTCACCCTTTCCAACGGGGCCGTCTTCGCCTACGGCGGCGACCGCACCATGGCAAACACCGTGACCCTGGGCAACAACGCCACCAGCGGTTTCGTCGGCGACTACAGCTTCACCTTCACCGGCAACAACATCCTGGGCACCGGCGCCAACAACGCCAACCTTTACAACAACATCATCGACGGCAAGTCCCTGACCTTCGATGGCGGCCTCAAGGCGGATTCCCTGACCGCCAACCGTACCTGGAGCATCGATGGTTCCGGCCTGACGATCATCAACGGCGACTTCACCACCACGACCGCCTTCGGCGTCGCAATCAGCAAGACTGGCGACGGCAAGCTTGTCCTGGGGCGTTCTTCGGCGCTGGGCTCCAACTTCAACCAGGGCGCGGCCAACTTTGACCTCGACCGCGGCATCCTCAGCTTCAACCAGTCTGATGCCTTCCCCGCCTACGGTGCTGCCGCGCCTACGGCCACCGCCGATGTCAGCACCACGGTTTACACGGTGAGCAGCACCGACGGCCTCCAGGTCGGCCAGCTCTTCACGGGCACCAACGTGCCCGTCGGCAGCCGCATCGTCTCCATCGACGGTCCAAACCAGTTCACCGCCAACCTGGCCCCCTCCACGGCGGTGACTTCGACCACGGCCCTCACCTTCACCGCCAGCGGCGGGCTGACCATCAGCCCCGAAGTCCTGACGACTGACACCGCCACCGTGGACCTGAACGGCACGACGCAGACGGTCAACGCCCTCACGGCGACCACGGACGGCACGGTCATCATTGACAACACCTCCGCCAGCCCCGCCACCTTCCGTTTTGGCGCGAACAACAGCGCCGTGACCTTCGGCACGGGCATCGGGACCTACACGGTTCAAAACACCGGAACGGGCGCCCTGAGCCTGGTCAAGCTTGGCAACGCCACAGCCACCCTGCCCTCGGGCATCACCCTCTCCCACAAGGGTGCCACGGCCAGTGAAGGCGGCGGTGTCTTCAGCATTGGTTCTTCTGTCACGGCCACCACCTCGCTGCGCGCGGTTGGCGGATCGACGCTTGCCCTGACCGGCGGCCTCACGACCCCCGGGCTGATCACCAGCATTGAAGTCGGCGGCGGTTCCATTCTCAGCCTGCTTGACGGCGCTGGAAGTGAAATCGACAACCTGACCAGCCTCAAGCTCGGCGACACCGGCACGGGCACGGTCACCCTGAACCTGAACGTCGGCGACGCCGCCACGGACACCCTGACGCTCCTCGCGGGCGGCACCCTTCAGCTCGGCAACACCATCACCTTCAACATGACGGACGCCGGTCTGGGTGCCAACACCACCTACACGCTTCTTGAACTGAAGGACGGCGGCCTCACCGGCTTCGGCCTTGCCAACCTGATCCAGGGCGCCACACCGGGCGGCTTCACCTCCATGACCTGGTTCGTGGACAACAATTTCGTCAAGCTGACCACGGGCAACCTGATCCTGGGCGACCTCTACTGGCGCGGAACCACCAACACCACCTGGAACGCCGCCGCCAACAACTGGTCCACCGACAAGGCCGGCGCCACCGCCGCAAGCAGCATCCCAGGTGCTGGCAACAACGTGATCTTCGCCTGGGACAACGTCGGCACCGCCGCGCTGACCACCACCCTGGAGCAGAACTTCCGCGTCAACAGCCTTGTGTTCGAGTCCGGAGTCACCACTCCCGCCTCGGTCGCCATCAATCCTGGTGCGGTCAGCACCAACCGTCTCGACATCGCCCCGCAGGACAGCGCGGACGGCATCAACATGAAGGCCGGTGCTCCTGCCGCCGTCAGCATTGGCGCCAACCTGCGGCTGGGTGCTGCTCAAACCTGGAACGTCGTGGATGCCGCCTCCGTGCTGACGGTCGGCGGTGCTCTCTTTAGCAACGGCAGCGTGACCAAGACAGGCGCTGGCAAGGCCACCCTCTCCCTTGCCGCCGACCCCTCCTTCAATGCCCTCGGCGCGACGACCTTCACGGTGGATGGCGGCGCTCTTGAACTCCTAAACGTGGGCGCCCTCGGAACGACGGCCAACGGCAATGTGGCCTCCGTCACCGTCAACACGGGTGCTGCCTTCTACCTGAACACCGCCACCGCCACCAGCGCGGGAGCTCCGATCCCGAACACGCTGACCGTCAACGGTGGCACGATCTCCCTGGGCGGCGCCAACCACTTCATCGGCCCGATGGTGACCTTCAGCGGCAATTCCACGATCAATCTGTCCGACGCCAACGGCCTGCCTTCCGGCACCACGGCACGCAACCTGACCCTGAACAACGGCTTCACCGGCTCGGGCAGCCTCACCCTGAACAGCGTTTCCGTGGCTTCGGGGGGCAACCAGCTCAACGGCACGCTCACCCTGAACCAGGACAACAGCGGCTTCACCGGCGACTGGAACATCCTCCGCGGCACCGTCGCCACGAACAACATCAACGGCCTCGGCAGCGGCAGCCTGATCACCATGGAGGCCGGACGCCTTCAGCTCGCCGGCGCCGTCAGCAGCACCTGGAATTTCGGCAAGGCCATCACCATCGCCAGCGCCAGCGGCAATGCCCTGGGTGAGGTGGGCGCCACCACCGCCTACACGCTCAGCATCGACGGTGCCGTGACCCTGGGAAGCAGCGCAGGCTTCGGTGAATTCCGCGGCTTCGTCGGCAATGACGCCGCCACGATCATCCTGAACGGCGGCGTTTCCCTCGCCGGCAACGGACGCATCAGCTCAGGCGGTGCTGCCGGGCGCGTGGTTTCCGTTCCCACCGTGATTTCGGAAGTCAATGCAGGCACGCCTCTCCGCATCAATGATGAAACCTGGGCCACCACCTACGGCATCGTGCGCCTGACGGCGGACAACACCTTCTCGGGCAACCTGACCCTGGCCCGCGGCACGCTGGAGTTCAACACGGTCAGTGACAACACCGGCACCACCGCCAGCAGCCTTGGCAAGGGCACCGCCCTCTTCCTGGAAGGCGGCACGCTGCGCTTCATCGGTTCCACCAGCCAGAGCACCAACCGTCCGGTTTCCCTCAGCGCTGCGGCCACCCTGTCCGCCAACGGCACGGACGGCGCCAGCATCACCTACTCCGCCCCCATCACCGTCACCCCGACGGCTGACGGCACTCAGCTCACCCTGGCAGGTGCCACGGGCAGCGCGGGCATCATCACCGGCGGCTTCATTCAAACCGGCACCACGGCGGATGTCACCGTCAGCGGCGGTTCGTGGACGCTTTCCGGCAGCCCCAGCGCCGTGGCCGACGACTTTGTGGTGACCGGTGTCGGCACGGTGCTCAACCTGGATTCCACCGGCGTGGTTTCCATTCTTTCGGGTGGCGCAGGTGCCGACCTGACGATCCGCAACGGCGCGGTCGTAAATTTCAACGCCCTCAACGCCGTGACCTACACCGGCGCCAACTACCGCCTCTTCGTCGGCCAGGGAGCCGATGGCGCGGATGCGGTGGCCAACCTGAACGCCAACCTCGAGTCCGGCCGCTTCATCCTGGGTGAACGCCCCCTGACCCGCGTCGGCATTCTCAATGGTCCCGGCACGCTGACCGTCAGCGACACCGGCACCACTTTCATCGAACTTTATCGTGGTGAGGTGAACGCCAACCTGGCCAGCAGCGGCACGAATGCCAACTCGATGCAGAAGCATGGCTCCGGCACCGTCACCCTCCGCGGTGACAACACAGGCCTGACCTACACCGGCGCCACGATCGTCAACGATGGCACCCTGGTGCTCGACTTCGGCCTGAACAACGCCAGCAAGATCCGCGCTGGATCAGCCCTCGATATTCGTGGTGCGACCCTGAAGATCCTCGGCAACGCCTCGGCGGCGACGACGCAGACGGTGGCCAGCTTCACCATGGCCTCCGGCGCCAGCAACAGCTTCATTGATGTCACGGCGGGAGCCGGCCAGACCGCCACCCTGGCACTCGGTGCCATCACCCGCGCCGCCTCCGCCGGCACCCTGCGCATCATCCTGAACAATGCCGGTGCGGCCGTGACGACCACCACGGCCAACACCAACGGCATCGTCGGCAGCTCCGCCTACACGACCGTGGAGGACAGCACGGGCACCTGGTTCGGCACAAACAGCAGCGGCAGCATCGTCGGGCTGGCCTCGACGGCGGAAAACAATGTCACCGCCTGGACGGCTGGCAGCCACATCACCGACACGGGCTCTGGCTTCAGTGGAGTGCTTTCCACCGCTCATCTGAGCAGCCTGCGCTTCAATGCGGCTGGTGGAGCTGGCGTCAGCCTGTCTGCCAGCAGCGTCCTGACCATCGCCTCCGGCGGCATCCTCGTCACCGACCAGGTCACTGCCGGTTCCCCGGGCATCTTTGGCGGCACCCTCGGCACGGGGGTGACCGAGCTGATCATCACCCAGGACAGCTCGAGGACCTTCGCCATCTCCTCCCGCATCGGTGTCAACAACGCTGTCACCAAGACCGGTCCGGGCACGCTTCTGCTCTCTGGCAAAAATGCCTACACGGGCAGCACCTCCATCCAGAACGGCATCCTTCAGGTCAATGGTGGCAACGCCATCTCCGACACCGGCCTCGTCAGCCTGGCCGGCAACCGTAACAGCAGGCTCGAACTCCTCGCCAATGAAACCATCGGGCGCCTCTCAGGCGGCCAGCGCAACACGAACAGCGACTACGGCGTCGTGGCGGTTGGCGCCAACACGCTGACCCTGAATCACACCGGCGGCAACACCACCTACGCCGGTGTGTTCACCGGCTCCGGCCGCCTCGTCATGAGCCCGGCCAGCTCGTCGAACCTTCAGCTCACGGGCATCAGCACCGACTTCGTCGGCACGTTTGAGGTGAACGGAGGCCTTCTCCAGATGACGACCTCCGGTCAGGTCAACGCCTCCTCGTTCACGGTCAACGGCAGCGGCATGATGTTGATCGACAACAACGGCACGACCTCCTCCACCACCCGCATCCTCGACACCACGCCGATCATCCTCAACTCCGCCTTTGGCGGCGGCACGAACATCCGCGGTCTGTGGGCGCGTAGCGACAACAACTCCAACCGTGTCGAGACCGTCGGCAACCTGGTCTTCAACTCCGGGACCAGCTACCTGACCGGTGAGGCGAACGTTGGCACCGGCAACGCACGCGTGGCCATTTCAGCCGCCAACTTCGTGCGCAATGACTTTGCCACGGCGTCGGTGCGCGGTCGCAACCTTGGCACCACCACCACGCACAACGCCCAGTTCAGGATCGGTGACGCCACCAACCAGACCAACTTCATCAATGCGATGATCGGCGGCGCCGGTGCCAGCGGCGTCACGCTCTCCATCGTCCCCTGGGCCCTGGGTGAAACGCACAACAACACCACCAATGGCAGCGCAAACATGGGCAACAGCCTGGTGACCTACATCAGCGGCGCCGGCTTCCGCCCGCTGGATTTTGCCACGGAGTACGCCACCTATGCCACTGCTGGCAGCACCAACAACACCCGCGATTCCATCACCGCCGACCTGACCGGCCTCTCCGGCCGCACGCTGAACTCCCTGGTCATCCACAACGACAGCACCGCCAGCTCCACACTGGCAGTGTCGGGCGCCGGAGCCGGGCAGCAGCTCATCAACACCAGCGGCGCCTTCCTCTTCACCCTCAATCCAGCCGCGGCCTCCTCCTCCGTCCACAGCGTCACCCTGAACGGTTTTGACAGCGGCCTGTCCGTTGGCGCGACCAATGAATACATCTTCCATGTGGTGAACCCCACGGCGGCCGCCAGCCCGCCCGTCCTGGCCGCCACCATCGCCTCGCCGCTGGTTTCCTCGGCCAACATCACCAAGTCCGGCCTCGGCACCCTGGTGCTCTCGGCCATCAACACCGCAGGCGGCGGCGCCTTCCGCACCACGCTCAACGAGGGCACCCTGGAGGTCGCCGACCTTGACAGCATCGGTGGCAACACCGGCGCCCTGGTGTTCGCCGGCGGTTCCCTCCGCCTCGGCGCCGGTTTCGTCGATGACCTCTCGACCCGCACGATCACCTTCCTCACCGGCGGTGGCACCATCGACACCAACGGCATTGACACCTCGCTCGCCGCCACCCTCGGCAGCGGGGTGGGCGGCTTCACCAAGGCGGGTCTCGGCAACCTGACCTTGAACGCGACCGCCACCTACAGCGGCACCACCAACATCAACGCCGGCACGGTGACCGTCGCCGCCAACAATGCCATCGGCAATGGCGGTGACCTGAACATCGCGGGCGGCGCAACCCTGGCCATCGGCTCCAGCAACCTGACCCAGCGGCTGGTGAGCACCAGTGGCGCGAGCCCGCTCCTGACGGGCACCGGCATCATCACCGCCAGTCAGGGCTTCTCCTTCAACCATACCGGCGACACCCAGATCGACGCCGTGCTGGCGGGTGCGGGCGGCATTCTCAAGCAGCAGGCAAACATCGTCACCCTGACCGGCCTCAGCACCTACACGGGTGTCACCGAAGTCCGTGCCGGCGGCCTGGTCTTCAGCAGCATCAGCAACGTCGGTGGCGGCGCCAGCGCGCTGGGCAACCCGACCGCCGTCGATGATGCCATCATCCGCATGGGGCTCACCACGGCGGCCACCAGCCTGTCTTACAACGGCACGGGCCACAGCTCCAACCGCCTGATCGGCATGCAGGGCACCACGGGTGGCCTGACGGTCAACGCCAGCGGCACCGGAGCCCTCGGCCTTGGCGGTGTCCGGTTTGAAACTCCCGGCAACAAGACCCTGACTCTGGGCGGCACCGCTGCGCCAGAACTGATCAACACCCTTGGCGCCCTGGCTGAACTGGGCGGGGTGATGTCGGTCATCAAGACAGACTCGGGAACCTGGAGCCTGACCCAGGCCAACACTTACACAGGCTCCACTTCGGTGAACAACGGCATCCTTCGTCTTGCCGCAGCCCAGACGCACACGGGCGCCCTCAACTTCGGCAGCGCCACCTCGGTCACCACGGCGGGCACGCTTCAGGTGAATGAAAACGCCCAGTTCGGCAACCTGCTCGTCCAGACCAACTCGGCGGTGAACACCAACCAGCTGGTGATCGCCGACGGCAAGACCCTCACCCTCACCGGCACGGTCATCCTCGGCAGCAGCGCCGCCACCACGACGACCCTGCTCAACGCCAGCGGCACTGGAAGCCTGGTCGTCAACAACACCACCGGCACGGGCAACACCTTCCTGGTCGGCAACACCGGCACCAGCAACGTGGCCAACATCAACCTCGGCGGCCTGTCCACCATGAATGTCTCCCTGAACACCACCAGCGGCGTCTTCATGGTCAGCAGCTCCAGCGGCACCAACCTGAGCGGTTATGCCATCCTGGGACTCGCCGCCAACAGCACGATTTCCGCCAGCGCCCTCACCGTGGGCGGCGGCGGCACCTTCGGCGGCAATGCTGGACAGGTGAACCAGTTGAAGCTTGGCACCGGTGCCACCATTCTGAATGTCGGAGCATTGAACATCGGCACGGGCATCCGTGACCTGGGTTCCATCACCTTCCAGGACACCACGGGCACCTTGACGGTTCGTGGCGTGGACGGCACCAGCGCCGTGCCCTTCAACATGGGCACCGGTGCTGCGACGACCGGTGTCGCCCTCGCCGGCAACCAGAACACCTTTGATGTCACCGGCCACAACGCCGACCTGAAGTTCACGACGGTCAACATCGGCACCCAGAACAGGGGCGCCGACCTGGTGAACGTCTTCAGCTTCGACACAGGCACGCTCGAGATCGGCAGCCTCACCGCCTCCACCAAGGGCAGCAACGGCTTCACCACCACCTCCACCATCAACATCGGCGGCGGCACGGTCACCTCCGGGGCCTGGACTCTCGCAGGCACCACCGGGGCAGGCAACGCGGCGGCCACGGCCAACCTCACCGGCGGCAGCCTGACCTTCTCCGGCAACATCCTGCGGGGTGCTGCCACGGGTGCCGGAACCGTCACCTCCACCGTCAACCTCAACGGCGCCACCTTGAACATGGGCGGCATGACCATCGGCAGCGCGACCAACCCCGTCACCTTCAATCCTCAGGCGGGTTCGCTTTCCGGCCTGTCCGAGCTGAACGGCGGAGGTGTGCCAGGAGCCTTCACCAAGACCACCGCCGGCGTGCTGACGATGGGCGATGGCAACACCTACACGGGTGACACCAGCGTCAATGAAGGTACGCTCCGCCTTGCCAACACCTCGGGTTCGGCCACCGGCCTGGGCGCCCTCAGCACTGCCTCAGGCACCACCCTCAGCGGCACCGGCTCCATCGCTCCGGCCGCTGACAAGAATGTGTCCGTGGGCGGCGGCCTCTCCGTTGGCAATGTCGGTGACATCGCTGGCAGCCAGATCAGCCTCAGCACCTCGGGAACCGGCGCGATCTCCGTCAATGGCACGCTCTACTTTGACCTCTTCAGCGGTCATGACAGCGGCCTGGAAAACGCAGCCACGACTGCCGACCGCCTGACGGCTTCCAGCAGCCAGAGCTTCACCATCGGCGCGGGTGCGGTGCTCAACATCGGCACCACCATCCCGATCGACAACACCTGGACGGCCGGCACCTCCTGGAGGCTGTTCGACTGGTCCGGTCTGACCGGCACCGAGCCCAGGGTCAGCGGCACCTTCAGCAACCTGACGGACACCATCGGCAACTTCGCCAACCTGCCTGACCTGAGCTCCTTCACCCTTGGCTGGGACGTCAGCCAGCTTTACACCCAGGGCCTCATCTCCGTGGTCGTGGTGCCTGAGCCCGGCAGGGTGCTGCTGATGATGCTCGGCCTGCTGGCGCTGTTCATGCGCCGCCGCAGGGCCGAGTGAGCCGGATCCCGCCCGTTCATTTCACCGTCATCGTCCATTGACCTGGGCGATGACGGTTTCTTCTGCCAGGTCATCCGCCGCTAAATCAGGCAACTCCCGGTTCTGACGGCTTGCGGCGGCCTCATCCGGCCTTAACCTCGCCCGCCTATGCTTCAGATCGTTTTCAATGACATCAGCGCTGCGGAACTTTCCCGCCTTCCCACGCAGATCCAGTTCCATCTGCTCGAAGCCCTGAACATCCAGCCGGCGGATGTGGAGGATGCCATTCTGATCAAGCGCTTCGGCGTCATTGAAAGGTCGGGAGGCAAGAAACTGCACCGCTGCCGCGCCGGTGACCACCGCATCTACTTCTCGGTCAAGGACGGGCACATCGTCGTGCACCGCGTCCTCCACAAAAACACCCTCGCCGACTTCCTCTACCGCAGCAACCTGCCCGGGGGGGGCGAGGACGAGGCCCTCAGCCAGTCGAAGAACTTCTGGAAGCTCATCGACGAGGGTGCCAAGACCCTCAAGATGGCCTGAGGCGCCGCTTACGACGCCGGCCGCCACAGTCCTTCGGTCATGACCACCTTGGGGGTGGCTGGAATGCCACGTTCGTTCTGCCGATACTGCGTCACCAGCAGGTCCATCGCCGCCGCCCCCAGGACTTCCGCCTGCTGGTCAATCCCCGCCACGTCCGGCTGGTCGGGCCGCCAGGCCAGGGTGATGTGACGGGGCCGTGAATCACGGTGCGTCGCATCCATCCAGGGTTTCACCACATGACTGCCGTCAATGACGGCCTCCGGGCGCGTGCTTTTCATCCACGCCAGGAAATCACCTTTCGAAGGTGACTTGCGCAGCGCAAGCAGGCCGCCCGGCTGCGGCAGGGGATGATGCGCCAGAAAGCTCGCCGACCAGGCGCGGAACATGCGTTCATTGATCGTGCTGCCGCAGTAGAAGCCGATGCGCCTGAAGCCCTCCTTCTTCAGCATCCGCAGCGCCGTCATCATGCCCAGGTAGTGGTGATGATGAACGCGATGCAGCTGCGGCCGCGCATAACCCAGGCCGATCACCACGCTGGAAAACTTCTCCCAGTCCATGCTCACATGCCCGCGGCTTCGTGAAATGAGCGGCGAGAGGATGAAGCCGGGAATGCCACGCGCCTCCAGGATGCCCGAAAGCCTCCGTCCGGTCATGCCGCGTGCCGCCAGATAAAACTCCTCCAGCTCAAAGCCCAGCCGCAGGGCCTGCCTCTGAGCACCCTGCAGAAGCTGCTGCGACCAGGAGGAGCGCGAGATCGTCTCCGCCTCCTGCTCCGCCCAGACAAAGGCGAGCTGCCTGGGGCTTGACCGTGCCCTGCCCCGCCGCATGTGCGTCATCATCTTGGCAAACTCAGGATCAGGCCGGTAGCCCATCTCCTCCGCCGTCCGCACAATCCTCACTCGCAGCTCCTCCCGCACATGATGGCCGCTCCTCAGCGCCCTTGAGACGGTCATCTTGGAAACACCGGCCTGTCTGGCGATGTCATTCAGGGTGGGGGAGCTCATGGCTGTTACCGTAACAGAATCGAAGTGATTGCGCCAGCACCCGGTCTTCGTTTATGCCTTCCTGTCTTAACCCGTGCTTCCGTCATGAAATGTCTCGCCCTCTGCCTTGCCGCCACCGCCCTGACCCTCTCCGCCTCCGCCGAGCAGGTCTGGATCGAGGCCGAATCCTTCTCCAATCCCGGCGGCTGGGTGCTCGACACCCAGTTCATCGACATCATGGGCTCTCCCTACCTGATGGCCCACGGCATGGGCAGGGTCGTCAAGGATGCCGAGACTGAAGCCAGCCTGCCCGCCGGCAGCTACACGGTCTGGGTTCGCACGAAGAACTGGGTCGCTCCCTTTGGCGTCACGGCCGAAGCCCCCGGCAGGTTCCAGGTCAGCGTCAACGGCACCAGGCTCGACAAGGTCCTTGGCACCGAAGGCAGGGACTGGACCTGGGAAAAGGCGGGGCAGGCCAGCGTGAAGTCCGGCAGGGTGAAGGTGGGGCTGCATGACCTGACCGGCTTCGACGGGCGTGTGGACGCGGTCCTGTTCAGCAGCGACGAGGGCTTCACGCCTCCGGCCGACCTCGTGACGACGAACCAACTGCGTCGCAAGCTGCTCGGCCTGCCCGAGAAGGCCCCCGAGACCCAGGAGTATGACCTGGTCGTCGTCGGCGGCGGTTATTCCGGCATGGGCGCCGCGATTTCAGGGGCACGCCAGGCGCTGAAGGTCGCCTTCATTCAAAACCGTCCCGTCCTCGGCGGCAACGGCTCCAGCGAAATCCAGGTCTGGGCCATGGGCGGCACCCGCCGCGGCCTCTACCCGCACCTGGGCGAGATCGTCGAGGAGTTTGCCGACCGCGCCAGCAACAGCCCGGCCGCCGATCCCGCAGAATTCAACGACAGGCTCAAGGAGGACACCGTCAAGGCCGAGAAGACCATCGACCTCTTCCTCAACACCCACGTCCACGGCGTTGAGATGAGCGCTGACCAGAAGGCCATCCGCAGCGTCATCGGCCTCGACACCCGCAGCGGCAGGGAGACACGCTTTGTCGGCAAGTTGTTTGTGGACTGCACGGGCCACGGCAGCGTCGGCGCCCTCGCCGGGGCGGAGTTCATGATGGAGGAGAAGGGCCGCATGGGCATGAGCAACATGTGGGTGCTCAAAAAGCACGACAAGCCCGTGGCCTGGCCCGCGACTCCCTGGGCCCTGCCCCTGGACATGGGCGACTTCCCCGAGCCGCAGGCCATGGAGCCCGTGGGCGTGAAGAACAAGGCCAACATGACCGGCTTCGACCTCGGCTACACCCCCACGCCCAACATGGAGGAATACCTGCATGGCGAATGGTTCTGGGAGAGCGGCTTCGACAAGCATCCCATCAACGACCTCGAACTCATCCGCGACCACAACTTCCGCGCCGTCTATGGCGCGGTTTCCACCCTGAAGTCCAAGAGCGGTGAAAAATACGCCCCCTATGACATGCAGTGGCTGGCCTACATCGGCGGCCCGCGTGAAAGCCGCCGCATCGTCGGCGACATGATCCTCAACGGCGAGGACATGGTGAAGGGCGTCATCCATCCCGACGGCTGCGTGCCCACCACCTGGGACCAGGACCTTCACTATCCGAAGGAGCAGTACATGAAGAAATATCCCGACAACCCCTTCATCAGCCGCGCCGAGTTCGGCAAGCACACCGACCGCAAAAATGGTTATCCGGTCCCCTACCGCTGCTTCTACTCGAAGGACATCGGCAACCTCTTCATGGCCGGCCGCACCATCAGCGTCGAGCGCCACGCCCTCGGCTCCACCCGTGTCATGCGCACCTGCGGCATGATGGGCGAGGTGGTCGGCAAGGCCGCCTGGATCTGCGTCCGCCACCACACCTCCCCGCGCGGCGTCTATGAGCAGTACCTCGACATCCTCAAGGACCTCATGAGCCAGCCCGGCGCCATGCGCCGCGACAGCCTGGAAGCCGCGCTCTACCTGCCCGCGAACGCGAAGAAGCTGCCCGAGATCGTCAGCGACAGCATCGACCCGAAGAAGCTCGACGGCATCGTCATCGACGACGCCGACGCCGAGCTCACCGGCACCTGGAGCAAGGGGGAAGGCCTGAAGCCCTTTGTCGGCGACCATTACAGCTATGCCAGCGCCAAGGGCGCCAGCGCCCGCTTCGGCTTCGCCGTCAAGGAAAGCGGCAGCTATGAAGTCCGCGCCTACTGGCAGCCGCATGCGAACCGTGGCAGGAGCGTGCCCATCACCATCCTGAGCGCCGACGGCGAGAAGACCGTGACCGTCAACCAGACCCAACCCGCCACGGGCAAGAACGGCGCCGAAACCCTTGGCACCTTCAAGTTCAACGCCGGCGAGGAGGCCGCCGTCATCTTCCGCACCGAAGGCGCCAACGGCAACGTCCACCTCGACGCCGTCCAGGTCGTTCCGGTAAAGTGACAAGGGGGCATGCCCCGCATCGCCCGGGTCAATGCCGCCATCGGGACAATCAATGACCTGCCAGTGCGGGGTTGAGACAGAAGGGCGGGGTCATGAACGACCTCCTCCTTCTCTCCCTTCAGGCAGCCGGTGTCATCCTGGCTGCGGATTTCGCCGCCGGTTTCGTGCACTGGATCGAAGACGCCTATATCCGTGAAGACACGCCCTGGATCGGTGCATGGATCGGCCGGCCGAACACCCTGCATCATCACCTGCCGCGTCGGATGACGCAGAACACCTGGTGGCAGAGCAACTGGGACCAGATGCTGCTGATGATCCTGCTGGTGGCGATGGCGGCGCTGACGGGGAGGCTGACCTGGCAGGTCTGGCTCTTTGCCCTGGTGGGCGGCAATGCGAACGAGGTTCACAAATGGTCGCACCGGACGCGGAAGGAAAACGGCCGGCTGATCTCCTGGCTGCAGGACCTGCGCCTTCTCCAGACGCCCCGGCATCACGCCATCCACCACACGAATCCCAAGGAGGTGCATTATTGTCCGGTGACCAACGTCATGAACCCGGTGCTCGACACGCTGCACTTTTGGTCAGGCCTGGAATGGCTGCTGGAACGCAGCCTGGGTTTGAAACGCCAGCCCGACAGCTCGGTTCCCGGCCAGGGCGTGGCACCGGAGTGGATCCGCGAGATGCGCCTCCACTCGCGGATGAGAAGGGGCGAAAACGAGGCTTTGCCAGCCGGACAGGCGGTGGATGTTTGATCGGAAAGCGTTCCCGTCAAAGGCACCTGAGGACGGCATACCCGTTGTGTCGGCTTTTTTGGGCCAGATTTCTGAAGCAAGCAATCAGGGTTTTTCCGGAGGGGGCGGGTTCTGCTTTTTCGCAGGCTGTGGGAACTTGGGCGGAGGGATGAAACCGCCGGTCTGGGAGCCTGACCAGCGGCCGGAACCTTGTGGGTTCTTGAAGGGACGTGGAGAGCGGTTGTTCTGCTTCTGGCTGCGCATGGGGTCCTGGATGACTGATCCAAGGACGGGCGCCTGATTGCGTCAACGCGGATTTGTTGCGTGATTTCCCGGCCTGTCCGGATTCCAAACTAGGCCTTGCCATGAGGCGGGCACGGTCCTTAACCTGCAAGGCATGAGATGGATCTCCGGGAGCCTGGGTCTGGCCGCAGCTCTTTGCATGGCAACGGAGTGCCACGCGGAGATGCGGCAGTGGACCAATGCTGCGGGCAAGGTTTTGCAGGCGGAGTTTGCCGGCGTCGAAGGAGGGCGGGTGCTGCTGATCCTTGCCAACGGCAGCCGGGCGAAGGTGGAGTTGCAAAGCCTGTCTGCGGCGGACCAGGCCTGGGTGAAGGCACAGCCTGCGCCTGAACCAAAGATGGAGACGCTCACGCCGGGCTCGTCCCCGGGTCTGCCGCCTCCGGAAAAGCGGCGCATGCCCGACCGGGTGAAGGAGCCGCTGCTTTACACGACGATCCGTGTCATCCGGGAAAAGCCGGGCGACTGCCTCTATGAATCCGAGCATTTCCAGTTCAAGACGACGGCGAAGCTGGGCGTGGCCCTGATGAAGGACATCTGCCGCGCCTTTGAGAGCACCTATGAGCTTGTGCGGCTCATGCCCTGGGGCATTCAGCCCCGGCCTGAAGAAGGTCGCAGCAAGTTCCAGGCGGAGTTTTATGAAACCCGGGAGCAGTACCTGGCCACGGGGGCTCCCACCTGGTCGGCAGGCGTTTATTCGCTGAAGGACAGGGTCTTCCGCATCCCGTTTGAAGAGCTGGGCGTCTCCGCCCAGCCAGGCGCCGGGGGGGCCTATTATCGGAAGGGGGCGATCAACAACGACACCATCACGCACGAGATCACCCATCAGATGATGCATGGCTATGTGCCATACATGCCGGTCTGGCTGGTGGAGGGGCTGGCGGAGTACACCTCCAACCTGCCTTACCGGGCGGGCGTGTTTGAGGTCAGTGAGGACGCCTCCATTTTCTCCGCCCCCAAAGGCGCGGCCTCCTCACGGCGGGGGTTGTTCAACTTCATGAGCCAGCGGCAGAAGCCGAGGTGGATCGGGGCCGAAAGGCTATGGGCCTACACCACGGACATCACCACGGCGAACCCGATCACCCGCTTCACACTCAACAACAGCGGCATGGCTCCGCCCCCCGTCACCGACGTGCCGCCATCATCCCAGCCTGCGGACATTGGCAGCAACTATCATTCCGGACACCTGCTGACCTTTTTCCTGGTGCGTGACCGCGACGGCCTGGCGCTGAAGAAGTACTTCGACGCCCTGCGCGGTGAAGCCGCGAAATGGCCGCCTTTCTGGAAGGATCTGGACAGCTACAAGGCGGCGCTTGAGAAGCTGCGCCCGGCTTATGAGGCCTATGAAAAGGAGATGGAGGCGTTTCTGCTGAGGCCCGGCGTGAAGAAGCTGGAGGACGGCCGCATTTCCTACCCGGCCAGCCTGACACCGCCGGCGGATCCGCCGGAGCTTCCAAAACCACCGGTGCCGCCGGATCGCACTGATCCCAAGGCCGTCTGCGCGAAGCATCTGGGCATCCTGCTGGATGGCCGGAGCCTGGAGCAGTTGAATGAGGAGGTGCTGCGCCTGTTCCGGAACATGGGGTATCCGATGGAGACGGGAGGCTGAGCAGCCTTCCGGATGCAGTCTGTAAGGATGTTTTCCTGGGGCTTGGCCGTGCTCCAAGGCTGCAAAGCTTCGTCCAGGGCAAGAACAACGGCTGCTTCTTCGTAGCATCGCATGCCATGGAAGAACTTCTCAGGGAGCAGTTTGTTCGCCTTTTAAGGTATGCCTATCCAGGATTTCTCCTGCTTTTCCTTTATGCATGGAAGGATGGCTGCGGATTCAAGGCATTCCATGATAATGCAGGAACTGTTCTGGTGGCGCTGTTCGGCCTGACCCTTGGCGCCATGGTCTTTGTTGCTTACCGCTTTGTTCTTGGTGAACTGATCATCTTTCCGCTGGTCAATGCTGCACATACGCTGCTGTCGAGGCGGTTTCCCATCAAGGCGGGTGTTACTGGATGGGTTGGTCTGGAGTTTCATGTGCCGCTTGGTCAGCGCCGCTCGGCTTATGGCTACCTGAGGTCGGAGTGCGGTGATGCTGCGGAGGTGAGGAAGGTGGACTTGATTCACACTGAACTGCACATCCTCTATCTATCCTCCGTGATCCTGTCTGCCCTCGGAGCCTATGGTTTCACGGCGGGTCAGGTTTCCCTTGGGCAGGTCAGGCTGGCTGGTTTTTTGTTTTTCGTCGCCGCCGTTATTGCGGACATGCATGTGCACATCCGTGAACGAATTTATTTCGAAACGGTGGTTGGTGCCGACCGGGTTGGTAAACTGCTGCAAAAGGGGGGATATGTCCGACCTGCTCAGTCTGGCAAGTTGTCACAAGCCTGACCCGGCATCCCGCTCATGATGTCATCGGAAGATGTCGGTGCCAGGGCTTTTTCAACACCCTTAGAACTGGATGGAGCCGCCGACGTAGAAGTTGCGTCCGTAACCCGGGTCGATGCCGTCGCTGCGCACGCGTGAATAGTAGCTTTCGTCGAAGACGTTGTTCAGGCCTGCCATGGCGGTGAAGTTCTTGGTGACCTTGACTTCGGCGGTCAGGTCCCAGGTCATGTAAGCGGGGATGTGACGGCCGGGGTTCTCGTCGTCCGTGGCGTAGTGGTCACCCACAAAGGTGCCGAGGAAGGACACTTTCACGCGGTCCTTGAACTTGTACATCAGGCCGGTGCGGAGGACGTAGTCGGGGGCGTACTGAGGCGTCATGCCATCGGATGCGCCGCCATGGATCTTGGCCTCGAGGAGGGTGGCGTTGCCATAGAGGCTGAGGGAACCAAGGCGGCTGACGTTGTCGCCGCCGGTGAGGGCGTCGTAGGCCCCGATCAGGTCCAGCTGGAAGGCGCCGTCCCAGCCGTAGTTGATGGTGCGGCCGACGTTGCGCAGGACGAGCGTGGTGCCCTGGTCGATGGTGCCGCCGAACTTGTTGTCGAGGTCGATGAGGAAGAGGCTGGTGTCCCAGTTGATCCACGGGCTGGGCTGGCCGCGATAGCCCACTTCATAGCTCCATCCGGAGTTTGGCTCCGCATCGGAGGCGAAGGTGTCGGTGTTGGTCGGGACGACGAGGGATTCGGTGAAGATGGTGGTGCGGTAGCTCTGGGAGACGTTGGCGTAGAGCTGGGTTTCGTGATCGAGGTCGTAGGCGATGCCGAGGCCGAACAGGGGCTGCGGGTCAAACTTGCTCTTGCTGCGGCCGGTGGTGGGCAGGCCGGTGGTGGCGGAGTAGTTCTGGGTGGTGATGTCCTGGTTGATCAGCTCCATGCGGAAGCCGGGGGTGATGGAGAGGCGGCCGAAGCTGAACTTGTTCTCGAGGAAGAGGGAGCCGTAGGTGAGGTCGCGTTCGGAGTAGGCGGTGGTGGTGCCGCTGTCGGAATCCCGGCTGCCGCCGCGCTGATCCTCACGCGGCGAGTGGTTGTAATAAAACTGCATGCCTGCGGCCAGGGTGTGGCTGCCCCCCCAGGCGCTCCAGTCGTGGCGCAGTCGGGGCTCGATGCCGAAGGTGTAGAACTCCTGGTTTTCGATGTTGTTGGCGGCTGACTCGTCCACCAGCGGCGTCAGCGGGTCGTCCACCGGCAGCGTGCCGAAGCCGCCGCCACGCTGACGCTTGCTCCAGCGCTGGTAATAGCCGCCCCAGGTCTTGATGCTGAGTTCGGTCTTCGAGGAGAAGCGATGCTGCAGTTCCAGGGCGCCGGCGTAGCGGCGCAGGCGGAACTCGTCGTGGAAACGGGTGGTCTTGTCGGGGTTGCGGGCGAAGTCGCGTGCGGTCAGGCCGCCGGGCTCGCCATGCTGCTCCTCGTAACCGTCGACGGAGAGGATCCAGCGTGTGTCGGCATCGACGTCCCAGGACAGCTTGAGATGGCCGCCAGTCAGGTGGTAATCGCTGTTCGCCTCACGGAAGCCGTCGGACTCGCGACGGTTGAAGTAGCCGTAGTAGCCGACCGGGCCGAGGGTGCCGGTGGCGGCGGTGTAGTTGAGAAAGAGGTCGTCGGAGCCCATGATGTTCTGGGTGCGGAAGGAGAAGGGCGTGTTCCGGTCCGGCATGTAGGTGATGTAGTTCAGCGCTCCGGCAGGCTGTGCGCCGTACATCAGGCTGCTGCCTCCACGCACGAACTCGATGCGGTCGACCACGTCGAGGGGCGGGGTGTAATAGGCCTCGGGATAACCAAAGGGATCGGCATGAATGGGGATGCCGTCCTTCAGCACCTGCATGTACTGCATGCGGTGCGGCTCGCCGATGCCGCGGTAGCCGATGCTCACCAGGGGGGTGGTCTCCTCCGAAAAGAGCAGGCCTGGGGTGAGGGCGAGCGCCTGGCGGTAGTTGTTGGCCTGAATCTTCGGCTGGGCGTCAAGATCAATGACAGTGGCCCGCTTGCCGGCGAAGATCTTCGTGCCTTCCACGGGCATGAGGAAGGGGTTCTGGATCACGGAGTCGTTTTCGGACTCACCGTAGACCATGATGGTGTCGAGGGTGGTGACATCGCCTGCTGCCGGGCTGGCGGACGCCTCAGATGTCGCCTGAGTTTCGGTTTTGTTTGAAGCAGGTGCCTGCTGTTGTGCGGCAAGCGGCAAGGCAATGGATGTCAGAAGGACGGAGAGGAGTTTGGAAGGCATGGTGTGAGCGGAGTTTCGAGAAAGGGGTGTAAATGAGATGTTGTCTCACTTTTTGGTGCGCCTGCTATAGGAGGTTGAGATTCAGATGCAATAACTTTTTGCGATGACGTCGCATTTACGGGTTTTCAGGGAGTTTTTTACTGGGAGAGTGGCCTGGACTTTCTGCGTGACGCCCTGGGCGTGTTCGTGCCATCGTCATTGCGCATGCATCTTCTCCTCGTTGAAGACGATCCCGAGCTTGGCCGCCAGATGACCTCCTGGATGGCGGAGGCAGGGCATTCGCTGCAATGGCTGGAAAACGGGCAGGCGGCGCTGGACTGGTTCAAGGATCACACCTGTGATGCAGCGATCCTGGATGTGGGCCTGCCGGACATCGATGGCTTTACGATTGTGGAGACGCTGAGGCGGAGCGGCATCACGGTGCCGGTCATCTTTCTCACGGCCCGGGCCGGGGTGCCTGACCGGGTGCGTGGCCTGGCCGCCGGTGGCGACGACTACCTGACGAAGCCTTTTGCGGCGGAGGAGCTGCTGGCCAGGCTGGATGCGCTCCATCGCCGTGCCGCCCATGCCCAGCCATCACGCCGACGCATCGGCAATTCCGTGCTGGATCCGGTCAAGCGCCGGGTCATCTGTGCCGAGGAAACCGTTGACCTTCAGCCGCGTGAATGGACGCTGCTGGAGGTGTTGATGCAGCATGAGGGCCGGATTGTGCCGAAGCAGTTTCTGCTTGAGCAGGTCTGGGACATCCGGTTTGACCCGGGCACCAACGTGGTGGATGCCATGATCTGCCGGCTGCGCCGGAAGCTGGAATCCGCAGGCAGCGACCTGCACATCGAAACCGTGCGCGGCAAAGGTTATGCCTTCCAAAAAGAACGCCCTTGACCGCATCCCGTCGCAGTGGCGGCTTGCCGTGCTGCTGGCGTTATTTGTCGGAACCAGCATCGCCCTGACGCTGGTGTTTGTGCGCAGCGCCGTGAGCCGTGACCTGCACCGCTTTGACTCGGCGATCATCGTGGATGACCTGGTGGAATACGCCGCGATTCACGCCTCCTCGGGGGTCCAGGGGGTGAGGGAGGTTTTTCCGGCGGGCCAGCACAGCGACAGCAACGGCCTGCGCATCACCACGACGGAAGGCCGGGTTCTCTATGAGGAGATCCCCGAATCCATGCGTGGTTATGAATGGCCCGTGAGGCCGCCGGTCAACGACTGGAACACCCGGAGGACCGTGCTGAAGGAGGTGCAGTCGCCGGAAACCGGCCTGCGCCTGACCGTTGGCGTGACACGGCTGAAGGATGGAAGCTATCTTTGGTTCGGCCGCACGGATGCGGAGGCCCGGCGCTACCAGCACAACATCACCATGTATCTCTGGCTGGCCGGCATCATGGCTGCGGCGGTGGCCCTGCTGCCTGTCATCTGGTATTCCCATGAAGTGCTGGTGCCCATCCGTGCCTTCACCTCCAGCGCCCGCCAGCTGCACCTGCCGGAAGGCACCGCCCGGCTCATGGCACCGCGCGCCATTCCCGAGCTCAAGACGCTGGCATCGGTCGTCAACGCCGGCCTGGATCAGATCCTCAGCCTGACCCGCGAACTGCAGAGCACCAATGACCAGCTCGCCCATGAGCTGCGCACCCCGCTGGCCCGTATCCGGGGCAACCTGGAGACGCTGCTCGACAAGAGTGACAGTCCCGAGGCCCAGGATGCGGCCGCTCGCAGCCTGGAGGAGATCGACCGTGCCACCCAGCTGGTGCAGAGCATCCTGACCATCCGCGCCGGCGACCACAACGCCCTGCGTTTGTACCGCCAGCAGACCTCCGTCCATGACCTTCTGAGGAACCTGGTGGACCTGTTCACTCCGGCGGCTGAGGACCGCGGGCTGAGCCTCGGAATCGAGCAGGGACTGGACCTGGTGGTGAGCATTGACCGCGAGCTGATCAACCAGGCGATCTCCAACCTTCTCGACAACGCCCTCGCCTACACGCCGAAGGGGGGCAAGATCACCGTACGCTGGCAGGCCGAGGGCACCGGGGCGGTCATCTTCGTCGAGGACACCGGCCCGGGCGTGCATCCGGAGGAGCTGAACATGATCTGGGAACGCTACAATCGGGGGACGGTTTCCAGATCACGACATCCCGGCATCGGGCTGGGCTTGAGCCTCGTCCGGGCCATTGCCACTGCTCATGGTGGAAGTGTCGGAGTTGCAAACCGGCTGACCGGAGGTGCCAGCTTCTGGATCAAGCTGCCTCAGGGATAGCGTTCATAACCAACGATTTGGCAACAGGTTCCGGAAAAGAACCATTTTTTTCGATTTCCTTTGAACTGATTTTCAAGGCCTGGGTCGAATGCATCAGGTCGCTTTTCACGAAGATTTGTCCTGAACCATCCGCCTCTTCTTGCCGGGAGCCTGAAGAGGCGGAATTCAAGACTAAACCGCAGCGGGCCGGGATGACGGAATCCCGGCCCGTTCTGTTTTTAGACGACCTCCTGACAGAGAGACGGCGGTTGCTTCATGCAAGCCACTGCCTCCACCGGCGTATTCAAGGCCATGAATCCTGTCCAGTTCGACAAGCTCCAGTTTCGCACCCGCCGCCAGTTTCTGGGACAGGCAGGGCAGTTCAGCCTGGGAGCGCTGGCGTTGCAGGCAATGCAGCAGGAAGCCGGCGCGCTGCCTGCGGCAAACAACCCCCTGGCTCCCCGGCACGCGCCTTTTGCCGCCAAGGCCAGGCGTGTGATCTATCTCCACATGTCCGGAGCGCCCCCGCATCTGGACCTCTTCGACTACAAGCCGGAGCTGGTGAAGCGCGACGGGCAGAACTGTCCGGACAGCGAGCTGAAGGGGCGCACCTTTGCCTTCACCTCGGGCGTGCCGAAGCTCATGGGCACGCCGCGCACCTTCAGGCAGCATGGCAAGGCGGGCATGTGGATGAGCGACGCCTGCCCGAACTTCCACAGCATCGCCGACGACATCACGATGGTGAGGTCGATGTTCACGGACCAGTTCAACCACGCCCCTGCCGAGCTGCTGCTGTTCACCGGTCACACACGCCAGGGCCGTCCGTCCATGGGCTCCTGGGTGACCTATGGCCTGGGCACGGAAAACCAGGACCTGCCGGGCTTTGTCTGCCTGATCTCCAGCGGCACCCAGCCGAGCGGCGGCCAGGGGCTCTGGGGCAGCGGCTTCATTCCCAGCGTCTATCAGGGCGTGCAGTGCCGCAGCAAGGGCGACCCCGTTTTGTTTGCCTCCAATCCCGCCGGCATGAGCCGTGAGCTGCGGCGCAAAACCCTCGACGCCCTGCGCGAGCTCAACGAGGCGCAGGCCGCCGAGTTCGGTCATCCGGAGACCGTGACCCGCATCGCCCAGTATGAGCTGGCCTACCGCATGCAGGCCAGCGTGCCCGAGGTGATGGACATCGCCAGGGAGCCAGCGCACATCCTCGAGGACTATGGGGCGAAGCCCGGTGAGTCCAGCTTTGCCAACAACTGCCTGCTGGCCCGCCGCCTTGTCGAACAGGGCGTGCGCTTCATTCAGCTTTTCGACTGGGGCTGGGACTTCCACGGCACCGGGCCCGACAACGGCATCACCGACGGCCTGACTAAAAAAATGGCCGCCACCGACAGGCCCGTCGCCGCCCTGATCAAGGACCTGAAGCAGCGCGGGCTGCTGGAGGACACCCTCATCGTCTGGGGCGGGGAGTTCGGCCGCACGCCCTTCCGCGAGGGCCGCACGGCCGCCAGCAAGGTGCTCGGGCGCGACCACTATCCGGACTGCTTCACGGTCTTCATGGCGGGCGGTGGCGTGAAGGCGGGTTTTGATTATGGAAGCACCGACGAGCTCGGCTTCCACATCGCCGAGAACAAGGTGCATGTGCATGACCTCCAGGCCACGATCATGCACCTGCTTGGCTTCGACCACGAGCGCCTGACCTACCGTTTCCAGGGCCGTGACTACCGTCTCACCGACATCCACGGCCATGTCGTGAAGGACCTGCTGGCCTGAGACCTCAGCGCGGTTTGACCGGCTCCTTCTCGAAATCCGTGGGCGTCACCCAGCCGGCGCTGACCTTTTCGCCGCGCATGAACTTCTCATAAAACCCGGCCCCGTTCGTGGCGGGATACTCGTCGAAAATGTGGCCGTTGCCCGCCATGCGCGGGTCGCCCTGCGCCTTCAGCTCAGACTCCAGGCGTTCACGAAGCCTGCTGATGGTCTCCTGGTGAACGGACTCCCCGGCGAGGTTGTGGAC
This sequence comes from Prosthecobacter sp., assembly GCA_019186985.1. Lineage (GTDB taxonomy): Bacteria > Verrucomicrobiota > Verrucomicrobiia > Verrucomicrobiales > Verrucomicrobiaceae > Prosthecobacter. Next base: position 13,116 of record JABARQ010000021.1, on the reverse strand, counting down.
ACAGTCTTCATCCACGGTCAGGTCATAGAACTCCTCGGCCGGACGCATGCCGAAGTTCAGCCTCCAGAACCTGTCATTCCGGTCCTTGCGGCCCATCTCCAGGATCAGCGACTTGGTCGGGCCGCCGTCGGTGTCGAGGTAGCCTGTCTCGGGGTTGCCCGCCGGCCAGCGGGAGGGCTCGTGGTTTTTCAGCAAAAGATGTTCGGCGGTGATGATGCCGCGGATGGGATAGCCCTGGTCATGAGGCCGTCCGACATCGGTGCGCTCCTTGCCGACGAGGGCGTGGTCGCGTTCCGCCACGACACGGCCCGCCCTGTCGCTCTCCAGGATGGGCCGCCAGCTTGAGCCGGTGACCGGCATCATGCCGCTCTCCTTCGCCGCAACGCCTGCGTAATCAAGCAGCGTGGGGGCGATGTCGATGAAGCTGACAAAGTCATCGACCACGCGTCCGGGGTGCTTCATGCCCGCCGGATAACGAACCGCTAGCGGCACATGGTTGCTGGCCTCGTAGGCATAGCCCTTGCCGCGGGGGAAGGGCATGCCGTGGTCGGCGGTGACGATGATGAGGGTGCTGTCGAGCAGGCCGCGCTTCTCCAGTTCTGTGATCATGCGGCCGAGATGGCGGTCGGTGTGCTCCACCTCGAAGGCGTAGTCCAGCATGTCATGGCGGACGATGTCATCCTCGGGCCAGAAGCCGGGCACCCTCGGGATGTCGGCGAGCCTCTTGCCGCCCTTCTTCACGCCGGACTGGAACTCATAGCCGCGATGCGGCTCAAGGCTTCCATACCAGAAGCACCAGGGCGTGTCCTTGGGCGCAGCGTCGAGGAAGTCGGTGAAGTTGGCCGCATAATCATTGTTGGTCATGCCGGTGGCAGGCGGCGGCGCCTTGCGGCGGTTGAAGGGCAGGCCGGTGATCTGCCTCGGCCTGCCGTCCTTGTCATTGGCAACGCCCGGGCCCCAGCCCTTGCCGGTGATGCCCATGTGCCAGCCCTTGTCCATGAGCACCTCGGGCCAGCTTTTCAGCTTCGCGGGAAAAAAGGCCATGTGGTTGCCGGCCTCCTCGTTCTGCCAGGCATGGCGGCCGGTCAGCACGATGGCGCGGGACGGGGCGCACTTGGCGACGGGCGTGTAGGCGTGGGTGAAGAGCACGCCCTCCCTGGCGATGCGGTCAAAGGCGGGCGTCTTCACCCAGGGCGTGCCGTAAACGCCGGCGTGGGCGCCCCAGTCGTCGGCGATGGCGAAAAGGATGTTAGGCCGTTTTTCGGCGGCCTGGAGCAGGCTGGAGGCGGCAAGCAGGAGGAGCAGGGGCTTCATGGTCGGGTGAGAGCCGGGTTCAGTTGGCAAAGGTGGCCTTCAGGTCGAGCTGGTCGCCCATCCCGCTGGAAAGGCGCACCAGCTCCTGGAAAAGCTCCTGCCTCTTTGCGGCATGTGCGGGGCTGGCCGCCAGGTCCTTCATCTCCTCCGGGTCTTCGGCCAGGTGGTAAAGACGCAGCACGCCGGCCTTGGGATAGGCGATCAGCTTCCAGCCGTCGCGGGTGACGGAGCGCTGCAGGTCGAGATAGGCGCCATAGACGGAAGGGTAGCTTGTCTGCTTCTGACGGCCTTCCAGCAGCGGGCGCAGGCTGTTGAAGAAAACATGCGGCGGCTTCTCCGCCCCGGCGAGATCCAGCGCCGTGGCCATGACATCCTGCAGGTAGATGGCCTCGTCGATCTTCGCGCCTTTTGCCACACCAGGTCCTGCGACGAAAAAGGGGACGCGCACGCTGTGCTCATAGAGGTTCTGCTTGCCGAACAAACCATGATGCCCCACCGCGAGCCCGTGGTCGGCGGTGAAGAAGATCCAGGTGTTGTCAGCACGGCCGGAGGCGTCGAGTTCGTCCAGGATTCTCCCGATCTGCTGGTCCAGGTGGGTGATGAGCGCATAGTATTCCCGGCGGTGGGTTTTCACCGCCAGCTCGGTGCGCGGCATGGGCGCGAGGTTTTCATCCCGCAGCTTGTGGGAGCATCCAATGGCGTCCTTGTGGGGATATTCGGGCAGGAAGTTCTCCGGCATCGCGATGCGTTCCAGCGGGTAGCGGTCGAGGAACTCCTTTGGAGCCTGACGCGGGTCGTGCGGGGCGTTGAAGGCGGCGTAGATGAAGAAGGGTTCGTCCGATTTTTGAGCCTCCTTGAAAAAGCCGAGCGCGTCATTCGCCACGACCTCGCTCCAGTGGGTGCCGCCCTCCCAGAAGCCGCCCAGGCTGCGGTCAAAGGGGCTCCAGGGGTCGTGCATGTCCTGGAGCGGCCGGTTGTAGGAGGCGGGCACGGTTTTAGGCATGCCGGCGCGGACGTTCCGAGTGACGTCGAAGCACTTCGTGGCGTCGGTCTGGATGTGCCATTTGCCGGTCATGTAGGTGCGGTAGCCGGCCTTTTTCATCAGCTGCGGCCAGAGCACGCCCGCCGCACGCTCGGCATCGGTCTTGTTGTAAACTTTGTTCGCATCCCAGACGCTGCGGCCGGTGATGAGCATGGTGCGGCTGGCCACGCAGACGGCGCCGCTCCAGGAGCCCATGTTGCTGGCGCGGGTGAAGGTGGTGCCGCTGGCGGCGAGGCGGTCCAGGTTCGGCGTGTCGATGTCCGTCCGGCCGAAGGCCCGCACGGCCTCGTGGCAGTGATCATCGGCGAAGAGAAGGAGGATGTTCGGCCTGGCCGCGTGAACGCAGGAGGCGGCCAGGGCGAGAAAAAGGAGCAGCGGTTTCATGGACAGCCCAGGGTAACGCGATCTGCGGCGGCATTGCTTCATCCCATTGCAGCGGCCGCTTCCGCAAAAAATGTTGTGCGAAACCGCGTGATACCCTGGTAAAGGAAAGGAATCCTCGAACCCATGAAGACCTTCCTTGCCTCCGTCTCGGCAGCCACCGGCAGCCTCCTTCTCGTCTCCTCCTGCGCGCTGATGGACGGAACACGCGGCAAGGCGGCCTACTTTGAAGCGCATGTGAAGCCGGTGTTTCAGGCCAACTGCCTGCGCTGCCATCAGGGGCCGCAGGCACCGGCCCGCCTGGATCTTTCGGACCGGAAAAGCGCCCTGGCCTCGGTCAGCCCCCGCACCGGCCGCCCGTTCATCATCCCCGGCGATCCTGACTGCAGCCTGATCGTGGCCGCCGTGACGCGCCGAGGCACGCATCCCCGCCTGATGCCGCGACAGGAACTGAGCCTGACGGAGGATGAGATCGGTGAACTGAGCGAATGGATCGAGGACGGCGCCTACTGGCCGGAAGGACCCTCCGGCAAACTCCAGGCGGTTTTCAATCCGGAGAATCCGTGAGCCTGTCCTGTTACGCCGCTGCAGATACGGGCTCCTTTCGCAACCCCCGCACGGCGAAGTTTTCCGCAGGGGGGACGTCCCAGACGAGATAACGGGACAGGAGGCGCATGAGGCTGCGGCTGTAGCGGGAGCGCGTCCAGCCTCCGGAGGCCATGCTGGCGATGTGGCGTGTCGAGTGACGCTCCATGCGGCTCGCCAGGTTGAAGGGGGAGGGCTTCATGGCGAGGTTCTTGCCGGCCAGGTGGATGCGGAAGATGCGGCCGTCGTAGAAGTAGCGCACCAGCTCCTGCCACGCACGATGCCAGTCGGTGACGATGTCTGAATATAGGTTCAGCGCACGCTCCAGCTTTTCCGGCTGCCCCAGGATCTCGAGGCCGTGGCGGAAGACGCAGCGGTCAAGCTGCTGTGCTCCGACGAGCGACATGAAGAGGCCGGGCGACAGCATGGGGTCGACAAAGCCGAAGGCGTCGCCGCAGAGCACCCACCCAGGGCCGTGGCCGCACCGGGTGAGAAGCTGGTAGTTGGAATAGGTCATCACCGGCGTGATGCGGCGGGCGCGGGCCGCTTTGGCGGCGAGCAAGGGCTCCTGCCGGATGGCGTTTTCCAGCCGTTCCTCCGCCGTGGCCCCGAGCGTCCTGGCGTGCTCCTTGGAGACGACGATGCCGACGGAGAGCCTGCCGGGCAGGGGAATGCGCCAGCTCCAGCCTGCGCGCAGGACGGAGATGATGACCTGGCCTGGATCGACCTCGTCATGCTCGAAGTCCTCGAAATGCGCGAAGTAGGCGATGTCGTCGCGCTCGCCACGCTCGGAGTCCAGGTTCATGGTGCGTGCGAAGGCCCTGGCACGGCCCGAGCAGTCCACCAGCAGGGGCATGTCCCCCGGCTTCAAACCTGCGGCCTCGCGGGCTGCGGCATCCAGTTGAATCATGGGTTCGCCATTGCGGATGCCGCCTTCCAGCCCGGCATGTGCGTGGACAAAACGTGCGCCGAGCTCCTCGGCGCGGGTGCGCAGAAGGTTGTCAAATTCGGGCCTGGGCACGTTGTAGGAGTAGGTGGGCAGGTGGCCTTCGACATTCTTGAAGCTGAAGTGGATGCGCGGGCCGCCGTCCGTCACGAAGAAGGAGGCCCCGGGCTTCAGCATCGACATCTTCGCGACTCGATCCTCGATGCCGAGCTGGCGAAAGACGGGCACCACGCCGGGGATCAGGGATTCTCCCACCAGCAGGTCAGGGCGCTTGTCATCGTCAAACACCAGGCAGAGGATGCCGCGCTGGGCCAGCAGCCCGGCCAGCGTGCACCCTGCCGGACCGGCGCCGACGATCACAACCTGGGGGGATTCTTCAGACATTTTGTGCTCAGGGTTTGAAACGCGGCCTGCCTCCGCTCAGACGCGTTCCAGCTTGATGGGATAGGTCTGGAAGGCGTTCCACTGGCAGACGATGAGGTCGCCGTTATCCAGCACGCAGACATCGTGTCCATGATCAAAAATTCGTTCGGCCTGCTGCAGCGGCTTCAGCTTCCCGTTCTCATAGACAGGCTCCGTGCCGCCCGGGGCGCTCACCACCCGGTCCTGGCCGTCGAGCACGACGGTGAAGCCGCTGGGGTTCTGGGGCAGCTTGTTGATCTCGGGGGTCTTGCTCCAGCAGACGCCGGCGTAGATCTCCTGTCCGGCGATCACCGGGCGGCAGACCATGGCTCCGGGCACGGCGATGGTGCCGAGGTATTTGCCATCCAGCGTGAAGCGCCGGAAGCAGTTGTCGGCGCGGGAGGTGACGATGACCGTGGCCTTGTCCGCACCCTGGCGGGTGTCGATGGCGATGCCATGGGCGTTGTTCAGCCTCTGCTCCTCGGGCACGCCGTCCTTGCCGCCGAACTTTTGGATGAACCGGCCGTTGCGGTCGTAGCGCAGCACAAACTGGGAGCCGTAGCCGTCCACCACATAGATGTCGCCGTTGGGCGCGACGGCGGTCTCGGTGGGGTTGTAAAACATCGAGGGCTCGTACGCACCCACCATCATCGGATGACTGAGGCTGAAGATCTCACGCCCTGCGAGGTCCATCTTGGTGACGCGCCCGGTCTGGCGATAGCCTCCGCCGCCGCTCTTCCAGAGGCCGCTGTCGGTGAGCAGCAGAAACTCCTCTTCATTCTCGGTGCTGAGCGTCAGGCCGTGCCCGCCGGGCCAGGCGCTGCCCCAGGAGTCCAGGATCGTGCCGTCAGGGTTGAAGATGAGCATCTGGTTATCCCAGTGGTCACCGACCATGAACAGGCGTCCGTCCTTCACCTGCACCATCTCATGGCAGTTTAAAATGGGATGATGACGCCCCTGGCCGGCGGGCACCCATTCCTTGACGACCCTGTAGCGGTGACTGCCGTGGCCGATGACGGTGTCCTTCTTCGGATCGGGGGCGGCGCGCAGGGGCTGGACCCAGGTGGCGGCGACGGCGGTGCTGAGGCCGCCGAGAAAATGGCGTCGGGTGCGTGACATGCGGCCACTTTGGGGAAGCGGCCTGCGGGTGACAAGGTGATTCTCCGCGCCGATTCAGCGCGGGCCGAAGTCATCGAGATACTGGCCGACGATGGTCGCCAGGTCCGGGGGCTGGGGCAGCCCCAGGGCAATCGCGCGGGAGCCGTCCACCTGCTGCGGCCAGTTGTCCACGATGCCCTGGATGCGGGCGTCGAAGGCATCGATGATCGGGGCGAGCCTGATGCCGCGCGATTCGGCGACTTGCGTGATCACTTGTTCGGCCAGCGCCGGGGTCACCCGGTGGGCGGGCAGCACGTAGGCGCGGTCACGGCCGAGCTTCTCCTCCGGCATCTCGCCCAGGGCGATGAAGGATTCGATGACGGTGCGGTAGCCGGTCATCGGGTGCGGCTGGTCACGGCGGATCGGCAGGTGGCAGGGTTCGCCGTTCAGAGGTTCGCGGAACATGCCGCTGGCCCAGCTGGAGGCGGCGGCGTTGGGCCGGCCGGGACGGACGATCACCGTCGGCAGCCGCACGCTGCGGCCGTCGAAGAAGCCCTTGCGGGTGAAGTCGTTGACCATCATCTCGCACATCGCCTTGGTCATGCCATAGGTGGTCTGGGGGAGCTGCTTGGTCAGGTCGGACATCAGGCCCGACATGTCCAGGCCGCCATAGCAGGCGACGCTGCTGGCGAAGATGACGCGCGGCCTGCCCTCCGCCGCACGCGCCGCCTCAAACACGTTGCGCCCGCCGTCGAGGTTGACGCGCAGGGCGTCGTCAAAGCGCTCCTCGCACTCGCCGCTGACCATGGAGGCGAGGTGGAAGACGGCGTCAAAGCGTGGTCCGCAGGCTTCCATCACCACGTTCCGGTCGCCGATGTCACCAATCACCTGACGAACTTTTGGGTCGGCGGACGGGGCGCGGAAGAAGGCGTCCAGAAGCACCATCTCCGTGATCGGCCGGTCGAGCCAGGTTCCGCGATCGAGAAGCCTGGAGGCAAGCTGGGAGCCGAGGAATCCACCGCCGCCGGTGATGATGATTTTCATGAGGGAAAAGGGATCGTGGTTTGCAAAGCGGCGCTGGCTGTGTGCAGTGCCGTCCACCACCATGAACAAGCCCCTTTCAGGACACAAGATCGGATTCGTCGGACTCGGAAACATGGGGCGTGCCAACACGCGCCACCTGCTTGCCGCAGGGGCTGAAGTCGTGGTCTGGAACCGCAGTCCCGGTCCTGTGCAGGAGGCCGTGGCCCTGGGCATGAAGGCGGCGGAAAGCCTGCCCGCCCTCGCGCGTGAAATCGGACCCGGCGTCATCTGCATCAACCTGACCACCACCGAGGTGGTGCGCGAGGTGGTCTTCGGACCCGGAGGGCTGGTCGAAGGACTGCATCCGCAGGCGCTGATCATCGACTTCGGCACCACCGGCGTTCCCGAGACCCGAGAGTTTGCCTCGCGCGTCAACTGGGTGGACGCCCCTGTGTCAGGCGGGCAGGTCGGTGCGGAGGCGGCGACGCTCACCATCATGGCGGGCGGCAGCGAGGAGAACTTCCAGCGCGCCCTGCCGGTCTTCCAGGCCGTCGGCAAAAACATCACCCACATGGGCGCCGCCGGCAGCGGCCAGGTGACGAAGCTCGCCAACCAGCTCATCGTCGCGCAGACCATTGATGCGGTCGCCCAGGCCCTGCGCATGGCCGAGCTTTCCGGCGTTGATCCCGCCCTGGTGCGCCGCGCCCTGCTCGGCGGCTTTGCCGAAAGCCGCATCCTTGACCTGCATGGCGACCGCATGGTGCGCCGCGACTTTGCGCCGGGCGGACGTTCCGTGCTCCAGCTCAAGGATGTGCGGCTGATGTGCCAGCTCGCCGAGGCCGTCGGCCTCGATTCGCCCACCCTGCGCAACTCGCTCGCCCAGTGGGAGAGGTTTGTTCACGAAAAGGGCCATGGCGACCTCGACCACAGCGGCCTGTTCAGGCTCTACGAGGAATAACCAACGGCGTGGCATCAGCGCGTGGCGACGCCCGGCCTGCGGATCTTCAGCAGCAGCGGGAAGCTGGTCTGGAGTCCGGCGCTGTCATGTTCGTTGCGGGCGGAACTGATGGCGCCATGGCAGAGCTTGTCCTGGTCCTGAACCCAGCCTGCGGCGCGGAAGAAGATCGGGCGCTCATTTTCCTTCTCTCGGATCTGCACGCCGTTGAGGCCGATGTCGTCAATGATGACGCCGTGGGGCAGGCCGTGCACGTCAAGATTGATGAGGCCGTTGTCATTCAGCCGCACGGCGCGCAGCCAGGCCTTGACGGTCTGTCCCGGAACCAGGGTGATCTCCAGGGGACTGGTCTCGTCGGCAGCCGCACGCATGACCGGCCTGCCGTTGCTGTCGGGCTCCAGGACGATGATGAACTTGGGCTGCGGGCCGAGCGTGACCTTGCCAAACGTGCCGCCGTCATGCTTCAGGCCTCCTGAGCTGGCGGTGATCCTGAGCTGGCTCCAGTCGGCGTTCGCCGGGGCGTCGGGCATGGCGTGAAGGCTGCCGCTGATGAGGTCGTGCCCGGCTTCGATGATGAGCGGTGTGGTGGCCCAGTAACCCTTCGGCAGTCCCGCGATGTCGATGCGGATGGTGTCGTCGAAGTTGTCCTTCCGGTCGGCTCGGAAGGAGAAGCCGATGGAGGCACCGGGCATGACCGTGGGGTTCATGCCGGCGAGCTTGATGCTGAAGTCCGGCCGGGGCTCACGGATGGAAAGCGTGTAAACAAAGCGCTCGCCGCCCCATCCCCGGGTGTCGGTGACCCGCACGACGTAACGTCCGTCGGAGGGCGCTGTGAAGGTCAGGCGTGAGTCGCGGCCGATCTTGCGGTCGCCACTGTCGTCGTTCTGATGGTTGAGCGTGAACACGGGCAGGCCGTTGGGCACCAGCTCGGTGCCGAGAGGATGTGGCTGCACGATGTAGCAGGGCTCGTCGAGCGAGTGAGAGGTGGCGCTGGTGTCGAAGTAAGCCCGGCGCATGCCGCCGCTGACGTAAAAGAAACAGCCGCCGTCCGGGCCGCGCGGCATTCGGATGATCTTCATGATGTCGCCGTTGAACCAGACGAATTCGTTCAGCTCCATCTCCTCCCAGTTCTGCAGGCGGATGTCCGGGTTGCTGGCGTCGACGCTGCGGAAGTTGTTGTAGCTGTCGCGCACGGCCTGCATGAGCAGGCGTGGCACGGGCCTGCCGTCTTCGTGAAGCACCTCGATCTTGGTGTCGGCGGGTGATCCTGCCTGGGCGGCGAAAGTTTCGATGATCCAGGGCTGGCCCTTCCTTGCCTCGAACGCGAAGTGATCAGCATCGCCCGTCTTGTCGAGCCTGCCGTGGATGTTGGATGGAATGCCGACGACCTGGGCCTTGGCGGCTTCATCATTGCCTTCGTTTTCCATCGCCTGGGCCAGGGTGCTGACGTGCAGGGATGGCTGGGTGCGAAAACGCAGCGCCCTGGCATCAAGCGGCACGTTCGCCGTTCCTTCGGCATCAGGCTTCATCATCACGACGGCCTTGTCGCCCAGGTGATGACCGATGAGCGTGACGCGGGTTTCCTGGCCGGCCTGGGCGGTCAGCGGGGACCAGCCGGTGACATAGGGCAGGGCACCGACGGTGAGGCGGTAAAAATGGTTCGCGCTGCCGTCCAGGGTCGTGTTGCTGACCAGCAGGGTGTAATCGCCGTCGGCTGGCGCCTTCCAGGCGATGAAGGGATCGCTGCCGCTGTCGAGGCCGCGGTTGACGGCGAGCACGTTCCTGCCGCCGTCGAGGATCTCGAGGGCGGGTGACTTCGCGGCGCTGCCCACCTGGGCGACGGCGAGGTCAAGCACCAGCTCCTCGCCCGCTTTGGCGGTGAAGACGTAGGCGTCATGCTGGCCCGTTTCACTGAGCGTGCCCCAGATGCTGGCGGGCAGCGTGGCCAGCCGCACCGGCCCTTCCTTGAAGCTGGCGGCTCGGGTGACGACAGGTTCCAGGTCATCGGCGTGGATTTTCATCCTGGCGGTTTCACCGGTGGGGTTCTTCAACCAGATCTCGTGTGGGCCTCGCGGCAGGTCGGCCGTGGCGCTGATCTTCAGCCGGGCGGTCGTGGGCTTGAGGGTCGATCTGGCGATCTGAAGCTTCAGCCCTGGATGCGAGGCCAGGGCCTGGGTGTCCTCGGTGAGGTTTTTTCCGGTGATGCTCACCATCAGCTCCCCTCCGATGCGGGCGGCACGCGGAACGATGCTGGAAAGCTCAGGCCTGCCGGGCCTGGCCGCCATGGCGGGCTTTGCCTTGGCTTTTGCCTGGGCGTGTGCGGAGGCCGCCGCTAACAACAAGGATGACAGGCAGATGAGGACGGGCTTCATGGTGGCGTGGAGATTACGTCCAGGCCGCCGATTTCTAAATGGATGATGCCGCTTTGGCCTTGAAGGATTCAAGGCGGGAGCGGTCGCAATGCGCGGTGGCGGCGTCCATCTGCGGATGATGCAAACCATCTGAGGATCGTACGGGCTGTCCCGCATAAGCGTGGGTTGCGCTTTGCAGGCGGGAGGGGGAAGGTGGGGGCTTGAAGACCTGGTTTCACTGTTGGTTATTCCTGGCCGCCACCGCCGCCGCCCATGGCGGCGGCCCCCTGTCATGGCTGAATCCGGAGGTCATGCCAGCGCTTGAGGCGCGCATGGCCGAACAAACAAGACGGCTTGAAGCTCTGCCCGCCATGCCCGCGCCGCAGCCGCTGGAGCACGCGGGCTTTCACAGCGGCTTTGCGCCCAGGGAGGACTCGGTGCGCTGGGTGCAGGTGGACCTGGGGGAGGGGCGCGAGATCGACGCCGTGGCGGTGGTGCCGGCGATGCTTGGCAGCAGGCAGGCCTATGGGCTGCCCCGGCGCTTCCGCATGGATGCGTCGAATGATCCTGGGTTCGGCGAATCCGTGACCCTCCTGGATCGAACGGGGGATGACCAGTCGCCTCATGCCGCCCCCGTCTTCGTCACCACGGCGGGAGTCCGGGCACGCTACGTCCGCTTCACCGCCACCCGCCTTGTCGCCCAGCCAGGCCTGGAGAAACGCTTCATCTTCTGCCTGGGCGAGCTGCTGGTGTTCAGCGGCGGACGCAACCTCGCCCTCCATGCCGAGGTGCTGGCGCCGAACTCGGTGGAAACCCTGCCGACCTGGTCTCCCCGGCATCTGGTGGATGGTGCCTGCGCCCTGGGTCTGCCGGTCAGGCCGGATGCTGCCCAGGGCAATGGCTGGCATGGGGAGATTTCCCGTCAGGCCGAGGCTGCACAGTGGGTGGAGGTGGACCTCGGTGCGCCGCAGGCCCTGGATGAGATCCGGCTGATTCCGGCGCATCCACGAGATTACCCGGAGCGTCCGGGCTTTGGCTTTCCAGTCCGTTTCAAGGTGGAGATGGACGGGCGGACGATGATTGACCGCACAGGCGCCGACTTCACCAACCCGGGCGACACGCCGGTTGCCTGGAAAACAAACGGGCTTCGTGCGCGGCGTCTGCGCGTCACGGCCACGCGTCTGTGGGAGCGCAGCGGCGACTTCGTCTTTGCGCTCGCCGAGCTGCAGGCCTTCGCCGGCGGGCAAAACCTGGCGCTCGGCGCACAGGTGACGAGTTCCGGCGACACGCTGACAGCCTCCTGGTCGCCCAGCCAGCTTGTTGACGGCCGCAGCAGCACGGGCGTGATGCTGGCTGAAGAAGTCTGGCTCGAGGAGCTTTCCCAAAGGCGTGAGCTGGAGAGCATGCTGGCCCTGACCACCTATCAGCATGTCAAAGCCAGGGGGAAGGCCGTGGTCCGCGCCGTGTGGATCGCGATGGTGGCGCTGGCCCTCGCGGCTGTGTTTGCCTGGAGGCTGTCACGCCGTGCCCGGCATGCCCGGAGGCAGGAAATGGACCTGCTCAGGCAGCGCATCTCCCGGGATCTGCATGACGAGATCGGCAGCCATCTGGGCAGCATCCGGCTGATGTCCGAACTCGCCCTGCGCGAAGATCAGGGCAATGAGCCGCTCCAGGAAATCCACCGACTCGCCGGTGAGGCGGCGGAGTCCATGCGCGGGATCGTCTGGCTGGTGCGTGAAGGCGATGCCCCGAGGCTGACGAGCCTGGTGGATGCCCTGCGTCAAAGCGCGGCGGCCCTGCTGAAAGGCGTTGGCTGGAATCTCGAAGTCCGGGAGGGCGAGGCTGATCCGGCCATCACGGCCTCTCTGGAGTTCCACCGGCAGGTTTTCCTGCTTTTTCGTGAAGCCGTTCACAACATCGCCCGTCATGCCCGGGCCTCCTCCGTCAGGATCGAGGCGGGCTGGAGGAACCGGCGCTTCTTCCTGCGCATCGGGGATGACGGCTGCGGATTCGACCTCGAGGCGGTGTCGGCTGGCGACGGTCTTGCCAACCTCCGCCATCGTGCGACCGCCCTGGGAGGTTCACTGGACATCACCAGCGAACCCGGCATCGGCACCCATATCCTTCTCGACGCCCCGATTTCATGAACACTGCCTGGATCATCGAAGATCATGCCGCCCTGCGCCGCACGCTGGTGCGGGTGCTCAATGCCGAAGCCGGCCTGCAATGCACGGGTGACTTTGACTCCTGCGAAAAAGCCCTCGCCGCCCTGGGCCGCGAAACTGCGCCCGATCTGGTGCTGATCGATGTCGGCCTGCCGGGCATGAGCGGCCTGGAGGGCATCCGCAGGATCAAGGAACGTTCGGCCCGCACGCAGGTGCTGGTGCTGACGGTTTTTGAGGATGACGACAAGGTGTTCCAGGCCATCTGCGCAGGAGCGGCCGGGTATCTGTTGAAAACCAGTTCTGCAGCCGACATCGTCCAGGCCGCGCATGATGCCCTGGCGGGAGGTTCTCCCATGAACCCGCGCATCGCCCGGCGTGTGCTGGAGATGTTTTCAAGGCTGGCGCCAAAGCAGTCCGACTACGGCCTGAGCGACCGCGAAAAGGAGATCCTGCAGCTCATGGTGACCGGCCTGATCAAAAAAGAAATCGCCGACCGCCTGACGCTCAGCATCCACACGGTGGACACCTACCTGCGCCGCATTTACGAGAAGCTGGAGGTCAACACCCGCACCGGCGCCGTGGCCAAGGCGCTCAAGGAAGGCCTGGTCTAAAATCTGCGGCGGTGATCCGGCGAAGCATGGTAGCCATCTCGCTCCGCGAGATGAGCCTTGGGCAGCGCCGGGCTGGTGATTTGGAAGTTCGAAAGTTGTGCGTGCCTGCGCCAGCATGTTGCTCATCTTGCGGAGCAAGATGGCTAGTGCGCTGTGAAGCGTCACGATCCTCCGGGGTGGAAGACCTCGGCCATCTGGAACCGTGTTCCAGGTGAGAACTTGAAGTAACTGCGTCGCCGCGAG
>JABARQ010000029.1 GCA_019186985.1 Prosthecobacter sp. | reverse complement strand
CCGCCTCGCGGCGACGCAGTTACTTCAAGTTCTCACCTGGAACACGGTTCCAGATGGCCGAGGTCTTCCACCCCGGAGGATCGTGACGCTTCACAGCGCACTAGCCATCTTGCTCCGCAAGATGAGCGGGCGATCCTGCAGCCCCAACCGTTCCCGAATTTCGAAAAGCCTTCCGGCCGGCGCAAGCCTCTCGCTCATCTCGGCGGAGCGAGATGGCTACTTTGCTGGCGCCACCCTTGCTGCCCCTCGATGATGTGCAGTTCCATGGCAGGGCCCCGCCGCGTCGGCGCCGAAGCGAACCTGCCAGATGCTTGGAATACGATTCTGTGTTTGCTCCGGCGTGAGCGTGCTTTTAGCGTGCCGCCACGCATGAGCCAGCCCTCCCCAACCACCCGCACCCTTGAGATCTGCTTCGCCCCGTTTCGTGAAAAAATGACGTCCGCAGGGCTGAGCGAGTCAGCGATTCGGGCCTTCCGAGGCAGCTATGCAGCCCTGTTCGCAGGTGAGACGGGCATGATCCAGGAGGAATCGATCCAGCCAGCCCAGGAACTGCCGAAGGCGGATACGCTCACAACACCGGAGACGGCACGGGCTTCGGAGCTGCTCCGGCAGACGGTGCTCATCAAGCTCAACGGCGGGCTTGGCACCGGCATGGGCCTGGAAAAGGCGAAGGCCCTGCTGCCCGTACGCGGCGACGACACCTTCCTGGACTTGATCGCCCGCCAGATCCTGCGCCTGCGCTCCCAGACCGGCGGCCAGGCACCGGCCTTCATGCTGATGAACAGCTTCACCACTTCCGAGGACACCGCCCGGCACCTGCACGCACGCTTTCCCCAGCTCGGCGGCCCGGAGGTCTGGGAGCTGATGCAGAACAAGGTGCCCAAGGTGCTCGCCAGCACCCTGGAGCCTGCCACATGGCCGTCGAATCCCGAACAGGAATGGTGCCCGCCGGGCCATGGCGACATCTATGCCAGTCTCGCCGGCTCCGGCTGGCTGGAGCGGCTGCTTGGAAGCGGAATTCGTTATGCCTTTGTGTCGAACTCCGACAACCTCGGCGCCACGCTTGACCCGGCCATCCTGGCCTGGTTTGCGGACAGCGGCATGCCCTTCGCCATGGAGGTCACCCGGCGCACGGAGTCCGACAAGAAGGGCGGCCACCTGGCCGTGCGCCTGAGCGACGGTCGCTTCCTGCTGCGCGAATCAGCGCAGTGTCCGAAGGAGGATGAAAGGCATTTCCAGGACATTGCGCGCCACCGCTACTTCAACACCAACAACCTCTGGATCGACCTCCAGGCGCTGAGGGACGAACTCGCCGCCAATGACGGCCTCATCCCGCTGCCGCCCATCATGAACAGGAAGACCATCGATCCCCGCGACTCCTCCTCACCGGCCGTCATCCAGCTGGAATCGGCCATGGGCGCAGCCATCGAGTGCTTCCAGGGAGCGGGCGCCATCGAGGTCTCGCGCCTGCGCTTCGCCCCGGTGAAAACGACCAGCGACCTGCTCGCCGTGCGTTCCGATGCCTACGAGCTCACGGAGGACTTCTGCCTGCGCCTCCATCCCAGCCGCAACGGCCAGCCACCGCATCTCCACCTCGACCAGAAGCTCTGCAAGCTCGTGGACGGCCTGGAGCGGAACTTCCCCCACACCCCCAGCCTGCTCCACTGCCGCAGCCTGCTCGTCCATGGCCCCGTCGAATGCGGTGAAGGCGTCATCTTCAAGGGAGATGCCATCATTCACAATCACACGTCCTCACCCTTGAAGCTCAAGGCCGGCACCCACGAGGGCGCGCTGAGCGTGGGCGGGTGAGTCGCCTGCTACCCATCGGTTTTGGCGAACTGCCTGCTCACTTTGAATAGTCACCACGGAGTTCTGCATCTGTCTTGGATGCCAGTGGGTCTTTGTAAACATAGCACCGCCCCGTCACGTCTGCGATCAGGTAGTGCTCGCAACCCGTCTCGCCAAACCGGATCCATGAAACTCGCAGATGCTCCCAGCAACGGTAGTCGGGCCATCCCCTTGGAACCGGGCACCATCCCGCGAACGATTCCCCTGATTTGTTAACGATGGGCTTCAGGGCTGGCATTCCCATTTCACGGCACAGTTGCTCCAGCTCAGGATGGGTCGTTGTGAAATAAAACCACACGTTTGCACCGGCAGGCGTCATCGGATAGACCCGGATGTCTCCGGCGGCCTGCGGCAGCTGCGCAGCAAATGTCGCATGAAAATAGAACGCCGCGGAAGGTGGGTCTGAATCACGCAGGGCCACAGATCCGCAAACCGCCAGGCAAAAACCACTCAGTGCACACCTTGCAAACAAGGTTCTTCTGCCGAGTTGTCTGAACCCCCACCATAAAATCCAGGTTAGGAGGGCCGCAGGAATCACCTGCTGGATAACCGATGCGACCACAACCACGGCAAGTGAAATAACCAGCTCCTGGTTTTCGGCAAACAACCTCTTGTCATTCAACAGGTTGTGGATCAGCGGCGCGATGCTGATCAGCAAGCCCGAAAACAGATCTCTGAGCATCTGAGACCTTTTAGGGCGCATGGTGGATGAAGGCATGCCCGTCATGGCGCAAAAATGAGGCCCTGAAAGAACCCATCGTCAGATCCTAAAGGACTCATCCAAATTGCCAAGCCACAATCCAGAGGACAAAAACCAATTTTCGCGTCCAAAACCGGGCTTCGGGAACCTTATTATGGGTGAAATGAACCGGTCCCGACTTTTCTCAACGTTTGTTTGGCTCACAGGCTTCGCCTTGCTCCCCGCCCTGGCCCCGGGGGCTGACGACGACGCGCAGCGTGCCGCGATGACCTTCTTCGAGAAGGAGGTGCGGCCGATCCTGGTCAACCGCTGCTTTGAATGCCACAGCAACACCAAGCAGAAGGGCGGCCTGCGCGTGGATCACATCGGCTACCTCAAAACCGGGGGGGACACCGGCCCTGCGGTGATCCCGGGCGACCCGGCGAAGTCGGCGCTCATGGAGGCCGTGCGCTGGACCAACGAGGACTTTCAGATGCCGCCGAAAAACAGCGGCGGGAAGATGCCGGACGCGGAGATCGCGATCCTGGAGAAATGGATCCGGATCGGCGCGCCCTGGCCGGAGGACGGCTCCAAAAAGGTCGTGGTCACCGAGGGCGGCTTCACGGAGGAGCAGCGGAACTACTGGTTTTTCCAGCCCGTGAAGAAGGTCACGCCACCCGATGCGGGCGGCAAATGGGTGCGCAATGACATCGACCGCTTCATCGCGGCGAAGCAGGCGGAGATGAAGCTGAAGCCCGCGCCCGAGGCCGACCGGCATGAGCTGGTCCGCCGGGTGTACTTCGACCTGCACGGCCTGCCGCCGACCAAGGAGCAGATCGACGCCTTTGTGGGCAACAAGGACCCGAAGGCCTATGAAAAGCTCGTCGATGAACTGCTGGCCTCGCCCCGCTATGGCGAACGCTGGGCGCAGCACTGGCTGGACCTCGTGCGCTATGCGGAGAGCGACGGCTACAACGCCGACGCCTACCGCCCCTCGGTCTGGCCGTACCGCGACTACGTCATCAAGTCGCTCAACGACGACAAGCCCTACGACCGGTTCGTGAAGGAGCAGCTCGCGGGCGACGAGATCGCCCCGGAGGATCCCAGCGTGCTCATCGCCACCGCGTTCCTGCGTCATCCCGTGTATGAATGGAACCAGCGCGACGCCCGCGGCCAGTGGGACATCATCCTCACCGACATGACGGACACCACGGGCGAGCTTTTCCTCGGCCTGAGCATGGGATGCGCGCACTGCCATAACCATAAGTTCGACCCCATCCTGCAGAAGGACTACTACCGGCTGCGCTCCTTCCTGGCCCCGGTGCAATGGCGTGACGACCTGACGCTGGCGACACCGGCGGAGAAGAAGGCCTTCAACGAGCAGCAGGCGAAATGGGAGGCCGCCACGGCGGAGATCCGCGCAAAGATGGACGCCCTGACCAAGCCGATCCTGGAGCCGCGCGTGGAGCGCGCCCTGACCCGCTTCACCGATGACCTGCAGGTCATGACGCGGAAGCCGGCCGACAAACGTGACGCGCTGGAGAAGCAGCTCGCCGGCCTGGTCGAGCGCCAGATGGAGCATGAGCGCAGGACCTTTGACCCGATGAAGAGCCTCAAGAGCGACGAGGCGAAGGCGGAATACAAGGCGCTGGAGGCCGAGCTGAAGAAGTTTGACGCCCTGAAGCCCAAGCCGCTGATGGAGGCCTTCGTGGCGACTGACGCCGGACCGGCGGCACCCGCCGTGGCGATCAAGACGCGCAAGGGCGAGCAGCAGATCGAGCCCGGCTTCCTGTCGATCATCGACACCAGCCTGCCGAAGATCAAGGCCACGAAGACCTCCACCGGCCGCCGCACCGCCCTGGCCGAGTGGATCACACGTCCGGACAACCAGCTTTCCACCCGGGTCATCGTCAACCGCATGTGGCAGTATCATTTCGGCCGAGGCATCGTGGCCACGGCGAGCGACTTCGGCAAGCTGGGGGAGCCTCCGACGCACCCTGAACTGCTCGACTATCTCACGACAAAGTTCGTAAAGGGCGGCTGGCACCTGAAGCCGCTGCACCGCGAGATCATGCTCTCCGCAGCCTACCGTCAGACCGCACGCCAGGAACCGGACGCCATCGCGGCCAAGGTCGATCCGTCCAACCGCTACCTGTGGCGCTTCAATCCCCGTCGTCTGGATGCCGAGCAGGTGCGTGATGCGCTGCTGGCCGTCAGCGGCGAGCTTGACCCGGAGGCAGGCGGCCCCGCAGGCGACGGCAACAGCTCGCGCCGCTCGGTTTACACGATGAAGAAGCGCAACAACCCGAACGAGCTGCTGCGCGCCCTCGACATGCCCGCCGGCTTCGCCAGCACCGCCGAGCGTCAGAGCACCACGACACCGACGCAGGCGCTGCATCTGCTCAACGGTGACTGGCTGCTCGCCCGCGCCCGCAAGCTCGCCTCGCGCGTGGAAGGCATCGAGGATGCCTGGCTGGCCGTCCTGGGCCGCCCGCCGACTGACAAGGAGCGCGCCACGGCCGAAGGTTTCCTGAAGAAGCGTGCGGGCACCACCCGGCCCGCTTCCGACAGGGCGGCCGACAACGGCGAGGATGCCGAGGCCTTCAAGGAAAACAGCCCGCATGAGCGCCTGCTGGTCAACACGAACGAGAAGGAGGGTGATGAGTTCACCGTGGAAGCCGTCGCCAGCCTGAACAGCATCGACGTCAACGCCTCCGTACGAACGCTGGTCTCACGCTGGAACGGCGGCAAGGACAGCCTGGAATCCTTCGGCTGGAGCCTGGGTGTCACCGGTGAAAAGTCACGCTACAAGCCGCGCAACGTCATCGTGCAGGTCGTCGGCGAGGACGAAAACTCCAACATCGGCTACCAGGTGGTGGCGTCGAACATCCACATCGAGCTGGGTCGTCGGTACCACTTCGTGGCGCGGGTTTCCTGCACCGGCAAAAACATCACCTTCACCGTGCGCGACCTCGACACGCCCGGGGCCGCCGTTCAGTCCGCCGTGGTGCCGATGGACATCCGCTCGAAGCTCAGCCAGGGATCCTCGCAGATCGTCATCGGCGGGCTCAACAAGCGCGCCCCAACCCATCAGTGGGACGGACGCATCGAGGCCGCGCGTCTCGTGACAGGTTATGTCGCCGACAAGGCGCTTGCCGCCGACCCCGAAAAATGGGACGCCGGTTTGGTCATCTGGCGCGCCTCGGATCCCCTGAACTCCATGTTCGCCTGGAACGGCTCCGACACGAAGAGCGTCGAGGAGGCCGACCCCTTCCGCCAGGCCATGAACGACCTCTGCCAGGTGCTGCTGAACACGAACGAATTCTTCTACCTTCATTAAGATCATGAGCTGCAACCGTTTCGACCACCCCACGTCGCGTCGCGACTTCCTGCAAACCGCCGGCTGTGGCTTCGGCGCCGTCGCCCTGGCCGCCCTCATGGGCGAGCAGCAGGCGGCCGCCGCCCCGCTGCGTGTCGCGCACCGGCCCGCGAAGGCGAAGAGCGTCATCTTCCTCTTCATGGAGGGCGGCCCCAGTCATCTCGACACCTTTGATTACAAGCCCCTGCTGAACAAGCTAGCCGGCCAGTCGCTGCCCGCCAGCTTCAAGGCCCCGATCACGGCGATGGGTGAAACCAAGTCGCCGCTGCTCGAATGCAAGCGCACCTGGAAGCAGCATGGCCAGGGCGGATTGTGGATCTCCGACTGGTTCACCCACGTCGCCCGGCATGCCGACGATCTCGCCGTCATCCATTCCTGCGCCTCCAGCGGCATCAACCACGCCGGCGGCGTCTGCTCGATGAACACCGGCTCCGTCTTTGGCGGACGGCCTTCGCTCGGTGCCTGGGCCCAGTACGGCCTCGGCACCGCCAACCAGAACCTGCCCGGTTTTGTCGTCATCAAGGACAGCGAGGCCACCGTGGTGAACGGCGTGCGCAACTGGGGCAACGGCTTCATGCCCGCCGTGTATCAGGGCGTCGAGTTCAGCTCCGAAGGCACCCCGATCAAGTATCTCGACAACCCCAAGGGGGTGGACCGCCTGCGCCAGCGTGACAAGCTGGACCTGCTCGCCGCCCTGAACCGCGACTACAACGCCAGCCGCGCCAGCAACACCGAGCTGGACGCCCGCATCAAGGGTTACGAGCTCGCCTTCCAGATGCAGGCCGAGGCGCCGGAGGCCGTCGATCTCAGCCAGGAGAGCGAGGCCACGAAGAAGCTCTACGGCATGGACAACGAGGCCACGGCAGTCTTCGGCCGCAACTGCCTGCTCGCCCGCCGCCTCGTCGAAAACGGCGTGCGCTTTGTGCAGCTCTACAGCGGCGCGGGCAGCAAGTGGGACAGCCACAAGGGCATCGAGGTCAACCACTCCCGCCTCTGCAACGCTGTCGACAAGCCCATCGCCGGCCTGCTTGCCGACCTGAAGGCACGCGGCATGCTCGACGAAACCCTGGTGATCTGGGGCGGCGAGTTCGGCCGCACCCCCATGTCCGAACAGGGCGACGGTCGCGACCACAACCCGACCGGCTTCACCATGTGGATGGCGGGCGGCGGCGTGCAGGGAGGCCGCACCTACGGGGCCACCGACGACCTCGGCCTCTATGCCGTCGAGGACCGGCTGCATGTCCACGACATCCATTCGACGATCCTTTACCTGCTCGGCATCGACCACACGAAGCTCACCTACAACCACAAGGGCCTGCCCGAGCGCATCGACCAGAACGAAGGGCACCCGTTCACGCGGTTGTTAGGCTGACGAAGCTGACCTCAGGTCATTTTCTTGGAAATGCACCCACAGAGGCATCTCTGACCCTATGAAATGCATTATTCGCAATAAGCGCATCACAACAATACGCAGCAAAGACGCAAATCCTAAACTTTAGGTTACTCCCAGCGTATAAGATATTGACCCAGTTCTTGAATCATCATTAAACATTTGGCGCGCCTCAGCCAAATATTTAATATGAGCGACCCAGCCTCAAAGCCAAAGTCGAGCGAAAGACTGCCCACTTTTCATATCCAAGGACTGGCGGATCTTTTCCACGAAAACACTCCCGATGACGATAAGCGTATAAAAAATTTTCCTGCTGGGTCCACGCTGGTGATCACAGGTGCACCGGGTGCCGGAAAAACTAGCCTCGCACTATCACTGACACGTTCTTGCATTCTGGGAGACACTGCCGCTTCGGAGCATGCCGAACCTCATCCCAAGCATGTCGTTTATTACATCAGCACGGAAGTGACCCGAGACAGACTGAGGGAGATCTACCAAAGTCGCGGGTGGTTCACCGATAAGGACCCGCTTTTCAAGGAGAACCCGGAGCCCCTGAACACATCCGGCCTGCACGTCATCAACCCCCCTCTTGAGATTGAGCGACCGGTCAAGACTTCGGAGGAGCTGGTTAACTTCATCGTCAGACAGATCGCCATCCAGCCGCACCTGAAGCCTGACCAGTTTGCCTTTGTGATCATCGACAGCGTAACGTCCCTGTTCAAGGACAGCCACACTCCAGGGGACGAGCGACGACAGACACATGAGCTGATTTACAGGTTGAAAAACCAGTTTGCCATGGGCTGCGGGGGCACCTCAAAGGCTGGACGTCTGGGAATGATCATCCTGCTGTCCGAAGATGAAGCGCCCGGCGCGCCGGGGCCGAAAAGCGAGACCTATGTGGGTGACATCGTCTTCAGGCTAGGCCTCAAAATGCTGCCCCTGGGCATGAGGCTCCGATCACTGGAAGTGCAGAAATCACAAGGCTGCAACCTGATGATGGGCATGCACACCTGGCAGATCATCACTTATGAAACACTGCCTCGCCTGGTGGAGGGCAAGACTCTCCGGGAAAACATTGAAGGCAAGGTGAAGGCATCCGAGGGCTTGAAGGACTTGAATGGATGCGCCTGGGGCACGGTGATCATAGCCAAGCGACCCTATCTGCAAGGCACCGGAAAACCTAAGGATCCTAGCAAAAAGCACGGACGCTCTGGGACGAATGAAGATGACGGCAAGCAGGCGTCTGGTATCGAAGGCCTTGACGCCATGCTCAAGGACACGCCGGACTACTGGTTCTATCCGGCTCATGCCAGGAACAAGCCCAGGGTCAAGTCCATCCACCCGAGGAGCGTGACGATCGTGGTCGGGGAGGCCGGCACAGGCAAGACATCCATGTGCTATCACTGGGTGGTCGGCCACATCCTTGAAAATTCCGCCGGGAAGACAAACAAATCACTGCTGGTGGGGATTGAAAACGACCTGCGCTATCCACTGGCACACTTCGGAAAAAAGTGGGGGAAGGAGTTCGAGGCCGCCAAAGACAACTGCGAAACCATCTTCCGCCCGCGCGCCGGACTGCACTTCAACCTGCTGCTGATGGAAATCCGGGAATGGCTGAGAAAACACGCTGCAATGCCGAAACGAGTGGCCATCGACGGCATTTCCAACCTTGCAGCCACATGGCCAAAGGAGGCTGTTTCACTCGTTCTGGACGCCTTGATAAGCCTCTTTTCCGAGTATGAAAACTGCGCCCTGCTGCTGACCTACGAGGCGGCACAAACTCCCAACGTCCTGGAATCAGACGTGTTCCGGCTGCCAGCCGACAACATTGTCATGCTTGCCCTCAAGGGCATCGAAGACGCCCGTCGTGTCGCCGTCACCATCATCAAGTCATCCCACGCCCGATTTGACAAGCGCGTCAGGGAGTTCGTTCTTGATCATGTCAACCCGACAAGGACTCACATCTGTTCCGGCTTCGACGCCTACGCAGGACTGCTTTCAGGCCAAATCGGGCGTGCCAGCGTAACCCTGCAGCTGTTTCAGGAAAACAGGCGCGAAAGGCTTTTTAATTCCGCGCTCACAAAGCATCTTAAAAAGCTTCTGCCCTATTCATTCAGCCTGCGCGAATTCTCCCGCTTTGACATCACCGGAACCCTGGAGGGCCAGGGAGACCAGGTCAAGTTTCCCACAGGCGACGTGCAGATTGTCCTGCGAGACGAATGGTGGGTGGCGCATCTGGTGCAGCAGCTCCAGGACTGCCTTCGATCCCCCCAGCACGAACCCTCCAAGGAGTCCGTGCTGGACAGTCATCAAATGTCCAACCTCGCCGGAATCGTCCAGAACAACCCTGACGACCCTGGCCCGATCTTCCCAGGGGATTTCTGGTGCTTCGAGATGGAAAAGGCAACCCTGCCAGCGCTCGGGAAAAGTGCCTCCGGCGAAGAGCCTCAGTCTCATGAAAACAACGAAAACGGGCTTTATGCCGTCCCAGCCTTGCTCGACTTCGGCATGTTCTGCGTCAACAGGAAGCTGGATCCCGAATCCCTGTCCTGGCCGCAGAAGGAGCCTTTTGTGGAGTGGGAGGCGGCCGACCGCCTGCCATGGCGCAGGCACGATCCCGGCCAGCTAGGCAGCTATGCGAGGCTGCTGGATGAATATCTGCTTCCGTGGTGCAGGCCCGTCGGCGGAACCCAAGGGGGAAAGATCACCTTCGTGCCGCCGTCGCTCGCGGATGGCACCCTGGTGAAGCTGATGCATGAACGGGACAAGAAGGAGCTGCCCTGGGGTTTTGCGTGGGACAGCAGAACACCTGAGACCGCCGCCTGCTTCTTTTATGAGCTGACCTGGGCTTTTGGCGGCACTCCCGACATCTTTGTGAACAGGAAGCACAACATGCTGCCTGTCCGGCGCGCCCTTTCATTCGTCTCCCACCTGGTGGAGCAGGGCCTGATGCCGGCCTGCCCAACCTTGAGCGACACCTCGGAGTCCGCGTTCAGCAGACATTTTTACTCCACTTTCACGGATGTGAACGAACGCTGCCAGGCGGCGTCCGACGACGACTCACAGCTGCTGATGTCCCTTGGGTTCATGCCGCCGGGACCTTCTGCCTGGCATGGCCATGATGCCGAGAAATTGGATGAAGATGTCCGGAAGAAAAAGCGCGACGACAGACAGGAACGCCTCGACAAGCATGAATGCCCCAACCTTTCCCTTTCACCCAACAGAAGGGACATCGAAAAACTGAACAAGTGGGCCAACTTCAGGAAACGCCTGCGCATTTCAGACCGTTGGGACGCAGCCATCACAGCCGACCATGCGGTTGAGCCGAGTCGACCGGACAGGTTTACCAACATCAGGCTACGCACCGGCTATGGCTGCTGCGGCGCCTGGATGGTGGGGGTCAAAAGCCCTACGGGCTCGCCAGGCCTGGCTCATGTGCTGCTACAGGAAATCGCATCGCTAAAAGTAGCCAAGTGCCGTGCCAGGATGGGCGCGGGCATGCCTGCCCGGCAGGACTTTTACCAGCATTATGGTGAACGCCCCGTGCCTGGAATCAGTTATCTGAACTGGAACCAGATGCTTCGCTTCCTTGCCAGCCGGGCCAGGCGCAGGGACCGGGTTTATGGAGACAACGGGCGGATAGACCCGGCGCACATGCACAGGGTGATCCACCAGGCCCTTGCCGACATCATGATGGCCTCCAGAAAAAAAGGGGCCGACCAGTCAGCACTCATCAAAAGCAAGGCCGAGCTTCTTTTCAAAGAATCCAAAGGCGCCAAGAACCGTGACATCCAGGCTGGCTGAACGGCAGCGCGCAGAAAGCCAGTCAAGAGGACAAAACCATGTCAAACATTCTCATCGCAACTCCCACCTACACCATTCACCGGTTCCTTCTGCCTCCGCATGCCCCATCCGTGATGAAGCATGAGTTCGAGGGCGGTGCCGCCGTTCTCGCAGGGATCCTTCAGGTGCGCCTGAATGGAAAAGTGAGCAACATTCAGGGCCAGCTGCCCCACACCGGTGACGAATGTCCGGACCGATACCTGACGCTCGCCCCTTTCAACCCTCTGCCTAGTGACAAAAAAAACCTGATTCCAAGAACCCGCTATGTGAGGATAGCGGAGAAACGTGACTCCCAGGGCCTGGATGCGACTGTTTGCAAGCTCCTTTCCGTCTCTGGAAGCAGGATCAGGCGGCCCGTGGTCATCATCGGTGGAACCAACGTCCCAGATGTCTGGGAACGGCATCGACGACGACTGAACGCCGACCTCAGCAGACCGGACACAACCGTCATCATCGCCGCTAAAAACCATGCATCCCTGGTGGAACATGCCAGAAAAACCCGGGAGACCAAGGCTAGGCACATCATTGGTCAGATTGACGTGGGCAGCCTGGAGCCAGATTTTCTGATCCAGATGGACACCTCCTACGACCGTACCGTGGGTGACATCTGCCGTGCCACACGCCTTTCCTGCGACGCCTCCGACGCCAGGTTTCTGCTGGACATCATAGTGAAGGACCTGCTGTTGGACTACCTGATCATCCGGATCGGGAATGCTGCATGTGTGGTCATCTCCAAGGACCCCAACAACACATCCGTGCCATTGATACGGCTTTTCTACCACCCGCAGAGGCCCGCCCCCACGGCGCTTCCCGGGCTCGGATCCATGATTGCCTACGACCTTCTCGTGACTTCGGCCCTCGCCGAAAAGCTTGCCACCGCCGACAGCGTGGACGCGGCCGTAACCGGCGCGGCCCACCTGGCCACATGCGCCACCTATGGCTGCTTCAAGAAAGCTTTTGGCGAGTGGCCCGGGGATGCAAAGTCCGAAGCCCTTGAGGGGCTTGTTAAAAATGACGCCTCAGGCATGTTCGGCGGCTTCCTGAGAGATGCGGAGGATGAGATTGAAGAACGGCAGAGGAAGCACCGTAAGAAGGTCAGGGAATACGCGGAGCGCAGACCAACCGCCCGTCCAGATTCGGCGCGGGACGGCGGTTACCCCGGGGCCCTGAAAAAAGTCGACGTCCTGCTCGCCACCTCTCCTAACAAATATTGGCGCATGGTTCTTCCCGACACGGAGGCCCCGGGAGGGGAAGGACAGGCAAAGCTTGAAGACATCTGTCACAGGCTGGCCAGGGATTACCTGGACGACGACCCGCGCGCACACCTGCCGATCGTCAGCATCGGCAAGCTTCAGCTCGTCGACCGGCTGGAGGTGGAGGATTATCTTTTCTTGCAGCGCCTGCTGATGACCTATCATGAGAATTCACAATGGGAGCGCCCGCTTTCCATCGGCGTCTTCGGCCAGCCAGGCGCGGGCAAGTCCTTCGGCGTCAAGCAGCTCATCGAGGAGATGTCCGGGGACGCCGGTCTGTTTGCCAGGGAGGACGTGACGATCAACATGTCGCAGATCCGTTCCCTGGACGAGCTGGCGGAAAGCTACCATGCCATCCGTGACAAATGCCTCGCCGGCCCCATACCCCTGGTTTTTTTTGACGAGTTTGACTCCACCTTTGAAGACAAGCCATTCGGCTGGCTCAAGTACTTCCTCGCACCCATGCAGGACGGCGAATTCATCCAGAACGGCAAAAAGTACCGCTTTGGCAAGGCCATCTTCGTGTTTGCCGGCGGAGTGAACCACAGCTTTTCCGAGTTCAACGAGCGCACACGAAATCCGGACTTCTGCTCGGCAAAAGGACCTGACTTCATCAGCAGGCTCAGGGGAATCCTCAACATCAAGGGGATGAACCGTCCCGAAAGCGGCGAGCATGAGCACATCTACAAGCTGCGGCGCGCCGTTTTCCTCAAATGGCAGCTCAAGGAACGAGTGGGGGATATGATCGAAGACAAGCCTCAGATGCACCCCCTGCTCGCCGACGCATTTCTCTCGATTCCCAGGTTCAAGCACGGCGTCAGGTCCATGGAGGCCATCCTCCAGATGAGCTCAATCGAAAAGGGCAGGCAGTTCGTGCACCGGCACCTGCCGCCAAGGGACCAGCTTGACATGCATGTCGATGCCAGGACTTTTCTTGCCATCGCCGGCGTGAGCACCCCGATTGCAAGCCCCTGAATACTTGGAACAGCTGGTCAGGGACCGGAAGCCGGGCTTGCCCCCTGATCCTGAAATTCGTGCTGGCAATTCGGTTCTGCGGCATGCCACCACCGTCCTGTGCATTCGATCCACGCCACAGCAGCTTGGCAGTGGAAGCGACGCGCTTAAATAGATTGAACTGCACGATGGCGGGGTGTGTGACCCGGCCATAGCTTAATTCATCAGGTCAAATCGGACATTCCGTTTGGAGCAGGACACTTTCGGATGCTGCTGGGAGACTCGTCCCGGCTGCCTGCTATTCCGTTTCAACTCGCGACGCTTTATTACCTTGTGAGCAGGTGCAGCGACACCGACCTCAGAACCACCCTGGAGATATGCGGATGGCATCTCGCCGCCTCCTTACCAAAGGGCGTGGCGCCGTACTTTTTAACTCGCACTCGATGAAGGTCCGGGCACGCGGCACAATAAAGTGACACTGCGGGTTCGGAATCACTGTGAAGCCGGAGAGCCGGCAGCGTCCGTATTTCAGTTCGCCTCCATCCAGCCGACCCGGTCGCCTGCCCCTGGACGCCTGAAACTGCACGCAGGTCCTCCCTGTCCGGATCTCAGGGAGGCGAATGGGGTCGACGGCTTGATGGAGCTGAAAATTTTCGGACTGCCCTCTCCGTATGAAACACTTCCTGTCCAATGAAACACATCCTTCTCGCCCTGGCGCTGCTTTGCAGCCTCATCACAGCCTCACACGCCGCGAACATCGTCATCATGGCCGTCGAGGAGCCGGACAACTATGACGCCGTGAACTCCATGAAGGGCTTCGCCGAGAAGGAACTGCGGCCGCTCGGCCACCAGGTCACCGTCGTGGTCGGCGACCGGCCGGTGAAACATCACTTTGAAGATCTCGTCGCGGCGCTGAAGGATGCGGACCTGCTCATCCTGTTCTCGCGCCGCCGGTTTCTGCCGAAGGAGCAGATGGACGCCGTGCGCGCCCACCTTGATGCGGGCAGGCCGCTCCTCGGCATCCGCACCGCCAACCATGCCTTCATCCCGCGCCCGAAAGACGTGGTGGATCCCGGCCTGACGATCTGGCCGGAGTTTACTCACGACGTGCTCGGCGGAGAAAACGCCGGCTATGAAACGAAAGGGATGCCTTACACGGTCAGCGTTCCTCGCGGCATCAAGACACCGCTGCTCGAAGGCGTGAACCCCGCGAACATCCGCGGATATCAGTCGCTCTACAAGGTACTGCCGCTCGCCGCCGACGCCACGCCCATCCTCATCGGCACCGCCGGAGCCGGAGCGGTCACGCCTCCGCAGCCGGTGGCCTGGACCCGTTCTTACGGGCCTGACAAGGCGCGCGTTTTCTACACCAGCCTCGGTGCGCCGGAGGACATGCAGATCCAGGATGTGCGGCGCCTGCTGGTGAACGCCGTGAAGTGGACCCTTGCCCCTTGAGATCATGTTTAAACAGCTCTGCTTTTTCGTCGGCGTGGCCACGCAGGCCCTGGCTCAATCAGCCGACCTCGGCGGGGTGAAGGTGCTGCTCGAACGCCCGGACGGACCCGCCACGGTCAGCGCCACGAGCCTGGAAAAATTCAAGCTGCGCGTGCAGGTGGACCGTCAGGGCGACATGCGGGCGCTGAACGTGCGTGTTGAGCTGCCGAAATCCGGGCGCAATGTCTGGCCTGCGAATGATGTCGAGGTGCGTGACGAGGCCGGGAAGGCGATGCTTGTACGCCGTTCAGGCATCGAGTGGGAGAACCTCATCGTTCCCCTCACTGAAAAGGACGGCGTCTTCATCGTGCAGGCCGTTGTTCCGGAGGTCCAGGCAGCGCAGACCACCTCGGAAAAGGATCGTGTGATCCAGGACGCCACGAGCGGTGCCCGGGTGCGCATCGCGAACTGGCCGCAGGGCCGCACCGCCGCGCTGAGCATTCGTTTTGACGACTCGCATCCCACGCACCTGAGCAAGGCCATCCCCATCCTGCGCGAATACGGCTTCAAGGGCACCTTCATGGTGAATCCAGGCCCGAAGGAGCCCGGCAGTCGGCAGAACTACGCTTTCGAGACGCAGCACGCCGAATGGGAGGCCGTGATGAAGCAGGGGGACATGGAGCTGGCGAACCACTCCGCGCATCACCGCGGCGCGAAGGGCGATGAGGACATGGATCGCGAGATCGGCGGCGCGGCGCAGGCGATCTGGAGGCTCAGGCCCGGCAAAAGCAGGCTCATGGCCCTCAACCTAGGCGGCGGCACGACATGGGAGACCACGCGCACGCTGCGCCACTACCTCGACAAATACCAGCAGTTCGACGCCTCCAGCGGCTCGCTTGGCATGGATGACAGCTATGGCGGGCGCGTGGAGGCCTTCCGCAAGACGCTGCAAACCCACCTCGAACGCGGGCTGTGGTGCCGCATTCATTATCATTACATCGGTGGAGGTCTCAGCAGCAGCGAGGGCAGCTTCCGGGCTGCCCTCGACATCGCCCGACAGCACCAGGACAAGCTCTGGATCGCCGGCATGGCGGACATCCACAAGTATCAGACCGAGCGCAGCAGCGCGAAGCTCGCTCTGGTGAAATCCGAATCCAGGAGCCTCACCTTCCAGCTCGACTGCAGCACCGACGCCACGCTCTACGACCAGCCGCTGACGCTGGAGGCCGCCCTTCCCCACGGCTGGGATGCGGCTGTGACGACCATTCGTTCTGAAGCCGGTGCGGCCGTTCCTGCCCAGGCTGCTCAGACCGAGGGCGGCAGGCTGCTGCGCTTCGAGGCGCCTCCGCAGCGTGTGACCTACATCATCGCCACCACGCCCTGACCCTTGAATGAGCTGCGGCGGCGAACCTTGAGAAAACGGCGATTTTTGCGTGCCACCCCAATGCCCGCTGGCATTGCCGCCGTGCATGCCGAGGATGAGCCGTCATGCCCGCCTCCGAAGATCCCCCGCCCTCCCAGCTCAAGGAATGGTTTGATGAAGCCCGTCACCGCAGCCTTGCGCGTGAGCTCACGACGATTTCGAAATCCTTTCGCGAGGACACCTTCCTGCGCCTGACGCTTGAAGGGCTGGAGGACCGCAGCCTGATGCAGCGGCTTCACCAGTGCGCCGTGGCGGCCGATGCGTCCCTGACGGGCACGTTCCCGCAGAAGGTGCGCGTCCTGCAGAAGCTGGCCCCGAGGATCGGACACGGCTTCGTGCCGGTCTTCCTGTGCGACTTCGTGGCGACCTTCGGCGCCCATGACCTGGAGTTCTCCATGGACGCCCTGAAGTTTTTCACCCCATTTGGTTCGGCGGAGTTCGCCGTGCGGGGCTTCATCGCCGCTGATCCTGAACGCGCGCTGTCCATCATGAAGGCCTGGGCCCTCGACCCGGACGAGCATGTGCGCCGGCTGGCCAGCGAAGGCTCGCGGCCGCGCCTGCCCTGGGGCATGAAGCTCAAGGGGCTGGTCCGCGATCCCTCGCCCTGCACGGGCATCCTGGAGGCGCTGAAGGACGACGGCTCGCCGTATGTGCGCCGCTCCGTGGCCAACCACCTGAATGACATCACCAAGGATCATGAGGACTGGGTGCTCGACCGCCTTGAAGGCTGGGACCTGGGGAAGGAGCATCTGCGCTGGATCGCCCGTCATGCCTGCCGGACCCTGATCAAACGCGGGCATCCGCGGGCGCTGAAGCTCTTCGGCTTTGGCGGCAGGGCGGAGGTCGAGGCCGGGCTGCAGCTCCGGCCGGCACGTCTCCGGCTGGGTGAGAGGCTGCAGATCGAGGCCGTCCTGCGCTCAACCTCCAGGAAGCCGCAGACGCTCGCCGTCGACTATGTCATTCATTATGTGAAGTCCCGCGGGACAGCCTTTGAAAAAGTCTTCAAATGGACGGAGATCGAGCTGCCGCCGAAGGGCGTGGCCGAACTCCGCAAAAGCCAGGTCATCCGCGACTTCACCACCCGCAGGCATCATCCGGGTCATCATGTGGTCGAGCTGCAGGTCAACGGACAGCGTGTCGCCAGGGCCGGGTTTGACCTGCTTGGCAAACCAGGTTCATCCTGAACTCAGCACCCGTCGGCACCGGCCAGCGGCACCGCCGTGGCCGTTCCGTCCTGCGCCTGATGGGTTCGCCGGTATTTCAAGGGTGTCTGCCCGGTGAACTTTCTGAAGCGCTTCACAAAGGAACTGGGATCATGATAGCCACAGTCCGCGGCGACACCGGCCACACTGACGGCACCATGCCGCAGGGCCTCGGCGGCGTGAAACATGCGCACCTGCTCGACAAAGGCATACGGCGTCATCTTGAGACGTGACTTGAAGATGCGCATGAAATGGCTTTCGGAAAACCCGCAGCGCCTTGCGAGATCCCCGACGGTGATGCGCCCCGCATAGCATTCCGAGACATGATCAATCGCGGGCAGCAGGCGGTTCAGCTCGGCATCCTTGCCCATCACATCGGCATACTTTTCATTCACCGTAACGAGGCCGCAGACCTTTCCTGCCCGGTCATGGAGAGGAAACTTGCTTGAATAGCACCAGGCTGTCGGATGATCGAAAAAGCCTGTCGCGTGGATTTCGTTGGTCAGGGGGCGCCCATGCCTGAAAACCTGAAGGTCATTCTGGCGAAACGTTTCGGCGATGATCCTCGGAAAGAGGTCAAAGTCGGTTTTTCCCACGATGTCGAATCCTGGATCCCGATGAATGGCCTGCTTCAAAGCGCGGCTCATGTAGACATAGCGGGACTCGAGGTTCTTGATCATGAACATCGCCCCGGGGACATGATCGAGGGCTTCCAGGACCTGAAGGCTGCCAGGCAGACTGGCGAAGAACTTTTCCTGCAGCAGATGCGTTGAGCTCATGGCGGGATTTTACCATTTTTTGAGGATTCCGCCACACAGAGCATTTCCTCAGTCTTCGTAATGTAGGCTCATGCTTCAGGTCCGCCCTGCCCTATTTTTCCACTGGCATCCCGCCAGCGGATCATGGCTGTTTCCGGTCATGATGACAGCATTGACAATGATCTACGGAGTGGCGGCAGAGGCACAGGACTTCTTCACGTCCAAGGTCGAGCCCCTCCTCAGGGGGCGCTGCTTTGAATGCCACTCACATGAGCACAAGATCAAGGGGGGCCTCACCCTCGACTCAAGAGCCGGGTGGCAAAAGGGAGGTGAAAGCGGCCCCGTCGTGGTACCGGGCAAACCTGAGGCGAGCCTGCTCATCCAGGCGGTGAGTCATGTGGAAAAGGATCTCAAGATGCCGCCGAAGGCGATGCTTCCGGCATCCGAAATCGCGCTGCTGGAGGAATGGGTGCGACGGGGGGCGCCCGACCCACGTGCAGCCGCCCCATCCTCCCAGCTTGCCGCAGACGACTCCTGGGAAGTGGAGTTTCAAAGGCGCCTCGACTGGTGGAGCCTGAAGCCGATGCGCCAGGATGGAGCCGGCAGCGTGGATGGGTTCATCCGGGCTGCGCAAAAGAATGCAGGCCTGGACATGTCTCCGCAGGCCCCGGAGGAGGTGCTGCATCGTCGTCTGAGCTTCGTGCTCACCGGCCTTCCACCGTCCGATTCGTCGGACATGTCCGACCTTTCCGGCCATGTGGAAGCGCTGCTCAACAGCCCTCACTTCGGCGAGCACTTCGCCCGCCACTGGATGGATGTCGTGCGCTACACGGACACCTACGGCTACGAATGGGACAACCCCGCCAAGGGCTCCCACGAATACCGCGACTACCTCATCCGCGCCTTCAACGATGACATCGGCTTCGACCAGATCCTCCGCGAACACCTTGCGGGTGATCTGCTCCCGAAGCCGCGCATTCATCCCGCCGCACAAACCAACGAAAGCCTCATCGGCCCCATGTTCTACCACATGGGCGAACACCGGCATGGCAGCAGCCTCATGTTCAACGGCATTCATCAGGAGATGGTGAACAACAAGATCGACGCCTTCTCGAAGGCCTTTCTCGCCACCACCGTCGCCTGCGCACGCTGCCACGATCACAAGCTCGAAGCCGTGTCGCAGCGCGACTACTATGCGCTGGCCGCCATGTTCACCACGCCGCGCTGGACCTCGCGCGTCATTGATGCGCCGGGCAAAAACGCCGCCGCCATCGCGCGGCTCAAACAACTGCGCCAAAGCATCCGCGATGAACTCGCCGCGCTCTGGACAAGGAAGGGCGCCTTTCAAGCGCCCGCACTCAAAGCCTGGGCGGCAAATAACCGCCCCTCCTTGGAAAACGCGAAGCCGCATGACATCGCGCATCCGCTCGCACGCCTGCTGAATGACACGCTGTGGCTCACGCCGCAAAACCTCCGCGCCACGGCCAGGCAGACGAACTTCATCATCGACAAGGATCACTCCATTCTCGCCACGGGTGCCACGCCGGACAAGGACAGCTACACGGTGAACTTCACCACCGAGCCAGGTTCGGCCAGCGAGATGCAGCTCGAAGCGCTCACGCACCCCACCTTGCCGGAGCGCGGCCCCGGGCGCACGAACCGCGGCAACTTCGTGCTCAATGACCTCCGAATCGAGGTAAGGCCCCGTCTTGCCGATGGCAGCACAGGTGCGGTGAAGCAACTCAAGCTCGCCACCGCACGCGCCAGCCATGCGCAGCCAGGCTACGCGGTGGAGTCGCTTTTGCAGCCTGCTGCAGGTCGTCGAGGCTGGGCGGTCGGGCTTGCACCAGAGAACCTGGATCACACTGCGCGATTCACCTTCACCGAAACCGTCGATCTGCCGCATGGCGGCGACTGGACGATCACGCTGGAGCATTCGTATGGAACCGGCCATCAGCTGGGCCGCTTTCGCATCTCCATGGGCCGTGAAGTGACCTCGACCACCGATGCCGCTCAAACCGCTCGCTGGCAGGAGCTGGCCGATGAATGGCAAAAAGCCCGCGATGTGGCAAAGAAGCAGAACACATCATTCACAGGAATGGGCGCTTTTCAGACGGCCTGGGCGGCTGCAAACCGCACCTCCTTGGGCTGGGTCTTTGAAGGCGAAGGCTTCGAAAATGGGCAGACCGACGACGGAACGCCTCTCATCGCCCTCGAAGGCGAAAACGTCCTCGCAGGCTTGCTGCCGCGTGGATGGCATTCGCATGCCTTGAGCTCGAAACTGCCCGGAAGCCTGCGCATGCCACCGCAGCATCTTGTCCCGGGCAGGTTCGTAAGCCTCAACCTCGCTGGAGGCGAGTTCGCCGGCCATCTCGTTGTCGATGACCATGCCTTCCAAAACGAAACCATCGCCTTTTACACGAACCCAACGCCGCAGTGGCGATCCTTCACCGATGCCGGGCTGAAAAATGGTGCGCAGCAGGTGACCATCGAGTTTTGCACATCCTCGCTGAATCCGAACTTCCCGCCGCGCACCGGCCTGGCCAAGGGGCTCAGCAACAACGACTTCGGCCACGACAAGCGAAGCTGGCTCAGCATCACCGGCATCGTCACGCATGACGCCGCAGGCACACCGCAGGATGAACTCGAAGCCTTCGCCAGTTTGTATCACAGCAAGGCCGCCACGCCCTGGGAAGGCATCGCCGCATGGTTCAATGCCACCGTGAGCCGCTGGTGCGAAAAAAAGACGCGTCCAGGCGACCACGAGGTGCTCAACTGGCTGCTCGCCAACGCCTTGCTGCCCAACAAGGCCGAATCCGGAACCAAGCTCGCCCAACTTATCGCCGACTATCGCCGTGTCGAATCTGGCATCGCCTTCCCACGCACGGTGAACAGCATGGATGAACGCGATGTGATGCCCGTGAAGTATCCGCTCAATATTCGCGGCAATGTGGACACCACCGGCGAACTCATCGAGCCCGCCTCGCTGAAAATGCTGCATGGCGAACGCATCACCAACCGTCTCGCCCTTGCCGAATCGCTGCTGCATCCCGAGCATCCGCTGACGGCGCGGGTCTATGTGAACCGCGTGTGGCAGTGGATCTTCGGCACCGGCCTCGTCGCCACGCCCGATGACTTCGGCCGCCTCGGCGACAAGCCCTCACACCCCGAGCTGCTCGACTGGCTCGCCCGCGAGTTCATCCGCGAAGGCTGGTCCACGAAGCAGCTCGTGCGCAAACTCGTGCTGAGCCAGACCTTCCGCCAGGGATCAGGGAACAGCCCAAGGAAGGGCGCATTTCATGCGCCCACAGCGCTTGAAAGCCGCCGCTCCCTGGATGTCGATCCCTACAACCGCCTCCTCACCTTCTACCCCACCCGCCGACTGGAAGCTGAGTCCATCCGCGATTCACTTCTCGCTGTGTCCGGCCGACTCGACCCCCAGCTGTACGGCCGCCCCATTCTGCCATTCCGTCCCGCCGAGGACGGTGCCAAGCGCCTCTTCACCGGCCCCCTCGACGGCCACGGCCGCCGCTCCATCTACCTGCAAATGTCCATCATGGACCCGCCCAAGTTTTTAACCGGCTTCAACCTCCCCGACCTCAAACTTCCCACCGGCAAACGCGACGTCACCAACGTCCCCACCCAAGCCCTCATTCTCCTCAACGATCCGTTTGTGAATGCGATGGCGAAGGCTTGGACGGAGAGGCTGGTGAAGGAAAAGCCTTTGAACACCCAAGAACTTCTCCGGCTCATGTTCAAATGCGCCTTTGGCCGACAACCGAATGTCACGGAAGCAAAGCGCTGGATGGCGGCACTTCATGATTTCGGCGGTGACACGCCGGAATCCTGGGAGCGTCTCGCCCACGCTTTTTTCAATGCGAAGGAGTTCATCTATTACCGCTGACATGAAGACACACCGCGAAAGGTTGGAATGGCGCAGGAGTCTGGTTTCCAGACGGGACATTCTTTCCAGCGCCTCCGCAGGTTTCAGCATGCTGGCCTTGCAAGCGATGGCTGGCGCAACATTTCACAGCCGTCCCCGGGCCAGAAACATCATCTTCTGCTTCATGGACGGCGGCCCGAGCCATGTGGACACCTTTGACCCGAAGCCGATGCTCAAAAGGCACGAGGGCAAACCCATCGGCGAAAGCGCGGTGACGAAGCGCTCACAGTCGAACGCGGGCCGTGTTTGGTTCGGCAGTCCGTGGGAGTTCCGGCAGCGCGGACAAAGCGGCCTGTGGGCAAGCGACCTGCTCCCGCACATCGCCCGGGTCGCGGACAAGCTCTGCGTCGTCAGATCCATGGTTGGCGAGCTTCCCCTGCACGGTCAGCAAAATCTGCTGCTGCACACCGGCCGCATTCTTGGACAGGCTCCGAGCCTTGGCGCCTGGGTGTCGTATGGACTTGGCACCGAAAACGCGAACCTCCCCGGCTATGTCGTGCTCAACAACGACTGGGTTCCCAACGGCGGGCTCGAAAACTTTGGCAGCTCGTTTTTGCCCGCCAGCCATCAGGCCACGATGGTGCGGGCGAAAGGCGTGCCCGTGGACAACATCGCGCCCCATGATGCCGCGGCCATCCAGCGCCGCAAACTCACCCTGCTGGCCGAACAAGACGCCGAGTTCGCCGCCAGCACCTCTGATGCACGGGCCATCGAGGCAGCCGTCATCAACTACGAGACCGCCTTCCGCATGCAAAGCGCCGTGCCGGACATCGCGGACATTCATTCGGAGCCGGAGCACATCCGCAGGCTTTATGGCGTGGACTCCACCGACGAGCACCAGCGCTTCTACGCCACCCAGGCCCTGCGTGCCCGGCGGCTGGTCGAGGCCGGCGTTCGCTTTGTCGAGATCACCTGCCCCAGCTTTGACGGCAACAACTCGCCCTGGGACCAGCATGGCCTGCTGAAGCAGAACCATGAAAAAAACGCCCGCATCACCGATCAGAGCGTCGCCGCGCTGATCATCGACCTGGAGCAGCGCGGACTGCTGGACGAAACCATCGTCCTCTGGGCGGGCGAGATGGGCCGCACGCCGCATACGCCCAAAGTCAGCGCCACTGCGGGGCGAGATCATCATGTCAACGGCTACAGCCTCTTCATGGCGGGCGGCGGCTTCAGGGGCGGCATGGCCTTTGGCGAGACCGACGAATTTGGCAACGCCGTCGCCAGCCACCCGGTGAACATCCACGACATCCATGCCACACTGCTGCATCAGCTGGGAGTGGACCATGAGCGCCTCACCTTCCGCCATGGCGGCCGTGACCAGCGTCTCACGGACGTTCACGGCCGCGTGTTAAACGAGCTGCTGGCCTGACACCAGCCTGCATCCACGCCTCACTTCTTGCCGAAGAAGTCCGCCAGCTTGCGAAGGTCGTTTCCGGAGGCGGGCTTCATGGCGCTGTCGATGACCTGCTGCTGGAGGGCGGCCAGCTCGGTCACGCCCTTGCGTCCCAGCACGAGCATGTCGTCCATCTGCGCCTGCGTGAAGGTGGCCTCCTCGCCGCTGCCCTGGATCTCGACAAAGTCACCGTCTTCGGTCAGCACCAGGTTGCAGTCCACATCGGCCTTGGCGTCCTCCTCGTAGCAGAGGTCGAGCAGGGCTTCATTTTTCCAGATGCCGGCGCTGATGGCGGCGACCTTTTTCTTCAGGGGCTGCTGGGTGATCTTGCCCTTGTCCAGCAGGCGGTTGAAGGCGATGGCGGCGGCGACGCAGGCGCCGGTGATGGAGGCCGTGCGCGTCCCGCCGTCAGCCTGGAGCACATCGCAGTCGATGCAGAGGGTGCGCTGGCCGAGCTTGGTGAGGTCGACCACGGCGCGCAGGCTGCGTCCGATGAGTCGCTGGATCTCAATGCTGCGCCCGTCGGGACGGCCGCGGGAGCTGTCGCGGTCCTTGCGGTCGAGAGTTGAGTAGGGGAGCATGGAATATTCGGCGGTGAGCCAGCCGCCGGGCACGTTCTGCACCTTCATCCAGCGCGGCACCTCGTCCTGGATGGTGGCGGCGCAGATGACGCGGGTGTTGCCAAAGGCGATGAGCACCGAGGCGTTGGCGTGAGGGGCGATGTCGAGGATGAAGTCGACGGGACGAAGTTGGTCGGCGCTGCGGCCGTCAATGCGGGGCATGATGCTGGCATAGCGGCGATGTCGGCAGGGGTCAAGCCTGCGGCGGCTCAGAGGCCGACGGGCAGTGAAAGCTCCGGTGACGGAGGCTCCTCAACGGTGGTCTGCCAGAGGATGTCCTGTGACGCATCCAGGGCTGACACCGTGAAGTTTTTCAGACGCGAGGCAAACTTGTCCCGCCGGTTCCAGATCACGATGCGGGTGACGTGACGCTCCTGCCCGAGATCCACCTGCCACCAGGGCTGCTCATCCTTGGACAGTGTCTGGCTGAAGCCCTCCACCGTGTCGCCGTCCAAGGCCCTGCGTGCGGGACCGCGGTTGTAGGTGGTGGACTGGCTGGGCGTGCCCTTGGATGCGATGCTGGCGCCGTTGGAAAAAACCTCCACCTCCGCCAGGCTCAGGACACCAGGCTCGTTCAAGGCGATGCGCACAAAGCGGGCGTTCACACCGGCGCCCTCAGAGCCCGCCCGTTGACGGAACAGCGCGCCCGTTGAGAATTGAAGCTTTTTGTTAGGCAACCATCCCCTCATGCCAGGCGACAGGAGCCAGGCTGTGCCTGCCATGGCGGCCAGGCACAGCAGCAAGGCCGGGGCGCGAAGCGGCCAGCCCTGGCCCGGGGGCGATGCGGCCGGCCTTGAGACGGGCCGGACCTGCGGCGGCCGGGGTGATGGGACCGCCTTGACTTCCAGCCTTGGCACCGCAGCCGCCGGGGCGGAACAGGCCGGCGGCGCGGCGGCATGCACCACCCCTCCTCGATGCACGATTCCCAGCAGCACGTCGAGCGCGTGACGTGATGTCGAAGGTCGTCCTGCGGGATCGTGTTGAAGCAGCCAGCCAAGCCAGTCCACCACGGCACCATCCAGGTCAGGCCGCAGGAACTTCATGCTGCCGTGCAGGTCAAATTGACGCCAGGCCTTCAGCGTCTCGGCCTGCGTGCCGCACTCACTTGTGGGAAGGGCTCCCGTGGCCAGGTAAAGCAGGCTCGCCGCCGCCGTGAACAGATCCGCCGCCACCGAAGGCGCAGCCCCTTCGAGACGCTCGGGAGCAGCGAACCGCAGCGTCTCAGGAGCAGGGGCCAGCCTGGTCAGTGACAGCCCCCAGTCCTGAACCTGAAGAAAATGCCCGCCCGCCGGATGATCGGCGATGATGAGGTTCGAGGGCTTCAGGTCACCATGCGGGAAACGCGCCAGCTCCCCCAGGTGAACGGCCTGAAGCAGCTGCACCGCCAGCGCAAGCAGGTCGGCCTGGGCCAGCCTTCGTTCATGCGGAACCCACTGGCCGCTCATGCCGGGCAGGAATTCATGAACGAGGGCGAAATCCTCCTCGTCGGGCAGCAGGGTGATGAAGCCCGAAACCTGGGGATGCCGCATTTGAAGCAGCGCAGGCACGAGCAGCTGCAGCCGCTCCCGGTCCAGCGGGTGCGTGGCTTCAGACTCAGGCAGCAGCACCTTGATCCGGACTTTCCTGCCTGTGGCGACCTCCACCCCTCGAAACACCTTCGCCGCCGGTCCGCAGGCCAGCAGAGTTTCACAAAGAAAGGCGTCGAAATGCATCACGCCGCAGTCAGCGTCACCACCGCCGTCCGCAAGCAACTCCTGACGCCCGGAATTCCTGGCTTTCGAAATAAGTCGGCCTTCAGCGGGACAGCCGGCCGTGGAGTTCGTGAACCTTTTTCACAATCCTGTCCTCGACATCCTCCGCCCAGCCGGCCGCGGCTTCGTATCCGCCTTCCTTGAGCACCCGCAGGCTCGGGACATACCCGGTGTAATCATTGGAATAACCCGCCACCCAGACGCCTGCGGTTCCGGCAAGCTCACGCTTGAGGCGCAGAGAATAATCCACCACGACCTCGCTGCCTAGGGTGATGAAGGTGAGGTCGTCGCCCAGCTTGATCACCTGGACCGGATAGTCATGGTCCTCGCGGCCCGGCCTGGCGTAGCTGAGCTTGATCTCCTCATACGCGGCACGCACGGGGCCGGAGACGGGTCGCGGATTGACGGTCAGCGCCATCTCCACGGCGTTGGAAAGAGCACGCCCGTGCTGCATCGCCAGCTCCAGGTCGGTGACGCCGGGCACGACGTCGCTGCGCCTTGGATAGGGGTTCTGATCGGCACCGCATCCGGTCATGAACAGGGCCGTGAAGCCGGGGCGGAACTCCTCCAGGTACTGCTGGGCGAAGCCCGCGTAGTCACCGCACCAGTTGTGGAAGCCGAGGCTGGTGTTGTGGCAGGCATAACCAAAAAGAGCGGCACGCAGAGCGCCGCCGGGAG
This sequence comes from Prosthecobacter sp., assembly GCA_019186985.1. GTDB lineage: Bacteria > Verrucomicrobiota > Verrucomicrobiia > Verrucomicrobiales > Verrucomicrobiaceae > Prosthecobacter. The sequence continues at coordinate 29,721 of JABARQ010000029.1, read as the reverse complement.
CCTCCACGCGCAGGGCCGGCACCTCGTGGTCCACGGGCCCGTCCGGATTGGGCACACGGTTTGCATTCGGATGCCCCGGAGGCAGGGAGTAGTCGCGGCGGCGGTTCATCGCAAAGCCGCAGCGCGCCTTGTTCCAGGTCAGCCGCGCCGGCTTCAGATCCTCCAGAGCCCTGCCAACCAGCTCCACCAGGTCAGCCTGCAGCTTCTGCGTGTAGTCCCAGGCGTCACGCGCCTTCGGATTGTCCTTCTCCTGCTCCGTCAGCGGCGCGGTGCGCAGAACGGGGCCGCTGTGGGTGTGTGATGCGTTCATCACCAGATGCGCGGACGGCAGCCTGAACTTCGCCTGCACCCGCCCCGCCACCTCCCGCCGCAGGGCCTGCGGCACGCCGATGAGGTCAAGCGTCACAAACACAAGCCTGCCACCCTGCTCGTCCTCCAGGGCCAGGGCCTTGGCGAAGAGATCCTGCACCTTCCCCTCCGCAGGCTTCTTGCGCGCCGCATATCCCGCCATCCAGAGCATCTTCTGCGGCGTCACCTTCAGCGTGGCGGCCCCGGCCTTCCAGGAGGCCGGCACCTGCGGCGCCACGGATTTCACCGCAGCCGCAGGCGAAAGGGGCGTCGCCCCCGGAGGCGGGGCGGCGCTGAGAAAGCCGGCAAGGACGGGCAGGACGAACCAAAAGCGTGGCGACATCTTCCAGCTACGCTCCCCGGAGGCGGTTTTGTTCGCCGCCCCGTGCTCAGCCCCTGGGATAACGTCCGCCGCCCGGTCCCGTCATCCAGCGCCAGGCGTGCTCGATGTGGCTGCGCGGATCCTTGAACTGCGCCTCCCAGCCTAACAACGCCTTCGCCCTGGAGGGCTCGCAGATCAGCTCGGGAGGATCCCCGGCGCGACGCGGACCGTAGGTCACCGGAATCCTGCGGCCGGTGACGGCCTCGGCGGTCTGCAGGATCTCCTTCACGCTGAAGCCGCGGCCCGTGCCAAGGTTGACCGGCGTCGTCTCCCCCCCCTGGCGCAGGTAGCCCAGGGCCTTCGCGTGGGCGGTGGCCAGGTCGCAGACATGGATGTAGTCGCGGATGCAGGTGCCGTCCGGCGTCGGGTAGTCCGTGCCGAAGACGCTGATCTCCGGAATCTCACCCGTCGCCGCCATGAGGATGCGCGGAATCAGGTGGGTCTCCGGCTCATGATCCTCGCCGATCTCGCCCGAGGGATCGCTGCCGCTGGCGTTGAAGTAGCGCAGGAAGACGCTCTTCAGCCCCCAGGCATGGTCGCAGTCCCTCAGCACGCGCTCCAGCATCCACTTCGAGGCGCCATAGGGGTTCACAGGAGCCTGCGGATGATCCTCGTTCATCGGCACCTTCACCGGATTGCCGTAGGTGGCGCAGGTGGAGGAGAAGATGAAGCGCCCGCAGCCATGACGCTGCATGGCCTCCAGGAGCACCAGGGGAGCGGCGAGGTTGTTGCGGTAGTACTTCAGCGGATCCGTGACCGACTCTCCGACAAAGGCGAAGGCGGCGAAGTGCAGCACCGCCTCGGGCCGGTGCTCCTCAAACAGCCGCTCCAGCAGCGCACCGTCGGCCATGTCACCCTGCACAAGGCTGACACGGTCCCGTGGCAGCGCCTCACGGTGGCCGAACACAAGGTTGTCGAGCACGACGATCTTCTCACCCTGCTCAAGCAGGTGCCTGACCGTGTGGGAGCCGATGTAGCCGGCGCCGCCGGTGACGAGAAGGGTGCCTGGGGATGACATGGGAGGAAGGAAGCTGTTGATGGCAGGTTTGCCGGGGCATTTCAACCCTTTCAGCAGCGGAGGGCTGCCGCCTTCTTTACAGAACATTAACAAAAAGGATGTTCAGGACACACAATGCCTTAACCGGGCGGGGGAAGCCTCGGCGCCATCTCCCATGAAAAAGCTCCTGCTCCTCCCGGTCCTTCTTGAGCTTCAGCTTCCGGCCCAGCTTCCGGAAGGCACTGAAACCGCCATCACCAACCATGGCGCCAGCCTCTCGCTCGACATCGCCGAGCCGGGCAACCATGTGTGGATCCTGCAGGGCTCCTCCAACCTCACCCTCTGGACAAACCTGGAGACGTTCAAGCTGCACAACGGCCGCTTCCGCCGGAATGTCAGCCTGGACGGACTGCCGGCGGGCCAGTTCTACCGGTTTGTCTATGACTCCGCCTCGCAGCCCCTGACCAGCACCACGGCAACGGCCCTGCTTCTGCCGTCCACCACGCCCAATTACGCCAGCCCCACTCTGCCGGAGGCGTTTTCCGTGAACCCCATCGCAGCCCAGGACAACACGCCGGTTGGGAACCCCACGACCGATGCGGGGGCGGAGCTGGGGCGGGTGCTGTTTTATGACAAGCGCCTGTCGCTGAACCAGACCGTCTCCTGCTCCTCCTGCCATCAGCAGGCCCACGGCTTCTCCGATCCGCGCACCTTCAGCGCCGGCTTCGAGGGCGGCCTGACGGGACGCAACTCCATGGGCCTCGCCCATGCCCGCTGGTACCTGCGGCGCTCCTTCTTCTGGGATGAACGCGCCGCCACCCTGGAGGACCAGGTTCTGCAGCCCATTCAAAACGAGGTCGAGATGGGCATGACCCTGCCCGCCCTCGAGGCCCGCCTGAACGCGGAGCCCTTCTACACCGACCTTTTCAGCCGTGTGTTCGGCACTCCGGAGGTCACCTCGGCGCGCATCTCCAGGGCGCTTGCCCAGTTCGTGCGCTCCATCGTCTCCACCCAGTCCAAGTATGACGCCGGAGTGGCCCAGGGCTTCGCCAACTTCACCCCTCAGGAAAACCAGGGCAGGAACATCTTCTTCAGCGCCGTCGGCAACTGCGGCGCCTGCCACGGCACCGACAACTTCGTCCCCGGCGGCGCCGCCCCAACCAACAATGGCCTGGAAAATCCCTACATCGACAAGGGCATCGGGGACATCACCGGCCTGGTCCAGGACGAAGGGCGCTTCAAGGTCCCCTCGCTGCGCAACATCGAGCTCACCGCGCCCTACATGCATGACGGACGCTTCACGACGCTTGAACAGGTGGTCGAGCACTACAATTCGGGCGTGGTCGACCATCCCAACCTCTCTCCTCCGCTCCGCCTTCCACAAAACCAGGGCGGAGGCGTCCGCCGCCTCAACCTGACCACCGCCCAAAAGGCCGCCCTGGTCGCCTTCCTGAGGACGCTGACGGACCCGAACCTGGCGACAGACTCCAGGTACAGCGACCCCTTTAACTACGGCGACTGACCCGGCCGGGCCCGGGGCTGCAAATCACCCGTCGACAAGCAGGCGATGCCGTCCAGTTTGCGGCTCGTCAAACTGTCATGGGCAAACATCATCATCACCACCACGAAGGGTGCCGCAGGCCGGAGCCGGGCAGGCTGCTGGCCGAATCGCTGGAGCGTGCCCGTGATGCCGGGCTGAGGCGCACCAAGGCCCTCGGCGACGTCCTCTCCATCCTGATCCATGCCTGCCAGCCGCTCACCCTGGGTGACATCGCCGAGTCCGAGGACCTCGTCAGCGAAGCCGACCGCGCCACGGTCTACCGGCTGCTGGTCAAGCTGGAGCAGCACGGCCTCATCCGCCGCCTCGGCCTTCATGACCGTGCCGCCTACTACATCATCAACCTGCCTGGCGAGCACCACGACTACCTCATCTGCAACGACTGCGGCCGCATCGAGCGGCTGGACGTCGCCTGCCCCGTGCAGGCCCTGGAGAAGACCATAGCCAGAAACTCCGGCTTCAAGAGGATCTATCATGAGCTGGAGTTCTACGGCCAGTGCCCCGAATGCGCCGAAACCGCCGCCTCCTGAAACCACCGAGCCCGACCGACGCAGAAGAGCATGGCCAAGATACGCATCAAGAACCTGGGCAGGATCGTCTCCTGGCTCATCCGGGGCGTCGGGGCGACCCTGCGCTTCGAGGTGGAGGACAGGGCCGGGGCCTTCGACACCGGCCGCAAAGGCTGGATCTGGGCCTTCTGGCATAACCGGATGTTTGTCATTCCTTATGTTCATGAGCAGTGGTTCGCCCACATCCCGGGCGCCATCCTCAGCAGCCCGAGCGGCGACGGCCAGATCATCGCCGACGCCTGCGCCCAGTTCGGCTTTGAAGCCGCGCGCGGCTCCAGCTCGAAGCCGCAGAAGGGCCTGGGCGCCCTGATCATGCTGGCGGAGAAGGTCGGCGAAGGACGTGATGTCGGCATCACGCCGGACGGGCCGCGCGGTCCGATCTACCAGATCCAGCCCGGCATCATCAAGCTCGCCCAGCTCACCGGCGGCACCATCGTTCCGGTGCGCGTGCTTTACTCCCGGGCGCTGCGTTTCAGGACCTGGGACCAGTTCCTCCTGCCCCTGCCCTTCTCAACAGTCCGGGTCATCTTTGAACCTCCCATGACCGTTCCCCGCCGCCTGGGCGAGGAGGAGTTCGAGGCCTGCCGCGCCAGCCTGGAGCAGACGCTGCGGAAGGACGCCTAACGGATCGGACCCAGCTCCGTCGGCGCGACTTCCATGGAACGACGGGCGTCCGGGATGCGCTTCATCGTGGGGATGCCCAGCTTGTCCTCCAGCGTCTTGAGCGTGTCGATCAGGCTGGGTGTCCGCTGCCGGGGATCCTGGTAGGCCTCGTGCAGAATGTCATAGGCCTTGCTCCAGAACTCCGGCCTCGCGCTCTGCGCATACTGGTAGGCCGCAAAGCGCCGGTAGCGGTTGTTCCTGCTGATCCGAAACACTTCCAGGTAGGCCTGCGCCGCCAGCTCGGGCTCGTGGGAGCGGCGCTCGTAGATCTCCGCGAGCGAGTTCCAGAGGCGCGCTTCATCCGGCAGATACCGCAGGCCTTCCTTCAGGATCGCGATGCCACGCCGCACATGCTCCTCGTAAAGCCTGCCGCGGACCATGGGCTGGAGCTTTTCATCATACAGGTAATAAGAGGCGGCGTTGTAGGCCATCTGCCAGGAGGCGTCATCCCAGTAGTTGGCATAGCCGGGCTGCAGGCTGGTGGTGAGCTGGAGCAGGCTGTCCACCTTCGCCCAGTTCACGTTCTCCCACTCATGGTAGGCCTGGAGGTAGGTGATCGTGGCCACCAGCGACCGCAGCCCGCCCAGCGCTGCGGCGAAGCCCATCTGGCTCAGGTTTTCACGCATGCCCAGGTCCATCGGCTCGCTCAGCAGGCCCGTGGCACGGAACTCACGCGTGGCCGCCTGCTCCAGCGGCATCTTGGCGATGCCGAGCAGCAGCAGGACGGCCAGGGCCTGGAGGGAGCGTTTCATGCCGGGGTCAGAGCTCCTTCTCGACGAACAAAAGATGCGACACCACGGCGTAGCCCGCCAGGTAGGTGCAGGCGATGGCGGCCATGAAGCCGAAGGCGCCGGGGGTCACCGTCTCGCCGTTGATGACGTTGTCGACGACGTCAAAGACGCCCATGTCCGGAGTGACGACCGCCAGCAGGGCTGACAGCAGCTTCTTCACCACACCGGCATGCCCCGTCAGGAAATAGTCGCGGATCAGCCCCTGGCCGTGGCCGAGGATGGTGACAAGGAAGGCGATGATGATGGTGAACAGCGTGCTGCTGGCGAAGCAGGAGATCATGAGCGTCAGGGCCGTGACGACCGCCGCCTTGAAGAAGATCGCCACCACCCCGAGGTGCAGGTTCCAGGTGAGGCCCTGCCTGCCGACGAACTCCTTCAACTGGGCGACAGCCTCCGGCGTGGCCGTGCCCTCCTGCTGCAGCGCCGCCACCGACTGGGCCAGCACGAGGCTCTGCCGCAGCCAGAGCACGCCGCTGAAGGCGATGTCCATCAGCACCAGCCCGGCGCCGATGAGGATGAGCACGCCGAGCAGCTTGCCCAGCAGGTACTCATGACGCGGCACCGGCTTGGCCAGGATGGTGTAGAGCGTGCGGTCCTCCAGGTCGCGCGGCAGCAGCAGGGCGGTGGCGCACACCGCGATGACGATGCTGAAGAGCTGCAGCGCCCCCAGCGAGACATCCTTCAGCAGCTTGAGCTGCTGCTCCGGGTTCATCACAGGAAAGGCGAAGCCGGCGGCAACGACGATGACGCAGAAGACCAGCAGGAATGCCATGATCTTCATGCGCAGCAGCTGGGTGACCGTGGCCATGGCCAGGGTCCGGATGCGTGGGAGGGAAAAGGAGGCGGACATGTCGGGGGGAGTTATTGATCAGCCACTTCCAGGAAGAGCTTCTCCAGCGTGGTGCGCGGATGGCCGCTGCGAACCACCCTGGCCCCGTGACCACGCGATTCCACCAGGGCCCGGATTTCGGCGAGCAGTTCGGGGCTGGCGTCGGCAAGCACCAGCTCGGTCTCGTTCTCCACGGCGATGAGTTCATCAAGACGTCCTTCCCGCACCATGCGGCCGTGGGCCATGATGCCCACACGATCACAAACCTCCTGCATCTGCTCCAGAAGATGGCTGGTGACGAGCACCGTGATGCCCTGCTCCTTGAATCCCAGGATGAGGTCACGGATCTTTCTGGAGCCCGCAGGATCCACGCCGGCCGTCGGTTCATCAAGCACCACCAGGCGCGGACGATGCAGCAGGGCCTGCGCCAGGCCGAGTCGCTGGAGCATGCCCTTCGAATAGCCCGCCACACGCCGGTCCGCCGCGTCCTCCAGCCCGGTGAGCGCCAGCATTTCACGCGCCCGGTCCTTCAGCTCCTTCCCGCTCATGCTGCACAGCCTCCCGTAGAAAAGCAGCGTCTCCAGGCCGTTGAGGTGCTTGTAAAAATAGGGGTTCTCCGGCAGGAAGCCGACTTCACTCCGGCTTTCCACCCGGGTGCTCGGCCGGCCAAAGACCGCCGTCCGTCCGCTGGTGGGGGTGACGAGGCCCAGGATGGCCTTCATCGTGGTCGACTTGCCGCAGCCGTTGGGCCCGATCAGCCCGTAGACCTCGCCGTCATTCACCGTCAGCGACAGGTCGCGCACCGCCGTGAAGGCGGCCTTGCCAAGCCCGGCCTTGAAAACCTTCGTCAGGTTTTCCACGGTCACGGCGGGAGGCTGGGGGGATTCGGCGGACATGCTCGGCCGAATGAAGGGAGGCGGCGGCGCAGTGTCAATACAGGACGCTTTTTCTTACCACTCGCGCGCCATCGGGCGGACCGCACGCACCGCCTCGGCATACTTCACGCCGCTGGCCAGGCCGCGGTAGCGCGACAGCACGGTCTTGGTCTCCACCGCCGCGTCCTTCTGCGGGTCAAAGGGGCCGTTTCTCATGAACGCCATCAGCCCGCCCAGCCACTCCACCACGGCGGGCCATTCGTCCGTGACGTCAAAATAGGTGTCGGGCGTGAAGTCGATGGTGTGGCCCGGGCCGTTGTCATACCAGTAGACCTCGCCCGGGCTGCGCACCTGGTCGCGGCCTAACAATCGCGCGGGCTGATAAAGCGCGGCATGGCAGATGGCGCTGGCGGCTTCATGATCGGGATGCCGGTCGCGCGGCCAGAGCATGAACGCCGTGTCCGGCTGAACCTCCGCCACCACCTCCGCCACCGCACGCTTGGCCTCCAGGGTGGCCTCGAAGCTCATGGATGCATAAGGAAGGAACCGCATCTCGATCCCACGCTCGCGGGCCATGTCGACGGTCTTCTGCTTCAGCGCCTCCTCGCGTCCGCGCACCGGCGGCCAGTTCGTGTAGTCGCCGATCAGGCTGAGAATCACCACCCGGTGATGCTGGCGCACCGCCTTCAGAAGCGTTCCGGGCAGGCCGAAGGGGCAGTCGTCGTAGTGGGCGCCGAGGGCGAGGATGGTCTTGGGCATGGCAGCCATCCATACGCTTCAGGAGCCGTCTTTCCTGCGGGAAGAACCGCGGCGGCGGGCCTGTGGGGCAGGGAGCGCCGTCAAAAGACACCACCTTCCCCAGGACTTTCATGCCAGACGCCTGGCACGCTCCACAAGCCGGCCGTCCTCCATTTCGAGGATCCGGTCGAAGACATCCAGTGTTCGATGGTCGTGAGTGACGACCAGCACGCCGGCATTCCGCTCGTGGGCCACCTTGGCAAACAGCTCCATCACCTGGCGTCCGCGCTGACTGTCAAGCGCGGCAGTGGGCTCGTCGGCGAGGATGAGGCCGGGCTCGTTGGCAAGCGCGCGGGCCACGGCGACACGCTGCTGCTCGCCTCCGGAAAGCGCGACGGGCAGATTGTGTGCCCGTGGGCCGACATCGAGGTAGTCGAGCAGCTCCATCGCACGCCGCCTGGCATCTCGGGGCGAGGCATCATTCACTTCAAGGGCGATCTGCACGTTTTCCAACGCGGTGAGGAAGGGGATCAGGTTCGCCTTTTGAAACACAAAGCCGAGATGGCGGCGGCGGAAGGCGCGCAGATCAACGAGCGCCTTCGGCCCTTCGAGCACGGGCGTGCCGTCGATGATGACGCGGCCGCAGGTGGGAGGATTGATCAGGGCCATGGCCGTGAGCAGCGTGGATTTTCCGCTGCCGCTGGGACCGAGCAGGCCCACGACCTCGCCGCGAGCGAGGGTGAGCGAGGCATCGCGCACGGCAATGACCTCGGTGCGGCCGCTGCCGTACGCCTTGCGCAGGTTCTGGACTTCGACGGCGGGCGTGCTCATGCGGCGAGGACGGTGTTGGGCTCTACGCGCATGGCCTTCCAGATGCCGAGCAGGCTGGAGGCGGTGGAGATGCCCACGACGATGACGGCGAGGGAAACGAGATCCGCCCGTTCGACGATGACCAGCCGCGGGAAGTGAGGAAAGGCGAAGCGCCCCAGCCCCCAAGCGATGAGGTAGCCCGCCGCGCCCATGAGCAGCGCCTGCTGGAGAATGAGGCCCGCGATGACGCCGTTGCGGGCTCCGATGAGCTTCAGCAGGGCAATGTCGCGCACCTTGTCGAGCGTGAGCGTGTAGATGATGAGCGCGATGATGATGGTGGAGATGAGGATGAGCAGAACACGGAAGAGACCGAGCTGCCGCCTGGCCTTGTCCACCATGCCGGAGAGCAGCAGGTCTTTTTGCTGCTGCGTGGAATAGACGGTGATGTCAGGCCAGTTGCCGAAGGTAGTGCGCACGGCGTCGATGTCCGCCCCCGGGGCGAGCGTGACGAGCACGGCGCTGACCTGCGGCATAGCCAGCGCGGGGATGGCGCTGGAAAGCCCGGAGGCTCGCTCCAAAAACTCCGGCTGCATGCGCCCGAGGTCGCTGGCGGCCACACGCTCGCGGCGGGCCTCGCGCTCCAGCCGAACGGCCTCGCCGGGCACGTCGAACTGAATCGTCATCGCGTCGCTCACGGTGAAAAACGCCAGCCCGTCGCCGCTCGAACCGACAAGGCCGCGCGTCAGGCCGACGACTTCGTAAACGTCCTTCCCAAGCTCGATGCATTCGCCCAAAGCCATGCCGAGCGAGGCATCGGCGATCATTTCAAAGTGCGCCCGCTCGATGCTGCGACCTGCAATGAGCGGAATCCATCCGCCGCGGTCCTCCGGCCAGGAAAGGCCCTCAACGACGATGCGCAGCGGCTTGCCACGATGCTCACGCTGGATGGTATGCGAGACAAAACGCCGCGCCGAGGCCACTCCGGGCACGGCGCGTGCCCGATCCTCCAGGCTCGCCGACACACGCGACATCTCCGCAAAGGGGCCCCGCGTACCGCCTTGCACGATCCACAAATCCGCGCCGATGCGGTCCACCAGCAGCGTGGCTTCATAAATGAGTCCGCGATAGATGCCGCCCATGCCCAGCACGATCATCAGCAGCAGCCCGATGCCGAGCGTGGTGAAGATGAAACGGCCCGCATTGTGGCGGATGTCACGCACGGCGAGGTTCATAGCCCGGCGGGATCGACCTGTATGTAAACCTCCGCCCGCTGGCCCACCGCCCAGTTCACGGGGAGCTGCTCCACACGCACATCGACGATGAACTCACGCGTCTCGCGATCCATCTCGAGACCTAGCCTCGAAACGACACCGGGGTAGTTTTTCTGCGGCTCCGAGCGGAAGACGACGCGTGCCTTCTGTCCCGGCGCGAGCTTGGGCATCTCCGTCTCATCCACCCAGGCGCGAATCCACATCTCATCAAGCGAGATCAGCTCCATCAGCGATGCGCCAGGAACCAGCATCTCGCCCGGCTCGCGGTCCCGGCGGATGATGAGGCCATCATACGGCGCGGTGATCTCGGTAAAGGCGAGCTGCTCCTGACGGTGCAGCAGCGTCTTGTCCGCAACGAGCACCAGCCCCTGAGCCTCGGCAATGGCGGCGTTCGAGCGTTTCAAATCCGCCTCGGCAACCTTCAAGGCCTCCGCCGCCTTGTCGGCATCAGTCTGGGAAACTGCACTTGATGCCAGCAGTCCCTTCAACCTTTTTTCATCCAGCCGCGCCTGCGCCAGCACGGCCTCCGACCGCGCCAGATCCGCCTCCACACGCTGCGCGGTCTGCTGCGCCGCCGCCAGCGACGCCTCCGCAATCGCCACCTGCCGCCGCAGTTCAGCGTCATCGAGCTTCGCAAGCAGCCGCCCCTTCTTCACCTTGTCCCCCTGGTCCACCAGCACCTCCGCCAGCCGCTCCTGGATGCGTGCGCTGACCGCTGTCCGCACCCGCGCCTCCAGCGTGCCCGTGCCGAGCACATCCCTCGCAGCCGCCGAGGCAGCCATGGTGAAAGCCAGGAAAACGAGGATGTTGTGTTTCATGCGGTCGTGATGGTTACTCAAACTTGATGTAGGCGAAGCCTTGCAGCTGCAGGTCGATCAGACGCGGAAAGGCGCCGACGACAAGCTTCACGCCGGGCATCAGCTCCGTGGGCTTCACGCCCTTTTGCTGCATGGTGTTCTCACACAGCTCGACCTGCACGCCCCGCCTGACCAGCTCGGCAAGGATCCCGCCATTCGGATTGGCCGCTCCGACGCCGAGACGCTTCCGTGCCTCGTCATTCACCACCGCCGCGATGCCTGTGCCGTGGTAGACGAGATGCAGATGCACCTGCCCCGGGTCGATTCCCTGCTTCTGGTAGGTGTTGATGAGCTTGCGGGCATAAAACAGCCCTTTGTTCACGCCTTCATGCTGCGCGTCATCGGTCACCTGATACACGATGCGCAGGTTCTCACGCACCTGGATGGGAATGACCTCCGGCTCGGCAGCGGTCAGGGTCAGGGCAAAGAGGGGGAGGAGGATGTGTTTGAGCGTCATGGAGTGTTCGCAATCCAGGTTGATGGCCGATGTGGCGAAGCAAAGCAGACCTCTCGCTCCACGGCGGGATGGGTTTGCGTATTGCGAAGGCTTTGAGAGCGGACGAGCGCGCTCAGCTCATCTTGCGGAGCAAGATGGCTACCATGCTGGCGCGTCATCGTCATCATGGGGTTCATCTGGCAGGAAGGGTGATGCGCCACAGGCCGCGAAGGGGCGGAAGTGCGATGAGGAGCAGGCGTTTCATGGTTGAGTGTCCGGCCTCCACGACATGTAGCCGCGGTGGATGTGCTGGATGTTTTCAAAGCCGAGCTCCTTGAGCCTGGCGACGGCCTTGCGGCTGCGGAAGCCGCCGGCGCAATAGACGAGCACGGGCTTCGCCTTGTCGAGAGCGGTCAGTTTCTCATCAAAGGATGCATCACCGATGGAGATGTTCACGGCGCCGGGCAGCGCCCCGCCTTCAAACTCTCCCTTGGAACGCACATCCAGCACCTGCGTCTCCGGATGCCCGCGCAGCCAGGCATCGGCCTGATCAGCATTCAGGTTGGCGCACACGCGGCCCGGCGCGGCCTTGAAGAGCTGCCGGTCCCAGCTTCCCTCGTACGCATACCAGATGCCGATGACGGCGACGACAATGACAAGGGTCCAGAGCATGCGGCGGATGATCATGAAACCTGAAACTTGGAACGACTCTCACGCGCCCCCAAGCTTCCTCACCTGCTGGGAGAGGCGTTTGAGGAGGTTGCTGCACACGTTGTCGCACAGCTCGGTGATGCTCGGATCGGCGATGAAGCAGATGACCGCCAGCCCCTCCTTGCGCCGACCCACCATGCCGGCATCGACGAGCGACTGCACATGGCGGGAGACATTCGCCTGGGTCAGGCCGGTGGCCTCGACCAGCTCGCTGATGTTCAGCTCTCCGCCTTCCTCGAGGGCGCGGAGGATCTTGAGCCGGCTGGGCTCGGCGAGCGTGCGGAACCAGGAGGCGATGAGCGCCAGCGCCTCGTCAGTGACAGGCGGCAGCGCCTTTTTTTTATTTCGTGCGGAGGGCATGATCTCAAAAAGGGTCTTCAAACAGCCACTATATGCGCATAGGCTCATACAGTTGACCACGAGTTCACCATGAACGCCGTTTCGTCCACTGAAAATCCGGCCTCAGCGCCGGACTTCCGCACAGGCCGATGTTTGCCCGTCCTGACGCCGGCACCTACTCCGACTTCAAGCCGGCGGTATTGACGGCGATGACGCGGTAGCGGTGCTTCCTTCCCGCCTCGGGCTTCGGGTCGGTGAAGGTCATGGGCACGAGGGGGTTGTTCGGCGTGTCGCTGTATTGCAGGCCCTGGAAGATGGGGCGGCCGAAGGGGTTCTTCGGCTGCTCCGGCACGGTGGCGATCTGCCGGCCGTCGCGCTCGATGATGAAGTGGGCCAGGCCGCTCTCCAGGTCGGCCTCGGCCTGCCAGGACAGTTCCACGCCGTTCACGCGCAGTCCGCTCGGAGCGGGCGGCGGAGTGACGTCGGGCAGGGCGGTGTCCTTGATGTACTGCATCCATTGTTGGGCCACGGCGGCGCCGGGCAGCCACACGGCCTTCTTCACATCGCCGGTGAAGGCTTCCTCCGCGACGGCCTGCGTGCCGAGCAGCGGGGCGAGCCAGGCATTTCCAACAGGCATCGGACGTGGCGGATTGCCGGCCTTTTCAGGCAGACGTGCGGCGAGGCAGGCGTCGAGCCAGGCGATGGCCATGTAGCGCTGGTTGCCGCATTCGTGCGCCGTGAGCGGATCGACGGCGACGCCGATGAGGGCGCCCCGGCCGCGCATGGCGGTGAAGAAGGCCTCGTTGGCCGGCCAGACCCCGGCGAAGCGGCCTTCCTTGACGGTCACTCCCTCCTTCGTGCCCGGATTGCACATCACCGGCACCTTCAGCGCGGCCTCGGGAATCGTATGCGTCTTGATCGTGCCGCGCTTTTCATCCGCCGTCAGCAGCGGCACGCCGGACCGCAGCCAGGCGGCGGCGACCCGCTCCGGATGCGTCAGCACCATGCCGCCCGCCCAGTGACCGCCGCCGCTGTGGCCCCAGAGCGCCCAGGGCACCTTGGAAAGCTCAGGATGACCGCTCTTCGCACCCAGGTCGACCAGGCATTTCTGAAACGCATCACCCGAGCCGTTGCGCGGATCGCACCACATCTGGCAGTCGGCCTTTTCCGGCTGCTCATAGCTGGGGGCGAGGAGCGCGCAGCCGTGCTTTTTCGCCAGCGCCTGCCAGTGCAGGTCATAGGCGCCCGTCAGGCCCGACTTGCAGGAGCCTTCGCCGCAGCCGTGCTGATGAACGATGACGCCGCGCAGCTCCTTGACCCCAGGCGGAACCCAGGCCGTGTAGTTCACCGGAAAGATCAGTCCGCCGGGCTGGATCGAAGCCTCATAACGAACCCGGTAATAGGGCGGGTCAGCCGGAGGAAAGACATCGTAGGGCGCGTTCTGGGCGGACAGTGAGCGGGTCAGGAAAAGCAGAAGCAGGGTGGTCAGGCGCATGGCAGGAAACAAACAGGCCGTGACGATGCCATATTGCAGGCGGACTTGTCTGGATTCCCCGTTCAGAAGCGGGATTCACGCAAGAAACCGCGCGCACTCCAGGCATGCATGGTGACATGTCCACCCATGTCACCATCCTAGGCGCAGGCGTCGTCGGCCTGTGCTCGGCGCTTGAATGCGCGAGGCGCGGCATGTCCGTGACGGTCGTCGACTCCGGTTCGAGACAGCGCGACGGCTGTTCATTCGGGAATGCCGGCATGATCGTGCCGAGCCATTTCATCCCGCTCGCCGCGCCGGGCATGGTGACGTTGGGGCTGAAGTGGATGTGGAACCCTGAGTCGCCGTTCTACATCCGGCCACGGCTGGACGCGGGGCTGCTCTCCTGGGGTCTGAAGTTCTGGAAGGCGGCCAGCCAAAAGCGTGTCAACGCCGCCTCCCCCGTGCTGCGCGACCTCGGCCTGCTGAGCCGCGAATGCTTTGACACGCTGGGCCTGAGCTTCGGGCTGATGAAGCGCGGCCTGCTCATGCTGTGCAGGGAGCGGAAGACCCTGGACGAAGAGGGCCGTGGCGCGGCCAGGGCCCATGAGCTCGGCATTCCGGCCAGGGTGCTGGATGCCCGGGACACGGCGGCGCTGGATCCCGGAGTGACGATGGACGTCTGCGGCAGCGTGTACTACCCCCTGGACTGCCACCTCAGCCCGGCGCGCTTCATCGCTGTTCTGGAGGCTGAGCTGGAGCGCCTGGGAGTCCGCTTCCTGTGGCAGACGGAGGCAACGGGCTTTGAAGCCGAGGGCGCCGTGCTGAAGGCGGTCCGCACATCCCAGGGGCCGGTGCCGGCGCAGGAGGTGGTCCTCTGCGGAGGCGTGTGGTCAGCCCGGCTCGCGAAGCCGCTGGGCTTGCAGATTCCGATGCAGGCGGGCAAGGGCTACAGCCTCACGCTCGAGAATCCGCGGCAGATTCCAGAACTGTGCAGCATCTGCACCGAGGCGCGGCTGGCGGTGACGCCGATGGGCGACACCCTGCGTGTGGGTGGCACGATGGAGCTCGCCGGCATCGACGGATCCATCAACCCACGACGCGTCCGCGGCATCACACGAGCCTTTCCACAATACTTCCCGGCCTTCGAAGAACATGACTTTGCCGCCGTGAAACCCTGGTGCGGCCTGCGCCCCGTGTCACCGGACGGCCTGCCCTACATCGGCAGGACCAGGCGCTGGAAAAACCTGACCGTGGCCGCAGGTCACGCCATGATGGGCCTCAGCCTCGCACCAGCCACGGGAAGGATCGTGGCCGCGCTGATCGCTGAAGAGATACCGCCCGTGACGTCCGACCTGCTTTCACCGGACCGGTTTGGCTGACGCCAGGGCAGCCCCCATCATCACGACAGATTCGCGCCCAGGCCCGGCCTCACTTCCAGCGCAGCAGCCCCGCCGCATCGCGGTCATAGGAGACCTCGCGACCTCTTTCAGGATGTTCCGGACCTTCGGGAAGCAGGCGGCCTGAGGCGTCGAAAAAGTGCGTGCGTGACTCCTGATGCCTCACCCAGCCAAGCAGTGCGCCTGCCTCGTCATAACGAAAAACATCGCGCCAGGGCTTCGGGCTGGTCAGGCGGTTGTCCACAAAGGCAGGTGCGGTGGAACGCTCGAGCACCTCGGGGAAGAGCGCCTGGCTGAGAATTGTGAGGTTCAGTTCACGCAGATAGTGCCGGTCCGCCTCCGTGAGACGTTCCTGCGGCGAGGTGGCGACCAGCGTTCCACCCGCCTGCTCGATGAGCACGCCCAGGTCCACCAGCCGGCGCGCTTCACGCTGGATGTCCTCTTGCGCCGAGACCTTGGGCGAAGCCGCCGCCAGCCGGTCAATCTCCGGCCTGAGGTCGAGGTAGAGTTCGCTGAACTGCGCCAGTTTGTCGAACAGCTCCTCCAGCACCTGCCTGACGGTCTTGCCGCCCGGCTCCTGCAAGGGCTTCCTGAGCGCTTCCGCAATGTCATCACCGAGCTTGTTCCGCAGCTTCTCCGCACCGGCCTTGGTTTGGGGCGACGGCTGCGCCTCCATCTTCGCCAGCTCCTGCCGCTGGCGGTCCAGGGGCTGCCAGAAGGCCTGAAGCGCCTTGCGCTGCACCTCGGTGAGCAGCTTCTCCATCAGCCGGCTGCGCAGGCCGTCCCCGGCGATGGAGGACGCCAGCAGCACGCGAATCCAGCGCGGATCCCTGTTGTCCACAGGCAGTCCGATGTCGGGGTTCGCCGCCAGGTAGGCGATTTCGGAGAGGCGTCCCTGCCCGTTGTAAAAGCGTCGTTCGTTAGGCAGCATGTAGAAGCTGATGATGCCCGGCGCGCTCACGGTGACGCCGTTGGTGACAAAGACGCCGACGTCCACGCGGTGGCTGCGGATGCCCGAGGGGCCGGTCAGCGGCGGGTGCCAGCGCAGACGCAGCCTGGCATACGGGCCCTCGCCCGTCCGGTCGATCTGCACCAGGCCCGGATCCCCCTGAAGGACCTCCATGCGCACCTGGAGCGGACGGCCCATGAGGTCGGAGGACTGGCCCAGGTTCAGCACCATGCCATGCCTGTCCAGGCTGCCCCGGAAGACGCGCGAGATGAACACACGTGCGTCAGCCAGCTTGTGGGACGGCATGCCGGGCGCCTCAAAGAACTGCGATCCGGCAACCGGCTCGGTTTCCTGGACGACCTCCATCTGCACCAGCGGCGGGATGAGGTCGGGCGTCATCGCCCGGGCCATGCGCACCATCTTGTCCTCATCGATCATCGGCGCGTCAAACACCACCGGATGCGCGGCGGCCGTGAAGTACTGCTCCGGGCGGGTGACGGCACGGCTGGTCTGGCGCAGGATCGCCTGGACGGTGGGCATGAGCATGCGCTTCTGGATGAGCACGCGCTGAGTCTCTCGGGGAAAGGCGGCGATGGCGGCCAGGACTGCGCGCAGAAAGGGCTGGTCGCTGCCCGAGGAGCCCTGGGAGATCAGGCAGCAGGGCGAGTTCGCCGGAAACAGGTCGCCATAGCCACCAACGCCGTTGGCGCCGATGTCGTGATCCTCATGCTCGGGGTAGATGAAAAGATTGTTGGCCAGGTACTGCGCCATGAGGAAGGCGCCGCCCTTGGGGTTGACCAGGTAGAACCTGGGAAGGCTGCCGCCGAGCCTGGCAGGGGCCGACATGGAGCAGTTGCCGACCGTCGGCCCGAGGCGGAGCTGCATCGCCGGCCCCTTGTCGGGACCCGTGCCGGGGTTGTGCTGAAAGATCTGAAGCTGCGGGTAAAGGCCGGGGTCGAGCGGCGAATGCTGGCCGTCCCTGTTTTCATAGGTGATGGCCGCGAGGCCCGCCGCCGTGCCGTCGGAATACCCTTCGTTAAGAAGCCTGCCAACGGTGTCATTGCGGCTTGAAACCTGGGCCGCCAGTGGACACGCGAGAGAAGCGGTGAGCATGACCGGCAGGAAGCTCGCGGTCCGGCGAAGAAGGTCTCTCGTGAAAGGCACGGGTGAAAACTCGGCGTGCCACGCGTTGTGTCAATGGTTCTGAGCACTTGCCTATCCGGCATCATGCCCTAGTCTCGCCCTCCTTTTTCCCCCGTTCCTGCAATGCGCTTCCGAAACCTCACCCGCCGCCGGGAGATCGGCGCCAACTCCTACCTACTTGAGAGCGGAGGCAGCCGTGTCGTGCTTGACGCCGGCATGCATCCCAAGCAGACGGGTTTTGACGCGCTGCCGGACTTCGGACCGCTCCCGCACGACAAGGCGGACGGCATCATCATCACGCACGCGCATCATGACCACATCGGCTCCCTGCCCGTGCTGATGAGAAGGCAGCCGCACACTCCGGTCTTCATGACGGAGATCACCGGCGAGATCACCTCCGGAATGCTGCACAACTCGGTCAACGTCATGACCTCGCAGCGCATGGAGCTGGGCATCAACGAGTACCCTCTCTTCACCCACAAGGAGCTGGATGAAAACCGCGCCCACTACGTCTACCGCGACCTCAGCCGCGGCTTCGAGCTGCCGGACACGAACATGACCGCCAGCCTTCACGACGCCGGCCACATCCTCGGTTCGGCCGGGGTGATGGTCCGCGAGGGCGGCGGCACGCTGTTCTACACCGGCGACGTGAACTTTGAGGCGCAGACCATCTCCATGGCTGCCGACTTCCCCACGGAGGGCATCGACGTGCTCGTCGTTGAAACCACGCGTGGCACCTATGCGCGCCCCGCCGACTACACGCGCAAGGGCGAGAAGGAGCGCCTGGCGGCCCTCATCCGCGACACCTTTGACGCCAACGGCTCCGTGCTCATCCCGGTGTTCGCGCTGGGCAAGACCCAGGAGGTCATGCTGATGCTGCATGAGCTGCACGAGGAGGGCCTGATCCCCGAGATGCCCCTGCACATCGGCGGCCTCGGCACGAAGATCACCGTCCTCTACGACCATTACAGCGACCGCTCACGCCGGAACTACCGAGGCTTCCAGCTCCTCGAGGACATGAAGATGCTGGTGCAGCCCGAAAAGCGCGGACGCCGGGGCGGGCCAAGGCAGTTCGTCTACCAGCCACGAACCATCTATTGTCTCTCCAGCGGCATGATGACCGAAGGCACGACCTCCAACCAGTTCGCCTGGCGCTTCATCGACAATCCGCGCAACGCCGTGGCCTTCGTGGGCTACACCGACCCCGAGTCGCCCGGCTACCGCCTGCGCCATGCGAAGTCGGGCGAGAAGATCAAGCTCGCCCCCGACCTCGCGCCCGTGGTGGCGAACGCGCGCATCGAGAGCTTCGACCTCAGCGCCCATGCCGCGCGCGAGCAGATCGCCGAGTATGTCGAGAAGGTCCGCCCGAAGAAGCTGCTCATGGTGCATGGCGAGGAGGACTCCCAGGCCTGGTTCAAGGCGCGTTTTGCCGAGACGCTGAACGGCGGCACGGAGATCCTCCAGCCCGGGCTGCACGAGCCGGTGGACCTTTGGTAGGCTGGTGCCTCGATGATCAGCCTCGGGAACGCCGGGACTTCTTCTTCCTGGCAGGCAGGTTTTCAAAGAACTTCGGCTTCGGTTTCTCACCCGACCTCGGCTTCGTATCAGGCTCCCGCTTCTTGTTCGGCTTCGCCCCGGTCTCCTCCGGAGTGCGCTGCCTGGCTCCGGGCCTGCGATCCGATGAACCGCGCCGGGATTCGGGCTCGGACACGCGTCGTCCGCCGCCCTGCACCGGCCTTTCGCCTCTTTCGCTCACAAGCTGGAAGTCCACCTGCTTCTTGTAGCGGTCGATGCGGTGGATCTGCACCGTCACCCGGTCGCCCAGACGGATGATCCGGCGGCTGTGACGGCCGATGAGCTGGCCGCGTGCGGGATCAAAGGTGAAGAAGTCGTCCGGAATCGCGGAGAACGGCACCAGGCCGTTCAGGCCGAGGTCGGACACATCGACGAAGAAGCCGAAGTTGCGGACATCGGTGACGAGGGCGGAGTAGGGCTGCGGACGCCGGGCCTTCATCTGCGACTCCAGGAAGGCGTACAATTTCACCTCCTTGCTGTCGCGCTCGGCATCGGCGCTGTTTTTCTCCGTGAGGCTGATGTGCTCGGCGATGCGCCGGGCCTCGGTGGCCTGGACCGGTGTCTTGTCAAAGAGGGCGCGGTGCACCACGAGGTCGGCGTAGCGGCGGATGGGCGAGGTGAAATGCGTGTACTTTTTCTTCGCGAGTCCGTAATGGCCGAGCGGCTCCACGGCGTAGCGGGCGCGCATCAGGGAGCGCAGCAGGCCGATCTTCAGGGCGTCCCCGGCTGGCATCTCGCCGAGCTTCGCCAGCAGCTTCTGGATCTCCGGGCGGTGGTTGAGGTCGCCGCAGCGGATGCCATGGCTCAGCACGTCCTCGCGATAGTCGTTGAGGCGCTTCTCCTTGGGCGCCTCATGCACACGGTAGACCGCCGGGATGTCGAGCTGCATGAGCCGGCCCGCCACGGCCTCGTTCGCCAGGAGCATGAACTCCTCGATGAGCTGGTGCGAGATGTCGTTCTCAATGCGCTCGATGCGCAGCACGCGGCCCTTTTCATCCAGGCGGATCTTGTTCTCCGGGAAGTCGAGGTCGAGCGAGCCGTTCTGAAAGCGCTGGGCGCGGACCTTCTGGGCGATGGCGTTGGCGGCGTGCAGCATCTGCTCGATGGCGTCCTTCGGCTGCGCGCCCAGGACGGCAAAGGCCTCCTTGTAGGTGAAGCGGCGCCTGGAGTGGATGACGGCGGGGTAGAACTTCGCATCCAGCACCCGGCCGGCGTCGCTCAGGTGAAATTCCACACATTTGGTCAGGCGGTCGACGCCCGGCTTGAGCGAGCAGAGCTCGTTGCTCAGCGCCTCGGGCAGCATGGGGATGACGCGGTCCACGAGGTAGGTCGAGTTGCCGCGCTTCCTGGCCTCCACGTCGAGCGGGCCGCCGGGCTTCACATAGTGCGAGACATCGGCGATGTGAACCCACAGGCGCCAGTCGCGGCCCTGCCGCTGCAGGCAGATGGCGTCGTCGAAGTCCTTCGCGTCATCGGGGTCGATGGTGATGACGTCATGGCCCCGGCAGTCCACGCGGCCCTGGCATTCCTCGGGCGAGGGCTGGTTGTCGGGACGGGAGCGCGCGATGGTGCTGGCCTCGGCCAGCACGGCCTTGGGGAAATGCAGCGTCAGGTCATAGTGCCGGATCACGGAAAGCATGTCCACGCCCTCGGCATCGGGCGGGCCGAGCACCTCGATGATCTCGCCCTCGGGCGGCACCTGCGGGGATTCCCAGGCGAGGATCTCCACCACCACCTTGTCACCGGGGTTGGGGCTGCGGCCGACATCGCGCGGCGGCGGCACATGGATGGCGCCGGGCAGCCTGGGATCATCGGGCACGACATAGAGGAACTGCCTGCCCTTCTGCAGGGTGCCGACGAACTGCTTGCGTCCACGCTCCAGGATGCGGACGACGACGCCCGTCTGCTCCTCGGGCCCCGCAGGCCGGAGCCCTCGTGGTTTCACATCCCGCCTGACCAGCACGCGGTCGCCATGCAGGGCGGTGCCGGTGGCCTTTTCCGGAATGCTGATCTCACCCAGGCCCGGCTCCTCGGGCTGGACAAAGCCGCGCCCGCCGCGGGTGATCTGGATGACGCCGGGGATGAGGTCCGCCTCGCGCGCCACGATGTAGCGGTTGCCCTTGGTGCGCACGATGAGGCCGCGCCGCACCATGTCCTTGAGATGATGCTGCAGCTCCTGCTGACGCCCCGGTTGAAGCTGGAGATGCTGGAGCAGCTCGGGCACGTTGGCGGGGACATAATCCGGCCGGCCGAGCAGCTGTAGGATGGTTGATTCCATCCTCCACCATGGCACCGTTGTCGCCGGGATGCACGGACTGTCTTGCCGGCAGGTGAAGTGCCGGGTTGCCCGCCCCTGCTCCGCCACGTAGGATGGCCTGACCCACGATCTGACCATGCTCGATCCCTTCAGCACGCTTGCCGAAGCCGGCTTCTCCCAGCAGGCCGGGCTGATCACGGCCGGGGCGGAGGACGGGCACTGGACGCCGGAGCTGATCGCCGGCCTCGACTGGCTGCGCCTGGCCGAGCTGGTGCGGGCCATCGCCGCCCACAGCGGCTGCGAGCTGGCCCGCTCCATGGTGCTGGAGGATGGATCGGTGATGTTTGCCATGCTGGAGCAGGTCAACACCCCGCATCCCCGACGCGCCCTGGTGAAGACGGCCGCCTGGAACGAATGGGGCGCCACGCCGGAAACCGTGATGCACTTTGCGCGTGAAGTGCGCACCGCCGACCGCGCCCGCGGCATCCTGGTGGCACCCGGAGGCTTCAGCCCGGCGGCCCTGCTCGCCGCGCAGCAGCATCAGATGGAAGCCGTGGACGCCGACACCCTGCACCAGGTGCTGCTCAGCCTGCCGGCGGAACGCAGCGACTTCTTCTTCAACATCGCCACGGCGGGCGACTGCCGCGCCCCCACCTGCCCCGTCTGCCTGCGGAAGCTGGAGCGGGAGGACCTGACTTCACGCTCACGGATTCCCGAGGCCAGCGTGATCCGTCATGTCGGACTGGTGGCGGATCATGTGCAGGCGGAACGGCTGCTGATCGCCGAGGGCGCCGAGGCCAGCTTCCTTCACGAGGTGCGCTGCCGCGAGCTGCGCGTGGCCGGCAAGGCCACCGGCGACTTTGTCTGCGAGGGAACGGTCATCCTGCTGCCGGGCGGCATGCTCGACGGCACGGTGGCGGCGCGTGCGCTCAAGGTGGAGGACGGCGGCGAGCTGCGCGGCAGGTTCCGCATCCTCCAGGGCCCGCCTCAGCCCTTTGTCCAGGAAACCAGCCGCTGGCAGTGGATCTGCCGGAACACCGACCCCAAGCCCGGCTGCGAAAACATCGCCTTTGAACCGCACGGCCGGTGAAGGGCAAACGATGCGATCAAACAGATATCCCTCAGGAAGGGGGCTGCCCGCAGAGAAAACCCATTCCCAAACTCATCTCTGCGCTCGTCCCAGCTCGGCGGTGTTCCGAAATGGCGGAGCCCAAGGACGGGCAGTCCTTCATAAGGCAACAAGGGCCAGATGTTGCGCCCGGCCCGGCTTTTGCATCAGTGTTAAAAATCAAAGAAGTCGCCTAGAACTGAGCTATGGCGACATTATCGATGGAACTCCGCAGACTGCCGCTGCAGCCTTCGGTCACCAAGATGACCTGACTGCCGGAAGCTGACACGGCACGGGCAGGAAAGTCGAAGTTATAATTGGTGGCGGGCGCTTCGAGATCGAAGGCGTGGACATGGATGCTGCCGTCCGCCTTAAAATCCACCTCGGTGCGGATGGAGTCGCGGAATTGAAACGTGACGTTTTGTTTTGCCACGACTGTAGTTCCGTCGAGGAGAATGAACTGGGAGTTGTTGAAGGATTCGTCCGAACGGGTGAAAACGACCGCGTAACCTTCGCCAATGACGCCACTGCTGCGGATGCCGATGGCGTGCATGTGGCGGTACTTAAGCGAGCCTGCCCCGTTCTTATGAGTGAAAGTGGCTTCAACTCGAATTCCCTGGGAGTGATTGAACGGGCGATGGATGCCGGCCACGCCCGAAGTTTGAGAGTTTTCAGCGCGGTTGTTAACGATTCTGAGGGTGCCGTTCAGGATGTTGGTATCCAGCCAGCCTGATCCCGACACGGCTGTGCTGTTGAGCCAGCCATTGTCGAGCACGGGGTTGTCGGCGCGGTTGAAGCTGTCCTGGAAAGAGGACTGCGACAGTGCCTGGAAGATGGCAGTCAATGAACGGGTGCTGATGGCAGGAAACTGATACAGCGGCGTGTTCGACACGGCGGTTCCGCCTTCAATCCAACCCAGGAACTCAAAGTCTGTCGAAGGAGACGCCAGCAGGCTTACCGTCTGCCCAGGAACGAAGGTTCCGGCACCGGAAACCGTCCCACCTTCAACGGGATTAGCGACAGCGCTCACAAGGACGCCAGCAGGCAGCGATGGATCGCGCAATTCCCATGAACCCGTCTGAGAGGCGCGGGTGAATTGTCCGATTCCGTATCCCTGTTTTTGAAGAACAACCCCGGATCCGGACAGTGTCTGCCTGTTGGCCAGAACCGCTGACGAGGTGACTCCTCCCGTGGCTTTGTTGAGAGCAAGCGTGGCTTTTCCAGGCACCGAAACAACGGTGGCGGAACCCAGATTGAGCATGAGCGGCGCCGGCAGATCGTCTGCTGTTGGATGGAGCCAGGAAAGCTCGGCATTGGCTGGCGACAACGGCAAACCAGGCCACCAGGGTCTGGCGGCGACGGGCGCGACGTAGCGTGACCCCACAACCGCCACGTCCGCGACAAAACCAGCTGGGAAGAAAGCCAGGGCGGACTGAGTCGGCTTAACCCATTTAAGCGTGCCTTCCAAATCGCTTGTCGGAGAGGTGGATAAGAAACGCAAGCGGCCGAAGACCCCGCCCGCAGTTCCATAGGGTTTGAGCAGGCACGGCCATTCTCCACCCGGCAGCAGCGGAGTGGATTGCGTCACAAAAACGCTGTCGGGAAGCCGAACGGCAGCGCTGACCCTGCCTTTGGCATCAACGACAGCAGTTCCGAAGCCGTCCCCTGCCGGCACTCCGGAGCCTGCGAGGCGCATGAGGCGAAAAGTGTAACGCCCGGAAACGGCGTTCGTGTCACCCGGGACGGAGACAGACCGTGAGACACCACCGGCTGCCAGTTCAATACCATCTTCATTGAGAAGAGTTAACGATAAGGCGCCAAAGCCAGGTTCGGATCCAACCTGAATGCGAAGGAAGCGGCCTGCGGAGCCAACAGCAACGGTGGCTCTGCCATTCGCATCCAAGGCCCCTTTGAAAGCCAGAGTGGCGGAGGCTGACTGCAAGGATCCCGTGAAGATGCCCGTGCCGGATATGGTCAGGCGTGCAATCCCGGAAACATCTGCAGCGCCTTCCACGACGCCAAGAAAGTCGCCTCGCCAGTCCAGGTAAGGACAGGCTTCATTGTCCTCGATTCTGATGGTTGCAGTCGCTGCCAGGCCAGGTCCGGCAAGCTTGACCGTGAAGGATTCGGGCGGCTCAGTGATGCCGTCATCTACTAGCGGGATCCGAATGAGCGCCTCCCGCTGTCCGCCTTCAAAGACAACAGATCCTTCGACGGGCTGGAAATCGAGCCATTTCCGGGCGGTGCCGTCCTGGGTAAGGAAAGTGCAGCGCACACGGCCGTCGGGCGAACCCGACCTGGTCAGATGCAGGGAGGCCGCTGCCTGATGTTCGAAGGCCATGACCGTGAGTGATTTGATCCTTAAGGTGGAAGCAGCCTGATCTACCAGTGTGAGGGAGGCGGAGCGGCTGTACGCTTCACCATAAGCATTCGTGACGACGGCATAATAGTTGCCTGCATGAGAACCATCGGCCGAGTCAATGCGGAGGTCATCCTTGTCCGCACCGGGAATGAGGACGCCGTTATGCCGCCATTGCACTGTGACCGGACCACTGCCGCTGAAGCGCACTGAAAACACAGCAGATTCACCCAGCCGCCTGACCGACGGGCTGGGATGGCTCTCAATGGCCGGTTTATAGAATGACCGCGGGAGTTCCAGCGTGAGTTCCTTGTCCACGCTGACATCGATCTCACGAGAAACCCCGCTGCCGAGACCCACGGACTCCAACTGGTTGAGAACAACAAGAGAGGATCGCGGCACGTCTGAAAACTTGAACTGACCGAGCTTGTTCGTGGCACCCCTGCGTCCCACGGATTGTCCGGAAGTCGTGGGTGATGCGGTGAGCGCTGCGGCTGTGCTTTTTATCAAACGCCCGGCTGCCGCCGAGGCGGAGCTCTGTACCGCCATGGTGAACTTCGCTCCCACGACGGGATTGCCAGACTGATCCACCACGCGACCAAGCACCTCCGTGTGTTCAGCTCCCGGCCTGCCAAAGGCGACCACGTGACCTGGGTGGCCGGAAAGAATGGTCTTGGCTCCACCCGAAGGTCCTGTCACCACAGAACCATCCCGGTTGAATTTGCACCAGTCGTAAAAGCCGAACTCCTCCAGAACATAGTCGAAGCGGCCATCTGCTTCACCGACCGCAGAAGGGCCGGGAAGCAGCGCTTTGATCGGGGGGCCGAAAAAGGCGCTCTTTTCCGGCGTCAATGCATAGAGTTGGGCGATGGTGTTGAAGACCTTCTCCTGATAGGGGAAGTGCCCCCGACCTTCACTGAGAGCCGCAGGGATGCTTCTGGCAAAGGACATGCGGGGGTCGTTGACGCCGCCCGCAGCTGCCCCGTTGTAATAGGCAAGAGGATAATACCAGTTTTCCAAAATCTCCGGTGCATCCACCGCTTCCGACTGGATGGGTGAACCCCATGTTTCGATGCGCTTGGACAGCAGATAGCGGACCCCCATTTCCAGGTTGTACGCCCAGTCGTACCTAAGGCTGTTGAGGTCAATCTCCACGGTTTCATAGGCGAGCGTGTGATTGTTTTCACCCTGCGGTCGATTCTCGGTGGGGCGCGCGCAAAGTGAACGGGTGAACCTGGCCTTTTTCAATTCAGCTGCGTAGACCAAAAACTGGGTCAGGCCATAGCTGATTCCCTTGAGGTTTCCATCCTTGTCAAGCTCCTTCCGTTCGTTGAGCTTGCCCGGCTTGAACTGAAGCCAGTCCGATTCAATCTCGACAAGAGCCTTGATGACCACGGCCGGCACCTTGTAAGCCACCGACAGCTCGTCGATTTTGGCGGATATGAGGGATGGTTCAGGGTTTTTGAACTGGTCTTCGTTGACGATCGTCACGACCTGCTGGTCCGAAAGTTCACTCCAGTTGATCTGCGACGGATTGACCAAGTAGGACCTCACGCTGCCCAGGGTGTCCTTTCCCGCCACATCAACCTGACGCCAGAGGCCGGGGTATTCAGTCGATCCATCCGAACCGCCCGGGATGGCGGTCTTGAATTTAAAGGGTTTTGGCGGGCCTCGCAAAGCGCCGACATGAAGATGCTCTCCAACCCACCCGCCATTCAGCGATGGCGGTGCGATGTAACCGATCACGGTCTGTCCCGCGATCACCTCGGAGCCTTCGGTCAGACTTGAGCGTGTATTGCCGGTGGGTCCGGACATCAGATGACCAAAGTAAATGCGCAAATAACCATCCGTGGCGGCCTGCTCACTGCCATCCTCACAGAGAAATTTCCGATTGGCAGGCACCTTGGTCTTGATGACGACAAAATGGCTTCCGTAGCTGGCATAAGAGGAAATCTTTTCGACCCTGCCAGTGACCGGGCTGAGCACGGGCGTGCCAGCCGACGCCGGAAAATCGGACCCCAAATGGACCACCTCCGCCGTAAATGTGTTGTCCGAATATCCATCCTCTTCTTCTTCCGTGAGCCAGCGGATGTCCAGGCTTCCCGCAGCCAGCGGCGGCATGATGACGCTGAAGGGCACCATCACCGTCTTGTGGCCGGGGGAAGAAACGAGCAGAGTCCACTCGCCGGCGTCGACTCCAAAATTGGCGCGAAACTCGATGAACTCTGGTTTCACCTGAAGGATGTCCTCGGAAGATTTGGTGTAAACTATGGCTGGATGCCTCGACTCAACGAGTTGGAGGACGGTTGATGAGGAGAAATTCCGTCCTTCGAGGGTCATGATGTGGGACTGGCCATCTGCAACGGGATTGAGGGGTAGCAGCTTGGTGACACCGACAGCGGCGTCCGGCGCTGCGGTCACGGTGTAGGTCAGCGCGGAAGCGACGTTTTCTCGACTCGTCCTGGACGCCACCTTTTTGTTCACATCTGACATGATGCCGATGTAGTAGGAGCCCGTTTTGACCGAGGCGGGTAAGCTGGTGTTGATCTCCAGGGGAAAGGTGCCCTTGCCTCCTATTTTTCCAACTGGAACCGCCTGCGACAGAGGCGTGTCAGCCTCGTTGATGGTTTGATCCGTGCTGAGATAGGCTCGTGCGGCAACGCCTTCGACCAGGTCGGCGCCGTCGTTAAAGAGCAGGGCTGAAACCTTGATGAGCGAGCCGGCCTGGCCCTGGGCTGGCGAAAAGGTCACATTCTGCACCGTGAGATCAGTGTCGATGCTCTCAGGCGCGGAAACCGTCAGCGTGGCCGTGGAAAGGGCTCCATCATCAAGAATGGGCTGATCCACCTGAAATTCGGAGTCTGCAAAGACGCCCACATAGTAGCTTCCCGGCGCCAGGCCGGGCGGAACCACAAAAGAAGCCTTCGGCGGCGAGAATTCCTGTCCTGCGATGATCTCCGGAACGGCGACATCCAGCGGCTGCAGTCCGATGTCGCTGCTGGTCAGCACCTTGTCCTTGGACAAACGCAGTCTGGCCTTGCACGCGCCAGACCTGGTATTGCCTGCATTGCTGATGGTGAACTGCACCTGGATGGCTTGGCCGGCAGCGACCGTAGAAGGACTGAAAAGGACATTGCCGGGGACGAGGTTGGCACGCGAAAGAGCGGGGCCTGGCAGCACCGCCTGCACCTCGTTGGACTTCGCTGAGCCGCCGGGTCCTTTTGCCAGGACATAATACTTGCATGTGGCGCCTGCTGTAAGACCCGAGTCGTCGGTGAATGTGGCAGCGTCCCCTTTGTCTCCGAGAGATGAGCCATTGCGGAACAGTTCGAAGCTGGTGGAGCCGGCGGACTTTGTCCAGTTAAGGCGCACGCTAGGTCCTTTGCCGTCGACATAAACGGGCGCCTCATGGGAAAGAACAGGGGAACCCGGAACTCCCTGGGTCTGGAAATAGAGATGACCTGACACCGTGCTCTCAGCACCATCCGCATTGAAAGCCGTCATGTTCCATCGATAGCGGGTGGACGCCGCCAGTTTTCCGGATGGCAGAGTGTGGGATGTACCCTGGAGGCTTGTGCTGCTGTAGACAATGTTGGAGGCACCGTAAGGATGTCTGCTGAGGTACAAGCCGTAATACACTGCGCCGTTGACGACGGTCCAGGTCAGTTGAGGTGTGAGAGAGGCCACGATGAAGCCATTTTCTGTTGACGTGCCTGGACCTATCAAGGACGGCGGTCCGAGGGAGGCTGCTGGAGTCTTGAAATAACGGAGATCGGATGGAACCGGGCTTTCCGCGCCTGCGGCGTTGAAGGAAGTCATCTGCCAGCGATACTTCGTGTCCGCCTCCAGGGTGATGGGTAGCGTGAAGGATGTGCCAGCCGGGACATTGGTTTTCTGATAAACCATGTTCGCGGAACCGTAGGGGGGGCGGCTGATGTAGAGGCCGTAACGGTCGGCATTGGCCGCGGCGGCCCATTTGAAGACCGGGGAGAGGGTGGTGACCAGGGCGCTGGTATCCGTTGTCGTTCCTGGACTGGCGGTGACGGGTGCCGCTGCGCTGGCGGGCGTCTCGACGACGAAGCTTCTGACTTGCGAGTATTGCCCGTCTGGATTGAAGACCTGAACTGTCCAGGTGCCGGCATCGCGGGCGTTGTTGAATTGGTAGGTCAGGCGGGTGGCGGTGAAGGCAAGCTTGGCCGCGTCGCTTTCGATGCTGGTTCCGGTGGGAGGATCAAAGATCAGATAGGAGCCGCTGACAAAGCCAGAACCATTGATGACCAAAGGCTGATTGCCATCCAGGGCAGGCATCACCAGCGGATCCACTGAGGAGATTGAAGGAGCCGGGCCGGAGATGACTGAAAAACTTTCCGGATCTGACACCTGCCCGTCTGGATTGACCACGGTCACGGTCCAGGTGCCAGCATCACCGCCATTGTTGAATTGATAGGTGATCTTGGAGCTGGAGACGAAGGAGAGCCTTGATGCGGTGCTGGGAATATCCAGCCCGGTAGGAGGGTCAAACACAAGCGCGGCACCGCTGACAAAGTTGCTGCCATTGATGGTAAGAACCTGGGTGCTCCCGGAAGCCGCCATCGAGGCCGGAGAAACGGTGGAAACTGCCGGTCGCGGGCCCAGAGTGACTGTGAAACTGCGGGAGTTGGACTCCTGGCCGTCAGGATTGATGACGCGCACCGACCATGTTCCTCCGTCACCGCCATTGTTGAGCTGGTAGGTAATCTTGGCACTGGAGACAAAGGTGAGCTTCGAAGCGGTGCTATTGATCTCGGGACCCGTGGGCGGGTCAAAAACAAGGGTTGCGCCGCGGACGAAGTCGCTGCCATTCAGGGTTAGCGTCTGGCTGCTCGTGGACGCCGGCATGGAGGATGGTGTGACACTGGAGAGGTATGGTTCCGGCCCGGCCATCTGAAAGAAAAGATAACCGCTGAAACTACTCCAACCGGAGGCGTTGGAAGCACGCATGTTCCACCGGTAGCGATGCCCTTCGGTCAATTTTCCTGAAGGCAGGGTAAACGATGTACCCTTGGGAACGGAGTCATTGTCATAAATCAGCGAGCCGCTGGTCAGGTCTCGGATATATAGGCCGTAACCGGTGGCGCCGGAAACGGCGGACCATCTGAATGTAGGGGTAAAATCGGTAATTATTAATGCGGTAAATAGATAGCGCGCATTGAATGGTGTGCTATGGAAGCGTCGCATGAAAGAAGACGGACGCAAACTCAGCAAGCAACAGCAGGTGGAAGCGCGCCGACGGGCGATGCTTCTGG
>JABARQ010000019.1 GCA_019186985.1 Prosthecobacter sp. | reverse complement strand
CAGTTTGGAGGCACGAACACCCGAGCAACTAGGTGAAGCCATCAGCATTGCGTTCTCCAAAGTCACAGCCAAAGACGCCATGGGTTGGTTTGCCTCTTGTGGTTATAGTATTATTTAAATTGCTCTAAAGGCAATACATGAGTAAAACTTTGCCTATTTGCGAAAGTGGAGCCAAACGGGTTGGGATCTGGATTCGCGTCTCCAGCGAGGAGCAGGCCGAGGGTGACAGCCCGGATCATCACCGCGTCCGGGCGGAAATGTATGCCACCTCGCGGGGATGGAAGGTTCTCGAAATCTATGACCTCGCAGGGGTAAGCGGCAAGAGCGTGGCCGACCACCCGGAGGCCAAACGCATGATGGCTGACGTGAAGCGCGGGCACATCCAGGCGCTCGTCTTTTCCAAACTCGCCCGCCTCACCCGCAATGCGAAAGAGCTGATGGAGTTCAGCGAGTTCTTCCAGACCCACCAGGCCGATCTCGTGTCGCTCAGTGAGAGCATCGACACGAGTTCACCCGCCGGGCGGCTGTTTTTCAATCTGGTCGGCTGCATGGCCCAGTGGGAGCGAGAAGAAATCGCCGACCGGATAAAGAGTTCCGTCCTTGTTCGCGCGAAGATGGGCAAACCGCTCAGCGGCAAGGCCCCCTATGGCTACATGTGGAAGGACAAGAAGCTCGCGGTGAACCCGGACGAAGCTCCCGTGCGCAGGCTGATCTATGAGCTTTTCGACGAGCACAAGCGCATCAAGACCGTCGCCCGGATGCTCAATCAGCGCGGCTACCGCACCCGGAACAAAAAGAAGTGGTCGGACACGGCGGTGCGCTTCCAGCTTCGTGATCCCACGCCCAAGGGCATCCATCGCCGCAATTACAGCACCAACATCGGCGGCAAGAAACTCGTCAACAAACCCGAGAGCGAGCACATTTTCAACGAGGTCGAGGCCATCGTCTCTGCCGAGCTATGGGAACGGTGCAACGCCTGCCTGGACGCCCGTTACATGAAGCGCGAGCGCCGTCCCAGCAAGATGCCCGCTCATATCTTCAGCGGCTTCGTCGCCTGCCACTGCGGGGCCAGGATGTATGTGCCCATGCGCACGCCGAAATACACCTGCCAGAAGTGCCGCAACAGCATCTCATGCCAGGACTTAGACGAGTTTTTCATGGAGGAGGTCAAGGGCTACCTCGTGAAACCGGACAACATCCAGGCCTACCTCAAAAAGGCCGGAACCGCCCTCTCTGAAAAGCAGTCGCTGCACGAACAGCGGCGGAAGGAGTCCGAAAAGCTCACGCAGGACACCGAGCGCATGCTCCGGCTCTATCTCGATGGCAACATCGGCGCGGAGGACTTCAAAAAGTTCAACCAGCCGCTCAGCGACCAGCGATCGCAGCTCGACGAAGAACTGGCGCGCCTCCAAGCCGAGATTGACGTTCTCAAAATCGACAACCTCTCAAGTGAACAGATGGTCTCCGAGGCCATCGACCTGCATGCCCGCTGGCCTGAGATGAGCCTCGAAGAAAAACGCCGCGTCGCCGAACTGATGGTGCGCAGCATCGTCGTGGGCGACGGCGAGATCGAATTCAACCTTGTTCAGCTTCCCAGCTATCAAGAATTCACAAATTGGCAAAATACGTATCCTCATGGCTGTACGGCGGAGCGCAGCAGCAGAGGAAGCGGAGGGTCTGGGTGGCGGTGATCTGGTGCCAGGCGCCGGGCGGGATGAGGATGGCGTCGCCAGGCTTCACGGGGCGCTCCTCGCCGTCGACCTCCATCAGGCCTTCGCCTTCCAGGATGAAGTAGAACTCCTCGCTGAGCTTGTGGTGATGACGCTCGGTCGGCCTGCCGACGGGCACCGTGGCCTCGGCAAGGCTCTGGTTCGCCACCGGCGCGTTCGTCAGGTCGAGGATGCTGCGGATGGTGCTGCCGTCCTTCGTGGTGAAGGGTTTCTGCTCGGAAAGCGGGTTGATGGTCATGATCCTGCTGTGGTAGGTCTGGATCCATCTTATGGCGAATGGATTCCCCCTGCAAAACTGTCGTGCCGTCATCACCGGCGCCTCCTCCGGCCTCGGCGCGGAGTTTGCCCGCCAGCTGGCCCCGGCCGCCGCCGAACTCGTGCTCGTGGCCCGCAGGCCGGACGCCCTGGAGGAGGTGAAACGCGGCCTGCCTGCCGGAAAAGCACGCATCGAATGCTGCACGGCCGACCTGAGCACGGAGGACGGCCGCACCGGCCTGCTGAGGTTTCTCGACGACCAGGGCCTCCGGCCTAACCTGTTGATCAACAACGCCGGCCTTGGCGACTACGGCGGCTTCGCCACGTCCGCCATGGAGAAGTCCCGCCTGCAGATCGACCTCAACATCACCGCACTCACCCTGCTCAGCCACGCCCTGATCCCGCGCCTCGGCCGCCCGGGCGGCATCGTCAACATCAGCTCGCTCGCCGGCACGCTGCCGATGCCGGACCTCGCCGTCTATGCGGCCTCGAAGGCCTATGTGACCAGCTTCAGCGAGGCCCTGGCCGTCGAGCTGGCGCCGAAGGGCGTCACGGTCACCTGCGTCTGCCCGGGGCCGACCCCAACCAACTTTAGCAAAACGGCGCGCCGCCCTGACGGCGGCGACACCGACCGCAGCGGCCAGGGCCTGCTGCGCATCCCGCCCTCCCGGGTGGTGGCGGAGGCGCTGGCGGCGCTGGCGGCCGGGAGGCCCTGTGTTTTTCCGGGCGCCGGCGTCACCGTGGCGGGCACGCTTTTCCGCCTGATGCCGCGTCCGTTGATGCGCTGGTTCTTGCGCCGCCGGTTCAACAAAGGCAAAGTTCAGGCCGATTAACGCCCCATGCAGCCCCCGCCCCCCGAGAACACCACCACGCGCAACGAACGCCAGGGTCCGTCGCCCTGGGACAACGGACGCCCGAAGCGCGGCTTGCTCAGCTCGCTCATCCGCCTGCTCGTCCTGGTGATCATCGCCCTGCTGCTGGTGATGCCCTTCACGCCCTTCGCCGGCAAGATCAAGCAGGGCCTCAAGGAGATCGTCGCCGCCCGCACCGGACGGACGCAGGTGGTGACCAAGGAGGTCGAAAAGCGCGTCGAAGTTCCCAGGGAGGTGATCAAGGAGGTCATCAAGGAAGTGCAGGTCCAGCCGCCGCTTCCGGAGGCCTTCATTCCGCGCAAGGACGCCGACGTGGCCACCTTCTTCAACGGCATCACCATCAAGTCCAGGCTGCTCACCGAACAGGGCACCTACGCCAGCCTGGAGCGCCTTTCACCGGACGCCTACAAGGCCGAGTTCCAGCTCAGCGTGCGCGTGCCGAAGGCCAACCAGACCGTCGAGGAACTGTCGCGCATCAACCCCGCCCTGCCCTCCCTGCTGCCCGATCTCAAGGCCATGCTGCCCGCCTCCAAGGTCTCCGGCTTCTACCACAAGCTCTACGAAAACAAGACCAGCGCCATCCAGCGCGACATCACCCGGCTGAACAAAATCCTCGACCGCCACAACTTCTTTGACTGCGAGACCATCCTGGAGCTGACCCATCCCACCACGAACCGGCGCACGCTGCTCATCCAGTCCGAGATGGACGTCGTCTGCGACGGCTCCGACGGCGACCGCCAGCCCTCGCTCGACGAATACATCTACCTTTCCGACTACTACCAGCCCTTCACCAGCTACGCCTGGTCGAAGAAGACCAAGACCCCCAACCCGCTGCTGCCGCGCTGGGAGGAGCGGCTGAAGAAGGCGAAGGAGCAATATGCCACCAAGGGCCTCTCCGCCGACAAGAACCGCGAACTCAAGGCGCTGATCGACCTCCTGACGCTGGAGATCAAGGACATGAAGGCGCGCAGCAGCCTCATTGCCGAGAAGGACCCCTTCATCGTCATCTCCCTGCTGTTCCGGGGCCATTCCAGCTCCAACAAGTTCACGCCGCAGATCGGCGACTACGCCGTGGTCATCCATGGCGACAAGATGTACCCGGCCATCTGCGGCGACTACGGGCCTACCCAGAAGATGGGCGAAGCCTCCCTGTTCATGGCCAAGGCCGTCAACCCGCAGGCCACGCCCTACCGCAGGCCGGAGAGCGACCTCAAGGTGACCTACCTCATCTTCCCCGGCACCGCCGAGAAGCCCAACAGCCCGCCCAACCTCGACCGCTGGCATGAAAAATGTTCCGCCTACCTCAAGGAGATCGGAGGCCCGGGCAGCGGGCATGAACTGCATCGCTGGGCCGACCCGTTCAAGAAACCGGAACCCGTTCCTGTGGCCGCCGCACCGGCGGGCACGACAGCGCCGGGAACAGCCACGACGACTCCGGCTGCCCCAGGCACCACAACTCCCCCGCCTAACGCAGCAGCGCTCCCCTCCCCCGCAGGCTCGACTCCGCCGGCCGCCTCGGCGACCGCGCCAAGCCCCGCCTCTCCCGCTGCCACACCACCGACGACACCCCTTCGCCCCTGAAACATCGGCCCCGACGCAGCGGGGCCCTACCCAGCGTAGGGACGACCTGCGCGTCGTCCGAAATGTTCAGAGCGGGCGGAGCGGAGCAATCCTGAAGGCAGACGCCCGGGCCGCCTCGCCTCATGCAATAATCCCGCCTCAGACCGGGTATTGAAAGGCGACCCATGAAAGCCTTTCTCCTGCCCTGCCTCTGTGCGTCTGGAATCCTTGCCGCCGCCGATCTCCCGCCGGACAAGGGCCTGGAGATTCCGGAGTCCGGCAAACGCCCGCCGGTGGTGACGGCCAAGGTCGTTCAAAACCTGCCGAAGCATGACCTCCCGGAAGGCTATGTCCTGGAGCTCGCCGCCGCATCGCCTCTGGTCACGCATCCCATCATGGGCTGCCTGGATGATCGCGGACGTCTCTTTGTCGGCGACGCCGTCGGGGTGAACTGGAACAAGGCCCAGCTTGAAAAAAACCCGCCCAACCGCGTGCTCATGCTGGAGGACACTGATGGCGACGGCATCTACGACAAGAGCACTGTCTTTGCCGACAAGATGACCTTTCCCCAGGGCGCCTGCTGGCTGAACGGCAGCCTCTATGTCGGATCGCCTCCCTCCCTCTGGAAGCTGACCGACACCGACAATGACGGCGTCGCGGACAAGCGTGAGGAGATCGTCACCGGCTTTGACTACACCGGCAACGCCGCCGACATCCACGGGCCCTTCCTGAACCCCGTCAACGGCCGCCTCTACTGGTGCCACGGCCGCAAGGGCCACAAGGTTGCGCAGAAGGACGGCACGCTCGTCGATGAATCCCTGGCCTGCGGCATCTGGAGCTGCCGGCCCGACGGCGCCGATGTCCAGTGGCACTCGCTCGGCTGCGGCGACAACCCCGTGGAGGTGGACTTCACGCCCGAGGGCGACGTCATCGGCGTGCAGAACCTGTATTACTCCCAGCCGCGCGGCGACACCCTCATCCACTGGCTCTACGGCGGCGTCTATGAGCGCGCCGACCAGCTCAAGGCCATCGAGCATCTGCCGCGCACGCTCGAAAAGATGCCCGTGATGTACAACTTCGGCCACGTCGCCGTCAGCGGCGCCTGCTTCTGGCATGGATATGGTTCGGGCAAGGCGCTCAGCTTCATGGTCACGCACTTCAACACCCAGCGCCTCGTGCGCATGGATCTCACGCCCGACGGCAGCACCTACAGGGCCGTGGAGAACGAGTTCCTGAAGCTGCACAACCCGGACATCCATCCCACCGACGTCATGGAGGATCCGCGTGACGGATCGCTGCTGCTGATCGACACCGGCGGCTGGTTCCGCATCGGCTGCCCGAGCAGCCTGATGGCCAAGTCGGACATCCTCGGCGCCATCTACCGCATCAAGCCGGTCAAGCCGCTGAAGCACCTGGTGGCGGCAGGTTCCGGCACCATGCGAAAAACCCCCCAGGCGCTCATCGCCGACCTCGGCTCCAAATCCCCCCAGGTCCAGCGCCGCGCCCTTGAAACCCTCGCCCAGGACATGCCGGAGAACGCCTCCAAGGATCATGCCGTGATCGCCCGGCAGCTCCGCCAGCTCCTGCGCGCCAGCCTTGACCCCACGCTCGAGCACAGCGTCCTGCAGCTTGCCCAGCAGACCGGCCTCGTCAGCCTCGACGACCTTCAGAAGGAGGCCGACCCGACCGCCCTGCGACGCATGCTGGTCAGCTTTGTCCCGGAGGATGCATCCAGCCTCAACCTCAGCATGGCCGTGGCCGCGAAGCACCTCGATTCCAGGGATGCCGCGCTCGCCCGCACCGCCCTCGGCATCGTCACCAGCCATGAGGATGCGGATGAGGCCATCACCCCGCGCCTGATGAAATGGCTGGATGAGGGCAGCCTGTCCGTCGAACGCCGGACGGCCCTCGAAGGCTATTGCACGGCGCTGCTGGGCAAACCGGAAACCCAAAAGTTGGTTGGGCGCATGCTGGCCGGTGCAGGCGCCGAATCCATCGCCCTGCGTGTCCTCGCCGCCCAGACGACCGGCGCGGTGAATGACGCCTGGCTGGCCCCGCTCGACCATATCCTCGCCACCACACCGACGCCGCTGGTGCTGGACGCCGTGAAGAAGCTGCGCTCGCCCCACTTCGACCCCGCCCTGCAGGCCCTTGCCGCCGACGCCCGGCGCCCCCTCGCCATCCGGCTCAAGGCGCTCGACTCCGCCCGCAACGTGAAGCTCACCGGCGACACCTTCGCCATGGTGAAGGGCGTGCTTGCCGATCCCGCCGCCTCCGCCGCCGCCAAGATTCAGGCGTCCGGTATGCTTGTCGCCGCACCGATGACCCCGGACCAATGCGTCGAAACCGCGCCCCTGTTCGCCAGCCTCGGCCCCGTGGAGCTGAAAACCCTGCTGCCCCTGCTGAAGAAATCCAAGGACGCCGCAGTCGCCCGCAGCATCGCCACCGAGATCGCCAAAAACCCGGCCATCGCCAGCCAGCAGGAAAGCCATTACCGCACCGCCCTGGCCGACCTGCCGGTGGACATCTTTGAAACCATCATCCACCCCGCCTACACCCGGGCGACCGAAGCCCTGGAGCTGAAGAAGCGCCAGCTCAGCCCGCTGGCCGACAAGGTCGCCGCCTCCGGCAGCGCCGAACGTGGCAAGACCGCCTTCGCCGCTGGCAAAGGCACCTGCATCGCCTGTCACAAGATTGGCGACCAGGGCCGCGCCATCGGCCCCGACCTCTCCAAGATCGGCGCCATCCGCACCGAGCGCGACCTGCTGGAGAGCATCCTCTTCCCCAGCAACACCCTCGCCCGCGACTACGAGGCGCACATCATCGAGACTGCGGACGGCCAGCAGACCCTGGGGGTGATCAGGAGCCACACCGCCGAGGGCCTGCTGGTGGTGGACATCGCCGGCCAGGAAAAGACCGTGCCGCACCAGACCATCACCGGCGACACCACCCTTACGACCAGCCTCATGCCCATGGGCCTCGACCAGACCATGCCGGAGGGGGAGCTGCTCGACCTCGTGGCCTACCTGCGCAGCCTGAAGTAAACACAGACGCGCTCAGGCCCAACAAAAAGGGCGCTTCACAGTCTGTTCTGTGAAGCGCCCGGAAAATGGTGCCCAGGGAGGGATTCGAACCCACGACCAATTGGTTAAGAGCCAACTGCTCTACCACTGAGCTACCTGGGCAAATATGAAGCCATACCGATGGTACGCGGGGAGGGGATCGAACCCTCGGCCAATTGGTTAAAAGCCAACTGCTCTACCGCTGAGCTACCCGCGCGGATGGGGGGCGCTAAGTATTCATCTTTGCCCCGCTGGCAAGCTGAAAACACAGGTGCAGCCCGACTTTTTGCTTCCAGCCTCCGGTCTCCGGCATGAACCTAGCAACGACGCCCCGCCTCTTTTTGCAAAGTTGAGAAGGCTTCGAGGCTCAAAAATCCCCTGGGTTCTTTCGATAGCCCTGCCATCCTGGGCCGTTCTTTCACCTCTCATGATCAGCCGTCGTCATTTCCTTTCCACCAGCCTGGGAGCCCTCAGCGTCTCCACCCTGCCCGCCATCGAGCCGATCAACCGGCGGGGCAAAAGCCGCATGCAGCTCGGCGTCGCCGCCTACAGCTTCCGCGAATACTTCCAGTGGATGCGCGGCAAGGAGAACAAGCCCAAGGAGGGGCACAAGCCCTGGAGCATCCTCGACTTCATCGACTGGTGCGCCGACAACAACGTGCCCGGGGCCGAGGTGACCAGCTACTTCTTCCCGCCGGATGTCGATGAGAAGTTCCTGCTCGAGGTGAAACGCCACGCCTACCTGCGTGGCGTGCAGCTCGCCGGCACGGCCGTCGGCAACAACTTCGCCCTGCCCAAGGGTGAGAAGCTGAGCGCCGAGATCGCCGACGTGAAGCGCTGGATCGACTACGCCGCGATCATGAACGCCCCGCACATCCGCGTGTTCGCCGGACCGCAGCCCAAGGGCCTGAGCGAGGAGGAGGCCGTGGCGAACTGCCAGGAGGCCTACCAGGAGTGCCTCGACTACGCCGCCAAGAAGGGCATCTTCCTCGGCCTGGAAAACCATGGCGGCATCGTTTCCGAACCTGAGAACCTTGTGAAGATGGTCAAGGCCGCGAAGAGCCCCTGGGCCGGCATCAACTGGGACAGCGGCAACTTCCACACCGAGGATCCATATGGCGACCTCGCCAAGATCGCTCCTTATGCGATCAACGTGCAGCTCAAGATGGAGATGAGCCCGAAGGGCACCAAGAAGGGTGAAGGCCAGCCCGCCGACGTGCCGCGCCTGCTGAAGATCCTGCGCGACGCCAACTATCAGGGCTGGTTCACCCTGGAGTATGAAGTCGCCAAGGATCCCTTTGTCGAAGTGCCTAAGATCCTGGAGATGCTGCGGCCGCTGCTGGGGTGAGGCTTGGGTTGCAGGGGCCGGTTTGCAGTTGTTGGCAATGGTTTGCAGTTGTTTGCTAGGGATCGTTTCCCTCACGAAAGTGAACTTCATCAAACCTCGTCCCAAGCGTCTAAAACATGAGAAAACAGTTCCCCTTTGAAAAGCTCGAAGTCTGGCAGGAGGCCAGAAAGCTTGTTCACGACGTCTATGATTGTTCGCGCAGCTTCCCGAAGGAGGAGCGGTTTGGCCTGACCAGCCAGCTCACTCGAGCGGCAGTCTCCGTCGCGAACAATCTGGCGGAAGGATCTGGAAGGGCTTCCATGAAGGATCAGGCTCACTTCTCCAACCAAGCCTACGGCTCCCTCATGGAAACAGCATCGGATTTAATCATCGTCACCGACCTAGGCCTAGCCAGCGAATCCAGCACCGACCCCATTCTCAATCGGGCCTACGACCTCAGTGTTCGCATCCACAACCTTCGCGAATCCCAGCTTCGCAGGGCAGAAGGCAAAACCTAACCACCGCCAACCACCGCCAACCACCGCCAACCACCGCCACCCACCCATGCCTCCCAAACTCACCACCACCCACTGGCTGATCATCGTCATCGCCAGCATCGGCTTCCTCTTCGACACTTATGAGCTGCTGATGACACCGCTCGTGGCGGCCCCGGCGATCGCCGAGCTGCTGAAGCTGCCGCCGAGCAATCCGATCGTCACCAACTGGGTCGGCAACCTGCTCACCATCGCGGCCGTGTGCGGCGGCGTGTTCGGCCTGCTGGGCGGCTGGCTCGTGGACAAGTTTGGCCGCAAGACCATCATGGCGGCGAGCATCTTCCTGTATTCCGCCGCACCCTTCTGCGCCGCGTATTCGACCTCGCTGACCACCTTCATCATCTTCCGCAGCGCGACCTTCATCGGCGTGTGCGTCGAGTTCGTCGCCGCCGTCACCTGGCTGGCCGAGGTCTTCCAGGACAAGAAGCAGAAGGAGAAGTGGCTGGGCATCACCCAGGCCTTTGCCTCCATCGGCGGCGTCTGTGTGACCCTGGCCAGCATGTGGATCAACACGAAGCTCAAGGCCGGCGGACTCGACGGCTTCGGCCTTCCCTCCGGCCTCGACGGCACGGTCGGCGCCTGGCGTTACCTGCTGATGACCGGCATCCTGCCCGCCATCCCCATCGCCCTGCTTCTGCCATTTGTGCCGGAAAGCCAGGTCTGGCGTGAAAAGAAGGCCTCCGGCGCACTCAAGCGTCCGAGCTTCGCCGGGCTGTTCTCGCCTGAACTCCGCCGCGTGACACTGGTCACCACCATCCTTTCCGCATGCGCCTACGGCATCGCCTTCGGCGCCCTGCAGGTGACCGTGGCCCGCGTGACCCCCGGCCTGCCCGAGCTTGCCCCGCAGGCCAAGATCATGAAGCCGATGATCGACGAGGCCAAGGCGCTCAACACCCAGCTCAACGCCCTGCCACCTGGCGATCCTGGCCGCAAGGAGATCGTCGCCAAGATCAAGGAGAACGCCATCCAGCAGGCGCCGCACAAGAAGGTGATTGATGAGATGAGCAGCAAGGTGCAGTTCCGCCAGGAGATGGGCGGCCTCATGGGGCGCATCCTCCTCGCCGTGCTGCTGATCGTCGGCATCAGCCGCGTGGCGTTGCTGAAGGTCTTCCAGGTGCCGGCGCTCATCATCCTGCCGGTGACCTATTTCATGCTGTTTGCCAAGGGCGGCGAAACCTTCCTCTGGGGCTACTTCCTCTGCGGCCTGGTGACGGTGGCCCAGTTCAGCTACTTCGGCGAATACCTGCCCAAGATCTTCCCGCTGCACCTGCGCGGCACCGGCGGCAGCTTCGCCACCAACGTCGGCGGACGCATGATCGGCACCTGCATGGCCACCGTGAACACCGGCTGGCTGGCGCCGCTGCTGGCGGACGGCATCCAGAATGTCCGCCCCACCCACGTCGCCCT
This sequence comes from Prosthecobacter sp., assembly GCA_019186985.1. Lineage (GTDB taxonomy): Bacteria > Verrucomicrobiota > Verrucomicrobiia > Verrucomicrobiales > Verrucomicrobiaceae > Prosthecobacter. The sequence goes on along the minus strand of JABARQ010000019.1, from coordinate 57,476 downwards.
CGCCGCAGGCTACATCGCCACCGCGATGGCCGTCATAGCCCTCATCGTCGGCTTCTTCCTGCCCGAGCCCAAGGACGCGGACTGAGCCGGAAAACGACTTCAATCAAACGCCGGCGGGGCCTCACCGGCGGCGACAGCCGCTTTGGACTGCGGAAGCCTGCTGCCGCCTTCATCCCGCAGCCCTGCTGCGGTGGCGCAATACTCCGCTCCACCCCTCAGCCTGCGAACCACCTGCTCGCAGATCTGCCATGCCCTCGAGACTCCAGGGTCGTTCACGCCAGCAGGGCTGGCTCAGCAAAGCGGCAGCACGGCTGCCGCAGTCCATGCAGAGAGAGAGCCTGCCACACCGACGAATCTGACCCTGGCTCGGTTTTGATGAGTTCACGGTGTCCGCCTCCTCCCCGCCGTTCAACCCAGCCTCGCCCCGGTCTCCAGCGGATGACCCCGCAGGAAGTCGGCGGCGGGAAGGCGCCTGCCGCCTTCTGCCTGCACTTCCTCAAGCCTCAGCAAGCCCGCACCGCAGCTGACGATGAGGCCGCTCCTTGGATCGGCGGACACCAGAGTGCCGGGCGCGGGACAGGCATCACCTGCCTCGATCAAACTGACCCGATGCACCTTCAGCACGGCCGGCTTTTCCCCGGGCAGCAGGCAGCTCGTGCCCGGCCAGGGATTGTAGGCACGAACAAGACGCTCCAGTTCAACCGCGCTTCGCGCCCAATCCAGACGACCATCTTCACGCTTCAGCTTTCCGCAGTGCGTGGCCAGGGCGTTGTCCTGCGGAGTGCGTGGCGGTTGTCCTGACGCAATCAGGTCCAGCGCCTTCTCCAGGCTCGCCGGAGCCGCCAGGGCAAGCTTGTCATGCAGGATGCCGCCGGTGTCTCCCGGCAGAATCGGCAGACGTTCCATCAGCAGGATGTCGCCAGTGTCGAGCCCCTCGTCCATGAACATGATGGTCACCCCGGTTTCGGCATCGCCTTCACGGATCGCAGCCTGGATCGGCGAGGCACCGCGATGACGCGGCAGCAGGGAGGCATGAATGTTCAGGCAGGCCAGCCTCGGCACCTCCAGCACGCTTTTCGGCAGGATCTGCCCGTAGGCCACCACGACGGCGACATCCGCCTCAAAGGCCTTCAGTTCATCGACGATGGCGCGGATCTTCGGCGGCTGCAGCACCGGCAGCCCGGCGGCCAGGGCACGCACCTTCACCTCAGGCGGAGTCAGCACCAGCCTGCGGCCCGCAGGCTTGTCCGGCTGCGTGACCACCCCGACCACCTCATGCTTCGAAGTCGAGAGCAGCCAGTCGAGAGAAGGCAGGCCGATGTCACCGGTGCCGATGAAAAGGATGCGCATGGAGATGTGCGAAAAGGGGATGATGGAAGATCTTCTGGTTGGGCGAAGCCGGCGCAGGCTGCGGCACCCTGCCAACGTGCTCAGATCCTCATCTTCTCCAGCTCCCTCCACGCATCCAGCGTCATCACGCCGCCGATGATGTCATAGAGCACCTTGGCGGGAGGCTGGCTCGCGTCGATCTCAACGATCCGGTCGCCCTTGTAGTAGTCCAGGATCGGCTTGGTCTCCGCCTCGTAGGTGGCGAAGCGCTGCTGGATGACGCTTTCATTGGCATCGTCAAAGCGGTTGTCCTTGAGGGCGCGCTTGCGCAGGCGGCGGGCAAGCTCGGTGCGGTCCGGACAGCTCAGGTGAAACACCTTCAGCACCTCGATGTCCTCCTCCATGAGCTTGGCCTGCTCCATGTTGCGGGGAATGCCGTCAAGCACCAGGAAGTCGATCTCCGGCTTGAACTGGTGGCCGTCGACCCGCTGCTTGATGTTGGCACGCCAGAGGGCCACGGTCACGTCATCCGGCACCAGTTCGCCGCGGCTGGAGTACTCGACGAACTTCTGGCCGAGCACGGTACGGGTGTCGAGCGAACGGAAGACATCGCCGCAGGCCAGGTGATGAAAGCGCGGGATGGACCCAAGCACCTTGCCCTGGGTGCCTTTGCCACTGCCTGGGGCGCCCAGGATGAGGAATGTGCGGAAGCGGGGATGGTCTGACATGCGTCGCTCATAGCACGTCACGGACTCGTCACAAGCCACGCTTTAAGTCCAGTTTTGGCACAAAAGTCACCCCATCAACGGCCGCACCACCCGACGCACCGCGTCGATCGACAGGGCCTGAAGGTCGCCTTCCGGGGCCTGCACCACGGTCACACCCGGCTGCGGAGGTGCCCAGGTTTCCGGATCTGTGGGGCCGAAAAGCAGCACGCAGGGCACGCCGCAGGCGGAGGCCAGGTGCGAGATGCCGCTGTCATGCCCCAGAAACAGGTCGCAGGTGGCCAGCCGATCCGCGAGCTCGGTCAAAGGCAGGCCATGCCAGCGAATGAAGCGATCCCCAATTACCTCTGGCAGTGTCCCGCGTTCGGCCTCCGCCTCGCCGCTGATCAGGCAGACCTCGACATCAGGCCACCCCGACCTCATTTCGTCGGCCAGCTTCAGCCATCGGTCCACCGGCCAGTTCTTGGTGAGCGAGCCGCTGCCGGGATGGATGGCCACCCGCTGGGGAGGCCTGCGGGCCGCTCTTTCAGGAAACAAGGGCGCACGCCAGCCAGGCTCCTCCAGGAACATCGCCAGCCGTTCCAGGGGTCGCGCCAGCTGCTGCGCGGCATGTCCCTGCCCCGGCACCACCCGATGCGGGAAGGAGATGAGCGTGCCGACGCCCAGCGCCTCCAGGTTTGCCTTCAGGATGCCGTCAGGGTCAAACAAATAGCTCACCACCAGCGTGAAGCTGCGCAGGTAGTCCGCCAGATCGGGAGCCAGCTCCGCATTTCGGGCAAACAGACGGGCCAGACGTGGATCGCCCAACGAACGAACCGACTCTGCGAGCCCCGCCTTCACCGCCAGGCCGGCGATGCCTGGATAGCCCAGGACTTCGAGATGCGCGCCGGGGACGGATTGCCGCAGCAGACGGAGGGCGGGCAGCGTGAGGATGAAGTCACCGATCGCACCGCCGCGGATCACCAGCAGACGTGGCATGGGCCGGACATCCCCGGCTTCGGTCACCCGCTCCATGACCGATGGCTCAGTAGGTCGTCAACGCCAGCAGCAGCAGCAGGGCACCATAGCCCACGCCGCCCCAGACCGCCGCCTTCCAGCGGCCATCCCGGGCCAGCAGCCAGTCCACGCCGTCGCGCATCAGGTAGGGCATGCCGACCAGGTAAAGGCCGCCGATGATCCAGGCATAACCAAGAATGGGGAGAAGCAGGCGCGTGACCTGGGGCTGCAGGAAGGCCGAGGCCAGTACCGGCCCGGCCAGAAGAAGCAGCAGGCTGCCGAGAGCTCGCACGGCCAGAAACTCCTTCACGAAAAGCAGCACCAGCACAAAGCCGGCCGGCACCAGCATGAGGAACCATTTCCTCAGGAAGAAAAACTCACCCATGTCCATGTTCTGCAGGACGATCATGCCCCAGATGAAGTCGATGGTCAGCAGCACGGCCCCGAGCCCGTAATGACGGGGAAACTCACGCAGGAAGGCCTTGGCCTTTTCCGCATTCTTCCAGGCCCACAGATGGCCGGCCAGAAGCGCCAGGCCGAGCGTGATGCCCACGGGCTTCATCGGCAGGCCGCCCTCGGGGGCAAGGTGGTAGAGATAGTCGTGAAGATCCTTGAACATGCGTCGGAATGGCAGGAGGGCCAGGAGACTGGCGCAGGCACGCGGATTGCGCAAACGGGAGTTGCCCAGCCCCGGCTCCCTGGCTACCTCAACCGCAGTAGCCCTTCATGGAACTGTCGGACAAACCCGCCTGGTACGTCATCCACACCCGCCCCAAGTGCGAGCACGTCGCCGCCGGCCTCATGCTTGCCCTGGGGGGCGTGGAGACCTACTGCCCGCGCATCAAGTTCCAGCGCAGCACCAAACGCGGCAAGGTCTGGTTCATCGAGGCCCTGTTCCCGAGCTACTTCTTCGCCCGCTTCACGCCCGCCCAGTCGATCCGGGCGGTCAAGCATTCACAGAACGTCATCCGCATCGTTGATTTCGGCGGCCGCCTCACGCCGGTGCCGGACCGGGTCATCGAGCTGATCCGCAGTGAAATGGACGGCCAGGTGGTGAAGGAGATCCATGCCGGGCTGAAGGTCGGGGACACCGTGGAGCTCACCGAAGGGCCGATGCGGGGCCTGAAGGGCATCGTCAACAGCATCCACAGCGGCGATGAACGCGTGAAGGTCCTCATGGAATTCCTCGGCCGCGAAAGCCTCGTCGAGGTCAAGGCCTCCCAGATCCTCACCGAACACACCCCGCGCCAGGCGCTCAACGAAGGGAGAACCTAACCCTTTTTGCATCCATGGACGTGGGCGTGCACTGGCGGGAAGCGGCCTGCCAGCCCGTGGCTGCGCAGGATGCCCCCGATCTTGCCCCCCAGGATGGAAGATCCGGTGCAATGTTTATCAACATTCACTCGGCAGCCAAATCCGGTCCGTTGCCCCGTTCTACTGAGCATGAAGCCCCCCTTCATCCTTTTCCTTGTCGCCGCCAGCGCCAGCGCCCTCGACTTCAACCGGGACATCCAGCCCGTGCTTGCCGAGCACTGCTTCCACTGCCACGGACAGGACGAGCAGTCGCGCAAAGGGAAGCTGCGCCTCGACCTGCGTGAGGACGCACTCAAGGGTGGAAAATCCGACGGGCCCGCCATCGTCCCCGGCCAGCCGGACAAGGGCTCCCTTCTCGCCCGCATCCTCACCCACGATGAAGACGAGATCATGCCGCCCGCCGAGGAAGAGAAGCCGGTGAAGCCGGAGGACATCGCCAAGATTCGTCAGTGGATTCAGGAAGGCGCCGTGTTCTCAGGGCATTGGGCCTTTGAAAAACCTGTCAAACCCGCCGCTTCCATCCCGGCAGGCCAGTCCCCGGTCGATTTCTTCATCCACCAGCGACTGGCCAAGGAAGGACTCCGGCCTTCGCCTGCCGCCCGCCCCGAAACGCTCTGCCGGCGTCTCCACCTCGACCTCATCGGCCTGCCTCCATCGCCTGCCGAGGTGGACGCCTTTCTCGCCGAGGTGAAGTCCAAAGGTCTCCAGGCCGCCGTTGAAGCCAGGGCGGACAGACTCATGCAAGATCGTCGGTTTGGCGAAAAATGGGCACGCCACTGGCTGGACGTGGCCCGATACGCCGACAGCAACGGCTTTGAAAAGGACCTCCCTCGCGAACAATGGGTGTGGAGGGACTGGGTCATTCAGGCGCTGAACCAGGACATGCCCTATGACAGGTTCATCACCGAGCAGATCGCCGGCGACCTGCTGCCCAATGCCACCAGCCAGCAGGTGATCGCCACCGGCTTCCTGCGCAACGGCATGATCAACGAGGAAGGCGCCATCATCCCCGAGGAATGGCGCATGGAAGCCATGTTCGACCGCATGGACACGCTCGGCTCCGGCATCCTCGGCCTGTCCCTCAAGTGCGCCCAGTGCCACTCGCACAAGTTTGACCCCATCACCCAGGCCGAATACTACGGCCTTTTCGCCTTCCTCAACAACACCTACGAGGCCAAGTCCTGGGTCTACACACCCGAGGGAGAGGCGGCCCTGGCCAGGCTGAAGGCGGAGCTGGCACGCATCGACGCGCGGCTGAAAAAGGACCATCCCGGATGGGAGAAACAGGCCGCCGACTGGGAGGCGGCGGAACTGAAGCAATGGCAGGCCGTGAGCTGGAACATCGTCCATCCCGAGGACACCCACTCCTCCTCCGAACTCAACCATCCCACCGTGCTGCCAGACGACAGCGTCCTGACCCTCGGCCATCCAACCTCACGCGGCGACCTGCACTTCTTTGCCGAACCCACGATGGAAAAAGTGACCGGGGTGCGCATCGAGGTGCTGAAGCATGGCGACCTGCCGATGGGCGGCCCGGGCCGCAGCTACAAGGGCTCCTGGGCGCTGTCGGAGCTGATCATCGAGGCGAAGAAACCCGGTTCGGAGACCTGGGAGCGCCTGAAGCTCAGAAACGCAAGCGCCGACTTTGAGGAGCCCGTCGCAGGCCTGGAGCCGGAATGGCATAGCAAAGCCTTCAATCCCGAAAAGCGCCTGCGCGGCCCTGTCTCCTTCATGACGGACGGCAACCCGCTCACCGCCTGGCGCGCCGACCGCGGCCCCGGCCGCCGCAACACCGAATCCGTCGCCGTCGCCCAGTTTGAACAGCCCGTCTCCCTGCCTCAGGGCACCAAGCTGAAGGTGGCCCTGCTGCTGGAGCATGGCGGTGACACCAGCGACTACCGAGTCTCGCAGATCGGCCGCTTCCGCATCGCCTTCACCCAGGCCGCCGACCCGAAGGTCACCCGCACGCCTTATGCCGCGACGCTGGCCATGCAGGTCCCGCCCGCAAAGCGCAGCGCCGAACAAAAGCAGGCGGTCTTTGACGCCTGGCGTGCCGCCACACCGGCCATGAAAACCTTCTCCGACCAGATTGAAAAGCAGTGGGCGACCCATCCCGAACCCCTCTCCACCATCATGCATCTGGCCGAACGAAACGCCGAGGATGCACGCATCACCCGCAGGCTTGACCGCGGTGTCTGGAACCAGGGCAAGGAAGAGGTGAAGCCGCAGGGAATCTCCGCGCTTCATCCGCTTCCCTCGGAGGCATCACCCAGCCGTCTGACTCTTGCACGCTGGCTGACAGACAAGAATTCGCCGCTGACCGCCCGCGTGGCCGTCAACCGGCTCTGGCAGGCCGTGTTCGGCACCGGCATCGTTGAAACTGCCGAGGACTTCGGCACGCGTGCCCCCGAACCCTCCCATGCTGACCTGCTCGACTGGCTCGCCGTCGATTTCATGGAGCACGGCTGGAGCCAGAAGCACCTCCTGCGCACCCTCGTCACCTCACAGGCCTATCAGCAAAGCTCCCAGGCCTCGCCAGCCCTGCTGGAAAAAGATCCCCGCAACCGGCTGCTCGCACGCGGCCCCCGTTTCCGGGCTGAAGCCGAGGTCGTCCGCGACGTCGTGCTCTCCATCTCCGGCCTGCTTTCCGACAAGTTCGGCGGCCCCAGCGTCTTCCCGCCCATCCCGCAGAGCGTGCTCGAATACAACTACTTCAAGCCCGACTACTGGAAGCCTGCGGAGGATTCCACACGCTACAGCCGGGCCCTCTATGTCTTCCGCAAACGCTCGATGCCCGACCCCGCCATGATCGCCTTCGACGCGCCCACCGGCGACACTTCCTGCACACGCCGTCCGCGATCCAATTCGCCACTCGCCGCCCTGACCTCGATGAATGAACCCGTGTTCGTCGAAGCCTCCCAGGCGCTCGCCCTTCGGATTCTTCGTGAAGCCGGCCCTGACGATGACGCCCGCCTCAATCATGCCTTCCGCCTCTGCACCAGCCGGCTGCCGGACGACCGCGAACGCCGGCAGCTTCAGCAGCTTCTCCTCGGCCGCCGCGACCGCCTGAAAAAAGGCGACCTCAAGGCCGCCGACATCGCCTTCAACGCACTGACCAGGCCTTCCACCATCCCCGCCGACGCCACGCCCAACGAAATCGCCGCCTGGACCATCGTCTCACGCGTGCTGCTCAACCTCGACGAAACCATCACCAAGAACTGAAGACCAAAGTCCGAAATCCGATGTTCGAAATCCGAAGGCCTGACACTCATACCTCCATGCAAAAAACAAGGGGCCATTACCGGAACGGAACCGCAACCGATGATCTTCCTGGTGAGGCAGAACTGGCTTTTTGGCATGCCCTGGCGGGACCCTTCCTGGCCACCATGGACGACTTTGAATATCAGCATGACGCAGTCCGTGAACCTGCGACTGAGAAATGCTACAACCTGTCTGAACGAACTGCTCAGTTTGGGGAGAACGTCATCCGATTCGCCAAATCACTGCCTTTCAACCCTGTGAACAACCGGATCATCGAACAATTTGTCGGTTCAGGAACGAGCATCGGCGCCAATTACTGTGAGGCTAATGACAGTGTTTCCCCCAAAGACTTCAGGCATCGCATTTCCATTTGCCGGAAAGAGTCCAAGGAAACCCGTTTCTGGCTACGCATGCTCGCCACCGCCGAGCCCTCCCGCAAGGATGAAGCCCGTGTGCTGTGGTGCGAAGCAACGGAACTCAACCTCATCTTTGGATCCATCTGGCGCAAATCCTCACACTAGCACAGCCCTCAGACTTTCATTCCATACATCGAATGCAACCACGCACTTCTCATCCTTCGGATTTCGGATTTCAAACTTCGAACTTCATCACCCGCCGCTGGTTCCTCCGTGACTGCACCATCGGCTTCGGCGCCATGGCCTTGAACAACCTGCTCACGCGTGATGGCTTCGGCGCCACCGGCCCGCTTGCCCCCCGCCGCCCCCACCACGCGGCCAGGGCGAAGCGCGTCATCTACATGTTCAACGCCGGCGCCCCCAGCCACCTGGAGCTTTTTGACTACAAGCCCGAGCTTGAGAAGCGCAGCGGCCAGCTTCCTCCGGCCGACCTTCTCAAGAACTACCGTGCCGCCTTCATCAAGCCCAACTCCGCCCTGCTCGGCCCCAAGTTCAAGTTCCGGAAGCACGGCGCCAGCGGCATGGAGCTGAGCGAGGTCATCCCTCACATCGGCGGCATCGCCGATGAAATCTGCCTCATCCGCACCATGCAGACCGACGCCGTCAACCACGCTCCGGCGCAGATCCTGATGAACACGGGCAACCAAAATTTTGGCAGGCCCAGCTTCGGTGCCTGGACGCTCTACGGCCTGGGTTGTGAAAGCGAGGACCTGCCCGGCTACGTCGTCCTCACGAGCGCCAAGGGCACCAGCGGCGGCGCCAGCAACTACGGCTCCGGCTTCCTGCCCAACATGTACGGCGGCGTGCCCTTCCGCAGCACCGGCGACCCGCTGCTCTACCTCTCCAACCCTGCCGGTTATGATGCGGAAACCCAGCGGGCCTCCCTCAACACCCTGAACGCCCTCAATCACATCTCCTTCACCGGACAGGGCGACCCCGACATCGCTGCACGCATTCAAAGCTATGAAATGGCCTACCGTCTCCAGAGCAGCGCTCCGGAGCTGATCGACCTGTCCGACGAGCCGAAGCACGTCCTAGACATGTACGGCATCAAGGATGTCAAGCAGCCCGGCTATGCCAGAAACTGCCTGCTGGCACGCCGCCTCATCGAACGCGGCGTGCGCTTCGTGCAGCTCTTCCACGAGGCCTGGGATCAGCACGCCGGACTGACCAAAGGCGTGCAGAACAACGCCCGCGACACCGACCAGGCCAGTGCGGCGCTGGTGAAAGACCTCCGCCAGCGCGGCCTGCTCGATGACACCCTCGTGGTCTGGGGCGGGGAATTCGGCCGCACCCCCATGGTGCAGGGCGGCAATGACGGACGTGACCACCACAACCGCTGCTTCTCCTTCTGGCTCGCCGGCGGCGGGCTCAAGCGCGGCCACGTCCACGGCGAAACCGACGACCTCGGCTTCAACCCGGTCACACCGCCCGTCCACGTCAACGACCTTAACGCCACGCTCCTCCACCTGCTCGGCTTTGACCACAAGCGCCTCAGCTACCGCGTCCAGGGCCTCGACATGCGCCTGACCGGCATCGCAGGAAACGTGGTGTCCGACGTGCTGGCCTGACAACCTGGCGGGTCAGACTTGCGCAATATCGCCTGCTGAAGGTCGGTTTCAGGGGCGTACCTCTCCTTCCATGAAGCGCCTGCCCCTCGCCCTTCTCTGCCTGCCCGGCCTTGCCCACGCCCTCGACTTCAATCGGGACGTGCGTCCCGTGCTCGCACAGCAATGCTTCACCTGCCACGGCATGGACGACCACGGCCGCAAAGGCAAACTGCGCCTCGACCTGCAGGCCTCCGCCTACGGGTCCGGCAAATCCGGTGAGATCGCCATCGTGCCCGGCAAACCCGAAGCCAGCGAGTTGGTGAAACGCATTCTCTCCACCGACGAGGACGAGGTCATGCCGCCGCCGCACACGAAAAAAGTGCTCTCGGACAAGGAGCAGAACATCCTCAAACAATGGATCGCCGAAGGCGCGAAGTATGAGGCGCACTGGGCCTACACACCGCCGCAGCCCTCCAGGGATCCAAAGGCCGGCATTGATCACTTCATCCGTGAACGCCTGGAGAAAGAAGGGCTGAAGCCTTCTCCCGAAGCCGACCGCCACACGCTCGTGCGCCGGGTGCATCTCGATCTCACGGGGCTTCCACCTACGCCTGCTGAAGCGGATGCCTTTGTGAATGATCAATCGCCGCAGGCTTACGAGAAACTCGTCGATTCCCTGCTGACCTCCAAACCATACGGCGAACGCTGGGCCCGGCGCTGGCTCGACCTGGCTCGTTACGCCGACACCAACGGCTTCGAAAAGGACCGCCCGCGCCAGATCTGGCCCTACCGAGACTGGGTCGTGAAGGCCCTCAACGACGACATGCCCTTTGATCAGTTCAGCATCAAGCAGCTCGCCGGAGACATGCTCCCCAACGCCACGCCGGAGGACATCATCGCCACCGGTTTTCATCGCAATACGATGCTGAATGAGGAAGGCGGCATCGACCCGAACGAATACCGCTTTTACGCCATGGTCGACCGCGTCAGCGTCACCGGAACCGCATGGATGGGCCTCACGATGAACTGCGTGCAATGCCACACGCACAAATACGACCCCGTCCTGCACACGGACTTCTACAGCGTCATGGCGCTGCTCAACAACGCCGACGAACCCACCTACCACATCCCCACGCCCGACATCAAAGAACAGCAGAAAGCACTCGCCGACCGCATCGCCAGGCTTGAGGCGGAGCTGCCCGGCAAGTTCCCCGGCGGCGAACCAGCGATGCAACAGCGCTTTGCCGCATGGCAGGCGGAGGAACGCGGCCGAGCCTCCAGCTGGCAGGTCATCCGCCCCACGTCCATGAAGACCACCATGCCGCATCTGGAGCAGCAGGGCGACGGCTTCATCCTCGGCAGCGGCGACATCTCAAAGAGCGATGTCTACGACCTGAGCTTCAAGGCACCGATCCAGGGTGTCACCGCGGTCAAACTCGAGGTCGCCAGCCATCCCAGCCTTCCGAACGACGGCCCCGGCCTCACGTACTACGAAGGCCCCATCGGCGGATTCTTCCTCAGTGAGTTCCAAGCCTTCCAAAACGGCCAGCGTGTCAAAATCACGAACGCCGAGGCCACCAACGAAGAGGAGGAAGACAAGATCAACGATGCCGCCGCCGCGAAGCCGACGAAGAAAGCCGCACGCAAAGCTGCCTCGAAAAAGACCAACAACGCCATGGCCACGCTCGACGCCGAGATGTCCAGCGGCTGGCAGGTTCTCGGCGGTTACGGTCAAAGCCACGCAGCAGTGTTTCATTTCAAAAAACCGGTCGATCTCACGAACGGCCTCGACTTGAAGATGCTCTTTGAAAAGCACTTTGCCTGCCCGCTCGGCCACTTCCGCCTGTCCGTCACCACCAGCGACCACGCCGAGGCCACCGGGCTTCCGCTTGAAGCCGAGAATGCACTCGCCACCAACGATCCAACCAAGCGCCAGGCAATGCTGCGCACCTTCCTCGAAACCGCGCCCGAGATGAAGCAGGCTGCCGCGCCCTTGATCGCCGCACGTCGCCAGATGCCACGCGGCCAGCCGACACTGGCGATGAAGGAACGCCCCTCGTCGAATCCGCGTCCGACGAACCGCTACCATCGCGGCGAATACCTCCAACCCAAGGAAGTCGTGCCGCCCGCCGTGCCCGCCTTCCTGCCCTCGCTGCCAAAGAACGCCCCCGCAAACCGGCTCACCTTCGCAAAGTGGCTCTTCGCTCCCGAAAACCCGCTCACCGCCCGCGTCACCGTCAACCGCCAGTGGCAGGCTTTCTTCGGCCGTGGTCTCGTGAAGAGCCTGGAGGACTTCGGCTATCAAAGCGAGGCCCCGAGTCATCCCGAGTTGCTGGACTGGCTCGCCGTTCAGCTCGTCAAAGACGGCTGGAGCCTGAAGAAGCTGCACAAGCTCATCGTGATGAGTGCCACCTACAAGCAGGCAAGCCATCGGCCCGACTCATCGGGCCAGAGGGATCCCGAAAACACGCTGCTTTCTCACGCACCACGCTTCCGTCTTGATGCCGAGATCATCCGAGATTCCGCCCTCAAGGCCGCGGGCCTGCTGTCGCTCAAAATGGGCGGCCCGGGCGTGTATCCGCCGCAACCCGCCAGCGTCACTTCCGAAGGCACCTACGGCAAGGTGGAATGGAAGGTCAGCGAAGGCGAGGATCGCTACCGCCGCAGCCTTTACACCTTCACCAAGCGCACCGCCCCCTTCGCCATGGCCACCACCTTCGACGCGCCCACCGGCGAGGCCTGCCTCGCCCGCCGCGATGTCTCCAACAGCCCGCTGCAGGCCCTCACGCTGCTCAATGACCAGATGTTCATGGAAGCCGCTCAAGCCATGGCCAAAGCCGTCATCGCCGAATTCACCGACGACGACTCCCGCCTCACCAACACCTTTCGCCGCTGCCTCACTCGCCCGCCCGCCGCAGATGAGCTGACGATGCTCAAAACCTTCCTTCAAAAGCAGCGCGCCCAGAAGCTCGAGGGTGAAGCCCTGTGGACCTCGGTGTGCCGTGCCGTGCTGAACCTTGATGAGGCGATCACACATCCATGAATGAAAGCGCTCCCTCAGAGACCTCTGTCGCCTCCCTGGACGGTAGGCAGATGCATTTTGCGAAAGCCTTTCTGCTTTCGTTCGGGGTGTTTTGCTTTGGCTTAGTAATCGATCAGGCTGCTCGGTGGACTGATCGTTTGGCGGGAATCATGAATGGGTTGTTCCAATGCATCTACATGGGCATTGCGTGGTGTATATACCTCTTGCCTTGGAGCCTGCTTGTTTTCGGTCTGTATCGCTGGAGAAAGTGGAAGAGGTTCAGAACACACTGGATGGTCGCCCCATCTGCCGCATTCTTTGTTCTCTTACTCGTAATCCTGCTGATCGAACCGCCCACTGCCACAAACCGCTTCCGTAGCATGGCTAGAATCGAGCTTCCAGCCACTGCCTCTGATCTTCACTACTCATTCAGCGGAGGAGGATTGGCTGACTACGGCGATGAGTATTACTTTAAGTGCCGCCCGGAAGATGTGCAGAAGCTCATCGAAGGCATGAAGCTGAGTTTAGACGCGTCATACAAAGGCCCCGGCTCTTACACCATCATCAATGGCCTGCCAGGATGTCCAGATCCAGAGTCTTGGGCAGGTTCAGTGCAGTATCGCAGAGACGAAAAGCTGTGGTTCTATTACCTCCTCACGAATCAGGGCAAGAATGAGGTGTATATCTACATCGGCTGCATCTGAGCTTAGCGCCCATACATTCACTATCATGAACACCCCCAACATCACCCGCAGACACTTCTTCCAGGATTGCGCCGTCGGCACGGGCAGGATCGCGCTGGCCTCGCTGCTGGCGGAATCGGCTTATGGAGCGGCGAAGAGCCCGAATGTGGCCGCTTCATCGCATTTTCAGCCGAAGGCGAAGGCGGTCATCCACATGTTCATGGCGGGCGCGCCTTCACAGCTCGAGATGTTCGATTACAAGCCGACGCTCACCAAGTATGAGGGCAAACCACTGCCTCCCTCAGTCATCGGCGGGCAGCGTTATGCCTTCATCCGGCCGGACGCCGCCGTTTTGGGGCCACGCTTCAAGTTTGCCAAGCATGGGCAGTGTGGCGCGGAGCTCTCCGAGGTGCTGCCGCATCTGGCGACGATCGTGGACGACATCGCCCTTGTGAAGTCCTGCCGCACGACGCAGTTCAACCACGCCCCGGCGCAGATCTACATGAACACGGGCTTCTCGCAGCCCGGACGCCCAAGCATGGGCTCGTGGATCACCTACGGTCTAGGCGCGGAGACGCGTGACCTGCCGAGCTTTGTCGTCATGAGCACCGGCAGCGGCATCAGCGGCGGCGCGGCCTGCTGGAGCAGCGGTTTCCTGCCGAGCGTGTATGCCGGCACGCGCTTCCGCAACACGGGCGACCCCATCCTGAATGTCAGCACGCCGGAAGGCATCACCCCCGGCACGCAGAAGGACACCATCGACCTCATCAACGCGCTCAATCATCGCCGCCTGAAGCTCGACGGCGATGGTGAGACCGCCACGCGCATCGCCAACTACGAGATGGCCTACCGCCTGCAAACCTCCGCGCCGGAGCTGATGGACCTCACGAAGGAAGACGAGGCCACGCTGAAAATGTACGGCTGCGATCCTAAGGTGCCATCCTTCGCCAGGGCCTGCCTGCTCGCGCGGCGCATGGTCGAGCGCGGCGTGCGCTTCATCAACATCTACAACGAAGGCTGGGACGCGCACAGCAACGTCGAGGGCAACGTGCGCAACAACTGCAAGAACACCGACCAGGCCAGCGCCGCGCTCGTCAAGGACCTCAAGCAGCGCGGCCTGCTCGACAGCACGCTCGTCGTCTGGGGCGGTGAATTCGGCCGCACGCCGATGGTTGAGGCCAGCGTTTCGCTCGGCCGCAGCATGGGCCGCGATCATCATCCACAGGCCTTCACGATGTGGATGGCCGGCGGCGGCATCAAGGGCGGAGTCAGCCTCGGCGCGACCGACGAGATGGGCTTCAACATCATCGAGGACGAGGTGCATGTGGCCGACATCCACGCCACCATCCTCCACCAGCTCGGCATGGATCATGAACGCCTCAGCTTCCGCGCCGCCGGTCTCGACTTCAAGCTCACCGGCGTCGAGCCCTGCAAGGTGATCCGGCAGATCCTGGCGTGACGGAGAGCCCAACCAGCCCAGCCTTTGTGCAATCCGGACTTTGCAGGTCGGCTGCCGCTCGGCAGCATGAAGGACTGACCGTGCATGAAAAAACCGTCCACCCCGCCCAGCACGCTGGAAACCGACCTGAAGCTCCTGGGCTCGCGTGCCTATGACGTGGTCTCCTGGGCGGAGGCGCCGCTGCGACGCTACCATGCCATCGCCCCTTCCCTCAAAGCAGTTCCGGCCGGTCTGATGCAGCGGCTGCATGCCTGGTCGCTGGTGCCGCTGACACTCTGGCCCTTCAGCATCACCGATCTGATGGCCGCCTGCCTTGACATCCTGGAAAAGGGCAGGCCTCTCGGAAGGCGGCTTTGCCTGATCATCGAGCTACTCCCGGAAACACCCGATGAAAAAACCTGCAGGACCGTCGCTGAACATGAATGGCAGGTGCAGAAAGGCGTTTACGAAAACCTGGTGAAAACTCAGGCCAAGTTCGCCCAGGCGGAACTCGCCCTGCGCGCCAATGACCGGCTGCAGGATGACTGGGACAGGATCAAGGAGAGCTTCGACATCCGAAGGCACCAGGACCACAAGGGGGTCATCCGCAGGACCATGGGCGCCGAACGAAACATGCGGCCTGGCTTTCCCGTCAACCTCGACCGCAGCGGCGAGGACTTCCGTCTGGCCTTCGACGCCTTCTGCCTGCGCTGGAACCTCTACGGCATGCAGCATGACGAACCCCTGCTGCTGAAGCTCGCCGTCAATCTCACCCCACACGGCACCATGATCCTCATCCCCTCCTTCTGGTCTCTCGACCGCACGCGTGACCTGGACTGGGATGAAATCAAAAAACTGCACGGCCTGAGGGTGCCTGGGCGCCAGGGCTCCGTCCTGGCCAAAGGCCTTGAGGAACGCATGGCCAAGGCAAAAAAACTGCACCGCCTCGACGCCGAGGCGGCAAGGAAAAGGCTCAGCGGCGAAGCCAAGCACCGCTTTCTCTGCCAGGGGCTTGGCTTCGTGGAGGACACCAGCCCAAAACGTCTCGCAAGACTGCGGAAGGAATTCTCCGCCAGCCGGCCTGTCACGCCTGCAAAGCCTCGGAGAAAAGCCTGACGGACAGCCACCGCCTCAAGGACATTGAATGGAAACATTCGTGTTCCTTTCTGTCCGTGAGCATCGTGACATCCTACGGCCATGCAGCTTCATTTTTCCAGGTCGCCCGAGACCGGCGCTGATTCACCCGGCCGTGATGTCCAGCCCGCCCGCGCACCCACGCAGCTTGTTTGCGAACTGGCCGAGGCCGGGGCCTTCAGCCCATACGCCGACCGGCCCCATGCGCCGATCCTCGCCGCCTTTGGGGGAGGATCGCTGCACCAATGCCGCATAAGCGGCAAGTATGACCTGCAACGGCTGCTCTCGAAGCACGCCGCCCACCTCTGCCGCTCAATCCAGCGCTTCCACATCAAGGACGGCGAGAACACCTGGGATGACCTCACCTTCCGCCTCGGGCCCCGTGCCTTTGTCTATGCGGATGTCAGCCGCGTCATCGCCTGCGCCGAGTCAGCCGAGGAGGCCATGCGGACAGCAAGGCAGTTTCATGACGACGCCGTCCTGCCCGAAGAACCCCGCGGCGGCAGGTACCGCCTGATCCGCACCGGACGCGACATCAGCACGCAGACCGTGCCACTTTCCCCGGACACGGTGCTTGATGAGGCCAGGCTTGAGCTGCACTACGGCACAGGCTTTCTGGAGTGGCACAGGGGCTACCTGCGCCAGCTCCGGCGGCACCGGAGCGGGCTCACCATTCTGGAGGGTCCGCCAGGCACCGGCAAGACCTCCTACCTTCGTCATCTCATGGGCGAACTGACCGAAAGCCACCGCTTCTACTTCATCCCCAACGGCTCGCTCTCCCTGCTTTCCAATCCTGAGTTCGTCGGCTTCTGGGCCTCCGAAAGGCGATGTTATGAAAAGGAGAACTTCGTGGTCGTCCTGGAGGATTCCGACACCGCCCTGATGGCGCGCGGCTCCGACAACCGTGACCAGGTCAGCGCCATCCTGAACCTGTCCGACGGCATGCTTGCCGACTTCCTCCGCCTTCAGATCATCTGCACCATCAACTGCCGCGCCACGGAGATCGACCCCGCCCTTCTTCGTCCGGGCCGCCTGTTGAACCATCGTTTGTTTGACCGGCTGCCGCACGACCAGGCCGCAAGGCTCGCCGGTCATCTCGGCAGGTCACTGCCCGGCCCCGGCGACTACGCCCTCGCTGAAATCTTCGCCGAGGAGATCCCCGCCCCAAGGCCGCGCCGTCACATCGGCTTCACCGTCTGATCCTCACGGGCATGAAAATCGTCGCCATCGACTTCGAAACCGCCAACCACAGCCCGCTGAGCGCCTGCGCCCTCGGCCTCGCCGTCTTTGAAAATAGTGAACTGGTCGCCTCGCCCTACTGGCTGATCAAGCCGCCCAGGGGCCACGGCTGGTTCCTCGAGGAATGGACCGAGGACATCCATGGCATCTCCTGGTCCGACGTGCGCGACAAGCCCGGGTTTGACGGCATCGCCTCCGAGGTGCTGGGTCATCTGGAGGCGGCCGACCTCGTCATCGCCCACAACGCCCGCTTCGATCTGAGGGTGCTTCACGCCCTGCTGGAGCACTTTCAGCTTTCCCCTCCCTGCATCCGTCATGAGTGCACCCTCGAGCTTGCCCGCCAGGCCTGGCCCGGCCTGCCTAACCACCGGCTCAGCACCCTCGCCGCCCACCTCGGCATCGACCTGAACCACCACCACGCCCAGTCCGACGCCATCGCGGCGGGGAGGGTGATGCTGGCGTTGAATCAACCCGCCGCACAAGACGAAGCCAGCCCCCAGCCTAACTAAACCCTCTTCAAATCCAAATACCTCCGAAAGCCCATGATCCCCGCCGGAACATCCGAATCCACCCAGCTCTCCCTTCTGGAGGTCGCCGCATGGCAGTTTCCATCGCTGACTGTGGATGAGCCATCCTCAGCGACGCCCCGCATGATCGCCGCCATTCCCTCCCTGCAGCGCGGGGCTGTGTGGAAGCCGGGCCAGATTGAGCTGCTTTGGGACTCGATCCTTCGGGGCTTCCCTGTTGGTTCACTGGTGGTCTGCCGCAAGTTTGACGGACAGGCCCATCATTCCGGCAAACATGGCGCCGGCTGGCATGAAGAGTTTGTCACCCATTACCTGCTGGACGGCCAGCAGCGCTGCAACGCGGTTGCGCTCGCCTTCCTGGACGCCGTCCAGCCCCGTGAAAACGGTGAAGAACCGGCGGCCACGCTCTGGATCGACCTGAACCCGTCCCTGCCGACGTCCTCAACCCGCCGGTTCTGCCTCCGTGTCCTCACCGCCGCCCATCCCTGGGGATTCTGCCTGGATGACAACGCCTCGCCCCTCGGCATTGCGTCCATCAGGGAGGCTGTCGCCAGCTACGGGGATGGGCGGAGGCCGAAGCTGTCGAAGTCCTGGCCCTTTCAAAGCGCCTGCCCCGTGCCCTTTTCCTGGCTGGTCGAAGCAACGTTTGCCGGTCATTCGGGTGAATCACTCTGGACAGCCGTCAAGGCCAGATGCATCAGGGAGGAAGTCGGGCACCTGCCATGGGCGGCCAGGGCGGCGGAATGGATCGACAGCAGACTGACTGGCGGCGGGAGCAGCCATCTGAAGGAGGTTGAAGAGGGCATGAAGCGTGTGCTTGGACACCGGCTCCTGGCCCTTCAGGTGCCGCACGATGTGCTCACCCGCGAAGGCCCAAGGGAACAGGCGGATGAACACGGAGATGAAGGCAGGGAACGGATTCATAACGTCGAACATCTCTTCCAGAGGCTGAACAGCGCCGGCACTGAACTGCGTGGAGAGGAGCTTCTTTTCTCCATGATCAAAGCCTACTGGCCGGCCATCGAACGGTCCTTTGACGCCATCACGGACAGGCATGGCCGGAATTATCTGCCCATGCCCGGCTCACGTCTCGCCAGCCTTGGCATTCGCGCAGCGCTCATGGACCAGGCAGCCGGCCCGTCATTCCCACCCCCGCCAAGCATCGCGAGCCTGCGCAGCCTAGCCGCCGACACAGGAGCCACCGCACCCAAGCGCGCTGCCGTTCAGGAATTCCTTGGCATTTCCATCCCCCCAAGGTCCAGCGCCTTTCACTCATGCCTGCGCCAGGTTGACGACTGGCTTCTGCAGGATTCTTCAATGGCGGATGACCCCGGCCTGCCCGCCGTCCTGCGGTCAAACCTCGCCCAGGGAGCACCCGCTGTCTTCCTGCTGCTGCTCCACCTGGCGCAGCGTGCCCGAAAGGAAGGCCTTTCCCAGGATGAAACCGGCCTGTTGCGCAGGCCTGTCCTGGCCCTGGCAACATCGCTTCATTGGTTCGGCATCAACCAGGAGGCCGCCGTCAGGGAACTGCTCACAGGCCTCCATTCCAGGCCCCTCTCCGGGGAGTCCTTTCTGAAGGTTCTGGAACGCTTTTCAGCTCCTGGCAGCCCCCAGGTCATGCATCGAATCCTGCCTCCGGCAGAACTCGAAAAAGCCATCCCTGAGGCGAACTCCGCCGATCCCGAACTGCGGCAATGGAAGCTTTGGCATGAAATCACAGGCAGAAAGGAACCGGGCTCGGCCGCTCGTCAGGATCGCGAAACCTTCACCTGGCCCTTCATCGAAAGGCTTCTGAAAAACAGGCCGCTGCTGCTCTTCGCCCAGCGTCACTACATGGAACGTGCCTTCGGCGGCTACGACCCGTCCTGTGTCGATGTCTGGAAGGGCCATGACCGTCCATGGGACTATGACCACATCCTGCCTTCCAATGTGTTGCACTCCAATCCCCGCACCTACCGGGAGGCCTGCCGCCAATGGATCAACACCATCGGCAACCTTCGGGCGTGGCCGCTTGAGGAGAACCGCGGGCGTCATGACGAACTGGCGGAACAAAGCATTCCAGAAGGCAGCCTGAAAGATTCATTGCTCCTGAGCCTGGAGGAAAGGTCCCGGTTTTCCCTTTCGTGGGAAGACGTCAACGATCCCGCGAAGGCCGCTGCATTCATGAATGCAGCACGAGCGAGGCTCCTGAGAATTTACCAGGACTGGCACGACAGCCTGTCGGTGGCCTCCCTCACAGGCCTGCCTTCAATCCCAGACTGACCCATCCAGCAAAAAGCCATGCCCCTTCTCCCCGCCACCCTTGTCTATCCCGAAGCCGAAGCCCCGAAGCTCGAAGCCCTGCGTCTGCTCTTTCAGGACTGGATGCAGGCTTCCATCCAGGCGGCGCCTGAGATGAAGGAGATCATCGAGGGCATGGTGTTTGACGGCTTCTACCCGCATTATTTCAGCCGCAGGCCGAGGATCCTGTTCATCGGGCGGGAGGCGCGGGAGATTGAAGGGTTCAACTACCTGGACCTGCTGCACGCGGCCTATCGAACTGGGAAAAAAATCGGCGGGCAGCATCTCAACCAAAGCCTGTTTCACCGCCGCATGCTGTACACGGCCCACGGCCTTCAAAACGGCCTGCCGGAGTGGAAGGACATCCCGGACGCCTCGGTGATCGGAAACACCTTTGCCACGCCAGAAGGTGTCAGCTTCGCCTTCATGAACCTGTCGAAGTTCAGCAACGAAAGCGAGTTCTGGCCCTCGAACTGGAGGATGATCCAGGACGCGGTGCGCCTGGCCACGCAGCAGCGGAAGTTCATCGCCGAGGAGATTGCCATCCTCCAGCCCGACCTTGTCATCAGCATGAACCTTGAAGGCTTTTTCTCCGCCCTGGGGGAACAGGCCACACCGCTGCCTTCCACCAGCCGGGATGTCTCAGCCTGGACCTTGAACAGCCAGGGGCACCGTTCGCTCCTGCTGGACTGCTTCCACTTTTCAGCCCCGGGCAAGCGCGACCTCGACCACTATTACCAGCCCGTCCGGGAGGCTGTCAGGACGCACCTGCGCGGATCGTATTCATGACGCGGTCCTCCGGCCAAGGCTAACCAAAAGCGCAAGCATCCACCCTCCATGATTCCAGCCGTCATCGTTCCAGGCCACCGGGTCGCCTCCGGCTTGAACGGCAACCCGCGCTTTCCAGGCGGCACCCTGCGCATGCAGCTCCCCCACTTTCTGGATCGCGGCCTGGACTTGAGCGATTTTCATCCGGGCACGCTCAACGTCAGCATCGCTCCACGAAGCTTCCGCACTCTGGCCGCCCGGCACACGGTTGCCGCTCTGAAATGGCATCCCGAGGATCCGGCCGAGGACTTCTCGTTTTTCAATGTCACCGTGCACCGTGACGACGGCCCGCCCGTGAGCGGCTGGATCTATTTTCCGCATCCCGGCACCAAGCCGGCGCACTTTCAAATGCCTGACGTGCTGGAACTGCTGCTGCCATGGACGGAGGGGCTGGAGTATGGCATGAGGATTCACCTGGAAGTTCCAGACGGGCAGATGGCTTTCGAAAGTTGACAGCCGCAGGGCAAGGAGGTGTGCTGGCGGCCCCGATCCCGTCCTGCCCATGCCGATGAAAAGCCTCGCCCTTCTCCTGCTGCTGCCTGCCCTGGCCTGCGCCGCCGCCAGGCCCCTCTTTCAGTCGAAGCTCGTCACCCCGGACACGCCTAACCATTCGGTGGACATCGACGTGCCGCTGGACGGCGCGAAGGAGCTCTTCCTGGTCGTCACCGACGGCGGCAACGGCTACGCCGCCGACTGGGCGGACTGGGCCGAGCCCAGGCTGATCCGGGCCGATGGCAGCGAGATCCGGCTCACCGAAATCGAATGGAAGTCCGCCCTCAGCGGCTGGGGCGGCGTCAAGGTGAACGCCAACGCCAGCGGCCAGGAGCTGCGCAGCGCCGGAAAGGCCCTCGAATACGGCATCGGCACGCATGCCAACAGCGTCATCGCCTACAACCTGCCCGCGGACGTGAAGCGCTTCAAGGCCCGGGGCGTGCTCGACGAGGGCGGCTCAAGGCAGGGCGGCGACAGCGTCATCTTCTCCGTCTTCACCGAAAACCCCGGCCCCCTTGCCGCCAGCGACGTGAACGGCGCCTCCCACGAACCCGACCAGGCCGTCGGGCAGCTCGACGTGCATCCCGAGCTGAAGGCGCAGCTTTTTGCCAGCGAACCCATGATGCTTTCGCCTTCCAGCATCGACATCGACGCCCGCGGACGAGCCTGGGTCTGCGAAGTCGTCAACTACCGCAAGCACAACGGCGAACGCGCCGAGGGCGACCGCATCCTCATCCTCGAGGACAGCGACGGCGACGCGAAGGCGGACAAATCCACCACATACTATCAGGGCACGGACGTCAACAGCGCCCATGGCATCTGCGTGCTCGGCAACAAGGCCCTCGTCTCCTGCGGCGACGACGTCTTCTGGCTCATCGACGACAACGGCGACGACAAGGCCGACCGCAAGGAGCTGATGTTCACGAAGATCGGCGGCGCGCAGCACGACCACGGCATCCACGCCTTCCACTTCGGCCCCGACGGCCGCCTGTATTTCAACTTCGGCAACGCCGGCAAGCAGCTCTGCGACAAAAGCGGCAATCTCATCACCGACATCCACGGCGTGAAGTGCACCAACCAGAACAACCGGCCCTACCAGCAGGGCCTGGTCTTCCGCTGCGAGCTCGACGGCTCCAACGTCGAGCTGCTCGCCTGGAACTTCCGCAACAACTGGGAGGTCGCCGTCGATTCCTTCGGCACTCTGTGGCAGTCCGACAACGACGACGACGGCAACAAGGGCGTGCGCATCAACTACGTCATGGAGTTCGGCAACTATGGTTATTCCGACGAGATGACGGGCGCGGGCTGGCAGACGCCGCGCATCGGCTGGGAGACAGAGATCCCGCAGCGTCACTGGCATCAGAACGATCCTGGCGTCATCCCGAACATGCTCATGACCGGGGCCGGCAGCCCCACCGGCATGCAAGTGTATGAAGGCGAGCTGCTGCCAAGCATCTTCCACGGCCAGCCCATCCATTGCGACGCCGGGCCCAACATCGTCCGCGCCTATGTGACACAGCCGGATGGCGCGGGCTACAAGGCCGAGATCGTCAACCTCCTCGACGGCAGCCGCGACCGCTGGTTCCGCCCCAGCGATGTCGCCGTCGCCCCGGACGGCTCGCTCATCGTCGCCGACTGGCATGATCCTGGCGTCGGCGGTCATGGCATGGGGGATGTGACGCGCGGAAGATTGTTCCGCGTGACGACGGAGGCGGCGGAGAAGTTTCAGGTTCCAAGTTTCAAGTTGAATACTGTCGAAGGCGCTGTTGAGGCCTTGAAGTCGCCGAACGAAGCTGCGCGGTATCTCGCGTGGCAGGCGTTGAAGAATCTCGATAGCCGCGAAGCGCTCACAAACCTCTTCGAGGACTCCAAAGCCGCTCCGCAGCATCGGGCGCGTGCGTTGTGGGCTTTGCAAAACAGCCTCGGGCTTCAGCCCGAAACCGCGTCCAAAGGCAAAAACGGCAACGAATCGGCCAAATCAGCCTCCGTCGGGCTAAAGCCCGAAACTACTTTAGCTTCCGCACTCACGGACTCCGATCCCAGCATCCGCGTCACCGCCATTCGTGCCGCACGTCAGCTCTGGCAGAGGGAGAAGCCTGAAAAGCTCCGTGAAGTCATCGCGAAGGTCGTCAACGACAAAACGCCAGCCGTGCGCCGCGAAGCGGCAATTGCGTTGAGGTTTGATGGGAGTGACGTTGCGAACATTCAGTGGGCAGGCTTGGCCAGGGGGGCTGAATCCGTGAACCGCTGGGAGATTGAGGCGCTAGGAATCGCCTTCGATTGGTTCCCAATGGAGAGATATGAGGCTTCTGAAAAAATCGAAACCCCACCTCAGCCCGATGTTGTGCCATGGCTGTTATGGCGCATGACAATGAGCAAAGCCCTGTGGGCTAAACCTTTCGACTGGGACCGTTACACCAAGTCACCTTACTCCGACCCTTACGCCCAGGCATTCGAGGCTTTTTGCAAAGAGAATGCCGACAGGATATTGCGGTCCCTCCAGCTTCTTCGTTATAAAGATAATGAGGCCGCCTCAGAAGCTGCACTTTCTATATTCCTCAAGGCCGACGCCGACACCGCCCTTGCCGCCACGGCATTGCTCGACCGCAACGCCATCGCCTCGAATCCGGAGGCCAGGACGCGTTTGGATGAACTCTTGAAGCCGGTGATCGGCAAACCGGAGTTTGTCGCGCTGGTCGAGCGGCTGAACCTGACGGGCTTTGAGAAGGAACTGCTCGACTTCATCACGGCCAACCCGAATGCGCCGGAGTCGGTGAATGCGGCCCGGCTCATCGCCGCGAACCGGGACGGCGCCTTGCGCTTCCTGAAAGAGGCGGATGCGGCATCCGCCAAGGCGCTCATCGCCGCTCTTGGTCGCGTGAGTGATCGCGCATCGGTTGCGGTGATGAACCAGCACTTCTGGGTGGAGAAACGTGAGGACGTGCTCAGCGTGCTCATCGACGCCCTCGCCCTCAGCGGCGAAGGCGGTCGCGCCATCCTGAAATGGCAGTCCGAAGGCAGGCTGCCGCCCGAACTCAAAGATCAGGCCGCCCTGGCCCTCAGCCGCAGCACCGACGCCGGTCTTCGTGATCAAGCCTCCCGCGACCTGCCCCTGCCTGCTGCACAGGGATTGGCGAACTTTCCGAAGCTGCCCGAACTCATGAAGCTGAAGGGCGATGCAGCCAAAGGTCAGGCCATGTTCATGCAGGCCGGTTGCGTGGCCTGTCATCGCGTCAAAGGCCAGTTCATCGACTTCGGCCCGGACCTCTCGCAAATCGGCGCGAAGCTCAGCAAGGAAGGCCTTTTCACCGCCATCCTCTACCCCGGCGCCGCCATCGAACACAGCTTCGTCGGCTTCAATGTGACGACCAGGGAAGGACAGACCGTGATGGGCTATGTCGTGAGTGAAACCGACACCGAACTCACCCTGCGCATGGCTGGTGGTGCGTCCACCAACGTCAAAAAGGCGGGCATCGTCAGGAAAGAGGAAATGAAGGACTCCCTCATGCCCCCTGGACTTGCCGCCGCCATCGGGGCCCAGGGGCTGGCTGACCTTGTCGCCTGGCTGCAGACGCTGAAATAAGTCCTGATCCTCCGCCTTTCATTCACCTCCCTTTTTCATGAGCGACTCCCTTCTGACCCTGCGCGTGCATCCTGCGGATGACCTGATCGTGGCCCTGCGTGACCTGCGCGCCGGCCAGGCCGTCGACGGCCTGACCCTGTGCGAGGACATTGCAGCCAAGCACAAGTTTGCCTCCCGCGACTTCGCCCAGGGTGAGCTGGTGAAAATGTATGGCGTCATTGTCGGGCGCACGACCCGGCCGATCGCCGCCGGGGCATTGGCGCACACGCACAACCTGAGGCATGAAACCTCGGAGTTCACCGGCAAGCAGGGCGCTTATGCCTGGACACCGCCCGATGTCAGCCGCTGGTCCGGCCGGACCTTTCAAGGTTTCCGGCGCAGCGACAGCGTCTCCGGCACCGCCAATCATTGGATCGTCATCCCGCTGGTGTTCTGCGAGAACCGCAACCTTGGCTTCATGCGCGAGGCCATCACCCGCGCCCTTGGCTATGCCCGCACCTCGCCCTATGAACGCTTCACCCAGGCCCTGGTCGAGCGTCAGCAGCGCGGCGAACCGCTGGAGGACGTGACTCTTCCCGAGGAGCTTTTCCAGGTGCCCAAACCGCTGTTTCCCAACGTCGACGGCGTCAAGTTTCTGGAGCACGGCCTCGGCTGCGGCGGCACCCGCCAGGATGCGGACGCCCTGGTGCGCCTGCTCGCCGGCTACATCGCCCACCCCAATGTCGCAGGAGCCACCGTGCTCAGCCTCGGCTGCCAGCACGCCCAGGTGAGCCTGCTGGAGAAGGCGCTGTCCGAACTGCACCCGAACCTCAGCCGCCCGCTGCACATCTTCGAACAGCAGAAATGCGCCTCCGAGCGCGACATGATGTCGGCCGCCATCAAAGCGACGCTCAAGGGGGTGGCCGCAGCCAACGAACTGGGCCGTGAGCCCTGCCCGCTCAGCGACCTCATTGTCGGCGTCGAATGCGGAGGCAGCGACGGCTTCTCCGGCATCTCCGCCAACCCGGCGATCGGCCACACGGCGGACCTCCTGGCCGCGCTTGGCGGCGCACCGGTGCTCTCCGAGTTCCCCGAGCTCTGCGGCGTCGAGCAGAGCCTGTGCGACCGCTGCCAGACCCCGGAGCTTGCCGATAAGTTTGTTCGGCTGATGCGCGCCTATGAAGGGGCGGCCAAGGCCTGCGGCTCCGGCTTCGACGCCAATCCCTCGCCCGGCAACATCCGCGACGGCCTGATCACCGACGCCATCAAGTCCGCAGGGGCCGCGAAGAAGGGCGGCACATCCCCGGTCGTTGACGTGCTCGACTATGCCGAGCCGATCCGCAGGCACGGCGGCCTCACGCTTTACTGCACGCCTGGCAACGACGTCGAATCCACCACCGCCATCGCCGGCGGCGGCTGCAACCTGATCCTTTTCTCCACCGGCCTTGGCACCCCCACCGGCAACCCGGTCTGCCCGACCCTCAAGATCGCCACCAACAGCACGCTGATGAGCCGCATGAGCGACATCCTCGACTTCGACACAGGCCCGGTCATCACGGGCGGGAAGAGCGTGCCGGAGATGGGCGAGGATCTGCTGGAGCTCTGCATCGCCACCGCCAGCGGCGAACATGTGCCGAAGGCCGTGGCGCTCGGCCAGGATGACTTCCTGCCGTGGAAGCGCGGCGTGTCGCTGTGACATCGCCTCCATGCCCGGTTTGGTTTCCCGATGAAACCATCGCAAAGACCTCGTCAGCGGCTTCGCCTGCGCGTTTGCTCCTTTCATACACCCCCATGCATTCCGTCCTGATCATCGGCTGCGGCAGCATCGGCGAACGTCATCTGCGCTGCTTCCAGAAGACGGGCCGCTGCTCGGTCACCGCCTGCGACACCAACCCGGCCCTCCTGGCTGACATGAAAGATCGTTATGCCGCGCCCGGCTTCGCCACGCTGGACGAGGCGCTGGCCTCCGGCGGGTTCAGCGCCGCGGTCATCTGCACCCCGGCGCACCTGCACCTGCCGATGGCGCTGAAGCTGCTCGACGCCGGCCTGCACCTGCTGATTGAAAAGCCGCTCGCGCTCGACACGACCCTCGTGCCGCAGGTGCGTGAAGCCATCGCCAGGGCGGACCGCTTTGTCGGCGTCGCCTATGTCTATCACTGCATGCCCTGGATGGTCGGAGCGAGGGAGTTCCTGAAATCGGGCGAACTCGGACGCGTGCTTCATGCCAGCGTCGTCTGCGGCCAGCATTTCCCGACCTTCCGCCCAGCCTACCGCGACATCTACTACGCCAGGCACGAGCATGGCGGCGGCGCCATCCAGGACGCCCTGACCCACATCGCCAACGCCGTGGAATGGCTGATCGGGCCCAGCTCCCGCGTCTTCTGCGACGCCTCGCACCAGATGCTCGAAGGCGTGACCGTCGAGGACACCGTCAACGTCTGCGCCCGCCACGACGGCGCCCTGGTCAGCTACGCGATGACCCAGTTCCAGGCACCTAACGAAGTGTTGTTTCAATTCCATGGCGAACGCGGCAGCCTGAAGGTCGAGGTCCACAACCGGCGCTGGGGCGTCATGCATCACGGCGCGGACGGATGGACCTGGCACGAGACACCGCCGCTGGAGCGTGACGACCTGTTCATCACCCAGGCGCAGGCCTTCCTCGACGGCATCGAGGGCCTGCCAAGCCTGCTCAGCACCTTTGACGAAGGCGTGCAGACCCTGAAGTTCAACCACGCCGCGCTGCACTCGGTGCACGTCGGCATGCCCATCACCATCGAATGAGCACGGAAATCCGCCTGGCCATGCTGGGCATGATCGAGGGCAACGGCCACCCCTATTCCTGGAGCGGCATCATCAACGGCTATGACCCGGAGGCGATGGCCCTGTGCCCCTATGCCGCCATCCCGTCGTACATGGGCAGGCAGCCGCTCGAATCCGTGCGAATTCCCGGCGCCCGTGTCACCCACATCTGGACGGACGACCCCGCCGACGCCCCCAAGGTGGCCGCCGCCAGCCTGATCGAAAACGTCGTCACACGGCCCGAGGACGTCATCGGCCAGGTCGACGCCGTGGTGATCGCCACGGATGACGGCACGGATCATGTACGCCGGGCCCGTCCCTTCGTTGAAGCGGGACTGCCCGTGTTTGTGGACAAGCCCATGGCCACAACCCTGGAGGAGCTGCGTCAGTTTGTGGAATGGCACCGTGCCGGCCGCATCCTGCTTTCCACCAGCGGCATGCGCTATGCACCGGAGATGCGTGCCGACTTCTCATCACTCGGCGACCTGCGCTGGATCACCAGCTTCACCTGCAAGACCTGGGAGCGATACGGCATTCATGCCCTGGAGGCCGTGGAGCCGCTGACCGGCCCCGGCTTCCTGACCGTGACCACGCAGGGAGGACCGGACGGCGACATCGTGCATCTGACGCACCGCAGCGGCGTGCGCATCACCCTTGGCGCCCTGCATGACGCCTACGGCAGCTTTGGGGCCGTGCATCTTTACGGGACCAAGGGCGAGCAGGCGCTGAAGCTGACCGACACCTATCACGCCTTCCGCGGCCAGCTGGTGGCGTGGATCGACATGCTGCGCACCGGACGGCGCCCGCTGCCGTTTGAGGAGACCGTCGAGCTCATGGCCGTCATCATCGCCGGAATCCGCAGCCGTGAACAGGGCGGCCGGACCGTCGCCATCGCGGACATCCTGGCGGAGGCCTGATCTAACAAACGATCAATTCGCCTGCACCTGGTCCCAGAACAGCTTCGCCACCATGGCGAAGACCACGAGGATGAAGACCAGGCGGATGAAGCCCGCGCCGTGCTTGATGGCCATGTGGGCTCCGAGCCTGCCGCCGATGAGCTGCCCGGCGATCATGGCGGCGGCGACCGGATAGTTCACGCGTCCTGAGGCCACGAAGACGAAGAGCGAGGCAAAGTTGCTCGTGAGGTTGACCACCTTCGTGAAGGCGGTGGCCCGGGTCAGCTCCAGGCCGATCAGCGACACGCAGGCCAGGGCCCAGAAGGTGCCGGTGCCCGGGCCGAAGAAGCCGTCGTAAAAGCCGATCACGCCTCCTGCCAGCCAGGCGAAGGCCGCCGGGTTCAGCCTGGCCCTGGCCGTCGTTCTGCCCAGGCCCGGGCTCAGCAGCACATAAACCGCCACGGCCAGCAGCAGCCAGGGCACGACCTTTTTCAGCACCTCGTTGCTGACCTGCGTGACCGTCCAGGTGCCGAGGCAGGCGAAGCCAAACGTGACAAAGGCCGTGGCGCGCACCTGCGGCCACGAAACCAGGCCCGCCCTGGCATACTTGCGCACGGCCATCAGCGTGCCCCAGGTGGACTGCATCTTGTTGGTCCCGAGGGCGATCTGAGGCGGCAGCCCGGCGGCCAGCAGCGCAGGCACGGAGATCAGCCCGCCACCGCCGGCGATGGCGTCAATGAAGCCCGCGCTGAGGCCGGCCAGGAACAGCAGCGTGAGGGTCTCCCAGGTCATGACCTGCGTCCCAGGATGCGGTCCATCGAGTCCGAGGTCTGCCAGATCAGCGCCTCCGGATAATGGGCGTAGGGATGGAAGTATTCAAAGGTGAGGAAGCCCTTGTAGCCCGTCTCGGCGAGCGCGTCGGTGACGGCAGGCCAGTTTGTGGTGCCGTCGAGAAGCGGGCGGAAGGTCTCCAGGCTGAAGTCCGTGCCCTTCTTCGTGAACTCCTTCAGATGCACGTTTTTGGTTCGGCCGCCGAGCACCTTCGCCCAGTGCTCCGGAAACTGGAACATGCTGATGTTGCCGGTGTCGAAGTGGACGCGCACATGCTCGCTGCCGAAGCCGTCGACGAAGGCGTTCATCTCCATCGGCGTCATCAGGTAGCCGTTGAAGAAGATGTTCTCGATGTTGAGGCATACCTTCAGCCTCTCCGCCTCCTTCGCGAGCCTGCCGACCGCCTCCTTCGCACGGCTGTCACAGACATCGTTAGGCACCGGCTCATGGTCGTCGCGCCAGGGGATGTGCACGGCGCCCGGCACCACGAGCACGTTCTCCACGCCAAGGTCATGGGCGCAGCGCGCGATCTTCCCGGCCAGCTCGATGCCACGCTCCCTCTTGGCGGGATCATTGCTGGTCAGCGGGTAGGGCCAGAAGAGGAAGGAGCAGAGGCCGCTGATCTGGATGCCGATCTCATCGGCCATCCGGCGGACCTTCACATAGTCGGCCGTGTCGTGTTTGGGTGACAGGTCGTTGTCGAGGTCGTAGTTGAGCTCGATGCCGTCAAAGCCGGCGTCCTTGGCAAGCTGCAGGCATTCGCGCAGGGTCATCCGTTCAGGATAGGGAAAGGCCCAGAGATTGATCGACTTGAGCATGTCATGCCGCTTCGGGGACCCCCGTCTATCATCCGGGGGCCTGACGGCAGCGGCGGCGGCCGGTTCAAAGGCCGTGGCACCAAGTCCGAGGGAGGCGATGGTCGCCTTGAGGGCATCACGACGGGAAAGCGGATCAGGGGCTGCATCCATGGGGTGAAGTGTCCAGGGAAAGACGGAGGACGGCGAGACAATTCTGATTTGAGCAGGCACCACAATTCAGCCTTGTGCAGGGGCGTGAAATAGGGCACTTCTACAGCTCACCGATGAGCTTCAACCGCATCGTCACTCCCAGTCTGCTCCGCCTGGCGCGCGCGCTGACCGTGACGGCTGTGTGCCTTTCGGTCGGCCTGCACTGGGCCGCGCTGCAGTCGGCCGCCTGGGTTGGCATGGCCGTGAGCTATTCGATTGAAAAGGGTTCGCTCACCGAAGGCTTGAGCGACACCTTTGACGGTGAACATCCCTGCCCGCTCTGCCGCGCCGTGGAAAAGGGAGTGGATGGAGAGCAGGAATCCCGGAAGGATCAGACACCCCTCAAAACGGTGAAGGAGATGAAGCTCACCCTCGCCGTGGCCGAAGTTCCCCATTTTGTCTTCCCCCCCTCGGAGCCCAATCGCTGGAGCACGTCCTCCAGCCTGGCGTCTATGCGTTCTCAACGCCCAGTCACCCCCCCGCCCGAACCCAGCTGCGCCTGAGCTTCAGGAGGTTTCTTCATTTCACAGGCTGGCATCATCACGCCAGCCCCATGGGACCATCAACCTTCCTCTCCCATGCATGGATTGGTGAAAATCGGTCCTCCCGCATCAACCTCGTCCTGTCCGTGACCTGATGCTCAGGCATTCCGCAAGCTGCGCTCGTCTGCGGCTTGAAATCCATCGCCCCTCAGCCGGGCGAACTGCCCTGCCACTCCTTCGACAGGAGTTCCCCCACCGCACGACGGCAGCCATTCTGACCGTCACCCTCCCCCCACCCGTCCCGTCTATGATTCGCAATTCCCTTTTCTTTTCGATGACCGCCTTTCTATCGGCATCCAGCCTGGCCACGGCCCAGGAGGCTCCCCCTCCCGAGGTCATGACCCAGGGGCAGCAGGTTTACATGCAGGTCTGCTTTGCCTGCCACCAGCCCACGGGCCTTGGTCTGCCCAACATGTTCCCACCGCTGGCCGCCTCCGACTGGGCCTCGGCTCCGAAGCCCGACCGCCTGATCCGCATGGTCCTGCATGGGGTCACCGGCCCCATCAAGGTCAACGGCCAGGCCTTCACGACACCGGCGCCGCTGATGCCTCCTCAAGGCACCGCCTTGAACGACCAGCAGATTTCCTCGGTGCTGACTTATGTACGCAACAGCTTTGGCAACAAGGCTGGTGTCGTCACCCCGGACCAGGTCAAGGCCGTCCGCGAGGCGGAAAAGGCGCGCACGGCCATGTGGACCGAGGCTGAACTGGAAAAAATTCCCGTGAACTGATCAACGATGAACCCGGCGCACGATCATCCGCAGGCGGAGTTCCGCCCCATACGCTTCTGGCTCCTCGCCGGCGGATTGATCGTGCTCATCATCGGCCTCAGCCTCGCCTACAGCCGCATGCTTCAGACGGCGCTGCCCAGGCCGGAACTGCCTGTCCTCGCCACGATCAAGGGCGACCTGGAGGCCGTTGAGCGCAGCGGCAGGGCCGTGCGATTCTCGGATCTCAGGGGGCAGGTCATCGTGGCGGCCTACCTCTACACCCAGTGTCCGCACGGCTGCGCCGCCGTCACCGCCCAGCTGCAGAAGCTGAACCAGGAATTCACCGGCCACCCGGGCTTCCACATGCTCTCCGTGGCCATCCAGCCCGGGCGTGACAGCACGACCCTGCTCAAAGCCTATGCCGACGCTGTCGGCGCGACGGAAAAATCCCCCTGGTGGTTCATCACGGGAGACCGGGGGAAGCTCTGGAGCTTCATGACCGACGAGGTCGGCATGACCGCCGCCAAACCCATTCCGAAGGAGGAGCGCATCACCCCCGATGACGAATTCGAGCACGACCTGCGCATCGCCCTGATCGATGGCCGGGGCCGTGTCCGAGGCTACTATGCCGTCTTTCATCCCCAGCCTGAGGTCGCCGCTCTGATGGGCGAGCGGCTGCACGAACACGTCCACCAGCTCCTTGGTCATCCGCATCCCTGAATCCCGCCCCCTGTGATGAAAACCCTGCTCCTTCTCGTTTCTACAATATTGGTTGGGCTGGCCCCGGCCGCCGAGCCCGCCCTGACGTACGAAGGCGAGGTCGCCGGCATCTTCTGCAGCGCCTGCTCCAGCCATGTGAAGGCCGCGATGATGACCGTGAAGGGCGTGCAGTCGGCGCGCATCCTCGCCCCGCAAAAGGGCGGCCTGCCCAGGCTCCGGGTCATCTCCACCCGCCCGATCACCCGCGACGAGGCCATGAAGGCCCTGGGCGGGCAGGCGAAGATATACAACATTCGTTCGTTAGACCCGGTCAAAGGCTGATCCGTCATGAGAACACTCCTGCTCATTCCCCTGTTGCTGGCCGGCCATGCCGGAGCCGCCTGGCAGCATTTCGAGGCGCGCCAGGTTCACCCCCTGGCCATGACTCCTGACGGCTCCCGGCTGATCGCCGCAGACTCCCCCAGCGCCAGGGTCACCGTCTTCGACCTCTCCGGCGCCTCCCCGTCCCGGGTGGCCCAGATCCCCGTCGGCCTCGAACCCGTCACCGTCCGTGCCCGCACCAATGACGAGGTCTGGGTCGTCAACGAGGCCGGCGACACCGTCTCCATCATCAGCCTATCCACCAGCAGCGTCGTCGAGACCCTGCGCACCGGAGACGAGCCCACCGACGTGCTTTTTGTCGGCGGCCAGGCCTGGGTTGCCTGCGCACGCGCCA
This sequence comes from Prosthecobacter sp., assembly GCA_019186985.1. Taxonomy (GTDB): domain Bacteria; phylum Verrucomicrobiota; class Verrucomicrobiia; order Verrucomicrobiales; family Verrucomicrobiaceae; genus Prosthecobacter. The sequence continues at coordinate 24,461 of JABARQ010000019.1, read as the reverse complement.
ACCAGATCCGTGTCTACGACGCCGCCTCACGCGCCCCCGTCGCCACCATCCCCCTCAACGGCATCTACCCCCATGCGCTCGCCCTGAGCCCCGATGGCAGCCGCGTCTACGCCGCCTTCCTCCTCTCCGGCAACCGCACCACCGTGCTGCCCCGGCAGAAGGCGCCTCCCCAGCCCGTCCCCACCAACCCCGCCCTGCCCGAAGCTCCCGACACCGCCCAGATTGTCGCGGCGGACCACCCTGATGTGCCTAACATCATCCTCGACCACGACGTGGCCGAGGTCGACTCCGCCACCCGCTCCGTCCTGCGCTACATCAGCGACGTCGGCACCAACCTCTTCGACCTCGCCTGCCGCCCCGGCTCCAACGAACTCTGGGTCGCCAACACCAACTCGCTCAACCTTGTCCGCTTCGAACCCGCCCTGCGCGGACACTTCGCCGACAGCCGCCTCTCCGTCGTCACCCCCTCCGATGTGACCGTGCATGACCTCAACCCGGGCATCGACTACAACACCCTCCCCAACGAGCCCGCGCGTGCCATCGCGCTTGCCCAGCCCGCCAGCCTCGTCTTCTCCGCCGACGGCTCAAGCGCCTGGACCGCCGCCTTCGCCTCCGACCGCATCGCCAAGGTTGACCCGGCCACCGGCGGCGTGCTCCAGCGCATCGACATCCGTACCGGCGCGGACACCAGCGCCTCCGCCATGCGCGGCCCCCGCGGCCTGGTTCTCGACGAGGTACGCGGCAGGCTCTACACCCTCAACAAGATCTCCAGCTCAGTCTCCGTCATCAACACCACCGGCTTCAACATCGAGGCGGAGGTGCCTCTCAGCAGCCACAACCCGATCCCTGACCTCATTCGGAAGGGACGCGGCCAGCTGTTTGACGCACGCCTTTCGGGCAACGGCACCAACTCCTGCGGCATCTGCCACATCGACGCCGACCGGGACGGCCTGGCCTGGGACCTCGGCGACCCCGGCGGCAGCATGATCACCGTTTATGGCGCCAACCTGTCCGTGCACGACACCACGCCGCGCCCCTACGACATGCATCCGATGAAGGGCCCGATGGCGACGCAGACCCTGCGCGGCATGCAGAAGGGCGCCCCCTTCCACTGGCGGGGTGACAAGCCCACGCTGCAGAGCTTCAACGGCACCTTCCACAACCTCATGGGCGGATCCGAACTGGCCAAGGATGACATCGACAACATGGCGGACTACCTGATGTCCGTCGTTCACCACGCCAATCCGAACCGCAACCTTGACCGCAGCCTTCCCGCCACGCTCGGCACCGGTGTTCCAGAGGAGGGACGCGATCTCTTTAACAGCCACGCCAAAAGCCACTGCATCACCTGCCACATCCACCCCGACGGCAGCAACCACAACATTGACCTGCCGCAGGAGGCGGGCCTGAGCCAGCCGGTCAAGAATCCGCCGCTCCGCACCCTCTATCAGCGTCAGTTTTATGATGGCCGCAACGGCGCCGAGTCCCTGAGCGGCTTCGGACTTCTTCATGACGGCACAGGCTACGTCATGCCCATCGTGCATCCCTATGTGCTCGACCTGCTGGAGACACCCCAGGAGTTCGCGGACTTGACGGCCTTCCTCAACTGCTTCGACACCGGCACCGCGCCCACGGTCGGCTATGGCCCCACCGTCACCACGACCAACCGCTCCCAGCCCTCCGTCACCTCCGAGCTCGCCCTGCTCGAATCCCGCACCGTCCCGGACTCCGTCGGCTTTTACGACTGCGACCTCGTCGCCCGCGGCTTCATCGGCGGCGAGCCCCGCTCCTACCTCTGGAAAGCCGGCGCCTACCGTTCGGACCGCGCCACCGAACCACCCCTTTCACGCTCCGCGCTCCTCAGCTCACTCTCTTCGGGCGACTGGCTCAGCTTCATGGGCGTGCTGCCCGGCGCCGGCAGCCGTTTGGGTGGCGACGAGGACGAAGACGGCTTCCTCGACAAGGATGATCCCAACCCCGGCCAGGTCGACGGCAAGGCCATCATTCGCAGGCAGCCCGTCGGTGCGACAGTCGTTCCCGGAGCAGCGGTTCAGCTCAAGGTCGTCGCGGACGGCATGGGCCTGTCCTATCAATGGAAGCGTGGCACCACGAATGTAGGCGCCAACTCGCCCGTGCTCGACCTGGCCTCGGTCTCCACCACCGACGGCGGCAGCTACAAGGTCATCATCAGCAACGGCGCAGGCAGTGTCACCAGCAGCACCGCCACGCTCAACGTACTGCCCGTCCCCGAAATCAAGAAGCACCCCGCCTCCGTCACCGTCAAGCAGGGCACCCGGGTCACCCTATCCGTCACCGCCACCGGCACCGGCTTGAAATATCAGTGGCGCAAGGGCACCTCCGACCTCAGCGGCGAAACCAGGAGCACCCTGGTGCTTACCACTCTCGACTCCGCCCAGGCCGGCAGCTACTCCGTCCGTGTCTACAATGACGCCGCCGGGTCCAACAGCCAGGACGCCACAGTGTCCATCCTCCCCTGGCCCGTCATGGACGACCTCCTCCTTCCTGACGCCATCGTCGGGCAGGACTACAGCGCCCAGGTCAGCGCCAGCAACGGCCCGGCCCAATATTTTGCAACCAACCTGCCCGCCGGCCTGAAGATCAACCCTGCCACCGGCGCCATCACCGGCAGGCCCACGACAGCAAAGTCCTACTTCGTCCGCATCAAGGCCGCCAACGCCGCAGGAACCGGCTATGACAAGGTCAAGGAGGTCCAGGTTGACCCCTTCCCTGCGGATTCCCTCGGCGTTTTCCAGGGCATCGTGCCACGTCACGCCTCTGCCTCGCTCAACCGTAATCTTGGAGGCCTGCTGGCAGTGACCACGACCAAGCTCGGCGCCTTCTCCGGCACACTCACCCTCGGCACCGCCAGGCACGGCTTCAAAGGCGAACTCTCCGTCCTGCCGAATGCGGACCCTACAGGTGAGGTCACCATCACCCGCAAGGACCTTCCTGACATCGACATCACGTTCACCCTGCTGCGTGCCTCCAGGCGCCTCACCGGCGAGATCAAGTCAGACGGTGTCACCCTGTCCCTGGATGCACGGCTTCCCACCTCCTCACCGGCCGCTTATGCGAACGGCTACACCTTCGCCATGAAACTGGGGGCCGGGGACATTGGAGACGACAACAAACCCCAGGGGCACAGCTTTGGGGCCATCAAGGTCACCAGCAAGGGTGCCGTCAGCGGCGTGGTCCGCCTGGCGGACAATTCCACGCCGGTCACGCTTTCGGGCACCCTCGGCCAGGGCGGACGTCTGCCCGTTTTTGCCCTGCTCTATTCCAGGACAGGATCCCTGCTTGGCACCCTGGAGATCATCGGCGGCGGAGCGGGCTGCCTCAACACCTCCGCCCTGAGCTGGCACAAGCCACGGCAGACCGGCGCCACACGCAGCTACAAGGACGGCTTTGATCCGCTCAGCCTTGACCCGCTCAACCCAGCCCCGCTCAGTCTCGTGACCCTGGGCGGCGTTTATGTGATCCCCGGCAAGGACGACATCGCCATGGGCCTCACCCCCGGGGCGGGCAACGCACGCCTGACCTTCCGCGAAGGCAGGGCTCCCTCGCCCACGACACGCCTGGACTGGAATCCCTTTGAAGTCCTCAAGGGCAGCCCCGCGAAGCTGGATCCGCCTGACACCAACCCTGGACAGGTGAAGCTCACCCTCACACCCGGCAGCGGCACCACCTTCACCCCCGGAGTCACCGGAGCCTTCAAGGGCGGCTTCAAGCTCGTGGACTCCGACACGAGCATCTCACCGGCCAAGGACCTGCCACGCAGCGCCACCTTCCTTGGCATGATCGTCGACGATGGCGGCGGCCCCGCAGGCTACGGCTTCTTCAACCTCGCCGAAATGCCCGCCGACTCCCCGAAAACCACTCCCACGACCACCCGCATCCTTTCCGGCCGTGTCGAGCTTTCCGACACAAATCCCTGACCTTTCTCCATCACAGCCTCCAACCCCATCTTGATGTCCTTCACCATGCCCCCCATTCTCCGGCACGCCCTGTGCACGGCCTTCTTCATCGCCGGAACTGTTCAGGCCGCCAACATCAGCAGCCCCGAACCCACCGATGTCGGAGTCCCCTACTCCCGGCTGGTCTTCATGAACGGCAACGACCTCGCGGAAATCTCCGATCATGCAGGAGCCTGGAGCTGGGAGGACAATGCTTTGTTTGGCAACCCCGGCCAGGGCACCCAGCCTGTCGGCTGGACCCACACCTCACGCTGGCTGGGCCTGTCGCTCACCCAGCCGACGGTCCTCGTCGTCAAGCTGGAGCGGGATGCCAACGTGCCCTGGCCTGATGTCTCCGATCCGGACAGGAAGGCGGACATCAGCAGCATGTTTCCCAGCTTCACCCTATGGAACGGCTGGGACAGGGATGGCGACGTCCTCCACACCTACAACAACCGCGGCAACGTCAGCTGGGCCGAAAAGCTCACCTACCGTGACCATTACGACAACAGCACCGCCACCAGCATCACCCGCAGCTATCTGCTGCCGGCCGGTCTTTACACACTTGCCCTGGGCAGCAACGCACCGGCCACCAATCTCAACCGTCAGGGCTTCAAATGCACCCTGACATCCTCGATGACCGCCGCCTTCGACCCCCAGGCCGGTGGCATTGCCTATACCCGAACCGTCATCACCGACGGCACGGCCTCAGGCAGCTTTTCCAACCACGTCGGCGCCTGGAGCTGGGAGGACAACGCGCTGTTTGGCAATCCCGGCCAGGGCACCCAGCCCGTCGGCTGGACCCACACCTCCTGCTGGATGGCGCTGCGCGTCTCCCGCGCCACGCTCTTCACCCTGACCCTGGAACGTGATGCGTCCGTCCCCTGGCCCTCGCCCGAGCTTCCTGACCGGCTCGCGGACACCAGCAGCATGTTCCCCAGCTTCACGATCTGGAACGGCTGGGACAACGACGGTGGTGACTCCCACAGCTACAACAACCGCGGCAATGTCAGCTGGGCCGAAAAACTCACCTACCGTGACCACTTCGACAACAGCTCCGCCACCAGCATCACACGCACCTACTTCCTGCCCGCCGGAGATTACACGCTGGCCCTGGGCAGCAATGCACCGGCCACCAATCTCAACCGCCAGGGCTTCAAGCTGACCTACAGTTCCGCGACCATTTCCAAGTCCGACCCCGTGCCCAACACCTACCCGGAGGACGCCCCCTCCACAGGGGGTGTCGGTTATGCCTACACCCTCCTGCTTGGCAACGGCGACTCCGGCAGCCTCTCCGACCATGTCGGTGCCTGGAGCTGGGAGGACAACGCCCTGTTTGGCAATCCTGGTCAGGGCGCCCAGCCCGTCGGCTGGACCCACACCTCCTGCTGGACCGCAGTCAGTTTGGAAGAGGCCTCACTGCTGACCATCACCCTGGAGCGTGACGCCAACGTCCCCTGGCCAAGCGTGGACAATCCAGACCGCAAGGCCGACACCGGCAGCATGTTCCCCAGCCTGACCCTATGGAAGGGCTGGGACAACGACGGCAGCGACTCCCACACCTACAACAACCGCGGCCGTGTCTCCTGGGCCGAAGACCTGAGCTATGTCGATCACATCGACAACAGCACCGACACCACCATCTCCCGCACCTGGAGGCTGCCGGCAGGTCAATACTCCCTGGTACTGGGCAGCAATGCGCCCGCCACCAACCTCAACCGCCAGGGCTTCAAGATGTCGTATTTCGTGATGACGGGAAGCCCGGGCGCTTCGGGAGGCGATCCCGTCGCCAACACTTATCCTGAAGGCGCCCCATCCACCGGCGGCATTGGCTACAACATGACCTTCGTGCTTGGGCCGGACAGCAGCAGCGGCAAATACAGCGACCATGTCGGCGCCTGGAGCTGGGAGGACAACGCGCTGTTTGGCAATCCCGGCCAGGGCACCCAGCCCGTCGGCTGGACCCACACCTCACACTGGATCGCCCTCAATGTCACCCAGACGCTGACGTTTGAATTTTCCGTGGAGCGCGACGCCAGCGTGCCCTGGCCGAGCGTGGACAATCCGGACCGCAAGGCCGACACCAGCAGCATGTTCCCCAGCATGACTCTGTGGAGGGGCTGGGACAACGACGGCAGTGACTCCCACACCTACAACAACCGAGGCAGCATCGAATGGGCGGAGGACCTGACGTACATGGATCATGTCGACAACAGCACCCGCTCACGCATCAGCCGTGCCTGGACCCTGCCGCCCGGCAACTACACCATCGCCCTGGGCAGCAATGCACCGGCCACCAACCCGAGCCGGCAGGGCTTCCGCTACAGCTACACCACACGCGCTCCAGTGCTTGCCGCGCCCAGGATCACCTCCCAGCCGGCAGGCGCCACCGTGGTGGATGGAAAGACCTTCAGGCTGAGGGTGGGCGCCAGCGGCCCTGACCTGGAGTACCAATGGTTTAAAGATGGAGCTCAGATCCATGACGCCGTGGGCCCTGTGTTGGAAGTGGCCGGGGCTTCGGTCCGCGATTCAGGCCTGTATCACGTCCGCGTCCGCAACGCCGCCGGCCGTGTCGACAGCCTTGCCGTGAATGTCGTGGTGCTTGACACCCCCTCCATCACCGATTCAGGCCCGCTTCCCGCAGGCTTGATCGGCCAGCCTTACAGCCACGTCATAGCCATCGAAAACGCACCTGCCCTCGTCAGTGTCTCCGGCCTGCCACCCGGACTTTCCGTCAAGGCAGCCACCGGCCTGATCTCCGGCCGACCCATGAGAAGCGGCAGCTTTCCCCTGGTCATCAGGGTCGCCAACGCCGCAGGGCGCTCCGACCCCCACCCAGCCACGCTGGTGATCAACGCGCTTCCAACCGGGCTGGTCGGAACCTTCACAGGCAACATCCCGCGTTCTGTTTCACTGAATGAATTCCTGGGAGGCGGCCTCTCGGTCACAGTGTCAAGGCTGGGGGCGTTCTCCGGCACGATGAAGCTTGGTGAAACCCGGCGCGCCTTCTCCGGCATCCTGGACGGCCTGGACGGCACGCCCTCCGGAATCGTGACCCTGGCAAGACCCGGCAGGCAGGCCCTGAGCCTGACACTGCAATACGACGTGCCCTCAGGCCGCATGACGGGCGAGCTTGATGACGGTCAGGAAAACCTGCCGCTGGAAATCAGGCTGCCCATCGCCACGCCTTCCACCTACCAGGGAAGGCACACCTTTGCCCTGCGCCTGCGGGATTCGGAAGCCATTGCTCCCGAAGGACACGGCATTGGCAGCTTCCTGGTTGCCGCCAACGGGCTCGCCACAGGCACGGTGAAACTTGCCGACGGCTCCTCGCTGACCTTCTCCCTTCCGGTTGAAAACGACGGCGGCATCAGCCTGCAGCAGGTGATTCGCTCCAAGACAGGCATGGTCTGGAACAGCAAAACCTCCACCCTGCGGACAATCACCAGCATCACAGGATCTTTCCTTGCACGCCTCATCATGGACGGCAGTGATGAACACCGGCTGGAGGGCTCCCAGGCTTCCTGGCATCGCGTTCCAACAACCTCCACCCTGTACCCGGCCGGCTTCGGCCCGCTGGACCTGGATGTCATCGGCGGAAAATACAACGCACCCCGGGCCTCCACCGTTCAGCTTGCCTTTGTTCATGAGGCTCTGGACGGCGCACAATCATCCCCGGACGTCGAGGGCACGCTTTCCGCCTCCGGCTCGGCGCGCTTCCCCGCCAATCCCTGCTCCGTCACCTTCGCCCTGGCCTCCAGTTCAGGCCTGTTTCAGGGCTCCTTCCAGGTGAAAAGGGCCGGCGCCTCCCGCAAGGCCGCCTATCAGGCCGTGCTCGTGGATGACGGAGAGAAAACCCTGGGCCTTGGCTTCTTCCTCATGAACGAGTTCCCTCAGGCCGGAATGGACGAGGCCCAGGTCTCAGGAAACGTCTCCATGACCCTGTCCTCCGTCCGCTGAATCCTCCGTTCAGCCTTCTCCAAGCCTCCCCCATCGGCCAGACATGCCGCGCCCGCTGCCCCTTGCCTTCATGCTTTTAGTTTGGGTCATCCACCCTGCCCTCGGCCATCATGGCCGTGACTTCATCCTGGTTCAGGACAGCGCCATCCCCTCTTCGCTCGGCGGCGTGGGCATTGCGGGGTTTGAATGGACCCGCGACGGCGACAGCAGCGAGTTTTCAAGCGAGCCCGGGTTCTACCTCGGCCTTGCCTCGTCCCTGGCCTTCGGCCTCACCACGGGCTTTTCTGACGTCGGCAGCGGCTGGAGCAACACCGGCACCACCCCGCAGTTCATCCTCTCCCTCCTGCCGCCAGCCGGGCCGTTGAATTTCCGGGCAGGCCTGTGGACGGGCTACGAGTTCGCCCAGGACTCCCGGCATTCTCACAATGACACCGCCGCCCACGTCCACGACACCGGCAGCGGCCCCGACGCCCCTCCGCCCGCCCCTCACTCTCACAGTCATTCCGGTGACGGCCACGGCAGCCATGGCGGCGGCATTCATCGGCACGGCGAAAACGGCTGGTACTCCCGTCTCATCCTGGAAGCCGACCTGATGGAGGGCACCCGCATGGTTCTCAACCTGGTCAGCTTTGTCTCCGGCGACGGCGGAAAACCAGGTTTTGGTTATGCCTGGGGCCTTCGCCATGAGATCAACCACGACCTGTCCGTCGGACTGGAGGCGTTGGGCGACTTCGAGGAAAGGCAAGGCTCTCATCAGGTCCTTCTGACCACCATGGTGGGCCTGCCTGGAGGATTCTCCCTCCGTCTTGGAGCGGGAGGCGGACTGACGCCCTCAGCCCCGGACTTCACCCTGCACACCAGCGTGCTGTGGCGCTTCTGAAAAAGCCTCATGCACTCACCTGGCAGCAACCTCCCGGCAAAGGTGATCCGCTGGATCATCCTGGGGGTCATGTGCCTGTCCCTCGGACTCCAATGGGGCGTGATCCAGGGCATCGCCTGGACCAGCATGCTGGTCAGTTATTCCAAGTCGGACGGCATCGTCCTGGCCGTTGCCAAGACCTTTGACGGCCAGCACCCCTGTCCGCTCTGCGAGGCCGTCGAGGAAGGCGGCCGGAAGACCGGCGGCAAGGATGCCGCAGGCGGCGGTGCTTCAGGCAGGAAGTTCGAGGCCGTGGTCGCAGGCATCATCCGGCTGACACCGCCGGCCGCACGCCGCATGGCCTACCCAGATTTGATTCAAAAGGCATCGGCCAGGCCCCGCCCGCCTCCGGAAGTCCCTCCGCGAGCCCGGGCCTGATCCTCTCCGCTCAAATCCCCGGCGCCACGACGCGCCATCCTTCTGCATGTCCCTGGCCAAGCCGGAGCTGCATCTGCCTTTAGTTCTTCATCCACTCAACGATCCATTTCATGAAACGACTACTCCCAGGCCTCGCCCTCACCCTGCTGGGCGGCCTCCACGCCTTCGGGCACATCGGCTACACCGGACGCGACTTCGGCGTCCTTGACCCAACCGTCTCCACCACACCCGTCACCATCGCCAACCAGGCCGTCACCGGCAGCCATGGCTGGGCGGATGGCACGGATGCCGACTACGGTGACAGCCACAAGCTGCGCTACTACCGCTTCAATGTCGCCACCGCCTCCTTCGTCACCATCACCTTTTCAGGCTCCACCAACGGCGACACCAAGGACGGCACCATCAAGCCGGGCTTCAGTCTCTTCCGCGGCCTGGCTCACCTGAGCGGAGGAGCCGATTACGACTACTCCGTCATCAGCGCCTCCTACACCGCCACCCGCACCGGTGTGGCCAAGGAGGGCTGCTACCGCTCGCTCGACAACTGGAAGGTCGGCAACGATGCCGGCACCTCCTTCGCCGACCTTTCGGACTTCCTCTATGTCGGCCATGCCGTGGACGGCACCCCCGCCCTCTTCGGTGACGCCCCTGGCATCCTGGGTGATGGCGTCGCGGATGGCACGGTCACAGGAACCTTCTACCTGCAGCCCGGCGACTATTCCATCTTTGTCGGCGGCGCGGACTACGCCAGTCAGACCAGCGCCTCGGCGGCAGTCTCCTACGGCCTTACCGGCACCGTCGCAGTGTCCTCCACCGACTCCGTCGGCCTGGCCTTTGCCGCTTCGGAATTCCATGCCCTTCAGGGTGCCTCCTCCGTCAACGTCGTGGTCACCCGCAAGTCAGGCGGTCCTGGTTCGGTGACGGTGGCCCTGAACTCCACGGACGGCACCGCAGCCGCCGGCACGGATTTCACGGCCCCTGCGGGAACGGTGAATTTCGCGGCGAATGAAACCAGCAAGGTGGTCGCCATCACCCTGCTTCCGCAGCCTGACGCACTCACCACGAGGATCTTCACCCTCTCCCTCGGTGCAACCACGGGCGGAGCCGTTGTCGGCACCCCCGCCACCACCACCGTCTCCATCGACGTTCTTCCGGCGGTTGAAACCAACCTGCCAGAAATCGCCTTCATCTCCCCTGGCCTCAACGCCTCCTTCGGAGAGTCCGCCACCAGTGTCAGCGTCATGGGCTTTGCCCAGGATGACAGCGACATCGACCATGTCGAACTTTCGCTCAATGGCGGCGCCTATCAGAACCTCCCCGTCTCCTCCGGCTTTTGGGACACCGTCGTCACCCCTGTCGGCGGCCTCAACACCCTTCATGCCAGGGCCGTCGACGTGAACGGCAATGTCTCCGCCACCGCCACCCGTCTCTTCACCTCTGTGAAAATGCGCCCGCTTGCCGCCACCGTCGCCCCGGGTGACGCCGCCAAGGGAAGCATCAGCGGCCTGAAAGCAGGCAACGCCTACCAGGTCGGCGGCACCTACACACTCACCGCCGTCGCCAAACCTGGATTCATCCTCGACTACTGGGAAAGCAACCAGGGCATCCTTGTCGGTGACCGCTCTCCCATCCTCAGCTTCACCTTCTCCGAGGGACTGGCCCTCGTCGCTCACTTCCGCGCGACTCCGTTTCCAGGCGTCAAAGGGGTCTTCAACGGCCTCCTCACTGCAGGCGGCTCCACCACTCCCGGCAACGCTTCCGAAGGCTTCATCAACATCACCGTCACCGACAAGGGAACGGGCTCAGGCAGCATCCTGGTCGACGGCCAGAAATTCTCGATCACCAACATCACCTTTGCCAGCTCCGGCCAGGCGCTGTTTGGCAAGGAACTGGCCGAAAAACTCACGCTTCCCAGGAAGGGCAAACCCTCGTTCGTCCTCAGCCTCGGCGTCGAAATGAATCCGCTCGTGGCGGGCGCCAACAGGCTGCAGGGCGTCCTTAGCGAACAGGACAGCATCAACTTCTCCTTCGTGCAGGCCGACCGCGCCTACTACAATGGCAAGGATCTGAAGCCGACCCCCCTTCTGAACAAGCCGGCCAGTGGCTATTACACCCTGGCCTTCCCCCGCCAGGCAGCCCCCAACAACGGCTATGCCACCGACCAATATCCCCAGGGCGACGGTGTCGGCACGGTGACAGTCTCGCCAGCGGGCATTGCATCGATCACCGCCACCCTGGCCGACGGCACCACCGTGACGGCAAGCGCACCGCTTTCCCAGGGCAACGTCATGCCCTTCTTCGCCTCCCTGTATTCAGGTGGCGGCTCCATCAGCGGCCCGCTGGAATTCGGCCCGGCCCATGGCGACATCACTGGCGAAGACCTTCTGTGGTTCCGTCCGGCATCGGCCAAGCCCGCCCCCGTTTACACGGCAGGCTGGCCCAACGGCATCAAGGTCGATGGCGATGGCATGCACTACGACGGCGCGACAACCTTCAACTCGGCCCTTGGGCTGGGTGTGTCGGGGGCGGCTGAACTCTCCTTCGAAGGTGGCAAGCCCCCTGTCTCTCTGTTTAAAAACGTCACGGTTTCCACCACCGACAAGGTGACGTTGCTCAACAACACCTACAGCCTCTCCATCGACACGGCCAAGGGCACCTTCAAAGGCACTTTCACGCCAGTGGGTCAGGCCAAGAAAAGCAACTTCATGGGAGTGCTGCTTCAGGCGCATGCCCCTGAGACCGCCCACACTCATGGTTTCTTCCTGGATGCAGGACCAGACGGAGGGGCAGGCACGGCAAAGCTGGCAGCCCCATAACGACCGAATCGAATCCTTCAACGGCTTCATTGGCGGGCCTTCCACCTTGGGAGGCCCGCTTTTTTCAGGGCAACAGCACGGAAGCCTTAAATGTCAGCCCATTGTAAAAATTCACTCATTATGGTTTTTATCTTGATATTTTATAATTAGTTTAATAAATTTGAATTAATTATAAGAAACGCCATGAACGCCAACTGCCACTTCTCAACGGGATTGCTGGGGGCCATTGCTCTCACCCTCGGCCTCTCGTCCTGCGCCCTTCCCTCTGGAGGGCTGTTCAGCCAGGGAGCTGCGAAAACCTCAGGAGTCCCCCTGAAACCAGGCGTGCGTTATGAAGTCAGGAAGGCCCTGTCCGCCGGGGTTCCATTCAGGCCGAGCGAGGTCAAACGCTACTATTTCGTGCTCGAATCTCCTCGTCCTCCCCTCATCGCAGCGACTGGTGCTGCGGGGAGAAAGATGACGGTGCGCACCACCGCCTACTGTCATGATGAAGCAGATCATCTGGTTTACGGTGCCAGAAACGCGCTTGGTACGCCGCTCCGGTTCGGCCAGGTTCGCAGCGCCGCCGCCGACTGGTCACGCTACCCGGTCGGCACGCGTTTCCGGATCACGGACCAGCCCCACATCATCTATGAAGTGGACGACTACGGCAGCGCTCTCGTCGGGACCGGCACCATCGACATCTACAAGCCGACCCGCAGCTTGATGAACGCCTGGGGCGTCCGCCATGTGGACATCGAGGTTCTTCAATGGGGCTCCTGGGAGCGCAGTGCCGACATCATGCGCGACCGGATGAAATGGCCGCATGTCCGTCAGATGATGCGTGGCATCCAGGAGCGCATGTACCAGGTGCGCGCAGGCAACAGCCGCACACCTGTCACCGCCGCCCTGTGATTCTGTGGAAGGCACGGGCTGAATGCACCGTTGGAGGGCGCAGTGATCATGCGTCCTCTTTTTTTATCCTGCTCCCTTGCCCTGGCCGGACTGGCCGGCGGCCAGGACAAAAGCCCCATCGAAGCCTCCCCGTTGAGCTTGGAAAAGGCGCTCGCCGGAGGCCGGCCCGTCCACGAACTACGAGAGCAGGTGATCCGCCTCTTCGGCCGGCAGAACCTGCTGAAAGGCAGGCCGCACGCCAGGGTTGAGGAGTGCACCGCCGCCTGGGCTGTCATGGACAAGCTGCCCGCCCAGGTCATCAGGGCCGATGGCACCCTCCTGGGCCAGATGACCGCTCTTGGCGAAGACGGCCTCCAGGTGCTGGTGAAAACCCTGCCCAACTTCTCCGACTTCCAGTACCAGATCGTCACGGACGGCATGCCCCGCATCGGCGGCACCGTGCATGTCGAACACTACGACTACACCCCTGACAGCCAGCGGAAGGCCGGCGTGCCCCAGGGGCGCCTGGAAAAGTTCGAATGGCGGACCAGCCGCATCTTTCCGGAAACCGTCCGTGATGTCAGCGTCTACATTCCCCGGCAGTACCAGCCGGGCGCCGAGGCCTGCCTCATGGTCTGGCAGGATGGCACCCGCCATGTGGATCCCGGCGGCCCCATGAAAGCCACGGTGGTCTTCGACAACCTGATCCATCAGAAGCAGATGCCGGTCACCATCGGCGTGTTCATTGATCCCGGACGCCGCGCAGGTCAAAAGCCCCACGACAAGGCCGGCAACCGCAGCTTCGAATACGACAGCCTTGGGGACGCTTATGTGCGCTTCCTCCTGGAGGAAATCCTTCCCGAAGTGCAGGAACGCTTCCAGGTGCGCTTCCGTCCGGAACCCGAGGCAAGGGCGATTGCCGGCGGTTCGTCAGGCTGCATCTGCGCCTTCACCGCCGCCTGGGAAAGGCCGGACAGCTTTCACAAGGTGCTGGGCTGGGTGGGCACCTTTGTCGACATCCGCGGTGGCAACGCCTACCCAAGCCTCCTGCGCATCACCGAACGCAAGCCCCTGCGCATCTACCTGCTCGACGGCACCAATGACCTCGACAACAAGTTCGGCAGCTGGCCCGTCGCCAACCGCATGATGGAGGCCAGCCTGAAGTACATGGGCTACGACCACCGCATGGACTGGACCGAATGCTTTCACGGCAGCAAGGGCATGTCCCCAAGGCTGCCGGAAGCCCTGCGCTGGCTGTGGAGAGATGTTCGTTAGACGCCGGCGTCGGCACACCGCCGTCAGGCGATCAGCGCCTTCACCGGTTTCGCGGGCATAATGCCGATCAGCTTGGCGTCCAGGCCCTGGAACTTGTAGCTGAACCGGTCCGCGTGGAAGCCGAGGAGGTGGAGAACCGTCGCATGGAAGTCGCTGATGTGCAGCGGGTCCTTCACAATGTTGTAGCTGAAGTCGTCCGTCTCGCCGTAGATCGCCCCGCCCCTGGCGCCACCACCGGCCATCCACATGCTGAAGCAGCGCGGATGATGGTCACGGCCGTAGTTCTCCTTGGAAAGCCCGCCCTGGGAGTAGATCGTCCGGCCGAATTCACCTCCCCAGATGACCAGCGTTTCGTCGAGCATGCCGCGCTGCTTCAAATCCTCCAGCAGGGCAAAGCAGGGCTGGTCCACATCCTTGCACTGGCTTGGCATGCGCCCGCCGACGTTGCTGTGGTGGTCCCAGTTGTTGTGGTAAAGCTGGATGAAGCGCACGCCGCGCTCGGCAAGCCGGCGTGCCATGAGCACGCTGTTGGCAAAGGAGCCGGGCTTCTTCGCATCCTCCCCGTAGAGCTTGAAGATGTGCTCCGGCTCCTTCGAGAGGTCCGTGAGCTCCGGCACGCTTGCCTGCATGCGGAAGGCCATTTCATACTGCGAGATGCGCGTCTGCGTCTCGGGATCGCCGAGCTGCTGGTATTCAAGCTCGTTCAGCGCATTCAACCCCTCGATGGTGCGCCTGCGCACGCTGTCAGGCACGCCGGGCGGGTTGTTGATGTAGAGGATGGGGTCGCCCTTGCTGCGGAAGGAAACACCCGCGTGCTCGCCAGGGAGGTAGCCGCTGCTCCACAGCCGCGCGGAAATCGCCTGCTCCTGCTCACGATTTGTCGGCGTCGCCACAAGCACGACAAAAGTGGGCAGGTTCTCATTCATCGAGCCAAGGCCGTACGAGGCCCAGGAGCCGAGGCAGGGACGCCCGCCGACCTGGTTCCCCGTCTGCATTGCCGCGATGGCTGGCTCGTGGTTGATCGCCTCCGTGTGCAGCGAGCGCATGAAGCAGATCTCATCGGCCTTCTTCGCCAGGTTGGGCAGAAGCTCCGTGTTCATCATCATGCCGCACTGGCCCGCCGCGCCAAACTGGAACTTCGAAGGCGCGATGGGAAAACGCGCCTGGCCGCTGGTCATCGTGGTCAGCCGCTGCCCCTGGCGCACGCTGTCCGGCAGGTCCTTGTCATACCACTTCATCATCTCCGGCTTGTGGTCGAAAAGATCGATCTGCGACGGTCCGCCGACCATGTGCAGATAGATGACACGCTTCGCCTTCGGAGGAAAGTGCGGTCCTCCGGCCTTGTGTGACATCGCAGCCTGCAGCGACTGGCCGAAGAGCGACGACAACGCGGCCCCGCCGAGGAGGTGAGAACCGGACGTGAAGAATTGGCGGCGGGTGAAGGGGTTCATGGGTTTCAAGTTTCGGGTTTCAAGTTTCAAGCCGGGTGCACGCGAAATGCGTCAGAATGGGGCGATGATTGACGGGTTTGACATCGCCTTCACTTGTTCAGGACTTCGTCCAGATTGAAGAGCTGGTTCGTCAGCATCGTCCACGCGGCGAGCTCGGATTTCGGCAGCTTAGCATCCACCGGAGATTCGCCGACCTTGAGCAGCGCCTCGGCATCGGCGGGTGTCTTCGAGTAATGGTCGCGAAGGTCTTTGAGGCTGGCGGTGATGATGGGCCTCTCCTTGTCCTTCAGCGGGCGGCAGAGGATGCGCCCGGAAATGTAGGACAGCGCCTTGGCGTCGTCGTTACAGCCGCAGGCAATGGCTTTTTCGGCGAGCTTGCGGGCGGCTTCGACGAACTGCGGGTCGTTCATCGTGACAAGGGCCTGCAGCGGGGTGTTGGTGCGCTCACGGCGTACGGTGCAGACCTCGCGGCTGGGGGCGTTGAAGACCTCCATGTTCGGCGGCGGAGCCATGCGCTTCCAGAAGGTGTAAAGGGTGCGTCGATAGAGGTTTTCACCCTTGTCCTGCACATAGTTGCGCGTGTCACCGCCAGGCAGGCCGACCACATCCCAGATGCCTTCAGGCTGATACGGCTTCACGCTGGGGCCGCCCATTTTTGCGGACAGCAGGCCGCTGGCGGCGAGCGCGTAATCGCGCAGCATCTCAGCATCCATGCGGAAGCGCGGGCCGCGGCTGAGGAGCGAGTTGTCGCGGTCTTTTTCGAGTTTCTCGGGCGTGATCACGGCCTTCTGACGGTAGGAGGCGCTGCTGAGCATGAGCTTGAAGAGCTTCTTCACATCCCAGCCGCCCTCACGGAATTCAACGGCAAGCCATTCGAGCAGCTCAGGATGGCTCGGCGCCGCGCCCATGATGCCGAAATCCTCCGGCGTCTTCACGATGCCCTGGCCGAAGATTTCCTGCCAGAAACGGTTCACGGTGACACGCGTCGTGAGGGGGTTCTCCACACTCACAAGCCACTGAGCGAGCCCGAGGCGGTTCTTGGGCGCCTTTTCAGGAAGCCTGCCGAAGGCGGCGGGCACGGCGGCCTCGACGCGCTCACCCGGCTTGTCATAGGCTCCACGGGCGAGGATGTTCGCCATCGGCGCGACATTCATGACCTCTTCCTGAACATGCGTGATGGGGCTGCGGGACTTGATTGCGTTCCGCTCAGCCTCAAGCTTCTTCGCCGTGGCATCATGCTTGATCCAATCAGCATCACACGTGGCGAGGTAGTGGACAAAGAGCGCGTTGCGCTGCTGAGGCGTACGCTTGTCCGTCGCTGCCGCAAGGATGGCACGCAGCGGCCCGACATCCGAAAGCCTCTTGATCTCCGCCTCACTGAGCAGACGGTCATAGACCCGGGCGTCCTGCACACTGCCGTCGGCGAAGTGCTGACCTTCACTGCGCTGGCCGATCTTCAGCGGCACCGTGGTGCGGATGCTGGCCTTCGGCGAGAGCGTGTTCGTGTTCACGACGAGACGCTTCTGCGGCACGCCGTTGATGTAAATCTGCACGCCGGCGGCCTTGCCGCTGCCGTTGTAGGTCACGAAGACATGCTGCCACTGGCCGGGCTTGAGCACCGCGTCCCGCGTGGTGACCTTGAGGGCGTTGTCCGACCATTTGTCGATGATGTGAACCGCGATGCTGCGGTCACTTTGCCAGAGGTCCCAGCCGCGGTAGCCGTTTTTCTCGTCCATGCGTGACATGATGGCGCCGAAGACGCCGTTGCGGCCCGCCCTGACCCAGGCGCCGTAACTGAACTTTTGGTTCAGCTCGAAGTCTCCCGCGTCACTGACCTCAAAGGTGCTGCCGGGCTTGATCACCGGAGCCGGCCCAAGCTTGCCGCCGGGCGTCCAGGAGATCTGGCCAAGCGCCCGGGCCTTCGCGGGCGTGCCGCAGACATTGGCGACTTCATTGCCCGCACCTTCATTGAGAGGCAGATGCACCTGCAGGCCCTTCGTAGGCACATCCTGGTCAAGATGCTCCGGCTTTGCGGAGGCAAGCCAGGCGTTGAAGTCACCGCCGGCGGTCTTGCGTCGCTCGTCACGCAGTTTTGTCGCCTCGGCGATTTCGGCGGGCAGTTTTTCCCAGCGCGGCTTGTCCTGATCCCCCGGGATCACAAGGATCGGGCCGCGACCGTCCTTGATGTTGCCGTCCTTCGCGGGCTGTGTCGTGTTGCGGAAGAAGGCTGCCATCGAGTAGAAGTCACGCATCGTGACGGGATCGAACTTGTGGTCGTGACACTGGGCGCAGTTCGTGGTCAGGCCGAAATAAACCCATCCCATGGTCTGCACGCGGTCCACCGCATAGTTCGCGAGGTTTTCCTCGTCGATGGTGCCGCCTTCGTTCGTGGTGATGTTGCAGCGCTGGAAGCCGGTGGCGATGAGCTGGTCATCGGTACGGTTCGGCAGCAGGTCTCCCGCGATCTGCTCGACGGTGAACTGATCAAAGGGCTGGTTCGCATTGAAGGCCTTCACCACCCAGTCACGATAGGGCCACATCTCGCGGTAGTTGTCGAAGTGCAGCCCGTGCGTGTCGCCGTAGCGTGCGGCATCCAGCCAGTAGCGTGCGCGGTGCTCGCCATAGGCGGGGGATTTCATCAACTCGTCGATGAGGGAGCTGATTTGAGCATCGCTCAGACGCGTCGTGCCGGCCTGAGTCGTCGGGCAATAACGCGCCATCAGCTCGGCTGAAGGCGGCAGCCCCGTGATGTCCAGGGAAATGCGCCGCACCAACGTGTGCGCATCGGCTTCGGGAGCGGGCCTGAGGCCCGCCTGCTCCAGCCTTGCCAGCACGAAACGATCCATCGGCGTTTTGACCCACGATTCATCCTTCACGGCTGGCATGGCGGGCTTTTGCGGCGGGATCAGGCTCCAGTGCGGCTGCCATGGCGCTCCCTGCTCGATCCAGGCCTTGATCTTTGCGATCTCTCCGGGCTTCAGCTCCTTGTGGGAGTCCGGCGGCGGCATGACCTCGTCCTCGTCCTTGGAAAGCAGGCGCTGATAGAGCGAGCTTTGTTCGGGCCGGCCCTTGATGACGGTTGGCTGCTCGCCCTTCTTGGCGGTGAAAAAGCCGGCCTCGGTATCAAGGCGAAGCCCAGCCTTGCGTGTTCCCGGATCAGGACCGTGACAGTGGAAGCAGGCATCCGCAAGAATGGGGCGGATGTCCTTGTTGAAGACCACCGGCTGGGTGGCGGCCCCCAGAAGGCTGCCGGCAGAAGCCAGGCTGATAATGACGTGAATGCGTACCATAGTCACCTTGAATTACGGGCGTATGACCGCCCTTTTTCTTTTGATTCAACAATAAGTCAGAAACCCTGGAATCGCTGCACCAGGGAGTCATAGCCGAGCAGCCGTTCAAACCTGGCCTCATGCTCGACACGCTCAACGGCCTGGATCGTCTCGATTCTCTTCACACGCTCGCAGCAGAGCTTCAGCAAGGTGCGCAGGATGAGGCGGGCATGGGGGGCCCCGAGGCAGAGGTGGGTGCCAAATCCGAAGCTGAGGTGCGGGTTGGGCTTGCGGTCCAGCTTAACCAATTCTGCTTCTGGAAAGGCGGCCTCGTCAAAGTTGGCAGAGGACCAGCAGAGCGACACCCGCTCCCCGGCCTTCACTGCGGCGCCGTTCACCTCGGTGTCCCGGGGGCAGACGCGGCCGATGTGGGTCAGGGGCATGAAGACACGGAAAAACTCCTCGCTCGCCAGGGTGATCCGGCGCGGGTCCTCACGCAGGAATTCCAGGGCCTCCGGATGTTCGGCCAGGTAGCCCAGCGCACAGACGATCGTCAGGATGATGGTGTCCCGCCCTCCGGCAAAGGCGAGGTTGGCAAAGCCCATGCACTCCTCCCTCGTCAGGGGCCGCCCCCGGTATTCAGCCTTAACCAGGGCGCTGAAAAAGTCCTGACCTGGACTTGCCTCCGCCTCGTCAAACTTCCTGGCAAGGTAATCCTCCAGCAGCGTACCTTTTTTGAACTCGCCCCCGGTCACCTTGAAAACGTGGATGCCCCAGCCAATCCAGGTCTCCGCCTCCTTCTCCGAGGTGTTTAGCAGATAAGTCAGGGCGCGCGACTGGATGGGAAGGGCGAATTCATTGACGACCTCCAAGCTGTCCTGGCTGAGCGCGTGGTCCAGAGTGCCGCCGATCAGGGCCTCGACCCGTGCGATCATCTCGGGCTCCTTGGCACGCTGGAAAAATGGCTCGGCGATCGCCCTGTAGTCCGTGTGCTCGGGCGGGTCCGTCTCAATGGGCAGCTGACGCATGCTCCGCACCTCCTCCTCCGAGGGGATTGGCACACGGAATGGGGCGTTGGAGCTGAAGGTCTGCCAGTCCTTCGCCGCCTTCCTGACATCCTCATGGCGCAGGATCATGGTGATTTTTTCCCCATGAAAGGGGCATTGAAGCACGCCGGACTCGGCACGTGCCTGGCGAAAGGGGTCGGAAAAGGCTGGCATGGCTCGATGAGAAGAAGGCCCCAAGACTGAAACTGCCTCGCTAACAGGCAAGCTCTTGAAACGGGTTTGTTTTGACCTGCTGCGTGCTTTTTTTGCCTTGTCCGCACTCATTATTGGTAAAACTGCCGGGCAATGTTCCTGGCCGCCCACCGCCGCCGGGGCTCCAGACCCGGGATTCGGGGCGCTTGCATCCCCGGCCGGACTCGCCACCATGGCGGCCCCTTTTCCGCCATGGCCTACATCAACGAAAACTACAACAAGCTCAAAGCCGGTTACCTCTTCCCCGAAATCGCCCGCCGCGTGAAGGCCTTCACCGAGGCCAACCCCGAGGCCGCCAAACGCCTCATCCGCTGCGGCATCGGCGATGTGACCGAGGCCCTGCCGCAGGCCGTGCGCGACGCCATGCACAAGGCGGTCGATGAAATGGGCGACCGCGCCAGCTTCCGCGGCTACGGCCCAGAGCAGGGTTATGATTTCCTGCGCAACGCCATTGCCGACAACGACTTCAAGGCCCGCGGCATCCAGGTCGAGGCCGACGAAATCTTCATCTCCGACGGCAGCAAGTGCGACACCGGCAACATCCTCGACATCTTCGGCAGTGGCAACAAGATCGCCATCACCGACCCGGTCTACCCTGTCTATGTCGACACCAACGTCATGGCCGGCAACACCGGCGAGGCGGATGAGAACGGCGCCTATGCCGGACTGCACTACCTCAAATGCACCCCAGAAAACGGCTTCGTGCCCGAGATCCCGTCCGAGCCGATGGACCTCGTCTATCTCTGCTACCCGAACAACCCCACCGGCGCCACCGCCACACGCGCCCAGCTTGAGGCCTGGGTCAAATACGCCCTCGCCAACGGCACCACGCTGCTTTACGACGCCGCCTACGAGGCCTTCATCCAGGACCCCGCCGTACCCCGCTCCATTTATGAAATCGAAGGCGCCCGCGACTGCGCCATCGAGTTCCGCAGCTTCTCCAAGAATGGCGGCTTCACCGGCGTGCGCTGCGCCGTGGTCGTCATACCCAAGGGCCTGATGGGCAAAACGAAGGCCGGAGGCAAGCAGGCCATCCACCCGCTCTGGAGCCGCCGCCACAGCACCAAGTTCAACGGCACCAGCTACATCGTGCAGCGCGGCGCCGAGGCCATCTACAGCCCCGAGGGCCGGAAGCAGGTCGCCGAGCTCATCGAGCATTACATGGGCAATGCAAAACTGCTCGTCGAAGCCTGCCGGAAGGCCGGGCTGGCCGTCTTTGGCGGCGTCAACGCCCCGTATGTCTGGGTCGGATGCCCGAACGGACTGACCAGCTGGCAGATGTTCGACAAGATGCTCAACGATGCCAACGTGGTCATCACCCCCGGCAGCGGCTTCGGCAGCGCCGGTGAAGGCTACTTCCGCATCAGCGCCTTCAACAGCCGCGCGAACGTCGAGGAAGTCTGCCGCCGCATCGCCGCCCTGGTCTGAGCCCCGGCAGGTTTTTCAGCCCTTTCACGGCCTCGAACCGTATTTGTTTCATCATCGTCTGCCCAACAGGCAAAACCCCGTTCCAATTCCCAAACCCATGAGCCAACCCAAGATCACCGCCTACCTGAAGACCTACTGCGGCTGGAGCGAAGGCGTTCGCGCCATCTTCCGCAAGTACGGCCTCGACTACGAGGAGAAGGACATCATCAAAAACCCCGCCTTCCGCTGGGAGATGGAGCAGAAGAGCGGCCAGCCCCTCAGCCCCTGCGTCGTCGTCAATGACGTCATGCTCGCCGACATCAGCGGCGAGGAAGTCGAGCGTTACATGATCGAAAACGGCCTGCTCACCGCCAGTGACACCGCGCCGGACGCCCCCATCAACAGCGCCTGCACCGACGCCCAGCATGCCGCCATGGCCGCCGGCCAGGCCGGAAAGATCACCTTTGTGAACTAAGCAGGTCCCTGCCCAGCCCTCAAACCCGGGTTTCCAGCATCAGCCGGGACCCGGGTTTCCTGTCTGGGCCAGCAGCTCATCAGGTCGTACCTGCCAGCGGTCGGCGATCGCCTCGCAATAGCCGGAGGCTAGGTCCTCCAGATCACGTCGGGTCAGGGCGCTGCCGTCCGAAATCGACTTGCGGATGGAACGGCGCAGCGACTCCAGGCACCAGCGGCGGGCAAAGCGCACGCGCCAGGGTTTTGAGGTCTCCCGGTCGATCAAAACCAGCCCCTGCTCAGACTTGATCAGGTCCTTCAAGCGCACCGGCTGGTAGAAGCCTGCGGCATGCAGCTTCCCCAGCAGTGCGCCGGCCTCCTTCAGAAAGGATGCTCTTCCATCGTCTGAAAGCGCGGACAGCAGACGGTCCGCCAGCTCTCCGCGGACCTCATTGACCACAAGAAACCCGCCGACCGGAATGCCCAGGACCCTGCGCTCTCCCCAGGCCAGGGGTTCCATGGCGGGGAAACCCGCCTGCCGCAGCGCCTGGAGCATCTGCAGCTCCCTCATGGCCATCGAGCAGGGCCGCCGGAAAAACAGCAGGGGACGCAGGAGGTGCCTCAGGGACTCCCTGCCGCAGCGCTTCAAATAGCAGCCCCGGTCCGCCGTCACCGGCACACGCATCACCTTGGTGCCCTCCGCCTGCCAGACCTGGCCTCCGGCCAGCGCCCCGCCGTCCTCAAACAGGGCACGAACAGCGGGTTCGGCATGAAAACTCTGGGTCTGAAAAAGGCGTGAAGGCATCCCGCCATCAAAGCAGCCGAATCAACTTTGCCAAGCTGTGCCTTGCCGGGCGGCGCGCCGGAGCGGCCTCCAAGACGGCCCTTGCCTTCATCGTCCCCGATGGCATTCTTGGGTCCCCCCAACCATGCGCTGTCCCAAATGCGGTAGTTCCCAAGACAAGGTCATCGACTCTCGTGAGGCGCGCGAAGGCCACGCCATCCGACGCAGGCGCGAGTGCATGCGCTGCAACTTCCGCTTCACCACCTATGAAATCGTCGAGCGCGAGGAGCTGCGCGTGGTCAAGCGCAACGGCGCCCGCCAGAACTTCGACCGTGAAAAGCTGATGTCCGGCCTGCGCAAGGCCTGTGAAAAGCGCCCCGTCAAGATGGAGCAGCTGGAGCAGCTCGCCGACGACATCGCCAACGAGCTGGAGGAGGAGGGCTACCGCGAAATCCCCTCCACCGTCATCGGTGCCAAGGTCATGCGCCGCCTCGAAGGCATCGACCATGTCGCCTATGTCCGCTACGCCTCCGTCTACCGCCAGTTCGAGGACGTGGGCGAGTTCATCGACGAGATCAAGTCCCTCGACCGTCGGCGTTCCAGGGACGACGACCAGGAGGAGCTTTTCAGCTGATCCCCGACCATGTCCGAAAAAACCATCTTCCAGAAGATCATCGACCGCGAAATCCCGGCGCCTCTCGTCTATGAGGACGAACAGGTCGCCGCCTTCAACGACATCCATCCTCAGGCCCCCACGCATGTGCTGATCGTCCCCAAAAAGGTCATCCCACGCGTCGGCGAAGCCGCCCCGGAAGATCAGGCCACCCTCGGAGCCCTGCTGCTCGCCGCGGGCAGGATTGCCGAAAAGCTGGGTATCAAGGACTTCTCCAAGGGCTTCCGCCTTGTCATCAACCACGGCAGGGACGCCGGAGAAACCGTCCCCCACCTGCATGTACACCTGCTTGCAGGCCGCGCGCTCGACTGGCCGCCGGGCTGATTTTTCATGCCCCTCCGCAACTTGCAGGGTTCAGGAGGGTTATCACCGACCGTCATGGAACCTCTCACGCCCAACGACCCGCTCTGGAACCTGCTTGGCAAGGCCAGGCGCGCCGAGCCGCGTCCTGATTTCGTCCAAAACGTGGTTCGGGCCGCCCGGCAGACCCCCCAGGACCACGGCTGGCTCGCCGGAATCAGAACCTGGTGGCAGCAGCGTGACGCGGCGGCGACAGGGCTTGCCTGGGCCGCTGCGGCCGTGATCGCCCTCCTCGGCATCTCCCTGGTCAGCAGCCCTCCGGCTGTAACCACGGCTTCCACCCAGGCCGCCGATCGCCCCGTCCAGGAGGCCGCCCTCAGCTCAGATGATTTCCTCGTGCCCGAATTCGAGACCGAATGGAAGAACCTGGAAACCATGGGGGACCTCCTCGTCGTCCACGACACCTCCCAGTTCACGGACCGGGAGATCCAGCTGCTGCTCTACTGATCCGCACCCAAACCAGCAGCCAACAACGATCAGGCGAAGCATAGATAGGGGTAGGAACGGCGCGTTGACCGCGCCGCCCCTCCCTCCGAACCGGACGGGCGGGTTTCCCGCATCCGGCTCTCCGGTCAGAAGTTGGCTGCTGCACGCAGGCTCATGAGTTCCAGCT
>JABARQ010000046.1 GCA_019186985.1 Prosthecobacter sp. | reverse complement strand
ACCAGCCCCCCCCAAAGATCCGCAGATGACACAGATGGCCCAGATGCAGGACCCGCAAAATCATCTGTGAAATCCGCGCCATCTGCGGATGGATTCAACAACACCAGCCCCCCCCAAAGATCCGCAGATGACACCAATCTCCCAGATGCAGGACCCGCAAAATCATCTGTGAAATCCGCGCCATCTGCGGATGAACCCTTTCTGGAGCTTCACAGCGGCAACGTGTTCCGCTTCCGGCCCGACGGCTCGCGTGTCGAACGCTGGACGCACGGCCAGGTGAACCCCTTCGGCCTCGCCTGGGACGAACGCGGCAGCCTATACAGCGCCGACTGCCACAGCTCGCCGGTTTATCAGCTCATCCGAGGCGCGCACTACCCCAGCTTTGGCAAGCCTCATGACGGCCTCGGCTTCGCTCCTGTGATGTGCCAGCACACCCACGGCAGCACCGGCATCTGCGGCATCGCCTATGTCGACGGCGGCGTCTGGGGTCCGGAATGGAATGATCATTTGTTCGTCGGCAACGTCGTCACCTCCAGGGTCAACCATGACCGCGTCGTTTTCACCGGCAGCACGCCGAAGGCCGTCGAGCAGCCGGACTTCATCACCAGCGACGACCCCTGGTTCCGGCCCGTGGACCTCCGGCTCGGCCCCGACAACGCGCTCTACATCGCCGACTTCTACAACCGCATCATCGGCCACTATGAAGTGCCCCTCGATCATCCGGGCAGGGACCGTGAACGCGGCCGCATCTGGAAGGTGGTGAAAACCTCCGGCACCTCCGCCCGGGTGATGCCCGCACAGCCCGATCTCTCCGATCCGACCGCCGTCGTCAGGACCGGCCCGCCCCAGCTCGCGCGGGCGGCCCTGGCACGCCTTCAGGAAAACCCTGTGTCCGCCGCCGTTCCGGCCCTGCTGGAAAGGCTGAGGACCACGCCGCCGGAGGATGAATCCCTCGTTCATCATCTGCGCATCACCCTTCGTGACCTGCTCGCCCTGCCCGGCGGATTCAAAGAGCTTCCGGCTGCCGCCGAGCTGTCCGTCATCGCCCTCGCGGTGCCCTCCGCCGAATCCGCCGCCTATGTCCTCGGCACGCTGGGGGACGGCCCGGTGACGCCTGCGGATGCCGCTCATGTGGCGCGCCACGCCGAACCAGCTTTGCTGACGCCTTTCATCGCGCGGACCCGCCGTACGGTCCCCGGATCCGTGCCCCTGGTCACCGCCATCCATGAAGGCCTTGGCGAACGCGGCCTGCCACCGCCCCCCGAATTTCTCGAATGGGCGCAGAAGCTCGCTGAGGACCATCTCAGCGCCCTGGCAAGGGCGCCTGCCGCCGCCTGGATGCAGGCCGCCTCGGCCGATCCCCCGGCGTGGACGCTGAGCGACCGGAAATGTTCCGACGGCACCCAGGCTCGGGTGCTGCAAAGCATGAACGTCGGCGGCGGAGATGAGGAGCGGCGCACGGGCGTGCTAAAATCGAGGCCCTTCACCGCGCCGGCCACGCTCTCGCTCTGGATCAACGGCCATCGTGGCTTCCCGAAGACGGCCCCTCACGACAAAAACCTCGTCAGGATCGTGGACGCAGGCTCCGGGGCCGTGCTCGCCAGCGCCTTTCCCCCGCGCAACGACGTCTGCCAGCAGACGCAGCTCGACCTCTCCGGCCATGCTGGGAAGCAGGTCTGGCTTGAAGTCGTCGACGGCGACGACGGCAGGGCCTTTGCCTGGCTCGGCATCACCCGCATCGAACCTCCGGTGGTTCGCGTGGACGATTTTCAGGGGGAATCCGTCGCGCGTGAAAACCTCAGGTCCCTGGCCCTCATCCTTCAGCACAGCGCGCCCGCCGGGCTTCGTGAAAAGCTCGCCGCTCATCTCCCGCCACGCCCGGCACCGCCGCCTCTGCCCGTGTCACCGGAGCAGCGGCTGCAGCTCGACAGGCTGATCGCGGACCGGGTCAGTACCTTCCGCGCCCGCAAGCCGGACATCGCCAGGGGCAGGCAGGCGTTTCAGACAAACTGCGCCGCCTGCCATCGCATCGGCGGACAGGGCGGCTTGATCGGCCCGCAGCTCGACGGCATCGGCGCCCGCGGCCCCGAACGTCTCGCGGAGGACATCCTGGACCCCAACCGCAACGTCGACGCCCATTTCCACCTTCACACCTTCACCCTGAAGGATGGCGGCACCTTCGCGGGCTTCCTGAAGGCCGAGGCCGGCCAGGTCAGCATCCTCGCCGACCCCACCGGCCGGGAGCACCGGATCTCCAGACGAGACGTGGCGAAGAGCACGGTCACGCCCGTGTCGCTCATGCCGCCCGCCTTTGGCCAGATGCTGGACGAGGCCGTGTTTGCCGACCTCCTGGGCTACCTGCTTGAAGAACGGGCGGCCCGCTGACGGCCGCCTGCTCGAACAAAGGCTTCCCCTGATGCGTCTGAGGGTCTAACTTTAAATGATGTCATGAGAACCCGCCCCCTGCTCCTGCCCTGCCTTGCTCTTTTTCTGTCTGCGGCCGCCACGGGGTCAGCTCAGCTCGCCAAGCGACCGACCTCCCGCCTCGCCGTCGAGCCCGGCACGATTCACGTCGAGGACATCCTGCCGAAGCCAGTGTTCCTGAAGGTGGTGCAGGACTCGCCTGTCTACATCGCCTCCAAAATGGACCGTGCCATCGGCACCATGGCACCGGGCACCGTGGTCAGGCTGGTGGCCCTTTCCGACAACGCCTTCCGGGTGAGGGGCCGCGCCCGCCACGGCGACGTCTCGGGCTGGCTGCCGGCGGCGGCGGTCGCCACGCCCGACCCCAGCCTGGTGCCCAACCTGAAAAAGCTTCATGACCGCCAGATGAAGGTCGAGGAGCTCATCGCCGCCCATCAGATCGCCCTTGGCATGACCGGTGAGGAGGTCGCCGCCTCCATGGGCAGGCCGACGCGCAAGAGCAGCAAGCTCAACGCCTCCGGCAAGGAGGAGAAGCTCGAATACGTGATCTATGAAAGGGTGCCGCAGTACACCACAGGCGTGGACGCCTTCGGAAGGACCTTCCAGACCGTGACCTACATCAAGGTGGAGACCGGCAGCCTGGCGGTGAATCTCAAGGACAACGTGGTCGACAGCATCGAGGAGACCAAGGGCAACCCGCTCGGCAACGGCGGCGTCAGGATCATCCCCGGCCCCATGATCTTCGGCTTCTGAGGCATCCGTCTCACTGCAGCTCACGCAGCGCCTCACGGATGATCCGGTCGGCGCCCTTGCCCGTCTCAAAGCCGGGCTGCTTCACCACCTCGTTCACCGCCTTCTGCGCCTCGCCCTGCCTGAAGCCCAGGGCGATCAGGGCCAGCACCGCGTCACTCATCGCCTCCTGCCTCGGATCATGCGTGCCGCGCGCCGCCTTCGCCGCCTGCCAGGCGTCCACCACGCCCACCTTGTCCTTCAGCTCCAGCACGATGCGCTCGGCCGTCTTCTTGCCCACGCCCTTGATCCGCGCCAGGGCCGCCGTGTCGTTGCGGATGACGGCGTCCTTGAAGGCAGGCACAGGCATGCCGCTCAGCACCGAGAGAGCCATCTTCGGCCCGATCCCGGACACGCGGTCCATCAGCAGCCGGAACAGGTCGCGCTCGTCGTTGCTGAGGAAGCCGAACAAAGTATGCTCCCGCTCGGTGACATGATGGTGCGTCAGCAGCGTGACCTCCGCCCCGGCCTGCGGCAGGCGGTCAAACGTCGTCAGTGGAATGTTCGCCAGGTAGCCCACGCCGCCGACGTCGACGATGGCTTGATGAGGCATGGCTTCGGCGAGCTTTCCGCGTAAAAAGGCGATCATGCCCGCATGAAGGCGTGGCGGAACGGCAGGTCAAGGGCGCTCCGCCCTGCGGATGCTCCCGCCCCCCAGCCTGTCACGCGACCATTGCTTGACCTGCCCCTCCCGCTGCCTGAAATGCACCCATGTCCGAAGCCGCCGCCCCTGCCGCCGAACCCATCCGCATCCTGTTTCTCGGAGATGTCGTGGGCGAGCCGGGCCGCAAGGCGGTCGCCACCCTGCTGCCGCTGCTCAAGGAGGAGCTGAAGGTCGACTTCGCCATCGTGAACGGCGAAAACGCCGCCGGCGGCCGCGGCATCACCCCGAAGATCGCCATCGGCCTCATGCGCGCCGGAGCTGCCGTCATCACCACCGGCGACCACATCTGGGACCAGAAGGACCTCCTGCCCTTCATGAGCGAGGAACCCCGGCTTCTCCGCCCCGTCAACTACCCGGGCAATCCGCCGGGACAGGGCGCCATCGTCCTGGAGACCAAAAAGGGCAGGATCGGCGTCATCAACCTCCAGGGCCGCGTCTTCATGAAGGAGGGCATGGAAAACCCCTTCGTCGCCATCACCCGGGCCGTGGAGGAGATGCGCCGCGAAACCTCCGTGATCTTCGTGGACTTCCACGCCGAGGCCACCAGCGAAAAGGTCGCCATGGGCTGGCACCTGGACGGACTTGTCTCCGCCGTGGTCGGCACCCACACCCATGTGCCCACGGCGGACGAACGAATTTTGCCCAAAGGCACCGCCTTCCAGTGCGACGCCGGCATGTGCGGCCCCATGGAGTCGGTGATCGGCAGCGAGATCCAGCCCGTGCTGGAACGCTTCCACACCGCCCTGCCCGCCAAGTTCGGCGTCGGCAGGGGCGCCGTCAGGCTGAACGGCATCCTGGTCACGGTCGACCCCGCCAACGGCAGGGCCACGGCCGTCGAACGCGTGGCGCGCACCTGGCACGAGTGACTTCTACTTTTTCGCTCCCTGCCGCCCTCGGATGACGTCGCCCAGCCACTTCGCCGCCTCGCTGGCGATGACATGGTAGCCGGCCTGGTTCGGATGCCGGTCGGAGTACCAGCCCGGCAGGTGGCCAAAATGCGCGTCAAGCCGGTTGTCCGAGACGACGATCTTCGGATCATCGCCCTCCGGGTGAACATAAGGCGTGGCCAGCGGCCGCAGGGCCTCCGGCACCCTGGCCAGCGAATAGCGGCGGTAGTTCAGCATGTTCGGCCCCTTCTTCAGCTCGGCGGCATAACGGGGATAGATGTCGAAAACGGTCAGCTTCTCCGTGGCCGCGATGCTGCGGATCATCGTGTTCAGGGCACGCCCCGCCTTCGGCTCCAGGTAGGGGATCACGGTCATGGGGATCAGCATGGCCTTCGGATGATCCCGACGCAGCCGTCCGATCAGCTCGCGGAAGTCAGCCGGAAAATTGACGTCAAACTTCTCCCTTTTGGCACGGTCGTTGAGCCCGTAGCGGATGAAGATGTAATCGGCCTGCGGCTTGGTCTTCACCGCCTTGTCATAGCGCGTGTCGAGCAGACGGCGGATGAACTCGCCGCTGACACCTTCATTGTAAACATCACAGGGCGGCAATCCGGGCTGCGAGGCCAGCAGGATGCGCAGGGTGTCCTCAAACTGCGGCTCGTCAGGATCCAGCTTCTTCGGAATGCTCGCCTCGGTGGTGCTGTCCCCCAGCAGGATGACCTGCAGGCGTCTCGGCCCGGCGGTGGCGTTGCTGAAGGCAAAGGGCTTGCCGTCCCCAAGGACCTGGTCGGAGGTGACGGTCGGGCAGATGTGGCGCTCCACATGCTCGACGAACAGCTCCGTGCCGCGCCGGTGGCTGACAAAGGGCCAGCGTGCCGGGTTGTACATGGCGTCCGTGAGGTCGCGCATCAGCACCACATGACGGCCGTTCTTCGCCATCTGCCGCAAACCAAAAGGACGACCGGCCACGCACATGTTCACATGCACGCCCATGAGGATGACGTTGTCGATCCCGCGCGCCTCCAGCAGGTTCCAGATCTCCGTTCCGGAGTCGCTGATGGCGTCCTTCTCCGGGTCGATGCGCAGCACACCGATCTGCTTCGTCCAGGGTGCCCTGGGGTTCAGGCCCTTCGCCGTGAGCTCCGCCGCCCACCGGGCATGCTCCGCCGGATCATCATCCTCGCCGCCGTCCGTCTGGTCGATGGGATACACGGCCTGCTCCTCGGCCGGAATCTGCCGGCACCACTCGCCGATCTTGTCCGGCAGGCGGGCGGCGGCGGGCGCCGTCCTGGCACGCTCGCGGGCCGGGCTGCCTTCGTAGGGCTTCATGCAGCTGCTCGGCGCATGGATGATGAGCACGCCAGCCTGGCGCGCCTTCTCCAGCACCTGGTTCATGCGCGGCGCCATCTCACCCTCGCGGATGACGGCGTTGCGGCAGTGGTGCAGATCCCACATGTCACAGACGATCATCGCCGTGCGCGAGGGCAGCCACTGCTCCTTCACCAGGACCGGGCGTCCCGTGGAGGACCTGGTCTGCAGGGTCAGCGGCAGGGCGGTCTCGGCAAAAACAGGACTGCTGAGCACAAGGGTGGTGAGGAACAAGGACAGACGCATGGCAGACCTGTACGTCCGCCCACAGCCCTTTCGCTCAGCCCTGGCCTCCGGCTATCTGGCAAACGCACCGACCACCTGCGGAGCGGCCCCTTTCGTCAGCTCGAAGATCTCCGGGCTGGCGGCATAGGCGTCCTCATGAAAGCGGTCGGCCAGGTCGGCGGCGAACTCCTCCAGGGCGCCGGCACGGGCCGGAAACAGATAGAGCGAATGCCGGTCCGGCAGCGCCGCCCACAGCTTTTCGCCCAGCACGGGTTCGAGCACGGCAGGCAGCGAGGGAGCGATGAGCAGGCAGGCCATCACCGGCCGGTCACCACGATAAACCGCGTAGATCACCCGTCCGTCCGCGTCCTTGACCAGGTCGGGCTTCAATGAGGCAAGCAGGCGGTCGGCGGCTTTTTTGGAACGCTCGGCAAAGGTCCCCGGGCTCAGGCCGAGCCTGGCAAAATCCTCCTTGGGATAGGCCTCGATGAACGGCTTTTCGGCAATCTCGCGGGCGGGGCTCAGCACCGTGGCCTGCGCCCCTTCGGGCACCAGGCTGCGCTCGGTGCGCATCGCCCTGGGCTCGGGCAGCATCAGCAGCGTCTCCAGCGCCGGCTTTTCCTGACAGGGGGCCGCCGTGATCATCGCGAGCAAAAGCAGGAGTGAGAAAGGTTTCATCTCCGCCATGGTCGGTAAACATGGCGCGGAATCAAGCCCGGCAGGAGGCCGCCGCACCGGCCTGTTTTTGCCTTTGACCGCACTTTTTGTTTTCCTGCCCCTGAAAGACGGCCACATCTCAGCCCGCCATTCTTCCCTCCATCCCCATGCTTTTCCGACCCACCGCCTGCCTCCTCCTGGCCGTCGCCAGCCTCTCCGCCGCGGATTCCGCCGATGTCGTCATCTATGGCGGCACCTCCGGCGGCATCACCGCCGCCATCCAGACCGCCCGCATGGGCCGGACCGCCATCCTGATCGAGCCCACCCGCTTCCTCGGCGGCCTCACCACCGGCGGTCTGGGCGCCACGGACATCGGCAACAAAAAGGCCATCGGCGGCCTCTCCCGGGAGTTCTACGCAAACATCTTCCGCCACTACTCCGACGCCACCCGCTGGAAGCACCAGACCCGTGACGAATACTATGCGAAGAAACCCCACGGCAACTCAGGGACGGAATCCACGATGTGGACTTTCGAACCCCATGCCGCGTCCGAGATCTACGACGCCATGCTCAAGGAGGCGGGTGACAAGGTCGCCGTGGTGTTCGGCGAACGCCTCGACCTGAAGAAGGGCGTCGTGAAGGAGGGCGCGAAGATCACCCGCATCCGCATGGAAAGCGGCCGTGAGTTCACCGCGCCGATGTTCATCGACACCACCTACGAGGGCGACCTGATGGCGAAGGCGGGCGTCGGCTATCATGTCGGCCGCGAGGCCAACAGCGTCTACAACGAAACCCTCAACGGCGTGCAGGTCGGCCACAGCATCCATCATCAGTTCACCAAGAACGTCGACCCCTATGTGAAGCCCGGCGATCCCTCCAGCGGCCTGCTGCCCGGCATCGAAAAGGAGCCCGGCGAGGAGTTCAGCGGCGATAAAAAGGTGCAGGCCTACAACTTCCGCATGTGCACCACCGACGTGCCGGAAAACCGGCGCGACTGGGAGAAGCCGGCGAACTATGACGAACGCTGGTTTGAGCTCGCCCTGCGCAACGTCGAGGCCGGGGACATGCGCATCTCCTGGGCTCCGAGCTGGATGCCCAACCGCAAGACCGACACGAACAACAACTTCGCCGTCAGCACCGACTTCATCGGCCAGAACTGGGACTACCCCGAGGCGGACTACGAGACCCGTGCGAAAATCTGGAAGGCCCACGAGGACTGGCAGAAGGGCCTCATGTGGACCTACGCCCATCATCCGCGCGTTCCGGAAAAGATCCGTGAGGCCTTCCGGAGGCTCGGCCTGGCGAAGGACGAGTTCACCGACAACGACAACTGGCCGCGCCAGCTCTACGTCCGCGAGGCCCGCCGCATGATCAGCGACTACGTGATGACCGAGAAGAACTGCAAGCGCCGCGAGGTCGTCGAGGACAGCGTCGGCATGGGCGCCTACAACATGGACTCCCATAACATCCAGCGTTACGTCACCAGGGAGGGTTTCGTCCGCAACGAGGGTGACGTCCAGGTCGGCAGCCGCCCCTATCCGGTGAGCTACCGCAGCATCCGCCCGAAGGCCTCCGAGTGCAGCAACCTGCTCGTGCCCGTCTGCCTCAGCGCCAGCCACATCGCCTATGGCAGCATCCGCATGGAGCCGGTGTTCATGGTGCTCGGCCAGAGCGCCGCCACCGCAGCCGTGCATGCCATCGAACAGGGAACCACGGTCCAGGGCGTCGACTACGCGAAGCTGAAGGAGCGCCTGCTCAAGGACGGCCAGGTGCTCGACTTTGAATCGCCTCCCGCCCCCGAGGTCAGCTCCTTCAAGAAGGACCAGATCCCCGGCATCGTCGTGGATGACAACGAGGCCGAGCTCACCGGCTTTGAGTCCGAAGGCCACACCACGGGTGGTTTCGTTGAGCGCGGCTACCGCCATGACGGCGACGCGTTGAAGGGCGAACAAAAGGCGAAGTACACACCAACCCTGCCGAAGGCCGGACGCTACACCGTGGCCGTCAGCTATGGGGCCCTCGGCAACCGCGCCGCCAACGTGCCCGTCACCATCCACTCAGCCGATGGGGACAAGGTCGTGATTGTCGATCAGAAGCAGAAGCCCGCCGGCAAGTTCAACCTGCACACTCTCGGCACCTTCCGTTTTGAAGCCGGCAGGTCCGGCTGGGTGCAGATCTCCAACGAGGGCACAAAGGGCCACGTCATCATCGACGCCGTGCAGTTCTTGGCCGAGTAGCCTGAGGACGCCCCGTCAGCCGCCGATGGCGATCATGCGGCGGTTGGGCTGGTAGTTGTGGCGGAAGTCGTGCTCCTTCGGCTTGCGCGCCACGACGTTGTGGATGAGCTGCGCCAGCTCCTCGTCACTGCAGCCGGCTCGCAGCTTCTCGCGCAGGTCGAACTCCAGGCAGCTTCCCAGGCAGGGACGCAGCTTGCCGTCGCTGGTCAGCCGCAGCTTGTTGCAGGCCTCGCAGAAGTGCAGGTTGGTCATTGCACCGATGAACCCAACCTTCTGCCCTGAGCCCGGAATCTCATAATAGGTTGCCGGTCCGTTGGTCCTGAAGTCCGGCAGCGGCTTCAGCGCTCCGTAATGAGCCTCCACCAGCCGCAGGGCCGATCCTGCGGAGAGAAAGTTGTCCTCGCTCAGCACCTCCTGCGTGCTCACCGGCATGAGCTCGATGAAGCGCAGCAGGGCGCCTTTTTCCCGGGCATACTCGATCAGCGGCACCATCTCCGCCTCGGTCTGGTGCTTCATCAGCACGCAGTTCAGACGGAGGGAGGCAAAGCCGGCGGCGATGGCGGCGTCAATGCCCTCCAGCACCTTCGGCAGCAGGTCGCGGCTGGTCGTGCGCCGGTAGGATTCGCGGTCGAGCGAGTCGAGCGAGATGTTGGCGCTGCCCACGCCGGCCTTCACCAGTCGTGCAGCCATGGTTTCCCCGTCCTCCAGCCTGCCCAGCAGCGTGCCGTTGGTGGAGATGCCCACCTGCTCGATGCCGGGGATCGCTGCGACATCGGCGCAGAACTCGGCAACGCCCGGTCGTGTCAGCGGCTCGCCGCCGGTCACGCGCACCTTCTTGATGCCCAGCGTGGCGCCGACACGCAGCACGCGCAGCATTTCATCATAGCCCAGCACCTCCTCGCGCGGAAACCAGGCCTGCTCCTCCTCGGGCATGCAGTAGCGGCAGCGCTCGTTGCAGCGGTCGGTGACCGAGACGCGCAGGTAGGAGATGCGATGGCCGAAGGCGTCTTGCACAGTCGTGTTACTCCAGCACCGGGCCCTTCACCGCCCAGCGTTTGATGACAAAGCCGGTCGCCGACTTTTCCTTCCAGAGCGCAAAGTGCGGCGTTTTCGTGTGCGCCTCCAGGGCGGCCGCGTCGACATACTGCTCGCTCAGGGCGAAAAGATTCGGCTGGTCGGCCTGACGATTGACCTCGAAGCGGGTGCAGCCGGGCTCCTTCACGGACTCGGCGGCGTTGTGGGTGATGACCTGCAGGAATTCATCGACCCGGGCGGGATCGACTTCGAGGATGACGATGACATTGACCATGGAAGGCGGACAGAGCCGATATTACGACGGGATGCAACCGTCGGCTGCGCTCCGGACCTTCCGCCGCTCACTTCGTCTTCGCCTTGTCCTTCTTGAGGAAGACCTTGCGGTCCCAGTTTTTCTTCAGGTCAGCCTCGCTCACCTCCGAAACCAGCCCGCCTTCAGGAACTTCAACCCCGGCGGTCCAGAGCAGGCCGTTGAGCACCAGCAGGCGCTGGTTGGCGTCCGCCCAGTTGGCATGCAGGTCACAGCCGGTGAAGCCAAAGCTGCGGCCGCCGTTCGGACGCTCATAAGTCCAGGCCACGGTTTCCGCACGTCCCGCATGAGCCTTGGCGTCCGCCGTCTTCCGGCTGCTGTCCGGCATGGCGCCGGCCAGGACCGGCGTAACACCTTGTGCGGCGAAATGCAGGTTGTAGAGCCAGCCATCCTTGAGCAGCTCGAAGGGGCGGATGCCACGGGTGACGGGATGAGCAGGCACGGCTTCAAACTTCACGTCCCAGTGGCCGCGGCAGCCGATGTCAGGCTGGAAAGCCGCGCCAAACCACTGCTTGAAGGCGGCGGCACGGTCAGCCGGGCAGTCGATGCCCTGGTGCAGCACGACAAAGCCGGTGCCGGCATCCGCCAGCGCCTGCATCCTGGCCCAGCGGGCGGGCTCCAGAAACGACAGCTTGGGGCCGCCGTCGAGGAACAGCAGGACGGATTTCGCCCCTTCGAGCACGGCTTGATTCTTCGGCCAGCCCTCGGCGACAAGCACAGGTGCCACGCCGGGCACCTTCTTCAGCCAGTCCATGATCAGGGCGCAGCCGGCGAAGTACTCATGCTGGCCGGGCTTGTTGCTGGTGCTGCCGGCGATCAGAACGATCCTTGCCTTCGAGGGGTCGGAAGGCAGCCGCTCCAGCGGCACCTGCTGCTGTTCAGGCGTCAGTTCGGCGTGCAAAAGGCCGGAGGCGGCCAGGCAGAGGATGGCGGATCGGACAAGGAACATCCGCGCATAACGAACAGGATGACCAGGTTCCTTCCGCAGATGAAAGGTCCGGTGTCCGGATCTGCCGTTAACACCTTCTTAACTCGGTGCCTGCCCGCCTTCACTGGCGGCTCTGGACAGGCGGGGGAGCCTGGGGCGTCATGAAAGACCCTGATCGTCACGGCCTCCACAAGCTCTCCGGCACCACCCTCGTCATCGCGGCTCTTGGCGTCGTCTTCGGAGACATCGGCACCAGCCCGATTTACACGCTCAAGGAGTGCTTCAGCCCGCACAGCCCCCATCATGTCGCCGCCAGCCACGCGCACATCCTTGGCGTGGTCTCACTGGTGCTCTGGTCGCTCATTCTCCTCATCTGCGTCAAATACCTCGTCTTCATCCTGCGCGCCGACAACAAGGGCGAAGGCGGCGTGCTCTCGCTCATGGCTCTCGCCACGCATGGCATGGGTGAAACGATGAAGCGTCGCGTGGTGACGGTGCTGCTGGGCTTGTTTGGAGCCTCGCTTTTGTTCGGCGACGGCATCATCACGCCAGCCATCTCCGTGCTCAGCGCGGTGGAGGGTTTGAAGGACGGCGGCCTGCTCGGCGCGCCTCCGGCCGACCTGGTCCTGGCCGCCGCCTGGGAGCATCGCATGCAATGGCTCATCATCGGCATCACGCTGGTCATCCTGGTGGCGCTGTTCGCCGTGCAGTTTCTCGGCACCGCCCGCGTCGGGCGTTTCTTTGGCCCGGTGACAGGCCTTTGGTTTGTCAGCCTCGGCCTGCTCGGCCTGTCACAGCTGGTGAACGGGCCGGAAATCCTGGCCGCCTTCAACCCCTGGCATGGCTGGCATTTCCTGACCACCGGAGGCCATGCCGCCTTTGTCATCCTCGGCAGCGTCTTCCTGGCCGTGACCGGCGGCGAGGCGCTCTATGCCGACATGGGACACTTCGGCGCCGGGCCGATCCGCCGCGGCTGGTTCATGCTCGTCTTCCCCGCGCTGGGGCTGAACTACCTCGGCCAGGGCGCCCTGCTGCTGCATCGTCCGGAGCTGGCGCACGCGCCGTTCTTCCAGATGGCCCCGTCCTGGGCCGCGCTGCCGCTTGTGCTGCTCGCCACGGCCGCCACCGTCATCGCCTCCCAGGCCCTCATCACCGGCACCTACTCCCTAACGCTCAGCGCCGTTCAGCTCGGCTACCTGCCGCGTCTGAACATCCGCCACACCTCCGAACACGCCCGCGGCCAGATCTACATCCCGCTGGTGAACTGGCTGCTCATGCTCGCCTGCCTGACCCTGGTCATCGCCTTCCGCACCTCGTCCAACCTCGCCGCCGCCTACGGCGTGGCCGTGACGATGACGATGCTCATCACCACCGTGCTGTTTTACTTCGCCGCCCGGCACCTGTGGCAATGGTCCCTGCTCAAGGTCGTGCCGCTCTGCCTGGTGTTCGGACTCATCGAAGCCGCCTTCCTCAGCGCCAACCTGGTGAAGTTCTTCGACGGCGGCTGGTTCCCGCTCGCCGTCGGTGCGATGATCTTCCTGGTGATGACCACCTGGGCCACGGGACGCAGGATGGTGCGCGCCTCCATGGAACGCAGCGCCCTCTCGCAGGAGACGCTCATTGAAAGCCTCGCCCGCGGCAGGGTGGTGCAGGTTCCGGGCACCGCCGTCTTCATGACCAGCACCCAGGGCCGCGCACCCGTCGCGCTCCTGCACAGCCTGAAGCATTACCAGGCCATTCATCAGCGCGTCATCTTCATGACGCTGACCACCGAGGACGAACCCTGGGTGCCGCCGGGACGGCGGGTCGAGGTCGAGAAGCTCGGCGACAACTTCTGGCGCGTCACCGGCCGCTTCGGCTTCATGCAGAAACCCAACGTGCCCCGCCTGCTGCGCCAGTGCGCGGGGCACGGCCTCGAGGTCGACCCCGACAAGGCCACCTTCTTCCTCGGCCGTGAGATCATCGTGCCAAACCCAGCCCCGGGCATGGCACGCTGGCGCAAGCACCTCTTCTCGCTCGCCAGCAAGCTCGCCCAGCAGCCCGCCACCTACTTCCAGATCCCCGTCGGCCGCGTCATTGAGCTCGGCCAGCAGGTGGAGATCTAGGCCGCGTTTGTTAACGCTTTTTTGACGCCCACAGGGGCGCCTTTAACTCACGCTTCTCATGAACCTCCATGAGGATGGCGGCGTCATGATCGACCTCGTCTTCCTCACCACCCTGGTGGTCTTCTTCGTCATCTGCGCCGCCTACGCAGGCGGCTGCGAAACCCTCTAGCCGCCCCGCGCCATGGAAACCCTTCTCGTCGGGCTCATCGCCCTCGCCCTGCTCGCCTACCTGATCGTGGCGATGCTGCGTCCGGAAAAGTTCTAATCCCACCACCATGCACGCGACCGACTGGCTTCAGTTCGCCCTCTACCTGGGCATCCTCACGCTCATCACGAAGCCGATGGGCCTCTACCTCATGCAGGTGCTCGACACCAACGGCCGCACCTGGCTCGATCCGGTGGTCAAGCCGGTCGAAAAGCTCACCTACAGGCTGCTCGGCGTCGATCCGCAGCGCGAACACGGGTGGAAGCAATACACCTTTGCCATGCTGGCCTTCAGCCTTGTCGGCGTGGTGTTCACCTATGCCATCCTGCGCCTGCAGCATCTCCTGCCATGGAATCCACAGACCCTGCCCGGCCTGAGCCATCATCTGGCCTTCAACACGGCGGTGAGCTTCACCACGAACACCAACTGGCAGAGCTACGGCGGCGAGGCCGCCATGAGTTACTTCTCGCAGATGGTAGGACTGACGTTCCACAACTTCGTCTCTGCTGCTGTTGGCATCGGCATCGCTGCGGCGCTCGTGCGCGGCATCGCCCGCAGCTCAGCGAAGACGCTCGGCAATTTCTGGGCTGACCTCGTCCGCGCCACTTATTACCTGCTGCTTCCGATCTGCGTCGTGTTTGCACTCTTTCTCGTGTCGCAGGGCATGATCCAAAACTTTGATCCCTACACCCAGGTGAAGACGCTCGAAGGGGCGGAGCAGGTGATCGCCCAGGGCCCCATGGCCTCGCAGGTGGCGATCAAGATGCTCGGCACCAACGGCGGCGGCTTCATGAACACAAACGCCGCCCACCCCTTCGAGAACCCGACCCCCCTGTCGAACTTCATCCAGATGCTCTCCATTTTCAGCATCGGCAGCGGACTCACCTATTATCTTGGCCGCATGGTGAAGAACCAGGCGCACGGCTGGGCCGTGTGGGCCGCGATGGTGGCGCTCTTTCTCGGCAGCGTGCTCGTGTGTGCTCACTACGAGGCCGTCGGCAATCCGATCCATCAACAGCTCGGCATCGCCGCCGCCGATGGCAACCTGGAGGGCAAGGAGGTCCGCTTCGGCATCTTCAACTCCTCCCTCTTCGCCACCATCACCACCGCCGCGTCCTGCGGCGCGGTGAACTCCATGCACGACTCCTTCACGCCCCTCGGCGGTCTGGTGCCGTTGTTCATGATGGAGCTGGGCGAAGTCGTCATCGGCGGTGTCGGCGCGGGCCTGTATGGCATGCTCGTCTTTGTCGTGCTTGCCGTGTTCATCGCCGGCCTCATGGTCGGCCGCACGCCGGAGTATCTGGGCAAGAAGATCCAGGCCAAGGAGGTGAAGCTGGCCATGCTCACGCTGCTCGTTCTCACATTGAGCATCCTCGGCTTCACCGCCTGGGCCTGCGTGAGCGGCTGGGGCGTCGCCGGCCTGAACAACAGCGGCCCGCACGGGTTCAGCGAGATGCTCTATGCCTACAGCTCCGCCACCGGCAACAATGGCAGTGCCTTCGCCGGCCTCACCGCGAACACACCCTGGTATAACACCACCCTCGGCCTCGCCATGCTCATCGGCCGCTTCCTCATGATCGTGCCGATCATGGCGCTCGCCGGATCGCTCGCTGGCAAGCAAACCGTGCCGCCGAGCGCGGGCACCTTCCCGGTCAATGGCGCGACCTTCACGGTCCTGCTCATCGGCACCGTGCTGCTCATCGGCGCGCTCAATTTCCTCCCCGCCCTCGCCCTCGGCCCCATCGTCGAGCACTTCCTGATGGGCCAGGGCAGGCTGTTTTAAACCTTTCTTTTCTGCGACCATGTCCCACAAGCCCACCTCCCTTTTCGACACCTCGATCCTCGTGCCCGCCCTCCGCGGAGCCTTTCAGAAGCTCGATCCGCGCCTGATGGTGAA
Source organism: Prosthecobacter sp. (assembly GCA_019186985.1). Lineage (GTDB taxonomy): Bacteria > Verrucomicrobiota > Verrucomicrobiia > Verrucomicrobiales > Verrucomicrobiaceae > Prosthecobacter. The sequence continues at coordinate 54,806 of JABARQ010000046.1, read as the reverse complement.
GAATCCCGTCATGTTCGTCACCCTCGTCGGTGCGCTGCTCACCACCGTCAGCCTCTTCACCACCCGGACCGACCGTGGCTTCATCATCCAGCTTTCCGTCTGGCTCTGGTTCACCGTGCTCTTCGCCAACTTCGCCGAGGCGGTCGCCGAAGGCCGCGGCAAGGCGCAGGCCGATTCGTTGCGCAAGGCCCGCAAGGACACGATGGCCCGCCGCCTCAAGAACGGCCAGGAAATCGCCGTGCCCGCTCCCGCGCTCGAAAAAGGTGACATCGTCGTGTGTGAAGCCGGTGATGTCATCCCGGCCGATGGCGAGGTCATCGAAGGCATCGCCAGTGTCGATGAAGCCGCCATCACCGGCGAATCCGCGCCCGTCATCCGCGAGAGCGGCGGCGACCGCAGCGCCGTCACCGGCGGCACGAAGGTCATCAGCGACCGCATCGTCATCCGCGTCACCTCGGAAAAGGGCAACACCTTCCTCGACCGCATGATCTCGATGGTCGAAGGCGCGAAACGCCAGAAAACACCGAACGAGATCGCGCTGACCATCCTGCTGTCCGCGATGACGCTCATCTTCCTGCTCGTGTGCATCACGTTGAAGCCCTTCGGCGTCTACTCCGCTGTCAAGTTCACCACGCCGGTGCTGGTCGCGCTGCTTGTCTGCCTGATTCCGACCACCATCGGCGGCCTCTTGAGCGCCATCGGCATCAGCGGCATCGACCGGCTGATCCGCCGCAATGTCATGGCCACCTCCGGACGTGCGGTCGAGGCCGCCGGCGACATCGACGTCCTGCTTCTCGACAAGACGGGCACCATCACCATCGGCAACCGCATGGCCTCCGATTTCCGCCCGGCCCCCGGCGTCACCGAGCAGCAGCTTGCCGATGCCGCCCAGCTTGCCTCGCTGGCCGATGAGACGCCCGAGGGCCGCAGCATCGTGGTGCTCGCGAAGGAGAAGTTCAACATCCGTGCCCGTGAGGTCGCCGAACCGCACGCCACTTTCATCCCCTTCACCGCCCAGACCCGCATGAGCGGCGTGGACATCGGCGGACGCAGCATTCGCAAAGGGGCCGCCGATTCAATGAAAACGCACATCGAGGCGCTTGGCGGCGTGCATCCTCAGGAGGTCACGAAAGCCGTGGAAGCCGCTTCACGCGCCGGGCGCACGCCGCTTGTCGTCTCCGAAGGCGGCAAAGTCCTTGGCGTCGTTGAGCTCAAGGACGTCGTCAAGGGCGGCATCAAGGAGCGCTTTGCCCAGCTTCGCAGGATGGGCATCCGCACCGTCATGATCACCGGCGACAACCCGATGACCGCCGCCGCCATCGCCGCCGAGGCCGGTGTTGACGACTTCATGGCCCAGGCCACGCCCGAGGACAAGCTGCACCGCATCCGTGCCGAACAGGCCGAGGGCCATCTCGTCGCCATGACCGGTGACGGCGTGAATGACGCGCCCGCGCTCGCCCAGGCCGACGTCGGCGTCGCCATGAACACCGGCACGCAGGCCGCACGCGAGGCGGGCAACATGGTCGACCTCGACAGCAATCCCACGAAGCTCATTGAAATCGTCGAGATCGGCAAGCAGCTCCTCATGACACGAGGTTCGCTGACCACCTTCAGCATCGCCAACGACATCGCCAAGTACTTCGCCATCATCCCGGCGATGCTCATGACCACCTTCCCGGCCATCGCGCCGCTGAACGTCATGGGCCTTGCCAGCCCGCAGAGCGCCATCCTCAGCGCCGTGATCTTCAACGCCCTCATCATCATCGCCCTCATCCCGCTGGCCCTGAAGGGCGTGCCCTACCGTCCGATGGGCGCGGCATCCATTCTTCGGCGCAACCTGCTCATCTACGGCTTCGGCGGCATCGTCATCCCCTTCATCGGCATCAAGGCCGTCGACGTCATCATCTCCACCCTTCACCTCGCCTGAACCATGCAAGCCCTCGTTTCCGAACTTCTCCCCTCGCTCCGCGCCACGCTTGTGCTCGCCGTCGTCACCTGCGGCGCCTACCCGCTGCTCGTCACGGGCGTTGCCCAAAAGGTCTTCAAAGACAAGGCTGGTGGCAGCCTCATCATCGACAAGGACGGCGCCGTACGCGGCTCCGCGCTGCTCAGCCAGAACTTCGCGGCCGAAAACTTCTTCCACCCGCGCCCCAGCGCCGCCGGAGGCGGTCACGACGCCGCCGGCTCAGGCGGCAGCAACCTCGGCCCCACCTCGCAAAAGCTCCATGACGCCCTGAAGGAGCGTGTCGCCGCCTACCGCAGGCTCAACGGCCTAACTAACGATGCCGAAGTTCCGGCCGACGCCGTCACCGCCTCCGGCAGCGGCCTCGACCCGCACATCAGCGTCAGCAACGCCCTGCTTCAGGCCGCACGCGTCGCCAGGGCCAGGGGGCTCGGCCTTGAAAGGGTGAAGGCGCTGATCTCCACGCACACCACAGACCCCGGCCTTGGCCTTCTTGGGGAGCCGGCCGTGAACGTACTGGCCCTGAACCTCGGCCTCGACACCCTGGCGCCCGCCTCAAGGCCATGAACGCCGAAGATCCACGCCCTGATCCCGACGCCCTTCTGGCGCAGATGCGGCGTGAGGAGGTGAAGTCCAGAACCGGCAGGCTTCACATCTTCCTCGGCATGTGCCCGGGCGTCGGCAAGACCTATGCCATGCTCCAGGCGGCGCGGCAGCGCGTGCAGGAGGGCGCGGACGTGCTTGTGGGCGTCGTCGAGACACACGGACGGCATGAAACCGCCTCGCTGCTCGAAGGCTTGCGCGTTCTGCCGCGCATGAAGCTCGATCATCGCGGCTTCACCCTGGAGGAGTTTGACATTGACGCCGTGCTTGCGCAAAGGCCGCAGCTCGTGCTGGTGGACGAGCTGGCACACACCAACGCCCCGGGCTCGCGGCATGCCAAGCGCTGCCAGGACGTGCTGGAGCTGATCGAGTCGGGCATCGATGTTTACACGACGCTCAACGTCCAGCACATCGAAAGCCAGGTGGACATCGTCCAGCAGATCAGCGGCGTGGCGATCCGCGAGACCGTGCCGGACTCCGTCCTGGACGTCGCCGATGAAATCCAGCTCATCGACCTCAGCGTCGAGAAGCTGCTGGAGCGCATGGCGGACGGCAAGGTGTACCTTGGCGAACGCGCGGAACACGCCGTGTCGAACTTCTTCAAGGAAGGCAACCTGACCGCGTTGCGCGAGCTTGCCCTGCGCTTCACCGCAGAACAGGTGGACCGTGACCTGGAGGACATCCGCCGCCTGAAGCGCGTGCGCAGCCCCTGGAAGACCAGCGCCCGGCTCATGGTCGGCATCGGTCCCAGCCCCTATGCCGAAAGCCTCATCCGCTGGACGCGCCGGGCGGCCACGCGTCTGAACTGCCCCTGGCTCGTCGTCTGGGTCGAAGGCTCCCGAGCCCTCAGCGCCGCCGAGCAGGAGCGGCTGACCCATGCGCTCGGCCTGGCCCGCAGGCTCGGCGGAGAAATCGTCCCGGTGGCCGGTGACAACATCGCCGAGGCGCTGCTTCAAACCGCCCGGGAGCGCAATGTCACCCAATTGGTTGTCGGCAAGCCCGACAGGCCCTCGCCCTGGAGGAAGTCGCTCGCCGACCTGCTCATCCTGGGCAGCGGCGACATTGATGTCTGCTTGGTGCGCCCCCTCGCCGCCCCGGAGGTGACCTGCGGCGCCGCCCCGCTCCAGGAGCCGCTGTCCGAATCCATCATCGGCGAATACAGCTGGATCCTGGTCTCCGTCTTCGTCATCGCCAGCGTCTGCCGGGGCCTCGTTTCCATCACCGGCTACATGTTTGTGGCCCTGGTCTTCCTGCTCGCCGTCGTTCTCGCCGCGCTGCGCTTCCGACGCGGTCCGGTCATGCTCATGGCGGCGCTCAGCGCCTTCTGCTGGAACTTCTTCTTCATCCCGCCGCAGTTCACGCTCTACATCAGCAAGGCCGAGGACTGGATCATGTTCGGCATGTTCTTCATCGTCGCCCTGAGCATGGGAAGCCTGACCAGCCGCCTGCGCCTGCGCGAGATCGCCGAACGCCGCAGGCTGCGCCAGACGGACGCCCTGCTTCGCGTCACGCAGAGCGCCGCACTCGCCGCCAATCCTGCAAAGGGCCTCGCCGAAGCCCTGCGCACCATTGACGAACTGCTCCACGCCAGCACCGCGCTGGTCGTGCGTGAAAACGACCGGTCGCTGCCCAGGACGGTGCACAAGGCCAGCAGCTTCCCGCCTTCCCCCAAGGAATGGGGGGTTGCCGCATGGGCCTATGAAAACCGGCAGTGCGCCGGCCGCTTCACCGACACCCTGCCGGAATCCGCCGCCACCTGGTTCCCCCTGCAGACCGCCACCGCCACGATGGGCGTGCTCGGCGTGCAGCTGCCCCAGGAGGCCCGCCTTGACTTCTCCATCCGCCAGACCATCGAGGCCTTCGCCCTGCAGCTCGCGGTCGTTCTGGAAAAGGAGCATTTCATCCAGGCCATCCGCCTCGCCGAAGTCGTCGCCGAGTCGGAAAAGCTTCATCGCACCCTGCTCGACAGCGTGTCGCACGAACTGAAGACCCCGATCGCCGTCATTCATGCCGCCATCGAAGGGCTGGGAGACATTCACAACCCCTACGTCACCGAGCTGAACACCGCCGTGCAGCGCCTGCAGCGCGTGGTGGACGGGCTGCTGCACATGACCCGGCTTGAATCCGAGGTGTTGCAGCCGAGGCCCGACTGGTGCGACCTCCATGACGTCATCAGCGCCGCCCGCCAGGCCGCCGGCCCGTGCTTGGAAAAGCATCCTTTCAGCCTGCAAATGGACGATGACTTCCCGCTGGTGTGGCTCGACCATCACCTGCTGTCCCAGGCCCTGGCCAACCTGCTTCACAATGCCGCCGTCCACACGCCGGAGGGCGCAGGGATCAACCTCACCGCCGTGCTTCGGGAGGGTGCCCTGCGAATCATGGTGCGGGATCACGGTCCCGGCCTGCCTCCGGGCATGGAGCAGAAGGTGTTTGAAAAGTTCTACCGCGCACCCGGCACGCCGGCCGGCGGCACCGGCCTTGGCCTGGCCATTGCACGCGGCTTCCTCCGGGCGATGAACGGCGACCTATCGGCGCGCAATCATCCCGAAGGCGGCGCGGAGCTGGTGATGGAGCTGCCGCAGACCTCCGCGTTCACCCTTGCTGACAACCCGCCGCCTGCTCACCTCCAAAGCACCCAGCCATGACCGTGCTAGTCATTGATGACGAAATCCAGATCCGGCGCCTGCTCCGGCTGGCGCTGGAGTCTAAAGGACACGTCGTTCGCGAAGCGGAAAACGCCACGCTCGGCCTGCAGGCCGCCGTCTTCGAAAGGCCGGACGTCATCCTGCTCGACCTCGGCCTGCCGGACATGGACGGCGTCGAAGCCCTGAAGCGCCTGCGCGAATGGAGCCGCATCCCCGTTCTCATCCTCAGCGTTCGCGATCAGGAGGCCTCCAGGCTCGCCGCCTTTGACGCCGGGGCCGACGACTACGTCACCAAGCCCTTCAGCACCGCCGAGCTGCTCGCACGACTCGCCGCCATTCAGCGCCGGCATCAGGGCGATGAGGCCGCCAGGCTCCAGCTCGGCCCGCTCACCCTGGATCCCGTTCATCATGCGGCTGCGCTGTCAGGCCTGCCCCTGAAGCTCACCCCCACCGAATACGCCATGCTCGCCCAGCTCGTGAGCCATGCCGGAAAGGTGGTCACTCTCAAGCAGCTCCTGCGTGCCGTCTGGGGTCCGCAGGCCGAGCAGCAGAGCAACTACCTGCGCGTCTATGCCAACCATCTGCGCAGGAAGCTCGGCAGCTCGGGACTTGAGATTCAAAACGAACCAGGAATTGGCTATCGCCTGGAAGACAGCCGCCAGTCCTGAAGTTCGTCAGCGGCTTTCAGAGCGCCGGCCGCAGCTGCGTGAGATTCCAGGAATACATGGTCCGGACCTCGCTTCTCACGCATTGTTCCAAGCATGCCAGTCCTTCGCTACCTCGCCTCGCTCAGCACCGCACGAATGATCCTGTGGTGCTACTTCATCTGGTGGATGCTGGTGGTGGCGGCACGTTTTGACCCAAGCCTGCGGCTCTGGTTCACCTCGCTGGGACTGAGCGCCATCATCGGCGTCGCGCTGCTGCTGAGCACCCAGGGCTCGGCACCGGTGGGCAGGCAGGATCCATGGGTGGTGTTCCGGCTGTTCCTGATGCCGTTCTGCGTCTCCAGCTTCTCCGCCCTGGCCAAAGGCGCGGACTTTTTCCTGATCTTCCCGCCAACCCTGCACGAGAACGCCATTGGCATCGCCTGCATCGCCCTGTTTATCATTCTCGTGCGCCTCACCAAGGCACGCTGGCGACCTTGAAGCCCCCCGGTCCATGCCCTGAGTTTCACACCTTCTTAACACCCCGCCGCCGCCTGTTTACTGGCGGAGCCGCATTTCAGGCGCAGGATGACGCCATGAACGCCGCCCCAAGTCATGGCCCTGCCCCCAGGCCGCCCCGCCAGCCCGTGCCGGTGCATGTGGTGGGACAGTTCAGCTGGGGGCTGACCCTCCTCTTCGTGCTGGCCTCCCTCTGCTGGTGGCTGCTGCCCTTCACGGGCTCGATGTTCTCCGCGCTGGTCTTCCTGCTGGCCATCGTCCTCGCCGGCACGCGCTGGAACCGCGGGCCCGTGCTCGCCATGGCCGCCGTGGCGGCGCTGGTCTGGAACTACTTCTTCATCCCTCCGCGCTTCACCCTGCACATCGAACGCCCGGAGGACGTGGTCATGTTCGGCATGTTCTTCGTCGTGGCCATGGCGATGGGCCACCTCATCACAAGGCTGCGCGCCCGCGAGGCGGCCCTGGAACACTATCATCAGGAACGCGAGCAGCTCCTGCAGGCCAGGCACCGTGCTGAAATCGCCGCCGAGGCCGAACGCCTGCACCGGACCCTGCTCGACAGCGTCTCCCACGAGCTCAAGACGCCCATCACCATCATCCGCACCGCCCTCGACGGCCTCGACGCCGCCAACCCCTTCACTGCGGAGATCGACACCGCAACACGCCGTCTTCAGCGCATCGTCGAGAACCTCCTCGAAATCACCCGGGTGGAATCCGACGCCGTGAAACCCGCGCCCGACTGGTGTGAAATCGGCGATGTGCTCCATGCCGCCACAGCCCCTCTTCAGCGCGAGCTTGCCGCCCACCCGTTGCGCGTCACCGGCACGGACCATCTGCCCCTGCTGCGGCTCGACAGCCGCCTGCTGGCCCAGGCCCTGGCCAACATCCTGCACAACGCCGCCCAGCACGCCCCGGCGGGCACGGACATCGAAATCCATGTCACCCCGCCCTCAGCCGGGCCGGGTGACGGGCCTAACCTGCTTTTGCACCTGCGGGTCCGCGACCACGGCCCCGGCCTGGCGCCGGAGATGGAGGACCGCGTGTTTGACAAGTTTTCCCGCGCCCGCGGCGCCCCCGCAGGCGGCACCGGCCTTGGGCTCGCCATCTCACGCGGCCTGATGCGCGCGATGAAGGGTGACATCACCGTGCGCAACCATCCCGAGGGCGGCGCGGAGTTCCTCCTCAGCCTGCCCGTCAAGACACGCCAGCCATGAGCAAAGCCCTGATCATTGATGACGAGCCGCAGATGCGCCGCCTGCTGCGCATGGTGCTGGAGTCCCGAGGCTATGAGGTCTGCGAGGCCGATGAAGGACAGCGCGGCCTTCAGGAGGCCGCCTTTCACCGGCCCGACGTCATCCTGCTCGACCTCGGCCTGCCCGGAATCGGCGGGCTTGAGGTGCTGAAGCGCCTGCGTGAATGGAGCGACGCGCCCGTGCTCATCCTCAGCGTGCGCGACCAGGAGGCCGTGAAGGTCCAGGCCCTGGAGGGCGGCGCCGACGACTATGTCACCAAACCTTTTGGTTCGGCCGAGCTGCTCGCGCGCCTTGAGGTCATCCAGCGCCGCCGGGGCACCCGGCACACGCCGGAGATCACCGCCGGCCCGCTCAGGCTCGACCTGCTGCATCACGAGGCACGGATCGCCGATGAAGCCTTGAAGCTCACCCCGACGGAGTTTGAGCTGCTCAAGGCCCTGGCCGCGCATGCCGGGCGCATCGTCACCCAGAACCAGATCATCCGGCAGGTCTGGCCCGGGCAGGTGAGCGACCCTGGCGAAGGCCTGCGCGTCCACATCAACCACCTCCGCAAAAAGCTCGGCGACCGCGGCCTGCGCATCCTCAACGAACCCGGCATCGGCTACCGGCTGGAGGGCTGAGGGCTCCTGCGCAGCCACCCGTTCAGGTCGGGGTCGGCGGGACGCGGGCCGGTCCTGTCAGCGCATCAATCTGAAAGCTCCTTCTTTTGCCGTGGATCAGGCATGGAAAAAGAAGAAGACGTTGCTGTCACTTCCATCTGACCTGAGTCAGGATTGACTATTAGCTTTCCATCCGTCGATGTCTCCACCCAGCGACCATCGTCCAGTTCAAGGCGCCTAAGGCCGGTCACGACAATCATGCCCGAGACCTCATCCTCATAGATGTCCTCAGCCATGACATGATGAATTTTCTGACCGCAAAACAAGGGCATGACTTTGGTCGGCTTCTTCGCAAGCAACGAAAGCATTTCAGAAATCAGATCTTCATCTTCATGATCCGACACCTGCGCAGAACTCGACGCTGGGGAGGAAACACTCCTGACGGGAATCCCTTGAGCCGCTTTTTTCTCAGAAGGTTCTTTGGATTTTCTGAGATTCCCCCATGGCGCACAAATCAAAGTCGCGGCCGAAACGAGAATGGTGACGCCGACAATCGCGCGCTGCTTCCAGGAAGAATGGTTCATCATGATGAATGGATCGCTTTGGCGAACGTTCTCAAAGGCGCTGATGCCTTCAAGACAGGGTGAATATCATTTCCCAACTCAAGATGACTGCTCTTGACTTCCTTTTTTAAAATCGCTTCACGCATCCGTTCATGCTTTGAAGACGGGCATTGTCGCCGGGCAAACCTGCGGTAACATTTTGCCGACACCATGATCCGTTCCCTCCTGCTCGTCCCGCTTGCCGCCGTCCTCTCGGCCTGTTCCTCCGCCGAACATGAAAGCGAAACCCGCCTGCCCGGCCGCAATGTCCTGGATGCGGCGGCGCTGAAGGAGGCACAGTCCGGCATGGTCAGCTTCTCCGAGCATGTGAAGCCGGTGCTGGAGGCCAAGTGCGCCATGTGCCACAACTCCAAGGCCCAGCCCGGACGCCTCAGCCTCGCCAGCCAGGCGGAGGCGGTGCAGACCGGCACGCTAGGCATTTTCATCGTTCCTGGCAGGCCGGCCCAGAGCCGCTTCATCACCCACCTCGGCAAGGCTCATGCCAGCGTGAAGGCCATGCCTCCCGTCGGCGAGGTGCTGACGGAGGAGGAGGTCGCCCTGATCCAGCGTTGGATCGCGCAGGGCGCATCCTGGCCCGCAGGCGCGGCAGGAAGGCTCAAGACCGAACCCTGATCCTTCCTCACGCCGCCCGTGCACGTCCGACTCTGCGTCATTGCCTCCTGCCTGGCCCTGCTGCCGTGCGCCTGCACGCCGGACCGGCCGAGGGCTGACCTGGTCTTCCTGCAAAGCGCGGAGCCGGAGACAATCGATCCCGCACTGGCCTCCGACCAGGTGTCGATGCGCATCTCGACCTCGCTTTTTGAAGGCCTTTGCCGCGTCACCCAGGACGGCAGGCCGGAGCCGGGCATGGCGGAGAGGTGGGAAGTTTCCGAGGATGGGAAAACCTACACCTTCCATCTGCGTCCCGGCGTGACCTGGACGGACGGCAGGCCGGTGAGAGCCGCCGATTTCGTCGAGTCCTGGCGCCGCGCGCTGCTTCCCGAAACGGGGTCGGACTACGCGAACCTGATGTTTGTCATCAAGGGCGCACGCGCCTTTGCCGAGGAGACGGACAGGGACTTCCCCCATGTCGGCGTGCACGCGCTGGACGAACAAACATTGCGTGTGGAGCTGGAGAACCCGACGCCGTATTTCATCGACCTCTGCGCCTTCGTCACCCTGAGCCCCGTGCCAGCGGAGGTGGTGCGCCGGCATGGCAGCGCCTGGATCAAGCCGGGGAACATCGTCGGCAACGGCGCCTACATCCTGGATGAATGGCTGCTGGACGACCGCATCCGGCTGAGAAAGAACCCGCGCTACTGGGATGCCGCCAGCGTGCGCCTGGCCACGGTCGAGGTGCGGCCCGTGCAGGATGCCAACACGGCGCTCAGCTACTTCCACACGGGCGGCTGCGACCTGATGATGGACAAGGGCATGGTGCCGCCGTCCCTCACGCAGCGGCTGAAGGCCGAGCCCTGGTTCCACACCGGCCCCTTCCTGGGCTCCTGGTTCGTGCGCATCAACGTCACCCGCCCGCCCTTCAACGACGCCCGGGTGCGCCAGGCCTTCGCCCTGACGGTGGACAAGAAGCGGCTGGTGGAAAAGATCACCCAGCTGGGCGAGCCGGTCGCACATGGCATCACGCCGCCGGGAGCAGGACGGAACTACCAGCCTCCGCCGGGGCTGGAACTCAATGTGGCGAGGGCTCGCGAGCTCCTGGCGCAGGCCGGCTATCCGGGCGGCCGGGGCTTCCCCAGGGTGGAGTACCTTTACATCCCGCTGCCGATCGAACGCAGCATCGCCATCGAGCTGCAGAGCATGTGGGAGCAGGCCCTGGGCGTCACCGTCAACCTGACCAAGCAGGAGCAGAAGGTCTGGCTCAAGTCGATGCGCGAGCTGGACTATCACCTCTGCCGGTCCAGCTGGGTGGGCGACTACAACGACCCGAGCACCTTCCTGGAGCTGTTCACCAGCGGCAACGGCCAGAACCGCACGGGATTCAAAAGCCCCGGGTATGACGCCTTCATCCAGGCGGCGGCGAAGGAGGCGGATCCCGTCCGGCGCAACGGCATCTTCCAGCAGGCCGAGGCGCTGCTGGTGAGCCGCGAGGCGGCGGTGATCCCGGTGTATCACTATGTCGGCGTGCAGTTTTATCATGCCGACCGGCTCGAGGGCGTGCAGGCCAACCTGATCGACGACCACCCCTTCCGCTGCATGAGGTGGCGCTGAAAAATGTTTGGCGAAGGCATGAAGGAACGTTCTCAGGCCATGCGTCTCCTCGCCATCCTCTTCATCTCGGCCTGCCTGCTCCCCGCCGCCGACTTTGATCTTCTGATCACCGGCGGCCGGATCGTCGACGGCACCGGAGCACCGGCACGCAAAGGTGATGTGGCGGTCAAGGAAGGACGAATCGCCGCCCTGGGCGAAGTCCGGGGAACGGCCGACAAGGTCATCGACGCCGCAGGCCAGGTGGTCGCCCCGGGCTTCATCGACGTGCACACCCATTCGGAAAAGATCGCGGAGAATCCGGCGGCGGAGAACTTCCTGCGCATGGGCGTGACCACGATCATCACCGGCAACTGCGGCAACTCGCGCACGGATGTGGCGGCCTTCTTTGAAGAGATCGGCAAGGCTGGCATGACGCTGAACGTGGCGACGCTCATCGGCCACGGGGCGGTGCGCGAGCAGGGCATGGGCGGCAGGTTCATCCGCGCACCCGGCGCCGCGCAGATGGAAACCATGAAGCAGATCGTGGACCAGGCGATGAAGGACGGCGCGGTGGGCATGAGCACGGGCCTGATCTATGTGCCGGGCTCGTTTGCGAAGACGGACGAGATCATCGAGCTGGCCAGGGTCGTGTCGAAGCACGGAGGCGTCTATGCCAGCCACATCCGGCACGAGACCGTGCGCATCTTCGAGGCGGTGGACGAGTTCCTGAAAATCGCCCGCGAGGCCGGCGTGCGGGCGGAGCTGAGCCACATCAAGCTGACCGGGCCGACAGCCTGGGGCAGGGCGGCGGAGGTGCTGGAAAAGCTGGATCAGGCGCGTGCCGGAGGGCTGGAGATCACCCACGACATCTATGCTTACACCGCCTCCAGCACCGGGCTGCGCCAGACCATTCCCGACAGCGCCCTGGAAGGCACGAAGGAGGACTTTCTCAAACGCCTGGCGGCCCCTGCGGAGAAGGCGCGGATCGTCGAGGGCATGAAGGCGATCCTGGCGCGCGGAGGCCGCAAGGACTACAGTTACGCCGTCGTCGCCAGGTTTGCCGCCGACCCGTCCCTGAACGGCCTGAGCATTCCCGAGGCGGCCCGGAAAGTGCGCGGCGGCGACTCGCTGGACGACCAGGTGGAGCTGCTCCTGGACATGGAGGCGCGCGGCGGCGGCAGCGGCATCTACCATGGCATGAACGAGAAGGACCTCCGGGTCTTCCTGAAGCATCCGCAGACCCTGGTGGCCAGCGACGGCGGCCCCCGCCGCCTGGGCGAGGACGTGCCTCATCCGCGCAGCTACGGCAACAACGCGCGCATCCTGGCACGCTATGTCCGCGAACAAAAAGTGCTTTCACTGGAGGAGGCCGTGCGGCGCATGACCAGCCTGCCGGCGCGGACCTTCCGGCTGGAAGGCCGTGGCGAGCTGAAGCACGGGGCGTGGGCGGACATCGTCGTCCTGGATCCGGGCCGGGTGTCGGACCCGTCCACCTTCAAGGATCCGCATCATTACGCGGAGGGCTTCTCCCAGGTGCTGGTGAACGGCGTGCCGGTGATCGAGGACGGCCGGCTCACCCAGGCACGGCCCGGCGGACCTCTGCGACACGGCTCGTGAAGACTCACCGGGCGAAGGGCAGAGGATCGCCGACTCCTTCGAACTGGCGGCGAGGCAGAAGCAGACCGTTCGCCAAATCCGCAGCGTGATTGCAGAGCTTCACAAGACGATTACGGGGCAAGATGTCGTGGCGCTTACAATGCGGGAGTACACCGAAAACTGGCTTGCTGAAAAAAGGCACCGCCGCCGCAACGCTGGCGTTTTGCCGGGGCTCAGTGAACAAATTTCTCAGCTTCCTGGAGGGGCGGGCGGACGCCTGCATTAGTAAGATCGATTCGAAAACGATCCTCGCCTACCGGAATCAACTCATTACTCAGGCAAGCTCCAAACCCACCCCATCAACAAGCCGCCTGAACAACACTGGCTCTTGTCCAACTTTGAGGGGAGCATTACACTATGTCTTTTGAGGACTTCAGCCGCGTCAATGTCCGATCAGGAGCAGTTTCCAAGCGATCTGTTCCTGCCTCGGCTCGGGGCAGGTTTTTAACCGCACGCGCAACAGCAAGCAGCTTCAGCGTCCACGCCCACCTTGAGCCAAATAAATGGTCTCGTATGTGTCCAAAAGCTTGTTGAGACGCTTATCAGCCGCTGAATACTTTTCTGGGCTGCGCAGCTTCGATAGTAAGGTAGCGATGATTTTCGCGGGAAGCTTTATTACCACCTTCTTCTGCTGATCGTGATAATAAAGCTCGCGGAACCAGTCTAACTCTGCGCCCTTTCTCAAGTCGTCACCCTCCGCCCTGTTGACGATGAACCCAATCCTTCCATATGCCTGACCGAGGTACGACGCCATCTGCCTAAACTCGGTGGGACCAAGAGAATCAGAATAGTTCTTTATTTCAAAAATGACTTGGCGGCAGCCATAGTCTGTCAGAATCCGCTTCCAAAAGGGTGTGGATTCTGTATTCCGAGCGACGATGTCGCGTCGCTGGTTTGCGGTCTTGTTCGGATGAAGCCGGATATTGTCCAAAGCGCCAGCAAACAAGATTTGGAGAGCCCGCAGACACCAATCTTCGAAATCATGCGCGTCTTCCGCTCCTTCTTCGATAGAATCCAATTCTGAAATAAGCTGCCCAAGTTTCCTATTTCGGATTTCAGTTGAATCTGTGATTACCTCCAGATCCAAGTCATCGTGGATCTCCGCTGCTCCGGCTTCACCGAAAAACTGCTCCTGTAGATTCAATGCCAACCAGTAGCACGGGTGAACGAGCAGCTTCGTAGTGGACTTGAATTCATGCAGGGGGCTTTTGCCATCGTGCGAGAATATGAAGCTTGTGCCCTGCTCAGCTGTCACCCCCAAGAAACCCACTGAGTACAGCAGCCGCACCACTTCCCCGGCATCTCCGATTATTCTTGCGGTTTGGAGGGCAACCGCTGGGATCGACATAAAGGCAGAACCAGTTCCATCAAAGATCGAGTTGATCCTCTGGACAGCTTCTGGGTATGTGAAGGTCGTGCCTGCTTCCTTAAAAGCATCCACGAAACGATCCAAACCTGGTATGGAGGAGCTATATTCGCTGACGAGATCGCGCTTACGGTTCTCTGAAATCTCCCTTGCGGATGCGTTGATGTCAGAATTGTCAACATGGCGACGGCCATGGGTGCCAGCCCGGTATAAAGCCTTATTCAAAAGCAAAATCAAATCGCGAGGCCGGTAAAGCGTAAGCCGGAGGCATTTTCGAAAGCCTTCCCTGCCCCTAACATCTTGGTGGGTCATGGCATCCCACACCCGGAGGTCCTTTACCTCATCAATGGCAAAGGCAGCACGGAGGCGCCGACAGATCATATAAAACAGAGATTGCTCTTCCCAGTGAAGCCTCAGCACCCGACTTTCAAGATTCCGTGAATAATCCATGTCGCTCTCAGCGATTGCCCTCGCGATATTGTCTCGGACGAAAATGTAAACTCGCATTTTTTCCACGGCAGCGTTAAGCAGGGTGGCAGCTAGCGCGGCTCCTCCAATCACAGCAACGCCGGACGCGGTGGGTTCAAAACCTTCATCAAGCCGGTCCACCAACACCCGTGCCTGCTTCCTCGTCTTTGTAAGCACGTGGTTAAGCTCTTGCTGTAGGTCATCGACCTCAAGCAGCTTGACCAATGTCGGCAGTTGCAGGTCGGGTTCGGTGCTCAGCTTTAAACCGCTGAGTGTCGAGCCGAGACGCTCGAACATCCCGGTTCCACTTTTCCTCCAATTCGACAGATGCAGAGTGATCTTTGCAGTTTCAGGGCCATCCCGGAAATTCTGGCAGAGGTCCGCCACCTCCAAAATGATAGCGTACCGCCAGAACGTCTTTGCTGCCGCTCGTAAGAGATTGGGACTCGTCCCAAACGTGCCTACATAATGGCGGAGGAGGATCAGCTGGTGATCTTCCGGTGAGACTCGGAGAATCACGTTATGTTCGTCCCTCCCCCAATGTTGCCCCAACTTGTAGCACAGGGCGCTTTTCCCAGTTCCCCGCCTGCCCACAATGATGCAGTGCTCCGCCGATTCTTGGAGCGCAAAATAGTCCCGCGTTTCGAAGAAGGCCCTGTTGAGCATCGCCTTATCGATTTCGGCGGTCACGTCGCCAAGGGAGTGTGGCCCAATGGGGGTAGGATTAGTCGACATTGGAAATAACTTGGGCTACGGGGCGAGAGCCACGATGCTGAATCTAAGCCCGTGGTAGAAAGCTAAGTCAAGGCTGTCACGAAACAGTGTTCTCGTTGGTGGCTTTCAACAACTTCGTTTCTCTCGAGGCAGCCTGCGATGCAAAGGAAGGGAGCAACGTCAATAGATGATGGTGGACATGTTCTTAGGCGCATTCTCAGTTCGCGAACATCAGTCGCCCTCTTCGTTGATTATAAACGAAATAGAAGAGGTTGATTTAATCTTCCGGTCATGTGCAGTGCATGATCAGGCTGTGCGGATGCAGCGCTGTTCTGCACCATGACCACTTATGCATGAGGCATTCTAGCCACGTTTTTGCGTGCTCGAGCTGGCCTTCATCCACAAGGCGTAGGCTGCTTCCGTCATTTCACCTGCGGCCAGGGCCAGCGTGCAAACCACTGCATCGGCTTCAGATGCATGGAATTCATGGCCGTTGCGTTCCAAAAAACCCGCACCAAGCATGAAGCCCGTGCGTTTGTTTCCATCAACAAACGGATGATTTTTCACGATTCCCGCCGTGTAAGCGGCGGCCAGCTCAGCCATGGAGGGCCTGCCATAATGAAAAAGCTGCCGTGGGCGGGCAAGAGCGGACTCCAGGAGATGACCATCACGCACTCCCTCGATGCCTCCATAGAACGACAGCATCATGTCATGCAGCGCAAGGCACTCATCACGCGTCATCCAGTACGGCGGCTTCATTTTGCCAGCTCTCGCAGCGTGTTTCGGTAACGACGGTTCAGGCTTTCAAAGACCTCCATGGTTTTGGCAAACTCGGGGTTGCTGGCGGTCAGCCGCATGCCGTCCTGGGATTCGGTCAATGTCACCGTGTCACCCTCTTCAACCTTGAGATGTGCGAGGGCTTCCTTGGGCAGGACAAGCCCCACGGAATTGCCAATTTTGCGAAGCTTGAGTTCAAGAACCATGACATCTCAATGTAGTCACGAATGTTATTACGTCAAGCATCCTATCCTGGGATGCCTGCATCGATGAACTTCACGCTGCATCTGCATCGGTCCTTGCTCCCCAAAACACGCCGGTCACCGGGCCGCGACGTCGCGCTTGTGAGGCGTGGAGTACTCGATGTAGCCGATCATCATCTCGTCGAAGGTCTGGGAGCCCCAGCGGACGGTCTTCGACGGGTCCGGGTTGGCGGGGTTGCCCTCGCTGTTGTCAAACACGGCGGTGATTTTAACCCGGCTGCCGCGCGGCAGGAAATGCGAGCGCGCATAGTCGTAGCGGAGCTGCCAGTTGAAGTCGTAGCGAGGAATGTCGAGCAGCACCTCCTGGCTGCCATCGGGGCGCGTGACCTCGAACTTGAAGGCTTTTCCCCGCAGGTGCATGTGGGCCATGTAGGCCATGACGTTCATGTCAAACGGGACGGCCTGCTCCTTGGTCTCGAGATGTTTTGAAGCGCCCGGCGGAATGTTCAGGCGCAGGTTGGCGACAGCGGCGGTGTGCACGATGTGGCGCGGCTCCCCGGTGGCGAAATGAAGGCCCATGCGAAGCTGGTCCTGGGTGGCCCGGCCGTTGGGCGTGTAATGAATCTGGAAGCTGACTGTGGCTCCGGCAGGCAGCTTTTTGGCATAACCTTCCGGCCACAGGTGATGCGTGTTGCCAGGCACGTAGGCCGCCCAGTAACCTTCGGTGCCCTCGCCACGGTTGCGCACCTTGCTGCCCTTGGGATGCACCTGTACGATGACGTGATGAACCACGCTCGCATCCGTGGGCAGGATTTCGTAACCGCGCACCCAGCGGTCCTCGGTGAAGCCCGTCTCCACGGTGAGGAACTGGTAGGGCATCGTTCCCTCGGCCTTGATCGAAACAGCACGCGGAAGCTGCAGGACGGCATCCGGTTTTCCAAGCTGCCATTCGGAGCTGAAGGCGCGCTTCAACGGAGCCTCCGCCGGATTGCCGCGCGGGCGGTCGCCGGCCAGCCAGGCAATCAGATCGGACTTCTCCTGTTTCGACAGCGAACAATCATTGGCCCATGGGCTCTCCTCGTCCCCGGCGGGTGCGGCGGCAAACCAGGGCGGCATGGCGCCTCGCTCCACCTGCTTGCGGATCATGCCGGCGTTTTCGATGACGTCTTCATAGGACTCCAGGCTGAAGGGGCCGACACCTCCCTGATGGTGGCATTCGACGCAGCGGTTCTGCATGATGCGTTCGACCTGGTTGTGGTAGGTGACGTCCGATTTCGACACCGCGCCCGCCGTCTTCAGGTCCAGGGCGCATCCGGGGGCGGTGGTGGCGGCGATCTCCGGCTCCACCCCCTTGAGCAGCGCCTTCACGGCGTCGCGCAGATAGGGCCGGGTGGCGGACTCCCTGGCATAACCAAGGCCGTACTGGTCATTGACGGCGCCGCGGTAGAAAAGCGTGCGCGCAGCGTCGAGCAGGAAGACCTCGGTCGTGGTGGTGGCGGCGAGGGCGGCGCCAAGCCTGCCGTCCGCGTCATGAATGACGGGCGAGGCCAGTGCATGGGCGCTCACAAACTTTTGGATGTCCTCCCGGGACTCCGCCCCGACCGGGCAGACCAGGATCATGCGCAGGCCCTGCGGGGGAAGATCCTTTTCAAGCCGGGCCAGTTCAGGCCCGAGCTTGCCGCTGATGGGACAGGTGGCGCCGAAGAAGGCGATCACCAGCCCCTTGCTGCCGGTGACATGGTCACGCAGGTGCCTTTCCTGGCCGGCGAAATCCCTGAGCAGGACATCCGCGACCAGGCTGCCGACACCATGCTCATTGGCCTTGAGGATGCGGGGTGCCTCGGAGAGATCCTCGGCAGGCGGTTCTGCAGCGGAGGACTCCTGTCCGGGCGCGCCAGGGATGGCGGGGATCTTTTCACCCATCTCCCTCATGCGGGCGACGACGGCGTCGGCCTCTTCAAAGGTGACTTCACCGTCCTTGTCAGTGTCGAGGCGTTCAAACCACTGCCTGCGCGGAAGTTCATCTTCGACAAGCCTGCCATCCTTGTTCTTGTCGAGGAAGTCGAAGAGCCGGCGGTCGCCAGGGGCGGGCTCGGCGGAGGTGGAGGCCGAAGCCGGCGCAGCCTTCTGGCGCAGGGCCTTCACAGCCTCCAGGAAGGTCAGGCGTCCGTCGGCATCCAGGTCAAGGGGACCGAGCACGGGGCTGGCGTTCATTTCCTCGCCGTCGATGACACCGTCCTTGTTGGAGTCAAAGGCGTCAAACTTGGAGCGCAGCCCTGCGGACTGGGCGTGCAGGTGGAATCCGGCGGCGGCAAAGACCAGGAGGGAGGCGACGGCAGGGCGTTTCATGGGGACGGGGTGAGTGAGGCCGGACGCAGCCTTGTATGACATAAAAACGAGGGTGCAGCCAGAACCCGGGAGAAGCGGGACGGTTGCGCCGGGGTGCAAAGTCTGGTTGCGGAGGGGGCGGGTGCGGTGATGGAATGGGGCATGACCGACGCCACCACCAGGCCGCCCGACTTTCCCATCCTCTGCCGCGTCACGCCGTGGTACTTCAAGCGCATGGCCATGCTGGCCGGGATGCTGGCGGCCTTCGGCCTGTACTTTCTCTACGACGGCAAATTTGGTTATCCCGCCGCCAACCGGATCGCGGACAAGCAGGTGTGGTTTGAGGAGGTGGTGCTGCGGACCTTTGACGAGGCGAAGGCGGCCGGGAAGGTGGACGTGTGGGTGGAGAACGCCCGCCAGCAGGGCTGGCCGACGGGGCGTGACGGAGAGCCCCCGCGCTGGGTCTCCCATGCCGCGCAGAACGGCTGGCCGGAAAAGCCGCACCGCTACACGCAGAAGGAGATTGACGAGCAGTTCTGGTGGGGAGGCGGAACGCTTCTGGCCGCCCTGTTCGTCGGGCTGACCATCCTGCGCAACAGGCACAAGGTGCTGCGTGGCGAGGCGGATCATTTCATCTCGCCCGAAGGAGTGGTCGTGCGTCATGCCGACGTCTTCCGCGTGGACAAGCGTCTCTGGGACAACAAGGGGCTCGCCTATGTCTGGCACCGGCCCGAGGGCGGTTCCGAGCAGAAGGTGGTGGTGGACGACCTGAAGTTCGACGGGGCCGTGCAGGTGCTTGCGCAGGTGGCGGCCAACATGAAAGGCGAGCTGATCGAAAAGGTGCACACGCCCGGATCCGCGCCGGAACCTGCAGAGGAGCCGCCCCCGGAGGCCTGAAAAACAAGGGTTTGAGCCCCGTCAAAAATCCGCGAATTCGCTCTTGCCAAAGAAAAACGAGCCGCTACCTCTCCGCCGCACATCCCCCTCCCCATTATGGCAGACAACATCCAAGACAAAGTCCGTGACATCATCGTCGAGCAGCTCGGCGTGAACCCTGAGCAGGTGACGCCGGAAGCCAAGTTCATCGAGGATCTCGGTGCTGACTCCCTGGACACGGTGGAGCTGGTCATGGCCTTCGAAGAAGAGTTCGGCATCGACGTGCCTGACGAAGAGGCCGAGAAGCTTCTCTCCGTCGGTGATGTCGTCCGTTACGTCGAGGAGAACGCCGAGTAACACGGCGCATCCATCCCGAAACCCATTTCACAAGCAGGCGGTCCCCCGCCTGCTTGTTTCGTTTTGCCCGGCACCGGCTGCCTCACCCGCCCCATGAACCTTTCCAACCCCTGGTTTGTCGCCGCCCTGGCCGCCGTCCTCGGCGTCTTCCACCTCGAACTGGTGGTGCGCCTGCTCAACCTGGCGCGGCTGGGACGTCCGGTTCCCCCGGAGCTGGAGGACACCTACCCTGAGGAAACTCGCGAGAAGCTGCAGGCCTACATCTCGGACGGGGCCCGGGTGGATGTGATGCGCGAAGCCACCGGACTGGCGGCGCTTCTTCTCTTCTGGTGGTGCGGAGGCTTTGGCACCCTGCAGGCGGAGGTGAACCTGCTGGGATGGGGGCCCGTCACGAGCGGGGTCATCGTCATCGCCGTGATGATGCTGGCACAAAGCTTGTTAGGCCTGCCCTTCGCCGCCTGGGACACCTTCGGCGTGGAGGAGCGGCACGGCTTCAACCGCATGACCTGGCGCACCTTTGCCGGAGATCACCTCAAAAGCCTCGCGCTCATGGCGGTGCTCGGCCTGCCGGCGGCCTGGGTCGTGGTCTGGCTTTTCCATCATGAACCCCTGGCACCGCTTCATGCCTGGCTGTTCCTGGCGGCCGTGAGCGTGCTGATGACCTGGCTCGCCCCTCGCGTGCTGATGCCCCTGTTCCTGAAGTTCACCCCGCTGGAGGCGGGCCCTCTTCGCGAGGCCATCCTGGAGCTGGCGGGGAGGCTGCAGTTTCCCGTTCAGGAGGTGAGCATCGTCGATGGCTCGCGCCGTTCCTCCAAGGCGAACGCCTTCTTCGCCGGCTTCGGCCGCACGCGCAGGATCGCCCTGTTTGACACCCTGCTGCAAAACCACGGACAGGAGGAGATCCTGGCCATCCTCGCCCACGAGATCGGCCATAACAAATGCCGCCATGTGCCGGTGAACCTGGCGCTTGGACTGGCGGAGATGGGGCTGATGCTCGCGCTGCTGGGCTGGGCGCTGAAGTCACCGGACTTTTTCGCAGCATTCGGAGTCCGGGGCACGCCGGCCGGCATGGGACTGGTGCTTTTCGGCATCCTCTACCAGCCGCTGGGCGTCCTGACAGGACTGCTCGGACTCGCTGTCAGCCGCAGGCATGAGTTTCAGGCGGATGCCTATGCCAGAAGGGCGATGGGCGGCGGCAGGCCGCTCATGGACAGCCTCAGGAAACTTTCCCACGACCACCTGAGCCACCCTCAGCCTCATCCGCTGGCGGTCTGGCTGCATTACAGCCACCCGCCTCTGGCCGAACGACTGGCGGCTTTGAACAGGGATTGAGAAGGCGTCCCAGGCCGGCATCCATGGACATGGCGTGGGAAAAAACGACCCCACGCCATGTCACGCACGGAAGCCCGCATCTCAGCCGCCGGCAGCGCTGGTGAACATGACGGCGTGCTGGTCATAGCTGGCGCGTGCACCGGCCACGCGCGCCACATAGTCAATGGCGGTGGTGAGCGGCACGTCGGTCAGGTTCAGCGACACCTTGTTGCCGGCGACCTTCGTGTCGGTGACGATGAAGTTCGGCACCACCTGGCCGCCGCTGGCATTCTTGGACAGGGCGCGCAGGCCTTCCAGCGCCTCCTGCAGGGTGACGTCGGCAAACTCGATCCTGGAGATCATCACCCCCTGGTATTTCTTCTTCAGCGAGGTGCCCGTGGCACGCAGCTTCATCCGCACGTCGGCGAGAAGGATGCGTGTCTCCTGATGGCGGGGGTTCTGCGCCTCCACCATGGACAGGAGCTGGTGCGCCTGCTCGAGGTCGCCCTTGTAATAGGCCGCGCGGCCCATCCTGAAGAGGTTCTCGATGTCATCAGCCGCACGCAGAGGAGCGGCCCCAAGGGATGCGCCGGCCACAAGGGCCAGCGCCGTACGAACCACGAGACAATGAACATTGATTTTCATGGCGGGGGGGATCGGGGTTGTCCGACAGCCGTGATTGCATCAGAAAGGCCGCCTCAGGACAAGGCTGAAATCACGGCTTGCTAGGCAGGCCGTCGCCGGCCGCGGCATCAGCAGGCAGGCGGGATGGAAGCCTGGAGTTCAGGGCCTCATCCACCTCCAGGCGGCTGGTCCGGCACGCTCAATAGAGCGCCGTCTCGCCTTCGTGAAGCAGCCGGACACGTGCGTCGAGCCCGCGTTGGCAGGCGGAGCGAGCCAGCCATTCGGCGGGCTCATGCAGCGGTTCTCCGCCCAGCGGAAAGGTGTCGTGATGCATGGGCACCATGTGGCGTGCGCCCATCATTTCAAAGGCGTCCAGGGCCTCCTCAGGGTTCATGTGCACGGGCCGGCCGCTGGGGGCCTGGTAGGCGCCGATGGGCATGAGCGCGAGGTCGATGTCGGCGCGGCGGCCGATCTCCTGGAAGCCGTCGAACATCGAGCTGTCGCCGCAATGAAACAAAGTTCGTTCGTCTGAGCGGATCAGGTAGCCGCCGAAGCCGCGATGGGTGTCGTGGATCATGCGGGCGCCCCAGTGCCGGGCAGGCGTGAGCGTGATGTGGAGGTCACGAAACTGCGCGCCCTGCCAGGTGTCGAGCTCGACGATCTGCCCGAAGCCGCAGCGTTTCACCACGGTGCCGACGCCCCTGGGGACGATGACCGGCTGGCCGTGGGCGATGCGGCGCAGGCTGGGCAGGTGGAGGTGGTCGAAGTGCGCATGGGTGACCAGCACCAGGTCGATGGGCGGCAGGTCGCTGGCCCAGACGCTGGGATGGCGGAGGCGTTTCACCGGTCCATGCCAGAGAGCCCAGTTGGGGTCGATGACAAGGTTGACCCCTCCGACCTGGGCAAAGAAGCCCGCGTGTCCCAGCCAGGTGACGCCGAGCTGGTCCGCGTCGGCAAGGGGCAGGCCGCCATCGGGGATGCGTCCCGGCTTCCTGGGGGCGAGAATGCTGGGGATGAGCACCTCGCCGAGAAACTGAAGGTTCCGCTGCCGCCAGCCTTCCGTGGGAAGCAGGCCGATGCGGTTTTCATCACGTTCACGGCGGGAGAAGATGCTCCTCCTGGGGCGGCTGAGAAGGGCCGGCCCTCCGTGGTCAGGGGCGGGGTCATGGATCATCGTGGCGGGGAATTGCCTGACTGCTCTTAACTAAAAGGCCGTTCATGGTTGCTGACAACCGCGATTTTCCCGGTCACGGAGCTTGGCAGCGGAGGCCGGGAGGCGCAGGTTGTCGGCACGAATCATGGCGGAAATGACAGACACATGGACCAAGGAGGCCGTCCGGCGTTCGATCCGGGAGAGGTTTCGCGCGGTGCCGGAGGGCACGCTGCGGCGCTGGTCCGAACAATTGGTGAGCCGTCTCCAGGCCAGGGAGGATCTCTGGGCCCGGCCGGGCGTGGCGGCCCTCTTTGGCGGCCTGCGCAACGAGCCGGACCTGGTGACCTCCTTCCTTCCCTGGCTGCGCAACCATGGCTGGCGGACCGTTTTTTTCAAAGTTGCCCAGGCTGGGCTCGTCCCGGTGGAGGTGGTTGGCGTGGAGGATCTGCGGCGCGGCCCCCTTGGAGTCTGGGAACCGTCTGGCAGCGAACCGGCCGACATCGGGGAACTGGACGTCATCCTGGTCCCCGGACTGGCGTTTTCTGCGCGTGACGGCGCCAGGCTGGGACGTGGAGGCGGCTACTATGACCGCCTGCTTGCCCAACCAAGGATGCGCGCACGGCTTGTCGGCGTCGGCTTCCACATGCAGCTGCTGCCCGATGTGCCCTGCGAGCCGCACGACGCCAGGATCCCCGACCTGGTCACGGAGCTGTAGCGCCAGCCTCCACAACGCGGCCTCCCAGGCCGGAAAGCCTTGCCCGCCGTCGCGGGCGGCCTCATGGTTCCATGCATGAACACCACTTCCATTCCCGGTTTCTGGAGCAGGGTCCTGGTGCCGACCGACTTTTCCGAGGCCTCCCTGGCGGGCGTCCGCGCCGCATCGGACTGGCAGCGTGAGACAAAGGGCCCTGTGCTGCTGCTGCATGTGACCGAGCCCGCCCTGGAGGGTCTGCGCATCCAGACGGCGGAGCTTCATCATGCGGCGGAGGAAGCCGCCGGACAAAGGTTGCGGAGCCTGGTGCAGGAGCACTTCAGCCATCCGGAAAACGTGACCGTCCTCGTGCGTGCCGGGAACCCTGCGGACGTGATCTGCCGGACGGCGGCGGATGAGGAGGCCGGAGTGATCCTGATGCCCACCCACGGCCGCACGGGGCTGGGTCATCTGCTGCTTGGCAGCGTGGCGGAAAAAGTGGTCAGGCAGGCTCCGTGCAGCGTGCTGGTGGTGCGTGGCTGAACCCTTCCCTCCCCCCTCATGCTTGCATCCGTGCTTCTGCTCATGGCCGGCGTCCTGCTGGCCTGGTTTGGCGGCGAATGGTTCGTCAAGGGCGGCGTCGGACTCGCACGCTGGGCACGCTGGCCGACGGCGGTGGTGGGCGTCACCGTGGCCGCCTTCGGCACCTCGTCTCCGGAGCTGCTGGTGGCGGTGAACGCCGCCATGAGCGGGCTGCCACAAATTTCCCTGGGTGACGTCCTGGGCAGCAATGTCGTCAACATCGCCCTCGTGCTGGCGGTGGTCCTGGCCGCCTCGGGCATGAAGGCGGAGGGTGAAGGCCTTTGGCGGGACTGGACGGTGGCCCTGCTGGTGCCCGGCGCCGTTTACGCGCTGCTCCAGGACGGCTGGTTTTCACGCCTCGACGCCTGCCTGCTCATGACCGGCTTCTTTGCCTGGCTGTGGGCGGTGATCCGCCAGGCCAGGGCGCATGCCCGGAAGCAGCCCGCCCATGCCCGCCAGGAGCCTCCCTACAAGCCCGGCTTTTTCCTGCTGGCCGGCCTCGGAGTGCTGGTGGTTGCGGCGCAGCTCGTGGTGACCGGTGGCAAGGGGGTCGCAGAAGCCCTGGGCTGGAGCCCCTTCGTGGTCGGGGCCGTCGTGGTGGCGGTGGCCACCAGCACGCCTGAATTTGCCACCACCCTGATCTCGCGTCTGCGCGGCCATCACGATGTCGGCCTCGGCAACATCCTGGGCAGCAACGTCTTCAACGCCCTGTTCATCGCCTCCGTGGCGGCCCTGATCCAGCCCTACAAGGTCAGCCTGCCGGAGGTCCAGCCCAGCCTGCTCTGGGGGGTGCTCACCGTGCTGCTGATCATGCCCTCCCGCTCCGGCGAGCTCCGCCGCTGGCGCGGCGTCATCCTGCTCGCCGCCTACGGCGCCTACGTCCTGCTGACCTTGAACCAGAACGCCTCTCACCCATGACCGCCACACCTGTCGAGCTTCTCGCCACCAGCCTCTTTGCCCTTGCGGTGCTGCACACCTTTTCAGTGAAGCGCTTCGCCCATTGGGCGCATCAGTTTCCAAAAGGCTCGGTCCAGGAGAACCTGCTGCATTTCCTGGCGGAAACCGAGGTTGTCTTCGGCCTCTGGGCCGCCGCCCTTTTCGCAGGCGTGGCCGCCCTGAAGGGCAGCGTCCACGAGGCCGTTCACTACATCGAAAGCCTGAACTACACGGAGCCGAAGTTTGTGCTCGTCGTCATGGTCGTGGCGGCCACACGGCCGGTGGTCAGGCTGGCGGAGTCGTTCATCTCCCTGATCGCCCGGGCCCTGCCGCTTCAGGAAAGCATGGCCTTCTACGTCTCCGCGCTGTCCTTCGGCAGCCTGCTCGGCTCCTTCATCACCGAACCGGCGGCCATGACCCTGCTGGCCATCCTGCTGAAGCGCCGTTATTTTGACCGCGACATCAGCCCCCGGCTTGCCTACGCCACCCTCGGCCTGCTGTTCGTCAATGTCTCCATCGGCGGCACGCTCACCCACTTTGCCGCTCCGCCGGTGCTCATGGTGGCGGCCAAATGGCAGTGGGACACGGCCTTCATGTTCACCCATTTCGGGTGGAAGGCCGCCATCGCCTGCCTCGCCTCCACCGCCCTGGTCGCCGCCCTTTTCCGGAAGGAAATCCTCGCCGTAAAACCCCAGGCCCACGCTCAGCAGAGCATCCCCGTCTGGCTGACGCTGATGCATGTGCTCTTCCTCGCCGCCGTGGTGGCCTTTGCCCATCACCCGGATGTCTTCTTCGGCGTGTTCATGCTCTTCCTGGGCCTGGTCACCGCCACCCGTGAGCATCAGGACAACCTGAAGCTGCGCGAAGGCCTGCTCGTCGGCTTTTTCCTGGCCGGCCTCGTGACCCTCGGCTCGCTCCAGTCCTGGTGGCTCAAGCCGCTCATCGCCGGCATGGACGGCATCACGCTCTTCCTCGGAGCCACCGGACTGACCGCCATCACGGACAACGCCGCACTCACCTACCTGGGCAGCCTGGTGGAGGGCATCACGCCGGATTTAAAATACGCCCTCGTCGCAGGAGCCGTCACCGGTGGCGGCCTGACGGTCATCGCCAACGCTCCGAATCCCGCCGGCGTCGGCATCCTGCAAACCAGTGAAGCCTTCCGGGGCGAGGGCATCAGCCCCCTCGGCCTTTTCCTGGGTGCCCTCGCCCCGACCCTGGTGGCGCTTCTGTGTTTTTGGTTCCTTTAGTTTCCATATTTTAAAATTCATTTGAATAAAGTTGAACATGTGTTCAACTTTATTCAAATGAAGCGTGTCCCAACTCTCTGCCCAAGCTGTGATCACCAGCTTCAGGTCAGGCGGCTGGCCTGTGAGCATTGTGGAACCGAGGTCGAGGGCATGTATCCGCTGCCGCCCCTCGCCTCCCTGTCGGCGGAGGACCAGGCCTTCATCCTCGAGTTCGTGAAGGCAAGCGGCAGTCTCAAGGACATGGCCGCTCTGATGAAGGTCAGCTACCCGACGGTGCGCAACCGCCTCGATGAAGTCATCAGCCGCCTTCAGGCCGCCGCTGACACAGCCTCGTCAACCCCTGACTCCGCACCATGAAGCTCCCCCAGATCCTTTTTCACCCCTTCCACCGCATCGCAGGCGTCCAGGCCCTCGGGATCGGGCTGGCCATCCTTGTCGCCGTCGGCCTGCTCGGTGCGAGACAGGGGCTGCATTTCGACGGAGTGCTCGACATTCACGTCGGCCGCGCCGGCCCCTGGTGGTTGTTTGTCGCGGAGGGACTGATTGACTGGCTCAGCCTCGCCCTGGTGCTGCTGGCGGCGGGCAGGCTGGTGTCCAGGTCCGCCTTTCGCAGCATCGACCTGATCGGCACGCAGGCGCTGGCGCGCTGGCCCACGCTTGGGGTGGCGCTCGCCTGTCTCGCCCCGGGCTTTCACCGCTTCAACGAGGAGCTGCTGAAGGCCCTCACCAGCCTGAAGCCGGGTGAGATTCCCAGCCTGCCGACGGACAGCCCGGATGTCGTCGTCTTTGCTGTGGTAACGCTGGTGATGCTCCTCGGCACGGTCTGGATGGTGGCGCTGATGTGGAAGTCCTTCAGCCATTGCTGCAACGTCCGCGGAGGCCGTGCGGTGACGGCCTTCATCCTTGGCCTGCTCATCGCCGAAGTGCTCTCCAAGCTGCTCATCGGCCGTCTGTTCCTGATCGCCTGACACCCTCCCTGCTCCCATGAAAACCAGCCTCCTTTCCTGGATCGCCCTCCTCCTGGCCGCCACGGCGCTTTTGCTTCTCCGCCTGGACTGGCAGGAGCTTCCGGAGAAGGTCGCCGTGCACTTTGACGCCGCCGGGCGGCCTAACCGATGGGATTCCAGGCAGTCCCTGGCCGTGGCAACCGCCGCCCTGCACCTCGGTGTCGCGGGCGTGCTGGTGCTCGTCACCTCCTTCCTGCACCGGCTGCCTCCGAGCACGATGAACCTGCCGAAGTCCGGCTACTGGCGTCGGCCGGAAAATTATCCCCAGGCCTGCCGGATCACCCGCCACTGGGCACGCTGGTTCGCCACCGGCCAGCTCGTCTGGGCGACTCTGATGGACCGCCAGCTCATGCTTGCCAACCAGGTCCGGCCTCCCCGGCTGGACTCCGGCGCCGTGTGGATGCTGACCGCCGCCTTCGTGGGCTTCACCCTCCTGAGCATCGGGCTCATGCTGATCCGCCTGAATCGTGTGCCCAGGGTGACGGAACCGGGTGCGGCCTGAGGCGGGTCACTCCTCCTGCTTCTTCCTTTTCGGCACTTCCGGTAGAGGCATGCCCTTCTGCCGGGCCTCCCATTCGGCGTAACCTTTTTTGCTGCGGTTGCCGAGGTACTTGTAGGTGTCAAAGACGGCCGCATCTCCGACGACGCGCGGATCCTTCTCCTCGCGCAGCAGCGACTCCATCGTCGTGCGCAGCTGCCTTTTCAAGGCGGCGCGCGCCGGGTCGGCGGCCAGGTTTCTCAGGCACTCGGGATCCCTGACGATGTCGTAAAGCTCCTCCTCGGGGCGGTAGGCGAAGGCAAGGTCGTAGAAGGGCCCCTTGTTCTCGATGATCCAGCTTTTGGTCGGGCCGTCGTCGCAGTTGCCATAGCCTGTTTCCGGGTTGCAGGCAGGCCAGCGTTCGGGGTGGTAGTTGTGGCTGTAGAAAAACTCCGGCGTGCGAATCGCCCGCACCGGATAGCCCCAGTCGTTAGGCCGCCCCAGGTCATGGCGTTCCTTGCCCGCCAGCATCACCCGGCGGCCTTCGACAAAGCCGCTGCCTTCACTTCGCAGGATGGCGGCGAGGCTTTTCCCGGTCATCTGCTCATGAACGGGGAGCCCGGCGAGCTCCAGGTAGGTGGGCGCGAGATCACGGACATTCACGAAGTCATTGACCACGCGGCCGGGCTTGATCCCGCGGCCCCAGCGCATGGCGAGCGGCAGATGGTAGCCGTCCTCGTAGATCTGGCCCTTCACGCGGGGAAAGGGCATGCCATGGTCCGAGGTGACGATGATGAGCGTGTCCTCCAGCAGCCCCTGCTTCTCCAGCAGCTCCAGCGTGCGGCCGATCTGGCGGTCGCCCCATTCCACCTCGATGGCATAATCGGCCAGGTCACCGCGCACGACGGCGTTGTCGGGCAGATAGCCGGGCACCTTCACCTCGTCGAGCTTCTTGCCAAGGCGCACCCCCGAGCCCTCCTCATAGCCTCGGTGCGGCTCCTTGAAGCCCATCCAGAAGCAGAAGGGCCGGCCCTTGTCACGCTGATCGAGAAAGGCCTGGAAGTTGCGTGGATAATCCGTGGTGGCGATGGCCTTGGTGGGCGCCTTCTGGGTGAGCTCGTCAAACGAAGGCCCGGCGGGATTGCGTGTGCGGCCCTCCAGCCTGAACTCACCCGGCCCCCAGCCCTTGCCCGTCAGCCCCACATCATAACCGCCGGCCTCCAGCAGGTCGGGATAGACGGCGAACTTGGGCGGGAAGATGCCCCCATGACAGACCGCCTCCTCAAGCTGCCAGGAGTTGCGGCCGGTGAGGATGGTGGCGCGGCAGGGGCTGCACTTGGGGTTCGAGGTGAAGGCGTTCCTGAACAGCACGCCCTCCTTCGCGATGCGGTCAAAGTTCGGCGTCTTCACCCAGTCGCAGCCATGCGCGCCCGCATGCTGCCAGCCCCAGTCGTCAAAGATGATGAAAAGGATGTTAGGCCGGGCGGCTTCGGCGGCGAAGGCCGGGGCCGTGAGGAAGGACAACAGGGCGGACAGCAGGAGGAGCCGTTTCATGCAGCGCCTTAACGCCCTCCGTGCCACCGCTTTTCACCAGCACGTCACTTCAGCAGATCGGCGATGGCAATCCGGAAGGCGGCGTCGGTACGCGACTGCTTTTTATCCTCGCCCCCCAGGCAGTAGAGGAAGCCGTCACAGACAACGAGCGACACCATGGCCCTGTAGGGCAGTGGTTGCGCCGGGCGGTACTCATCCCTGCCGATGTCGTAGATGAAGGCCTCGTCGGTGAAGCCCTCCTCGTCACCCTTGTAGCCGCCCGCGAGGTAGATGCGCTCGTCTGACAAGGCCGCCGCCGTGCAGCCCCGCACCGCAAAGGGCAGCGTCCGGAGCTGCCGCCAGGCCTTGTCCGCAGGGCGGAGGGCGGAGGCGTCCGCCAGGTTCCGCACGGACTTCCCCTCGACATCCCAGGCGGCGCCACCGAAAACAAACAATTGGTTGGCGGCCACGGCGTATCCGGAGGAGACAAAGCCTGGCCCCGGACGGTCGGCGAGCCTGCGCACGTTGCCCCGCGCGTCCACCGCCAGCGTGTCACGGCGCGCCCCGGCAAGGTCGGCCGGGTCACGGCTGCCGCCGCAGAGGATCATCTCCTCCCCGATCCAGCCGCCTGCGGCCAGTGCGCGGGCGTCGGTGGCGGGAAGGGCGTCGCGCACCAGCCGGCTGCCGTTTTCCATCCAGATCTGGCGGAGAAACCCCTGCTCACCGGTGAAGCCGCCCAGGATCACCAGCGCCCCTCCGGCCATCATGCCCGTTGCGGACTGGCCGGCGACGCCATAGGCCAGAGGCTGGCCGAGCCCGTTCACGGCTTCCCAGGTGCGTTTCACCGGATCCAGCACATGCACGGCCCTGAGCCAGTTCTTCCTGCCGCCCGCCCAGTTCGTGCCACCGGCCACGACCACCCGGCCATGATCCACCCCGCTGACGAATCCGCCGTTAGGCTCCGGCAGCGGCGGCAGCTTTTCCCAGCCGGGTTCAGCGGCCGGCAGCAGGTTCGTCAGCAGAAGGAGGAGGACGCTTGTCGTCAGGATCCGTGGCGCGTTCATAAGAGTCGAGATGAGAACCCGTGGCCGTCCAGTCATCGTGCAGACGCACGTCGGCGTCACCAGAAAGCTCGCCTGGCCTGGAGGCGGGCGTCGCATCCTCCGCACGACGGATCTCCCACCAGCACTGGCCGCAGTGGTTGTGCTCGTGGTTGACCACAAAGCCGGCCTTCTTCATCAGCGGCCCGATCCAGCCCAGGCAGTGGTCGCAGTAGTCGGGATGGCTCTTCAGGCCGTTGCGGATCAGAAAGCCCTTGGAAGGACAGTGGTGCATGTCGATGCGGAAGACATCGTCACCGCGGGTCACCTCCCACTCACCGCCCTCCTCGCCCAGGGTGTGCCCCCAGTATTCATCCATGCCGTCAAAACCCTTCGCGGTGATCAGCGCATCGGCATGACGCTGGGAGTCCTGGTGAATCGCCTCGTCCCAGTAGCGGCGCACCAGCTCATGACCGCCCTGCTCGTGCAGCCACTGGAAGGTCCACTCGTAATGTCCGCAGAAGTCGTAGATGCCGATCATGACGCGGTGGCGATGTCCTCCAGCTGCTGCGGTTGAACAAAATGTCCGGCAAGGGCGAAGCGCTGCGTGCAGGAGCCGTTGCCGCCTTCCACCCGCACCTCGATTCCAGCGCCCTCGCCCATGGCGGCGCTGACAAAATGGCAGTGCTGGCAGAAGCAGGGCACGATTTCACGGCCATGGGCGCGCAGATAGGCGATGGCCGGGCAGGTGCGCACCTCCAGCACCACCTCCGCCGCTCCACGCGTCACCTCCACCTCCGCACCCGGCTCCGCAGCAAAGAAGGCACGCCAGTGCTCCGCCACCGCCTGCAGGCCGCCCTCGCTCCAGCGCCGGGTCACCGGGGCGAAATACTTCCGGCCCAGGTCCAGCCAGTAACGTCGCAAACCCTCCAGGCCCTGCTCACCCAGGATGAAGCGGAAGGTCGCGTTCACCGCCGCATAGAAATCCGCCGCCCCCACCGGCTTGGTGTCGGTGTAAGGCAGGGGTGATGACGAATCGGGCACGCCATAGGGACGGCTCCGCCGATGCATCCTTTCAGCGCGCCTCCTGGTCTCCTCCCTCGACCAGCATTCGGATCAGGCGGCCAGGGCCTGTTCGAAACGCGCGATCAGGTCGGCCTCGTCCTCCAGTCCTGCGGAGACACGAATCAGATGTGAAGGCACGCCGCACTGCGCGGCCCACTCCAGCTCCTCGTAATGAGCGAGCAGCGTGTAGGGGCAGACCAGGGTGAAGCAGGTGCCGAGGCTCGGCCCCTTGCAGACTCGCAGGGCGTCGTAAAAGCGGGCGCTGGTGTTCTCCGCATCCTTGAGCAGGAAGGAGAACAGGCACCCGTAGCCGCCGCCTTCGCGCCGGATGAACTCATAGCCGGCACCGCCCTGTTCCCAGGCATGCCAGACCTTCGCCACCTTCGGATGCCCGCGCAGCCATCCGGCCAGCGCCAGGGCATTGCGGCTCATTCGTTCCGCACGTTCGGCAAAGTCACGGCTGTTCCGCTCCAGAGCCACGGCGTCTCCGTGCCATAGGCGGTTGTCGGCATGGGACTTCAGGAAGGCGGAGAAAGCGGCGTGATGCGGCGAGGCGCGGTTCAGGATGACGCTGCCCGCCAGCACGTCGCCCACGCCTGAAAAGCTTTTGGTCAGGCTGGAGGTGACCACGTCGGCCACGCGCATCGCATCGGCATGGGCGACCGTGGCGATGGTGTCATCGGCGATGATCGGCGTGTCGGGACGGGTTTCCGCACGGATCGCCAGCAGGCGCTCCAGATCGGCACAGCGCAGCATCGGATTGCTCGGCACCTCGCAGAAGATGCCCGCCAGGGCCTCGGCCTTCAGGATGCCGCGCAGCTCGTCATATTCCTCCGGCCGGACCAGCGGCAGAAAGTACGCCCCGCTGCCGAACATCTGCTGCAGCTTCAGCACATCCACATACGGGAAGTCGAGCTGCGCCGTCCTGCGTCCGGGAAACAAGGTGGTGAGCATCCGGTGCACGGCGAAGTTGGCGGCCATGCCGGAGGGAAAAAGGAAGACATCCTCCGGCTGCTGGCCCGAGAATCCCGCCAGCCTTTCGCTGATCACCCGGCTGGCGCGCGCTCCGTCCTCCACCGTCGCCTCGGTCACCCTGCGTCCGAGGGCGTCGCAGGCCTGGCGTGTGCTGACGATCTCGCCGCAGAAACGCCAGTAACTCCGCGCCTTCGGATGCGCCGCCTCGGGAAAGGTCACCGCGCCAAGCCCGTGCCGCCATTCCATGGCGCGGCCGACATGGCCGTCGCGGGCGATGAACTGGACGCACCGCTCCGCATGAACAAGGCGGGGAAAGACCAGGCAGCGCTCCCCGGGGCCGGCAAGCTCCCGCTCAGCCACGGTGAACAGCTCGGCCACCGCAGGCGGGCAGCAGAAGCGCGGATAACCCGAACGGAACTTCGACACCACCTCGGGGTCCTTCTCCTCATAACCAATGACGTGTCTCCACAGCGGCAGGCTGACACTGACACCGAATTCATCGTCAGGCAGCGGCGAGCCCAGGCTGTCGGCCTGCCAGAGCGGATGATGCAGAAGGTCACTCATGCTGGAAAAAGGGGGGAGGCGTCTCTAAAGCGGCCTCGCTTTCATGGCAAGGGAAGGCCTGCCGGACCTGCCACGTTCAGCGGCGGCGCGCACGCCAGGCATGCGCGATGAAGTGCCCCAGGCCGCTGAACTTGAAGGACGGGTCCACCCAGCGCTCGATGACATGGAAGGCGAAGTAGTAGGCCCGGCAGAAGCCCCACACGCACAGGGCGAGCAGCAGCGCGGTGCGCCAGCTCCAGTGCTCAACCAGCAGCATGCCGGCTGAGAGCAGCCCGATGACCAGGAACAGCCAGCCCTTCAGCCACATGGCCCGGGTGGACCGAAGGTCACGCATGGGCAGCTTACTTCAGGTTGCCCGGCGTGCCGTCGCCCTCGGCAAGCTTCAACGCCCACTGGATGCCTCCCAGGATGTGCTCCTGGTAGGTTTTGGCGATCTCGGGCGAGTTCTTGCGGTCCGGCGTGCCTTCACGCCAGGTGGGATCCCAGACGTCCTCACGATGGCCGAGGGAGGTGTAAAACACACGGCCCTTGCCGAACTCCTTGCACCAGGACATCGGGAAATAGCCGGGCGTCTTGTCGTTCGGATGCGCGTCAAGGCCCATCAGCGCATGCACCTGGGACTTCTCATAGCTCTTGATGATGTAGATCTCGTCAAACACCTTGAAGCCGGTCGGGATCGGCCGCGTGGCGGCGTGGGCCGGGTCATGAAGGATGGGCTGCACCTCCACCTGCGCCTTGTGTGTCTCAAACTCGCCGCCCAGCATGTCCACATAGCCGCGGAAGGGATGGTAGGTGTCGGAGCCGGAATGCATGGCCACCATGGCCTTGCCACCCTTGATCAGCTCCACAAATCCCTCACGGTCCGGGAACTGCAGGTCGCCGGTGGTGTTGGCAAAGACGAAGCCGTCATAGTCCTTGATCTTCTCAATCGCCATCTTCTCCGCCATGTAGGCCTTCACCTGGTCGTTCCACACCTTGTTCGCCGCGTTGTAGTCGGCCAGCGCCTTGCTGTAGGCCTCCTGCTTCGCCTTGAAGGACTCGTCGCTGTCCTGCGGCTTCTTTTCCGGCGGGCGGCCCGGGTTTTTCGGCTGCCCCCCGGGCTGGTGCACGTAGTCCACGGTCCAGGCGCCGGACTTTTCACCCAGCTCCTTCAGCACCTTCTCAGCGGTTTCAATCGACGAATGACGGAAGCCGGTGGTGACGGTGACCACCAGGAGCTTCTTCGGCGCGGCCGCCATGGCGGGCAGGGCGAGGCCGAGGACGAGCAGCGAGGAACGGAGCAGGTTGGTAAGGTTCATGCGTGAGGCAAAGGAACGCATCCGTTGTTCGGCCGCCAGCGGAAAGATGCACGTCTCCGCATTTCATCCGGCATAACGAATTCCACGACTGACGCACAATTCGCCCTTTTCTTCGAACCGCCGCCCTTCATCATCGGCCAGCCTCATCCCCCGTCATGCTTCCGGACATCGCCTCCCTCGCCCACTCGCTCAGCATCTCCAACGACCACCTGAGCCTTCACGGCGTCGACAAGGCAAAGGTCTCCCTCAAGGCCCTGAAGGACAAGCCGCGGCGCGGCAGGCTGATCCTCGTCTCCGCCATCACCCCGACACCGGCCGGCGAGGGCAAGACCACCGTCTCCATCGGCCTGGCCCAGGGCCTGAAACGAATCGGCCAGAGCGTGGCCCTGGCGCTGCGCCAGCCCTCCATGGGCCCCGTGTTCGGACGCAAGGGCGGCGCCACCGGCGGCGGCAAAAGCACCGTCCAGCCCGCCCAGTCGATCAACCTGCACTTCACCGGTGACTTTCACGCCATCACCAGCGCCCACAACCTGCTCAGCTCAGTGCTGGACAATCAGCTCTTCAACCAGCAGACGCGCCTGACGCCAGGCGGCCTTCTGTGGAAGCGCGTGATGGACGTGAATGATCGCGCGCTGCGCCGCATCCGCACCAGCCTCGGCGCCACCACGGAGCGCGCCACCGGCTTCGACATCACCGCTGCCTCCGAGGTGATGGCCATCCTCTGCCTCTCCGAAAACCTCGCCGACCTCCGCTCCCGCCTCGACCGCATCGTCACCGGCTTCACGCCCGAAGGCGAGCCCGTGCTGGCCAAGGAAGCCCGTGTCACCGGCGCCCTGCTCGCCCTGCTGCGCGACGCCCTTCAGCCCAACCTCGTGCAGTCCGTCGAAGGCGTGCCCGCCTTTCTTCATGGCGGCCCCTTTGCCAACATCGCCCACGGCTGCAACTCCGTGCTCGCCACCCGCATGGCCCTGGCCCACGCCGACTTCGCCGTCACCGAGGCCGGATTCGCCTTCGACCTTGGCGGTGAGAAGTTCATGCACATCAAGTGCCGCCAGTCCGGCCTGCAGCCCGAGGCCATCGTCATCGTCGCCACCATCCGCGCCCTGAAGATGCATGGCGGAGTCGCCCTGGACGCCCTCACGCACCCCGATCCCGAGGCCTTGAAGAAGGGCCTGGACAACCTCGCCGCGCACCTCGACAGCGCGCAGCAGTTCGAGCGGCCCGTGATCGTCGCCATCAACCAGTTCACCAACGACAGCGCCGAGGAGATCGCGCTGGTGAAGGAGTTCTGCGAGTCACGCGGCGTGCCCTGCGCCCTGGCGAACGTCTTTGGCGAAGGCGGCGCCGGCGCCACGAAGCTCGCAGAGACCGTGCTCGCCGCCCTGCCGAAGGAGCCCGCGAAGCCCCTGCCCTTCCTCTACCAGCCGCACGACAGCGTCGAACAGAAGCTGCACGCCATCGCCACCCGCATCTACGGCGCCGACGGCGTCATGCTCACGGACGAGGCGAAGGCCAAGTTCGCGCTCTTTGACCGCAGCGGCTTCGGCCACCTGCCGCTGTGCATGGCCAAGACCCAGAACTCGCTCTCCGACGACGCCACGAAGCTGGGCAGGCCCAAGGGTTTCCAGATCACCGTGCGCGACTTTGAGATTGCCAACGGCGCCGGTTTCCTGGTCGCCCTCACCGGCACCATGATGCGCATGCCCGCCCTGCCCAAGGTACCCGCCGCCGAACGCATCCAGGTCGGCGAGGACGGCGGCATCACCGGCATCTGACTTTTGGGTTTCCTCAACCAGAGCCACAAGCATGTACGCCCGATATGGATCTCTTCAAGCCTCCGGAACATTCGCTCGGTTCTGTTACGGAGCCGGAGCTTTTTTCAAAATCACCAAACCCGTGCTGGTTGTGCCCTGAAACCAGCCAAGGCCCTCCTGAGTATTCTGGAGCAAGACCCCGGAGAAAGTCATCGACTTATGGGTCGTCGGGTGCAGAAACGAGCCACTGAAGAGTCCGGTGCTGACCACTGTGGTCACTTTGAGGCCGGGCAATATCGTTTGATCTGACTGGATAAGGTTCGCCGTCGTCCAGGTCACTGGTTGAGACAGTGCAGAAGGCAAATCAGCGCTGTCAGCGGTCAGCAGACCAGCTCCGCTGCTTGCATCCCAGTCGGTCAAGATTCGCACTCCTTTGGCAGATGGTGCGTAACGCTGGGCTACGAGGCTGGGCTGGGTGCTGAAACCATTTTTGAAATAGCTGTCCTTCGTGCGGACCGGTTTGAACCAAAACACGCCTCCCGAGGCATCCCTCTCGCTCAGGTCAGCAAAAAGCATCTCTCCCGTGAACGATCCCGTGCTGGAGTAAAGCAGCACATGCAGAGGCCATCGACCATCTTTGGCGACTTGGCTGGTCATGCTCAGGCCCGTGGTCTCAGCCAGCTTGCCCGTCAGCGTCACCTTACCCGCACCATCCACCACCAGAGTGCCCACACCGAAGCCGCTCGGTGCCGTGGCGTCTCCCACCTCGGGCTCGATGACAAAGGTGTACCTCCCCATGCTCGGGGCTGCATTCGTCTTAGCGTTATAGGTGGCACGGTCTGTCTGGATCGCTGCCGTGACGGTCCCATCGGAAACCAGCCCCGTGAGCGTGTCGGAGCCGCCTGCCACATCCAGCATCAGCAGCAGAGAGAGCGGCACCTGCTTTGAGCGTGTGATCTGCCCCACCCACTGCCCGTTGCTGTCAAACTTACCGTTCAGTCTGTGGCTCTTCCCACCAAGCAGAAGGGTGCCAGAAAAGGAGCCCGCCTTCGTCACCGTGCTCCGCAGCAGGCCGCTGGTGGCATGGTCATCCGTTTCACCTCTGGCTAGGCCGAGGTAAGCCCCTGCCACCGTGCTAAACGGATTGTCCACAAAGGTCGCCGTCACCTCCAGCCCCTCCTGCATGGTGAAGGTAATGGCTGGCACAGCAGAAACGACCCCCCCGCTCCAGCCCGCAAAGATCGCCCCCGCGTTGGGTTTGGCAGTGAGCGTGTAATTTTTACCGATCTCGAGGCCTGTGGTGTTGGTAAAACCACCGTACTTCACGGTTCCAGGTCCATTAACGGTCAAAATGAGATTAGAACGGATGACGAACACGAAGGTTCTGCTGCTGATCAGAGAGAGGTGCCCTTCAGCGTCTTTGCTCCGCACATAAATCGCGTGTGTGCCATAAGTTGGTGAAGGTGGCGATATGCTCCAGGAAGTTTTGGAGGCAACTCCGACCAGATGTTCTTTCCAGGGTCCATCATCGAGTTTGTAGAGAATGGACTGCACTCCCATCTTTGCGGAAGCTGTGCCGCTGACTGTAAAACCACCGACTTCGACCCTTCCATTCACTGCAGGCGCAGTGATGGCAATGGACGGCCTGTTTGGATCTGTGCTTGCGGGTACGATGTTGGCAGTCACGGCCAGACTGGCTGTTCCTTGATTGCCTGCACGGTCCATCGCAGTGATTGTGATTGTGTTTACACCAGGCAGAAGTCTGACGTCAGCGACAGTCCATGTTTCTTTGCCTAAACAAGTTCCACCGCCCCCACGATCATTGCTCCAGGACACAGATGCCAGAGACGATCCGTCGTCGTTGGCCTGCCCGCCCAGGCTAATCTCACCCCTCTCCACGTCGGTTGTCCCTAAAGCGGTTGGGAAACTGATGTTGACCGAGGGGGGCGTTTGATCAGCGAGGTAGTTGACCACCGTCACCATGTTCGTCGAGTAATTTCCCTCTGCATCTGCTGCTGTGACATTGATCACATTTTCTCCATCAGCCAGTGTAACACCCACAATACTCCAGGCCGTGGTACCTATCGCCGTGCCGCTCCCTCCACGATTGTTCACCCACGTTACCTGCGTCACTCCTACATTGTCGGAGGCCGAGCCGGCCAAGCCCAAGGCAGTGCTTGTCGCCAAAGCTACGGGCGTTGCGGGGCTGGTGAACGAAATGGCTGGAGGAGTCGTGTCTGGCACCACCAGAACTGAAGTCACTGCATGGTTATTCGTGCGTGCTGTGGACTGCTCGTTCCCTGAAAGTTCAGGATCAACCAGCGCCCACACATAGTAGGTTCCAGCTGCAAGCTTGGCATCAAACTCTACTGTGCTTGCGATGGACTGCTGCGCACCCACAGCCAGGGCGCCGACTTCAATGAAAGGCGTTTCACCAACTGTGATTGAAGGGGGCACGGTGGCCGAACTAGACAGCCTGAAGTAGGTGCGGCACGCCGCTGAAGAATCAGCGCCGAAATTTTTGATCATTCCCGTTACAACAACATTCAGCCCGGCGATTGCCGTGTTGGACGCAAGGTTGAACTCCAATTTGAGATCAGGAGCAGGCAGGCGTGCAAATGTCGCCGTGATGCTTCTGGGGGCGGCCATGACAACCGTGAGCGGGTTGAGAGTGCCGCTTGCATCCCCAGCCCATCCAGCAAATGCGTAACCTGCAATCGGGTTTGCACTCAGCACCACAGAAGAGCCCGATGAATAGGTTGCTGCATCGGGCGTGCGTGTCACAGCGCCGTTTACAGCTTCCACCGTCAGGGCGAACTTCGGCACTCCGGCCGCCTGTGTGATGGTGTAAATCTGGGGACTGTTTTGTGCACCGGGGGCGTAAACCCAAACCTCACCTGTGCGTGGTGAAGAGCTTGTATTCTCCTCCCAGGAAATAGCCAGGCCGCTGCTTCCTCCTCCCGACACAGGTGTGCCCCCGCTGTTCACTTGGAGCCAGTTCACGGTGGCGGTGCCATGATAATACATCGTGCCGCTGCCCGTGTTCGACACGGAATAGTAGGCGCTGCTGTTGTCACCAGCCTGGTAGCCCACATTCACGGCGAAAGGGGTGCTGATCGTCAGTCGAGAGCTGCCGGGAGAGGTCGGGATAAAATTAGGAGCGATCAGTTTGTCCGCATCCATGGTCACCTGCACCGGATTGGTGATGCCGAATGCGCCACGCCGCCAGCCAGCGAATGAATTTCCTGCAGTGGGCGTGGCTGTCAGCGTCACCACTGATCCAGCATTATAAAATGCCTGGTCCGGACTTTTGCTCACTGCGCCTCGGGTGCTTGTATTCACTGACAACGTGTAGGTGTTGGGCGGCGCTGCCGTGAAGTTGGCAATGAGTGATTTGTTTGCAGTCATTGTCACCGTCAGCGGGTTTTCCGTGCCTGCGGCGGCCCCGCTCCATCCCGAGAAATAATAACCCACCGCAGGTGTAGCCTTCACTGACACCGTGCTCCCGGGCGTGTAGGCTGTTTGGTTCGGTGTCCTGATCGCGGTGCCGTTTTCGGAGGTTATCGAGAGGTAGTAATTCTTGGAGAAATCCGGCGTGAAAGTTGCCAGAAGATCCCGGCTCTGATAGGCTGGAAAGACTAGGCTGCTGGTGAATCCTATGACCGTGCCGTTCTCCGTCCAAGTGCCGAACAGCCAGCCATCGGCAGGGGTTGCATTCAGGGTCACTATCTGCCCGTTGGAGTAGCTGCCTGCCCCACTGGTCGTTCCACCAGCCATAGGATTGCTACTGGTGGCGATCGTGTGCGTTCCAGTGGCTGGAGCAAAGTTAGCCACCAGGCTCATGTTCCCCGTCACTTGAAAAGATGGATCGGGCGACAGTGAAAAGACCTGCCCGGCAGCCGTCCAGTTCACAAACCGGTATCCAGTGTTGGGCACTGCATGTGCGGACACCAGGGCTCCGGACCCGAACGACCCTCCCCCTGTTACCACACCACCTGCAATGGGCTCGCTTGCAAGGCTGACCGTGTATGCAGGCGTGACTGTAGGTGCACCATAAATTATCGACATCTGATGATTGCCATCCATCAGCACTGTGACGGATTGCGTGGTGGCCAATGGAAGCCCGTTCTTCTCCCAGTGCAGGAAGATATTCCCGTTGGGAGCCGTGCTGGGGGCGGTGAGAGTTACTTCGGTTCCGTGGGCATAGTTGAACACCCCGCTTGATGGACTGGAGACCGCAGTTGGAGAAACTGTGAATGTGATGCCTGTGAACGGATTGACGCTGGTCACGCTCAGTTGTCGTTGTGGCGGCGGACCAGATAGCGTTGTCACCGATACCGCCTGGGTGTAAGCCGGGTTCGCTGTGTTGGCTGAATTGATTGCCGCCACACGGTATTGATAAGTGGTGCCTGGAGAGAGCCCGGCATTGTCAGTCAAGGACCGTGTTCCGACGGGCTTATCTGCCGTCTGCCCTGTCGGTGCTGACCAAGAGCCACTTCCTCCAAGCCTGCGTTGGATACGGAACGCTGTCTCGTTGTTCGAGTTGTCCTGCCAGGACAAGCTGATCGAAGAGGTGGAGAGAGCCAACGCTTGAAGGTTCGATGGAGCAGCAGGGGCCGTGATGACTATAGGAGGTGCTCCGGTGTTAACCCTTAGAGTTGTAGAATTGGTGATCTCATATCCTGCCCGAGTGCGAATCTGCGCCCGCACCTCCATGTTATTCATCCAGCTCTGCACAGCGGTGGCGATGTAGCTGCTGCCTGTGCCTGTGAGGTCAGTCTGCCAGTCGCGCAGTGTCTCCCACTGCCCTCCTGATAGCCGCCGCTCCCACAGGTATTCGATGGGGCTCGTCCAAGGATTCGCTTGTCGATTCCCACGCAGAACTGCGCGCGCGGAAAAAGCAATGGATGCTCCCACAGCGACGGCAGTGGTTGGAGCAGATGGATGGGCTATCACCAATGGCTCATTGAAAAACATGCTACGACGCCATCCCCAGCTGTTGAGGGCATCATCCGTTTCCATTTGAATAGGTGCAGTTCGAGACATCGCCAAGCGTCCCCAACGACTATTGGAAGCGCTGTGTCCAAATGTGGACACTTCTACAGTGTCAGCATAGAACAGTACTGGGCCAGAATGAGAGCCATAAGGGTCAGTTAGGTAGCCTGACTCATAAGTTTGTGAAGAAAGAACAAAAAGTCCTAGCTCACCAACCTCAAAACCGTTCTCGTCCCATGTGTCTCCTCTCCAGGAAAAATGGCGGCTTGTCGCATCTCCAGTGCTTGGTGGAAAAGGATCATCTGAAAAGTAGTTTTCGAGTCTAAATAGCGAGTCAGAGTTCGCACCGTGGCTGGAAGGTATTTGGCTGACAAGTTCAGTCGTGAGTTGGCTTTGATCTCGTCCGTTGGGCAGCCCCAAAGCGCTTGGAATGAAAGGATCAAGCAAGGTCAGTTGTGTTTTAATGCGGGGTGCCGAGGGACTATTTGCTCGGGCACTGAGCAGATACTTGATAGCACCTCGCCCCACCCATGTGCCCGCGCTGTGGGCGATGAATTGAGCTTTTTCGAGTTGCTGATCCGTCAGCCGATCCAGCAGCTCACCCAGATGATAGCCATGCCAACGCCCCGCTTCCGCAGCTTCAGCCCCGTTGACACCCAAGATGCCACTTGGACTAAAGATTGGCCCGGTGTCGGCATCCTTTTCCCAATGATACTGAACGAGTGCCCAGTCTGTCCCAGTTAGCGCCCTTTTGAGAGCCTCAGAGAGAAGGTAGAAATCTTTGTCTGCGACTGGATCATCGTAACTATTTGAAGAACTGCCAGGGTTCCAGCCATGAATGAGAACGACGACTTTCTTGGTGCTGGGGCCAACTGTAGCCCCTGTTCCGCGCACATCCTGCAAGCTAGAGGGGAAATGATACCGCCGCATCAAGACCGCATTCGCCGAGGGAAGTTGTGAATAAGGAAAGCTCAATCCAGACAGGCCCCATGCAACATTCCTGCTGGCAAACTCAGGGTAAAGGACAAGGGAATTGCTCTGCAAGTTACTCAGCAGAAACAGGTCGATGTTTTGGGTGAGACCTGTGTTCGTGAAATAACGGCGATTGGTATCTTCACCTA
Organism: Prosthecobacter sp.; assembly: GCA_019186985.1. Taxonomy (GTDB): domain Bacteria; phylum Verrucomicrobiota; class Verrucomicrobiia; order Verrucomicrobiales; family Verrucomicrobiaceae; genus Prosthecobacter. The sequence continues at coordinate 12,648 of JABARQ010000046.1, read as the reverse complement.
CACCCGGATCGCCATCTTTGCCCTCAGACATCAAAACGCCCCACTTGCAGTATTCGTAACTCGTTGAGGCTGCGAAGGCATCCAAGTTAACCACACCATACGGACTGCTCGTGTTGCCCGGATTGAATGTCCGATCAGGAGGTGTTCCAGCTAGGGTCTGCAAACACGCAGACATCACAAATGCAAGGGTTATTGGCACGAGGCTTTTCTTCGCTAATTTCAAGGCACGCATTTTCATGAGCATCGCTTATTGAAGATAAGCAGCCGGAACAGGCTCGACGAAGCCGACTCGATTGCAGACCAGACTAATGTTTAGCCAATCTCAGTCAATCGCCGATCCCGCCATTTTACGCCCCATTAGGGCGTTCCACATTTTGGGAATGCTGCTTCGTGTGGAGGGTGTCTTTGTCAGCCTCAGAACAGAAAGCCCTGCGCCTCTTCGGTGCGGCGGTCCGCCGTGAGCGCCCGGCGCTGGGCATGACGCAGAAGCTCCTCACCACGGTGCAGCGGATTCAGATAACCCTGGGCTGCACCTGGGAAAGCCTGATGGGATGATTCAGCAAGGCGTCAAGGAGTGTCACTTCTCCTTGGCATATTCTGCATAGGCCTCGGCGATCCTGCCGGCCTTCTCGTCGCCGTCATGGAAGACGAAGCGATGGCGCATGGTGATCTTCTCGCCTTTCTTCAGGGTCACCGCGCCGGTCTCGGGCTGCACCTTGAGCTGTGACAGGCCGAAGGGATTGGCGGTGAACAGGCCGTAGGTGCGGACGTGCCAGGGTGTGGGGTGGCGGAAGCTGCTTGGATGGTTGAGCATCGCCACGCCGACCGCCTTGCCGCCGACGGTGCCATGATAATCGACCCAGGTGGCGCGCTTGCCCCAGGCTTCCTCGTCGGTCACGCCCTCGCTGTTGATGATCCTGCCGGTGCCCTTGCCGCCTTCCTTGCCGCGGTCCACGGCCATCTCGGTGGGCACACGGATGCTCAACCCGGCGTCCTTCTTGTCATCCACCAGGATGTCGCCCTCGCTGGCGATCAGCACGATGTCCACGTCGATCACACGATTGGCGCCCTTCACGGCGAAGACGTATTCGCGCACCTCCTCGGAGGTCTTTTTGCCGGTGGCGTCCACGTAGTCGGAAACCGTGCGGAGGACGGCCTTCTCACCGCCTTGCATGTTCGTGATCTCACGCAGCTTGATCGCCCCCAGGTGCTCCACCCGCTCGGAGGTCTTGCCGCTGGGCTTTTCGCCAAAGGTCGCGCGCTCGGCCCAGGTGTCGTAACCGGCGATGTTTTCATGGCCGAAGCACAGGCCACGATGATGCGGGTGGTCGTGCTGCTCACCCTCGACCGTTTTCATCGGGTAGGCACGGGTCATCGTGACGCCGCTCGTGCCAATGATGGGCCAGAGGTAGGTCTTGTTGGCCTGGTCGACCACCAGCTCGGTGAAGAACTCGCCATCCAGCTTCACGATGGCACCTCCAGCAGGTGTCTTTTCAACAGAGAACGTCGCTGCCTTGAGCTGCGGCAGGACCCAAAGCGCGGAGAGGACAAGGAGGGTGGGGAACTTCATGGGGAGTCGGATGAGAGACGAAGGAACGGGCTTTGTCAGGCGTTTCTTCGCTCTTCCCCTGTAGTATGCGATTGTTCCTCCCCACCCTTTTCATCACCTGCCTCAGCCTGCCCGCCCAGGCCCAGCTCAGTCCGAACGGCGCCACGGCCTCCTTCAAGGGCAGCCTGCCGCCCAAGGCCGTCGCGCCGCTCAGCGCCGACGAAGAGGCGGCCACAGAGAAAAAGCTCGCCGCCCTTGAGACCCGTTTTGCCAGGGTGAAGAAGCACCCGCGCTCCGCCGACGCCGCCATCTTCCTGAAGGCCGTGCGTTACGCGCTCGACTTCGACGAATGGTATGACAAGAAGCCGCAGGACAACCTCAAAAAGGTGAACGCCCTCCTGGAGGAAGCGGGAAGACGCATCGCCGAACTGCAGAAGGGACGGACGCCCTGGATGGACGGTCCCGGCCAGAAGGTTCTGGGCTTTTACTCCCGGATTGACGACTCCGCGCAGCCCTACGGCGTGGAGGTTCCCGAAGGCCTGGAGGTCGGCAAAAAAACCGTGCCGATGTGGATCTGGCTGCATGGCCGGGGCGACACCACGACGGACCTGAACTTTGTCTACAGCCGTCTGATGGCGAAAAAGCCGGGCCAGTTTCAACCTGCGGGAAGCATCGTCATCCATCCCTTCGGCCGTTACTGCAACGGCTGGAAATCGGCTGGTGAGACCGATGTTTTTGAAGCCCGCGACGACGCCATCGCCCGCTTTCACGTGGACACCCGCCGCATCGCCCTGGCAGGCTTCAGCATGGGCGGCGCCGGCGCCTGGCATCTGGGCGCGCACTACCCCGACCAGTGGGCCTGCGTGCACACCGGCGCGGGCTTCGCCGATGTGAAGCGCTATCAGAAGCTCACGCCCGACAAGTATCCGCCTGCTTATGAGCAGACGCTGTGGGGCTTCTACGACGTGCCGGATTATGCGCGCAACTTCCTCAACGTGCCGCTGGTCAGCTACAGCGGCGAGAATGACGCCCAGCGTGACAGCGCCGAATACATGATGGAAGTGCTTGGCAAAGAGGGCCTGAAGCCGCCGCACCTCATCGGTCCCGGCATGGGCCACAAGTATCATCCCGAGACGATCAAGGAGGTGCAGGCGCTGATCGAGAAGGAGGTGGCCGGGGGCCGCAACGACTTCCCCGATGAAGTGCACGTCCAGACCAGGACCGCCTTCTACGGCCGCGTGAAATGGATGAACCTGCACGGCCTGGAGGAAAGCTGGAAGGACGCCCGGCTCGACGCCCGCGTGTTGGACGGCAGCACGCTGAAGATCGACACCCGCAATGTCAGCCGCATCGTCCTTTATCCGCCGCCCCAGGTCCGCAAGGGTGGCGACAAGCTGACCGTGAAGATCGACGGCCAGGAGCTTGTCCTGAAGATCGGCCCCGTGCTGCCGAAGTTTGAAAACTTCCTCAGCCCAGGTCCGCGCGTACCGGACTCCCTCTGCCGTCTGATCAAGGAAGGCGGTCAATGGCGCGACTTTGGCAATTCCACGCCCTTCCAGCATGAGGGCCCCGAAGGCGGCAAGGGCGGCGCGCATCCCGGGCCGATGGATGCCAGCTTCATGAAGCGCTTTCTTGTCGTGCTGCCGGACGGCAAATCCACGTCGGCCGCCGTCGACGCCTGGGTGGAGGCCGAGTCCAGCCACTTCATCACCCGCTGGCGCAGCCTGATGCGCGGTGATGTCCGCGTGGCAAAGGCCTCGGAAATCAAGGACGTTTACGAGGCCGGCAAGACCCAGAGCCTCATCCTCTGGGGCACGCCGGAGTCCAACTCCTGCATCCGCGCCCTGCTGCCCGCCCTGCCTCTGGAATGGGATGCCAGGAAGGTTGGGCTGAAGTCGAAGCCCGCCTTTGACGCCGCCACACACCTGCCCGCCCTGACCTATCCGGCCCTGAAGTCCGCCGGGTTCGAGGTGGTCATCAACTCCGGCCTGACCTTCCGCGAAGCCCACGACCGCACCAACTCGCTGCAAAATCCGAAGCTGCCCGACTGGGTCATCTTTGACATCACCCAGCCCCCCGGGCCGGAAGCCGCCGCCCGGGTCGTCGCCACCGACTTCTTCGACGACCGCTGGCAGGTGAAATGAACCACAGGTTTCACATGGGCAAGTCACCCATGCAGCATTTCCACAACCCTGTGAAATCAGATTCTAACAGGAAGATTTCTGAAACCAGGCACGGGCCCATCGCAGTTGCTCCGGTGTCACAAACAGCAAATAAAATGTCCACATCTGGGCGCTGAAAAAGATCAGGTCCTTCATCATCAGCGCGATCATCAAATGAAAGCAAATGCCGATGAAAATGCCCGCAGGGCGCAGAAACCTGATGAAAAAGAGCAGCGGTGCCAAAACTTCGAATGCCAGGGACAGATTCTGCAGGGCTGACCAGACCCATCGAGGCATGTGTTGCAGCGCCCAGGCCGCCACACTCGTGCGATAAACACCCTGCACATGCTCCCAGAGCACATCATTTGAGCGCAGCCAGTCACCTTCCATCTTCGCCAGACCGGCGGCAAAATACTGCAGGACCAGGGTCCATTGAAGCACCCGGATGGTGATGCCTGGAATGACCAGCTTCCCCGTATCGCTGCAAAACCGCATCCCTGGAGACAGGGCAAGAAGGAAAAAAACCCCGATGTACAGCTTGTTCAACGTGAATGCAGCCATGAAATCCACCTTCTGAAACAGCAGCGCGCAGAAAGCCAGCGTCCACAAACCGGCTTTTCGCCGGTGCCGGGTCCAAAATCGCACCGGCACCCCTTTTGCAATCGGAGCCAGAAGCATCAAAACTCCGGTCACCACTACAGCCATGAACAACCATGCCTGGACCGGGCTCATGGGCTGCCAGGGCGGCGGATATCCCATGGACAACAGTTCGTCCTCGGTCAGGTGAAATCCTTCGCCTGTAAGCCAGTCCCTCCAGGAGAAGGCCCGTGTGATTGTCCAGCCAAGAAAGGCAGCTGCAAAACCACACTCGAAAAGCCTTGCAGGCATCGCACCCTCTTCATGCGACGTCCAGTTCCAAAGCACCTTGCATCTATGTACAATCGTGTGTGTTATCAAGCTCATGGCTCTTATTTGCTCAACCGCCTTCGGGGTGCCTTGAAAGAGCCTGGAGGCTGCCCCGATGAAGGGCGCACCAGAGGATCACCTTCCTGCCAGAACGGCCTGATACGACCATTCGCCAGATGATAGCCACCCAGCAGCACTTTCCGGGCCTGCGGCAATGCGGTTACCGGCGGGGGCTTCCAGTGTCCGGAGGGATGGGCCATCTCCATGCCTCCAGTGTGCCACAACGACCGGATAAAACGCACCGCCTTGAGCTGACGAGGCTCCATTCCAAGTTCAATCCACCGTCTGAAAACATGCTCCGCGAGACGCAGCCTTATGCGCTTCACCAACCTGCTGCGGGCGCTTTCATTCATGATCCGGTCAAATTTGGAACGATACCCAAACGCCCCTGTGGGGAAGAGGACATGTTCAGGCATCTCAAAACGCCTGCCGTCCAAACTCTCTGCCTCCATGTGATGGTCCCACCATACTTCCGTGCGTTGAGTGAAAAGACCCGCCGCTGTATGTTGAAACGAGACCGTGCGCGGCAGCCATTGCCAGCTTCTGCCCGACCATCCTGACACGAAGAACGGCACAACCCAGAAAAGCATGGCTCCGACACCGAAAAGTCCAGCGTGACAACGCCGCCAAAAGCCCGGGTGCGCATCTTCCATGGTGCTAGCCTTCAAACTTGATTCCGATTGTCCTGAAGCCGCTGGCAATGTCCGCAGACAACCGCACGTCATCGCGTCCGGCAAGAAGCCTGTCCAAAAATCCGAGCGCGATATCCTCGCTTGTTTTGCTGCGGTCCTGCGGACGTCCTGATTTCCCGTCCGTCTCACGATACACACGCCAGGCTGTCGCCTCCTCTGCCACGAGTCGGAAGTATTCGTGCAAAGCAGCCCCCTGGTTTTCAAGGTATCCGAAGTAGTAGACCAGGAGCATGCCGTTGAGGTAGTTTTGCACACGAATCTGCTTTACGTTGCTGCGTTGGGCGCTCCAAGGACTCCTGAAGGTTTCAACCAGGCTTTTAAGGTCAAGCTTGGCCCCCAAGTCGAGGTCATTTTTGATCTCTGCTTTCAATCGCGACTCCAGTCCGCTGAATTGAAAGCCACCATTGTGATAAGCCACGGTTCGCAGAAACTTTTCGAGCCCTAGCGCAGCCCAGGGTTGCAGCAGGTTTCTCATGTCTCCAATAAGCAGGCGGGTCGTCATGCCCACCACCTGCCCCTCCGTTTTCTGGCGGGCATCAAATGCATACTTGGCTCCCACTTTTTTCAAGCCGATGGCCGAGAACTTGATGAACGCATAGTCATCCTGCGAACCGGCAGCGGAGCCATCCGTTCCACCCAGAGACACAAAATCCTCCTCGGTTTCCGTGAGATAGATTTTAAACAGGGTGCCTTGTTCTGGCTTGGGGTGCCAGTTCCATGGCAGCGAGGAGAAAAGCGCTCTCGTCAGCTCAAAGTCAGCCGCCACCTCCTTCATGACCGTGCCTGCCAGCGGCGCTTTGGCGATGAAGCCAAAAGTACCCGTTTGATAATGATAATTCCTGCCGACATCATCCTGCTGACCTGGAGTCACCACGATGGCTTTCGGACTCACTGCGATTGTTCCCGGCCAGGCCAGCGACCCAGGCATGACTGGAGTTTTTGTGGCCGGTGTCAGCCCCGGCGTGCTGGGGATTTTAGCTCCATGCATCGCCTGTAGATAGCCCTGGTCCGACTTCGCCAGCGTGTTCACGGGCACCTGGGTTCTGGTGCCATTTTCGAGCTGGATGACCACATTCGCCCCCTGCATTTCCACAAAGGCCGCTTTCACCGTGCGGCCTTGTTGGTTCGTCCAGACACGCAGTTCAGGAGCCTGGGCTTGGAGGTGGCTGCCAAGCAGGGCGGAGGCACTGAGCAGGAGGAGGACGACTCGGATTTTCATGGGCGTGGCTCTTGTGGTGAAGCTGGGAAATGGCAGAGGGCGGCAGCCTGGGCGGTGGTTAAAACCAGTCTCTCCTGGTTCCGTACATTCCGTGGCTGGCACTGGGTGGGTTCGGTTCATGGCTTTTTGAGCGCCAGCGGCTGGCCTGCCCAGAATTCGAGAATTTTCGATTCACCCGAAGGAGTGCGAATGGAGATGCGGTGAATGCCTGGGTTCTTCGAGACGGTGTAAGCAAAGGCAAGCTGGCGGGCGGCGTCCAGCTTCCCGGCTGTGGTGCGCCAGGTGCTTTCAATGAGTCCCCCGTCCTCGGAGCTTAGGGCGACGGGGCTTCCGGGCTTAGACTGGGTGAATGCCAGCCTTACCTGCACCGTCTCCCCCGGCTGCGTCATCATCCGGGGAAACTCACCCGCCTGGTTCACCGTCAGCGCCTGCTGCATCTTTGTGCTCGACACCCGCACAAAAGCCGTCACCGCCTCCCCAGGGTAGGCAGGCGGGCTGCCCGGCCAGCGGTAAGGCGCAAAGCCGCCCTCCTCCCCCAGCTTGATGTGCTGCGCCGAAGCCTGCACCACCACCCGGCCTGAAGGCAGCGTGGCCTCTCCCTGTAATGGCAAACGTGAGTTTGTCCCATCTGATCTTCCGACAGAAGCCACAGGCTCGGCCTTCTTGGCCTTCGGCTGGATGGAAACGCCTGCCGCCTTGGAAATTCCCAGCTTCGGCACATCCTCACGCAGGAACCACCACAGCATGAAAAAGCTGTAGGCGGAGATGAGGACTAGGGTGAGCTTGGTTTGTGGCTTCATGCTGGCTGTGGGATGAGCGTGAGCTTAGACCGCTTGTCTCGTCTGTGAATTATTCACAAATTCGTGCAGTCACAGACTGACAATATGCAGCAAAAGATATCCCGAATGCTCCATCTAAACAAAAAGCAACAACATCATCAGGCCAGCCCCCTTGCTTGGCTAGGTGCGAACTAAAGGCTTGATTCTGGTGCGCTATTTTTGATTCCGGGGGAACAATCCAAATCCATCCGCAAAGAGCCCCGGGCAAGAATTCTGAGCAAGCAAATGCAACAAGTCCATCAAGGGTCAAAACATAAGTTATGTCGTCTTTGACAAGTTTGATGGACGCGCTTCCGCCAAAAAAGCAAAGTTCTTTAATTAATGCGTCATGATATGGAAATCCAGTCATCATTCCGTCCTGATCAGTAGTGATATTGATATTATTCATGCAAGTGGTGTTGGTGGTGGAACATTTGGTCCACGTGGGCAAGGTGGATCTCCAGATTGCGGCTCGCGGGGAGGTCCACGATAAGGGTTTGGTTTCCCAGGTGGGCCAATAGGTGGTCCACCTCCTGGTGGGCGTGTCCAATCATGACTGTGATCCCCGTTTCCTGGTGGGCCTTCATCAGGATGAGGCAGGTCTCGATCTTTTAGTGGATATCCATCGTCACCATACTCTCTGGTTTGAGTGCCTCCTCGCACGGTTGTGCCAGGCTCACCTCGAAATGGAGGAGTGCTGCCGGGGGTGTCAATAACAGGTGCAGAAGGAGCGACCGGAACTTCAGGCGCATCAGCAGTAGCCGGAAACAAGAATAACCCAGCCAATACTCCGACTACCATGCCAGCGCCTGTTCCTATGCCCGGAATGACTGAACCAGCTGCTGCGCCAGTTGCAGCCCCTGCTAATGCTCCTCCCAACAATTCACCGAAGCCAATTGCTCCAGCATACAACCCATTTGCATCACGCCAAGATTGAGTGCTATTCCCCACATACCGATAGAGATTCACATCCCCGGCATCGAAGCGGATGGGGTCGATCTGCATGAACCTGCCGATCACGGGGGAATACACCCGGTTGCGGTAGTCGTAGAGGCTGGCTTCGGCGATCCATTCGCGGCCGGTGTAGAGGAAGCGGTTGCCGAGGGGGGATGAGGGATGAGAGATCAGGGATGAATCCGTGACGGTGACCTTGCCGAAGACGTCGTATTTGTAGCTCTCGAGGACGGCTCCGGTGCTGTCGGTGAGGGCGGTGACACTGCCGAGGGCGTCGTGGAGGTGGTATTTGGCTCCGGTGGCGTCCACCATGATGAGGATCTCGTCCACGGTGGCTCCGTAGACGTAGCGGCGGGTCTGGGCGCCATTGAGGTCACGCTCCTCGATGAGGTTCCAGCCATCCCAGAGGAAGAGGGTGGTCACGCCGTTGATCGTGCGGCTCGTTACACGGTTGCGCGTGTCGTAGGTGCTGGTGACGCTGTGCGTGCCGTCGCTGGCGCTGAGCAGGTGGTTTTGGGAGTCATAGCCCAGAGTCGAGACGGGACCGCTGCCTGCGTCCTGGAGGCGGGCGGAGGTGAGGTTGCCATTGCTGTCGTAACCGGTGTTCTGGGCGTTGATGGCAGCGTACTGGTTCACGGCGTTGGCGGTGCCGTAGGTGTCGGTGACGATGGGACCGCTGGCGGGCGTGGTCTGCACCACTTCGCGGTTGCCCACGGGGTCCCAGTCATAGGTGGTGGTGCTCTGCGGGCTTGTGCCGGTGCTGCTGGCGGCCTGATATTTCACGCTGGTGACCTGATCCACGGCGTCAAAGCCATAGACATCCCACATGCCGCCGTCCACCTGCATGGCGCTGCGGTTGCCGACGCTGTTGTACTGATAGGCGCGTGATTGCACGGAGTTTCCGCCGAGGCTGTGGTTGAGGTTGGTCAGCTGATGGGAGACGTCGTATTGATAACTGGTGATGATGCCGTTTTCCAGCGCCTTCCAGGCCCGGGTGCCGGAGACATTGTAGGCGTAGGTGACGAGTGGCGGCGGAGCCCCTTCACTGACGGTTTCCACCTGCCCTCGTGGAGTGTAGGTGCGGCTGACAACGGTGCCACCGGGATAGGTGACGGTGGCGTTCCGGCCATCGGCATCCCAGGTGTAGCTGACCGTGTAGGCTGGCAATGACGGGGCGATGCCATGCAGGTGCTGCGTCTCCGTGAGCTGCTGCCCGGCGCTGTCATAACTGTAGCTGCTGGAGCTGAGGCCGTTGCCGGAGGTGAGCAGGTGCCCGGCGAGATCGTAGGTTCGGGTGATGTCCGGCGTGCTGTCACTCCAGTCCACCGCCGTCTCCCTGCCGCGCAGGTCAAACGTGGAGGTGGCGACGGCTCCGTTGCGGCTGCGGGCGGTGACACGCTGGCCGGCGGCGTCATAGGTCCACTGCTCGTGGCTGCCATCCGGATAGTTTTTTTGAACGGGCTGGTTCACTGCATTGTAAAGCCAGCCATAAGCCTTGCCGCGAGCATCGGTGAGGGTGAGGAGGTTTCCTGAGGCGTCGTAGGCGAACTGGGTCACCTGATGCTTGGCATCCTCCGTGCTCAGGCGGCGGTTCATCTGGTCATAGGTGTGCCCGGTGACGCCGTTGTCGGGCCGTGTTTCTGAGATGACATTGCCCGCACGGTCATAAGACCGGCTGCTGGTGCGTCCCAAAGGATCCGTGGTGCTGACCACGCGGTCCATGACATCATGGACATGAGTGGTCGTGGAGCCGCCTGGATCGGTGACCTGGGTGCGGTTGCCCGCGGCATCATAAGCGTAGTTGGTGGTGGCGGCATGAGCCGTGCCGAAGGCGTCTGTCTCGCTGGTGAGCCGCCACTCGAGGTCGTAGGTGTAGCGGATCACGCGGCCGCCCGGGCTGGTGACGGCCGAGGGCTTGCCCGAGCTTCGGCAGGCCCCACAGGCGCTGGGGGAGTTTTCGCCATAGCTGAAAGTGGTGATGCGTCCCAGCGGGTCCGTCTTGGTCAGCGGATTGCGGAACTCATCATGGGTGGTGGACCAGAAGTGCCCCAGTTCGTTGACCTGCGTGATCAGGTTGCCAAAGTCGTCATAATCGTATTCCACAAAGGTGCCGTCGGCAAAGGTGTGCCTGGTGACCTGGCCTCGGTCATTGTAGAGAAAGCCCTGAACGCGGCCGAGAGGATCGGTGATGGTTTCAACCTGATCGAGGGTGTTGCAGGCATAGGAGGTCACTGAGCCGACGGCGTCTGTCCTGGCAAGCAGCCTGCCAGAGATATCATAGCTGAAGCTTTCCGTCTGGCCGTTGCGCTGCGTGTGTGTGACCGGCTGGCCGTAACTGTTGTAGGTCCAGCTCTCCATCGTGCCATCGGGATGGGTGATCTGTGTCACACGGCCCAGGGAATCGCGGGCGTAGGATGTGGTGCGGGTGACAAGGCCGGCTCCCTGGAGGCTGACGCTCATCAGCCGGTTGCGTCCGTCGTAGGTGCGCACCTCCTGGGTGCCGTCGGGGAGCGTGGTGAGCAAGGGCAGGCCTTGCGCATTGTTTGTGATGGACGTGACCCGTCCCAGCGGATCTGTGATGGAGTTCCTGAAGCCGCTGGCATCGTAGGTGAATGCGGTCACACCGCCAAGCCCGTTGGTCATCGAAGTCAGGCGGCCCGAGCCGGGCGCATAGGCATAGGACACGATTCTTCCGCTAGGATAGACAGCCTTTGTGAGATGCGGCCCTTCACTGCCGGTGCTGGCGATCAGCTCGCCGGTGACACCGCTTTTCTCACTGCTGAGGAATCCAACGGGCCCGTTTTCATCAAAGGTGTATTCGATGCTGGTGCCGTTGCCCTCCAGCCGTGGGTCCACGCAGTGCTTCATCAGCGGACGACCGAAGGGCTCAACCTGCTGGTGCTCATAGGCCGCGACGGCCCCATCCTGATAGCTCACGGTGCTCAGCACGTCCCAGTTGAACCATCCGGTGGGGTCCGTGACGGTTGTGTAGGCGTAGCTGACGCTGCGGCCGTCGCCTGCGCTGACCTGGGTGATGACATGGTTGGATGTGAAGCCCTGGTTCATTCCAACCAGCTCAAACTCAGTCGAAACACCCGTGTCGCCGGTCACGAAATAGCGGATGCGGCTGACCCTCTTTGGTGAACCACAGTCAATGCCGACATAGCCGCTGGTCGGGGATTCGTGCTGGTAAAAGGTCGCTGTGTTGCCATCAAAAGCATTCCCAGGCCCCCCAGCCTGATTCGCCCCAAACGGCGTGCCTGTAATCAGCTGGTTGTTCAAATCATAAAACTCCAGCTCGGAAACTCTCAGGGCTGGCAGGCCGGCCACCGGATTTCTCACAATCATCATCAAATACCTGGCCATGTGGGAGTTCACCACTATTTCCTGCCATTCACCGGTTGAACCCTGGTTGCGTCTGACCTGGGCATAGGTTTTCGAAAATCGGCCCCGTTCTGCCGGCGGCATGGAGTAGGTAAACTCCAGATAGCGCCCGGATGGGTCCGTCACCTTCTTCAGCAGGCTCCCTCCCCCCATGGACTGATATTCCATGGCATATTCGTTGCCACTGGCATCAACGATGGCCGTCAGATAATAGGAGGCGCCCCTGCTTTTCCAGAGTTCCTGGACCTGTCCGACGGAGCCGCCCTGGGCATCGTTATCGGAGAACGACCATGTTTGGTTTACATCCGTGAACTGACAGAGGGTTCCGTCCTGCAGCTGAAGCGTAAAATCGTTTTCCTCCTGGGTAAGCACTGAAGTCGCTGCCTGAACGGAAACCCAGTTTCGCTGCATGTAGGGGACTTCACCCATTCCGATCTGCTCCTCATCCTCAACGCTGAGCGTACTGACAAAATCATAATCGCTTCCGTCAGGGAAGGTGATGCGAATCACCGGGAAATGCCTGGTCTCCTCGTCGAGGGGCGACCATGGGTTCACCACAGTGCCCGCATCACGCATGAGCCACTGATAATTGTGAGTCCAGACGCTTTCACGGCCAAACGGACCGCCAAGCGAGTTTTGTGACACCCGCCGTGTGTTGCTGTACCGGACAAACTGGAGCGGAAGATCCCCCACGGAACCAAAAACCTTGAGATCAACGACTGCCCGATGCGCATTGCCTGAATACGATGAAAAGTAATTACATAGATTTGCATCAGGAGGTTCTGGAGGCTGCGAGGGCCCGCCTGGCTTGTCGTTCCCGCAGGGATGGCTAGATTCCTCACTCTTGTAATCTTTCGGCTCTTTGGTGGCGTCTGATCCTGGCTGTGGCTGTGGCTGTGGCTGT
>JABARQ010000030.1 GCA_019186985.1 Prosthecobacter sp. | reverse complement strand
ATGGGCAGCACGCTTGCCAGCCGCACCAACATCACCATGACCAACGAAACAGCCTTCAAGGTTCTCGCTTATGCCATCCATCGTTAGGCACTTCACCCTCAGCTAAAATGGTTTCAACTGAGCAAATACGAAGCTGCGTGCCATGCGCCGTTTTCTGCGAGTGGAACACATTTGTCAAGCAGTTGCACACTGACCCCGTTTTCTACCGAGACCATCAATCTAGCGCTAAACGCTTTATTTTTGTGGTAGCCGATGAAGATGTCAGCATCGGTGACGGCATGCTGTGGCATATTGAACGATTTTCTCATGGCACAGCCACCATGCCAAACTCAATAATTCTTCCCAGGGGAGCACGTTGGAACCCTTTATTTTCTGTGCTCCATGATGCCTGACCTCCGGGTAAATTGGATTCATGTCAGGCACCAGCTTCATCATCAGTCAGCTTCCTTGATTGATCGATAGCTTTCGATGTCTTCTGCGGTGAGCGAGCCTTTGGGAACTAGATGGTAATGACGCTCACCCACGAGACGGATGCCAACCTCGGTCTGGGCAAACTCAAGGATTGCAATGCCGCCATCCGACAAAAACTGGGCGCCAATCGGGCGACATATAAGTCTGGGAAATTTCTCCGCACAAAGAGCCATGTCTTGCTCGATCTGCACGAGGTTCATGCGGTCACGTCCACCCTTGGCCTGGATTGGAAAAACGTAATGGGCTCCCCTGCGATCAAGCCCGACGTACAGTTCATCCACCTCAACCTGACCAATGCCCTCAACCGTAGTTCTGAGATGGTTCTGCAAGGAGTAGGAAGCCACTCCGGCGAAGATGTCGATCAAACGGTTGTAGCGAACCAGGGCGAGCAACGCCTGCTCATCGTTCAAGGCATATTTGGAAATGATGCCAGGTGTCGAGTCTGGGATCTTCACGCGGATCAAGCCAAGGTTGGGCTGAATGACCCATGGCAACTCGGCGACAAACTTATACCGAGCTTTGCCGCCCAGCTTGATGACCCACGCCAAGCCTTCCGGCGCAGTTGCCCGGATGGATTCAGGAAGCTCTTCCCGAAAACGAAAGCTGTAGATCACGTCACCTATGTTTTTCGGCAGCTTGACGCCGAGCTCTGCGGCCACTTGCTCGATTTCTTCGCGGGCGAAGGACAGGCTGCGCGCCCCTCGGCTGTAATGAGTGAAGAATATCCTCTCAATGATCTGGGAGTAGCGGTTTGTCTTCATAAAGGGGTGGTCCTAGCCTGGCCAGCGGAGCACGAGCACTTCTTCACGCAATTGTTCGCGTGTGGCTGTGGCAAGCCGGGTGCGGAAGAGGTCTATGGACTCGACTTCGTAGCCCAGCTCCTCTGCGAGCTGCCCAAGGATCTGGCCGGTGCGGATCATGACGCGAAGGAAAGAAGCTTGGTCTCCGACGACATAAGCAAGTCTGGCTCCCGGTCGAAGGCATGGACGCAAATCAGCGAAATGTCTTGCCATGCCTCCAAAATAGAGGCCCGTGACTCTGGCATAGAGACGCTCAAAGCCGCTGGTTTTTCCCAGTTCGATACGGCGCTCTTCAATGGCGCGCATCAATCTTTGAACCTCAGGATTGCCAGATGCCATCAGATCGTCGGCATCGCCCTTGTAGACATTTCGAGTGTTGGAACGGAGCAGCTTGCCGCGCTTCAAGTCCTGCAGCTCCTGCTTGGTGCGGATGAAGCCGAGCATCACAGATTCCAAACGAGTCGTGCGGGTGTAGTCCTTCTCGTTCGGGTAAGGTGGAGAAGTAATCACTGCATCAATGCTGCCGGGCTTCAAGATTCTGGAAAGTGAACGCGCATCTCCATGGTGAATTATGCAGGGTGTTCCCTCCAGTGGGTGAAGCAGCTCAAGGTCATCCGCCATGGATTCAACACAACGCAGCCATGAGGATACAACTGGTGCATCTTCTTTAGGTGTGGTGACACCGACTTCAGGGCCGAAATGGAGGTTGCTGATGGTGGTGACCAGCGCTCTGGCCAGCGCAAGCCGCATCGGCGCAAGCGTTCCCGGAGTCGCGTGACGCTCGATGGCCTCAAGAAGCACCAGGGTCTTATGAAGCGGGAGAGGGCTGATTGAGTTCGCCAATATCAGCTTCAGGGATTCCTCGGGCAGAGAACGCAAAGCACCTGGCGGAGGAGCTTCACAGAACATCCAGCTTTGAGGCTCATCAATAATCCCTTCGCTCTCCAATGACAGCATGGTCTTATCAGCAATGGCTCGGGCAGCCTTGCGCAACTTGCCCGCCGAGACAGACCAATTCGTCTTCACCGTGCCCGCAAAATGTGACAGAGGGTGTGCCTCAACGCCGATACTGGCGACACCCTGCTTTTTGCACTCCACCACAGTCGTTCCCGTGCCACAAAACGGGTCGAGAACCATGGAGTCAGCGAACACTTTAAAGCGCCCCAGATACTCTCTCACCAAGTGTGGGGGGAACGACAGGACAAAACGATACCAGTCATGAGCAGGCCGATCCTCAACAGTGACTTTGTTAGAGTCGGAAAGGCTGGCCCGCTTTTTGGTGAGTTTTGTTTCAGTGGCAGTCAGCATGAGGGTACAAATCGCGGTTAAAGCTTGGCGTCAACGATTGTGTGGGAATTGCACCAAAACTCCTTGGAACAACAGGGTCAGTGTGCAGCAGCTTGACAGTGGCTCCGTGCCTTCAAGTGGGTTGAGCCTCCGCTTCCTTCAGAAACATCCTCAGTGCTTCGGAAACCTTCGCCAGCGCTTTCTTCCCCGCCACCCGGTGCATCCACGGGCTCTGGTTCGCCCCCCATCAGCCAAACTGGCGCCAGAACATGACGGCGGAGATCAGCAGGCCGGTGAGGGTGATCAGATGGCGCACGCGCCGTGGCTCGATGCGCTGCGAATAATGCGCCCCGAGGAAGTATCCGATGAGCGCGCCCGCCATCAGCACGACCGCCTGAGTCCAGTCCACCAAGCCCGCCGCGATGAACCAGACGGCGGCCACCACGTTGATCAGGGAGCCAAGCAGGTTCTTGAGCGCGTTCATCTCATGGATGTGCGTCATGCCCATGAACCCGAACGAGGCCAGCATCAGGATGCCGATGCCCGCTCCGAAAAAGGCCCCATAAACCGCCACGGGCAGCTGCAGCAGCAGCGGAAACCAGGCGGGGCCCGGCCTCTGCCCGGAACGCTTCATGAAGCCCTGGGCAAAGAACAGCAGGGTGGCGAACAGCACCAGGAAGGGCACCAGCTTCGAGAACTGATCGTCGTTGGTCTTTGTCAAAAGCCAGCTCCCCATGGCTGCCCCCGCCAGACAAACGGGAACAAAGCGCCAGATCTGCCTTTGAACCGCCTTTAAATGCCTGCGGAAGCTGACGATGCTGCCCGCCGTGCCGACCACCAGGCCCACCGTGCTCGTCGCATTCGCCAGCACCGGCGGCGTTCCCAGCATCAGCAGCACCGGAAACGTCAGGAGAGTGCCTCCACCGGCGACGGCGTTGACCACCCCGGCCGCACAACCGGCGCCGCTCAAGCTCAGGATCTCCAGCCAGGTCATGAATCAGATCAGCCGCCGGGCATTGCGCAGCCCGTCGGCGGTCACGACGGCCTGATTGCGCACGGCGACCAGGAAATCCACATGATTCTGCCACTGCATCGGCCGCAGCGACGCCATGCCCAGCCTGCGCATCCGGTAGCCGCCGTCGGCAATCTCCCAGCCGAACTCGCTGTGCCGGTTGCGGTATTCCTGACGGTGCAGCCAGGCGCCGAACTCATCCTTGCGCCACACCGCCGGATCGTTCCCGGGCACCGCCTGCGCAAGCTGCCACACCTGCTCCACGACTTCACGCGGGTAGGCGCCGATGTCCGCTTCGGACTCTGGAACAGGCTCCAACATTCCAAGATGCTTCAATGGTCCAGCACCCAGGCCGACACGCAGCCGTCATGCGCCTGACGCGCCGTGGCCGCAAAATCCGCCAGATAACCCCGCTGATACGAAGGCTTCGGCCATTCCACCTGACGTGCCTCAAGATCGGCATGCACCTGGATCGTTCCGGCCGACAGGTCGAACTCGATCTCGTCGCCATCCTGCACGGCGGCGATCGGTCCGCCCACCGCCGCCTCGGGCGAGGCGTGGATGCCCATGACCCCATGGGAGACGCCGGAGACGCGGCCATCCGACAGAAACGCCACCCTGCCATCCAGCTCCGGCACCGCCAGGGCCGCGCTGGCCACCAGCAGTTCCGGCATGCCGGCCGCCACCGGCCCCACGCCGCGCAGCACCACCACATGACCGGGCTGGATGCGTCCCGCAGCCGCCGCATCGGAGACATCCTTGACGCTCGTGAAGCAAAGGGCGCGTCCCTTGAACTTCGGATCCGCCCGCGACGACACTTTAAACACCATGCCATGCGGCGCCAGGTTGCCGAAGCAGATCTGCAAATCGGCGTAGGCCTTGAAGGGCTGCCCCAGCGGCGCCACGAGATCCTGGTCCAGGGGGACATCCGGACAGTGCGCCACGTTTTCCGCCAGCGTCTGTCCCGTGACCGTCATGCAGGAGCCGTCCAGCACACCGGCCTTGAGCAGATGCCTCATCAGCATCGCCGTTCCGCCGATGCGGTGAAGATCCGCCATGGTTCCCTTGCCACGGGGAGCAAAGTTGCAGTAAACCGGCGTGCGCCGGCAGATCGCCTGAACGTCCTTCAGGGTGAAATCCACCCCGGCCTCATGGGCGAGGGCGAGGATGTGCAGGACACCGTTGGTGGAGCCGCCGATCGCCGCAATCGCCGCCATGGCGTTCGTCAACGCCTTCTGGGTCAGGATGTCGCGCGGACGCAGGTTCAGCTCCAGCAGCCGCCTCATCGCCGCCCCGACGCGCTGGCAGTCCGTCAGCTTGCCCGCATCCACCGCCGGAATGCTGGAGGTGTCCGGCAGGCTCAGGCCCATGGCTTCCAGGGCGACACCCCAGGTGTTGAAGGAGGCCGCGATGCCGCAGCCGCCGGCCCCCGGGCAGGCGTGGCGGATGACCGTCTCGGACTCCTCAACCGTGATCTTGCCGCTGTTGGCCTGGGCCTGCGAATCATAGGCGTCGAGGATGGTCAGCGGCCTGCCCTGGTGACAACCCGGCAGGATGCTGCCGCCGTTGACGATCAGCCCCGGGCAGTTCATGCGCGCCAGGGCCATGGCAAACGCAGGGCCGTTCTTGTCGCAATGATGCAGGCCGATCATGCCATCGTAGCGATGCGCGCTGCAGACCATCTCGGCACCATTGGCCATGAGGTTGCGGGAGACCAGGGAGGAGGCCCCGCCCTCATGGCCCTGGGTGATGTTGTCACTCACCGGGCTGACGCCGAAGGGGAAGGCGATCAGGCCGGATTCGCCGCAGCTTTTCTCGATCGCCTTGGCCAGTTCATGTGCGCGCAGGTTGCAGAGGTTTCCATCCAGAAGCGGCGTGGCAATGCCGATCTGAGGCTTGTCAAAGTCCGCCTCTGTGAAGCCGAGCCCCCAATAGAAGGCTTTGACGCCACGCTGCCAGCCGTGGGTGAGGGATGAGGAGTTCCAGTTGAGAGGCTGCGACATGGGGAGAACGGATCGTAAGGGAAGCCGAAACGATAGAAGCCACGAATCGTTAAGCGAGAAAATAAAAAAGCTCCCGACCGGGGTTGCCGGCCGGGAGCTGAAGAAGGGATCAGAGGGTGATCCCGACAAATTAGAAGGTCACGCCAAGCTTCACGCCACCGAAGATTTCGCTGTCCTGGGTGTTGTTAGGATGGCGGGTGGTGAGCGAGATGTTGTAGGCGATGTAAGGCGTCAGGGTGGCCGTCTTCGTCAGCTTGATCGGGGCGGAGATCGTGGGGATGACGTGGGTCAGGCCGCTCTGGTGGGTGCCAGGGATGGTGTAGTAGTTGGAGAAGCCGTAGCCCAGCTTGACAGCGGGCACGATGCTCAGCCAGGAGGTGACTTCGATCGGCAGGTCAGCGCCGACTTCAGCATAGGATGCACCGATGGTGAAGTCGTAGTAGAAACCGCCATAGAGGTTCACGGGGCCAACGGTGGAGGCCACGGTAAGGCCGACTTCGTTGACGCCACGCACACCGAGTTCACCATTGCTCACCGCTTCACCATCGACCGAGCCGGAGAAGCTGTCGAAGAAGTAATAGCGGGTGTAGACGAGGCCGAACTTGGCGAAGCCGGCGTCATAGGTCAGGGAGGCGGCGAGGTCGAGCTCGGAATACTCCAGGGAATCGTTGTCAGCCGTGGGGGTGTCAACGGTGGAGGTGTAGAGCGCGCCAAGGCCGAGGGAGAGCTGCTCCGTGAGGGGAACGCTCAGGTTCAGGCCGGCCCAGGTGGTGTTGTCTGCGAACCAGAGACCACGGAAGTAGTAACGGGTGTCGTAGCCCACTTCGAGAGTGGCACCGAGGGTGTCGAAGAGAGCGCCAGACTCAGGTTCCGGGGCGGGAGCCGGAGCCTTGCCGCTCGAGGTGCCGGCGAACGCGTTCATGCTGGCGCAAGCCGCAAGAACGAGAGCCGACTTCGTGATGACGGAGGTCATGCTTTTCATGTGTATTGTTGGTCGATTTAGTTTGTTGTTTTCTGCGACGTCACCTGTCCGGGAGAAGGCGAAGCCGCAAACAATGTAAAGCAGGGACCGTGCCAAGTTGGCGGCCGGTTGATCGCATGCCTTCTTCCAAGGACTGCCAGAGGTGCGGCGACAACCCCCTGTGAGGCCATGTCAGAAATGGTTTCCGCCCCAGGTGAAGGGCGCTGTTCGAAACCAGCCCTGGATGACTCACCGAATCCATCTCCGCTGGCATGACGTGATGCCGTGAATGCGGAGCCTCCTCAGAAGAGCGGAGAAGTCCTGCAGCAGGTCAAGGCCATGACCACACAGCCCTGGCTTATGGAATTCATTTTTGACCCAAAAAAGTTGGCACGCTAGCTGCTTTCCAACTGCTGGTTCCTGTCTTCATGAAAGCCTCCTTGCAGATCCTGCCCCTGCTCCTGACCTTTATGTCAGGGCAGATGCTGCTGGCTGCCTTTCAGGCAGGTCATGGAGACGTGACAAAACAAAACACCCGGCCAGGAAACCCGGCCGGGTGCGGAATGTCGAAGATCGACTGGATCAGCTGTGCTGAATTAGAAGTTCACGCTCAGCTTCACGCCGCCGAAGATCTCGTTGTCCTGGGCGTTTCCGTTCACAGGGATGCCAGTGGCGGCGCCAAAGGTGTTGTGACGGCTGTCGAGGGAGATGTTGTAGGCGATGTAGGGGGTCAGCGTGGCGGTCTTCGTCAGCTTGATCGGAGCGGAGATCGAAGGAATGACATGGGTCAGACCACTGGAAGCAGCGCCGAGCTGAGGAGCGGTGAAGTAGTCGAAACCGTAGCCGAGCTGCACCGCAGGAACGATGCTGAGCCAGGAGGTGATTTCGATAGGCAGTTCAGCACCAACCTGGGCGTAGGAGCCGCCGATGGTGAAGTTGTACCAGTAGCCAGCGGTGAAGTTGACCGGACCCACGGAGGTGGCGAGGGTCAGACCGACTTCATTGGCACCCGTGATGCCGCCTTCAGTGCCTTCCAGGCGGCTGACGCCGTCGGAGAGACCGGTGAAGGTGTCAAAGTAGGTGTAGCGGTTGTACACCAGACCGATCTTGGCAAAGCCAGCGTCGTAGGTGAGGCCGGTGCTCAGATCCAGTTCGGAGTAGTCGAAGCTCTGGGAGCCGATCTGGCTGCCGTCCACGGAGTCGGTGTAAACGGCACCGAAGCCAAGGGAAAGCTGCTCAGTAAGGGGAACGCTCAGGCTCAGGCCCGCCCAGACAGTGTTGTCCGCACGGTACAGACCACGCCAGTAGTAGCGGGTGTCATAGCCCACTTCGAGAGTGGCACCGAGGGTGTCGAAGAGAGCGCCAGACTCAGGTTCCGGGGCGGGAGCCGGAGCCTTGCCGCTCGAGGTGCCGGCGAACGCGTTCATGCTGGCGCAAGCAGCAAGGACGAGAGCCGACTTCGTGATGACGGAGGTCATACTTTTCATGGTTGGTAGGTTGGTCGATTTAGTTTGTTGATGTGGATGGAGGTTGGTCCGGGAGACCTTCCACCGTATCCGTAAAATAAAGCATCAGATAGGTCAATGCCAAGCTTCTTTTCTGAAAATTATTGAGTTGTTCACAATTCATCTTGCCAAAATGGCGCCCATTCCCTCCTGGTGAACTCATCTTGGGCATACGACGGCCATGTAAATACGCAGTATGGCCTTAACTTGGCTGGCGCTGGCCGCTTCGGGCTCCTGCAAAAGCCAAATCAGCCAGGGTTTGACGGACCTGATGCAGGCAGCCTGTCAGATGACGACCATGTCCTTCACCATCTGGAACCACAGGTAAAAACATCCCCTCCAGGAGTAGCGGAACTGACCTTCCTCCACCAGTTCGATGACCCCCACCGTGATGTTGTGGTCAATCTGCGCGGACATGTCGCGCTCAATGTAGCCTGGCAGCTGCTCGATGTCGACCACGGCAAAATCTTCATCCGACAGCCCCTGGCTGTCGAGAAACTGCCCGTGGGAGGCCAGCAGGTCCTCCATGGAAACCGCATGCACGAAGCGGTTCAGCCTCTGCCTTGGCGGAACCTTCATGGTGGGAGGAAAGGGGTAGTTGGTCGTCGTAAAGGCCAGGCCGCTCTTGGTCCGTGACGTCACGCTGACGTAGGAAAAGGAAAAGCCGTCCTGCTGGGCGAGCCCGATCATCGCCTGGGCGTGGCGGCCAGGGTGGTAGAACAGCCGCATGAAATGATCGGTGTCGCTCCATTTCCAGCCCGTGTCCTCCACCCGCTCAAAGCCGTGGGCCTCGATCTCCTGGGTGAGGTCATCCAATTCCGGAAACAGGTCCGCTGACGGCGGGAACCGGCCCTTCACCTCGCTTTTCAAAGGAAAACGCAGATGACGCACATGGCCCACGATCTCCACCCAGGGCAGCATGAACCAGAGGGCGATGCCGCAGGCTCCGGCGGCATGGCTGCCGGTGAGAAAAAAACCCAGCATGTAGGAGGCGGCCAGCAGCGCCAGCCAGCCCAGCTTCCTCAAATAGCGGTTGGTGAAGGTCCGGCAGGCGAACGCAAACACCACCGTGGCGGCTAGGTAGAGAAACTGCTGGAGATCCATCGTAGGGGGGCGGGACCAAGGATCATACGAACACCGGGCCTGCAAGTCCACGAAAGCTTTACACCCCGGCAGTCATTCGCGTCTTTTTCCACCCAGCCGCCAGAGAGTGCCGCAGTACATGCAGCGGAACATCCCCTGGCCAAGCACGCTCAGCACTGCGGACGCCCGGTAGGACAGCGGCCATAGGCGGAAAGCGTCATCATGCTTTCGACAGCGTCTCTCCTTCATGACGGTGCCGTGGCAAAGCGGGCAGGTCAGCGCATCAGCGAGCACAAAAACCAACGCCCTCCCCAGGACAAAGACCCCCAGGCAGCCCAGGGCAGGCCATCCCCAGGCACGTTCCCGGGTCACGCCAAGCATCACCACGCCGGCGACAAAACCTGCAAATCCGGCGAAGGCGGCGAAAAGCAGCACTGCGACCAGAAGGAGCCGGCCTGAACGTGGAAAATGACGCGCCCGGCGTTCTCGGGGGGCTTCAATCGGCCTGGGATCTGCGGGCTGAAAGCCGGGGTCCTTCATCGTTGCGAGCATAAGAAGGAGTTTCCCACGCAGTCAACCCTCCTTCTCCACAGGCCGCCGCATTCATTTTCATGTCCTCCAGACTTTGCCATTGTCAGGAAGCACCGGGCTGTCGCAAGTAGGCGTTGTCATGACCACGGCCCTTCGTCCACTCACCGACTTTCCCGACCGGCTGTCGCCGATGGTCGTCAAGGAGCTTCGTCAGGGACTGCGCACCCGGGCCTTCTCCAGCACCCTGCTGCTGCTGCATGTGCTGCTCATCCTGGTCACCCTGATGACGGCGGTGGCCGATGGATCGGCGGACGACACCCGCTGGTTGTATGACGGCATTGCCACGCTTGTCCTCTGCCTCGTCCTGCCCTTCCGCGTGTCCAATGCGCTCGCCGAGGAGATCAAGCATGGGACCCTGGACATGCTCATGCTCACCCGCATCTCCCCGGGACGCATCGTCTTGGGAAAATGGGCCAGCGTGGTGCTGCAGTCTCTGCTCATCACCCTCAGCCTGGCGCCTTACATTGTCGCCCGTTACGTTTTTGGCGGCCTTGAACTCGCCCCCGAACTTCTCATGCTTGCCGCAAAATGGCTGGCAGGCAGCGTCATCACCGCCGCCATACTGTCCCTTTCCACCCTGCGTCAGGCCTGGCTGCGCATGGTCATCCTGTTTGTTCCCCTCTTTTTTGGCAGCTTCGGCCTGCTGTCCTACTTCGTCATGACGGCCACCGGCAGGAGCGGCACGATGTTTTCAGCCTCTGGCACACCGCTCATCCAAGTCCTGATCATCCTGGGCGTGGTCTGCCTGGCTGCCTGGGCCGTCTTTGCCTTCCTAAGCCTCGCCGCCTCACGCATCTCGCCGCCAGGACAGCCCCTGGCCTGGCTGAAACGCAGCGTCCATGCGCTGACCCTGCTGATCCTGGGCCTGCTCTACCTGACGACGTCCAATCCCCTGTTCTTCACCGCCGCCTCCCCCGTCCTCGCCTTCATGACCCTGGACGCCCTCACGGAGTCGTCCAACACCGTGCCTTCCGCCTACGCTGCCTTTTACAGACGTGGCGCGACGGGCCGTGTCCTCGCCTGGTTCTTGTCGCCCGGCTGGGTCTCCGGATTCTGGCTCGCTTGTCTCTGCAGCCTCTTCCTGGGCGTGATCCTTGCCCTGGACATTGGCACTGACAGTCTGCCGTACCTCTTCCTCGGTTTCAGCACAGTGTGCATGATCAACTTCCTCATCCAGGTGCTGCCCACACGTCATTCGACGGACCTGCTGCCCGTTTTCCTGGGAGCACTGGCCGTGCTCTACCTCTTCGCCGGCGTCTTTTCCGGCCTCGGCATCATGGTCGCCAAGGCCTCAGGCGGCCCCGCCTGGTATCTGGCCGTGTTTCCCCCGGCGGCAACCGTCATTGCCCCCAGCCTCTCCGCTGGCGACCGTCCTTCGTTCATCATCCAGGCGGTGTCGTTTGCCACTCTCTGGCCGGTCCTGCACGCCTTCCTGAGCCTGCGGGTCTGGCAAAAACTCCGCCCGGTCCGGGAAAAAGCGCGCCAGCTGGCCCGCAGCGCCTCGTAATCAGCCTGCGCAATTTCCACGCACCTGAGCGCAATCCTTGCAAGACCAGGCTTCACTGTCACGGTTACACCCCCCGGCGTTCTCCCGTCCCCACCTCCCCCATCCCCTGGTCACCGACCTCCTTTCCCGACATCCCATCCCCCCATGTCCACGGTTGCCGTCCGTTCCGCCTCCCTGCCCCCGGTCATTCCCGGCCTGACCCGCCGTGTCCGTCCGCCGAAAAAAAACATCCCGCAGACCAAGCAGGACCGTGATCATGTGCTGAAATCCGTACGCGATTATCAGGAGCAAAACCGCCTCGTGCCTCCCGTGCCCCTGGACGAACTCCAGGTTCACACGGACAAAATCATGGCCCTTTACGGCATCGAACAGGCCTACCGTGACTACACAGGCGTCCTGCTGGCGAATGAAACCTGGCGCGAATCCCTCGCCACCGTGCCCTTTGAAAAGCGCCTGCTGCTGATGCCGAAGTGCCTGCGCGTCGAGAGCAAGTGCCCCGCCCCCTTTGATGAATTCGGACTGCTCTGCAAGCAGTGCGGCCTCTGCTCCATCCAGGACTTCCAGAACGAGGCCGAAAAGCTCGGCTACGCCGTCCTCGTCGCCGAAGGCAGCGCCATCGTCATGTCCCTCATCCAGACGGGCAAGATCGAGGCCATCGTCGGCATCTCCTGCCTCTCCGTCCTCGAACGCACCTTCCCCTACGTCGAAGCCGCCGCCATCCCCGCTGTCGCCGTCCCCCTGCTTCAGGACGACTGCATCGACACCACCGTCGATGTCGACTGGGTCTGGGACTACATCCACCTCACCAGCGATGACAAGACCCGCCGCCTGAACCTCAACGCCCTTCACGATGAAGTGAAGACCTGGTTCACGCCCGAAGCCCTCGACGCCCTGCTTGGCCAGCCCTCCTGCAAGACCGAGGAAATCGCCCGCGAGTGGCTGGCCCGCGCCGGCAAACGCTGGCGCCCCTTCCTCACCATCGCCGCCTATCAGGCCCTCCGCGAAGATCCCGAAGCCCCGATCTCCGACGACCTCAAGCTCGCCGCCATCTCCGTCGAAGCCTTCCACAAGGCCTCCCTCATCCATGATGACATCGAGGACAACGACGCCGAACGCTACGGCGAGCCCACCCTGCATTCCGAGCACGGCGTCGGGGTCGCCCTCAACGTCGGCGATCTCCTCATCGGTGAAGGCTACCGCCTGCTGGCCGAAATGAAGTGCGCAGGCCACCTGCGCAGCGCCTGCCTGAAAGTGGCCGCCGAAGGCCAGCGCGAGCTCTGCCGCGGCCAGGGTGCCGAGCTGCTCTGGAGCAACAACCCCGTCTCCCTCAACGGCACCCAGGTGCTCGAAATCTTCCGCAGCAAGACCGCCCCCGCCTTTGAAGTCGCCCTCAAGATCGGCTCCGCCCTCGCCGGCCAGCTCGATGAAACCGCCGACGTCCTGCACACCTATTCCGAAAACCTTGGCATCGCCTACCAGATCCGCGACGACCTCGACGATCTCGGCGACGACTCCGCCGCCGACAACCAGGTCAGCATCCGCCCCAGCATCATCCTCGCCCTCCTTCGCGAACGCGGCAAGGATGAGGTCAAGGAGGTCATGGAAGCCCTCTGGAACGGCCAGCCCGTCGCCAGCCTGCCCGACAAGCCCACCATCCGCGGCTGGGCGGAGCAGACCGGCGCCTATGAAAAGGCCAGCGTCCTGCTCGAGAGCTACAAGGAGGCCGCCATCCGCTCGCTTGCGGACATCGAGCTCCCCAGCCTCAAGGGGCTGCTGCGCCGCGTGATCGGCAAGATCTTCAACGAGCTTGAGATCAAGGGCTGGTGCCGCGAGATCGAGCAGGAAAACGCCGCCGCCACCCAGGCCCGCCGTCTGGAGGCCGCCAAGGAGGCCGAGCACCTCGTGCCCCAGCCGAAGGCGCCCTGAGCACCCGCCGCGCACCGGACCGGCCTAGCCAAAAGTGTTCAACAAAGCGCAAGAGATGGCTTGAGTCCTCAGGGCTTGTGTGTTGGGATTCAAGCAATCCCGTCCTCAGGCCATGTCATCCGACAAACTTCGCCCGTTGTTTTCATGCTGGCTGCTGATGGCGGCCTGCCCGCTTGCAGCAAACACCCTGGACTTTGGCGACCTGCCAGACTCCCCCTATCCTACCAAGCTCAGCTCCGACGGCGCACGCCATGGGGTGACCCAGGCGCTCTACCTCGGCAGCCAGCCTCCGGATGCGGAGCCGGACGGCGCGGCAACCCCCCAGGCGGATGGGGATGACCTGGCCGGCTCTCCCGATGATGAGGACAGCGTGACGCCGGCATTCATCCTGCCGGTGCCGGGCATGTCGCTCGGCCTGCCGGTCAAGGCCACCAACAGCACCGGCGGACCGGCCAGGATCTTCGGGTTCGCCGACTGGAACGCGGATGGTGACTTTGCCGACGCCGGGGAAACCTCCACCGTCATCGTGCCCACGGGCTCGGCCGGCATCGTCTTTGTCATGCCCTGGTCCGTTCCCGTGACCGCCACGACTTCAGCACCCGTGGCGCTGCGCCTGAGGCTTTCCTCCGACACCACGCTGGGTCCCACGGGCTCGGCCAACAACGGCGAGGTGGAGGACTTTTTCCTGACCGTGCATCCCGTCGGTTCTGTTGCAGACTTTGGCGACCTGCCTGACAGCGTCCCAGGAACGGCGGCAGGCGCCTTTGGCACAGGCTCACCTCCGGATTACAAGACTCGCGCGGCGGATGGCGGTCCATCGCACGGCCTGAAGCCCGGCCTTTTCCTCCCCAACACCTCCGGCAGCCCGGACGCGGACGTCGACGCCGAAGCCGACGGACGTCCGGATGTCAACGGCATGGGCGATGACATAGACGGCAACGACGACGAGACCAGCCTGACCGCCTCCGTCCCCAGCCAGACCCTGATTCCCGACGGCATGGCCACGGAACTGGAACTGCAGATCGTCACCGGGCTGCCCATCACCAACACGACAGGCACGGGTGCCAACCTGTTTTCATTTATCGACGCCAACAGCGACGGCGACTTCAACGACCCTGGCGAGCAGGCCGCCACGCTGACAGGCATCACCGGCACCGGCTCCGCCACGGTCCTTTTCAACGTGCGCATCGGCGGCTTTGCCCCGGCGACGAGCTTCACGCGCTCCTTTGCCCTGCGTTACCGGTTTTCGACCGATGCCGCCCTGGGTCCCGACGGACCGGCGACGGACGGTGAAGTTCAGGACGCCGTGGTCTCCTTCAATTTCCAGGTGCCGAACTACAGCACCGCCGACCTCGACTTCGGCGACCTGCCGGCCCCTTATGCCACGATCCGCAGCATGAACGGCGCGCGTCACGAAGTCACCCAGGCGCTTTACCTGGGCTCCGCAGTTCCGGATGGTGAACCCGACGGCCTGCCAAGCACCCTGGCCAATGGCGACGACACCGACGCCTCGGATGATGAAAACGGAATCCGCCCGATGACCCTCCATGCCGTGCCGGGCATGCCGGTCAGCTTCCCGGTCAAGGCCACCAACACCACCGGAAGTCCGGCGAAGATCTTCGGCTTTGCCGACTGGAACGCCGACGGTGACTTTGCCGATGCGGATGAAGCAGCCGTCACCCTCGTTCCCAACGGCTCTGCAGGTGTCGTCTTCAGCCTGCCCTGGAACGTGCCCGCCACCACCAGTACGACCGCCCCCGTCGCCGTCAGGCTGCGCCTCTCGACAGCAGGCACCCTGAGTCCGCTAGGTCGCGCCCCCGATGGTGAAGTCGAGGATTTCTTCATCGTTGTCAAAAACGCCTGGCTGGACTTTGGTGACCTGCCCGACAGCGCCCCAGGCTCGACGGCGGGCAGCTTCAGCGGTGGTGCCACACCCGACTACCGCACGCTGGCCGCCGACAACGGCCCCTCCCATGTCATCAAGGATGGACTGAGCCTGCGCAACGACACCGCCAGTCCTGACATCGATGTGGATGCGGAAAATGACGGCCAGCCCTCCGCCAACGCCGACGGTGACGACACCCTCGGCGACGATGACGAAATCGGACTGACCATCACCGACTTCGATTCCTACTACGGAGTCTATGACAGCACCGCCGTTCGCGATGTGGTGGTCTACTTTTCCATGCCCGTGACCAACACCACCGGCACGACGGCCAAGGTGCATGCCTTTGTTGACTGGGATGAGGACGGTGATTTCACGGACAGTTACGACAACCTGGCAAACGTCGGCTTCGTCCAGGATGTCGTCGGTGATGGATCGCAAACCAGCGTTCGATTCGCAGGAGCCGTGGTTCTGGGGGGCAGCTACGGAAACCCGGCCGCCTTCACCAAGAAGCTGGCCGTGCGCGTGCGACTCAGCACGGATGCCAGCCTTTCAGCGGAAGGCCCGGCCACGGACGGCGAGGTGCATGATGAGATCATCACCCTGAACTTCAGCCCCGATTCCGGCACCACGCCCGCGATGGACTATGGCGACCTGCCCGGCCCCTATGCCACCAAACACTCCGACAACGGCGCCCGCCATGTGGCGGGCCAGACCCTTTACCTGGGCGCCATGGTGGGGGATGCCGAGGCCGACGGACTTCCTTCAGCCCTGGCAAACGGCGATGATTCCGATGCCACGGACGATGAAAACGCCCTTGCTGCCGCCTCGCTGCTGCCTGTGCCAGGCCTGGCGATCGCCTTCCCGGTCCGGGCGACCAATGTCACCGGCAGCCCGGCGAAGATCTTCGGCTTTGTCGACTGGAATGCCGACGGTGACTTCTCCGATGCCGATGAAACCTCCGCCGTCCTGGTTCCCACAGGCTCCGCCAACGCCCTCTTCAGCCTGCCCTGGAACGTCCCGGCCAGCGCCAGCACATCGGCACCCGTGGCCGTGCGCCTGCGCCTGACCACCGACCTCACAGCCGGCCCAACCGGCCTGGCCACGGACGGTGAAGTGGAGGACTTCTTCATCTCCGTCCGCACGTCGGGCAGCGTCAAGGACCACGGCGACCTGCCCGACAGCGCCGCCGGCAGCAGCGCAGGCACGTTGGGCTCAGGCTCACCGCCCGACTACCGCACACGCCTGGCCGACGGCGGACCGTCCCATGGAGTCACTCCAAATCTTTTGTTCGGCGGAGAAGGCGCGCCCGTGGACCTTGATGCCGAGGCGGACGGCCAGCCGGACGCCACCGGCACGGGAGACGACACCAGCACGGGAGACGACGAGGAGGGCCTGCTCAGCGTCCTGACCTCCCTCACGCTCATGCCCGATGGCATGGCCTCCCAGGCCGAGGTGGGCTTGCTGACCAGCCTTCCCGTCGTGAACACCACGGGCTCGGACGCCTACGTGTCCGGTTTCATCGACGCCAACTCCGACGGTGACTTCACCGATCCTGGCGAACAGGCGCCGGTGATCACCGTGCCCAGCAGCGCCTCCACCACCGCCGTGGCGCCAGCCTTCACCTTCCGAATCGGCGGCTTTGCGCCGGCGACGAGCTTTTCACGCACCTTCGCACTGCGGTTCCGGGTGACGACCGATGCCGGCATCGGCTCCGACGGACCGGCCAGCAACGGCGAGGTGCAGGATGAACTGGTCACCCTCAACTTCTCCTTCCCTCCCTACAATTACGCCGACCTCGACTTTGGTGACCTGCCGGACGGCTACAAGACCACCCGCTCCATGAATGGCGCCAGGCATGTCATCAACCAGCAGCTCTTCCTCGGCACATCAGCGCCTGATGGTGAAGCCGACGGCCTGCCTTCCCCCTCTGCCAACGGGGATGATTCCAGCGCGTCTGACGATGAAAACGCCCTTCGTCCCTCCATTATCCAAGCGGTGCCGGGTTCACCGGTCACCTTCCCTGTCAGGGCGAACAACGTCACCGGCAGCCCGGCCACGATCTACGGCTTTGCCGACTGGAATGCCGACGGCGACTTCCTGGACACCGACGAGACCTCCAGCGTCGGCGTGCCCACCGGCTCCGCTGGCGTGATCTTCAACCTTGCCTGGAACGTTCCCGCCACCGCCAGCACCACCTCCCCGGTCGCCGTACGACTGCGCCTGTCCACGGCCGCAGGACTGGCCGCAGGCGGCATCGCCCCCGATGGCGAAGTCGAGGATGACTTCATCCATGTGCGCACCTCCTGGCTTGATTACGGCGACCTTCCGGACAAGGATCCCGGCACGGCGGCAGGCAGCTTCAGCAGCGGCACGACGCCGGATTACAAGACGCGTGAAGCGGATGGCGGGCCTTCTCATGTCCTGCGCACAGGCCTCTCCTTTGCCAATGACATGGGCACCGGGGATCTCGCCGTCGATGCGGAAACCGACGGCCTTCCAGACTCCACCGCCAGCGGCGACGACGCCGATGGTGATGATGATGAACTCGGCCTGCTCAGCGCCCTGACCTCGGTCACCTTCACGCCTGATGGCATGCATTCCTACCTGGATGCGGGCCTGCTCACCAGCCTTGCCGTGGAAAACACCACCGGCTCCACCGCCCGCGTCGTCGGATTCATCGACGCCAACAGCGATGGCGACTTTGCGGATCCCGGCGAAGAATCCGCCGTCATCCTGGTTCCCGGCGACGGCTCCGTCACGGCGGTGACGCCGAGCTTCAGCTTCCGCGTCTTCGGCTTCGCCCCGGCCACTTCCTTCTCACGCACCTACGCCCTGCGCTTCCGCATCACCACCGACGCCACGGTCGGCCCGGACGGCCCCGCCGGTGACGGCGAAGTTCATGACGAACTCCTGACCCTGAACTTCACCGTTTCCAGTTACGACTTTGCCGATCTCGACTTCGGCGACCTCCCCGCAGGCTACAAGACCACCCGTGCGGACAATGGCGCCCGCCATGTGATCACCCAGCAGCTTTACCTCGGCACGACCCCGCCGGACGGTGAGCCCGACGGCCTGCCCTCCGCACCTGCAAACGGAGACGACTCCAACGCCACCGATGACGAGGACGGCATTATCGCATCCGCCATCCGCGCCCATGCAGGCCTGAAGGTGAAGATCCCCGTCCGGGTCAGCAACACCACCGGCACGCCTGCCAAACTTTATGGATTTGCCGACTGGAATGCCGACGGGGATTTCCTGGACACGGACGAAGGCGGCTTTGTCATGGTGCCGGATGGCAGCGTGGGCCTCGTCGACCTGAAGATGGACGTCCCGACAACGGCCACCACCACCCAGCCCGTGGCCCTGAGGCTGCGCCTGGCCACCGACACCACCCTTGGAGCCGTCGGCCCCGCAGGCAATGGTGAGGTGGAGGACTTTTTCATCGAGGTGACCAGCCCTCAGTTTGACTTCGGTGACCTGCCTGACTCCGTGCCAGGAACTGCCCCGGCCGTGCTCACCTCCGACCTGAGCACCGTCAGCCAGGGCGACTACCGCACCCGGCTGGCGGATGACGGCCCTCGTCACGTCATCCGTCCCGGCCTTGTCCTGTTCGATGACAGCAATCCCACAGGCGTTCACATCGACGCCGAAACGGACGGCCAGCCCAGTGCCGACGCCACCGGCGACAACACAGGCGGCAGCGATGACGAAAGGCTCATGTACTCCATGATCCTGCGTCAACGCGCGACCAACTTCACCGCCACGACCTTTGATCTCGAGCTGCAGATCCGCACCAGCATCGCGGTGAAGAATGAAACGGGGGAAGCCGCCACCCTCTATGGCTTCGCCGACCTGAACAATGACGGCGATTTCAGCGATTCGGGTGAAGCCTCCAGCGTGTCGGTGCCCAGCGCCGCCGGCTTCAGCGCCCAGACGCTCGACTTCACCTTCACGACCGTCGTCAGCAAGCCCAGCCTCGGCTTCAACAAAACCGTGCCTCTGCGCTTCCGCTTCAGCACCGACACCGGCCTTGGCCCCGACGGCGTCGCCTCGGATGGCGAGGTCGAGGACTACATGATGTCCTACCAGACCCGCTGGGACCAGTGGTGGCAGGGACCGCTGGGGGACATTCCCGCCCTCCTTCTCGACAAGGGAGTCGACAGCCGCCTGGACGGCAGCAGGCACTTTGGCGGCCAGCAGCTTTCCAACGAGTCCTGGACCATCGGCCTCATGGACTTCACCGGCCCCAGCCCGCTGCTGTGGAGCAGCCTGCTGGACTCGCTGGGATCCGGCACCGTGCCCTTCCATCACCTGGGCGTCCTGCCCGACGGCACGGCGGCGGCCTCCATGGGTTTCCTCAAGGCGCGTGACCTTCCCGGCTACCGCGCCTTCATGGGCGCAGCCCAGCTCACCGGCGACATCGACACGCCGGACCATGACTCCGACGGAGACGGCCTGACCAATTATGTGGAATATGCCTTCGGCACGCATCCGGGCCAGGCGGACCAGCAGCCGCGCTTCCAGCCCGTGCTCAACAGCGACGGATCCGGCGGCCATGAACTCATCCTTCCCTATCTCAGGAAGACCGGCGGGACCTTGAGCGGTGTCGTCTACCAGACGCCGGAGATCATCTACGCGCCGCTCGGCAGCCTGAACTTCAGCTCCTGGGACACGCCGATGGAGGTGCCTCTCGCACCGCCTGCCGGCCTTCCAGCCGCGCCTTCCGGCTACGAATGGGGAGCCGTGAAGCTGGCCGTTCCGAACAACGTGGCTCAGCGCGGCTTCATCAAGATGCTGATCAGCAGCCCTTGATCCGTCCCGCCTTCATCCCATGAACCGCCGCTCCTCGCTTCAAACCATCCTCGCCACAGGCGTCGCGCCCCTGTTTGTCCCGGCACGCCTGCTGCGCAGCCAGACCGCACCGTCCAACAAGATCAGCCTCGGCGTCATCGGTGCCGGCGCCCAGGGCACCCATGACATGCGCGCCTTCCTCAGCCACGAGGATGTGCGCGTCACGGCCCTGTGTGATGTCAGCCAGCAGCGCATCCAGAACGCCCAGGGCCTCATCAAGGACGCCTATGGCAGCGCCGACGTCAGGATCTACCGCGACTTCCGCGAGCTGAACCGCGACGCAGGCATCGACGCCGTCCTCATGGCCCTGCCCGTGCACTGGCACAGCATCCCCGCCGCCGACGCCGTCCTCAACGGCAGGCACATCTATCACGAGAAGCCCATGGGCATGTCCCTGGAGGAATCCAAGCTCGTCCGTGCCGCCGTGCGCAAAAAGAACGTCGTCTTCCAGTTTGGCACCCAGCAGCGCTCCGACATGAAGTTCCGCTGGGCCGCCGAGCTCGCCCTCAACGGCCGGCTTGGCAAGCTGCGCGAAATCCAGGTCGGCGTGCCCGGCGGCAAAACCATGCCCGCCTGGCCTGAGCAGCCCGTCCCGTCCGACGTTGACTGGGACCGCTGGGTCGGCCCCGCCCCGATGACGCCCTTCCACGCCGACAAGCTCAAGCGCGACAACCACGAGAACATCACCCTCTTCTCCCTCGGCATGATCTCCTGCTGGGGCATCCATCATCTCGACATCGCCCAGTGGGGCAACGGCACCGACGCCACCGGCCCGGTCAGCGTCGAAGGCGCCGGCACCTATCCCAACGGGGGCGGCTGCGACGCCGTCCTGAACTGGAAAATGCGCTTCGAGTACGCCAGCGCCGCCCCCGTCGTCTTCGCCAGCCAGGGAGATGAAATCGGCCACGGCGCACGCTTCATCGGCGAATCCGGCTGGGTGCACGTCATACGCGGCAAGATCTCCGCCAGCGATGACACCATCCTGCGCGACCCGCAGAACAAGCCCGGCACCATGCCGGTCAAGCTTCCTGAAAGCCTGGAGCACACCCGCAACTTCCTCGACGCCATCCGCGGCAGCGCCAAGGCCGTGTGCGACATCGAAACCGCCGTCCGCAGCGACACCCTCTGCCAGCTCGCCTCCATCGCCCTGAAAAGCCGTCGCAAGCTCACCTGGGACCCGGCGGCGGAAAACTTCGGCGCCGACCAGGCCGCCA
This sequence comes from Prosthecobacter sp., assembly GCA_019186985.1. GTDB lineage: Bacteria > Verrucomicrobiota > Verrucomicrobiia > Verrucomicrobiales > Verrucomicrobiaceae > Prosthecobacter. Next base: position 54,127 of record JABARQ010000030.1, on the reverse strand, counting down.
ACGACCTCATGCGCCACCGGCCCATGCGCGGTGAATGGAAGCTGCCCGAAGTCTGACTTCAGCGTCCCATCTGGAGCGGCGGTTGCGGCAGCGGCAGCGAGAGGCATAATGCCCGCGCATGCCCGAATCCCCCGCCCCCAATCTTTCCCTGCTCGGCCGCTCCGAGCACCGCCTGCCAGCCTCCCCTGATGAAGCCGAGCTGGAGACCTTCCCCAACCGCACGCCAGGCCGAAACTACACCATTCATCTCAGCCAGCCCGACTTCTCCTCGCTCTGCCCCGTCACCGGCCAGCCCGATGCCGCCCACATCGAGATCTATTACATTCCCGACCAGCTCTGCGTCGAAACCAAGTCGCTCAAGTTCTACCTCGCCAGCTACCGCAACCACGCCTCCTTCAACGAGGTCATCGTCAACCGCATCCTTGATGACCTCGTCAAAGCCTGCGCCCCAAGGCAGGCCGTCGTGCGCGGCAGGTTCGCCCCCCGGGGCGGCATCCAGCTCACCTGCGAGGCACGCTTCCCGGACTTCGACGGACGGCTCGAACTGCCCAATCTGCCCCGGCCCTGAGCTCCTGACGACGCATGAAAACCCTGGTTCTCCTCAGCGGCGGCATGGACTCCACCACCGCCCTTTACTGGGCGATGCGTGAACATCAGGTGACCGGGGCCGTCAGCTTCGACTACGGCTCCAAGCACAACACCCGCGAACTCGAACAGGCGGCCTGGCATTGCCACAAGCTCGGACTGCGGCACGACATCGTCGCCCTGCCCTTCGTCAACGAACTCTTCACCTCCGATCTCCTGCAAAGCGGGGGCGCGGTGCCGGACGGCCACTACGCCGACGAAAACATGAAGCGCACCGTCGTCCCCTTCCGGAACGGCATCATGCTCGCCATCGCCTGCGGCATCGCCGAATCCCGTGACGCCCAAGGTCTCGTCATCGCGGCTCACGCCGGCGACCACGCCATCTACCCCGACTGCCGGGAAACCTTCATGAAGGCCATGGCCGAAGCCATGCACGCAGGCACCTATGCCGCCATCGAGCTGCTCCGCCCCTTCATCGACACTGACAAGACCGGCATCGCCCGCCTGGGCCAGGAACTCGGAGTCGACTTCTCTCACACCTGGAGCTGCTACAAGGGCGGAGATGTCCATTGCGGCACCTGCGGCACCTGCGTCGAACGGCGGGAATCCTTTGCCAATGCCGGCCTGACCGACCCGACCCCCTACCTCACCACCCCGGCGGTCCAGACACGCTGACACCACCGAGGGTGACGATTTTGCGACTTATTTTTCTAACGCTCAATGTAGCGGGAAACCGCACAGGAACGCCCTTCCCATCGAATCCGGACTCAATTTCGATCAAAGCAAAAAAAGCCAGCGCGACGTTGACACTCAAGTTCGAGCCCCCGTATAATACCGCCTCATGCTCAGGCAAATCATCGGACAACCCAACGAAGGGTCGAAAGACAACCGCCCCGAGGCCCCGGCCCCGGCGCCCGTTGAACGCGCCCCCATCCTCTCCTCCTCGGCCCAGGCCGTCCAACCTCAACGCGCACCCTCCAGTTCCTATTCTTCTATGTCTTCCAGCAAAAACGTCCTTGCCAACGATGTCGAAATCAAAGGTTCGATCAAATTCTCCCACGACCTGATCGTCGATGGCAAGATCGAGGGCGAAGTGCATTCCGACGGCGCCCTGACCGTCGGTGAAAACGCCCTCATCAAGGGCGAAATCAAAACCCGCTCCGTCGTCATCTTCGGCAAGGTCGAAGGCAACATCACCGTCGTGGAGCGCTGCGAACTCAAAAGCAACGCCATCCTGATCGGTGACATCGCCGCCGGCACCCTCTCCATCGAAGAAGGCGCCACCTTCATGGGTCAGTCCTCCGTCGGCAAAAAGGCCCCCGAGGCCCCCAAGCCCGCCGCAGCCCCCATCGCCCGCCCTCAAACCAACAACTAACGCTCAATCACCTTCGTGCTCCGGGGACTTTTCGGCAAGAAAAGTGATCGCCCCTCGCCACCCAAAGGCCAGATCGAGGTGATATGTCCTGCATGTGGCGCGGCTCAATACGAGTCGCGCCTCGTTGTTTCTACCTTTTGCAGAAAATGTGGAGTTCATCTGTCCGTGAACCGAGGCAAGGTCACTGCCTCCACTTCCACCCGCTCAGGTGGGCTGAGGGACGACAGCCTCTGGGAAAACACGCCCGCCCCGACACCCAAGACGGAAGCCGCACCACCGGCCCCTGTCACCAACGGAACCGGTGTCAAACAGGCCTCCTCCACCTCTTCCCTCTCTCCCATCCAGGTCCCGGCACCGGCCGGCCCCGTTGAGGAAGACATCACCAAGCCTGCCACGGCGGAGGAAGTTGAAGAAGGAGGCTTTGGCGTCTTCCTCAAACAGCAGGTGGCGCCCGCAGCAGTGACCGTTGAGGAAACTCCGAACACGGAAGTGGAGGCAGCCACCCTGCCCGAGCAGCCGCCGGAGAAGCCCGCGCCAGCGGAAAAGGAAGAACCCTCGCCGGCGCCCTCCATCCCGCCACGCCGCTTCCAGCAGGCCACACGCAGGCCGCAGTCCAATTCACCGCCGCCCACGCCGTCTCCCGAGCCCATGTCGGCGAGCACGCTCCAAAAGATGAAGGAGCAGGGCATCTACCGAAACGCCTACTTCAAGGACGCCGACTGCTTCGAATGCCGGCACAAGTTCAAGGTCAGCCGCTCCTCGCGCTCCGCCAACTGCCCGCAATGCGGCGCCCTCATCTCCCTGGAGGACGTGGAGATCAACATGAACTCCACGCAGTCCATCAAGACCCGCGGTGACGTGCTCATCCGCAAGCGCGGCCATCTCTCCACCGACGTCATCCACTGCCGCGACCTGCGCTGCCAGGGCCTCTTTGAAGCCAACGTTCACGCCAGCGGCGACGCCATCTTCCGCGCCACCGGCAGCATCATCGGCGAAATCCACTGCCGCAGGTTCATCATCGAAAAAGGCGCCGACGTGACCTTCTTGAACGTGGTCCGTGCCGAGGAGGTTGACATCCAGGCGCGCGTCACCGGCACCATCATCAGCAGCGGCCCCCTTCTCATCGGCTCCGGCGGATCCGTGAACGGCGATGTCACCGCGCGTTCCGTCTCCATCGAGCCCGGCGGCGAGCTGAACGGCGGCATGAACATCGTCCGCACCCCGCCCCCGGCAAAGCCGGCTCCATCCACGGCGGCCGAGTGACCCACTGCGGCCGTTCACAGCCGCAGGCTTCAGGCCGTCACCCTCCCCGGATGGCAGTAGACGTTCATCGTGCCCCCGCGCAGGAAGCCCACCAGCGTCTGGCCGCAGCCTTCGGCAAACTCCACCGCCAGGCTGGTCGGCGCGGAAATGGCGGCCACCACAGGCACCCCGGCGGCCAGCGCCTTCTGCATCATCTCAAAGGACACCCTGCCGCTCAGCAGCAGCACATGCCGGTCAAACGGCAGCCGTCCCTGCCGCAGCGCCCAGCCAAGCACCTTGTCGAGCGCGTTGTGCCTGCCCACATCCTCCCGCAGCACCACCATCCCGCCATGCTCGTCAAAGATCGCGCAGGCATGCAGGCCGCCCGTCCGGGCAAACGCCGCCTGCTCCTCCCGCAGCCGCGACGGAAGCCCCGCTAAAAACCCGGCCGACACCTGGAAGCCGTTGTCCACGACAGGCTCGAAGCGCTGGAACACGCTCTCGATGCTCGTCTTGCCGCACAGCCCGCAGCTTGAGGCGCTGAAGACATGGCGCGTGAGGCTTCCCCAGTTCACCACGGCCGATCCCGCCAGCAGCACGTCCACGATGTTGCCGTGCGTGTTGCCCGTGCTCGGACACTGGCTGACCTCCAGGATGTCACGCGCCGCCTTCACCACGCCCTCGCTCACCAGGAAGCCCGCCGCCAGCTCCTCGTCATGCCCCGGCGTGCGCATCACCACGGCCACGCTGCGCCCCTCCACGCGGATCTCCAGCGGCTCCTCGCGCGCCACGGCGTCCCCTTCCTCCGCCACGCCTCCGGGCAGCGTCACCCTCCGCACCTGCACCGGGGATGTCATCTCGCTGTTCATGCTTGCCGGATGCGTTTTCAGGCGCGCCGCGCGCGCGGCGCCAGCAGCCCAACCAAAAGTCGTTCCATCACCACCCTGTCGTCCAGCTGCGTCGTCACCAGCTTCAGGTTCGCGTCCAGGCAGGCCGCCAGCCCCTCATGCAGCTCCTCCAGGCTGAACTTCCGCGCCTCCGGCACGGCAAGGAACAGCGGATAGACGTTGAAGCCCGTGCCGTCCTTCTTGCGCGGCAGGTGCGCCGTCACGCTCGGCGGCAGGCCGTCCAGGCCGGAGCTGAAGCTGTTGTAGCTCATCGTGTTCACCTTGTTCCTCGACGTCAGCTCCTTGATGACCAGCAGGTTCCTCACCTTCGGCACGATCGCGCCCAGCAGGATGCCGATCGCGTTCTGCCCCTGGTACATCAGCACGCCCAGCAGCTCCAGCGCCCGCCTCAGGTCGCGCGCGCCGATCGCATTGCCGATCTCCCAGATCACCCCCGCACGGCTCAGGGAAACCATGCCCCGCACCGTGTTCAGCCCGCAACGGCGCCGCTCGCCCAGGTACAGGTCGATCTTTTCCATCTCGTTCTCCAGCTGACGCGTGTCATCCCCGGCCATCTGCACCAGCAGTTCCAGCGCGCCGCTTTCAAACGCCAGACCCAGCTCACGCGCCTTCACCGAGGCCTGCGCGATCACCGCCTCCTCCCAGCCCGCCCTGCTCGTGTCCGGCTTGTCATAAACCTCGATCGCCGCCAGCTTCGAGAGACGCTTGTAGGCGGTCCTCCGCTTGTCCAGGCTGCCCGCGCTCAGCACAAACTTGATGTCAGGCGGCAGGCCGGACTCCAGCACGTCGAGAATGTTTTCAAAACCCTCCACCGAGGCCTGCGCACGACCGGTCACGCTGTCGCCGAGGAAGCTCGCCCCCTTCAGCCAGACCACCTTGCCACCCCCGAAAAAGGGCAGCGTCTGCAGCGCCATCACCGTGTCCGCGCAGATCCTGCCCGCATGCTCCGCATTGTCCGCCTGGCCTTCGATGATCTCATTGCCAAAATCCCCCGCGCCCTCCGGCGTCAGGCGCTGCACCATCTTCAACGCCACCTCCTTCACCCGCGCCTCGTCCGTGCCGACGATGACATGGAACTGGCTGCTGCTGGCGGCGGTTTTCTTCGGAGGTGGCATGGCGGGCGGAAGACCCATGTGTGAACCAGAACCCGGCCGCTGGCAAGGGGGGCGGGTGCCGTCATCCCATCCCGCCCCGTATTTTCCAAACTGGACCAAACACCCGCCAAGGTTCGTCTTGCATCGCAGGGCGTGCTTCGTTTTGACTCGGCCCATGGAATCCGACTCCCGCGAACTGCCCGATCTCATCAGCCTCACGCAGCTCCGGCAGATCGCCGGCCAGGTGCCCCAGCCCTACCGCATCCATGTCCAGGTCGATGCCCGCACGGAGAAGACCACCGCCTCAGGCAGCCCCTTTTATGAAGTGAAGCTCGTCGATGGCGGCGACTCCCTCCTGTGGCGTCTCTTTGACAGCAACCCGCTCTTCCAGGAGGCCGGGTCGCTCAAGCCGGGAACCTTCATCGAGATCACCGCCCAGTGGATGGACACCGGCAAATACGGCATCGAGCCCCGTCATCCTCACATGCGCCCCCTCGCCGAGGAGGAAAAGGCAGCGCTGCTCAGCGGCGACCCCGACCTGCAGGCCCGTCAGCGAGCCGACTACGCGGACATCGGGTCCTATGTCGCAGCCATGCACGATCCCCGGCTGCGCGGCGTCTGCAGCCTCTTCCTCGAAAGGCACGGCGAACGCTTCAGGCGTACCGCCGCCGCCCGTGAAAACCATCACGCTCGCCGCGGCGGACTTGTCGAGCATGTGGCCCAGATGATGCGCAGCGCCATCGCCCTCGCCGGAGCCTATCCGCAGCTCAACCGCGACCTGCTCATCGCCGGCGTCCTTTTCCATGACTGCGGCAAGCTCTGGGAGAACTCCTACCCGGAGCAGGGCTTCGCCATGCCCTTCCATCTTCATGGTGAGATGCTCGGCCACATCACCCTCGGCCTTGAGCTCGTGAACAAGCTCTGGCGCGAGCTCCTGGAGCGCCCCGAGGCCGCGCAGTGGGCCACCCTGGAACCCTCCAACGACCAGGCACGCCTGCACCTGCTGCACCTCATCGCCTCCCATCACGGCGAGTATCAGTTCGGTTCACCGGTGCTGCCCAAGACGCCCGAGGCCCTGGTCCTGCATCATGTCGACAACATCGACGCCAAGCTGGAGATGTTCCGCCGCGGCTATCAAACCTCCCGCGAACTCGGGCCCGGCATCTTCGAACGCTTCCGTCCCTGGCCCGTGAACATCATTGCTCCCCTGCCCTCCGTTGCCTCGGCCTAGAAGGGCAGCCTCGACGCAGAAACCCTCACGGCGTCTGCGCACCCAGCGTCACCTCACCGCTCTCAGGGTCCGGGTCCGCGCTGCGGTTGCTGATGAACCAGCCGTAGCCGCCGCGCCCCTCACCCTTCTGCAGCAGCACCCCCTTCATCGCCGGCCTGACTGCCGCAGGCTGATTCCAGTCCGGCGTGAACGTCCCGCTCCACGTCCCCAGCTTCTGGTTCACCACCAGCGTGAAGCTGCTGTTCGCCGCCGGGATCTTCGTCACCACGCTCGTCCCCGGCATCGCACCCGCCGTGATGTTCAACGCTCTGACCAGCACTTCGTTCACAAGCTTCCCGCCTTTGAACATCATTTCACCATTGCCCGTGGCTGCATTCACCGGACCCAGGCCCAGCGCCGTCGCCACGTCCACGGCTTCATCATAAAACGCTCCCACCGCGTCCACCCGGATGCCCTCCGGCCACCCCGCCGTGTATAGCTGCGTCGCCTTCGCGGCCGTCGTCGTCCCCGCCTGCTCCACCACCTCCGGACGTATCCAAAGCAGGCTGCTTCCCGTCACGTCACTGCCCGCCTGCGACACGTCCGCCTCCAGTTCGCCGCTGAGGCTGCCACCCTTCAACGCTGCCGCAGCAGCCCCCGGCGTCGACAGCATCGCAAAATACGGCCACTGCGCGCTCGTCACCAGGCCGCTGCTTCCCGTGAACGTGCTGCCGTCCGCCAGCGTCCCGGCAAAGGTCACCGCACCCGCGTCCGTCCAGTTCACCGTGCCCAGGCCGCTGCCCTGCGGATAGCTGCTCAAGTCCCTCGCAGGCACCTGCGCCTTCGCCGGCAGCGCCACCGTCAGGAACCCCCGGTTCACCGCCGCCGCCGTCGCAGGCACCTTCCGGTTCAAAAGCTCCACCGGCAGCCTCCTGCCCGTGCCGTAGAACGCCCGCCGCGCCTGCCCCGTGACCTCCTTCGCACCGTCCCCGGCATTGCGCAGGTTCACCCGGATGTCCGCGCCCTCCAGCACCAGCTCCAGCCGCCGCCCGCCCGCCAGCGGCCCCTCCCAGGACCTGGCCGAACCAACAGTGTAGAGAAAGCGTCCATCCCCCTGGAACGCCCCGGCGACGGCGGTCGTCGTCCCGCCGATCATGACCTTGCCCGAGAAGCCGCCGGTCGCCGGCGTCACCGTGCCGGTGAAGAAGCCGATGCTGCCATGGCCTGTCGCCACGCCTTCAAACGGGTTCAGCAGTCCATAATACACGTTGCTGCGGCCGCTGGCGTCGAGCAGCGGGTTCGCCACGAACACCGCCTCGGCGGCCGCGTCTTCCGCAGGCATGGTGAAGCTCAGCACGCCTCCCAGGGCGGCCGCACCGGCGGGCTGCACCGCCCAGTGGCTGAACCAAAAGCCTGTCTTCGCCATCGCCGTGAGCTTCACCGCCGTGCCCGGCAGGATCGCGGAGGTCCTGGGGCTGGCGCCGGCCGTCGAGGGCGTCAGCGCGGAAGCCGCAGTCGTGGGCGTGGCCGCCAGGGTGACGCCGCCGGCCAGGGCCAGGGCCGAGGGAGCGCTGCCGCTCACGCTGAGCACATAACGGCGCGAGAAGGTGAAGCTGCGCGTGACGGTGGCCGAGGCGTTGCCGCGCAGGTCGTAGGCGGTGACGGCCAGGGTGTTGGCACCGGCCAGGGGCTCGATGTCCAGGGACCAGGGCACGGAGGCGGGGGCCGTCGCGCTGCCGAGCACGGCGTTGACCGGGGCACCGCCGTTGAGCACGAGCTCGACACGGTCGATGCCGCGCGCATCCCCGGCGGTGCCCTTCACCTGGAAGGGCGAGACAGCGCTCAACGAGGTCACGGAGACGGCGGGAGAGGAGACAACCAGCGAAGGTTTGAGGGTGTCGGCGGCGAGGATGCGGACCTCGGCGGAGGTGATGGCGCCCAGCGTGGAGCCGTCGGCAGGGCTGGTGAGGCTGACGGAGAAACGCCGGTTGGGGGCGGAGGCAGGGCGTGGCAGCAGGGGGATGGAGACCGACCGGGAGAGTTCGCCCTCGGCAAAGCTCACCACCGTGCTCACCGCCGTGTAGTCCACACCGGCAAGGGCGGCGGCAAAGGGCGGCACCGCATAGGCCGTGCCGTCGGAGGTGCTGATCGAGACACTCGTGGCGGCAGTGCCGCTGCGATTGATGACCACCTCCACGGAAGGCGCGCCGGAGACATGGGTCACGACGGCGGAGGCCAGTGAGATGGGTCCATAGGAGAGAACCGTGTCCGAACGGCTCGCGATCTGCTGGATCCTCGTATCCAGCGCCACTGGAGTGTCCATCATGGCATAAGCAGACGCAGGCGTGGCATGACGGGCCTGCAGATGGCTTGAAAGCGCAGCTTGTTCGCCCAGGATGTTTGCCGGAACGACTCCGGCAGCCGTGAAGTTCAAGGACTCGTCCGTGCTGCCGGAAAGGCCGCCGCCGCTGAGCAGGTAGCGGAAGTTGCCAGCGTTCGCCTTGAAGGGGTAGCTGTCCCCGTTGTTCGCCAGGAAGTTCAGTGTCACCAGCGTGATGCTGGCAGGCGCATCAACCAGCACGTTGCCATTGACGACAATGTGAGCGGTGACATTTCCATCCAGGTCCGTCAGCGCCACGCTGCGCACCCTCGAACCTGCCGGGAGGGATGCGTCAAAACTGAAGCTCATCCCGCCGATCTGCGGGAATCGCCCCTGGTTGCCCAGAAGGGACACGCCATGCTCCAGGATGGCCTTCAGGCCCGCTGGCGTGGTCTCGCAGAGCATCAGGCCGTTGTTGAAGCGCATTGAGTTTTCAATGTCGAGCAGCGACACCGCACCCGATGGCTTGCCAGCGGATGGATTGGCCAGAGGAGGCAGTTTGGCGCCGGTGGCGACCTCGACAGCCCCGATGGCGGCGCGGATACCACCACCATTTTTCAGCGCGACAACATGTGTGGCGGCTGGGAGCGCCGCCTTGCCCACAGTGACCATCGAGTCGGCGCTGATGTTTCCGAGATTGGTTTCCTGATTGCGCACAAAGCTTCGCTCACCTTCGAGATAGACATTGGTGTAGCCGCGGACATCGCCGTCCTTCGTATCAATCACACCCTGCACGGCATCGGTGATCTGTTTGACCAGGGCACCCTTGGTTCCTGAGGCAAAGGCCGTCGCGGCAAGGTTCGCCTCGGACACGCCCCAGGCGGAAGCCACGTTCGCGGCGGTGGCGGCGTAGGCCCCGTTCACCGCGGTATTCGCGAGCAGGTTGGGCACAATGAGAACGCCATCGGCATCAAAGTCAGCCACCAGACGACCGAGGTAGGTGAACTCGTTGTCCGTGTTCACGACGACGGTCGGCTTGCCATCGGCGCCGGCGGTGTAAATGGGATAGTTGCCTGCGAAGTTCGCCGCGTGGCCGGTGAAGGCCACGGCGACATCATCGGCATCGCCAAGGCGTGTGTTGGAGCCTGCGGCGAGGATGATGTCCACATCCGCAAGCATCGGCGCGAGCATCAGTTCATTGGCGATCTGCTGCAGGTGGGCCATGAGGATGATCTTGTTCACGCCCTGGCTCTTGAGGTCATTGATGACGGGCTGCACCTGGCTGGCAAGCAGCACCATGTTGTCCATTTCGCTGCCATCACCGACAAAGCCCTTCACCTCGACACCGCCGGTGGAGGAGATGGCTTCGATGATTTGCGTGGTGACGCCGACGAGGCCGATTTTCTCCGTGCCCTTCGTGACGACGCAGCTCGGCACGATCTTGTTCTTCACACTGCTGGCCTCTTCGAGACCGCCGACACCGACCGTTTCCTGATAGCGGGCGGAGATGCCGGGATCGCCGGAGAAGATGAGGTTTGAACTCAAATACGGGAAGTTCGTGTCCGCGATGGCATCCGAGAAGGCATTCGTGCCAAAGTCGAACTCGTGATTCCCGATGGTGGACGCCTCCACGCCGAGGCGGTTGTGGATTTCAATGTCCGCCGCAAAAGGATTGTTGCCCTTGTTGTGCGTGGCGGCCACGAGCGCATCGGTTCCAGCGGCGGCAAAGGGTCCGGGAATGTAGTTGTCACCGCCGGCAAGGATCAGCGTGTTCGCATAAGCACCGTCAAAGGCATCCACGAGAGCCGCGAGATTCGGCGCGGCCTGTGAGGCCAGCAGACCAGCCTCGGCGTCCGCGAGATGCAGAAGCTGCAGGGTGAAGGCGGCGGCCGGCGTGAGTTCGAAAATGCTGAGCGTGTTGCTGCTTTCGTTCGTCACGAGCACGAGCGGTCGGCCGCTGGGGCTGTCCGCTTCGGACACGACCACGATGCCCTCAGGATTGAGATCCCCGCTGCGGACGAGCGAGGTGACATAGGCCGGCGCGAGAGGGTTGGTGACATCAAACACGAGAGTGAGGTGCGAACGCTCCAGGCCGACGAAGGCGAAGGTGCGGGCGCCGAGCGTCGCCACGGCCACGCCTTCGGGTTCCGGGCCTTTGTTGTCGCTGCGACCGTCGTCGAAGTTGCTGTTGTGCAGCGAGGCCACGATCACTTCGATCATGTCGCCGCTGTCGAAGACGATGGCACCGGTCGAGTCGAGGATCGAGAAGCTGCGAGCGCCATACATGAGGATCTCGTCGATGTCGCCGTCGTTGTCGGTGTCACCACGCAGGCCGGGCAGGTTGGATACGGTGAGCTTGCCCAGGTTGGCGTTGAGCTTCAGATCGGCCTCATTCGGGAAGACGGTGTTGTCGAGATCGTAACCGGCATTGCTGACAGTGGTGGTCTCGTTCGGAGCGATGAAGTCGTTGCGGTCATCGCCCTCATTCGCTGTCACATAGTAGGTTTGACCGCCGGAGGAGAAGGAAGCGATGGCGTCCGGCATGTAGAGGCCAAACACAGGCTGGCCGGTGCGCGGGTTTTTCATGCCGTCGGCATCGCTGAAATCGGCGCGGAGGGCGCTGAAATCCTTTTTGCCGAGCGGAGCCACCCTGGTGAAGGTGGCGCTGGCGATGTCAAGCACGGCGACCGCATTGGCCTCCTGAAGCGTGACCATGGCCTGCGTGCCATCGGGTGAGATGGCGAGGTATTCCGGCTCAAAGTCGGTGGAAGGCACACCGTCGTCATAGAGGCGCACTCCAGCCGTTTTCAGCGCTGCAGCCTGCGAATCGAAGGCGGTGAAATCGGCAGTTTGCACCGTTCCAGCCACACCAGCGGCATCGACGGCGATGATGCTGACGCCGCCCTGCGCAGCATCGGGCACGGCGACCTCTATGGTGACCTCGGGCGTGGAAAGCTCGCCCTCATTGCAAACGAGCAGCTTCGAGCCATCGGGAGTGAAGGCGACGTGATCGGGCACCACCCCGACGGTGGCGTGACTGATCAGCGCACCCGTGGCGGCATCGAGGAAGACCACGAAGCCGGGATTCGTCTTCGGATTGCTGATGATGGCGGCGGCGAGCACGCTGGGGTTGCTGCCACTGCCTTTGCGCACGGCCACGGACGAGATGTCATCGCTGGTGAGGCCGACGATGCCGAGTGTGGAAGGTGTGATGGTGTTGATGAAAACGGGATTCGCCGGGTCGGCGAGGTTCACGACCTGGATGCCGGCGCCGGAGGAGGCAAAGGCGCGGTCGGAAAGCGGATCAAAGGCCGGAATCTCCGCACCAGCAAGGGCGATGCTGCCTTTGACCGTGGGGCTGAGCGAATTGCTGGCCGGGAAGGCAGCGGGCGTGGTGTCATCATTGCTGATCGTGCCCGTGCCAGTCGCATCCGTGATGGTGGCGGTGCCGGCGGTGTTCACCACGTTGGAAAGCGTGACGATGAAGGTTTCATTCGCTTCGACCGCGGTGTCGCCGGTGATGGAAACACTCACATTCTGCGTCGTGGAGCCGCCCGCAGTGAAAGTGAGTGTGCCGGAGGCGGCGGTGTAGTCGCTGCCAGCCGTCGCGGTGCCGTTCGAGGTGGCGAAATCCACGGTGAAGGCTCCATTGCGATCACTGCGGGTGACGGTGAAGCCCAGCGTGCTGCTGCCGCTGCTGCCTTCGCTGAGGCTGGCATCGCTGATGACGATGGTGGTGTCATTTTGCGCGGCGGAAACCGTCGTGCCGGGCGAGCCGATCTCATCCGCATCGGTGAGGGCGACGAAGGCACCATTCGTGCCGACGGCGCTCAGTGTGGCGAGGCTCACGTTGTCCGCGCCGACGGAGTTGTCGAAGGTGGCAAACGGTGTGGCGCTGGGTGAAGCGCCAAAGAAGACCTTCGCCTGACGGACGTTGTTACCGTCGTAAAGCACCACAGCGTCACCGCCCGTGCTCAAACCGGCACCGGAGCCGGTGTAGCTGCCGATTTGCAGCGCCGCCGGAGGAGTCGTGCTGAACCAGGTGCTGCGGAAGGTGGCGATGGTCGTCACGGGCGTGGCCGTTTCGAGGAAGATGACGGATTCACCCGGAGCGATGCTGGTGACGCCGGTCAGCGAAAGCGCCGCAGCGGGTGATTCGGAGCTGTCGTCCATTTTCCAGCCGCTGATGTCCACCGCACGGGCGCCGGTGTTGGTCACTTCAAACCAGTCGGCAAGGTAATTGCCATTGCCGCTGCCCCAGGCAGCGGCTTCCGTGATGCGAAGCACGCCAGGAGCCGCAAAACCGGGCGATCCGACCTCGGCGGCATTGCTGGAGGCAACCGCGCCATTCGTTCCGGCAGCGCTGAATTTCGAAATCGTGGTCGCATTGAGGCCACGGGTGTTGTCAAAGGTCTGGAAGGGAGAGACGGCATCCGAAGAGCCGAAGGACACGCTGGCCATCACCGTGCCTGCGGCGTTGAAAATGTTCACGCCATCGCTCGTGGAGCTCAAACCGAGGCCGGAGCCGCTGTAGGAGCCGATTTGCAATCCGGCGGGCGGATTCGCGCCAAACCAGGTGCTGCGGAAAAGGGCGCCCTTGGTCGGCAGATCGGCCGTTTCGATGAAGATGACGCTTTCGCCGGGAGCGAGCGCGGTCACGCCATTGAGCGCGGCGGAACTACCGTAGGCGGCGGAGCTGTCGTCGATCTTCCAGCCGGTGATGTCGATCGTATTGGAAGTGACGTTAGTGATCTCAAACCAGTCGGCGGCCACGGCGGAGTTGCTGCTGGCCCAGGGTGCTACTTCCGAGATGATGATGACCGGTGCGGGCGGCGCCTCAGGCTCCACATCGCTGATGGTGAGCGTGAAATTCACGCTGACATCCGGCGTGGTGCCGACCGTGCTGTCATCGGCGTTCACAGTGACGGCGTAGCTGCTCTTCGTCTCGAAATCGAGCGTGACACCTGCCTTGAGGAAGAACTCGGTGCCGGAAAGCTCAAACGAGGCCGCATCGACTCCACTGAGGCTCAGCGTGTTCGTGCCGAGGCCGTCATCGGTCACGAAGATGTCTCCCAGCTTCACGCGGGAGGCGGTGCTGCTGTTCTCCGGCAGCGTGGTGGCGGAGTTATCGACGATCACAGCCGCCGGTGCCGCATTCGGCAGCGAGGACGGCGCATAAACCCAGAGCTGCGGGTAGTCGATGCTGCCGCCGCCGTTTTCATTGACGACATAGATGATGCCCGCGCGGTCCATCGTGATGCCTTCATGCTGCTGGCCGTTGGGTGTGAGCGGATTGCCCGGATCAGAGCTGATGTTCAGCGTGCTGGTGATGACACCGCTGCGGTCCACATTGACGATGCGGGCATCTTCCTGGCCGAGCACGAGCAGATTGCCCGCCTGCGGCTGGCCGCTCATGGAAGGCAGATTCGACAGGGCAAAGACGTCCGCCGTGTCCGTCATGCCGAGCAGCGCCGGATCGAAGAGGTTCGTGGAGTTCACCGTGGTGGGCGAGCCGTTCGTGGCGGTGCCGGCGACGAAGTCCACGCCGGTCTGGAAGATGCCGATGGGCGAAAGTTCCTTCAGGCAGATGAAGCCGCTGGTCTGCGGATCCCAGGAGAGGCCTTCCGTGCCGGTGTTATCGACGAAGGTGCCGATTTTCACCGTTTGAGCACCGCTGCGGCTCAGCGTGGTGCCGGCGACGTAGGTGAACTTCACGAGCTGGCGGTCGCGCTCCTCGCTCATGACAAACTGGCCGCCGCCGATGTAGGTGAGGCCTTCGGGATCATAGAAATCGGTGCCCTGCGGGCTGCTGCCGAGCGCGAGCGTCATCGTGTCGATGAGCTGGCCGGTTTTGGAAACCTGCGTGATGGCGCGGCCACCGTCGCCCGTGACGAAGAGCGTGTCGGTGTCCCAGTTGTACGTCACGGCCGAGGCTTCCTGGCAGAGATAGTTGTGAACCGGCGTGCCGGGAGGCAGCGCGGTGCGTGTCGGCTCCGGCAGATTGATGCGGGCGACGCGCACGTAGTTCGCCAGATTGACCTCCGCGGGGCCGGTGGTGACGGTGACAACGGCGGTGCTGCTGTCCGCGGGACCGCCGGCATTCGTCGCACGCACCCAGTAGCTCGTCGTGGTGGTGAGAGCGGGCGTGGTGAAGCTGCTGCTGTTTGAGCCGACTGGCGTGGAGGTGTCGCTGCTGCTGCCCTGATACCATTGGAAGGAAGGCGTGGGGAAGCCGGCAGCGGTCACGCTGAGCGTGGCGGTGTAGCCGGTGGCGATGGTGACGCTCGCGGGATGCGTGGTGATGCCCGCAGGCACGATGTCATCATTGACGATGGTGCCGGTGCCTGCGGCGGCCTGGATCACCGTGGCTCCAGCGCTGTTCACGAGGTTCGAAAGCGTGATGATGACGGTTTCATCGGCCTCGGAGGTCGTGTCACCATTCACCGTGATGTCGATGTTCTGCGAAGCAGCGCCGCCATTCGTGAAGGTAAGCGTGCCGGAGGCCAGCGTGGCGAAATCCGTGCCGCTGGTGGCCGTGCCGCCGGTGACGGCGTAATCGACCGTGAAAGCCGTGGCGGTGCTGGAGCGTGTGACAGGCAGAGAAAGCAGCGTGGTGCCGCTGCTGCCTTCATTGGTGGACGCATTCGCGATGCTCACCGTGGGGATGATGGCGCCTTGATTGCCTGGCGAGCCGGCATCAGTCGCAGGAGAGACCGCGGTGAGGCTGCCGTGATTGCCGGGGATGCCCGTGGCAGCCGTGTAGCGCGGAGTCGCGGTGCCGGAGGCCGGAACCCAGATCAAAGCCTGTGAATCCGCCGAACCACCCCCGGAAGGACCCGCATGACCGCCAGTGGAAGGCGAACCATCTTCCTTCGTGAAGCCGCTGGCAGCATAGCTGAAGAAGAAAAGCTCATTTTGACCGGCATCGAAGAAGGAGATGCCATCATTCTGCCCAAGTCCCGGCGCACCCGTGCTGGTAAACACCTGCACCGTCGGCTCAAGACCCCACCAGGCCCGGAAATCCGCCGCCGGGGCCGCCGTGAAAATCACGGACTCGCCCGCAGTGATGCTGGTGCCGGGAGGAAGCTTGTAAGCCTGTGCCGCTGCACCCGAGCGACCGCTGTCGTGCCAGGAGTAGCCGCTGATGTCTTTCGTCACGCCGCTGATGTTCGTCAGCTCCCAGTAGTCATTCGCCGTCGAGGGCTTCGTGGCGGATTGATTCGACTGCACCTCGGTGAGCATGAAGCTGGTGTCGAGCACGTCGCCATCATCTGTCACGATGAGATCAGAGGTCGGCGTGGTGGCATCCGTGGCGCTCGCGGTGATTGTCACCGTCTTGCTTCCATCGGGAAAGGTGTCGTTCACGGCGCTCACCTCAAAGGTGGCGCTGGTTTGATTCGCCAGGATGGTCACCGTGGCAGGAACCGTGGCCTCCGTGGTGTCGCTGGAGCTCAGCGTGACCACGAGGTCCGTCGTGCCGCTCGTGGCACGGCTCACCGTGCCGGTCGCGGCGGGATTTGTGGCGGCTTCGGAGAAGGTGGACGCCGTGATGCTGAGCGAAAGCGTGATCGAGGGGCCGCCGCTGAAGCTGAGTCCGGTCACGCCTGGCGAGCCGATGTTGCTTCCACCGGAGGTGCTGGCGTAGGCGCCGTTCACCCCGGCCGACGCCGCCTTGTAGCGCCTGCCTGCGCCGGTGCCAAAGGCCGGGTCGATCACCACCGACTGGGCGGCCGCGCCGCCTGCCGAAACGCCCGCATGACCGCCCGCCGAAGCGCTGCCATCCGAACGCGTGAAGCCGCTGGCGGCATAGGTGAAGGACAGCACGGGTGAACCCGAGGCATCGAACAGATTGATGGCATCATTCTGCCCAAGCCCAGGGCCGGATGGACTTGCCAGAATCTGGACGCCGGTCAGGCTTCCCCAGTAGGACCGAAACGCAGCGGCATCCGCAGCAACGCAGAAAACAACAGATTCACCGGCTCCAATGATGGTGCCGCCCGGGATGGTGACGGTCGCGGCATCTGCAATGCCTGAGGCGCTGTTGTCGATCCACTTCCATCCGCCGATGTCCTGCGCCGTGGTGCCTGCGTTCGTCAGCTCCCAGAAGTCGCCTCCCGCAGCGTTTGAATTGACCTCGGTCAGCACCAGCTGCGCGCTTGCGGAAGCCAGCGTCATCCATGCCAGGCCGAGGAGCACGAGAAGGTGGCGGCGGGTGGAAAAGGCGGCCTGCTTGATGTTGATGAGAGGTTTCATGGGGAGCGGTCTCCCACCTGGATGACACAGCCACGCCGCCTTTCCCGAAGGCCCGTGCAACCTTTTTGTCAGGCCCGGCATGTCGCCAGATCGTCACGCGAAACCGCTTCCTCCCGTCATTGCGGGAACAGGCGGCAACCCCTCATGCCGCAAGGATTTTTGTGGCTCGGTTTTGTTGCACTTTAGGTTGCCGTTTCGTCACACGACGCCAGCGCCCTCAGTCCACGAACACAAACTCGTTCGAGTTCATCAGCGCGAGGCAGTAGTCGGCCAGGGACTCGTTGAAGCCTCCGGCACGCTCAGTCTGCTGCTCCAGGAAAACCGCGCCTGCATCCAGCTCAGCCTCCGAGGGAAGACGCGCCAGGCAGCGCCGCGTGGCGGCGGTGATGAGAGCGCGCGCCTCCGAGCCATGCTGCTTCGACAGGCTGGCGGCCAGGCTCCTGGCGCAGTCCTGGGCAAAGCCGGAGTTGATCAGCATGAGCGCCTGAGGAGCCGTGGTTGATTCGTTCCGCCGCGCGCAGGCGGACTGCGCGTCCGGCCTGTCGAAAAGCTCGAACATCGGCAGCCGCAGGTTCCTGCGGGCAAAGGCATAGATGCTGCGGCGGTCGTGCTCGGCGGGATCAGGATGGGCATCGCCCTGCTTCTTGATGAGCGTGCCGCCCACCTCCGCCGGAAGCGGCAGGCGCACGCCTGGGCCTCCCGCCTTTGGATTCAGCCGACCGGACACGGACAGCATCGCATCCCGCAGCATCTCGCCGGTCAGCCGGCGCGGAGCCAGGCCTGCCTGACGATACGTCTTCGACATGACAATGACCTTGTGCAGCCGCTTCAGGCTCCATCCCTGCCTTGGCAGCTCGGCGGCGAGCCAGTCGAGCAGCGCGGGATTTTCCGGAGGCCGGCCCTGTACGCCAAGATCTCCGGGCACTTCAGACAAGGGCCTGCCGAAATGCTGCTGCCAGAGACGGTTGGCGGTCGCGCGCAGAAACAGCACATTGCCCTCGTCCGTCAGCCAGCGCGCCAGGTCTGCACGGTCCGCCCCCTGCGGAGTCGTCCCCAGAAAACGCGGATAGGCTGCCGGCACCGCAGGTCCCGGACGCCGGAAATCGCCGCGGATGAAGACTCGGCTGACAGGCACTCCCTCCGTAAACACCCTCGCCTCAGGGCCGATCGGCTTCCGCTCCTTCGGCTGGATGGTGTTGTCAAAAAAGGCCCGCAGCCGGTAGAAGTCGGCCTGGCTGACGGGATCATACGGATGATCATGGCACTGGGCGCAGCCCAGCGTCAGGCCGAGGCCGGCGGTGCCGACGGTGCTGGTGATGTCGTTGAGCAGCACATGGCGGCGCTCGTCCTGGCTGTTTAGATCGGGCATGTCCGGCGCCGCCATCAGGAAACCGGTGGCCGCCGGATCACCTCCTGGAAGAAGATCCCCCGCGAGCTGCTGGCGCACGAATTCATCAAACGGCAGGTCACGATTGAGCGCGGCGATCACCCAGTCACGGTACTGCCAGGCGCGCGGACGGTCGGCGTCGTATTCAAAGCCGTCCGTCTCGGCAAAGCGCGCCAGGTCGAGCCACCACTGCGCCCAGTGCTCCCCGTAGGCCGGCGAGGCCAGCAGTGAATCCACCAGCGTTTCATAGTCCTTCGCCAGGTCGGCCTCCCGTGGCGGCAGGCCGGTCAGGTCAAGGCAGACGCGGCGGATCAGCAGGGCCCTCTCCGCCATGCCCATTGCCGGCCCTGCCAGCGAGTCCAGCGTGGCGCCAGCCTTGATTTGCAAAGTTTGGTAGGCCCAGTGACGCCGATCCTCCTCAGTCACCGGCCGCTCGTCACGCACCGGGTCGTCCGTGGCGCGGATGGCCGCGGCCTGAAGCTGGCAGGCGCAGCCGCTCCACAACAGGGCGCGAAGCATCACGCCCTTCATGACAAAACCCCCTTCACCACATGCCCTTCCACACCCGTCAGGCGCTGGTCCAGCCCGTTGTGCCGGAAGGTGAGCCGTTCATGGTCAAAGCCCAGCAGGTGCAGAAGCGTCGCATGCAGGTCATGGACGTGCACCTTGTCCTGCTCGGCACGCAGGCCGAACTCGTCCGTGGCGCCATGCACATGGCCGTGTTTCACCCCAGCGCCAAAAAGCACCGTGGTGTAACCCCAGGGGTTGTGGTCGCGCCCGACGCCCTTTTCACTCATCGGCATCCGGCCGAACTCTCCGCCCCAGATCACCAGCGTATCCTCCAGCAGGCCGCGCTGCCGGAGGTCGCGAAGCAGCCCGGCCACCGGCGCATCGGTGCGGGCGCACAGTTCGCCATGGTTCTTCATCACGTCCTCATGCGCATCCCAGCCGTTGGTGTCTCCCGCGTAAACCTGCACAAATCGCACGCCGCGCTCGATCATCCGGCGGGCCAGCAGGCAGCGTGTGCCAAACTCACGCGTCGTCGGATGATCGAGCCCGTAAAGCCTGCGTGTCGCCTCGGTCTCGCGTGAGATGTCCACCGCCTCGGGCGCGGCCGACTGCATCCTGAAGGCCAGTTCATAGGAGCGGATGCGCGCTTCCAGCACGCTCCTCGCCTCCTCCTCAGGATGACGCGTGAGATGCGCCGCGTTCATGCGCTGCACGAGGTCGAGCGTGGCCCTCTGCCTCATGGCACCCTGAGGGCTTTCCAGGTGCAGGATGGGATGCGCCCCCGGCCTCATCGTCGTGCCCTGGAAGGTGGCGGGCAGGAAGCCGCTGCCCCAGGCGGGCGGCCCACCCTTCAGGCCTCCGCCAGGATCCGGCAGAACGACGAAGGCGGGCATGTCCGCATTCTCCGTGCCCAGGCCGTAGGCCACCCAGCTGCCAAAGCTCGGCCTGCCCGTCAGGATCGAGCCCGTGTTCATCTGATAAACCGACTGCGGATGGTTCACGCTGTCGCCATGACAGCTCCGGATGACGCACATCTCATCCGCCAGCTCCGCCATCCTTGGCAGAAAGCCGCTCACCTCGATGCCGCTCCGGCCATGCTTTTGGTAAGGCCTCACCGGCGCGAGCAGCGGGTTCCGGGCGACCTTGCGCCGCGTCTCGACCCTGCCGAAGCTCTCCGGCAGGGGGCTGCCGGCATGACGGACAAGGGCGGGCTTGGGATCAAACAGGTCCACATGGCTCGGCCCGCCGTGCATGAACAGCCAGATGACCCGCCGCGCCCTGGCTGGAAAATGGCTGCGCCCCTCCAGGGCCGAAGCCCCGCCCTGCAGCAGATGGGCAAGCGCGAGGCCGCCCAGGCCCGCACCGGCTCCTGCCAGGAACCGGCGGCGTGACAGGGGATGAGGCGGGGCGTCCATGGGGCAGGAAACGCCGGAAGCCTGCCTGATCCGGCCTCCCGTTGGCAAACACATTTTTGGTTCAGCCAGCCCGGGGCGCCACACGCCCCCTACAGCTGCTTCTTGGAGGCCAGGAGCGAGGCCTTCACCGTCTGGATCTTCGTGTCCGACTGGTCGATGAGCGGATCAAACATCGGAATCTCCTTCGCGTTCTGCCCCTGCTCGTGCTTGCGGAAGCCGAAGAGGTAGGTCTCGTTCTGCGGACGCCAGCGGTTGAAGAACAGCTCGTCCTTGTGAACCACCTCACGGCGCAGCGGCTCGAGTTCGGCGGGCGTCACCGGTGGCATGGCCAGCCCAAGGCCTTCCACCAGCCTGGCACCGATCTTCTCATAGCCTTCTCGGGTGTAGTGAACGCCGTTTTCCGTGAGAGGCCTGGCGCTGACGCCGGACTTGGGCACGCCGCCCATCAGTTCAAAGAGGTCGATGAAATAGGTGTTCTGGCTGAGCGCGAACTTGCGCAGCGCATCCCGGAAGCTGGAGAGGTTTTTGTTCGCATCCGTCTGGTCCGGCAGCGGCGGCGGCAGTGTTTCCAGCGGCGGCGGGGTGACCACGATGATCCGGGCGCCGGGCGCATGCTTGCGGATCAGCTCAAGCAGGTTGCGGTATCCCGTGAGGAAGTCCGGCAGGCCGCTCAGCCGTTCAAAGGCGAACTCCGAGCCGTAGCAGAGCATCAGCACCGTCGGCTTCAGCAGTTCAAGATGGCTGGTCAGGCGCTGCAGGCCCTCCTCAGGCGGGCCGAAATACGAACGCGCATGGCCGAACACCGTGTCGGCGCTCCAGGCCAGGTTGCGGACGCTGACCTTGGTCTCCCCCAGGGACAGGGCAAGCCGCGGCTCAAAGCTTCCGTAGCGCTGCTCACGCTCAAAAACCGTGTTCCCCAGCAGGACCAGACGGTCACCATCCTGGAAGGCAAAGGCGGTCTTCGTCGCCTCGGCGGCCGGAGGCGTGATTTCCTGGGCGACCAGACGAACCTCGACCACGGCCAGGGCGAGAGTGACAAGAGAAGCTTTCCAGATCATGGGAATGGGAGCCGGATTGGAGAGCAAAGAAGCCAGGGTGTCCAGAAGGGAGTCACATTTGATCGCTTTCGCAGTAAATCAATTAGGCCAAAAGGATGTTTGCCTGGCGTGCGTTTGTTCCATCCCTTTGAATTCGCTCTCAAACATGTACAAACGATTCCTTCTGCCCGCATTTTCGATCCTGGCCCTGACCGCCAAGGCCGAGGTCAAACTTCCCGCCATCATCGGCGACAACATGGTGCTCCAGCAAAAGCTGGCGAACCCCATCTGGGGCTGGGACGCTCCCGGCACCGAAGTCAGCGTCACCTTCGCAGGCCAGACCAAGACAGCCAAGGCGGGCGCTGATGGCAGGTGGACGGTCAGGCTTGACCCCGTGCCCGCCAACGCCAGGCCCGCAGGCATGACCATCAAGGGCACCAGCACCCGCGAGCTGAAGAACATCCTCGTCGGTGAAGTCTGGATCTGCTCCGGCCAGAGCAACATGCAGTGGAGCGTGCAGGCCTCCTGGGACGCCGACCTGGAGATCGCCACGGCCAAGTTCCCGAACATCCGCCTCATCTCCGTGCCCCAGGTGGGCACCCAGGAACCGCAGAAGGACTTCAAGGGCGCCTGGGCCGAGTGCTCGCCCAAGACGGTCGGCGGGTTCAGCGCCGTCGGCTACTTCTATGGCCGCGTCCTCCATCAGATGCTCGACGTGCCCGTCGGCCTCATCAACAACGCCTGGGGTGGCAGCGCCGCCGAAGCCTGGGTGCGCCGCGACGTGCTGGAAAAAGACGCACGCTTCAAAGGCCTGATGGACGGCTGGGTGCAACGTGAGAAGGTGCTGACCTCCGACAAGGCGCAGAAGGATTATGAAGCTGCGCTGGCAGCCTGGAAAAAGCAGGCCGATGACGCCAAAAAGGCTGGAAAGCCCTTCACCGCACGCGCCCCTCAGAGCCCGCAGGCCCAGCTCTCCGGCAACAGCCGTCCGGGCAACATCTACAACGGCGTCCTCCTTCCCACCATCGGCTACGGCATCAAGGGCGCCATCTGGTACCAGGGTGAAAGCAACGCCGGCCGCGCCTATGAATACGGCTACCTCTTCCCGCTCATGATCAGCCACTGGCGCAGCGAGTGGAAGCAGGGTGACTTCCCCTTCTACTGGGTCCAGCTCGCCGACTTCAAGGCCGAGCAACCCCTGCCCGGCGACAGCGACTGGGCCGAGCTGCGCGAGAGCCAGACCAAGACCCAGAACGCCATCAAGAACGGCGGCCAGGCCGTCATCATCGACCTCGGCGAATCCAACGACATCCATCCCAAGAACAAGCGTGACGTCGCCGAGCGCCTCGCCCGCTGGGCTCTTGTGAAGGACTATGGCTTCCAGCTTCCCTACCGCAGCCCTGAGTTCAAGGACGCCCAGTTCGCCAACGGCAAGGCCGTCGTCACCCTCGACACCTTCGGCTCCAGCCTGCGCACCGTGGACGTGACCGAAGTCAAGGGCTTCGCCGTCTGTGGCGAGGACAAAAAATGGGTCTGGGCCACGGCCAGAATCCTCGGCAATGACAAGGTCGAAGTCAGCGCCCCAGGCGTCGCCAAGCCGGTTGCCGTCCGCTACGCCTGGTCCGACAACCCCGTTTGCAACCTCTACAGCAAGGACGGCCTGCCCGTGACCCCCTTCCGCAGCGACAGCTTCGACATGATCACCAAGCCGAAGCCATAAGGCGCGGCACCTTCGATCCTTCGGATTCCACACCGGCTTCGTCCTCCAGGCGAAGCCGGTTTTTTATGCCTGCCAAATGCCCTCCCTGGAAAAACGCTGGCGTGAACTTTTCAAAACCGCAGGATGCCACCCCATGCCTGGCGCGAATTCTGTTTGTCATCCTTGAAGCCTGTGAACCCGGCCGAAGCACACCCCGAATCCATCTGGCGCATCGCCACCGACACCGGCGGCACCTTCACCGACTGCCACGCCCTTGACCCCCGGGGACGCGAAACCCGCTGCAAGGTGCTGTCCACCGGCTGCCTGCGCGCCATGGTGCAGCGCTGCAAAAACAAGCATGTCCGCCTCTCCGGACTGCCGCCGCTCCCCCGGGACTTCCTCGCCGGCTTCCAGGTCCGATCCCTCGGCACCTCCGAATGCCGCCACATCACCGGCTTCGACCTGACCACCCATGAGATCACCCTCGACAAGCCCGCCGCCTGGCCCGCCGGCACGCTGCTCGAACTAAGCACCGGCGAAGAGGCACCCGTCCTTGGCGCCCGCATCCTGACCCGCACGCCGCCGGGCAGGCCCTTCCCGCCCCTGCGGCTGCGCATCGCCACCACCCGCGCCACCAACGCCCTCCTCGAACGCAAGGGCGGTCGCATCGCCCTCTTCATCACCCAGGGCTTTGGCGACCTCCTCCAGATCGGCGATCA
Source organism: Prosthecobacter sp. (assembly GCA_019186985.1). Lineage (GTDB taxonomy): Bacteria > Verrucomicrobiota > Verrucomicrobiia > Verrucomicrobiales > Verrucomicrobiaceae > Prosthecobacter. Next base: position 30,373 of record JABARQ010000030.1, on the reverse strand, counting down.
GCGGCGCAGCGACCTCTTTGCGCTCCGCCACGAGCCACGTCCTGTGTTTCATGAAACCACCTGCGAAGTGCCAGGACGGATGGATGTCTCCGGCATCGAGCTGGAGCCGCTCGACGAAGCCGCCGTCCGCAGCGCCGCCCTGCAATGCCTGGCACGGGGCATCCACACGGCCGCCATCTCCCTGCTGCATGGTCATGCGCATCCCGCGCATGAATTGCGCGTCGCCGAAATCCTTCGCGAGACCGGCTTCACCCACCTCAACCTGTCCCATCAGACCGCCGCCTTTGCCAAGCTGCTGCCGCGCACGCAAAGCACCGTGGCCGACGCCTATCTTCATGCCCCAGTGCAGTCCTTCCTGAACGGCATCCGCCTGGTCTCCCCCGACATGCAGGTGATGACCAGCGCCGGCGGCCTCAAGTCCGCCGAGGACATCCGCCCCAAGGACATGCTGCTCAGCGGCCCTGCCGGCGGGGCCATCGGCGCGGCCAATGCGGCACGCCGCCTTGGCCACAGCCGCATCATCACCTTCGACATGGGCGGCACCAGCACCGACGTGGCCCGCATCAACACACGACCCGGCTACCGCTTCAGCCAGGACGTGGCCGGCATGAGGCTGCTCGCACCCTGCATCGACCTCGAAACCGTGGCCGCCGGCGGCGGCTCCATCTGCCGCATGACCCATCACGGTCTCGCCGCCGGGCCCGAAAGCGCAGGCTCCAACCCCGGCCCAGCCTGCTACGGCAAGGGCGGCCCGCTGACCATCACCGACGTCAACCTGCTGCTCGGCCGCTTCGATCCCTCACGCGCCCCCATCCCGCTCGATGTCGAGGCCGCCCGGCTTCGTCTGCATGAACTTCACGCACAGACGGACGGAACCCTGACACAGGACGAACTCCTGCACTCGCTGCTTCGGCTTGCCGTCGAGCACATGACCGACGCCATCCGCCGCATCAGCATCGGCGAAGGCTACGACCCTGCCGACCACGCCCTGCTGGCCTTTGGCGGCGCCGGACCCCAGCATGCCTGCGCCGTCGCCGAGGCCCTCGGCATGAAGACCATCCTCATTCCTGAACACGCCGGCATCCTCAGCGCCGTCGGCCTTCAGGAGGCCATGCCGGAAACCATTCACGAAAAGGAGGTCCGCCTGCCGCTGGAGCAGGCCTTGAAGGCGGCCGACGGCATCGCCAGTGCGGAAGAACCGCTGCAAAACCCCTTCCAGATCGATGCCGCCCTGTCCTCAGGACACGACTCCGTCACCTGCATCGCCGAACTCCGGCTCATGGGCCAGGACTCTCCCTTGCAGGTGGAGTTCACCGATCCTCACGACCTGCCCCGGCTTTACCGCGACTCCTACCAGCGTCTTTTTGGTTACGCCCCGCCTGCCGGGCGCGAGGTCGAGCTCGTCTCACTGCGCACCCTCGTCCGCAGCGGAAAACATGACTTCTGCGATGTCCCGCCGACGGGAACCCGCACACCACCCACCACGGAGACGCAGCTCATCCAGGACGCCTTCAGCACCCTCGTCGTCGCCCCCGGCTGGAGCGTCGAGCATGTCCCCGGCATCGGCCGCGTGCTGCGCTTTGAAGGCATCCGCACCGCCCCCCCCGTGGCCGGCCGCGACCTGCTCCGCCATCGCTTCCACAGCATCGTCAGCGACATGGGGGCGCTTCTCTGCCGCACCGCCATCTCCACCAACATCCGCGAGCGGCTCGACTTCTCCTGCGCCCTGCTTGACGCGCAGGGCAGGCTGCTCTCCAGCGCCCCGCACATCCCCGTGCACCTCGGCGCCCTGGGCGTCTGCGTTCGCGAAGTCGCCAGGGCGCTGCCGATGCAGCCCGGCGACACCGTCATCACCAACCACCCGGCCTATGGCGGCTCCCATCTGCCGGACGTGACGCTCATCACACCGGTGTTTCATGGAGGAACCCTGCTCGGCTACATCGCCAACCGCGCCCATCATGCCGAGATCGGCGGCATCACGCCCGGCTCGATGCCCGCAAACGCCACACGCCTGATCGAGGAGGGCGTCGTCATCGCCCCGCGCCACCTCATCCGCGCAGGCGTCTCCTGCTTTGATGAAGTCAGCCGCCTGCTCACCACCGCCGCACATCCCACGCGCAACCTGGCGGACAATCTCGCCGACCTGCACGCCCAGCTTGCCGCCAACCTGCACGGCGTCGAGCGCCTGCGCTCCCTGGCGGATGCCGCGCTGCCGCAGCGCATGAGTGAAATCCTCGCGCACTCCGCCGGGGTGATGCGCCGGCAGATCGACAGGCTGCCGGAGCTCTGCGAAGGCTCGGAAAGGCTCGACGACGGCTCCGTGATCGCCGTCGCCATGAGCAGGGCCGGCGGCAGGCTCGTGCTCGACTTCACCGGCAGCTCCGGCGTGCATCCACGCAACCTCAACGCCACCTGCGCCATCGTCCGCAGCGCGGTGCTTTATGTCATGCGCCTCATGCTCCAGGAGGACCTGCCCCTGAACGAAGGCCTCATGGAGCCGCTCGACATCGTCCTGCCCGTCTCGCTGCTCAGCCCCGTCTTCACCGGCGACCCGTCCCTGGACCCCGCCGTGGTGGGCGGCAATGTCGAGGTCTCCCAGCGGCTGGTGGACACGCTGCTCAAGGCACTGGGCCTGCAGGCCTGCAGCCAGGGCACCATGAACAATTTTTTGTTCGGCGCCGCCGGCTTCGGTTACTACGAGACCATCGCCGGCGGCGGCGGCGCAGGCCCCGGCTGCCCGGGCGCCCACGCCCTGCACACCCACATGACCAACACCGCCATCACCGATCCCGAGATCCTGGAGCAGCGGCATCCCGTGCGCCTTCGCCAGTTCGCCATCCGGCGCGGGTCCGGCGGCGCGGGAAAATGGCGCGGAGGTGACGGAGTCGTGCGTGAGTTCGAGTTCACCGCGCCGCTGACGGTCAGCCTGCTCACCCAGCACCGCGTGGAGGCCCCCTACGGCCTGGAGGGCGGACAGCCCGGACAAACGGGACGGCAGCTCCTGGTTCGCGACGGCGTGGGAACGATCCTGGACGGCTGTGTCAGCCTTGAGGTGCGGCCGGGGGACCGCATCCTCATCGAAACACCCGGCGGCGGCGGGTACGGTCCGGCCTAACGAAGCTTGTTTCATATCAATTCCCGGCACGGAAGCGGTGTTGAGCCCGCGCAAAACTGCGCCACGATGCAGGTCCCAACCCGCCTCACGCCATGTCCACCCCCCGCCGTTCCGCCGCTGAAGCCTTTGAGAAAACCCCGACCCGCATCTTCCCCAGCTCCGCCGCCGCGGCCAGGGAGCTCGCCGCCGAGGTGCGGACGCTGATCGAGGAGCGTGCGAAGCAGGGCAGGCATGCCGTGCTCGGCATGGCCACAGGCTCCACACCGGTGCCGTTCTACCGCGAGCTGATCCGCCTGCACAAGGAGGAGGGCCTGAGCTTCAAGAACGTCATCACCTTCAACCTCGATGAATACTACGGCCTCGGCCCCGACCACCCGGAAAGCTACGCACGCTTCATGGCCGACCAGATCTTCGACCACATCGACATTCCGAAGGCCAGCATCAACATCCCCAGCGGCAAGGTGCCCAGCGACCAGGTCTTCGCCCACTGCCGCGAGTATGAGGAGAAAATCGACGCCGTGGGCGGCATCGACCTGCAGATCCTCGGCATCGGCCGAACAGGCCACATCGGCTTCAACGAACCCGGCTCCAGCCGCGAGTCGCTCACCCGCCGCATCACGCTTGACCGCGTCACCCGCCAGGACGCAGCCGCCGACTTCCGCGGTGAGGAAAACGTGCCGCACTTCGCCATCACCATGGGCGTCGGCACCATCCTGCGCGGCAAGAAGCTCGTCCTCATGGCCTGGGGTGACAACAAGGCGGACATGGTCGCCAAGGCCGTTGAAGGCCCCGTGACCGAGGCCATCTCGGCCTCCTTCCTCCAGGATCATCCCAACGCGCATTTCTACATCGACACCGGCGCCTCGCGCGAGCTGACCCGCGTCAAGCTGCCCTGGCTCGTGGGCCCGGTTTCCTGGACGCCTCGTGAAACCCGACGCGCCGTCTGCTGGCTCGGCAGCCTGCTGCACAAACCGGTGCTCAAGCTCACCGACGAGCACTACAACGAGCACGGCCTGGGCGACCTGCTGAGCGAGCAGGGCCCCGCCTACCAGCTCAACATCCGCATCTTCAACCAGCTCCAGCACACCATCACCGGCTGGCCCGGCGGCAAGCCCAACGAGGACGACACCTACCGCCCCGAACGTGCCAACCCCTATCCCAAGCGCTGCCTGGTCCTCAGCCCCGAACCGCAGGACGCCGTCGTCTCCATGGGCGCCACGATCGAACGCCTCTCCGAACAGGGCCACGACGTCCGGCTCGTCTCCCTCACCAGCGGCAACCTGCGCGTGCCCGACAGCGAGGCTGACAAGTTTGCCGAGACGCTCAGGGAGCTGGCCGGCGTGGTCAGCAGCCCGGCCGCCTGGGCGCCGCAGACCGCCTATGCCGAACAAGTTTTAAAAATGCTCGCTGACAAGGGCGAGTTCGGCGAGGACACCCCGCTGCTGCGCCAGCTCAAGACCCTCGTGCTCCGCGGCGAGCTGCGTGACGCCGCCAACGCCTGCCGCCTGCACAACGACCAGGTGCTCTTCCTGGACCTGCCCTTCTACGAATCCGGCCGCTACCGCCGCTTCAAGAGCGGCAAGGCCGACGTGGACGCCCTCGCCGCCCTGCTGCGCGAGCACAAGCCGCATCAGGTCTACCTCACCGGGGATGCAGCCGACCCCAGCAGCGTCGCGGGCGTCTGCTTCAAGGTGCTCGAAGCCGCCCTCAAGGCCTGTGAAGGCGAGGAGTGGGCCGGCGCCTGCAGCCTGTGGCTTTATCGTGGCAAGGAGAAGGCCCTTGAAGCGCATGAGATCGACATGGCCGTGCCGCTCAGCCCGCTTCAGCTCGAACGCAAGGCCCGCGCCCTCGGCCGCTACGGCGCACTGTCTTCACTCGAACGCAGCTCGCCCGAATCCAACCGCCAGAACGCCACCAACTACGACGCTCTTGGCCTGGCCCAGTACGAGGCGATCGAGACCTTCCAGCGCTGGCGCCGCGCCTAGCCTGCAGCGCCGGGTTGTCAGGCTCAGCCCAGGCCCTCGACGCTCCAGCCGTCGCGGTACCTGCGCGCGAGGGCGGCGTTGAGCCCAGGCCTGTTGGTGATCCTTCCTGCGGCTGCGTCCCATTCGATCCAGTCGCCCGGGTTGCGCTCGGAAAGCACGCCGAGAAGCACCGCCTCCGTGACAGGGCAGCCGTACGTTGGAAGATCTGTCGCCGCCTTCGTGCCGTTCATGCAGGCGTCCACCCAGTCGGTGTAATGATTGGCCACACGCGTTTTTGGATAGGCCGCACCCTTGAACTTTTCATCCGGCACCAGCCAGGGACGCTGGCTGTGCGGCTTGAAGACGCCGCCGTTTTCACCGATGAAATAGATGCCGCTCGGCGTCTCCTTGGTGAGCGCGGCAGGCTTGATCACCCGGCTGTCATGGGCATAGCCGCCGTCGGTCCAGGTCATCTTGACCGTGTCCCCGGCGGTCAGGGGCGTGCCCGGAAACTCCAGCTCCAGGTGGCGCCTCATCGCATAGAGGTCGCCCTTGCTGCCTTCATCGAGGCAGCGGACGCGCTTCGGCGCCTTCAGGCCGAGGCAGGCGAAGACCACGTCAAAATAATGGCAGCCCATGTCGCCCATCATGCCGACGCCGAAGTCCGCCCAGGAGCGCCACATGGAGGGATGGTAGGCGCCTTCGAGATACGGCACCTCGTCGGCCACGCCCAGCCAGAGGTTCCAGTCGAGGTTCGCAGGCACGGGATCCGCCTCGGCCTTGCGCTGCGTGACCTTGGGCCACCAGTTCGCCTTCTTGTTCTCCCAGCAGATGACCTCCTTCACCCTGCCGATTGCGCCGCTGCGGATCAGGTCCACCGCGAGCAGGGTCTCGATGCTCGAATGCCCCTGCGTGCCCATCTGCGTCGTCACGCCCGCCTTCGCCGCCTCGGCGCCCAGGATGCGCGCCTCGTGCAGGTGATGCGTGAGCGGCTTCTGCAAATAGACATGCTTCTTCATCCTCAGGGCGGCGACCGCCTGCGCGGCGTGCATGTGGTCAGGCGTGCCGATGGTGACGGCGTCGACGGAGCCTCCCAGCTTCGAGAGCATCTCACGATAATCACGGAACGTCGCCGCATCGCCAAGCCTCTCCTTCGCCGCCGGATCCTGCAGCTCCTTCCTGCGTGACGACATGCCGCGCGTCGCCAGCTCCAGCGTCCTGGAATCCACGTCGCACATGCCGACGATGCGCACCTTCGGATGCTGCAGCACGCTCATCATCGTGTTGCCACCCATGCCGCCGACGCCGATGGAGGCGACCTGGAACATGGAGTTCGGCGACCTGGCGCCGAGGATGGCGGGCGCGGAGATCGTGCTGGCGAGCGACTGCTGGAGGAAACGGCGGCGGTTCATGACAGCCGTGAACAACGCCATCCATGCAGCCCGTCTCTCGCGAATCAGGCGTGCATCACCTGACCGCCGTCGATGTTGATCGTCTGGCCGGTGATGTTTTTCGCATGGTCGGAGGCCAGGAAGCAGGCCATCGCCGCATACTCCTCCGGCATCTGCCAGCGGCCGAGATGGGAGACCTTGCGGATCTTCTCCGCAGCCCATTCATCAAAGGTCTGGCGCCTGTGCTCGGGCAGCAGCTTCTGGCCGGCGGCCCAGATGGAATGATTCAGGTCCGTCTTCACCATGCCCGGAGCGAGAGCATTCACCCGGATGCCATGAGGGGCCAGGTCCTTGGCCGCGCATTGGGCAAAATTGATCAGGCCGGCCTTCGAGGCGCTGTAGGGGGGATCCGTCTGCGAGCCCACCTGGCCGGCCACGGAGACCAGGAAGAGCATGCTGCCGGAGCCGCGTCCGATCATCTTCGGGGCAAAGGCCTGGGCGGCGCGCACGGCCCCCGTCAGGTTGATGTCGAGCACGCGCGCCCATTCGGAGGCGTCGACGTTCCAGAAGGGAAAGCCAAACCTCCCCGAACCAACTCCCACACAATAGACCAGATGGTCCACCTGGCCGAAGCCGTCGGCAAACGCGCTCACCTGCTCCATCGAGGTCACATCACCGACACAGGTTTCCAGCGTCGGGTGCGGCGCACGGTCAAAGCCGCGGACGTGGCAGCCCTCTGCGGCAAAGCCCTCGGCGATGGCACGGCCGATGCCGTTGGAGGAGCCGAAGATGGCGACGTGCTGGCCGGAGAGGTTCAGGTTCATGGCGGGAAAGGATGCTGAACGCCTCTCAACCGAGGGAAACGCCTCCTGCCACAGGAAACATGAGGATGACCGCGCCTAAAACCTCAGCAGACAGGTCCCGTAGTCGATCATCGGACGGCCGTCCTCACCATTCCTGCGGTAGCGTTCCGGCACTTCGTAGATCTGCAGACGGCGGTCCGCCCCCGGCGGCTGAATGCGTGCGACGGCCCCGGCTTCAAGCAGGACCTTGAGATGCTTGCCCATGGTGTCCTGGTGCACCCGGAAGATCCAGGCCAGCGACACCACGCTGAAGCTCTCCCCGCCCGCCATTTCCTTGAGCGCCTTGTAGCGGGTCGGGTCGGCGGCCGCCTTCAGCAGCTTCACCGTATCCGGCGGGTGGACGGCCATCCTGGGCGGCGGCGGTCCTGAAGGATTGGCATCAGGGTTCACGGAGATCCAGCCTGCCAAAGCCGGTGCCCGGCTGGCAACACCTTTCTCCCCCAGCCAACTCTGCCACCAGCTCCGATTGTCCGACCATCGGCGCCGACATCCAGGCGTTTATCCGACTCATTGCTCCGGCATTTCGCCCAAACGAAGGCTTTCTCCGACCCTTCGCTCCGACAACACGCCAGGCTCGACTCACTTCAACGGAGCTGCGCGGGACTGGCGCTGGTAGATCCGCATCTCCCCTTTCTCCCAGCTCAGCCGGGTGACGGGCACGGTTGCCATGAGACTCCACACTTCCGGAGCAGAGGCAAGGCTTCGGGCCAGAAGGTCATGATGATCCACGCGATGGCTGTCGCGCATGGACAGGTCGAGAAAAACCATGCCCACCCCGAGCGAATCCAGCCGGGCGAGCATCTGCGCCTCGGTCCGGTCGGCCATCTGATAGCCGCGCCCCAGCCAGTCGCTGGTCGACAGGTCCTTGCTCGCTCGGTGAATGCGAAGCGGGGAGGGCGCCCGCTGCTCCAGACGGAAGGCCGCCTCGGCGATGATTCCACCCTCCCCGCGCGGGTCGGAGCTGACCAGCCAGTGCGCCTGGGACTGCGGAGTCGCGTCGGCAAGGCCGGGAAGCGCCTTGGCAACAGCCTCGGAAAAGCCATGGACCTCCTTGGGCCAGAACCTTTGGAAAGGCTGAATCAGGCCGGTGAACAGGATCAGGGCGGAGAAGGCACCCCGCCAGCCGTGTGAAAGTCGAAGCCTGCCCGTGAAAAGGCGGGCGCCCGAGGCCGCCAGCAGGGCCAGGAAGGGAACCAGGGGGGCCAGGTAACGTGAGGTGATGCCGGCCGGCACCAGCAGCAGGATGGCGGCGCCGCCCGCCAGGGTGGACAGCAGCACAGCCTCTTCTGCCGTGACGCTCCTGCCCCGGAGAAACCTAGCCAAAAAGCAGGCCAGACCGGCGGAGGCCAGCAGCACGAGCGGAAGGCCGTGGCTGTGATGCCATTCGCCAAGGTAGGCCGGCAGCGCCTCCCGGAAGTACTCCATCATGCCCTGCTCGACCATGCCTTCGCGCGTGATCTTCGCCGTCAGCAGCATCCAGGGAAAGGCCAGCAGTCCAACAGGCACGCCCGCCAGCCACCAGCGCCAGTCCTTCAGCAGGGACCAGCGGCGCAGCAGCACGATGCTCGACACCGGGACGGCCCCGAGCATGAGGCCGGAGCCCTTGGTGAGGATGGCCGCCGCCGCCAGGAGGCCGAAGGCCAGCGCGGGCCTGGCGCCCGGAGATTCCAGGAACCGGACCCAGCTTCGCGCCGTCAGCAGCACCAGCAGGGCCAGCAGCAGGTCGGCCATCGCCATCTCCTGGATCTTCAGCATCAGCGGCAGGAGGATCGTGAGCATCCCGGCGGCGCCTGCGGCCAGGTCGTCCATCATCCGGCGGCCGTACAGCCAGGTCACCCAGGCGACAAAGGCGGCGGCGAATCCTTGCAGCACGAGCAGCATCTCCGGCCGCGGCCAGGCCAGCAGGCCGAGACCGCCTAACAAATAATAGCCCGGCGGGTAGTGGCCGAGCGCCACCTTGGGGAAGTCCGCGTAGTAGCGCTTCGCAAAGGCGGCGGGATGCTGGAGGAAGCCGCCGGCCAGGTAGTCGCGCACCATCAGGCTCGTCACCGCATGCGCGGGCTCGTCAGGATCGCCGCCAAGGTCCATGTCAAGCCGGCGGTCCAGGATCAGCGCGGCCCCCGCCGCGATGGCGAACAAACAAAGCATCAGAAGGTGGCGCGGGGTCATGGACGGCCCTGCATCTACCCGAGCAGGCGGCCTGCTTTCAACTTCAACATGGCCGACGGGCCTCATTCCCTGGCCCTTGAATCCATCCAGATCGTCACCGGCCCGTCATTGACCAGGGCCACCTGCATGTCCGCGCCAAAGGTGCCGCAGGCGACCGGGGCCCCGAGTTCCAGCTCCACGGCCTGGATGAACTGCTCATAAAGCGGGATGGCGTGCTCCGGCCGGGCGGCGCGGATGAAGCTCGGGCGGTTGCCCTTCTTCGTGCTGGCGTGCAGCGTGAACTGGCTCACCACCAGGATGCCGCCGCCCACCTCCTTCACGCCAAGGTTCATCCGGCCCTCGGCATCGCTGAAGATGCGCATCTGGGCCACCTTGCCCGCCAGCCAGAGCGCATCCTCAGGCGTGTCTTCATGCTCGACGCCGAGAAGGACGACCAGGCCGTGGGTGATGCTGCCGGTCACCGTGCCGGCGATGGAGACGGAGGCGTTGAGGGAACGCTGGATGAGGGCTCTCATGCAGAAAGGGTCAGAGGTAGACGCGGGGAACGCGCGCGTTGATGTTTGTCAGCACTTCATAGGCGATCGTTCCCGCCCATCCGGCCAGTTCGTCGGCCGTGACCTCTTCGCCGCCCTGCCTTCCGAGCAGCACCACCTCATCCCTGTAATAGGCGGTTCCCTGGCCGATGTTCACCATGATCTGGTCCATGCAGACCCGGCCGGCCACGGGATGGCGTTCACCTCGGATGAGCACCTCGGCACGGTTTGAGAGGGCGCGGAAATAACCATCCCCATAACCGACGGGCACCGTCACCATGCGGACGGAATGATCCGCCGTCCAGGTGCTGCCATAACTGACGGGGTGTCCGGGCTGCACCACTTTAAAGTAGGCCACATGGCTCTTCCAGGTCAGCGCCGGACGGACGGGCACGCTGCGCAGGCATTCCGGCCCGGGATAGACGCCATAAAGCAGGATGCCCGGGCGGACGAGGTCGAGATGGCTTTCAGGGAGCTGCAGGATGCCGCCGCTGTTGGCGATGTGACGCTGAGGCACGGGCAGCGAACGGCGTTCATAAAAGCTGAGCACCTCCAGGAAGCGCTCCAGCTGCAGGCGCGCATGGCCGAGATCGGCGGTGTCGGAGTTCGCGAAGTGCGAGTAGATGCCCTCCACCTGCACATGACGCGCGTTCAGGCTGGCCTCCAGAAGCCTGTCGGCGCTGTAATAATGAATGCCCAGGCGCTCCATGCCGGTGTCGATCTTCAGGTGGACACGCGCCCTGACGCCATGAGCGGCGGCGGCGTCATCGATGAGCCGCAGCTTGTCGACCGAGGGAGCCGTCAGGGTGAGGTCATGCCGGAAAAACAGCGGAATCTGGGTCTCGGCGATGCCGCCAAACACCAGGATCGGCGCCGTGATGCCCGCCTCACGCAGCAGCACGGCCTCCTCAAGCAGCGCCACGCCGAGCGAATCGGCCCCGCCACGCACCATCTCCCGCGCCACCGGCACCAGGCCGTGGCCGTAGGCGTTTGCCTTCACCACCGCCATGACGCGGGCGCCGCCGGCATGGCTGCGGATGGCCGCCAGGTTTCTGCCCAGCTGTCCTAGATCCACCTCCACCCGCGTGGGGCGGATGGATTCGTCACAGGTGGGAAAGGGTTCGGCGGCCGGCATCGGAGGCGTCGATGTTCAACCGCACGAAGGGAAAGGCAAGGGCAGCGCTTTACTTCTTCGCCTGCGTCTGGATCAGCAGGCTGGCGACGTCATCCAGGGCCTTCGCAGCCTTGTCCGAGCCGCTGTTGGTGCAGGCGATGACGGCAAAGCCCCTTTCCGGAGCCAGCCAGGCCACGCTGTGGTTCATGGTGTTGGAGCCGTTGTGGTTCAGCACCCGGCCGCCCCACCTGCGTTCCACCGCAATCCAGCCGAAGGCGTAAGGGCTGCCGGTCTGCGTGGCCGTGTGCAGGTGTTCGTAGACGGCCTGTGTCTTCAGCAGCCGGCCCCTGCCCGCACGGCCCGCCAGGTGCTCGGCGATGAAGCGCGACCAGTCCTCCAGCGGCATGTGAACCGTGCCCGCCGGGCCGAGCACGGCCGGGTTGTCCACCAGGGGGCCATTGTTAGGCATCGGCTCGCCGCCGCCGTTGTGCGGCCAGGGCTGGTCGAGCCTGCCCGGTGTTCCCAGGCCGCCGAAGCCTGCGTGACTGATTCCCAGCGGCTTGAAAAGGCGGCTCCGCATGAGCTCCTCCCAGGTCTCCTGCCACACCTCCTCCAGCATGTGTCCGGCGAGCACATAACCAAAATTGGAATACTCGTGCCTTCCTCCCGGCGGCGGAAGCTCCGGCGTGCGGGCGGCGAGCTCCAGGGCGGCCTCCCGCTGCGCGCGCACATCACCCCCCGCCAGCATGAGCGCTGCCCACATCGCATTCGGCGGCAGTCCCGACCAGTGGCTGAGCAGCTGCGTCAGTGTGGCACCGGCCAGCGGTGACTTCTTCAGGTCCTTCTGCCTTGGAAAAACCTCGCCCAGCCTGCTGTCCCAGCGCAGCCTTCCCTCCTCCACCGCCAGCGCCGCCAGCGTGGAGGTCATGGCCTTGGTGTTGGATCCCAGGTGCCAGGAGTCCTGCGTCGTCACGGCGGCCTTCGCGTCCTTTTTCCTCACGCCGCAGACGGCCAGTCCCTGGCAGCCTTCCGTGCTGACAAGCGCCGCACCCAGGCCCGGCAGGTCGTACTTCAAGCGCACCTCCTCCAGGTCCTTCTGCCAGACAGGCGCCTCTGCCGCAGGGCTTGTGCGCGGCGCCAGCAGGACACCGGATGCGACGGAAAGAAAATGACGGCGTGTTGTCGGCTCCATGCCCTCATCTCACTTCACCGGCGCGGGCCGAGGCAAGATCAAAAGCGGCCACCGCCGCCTCGCGTCACTTCGGCAGCCATGACGCCAGCATGTCCGCCAGCGCCTTGCGCGCCCGGTACAAACGCATCTCCACCACCTTGGGCGTGGTGTCCATGACATCCGCGATGTCGGCATGCGAAAGGCCTTCGTAGGTGGACAGGATGAGCGTCTCCTTCTGCTCCGCGGGCAAAGACAGGATGGCGCTGCGCACGGCCCCGGCCCGTTCATCCAGCTCCAGACGGGCGTCGGGGGAGGCGGCATCTGACTCGAGTTGCAGCTCCCGGAGATCCCCGGGCTCCATCAAGGTGACCGGATGCCTTCTCTGCCAGCGGGCATGGTTGCGGGCCAGGTTGGTGGCGATGGCAAAAAGCCAGGTGGAAAACTTCTGCGACGAACGGAAGCGGTGCCGGTGCTTGTAAACCCTCACAAAGGTTTCCTGGGCAAGGTCTCCCGCCGTGGCGTGGCTGCCGCAAAGCCTTTCCAGAAAGGCGATGAGACGCGGGCTCCAGCGGCGCATGAGGAGGTTCAGGGCAGTGTCATTGCCGCTGGCGAGGGCGAGCATCAGGTCCTTGTCCTCGTCGTCCGGATGCGCAGTCATGGAGGGCTTGCGGCCGCGGGCCCGAGCTCCTCAAGCTCCCGCGGATGAGTCAGTTCAGGCATGATTTCCTTCAAAAAGCGCCGGCCTTCCTCCGGCGGCATGAGCGCCGCCACGGACTCCAGGTGGTTCACCATGGTGTTCATGCAGCGTTCGCAGAGCGCCTTCTGCTGCTCCCTTGAGGCATCGCGCTCCTTCTGCTGCCTGCGCTCGCGGATGAAGTCCTTCTGATAGGCCCTTGTTCCCCGAAGGCCTGAGGGCCGGGCCGAGCTGACCATCTCCGCGCACATGAGGTCGCACTGCTCGAAGTAATCCCGGTGCAGCGCCTCGATCTTGCGGAAGCTCTCCTCCGGGATGTGATACTCCTCCCGCAGCCAGGCCAGGCCGCGCTCCTGCATGGAAGGCGGCTTGGGACGCAGGCGGTACACGACCTCATGTGAGGCGATGCCAAGCCCGGCCATCGCCAGGAACACCAGGAACATTTTCCATCGCAGTGTCATGGGTCAGTGCGAAGCCAGATGAACGGAGGCAAACGGGCTGACCGACTGCACATAGGCGTCATGAGGAGACTGCGTGGCAGGAAGCGTCTCCACCACGGCCAGCAGGGCGCCGACGGCCACGGCTGCGGTGGCGGCGCAGCCAAGGCTGAGCGGACGCAGCAGGGACAGCGAGAGGCGCTCCCACCAGGCCAGGTCCGCCTCACCGGCGGAGATGCGGGTCCACACCTCCCTTTGAAAGCCCGCCGGAACCTCCCCATGCACCTGCCATGAACCGAGCAGAGCGTCGAGCGGATCGTCGTCAGTCTTCATGGTGGGCAGGTGTGGGGAGGTGGGACGGGAGGTCACCGTTCAGCCATCAGCGGGCATACGCAACCTGGAGACCGGTCTTGCTGGGGATCGGCTCGGTGGAGTGATGATACACCACACGACTGCTGCTGCACGACTTCGTGCACACGGGACGGGTCTCCACGTAGGTCAGGCCCGTCTTGCTCTGGATCGGATTGGGGGACATCGAGTAACGACGTCCCGTCGAGTCCGTTCCGAGGTTGGAGCAGCTGACGTTCAGCAGGGCCGTGGCGGTCAGGGCGGCGGCGATGGCGAGTTTCTTCATGGTTGGGTTGGTTAGGTTGGGTTGGGGTTGCTTTTTGGGTTGGGGGCCGCTGTTTCCAGCGGGTTCATCAGGTGCTACCCCGCCGCCGCAGCGACCCCTCAAAAAACAGGAAAAAAATTTCCAGCCCCGGTGAAGCCTTCGCGCAGGGACGGTCTGCGAAGGCCCCGCCCTGGGAAAACTGTCCTGCCCATGCCGGCAGGCATCGACATTCCTGGATTCATCTCCATCATCGGCACCTCCATGAAACCCGGCCTTCTGCTCACACTCATGCCCGCCCTTGCCATCGCCGCCGACTCCCTGACCTATCCGACCACCCGCAGGGATGAAAGCGTCATTGACGACTACCACGGGACAAAAGTGGCCGATCCCTACCGCTGGCTCGAGGATGACAACAGCGAGGAAACCAAGGCCTGGGTGAAGGCCCAGAACGAACTGACCTTCGGCATCCTCAAGGCCATCCCAAAGCGTGACGCCATCCGCGAACGCCTGAAGAAGGCCTGGAACTACGAGCGCACAGGCATCCCCTTCGAGCATGGCGGAAGGTGGTTCTTCAACCGCAATTCCGGCCTGCAGAACCAGAGCGTCCTTCACGTCGCCGACAGCCTCGACGCCGAGCCGCGCGAGCTTCTTGACCCTAACCAACTTTCAAAAGAAGGCACCACCTCGCTCACTGAAACAGCACCGAGCGAGGATGGGAAATGGCTCGTCTACGGCGTGTCCAGGGCAGGCAGTGACTGGCAGGAGTTCCGGGTCAGGGACATCGCCACGGGCAGGGACACCGGGGATCTGATCGAATGGGTGAAGTTCAGCGGAGCCTCCTGGGCGAAGGACGGCAGCGGCTTCTATTACAGCCGCTTTCCAAAGCCAAGGGAAGGCGCCGCGCTGACGGAGGCGAACAAGAACCAGACGGTCTACTTTCACAGGCTCGGCACCCCCCAGGCCGAGGACAGGCTCGTCTATGCCCGGCCCGACCAGCCTGACTGGGGCCTGCACGCCCATGTCACCGATGATGGACGCTACCTGACCTACAACGTCACCCACGGCACCGACCCGAAGAACCGCTTCTTTTACCAGGAGCTGGGCGGCAAGGATGCCCCAGTGGTCGAGCTGCTCAACGACTTCGACGCCGCCTACAGCTTCATCGACAATGTCGGCAGCGTCTTCTACTTCCACACCGACCTCAAGGCCCCGCGCTACCGCGTCATCGCCATTGATGTGACCAGGCCCGCGAAGGAGAACTGGCGCGAGATCATCCCCGAGGGCGCGGACAAGCTCGACAGCGTCTCCTGCGTCGGCGGCCAGCTCCTCTGCAAGACGCTCAAGGACGCCCGCAGCGCGATGACCGCCTACGACCTGGAGGGCAGGAAGATCCGCGACATCGAACTGCCCGGCATCGGCACCGTCGGCGGCTTTGGCGGCAGGCGTGGAGACAAGATCACCCATTATATCTTCACCAGCTTCACCACTCCCGGCGCCATCTACCGCTATGACGTCGCCAGCGGCGCCAGCACCCTCTGGAAGCAGCCCAAGGTCGACTTTGACGCCTCGCCGTATGAAACGAAGCAGGTCTTTGTGACGAGCAAGGACGGCACGAAGGTGCCCATGTTCCTCGTCCATAAAAAGGGCCTGAAGCTGGACGGCGGCAACGCCACCCTGCTCTATGGCTACGGCGGCTTTGACATCAGCCTCACGCCCAACTTTTCGATCGGCCGCGCCATCTGGCTGGAACTGGGCGGCGTCTATGCCCTGGCCAACCTGCGCGGCGGCGGCGAATACGGCGCCGGGTGGCATCTTGCCGGCACGAAGCTGCGCAAACAGAACGTCTTCGACGACTTCATCGCCTGCGCCGAGTGGCTGCAGAGGGAGGGCTGGACCTCGCCGAAGAAGCTCGCCATCATGGGCGGCAGCAACGGCGGCCTGCTTGTCGGCGCCTGCATGACCCAGCGTCCCGAGCTTTACGGCGCCGCGCTCCCGGCGGTCGGCGTCATGGACATGCTGCGCTTCCACAAGTTCACCATCGGCTGGGCCTGGAAGAGCGACTACGGCAGCAGCGAAGACGCCGGGGAGTTCAAGGCGCTGCACGCCTACTCACCTTTGCACAACCTGAAGCCCGGCACGCGCTACCCCGCCACCCTCGTCACCACCGCCGACCATGACGACCGCGTCGTGCCTGCGCACAGCTTCAAGTTCGCCGCCCGTCTTCAGGAATGCCAGGCGAAGGACAAGGACGCCCCGCCCGTCCTCATCCGCATCGAGACCAGCGCCGGCCACGGCGCCGGCACCGCCCTGAACAAGGTCATCGAGGAGACCGCCGACGAATGGGCCTTCCTCTGGAAGGTGCTGGGGATGGAGTGAGGTGGCGTCAGAGGATCGACTTCAGCCTTTTCAGCACGATCTCCGATCTTTCATGTCCGCCGGTGTGGCCCGGCAGGGCACTTAGAAAGTCGGGCTTGGACAGCATGATTCGAAAATGCTGACGGATAAAGCCTGAAACAGCTGCAATCCCATCCGCCACTTCTGCGACACATTCGGGACGACCGTCCACAACGGCCAAGATGTCCTCCATATCCTGGTGGTAGTAGTCGGGGGCTCCAGATTCAAGCCTGCCACGATTCAACCATGCCTCCAGCTTGGTTGCAATCCATGAAGGCGTGCTTGCTCGCCAGACGTTCACCCCGTCGATCTCATCCTCCACAGGGTCTTCCATTACTGAGTTAAACCAGCGGTTGGCTCCGGCAATCACTCCCGTGTTAGAGCAAAGGAAGTCCACCCTCCACTCATCAAAAAAGAGAGCGCAGAGAGGTTTGTCAGCAAAGATGTCGTCTCTAAAGCCGACGCGCAGGAGATCCTGGCGCATGTAGGAATATGCGCTGACGGTCTCCACTCTGAAAACAACATCCACATCCTTGGTCGGTCGCGCTGGTGAAGCCGCTGGGTCTGTGATCAATAGCGGCACCAAGCCGCCACCGATAAAGACGAATTTGTTGCGTTCACCCACAGCGCTTCTTGGAAGGCTTTCAAGGGCAAGGTGGATGGCACGAATGGCCCTCCGGCTCTCTGCTGCGGATAATTTCATGGGCGAAGAAGCTGTGTTTTTAGCCATTCCTCGCCGAGACGGCGAAGACGGTGGCTGGAGGATCGGATCAAGTCGAGCGAGGCCAGGGCTTGATGGAGCGTTTCATCTTTTAAGGCAACATCTGGAACACTGCGGTAAAGCGGCGTGATGCCGATGCCTCGCATAGATCCTTCCGCATGAGGCCAGACCCAGGCTTCAGCCTCCAGCACGCTTAGGTTGCCCTCATTCATCCCAGGCGCATTGGTTCCCGTGGGCACTCCCCGCACCACACTGCTGAAGCTCAGAGGAAATACATATTTCAGTCCGTGGAAAAGAAACTCTTCACAGGCACTGATCACGGGATTGATGGCAAATCCGGAGACGGCCTCTTCCCGGAATCGGGTTAAAAGTCCCCCAGCAAGGCTACGGCGTACCGAAGCATGAGTTTCAGAGGCACTGAGCCCCGTCCATTGACTTAACAGGGGGTAGCTGATGACTTCTGCCCGCCTTCGTGCGATCAAAAGGCGGCAGAGTACAACGAGGTCTTGCGATTTTAGCATTTCGCGCCTATTTTGATTCGCGAATCGCGAATTGCAAATGAGTTCCATGTCGAATAGCGCCTCACTCCCACCCATTAACCGAGAATTTCCATGGGTGCGCTACTGGCTTGTTTCTGAATTCAAAGGCCCATCAAGTCTGTCAGACAACTACTTGGAGCCGGGAGAAGACTACTTCCTGCATTCACCCTCCAAGGAAGACGTGGAGATGGGCTTTCCAGCGCCTAACAGGCTTCAGACATTGCCGGAACTTTTAAAATCCCCAGGCTTGGTGCTTCTTGGAAGACCTGGAGCAGGCAAAACGACCGAGCTCAAACAGGTTTATGACAAAGGACTGTTCAGCAAAGATGGCTGCTCCGTTCTGTATCGGCGGGCGAGCTCTTTTGCCAGTCAGGATGCTGACAGCATCATGGCAGAGGTGGCGAAACTGGAGCCAGAAGGCCGACCCATCCGCCTAGTGCTGGATGGAGCTGATGAATGGCTCATGGAGAATTCGAGGTTCTTGAATGCCCTCGAAGACCGACTCCATGAACATCGGCAGAGATCTGTGGCACCTGAGCTGCGGCTGGTCATCAGTTGCCGTGCCGCTGAATGGCCTGAAGGAAAACTGGCTCACCTTTGGCCGTCTGGGCAATTCACGGTCGCCAAGCTCTGCCAGTTGGATGAAGATTCAGCCAGAGCATTCGTAAAGGCTCACTTAGGAGAAAGTGCGGAGTCTTTTTGGGAAGAAGTTGCCAAGCTCAAGATCCACTTCCTTGCCATCTGGCCGCACAGTCTCTCGGGCTTGGTGGAGGAATTCCGGGAAAACAATGGCTCCCTGTCAGCCACCCTGTTTGATTTGGTTAAACGCACCGCCCTACGACGCAGCGACGTGCATCACAGCGAAACGGACCCAGAGCGGCGCAAGAGGCTGCGCGAACACGACGCCCCTGTCGATTGGACCTATCGGCTTGCTTCCAGAGCTGCTGCCCTGGGTTGTTTTACAGGATGTCCAAAGATCAGCCTTCAGTTTGCGCCTCCTATTCCTGGCGTGCTGCCTGCTGATGCGTTGATGAATGGAAACGAGCCGCTGCCAGATGGCACGACGAAATCCATCACCCAAGCGGACCTGGATGAACTGCCGCGAACGGCACTTTTTGATTGTCACCAAGGCAGCCTCGTCTTCTCTCACCAGCTCATACGTGAGTTTTTGGCAGCAGCTTGGCTGGCAGATCGGGCGCTTCCCGTGACTCAGCTCAGCACTCTTTTGGGCAGCTACCGCGCGGATGGAAGTTGGCGGCACTTCCCCCAGCTCTCTGCAGTCGCCGCGTGGCTGGCATCCAATCCCATATCCAAAGACTGGCGGCGTTTCCTCATCATTCACGATCCCGCTGTACTTCTGCGAGCCGATGCGGCCGGACTTGCAGAGCTTGAAAAGCTGGAGGTCGCCAAAGCCCTGCTCGAGTGTGCCATGAGGGACCGCGCCCTCGACACAAGCTGGGAACACCGCCACCTTCGTGGGCTTGCCTGCCAGCGGCTTGCTGAGATCGTGCGGCCTTATCTGCTGAACATTTCAAATGAAGCAGAGGCGGCCCGTGAGCTGGCCATCGAGTTGGTTCGCGAATGCCAGATCCGTGATTGTGCGCCTGACCTGTGGCAGGCAGTCCAAAATCCAGAGGTGCCTTATCGCTCCCGCATGGCACATGCCTTGTTTATAATCGATAAAGATTCTGACAGATGGTACGATGTTTTGGATCATGGCATCGTTCTGGACAAAGAAGGGGCTTTGCTTGGGGCGGCTCTTTTGAGCCTAGTACCTCGTTCACTCAAAGTTCGCGAAGTCCTGCAGGATCTCATTCCAAAGCGAAGCTTTCGCTTCATGAATGGCCTTTATATAGATGCCTATGACGCCATGCCCGATTTGATCGAGGATGGTGACGTCATTCCGATCATCAGACATTCAGCCCGGCGCCATGGCCTAGGCTTTAACGAATCGTGGAAAAGGAACGAAGACTCCCTCTTGAGTCGTGCACTTCGTCGCCTTGGGACGAAGATGGATGACGATGAGGCAATGGCAGCTTTCATCGAATGGTGGTGGGCCGCCATTTTAAGTCACCAACCCGCGCTTAACTGGGATGACTCTCCCGTGAAGCTCGGTGAACTCGGCTTTGATCTTCCTCAACGCAGACACGCGGCGCTCAAATGTGCTGTGAAACACCCCAAGCTTAGCTACATCAAAGGCGGAGACGTCTTTTGGACTTATTTCGATGTCTTGATTCGTCTGAGTGAGGATGTCCCATGGCTAATCTCACAGATCGAAAAATGCGATCCAAGAGAAGAGCTGATTTATGCCACTTGGATTAACAAAGCCTTTCATCAATGCGGATCAATTCCTGAAATTCGTGAGCAGCTGTTGTCAGTTTACCGAAAAAGTCCTGCAGTGAGTCGGATGCTGCCTGAAACGACAGAAGGCAGAAACATTTTCGAGGAACTGGAATACCGCAGAAATGAACATCTGAAATTGGAGCAACAGCGCGCTGAAAAATATGCTCTCATCAAGAAGAATCGTGACGAGAAATTGCGGGAATCCGTCGATTACTGGATTTCTCGCGCTCAATCGGAGCTTTCCGAAAAAAACTGGAGATCCTGGCAATCGGTCGAACATGCGCTTTTTTTACGGAAATATTCGGGACATGGCCCTGTCGATCTTGACCTAGTCGATGAAATAAAGCCTCCGGGCGAAAACTGGATGTTTGAATCAGCACGACTCTGGCTCAGAAACAAACCCGCCGCATTGCAAGTCGATGAACAAAAGGTTGCTCTCGATTTGCAAATCTCATCATCACGAGCGCTTTATGCGCTCTGGGACCGATTGAACGGGGACACTGAAGTCGAGCGGGGCATCCGTTCTGGCTGGCTGCCACACATCCTTGCCGGACTATTGCGTTTTGGCGGTCAAAAGAGAGATTTCACTTTTGAAAACTGCATCCTCCGGTTTCTCCCTGAAAGCGCTGAAGCTTTGATAGTAATTCTTCGCGCTGACTACTCGACGAGTGACATCGGTTGGTTGCTCAGCCTGATCGACCCAGTGGCCAACCGTGTCCTTGAGCCCTTGAAACAACTGCTCCTGGAGATTCCTCCCAAACCCCACGGATTTTTAACTGCCCTGCAGTGGCTGGCGAAGCATGACCTGGCTGCCGCCGAAGAAGTGGCGCGGCACTGGCTGCCCCGCCTGTTGAATGGCGAGACGCTTGGAGAGGCTGCTGTCGTCCTGATGAGCGCCATTCTGCTGCACCTGAATGGAAAACTCTGGCCGGAGATCAAAGATCGACTTTTCAACCAACGTGAAGTTGCGGCCAAAGTTTTAAACCATGCCTTTTATCGCATCAGCTTCGATTTCGACAAACAGGTGGATCTTTCCCAATGGCCTTCGTCCTATCTCGCAGATGTCGCCGAGCTTATGGTCCGCACCTTTCCTCCAAGGGTTGATCGCTATCATGATGACGAAACGGATGATTCGACAACCCGTGCTCGTGACCATTTGATTGCAGTCCTGGGAAACCGTGGCATGACGGATGCAATTGCCAGACTGGAAGCCTTGCAGATCAAAGGTACAGAACGTTGGTTCCGCCAGCTTCATCTGCGAGCATCCAAGGAACAGCAGGGTGCTTTTTGGAAGCCCCTGCCCGCGGACAAATTCCTCGAAATGGCGGCTGCCCATGATTTGAGGCTGGTTCACACGACGGATGACCTGATGGCTGTCGTGCTATCTGCCTTGGAAACTTATCAGCAGGACCTGACAAGATCAGACAAACTCGTTGGCAGGCACCTGCGTCACGAGAACGATGATACGCCGAAGCAAGAAAATGCCTTGTCCGATCAGCTTGTGGAATGGCTTAACCGGAGACTTAAAGTCCATGGCCTGAGGGAGGTCAGCAATTACGACGGCAAACGATCAGACATTTTGATCCAAGTTCAGCCGCCAGCACGGGAACTATTGTCTTTGGTCGTTGAAGTCAAAAAAGACCACTCCGAAAGACTGCTGGAAAAGATGGAGACGCAGCTCAAGCAGCTTTACCTCGAAAGGGAAGGACGCACTCACGGAATTTATCTCGTCTTCTGGTTCCAGGACGGTGCTCACAATGCCCATCCAGGGATTCGCTCGTTTGAACAGATTCATGCGTCTTTATCCAAGCAAGCAATAGCTCTGTCTGAGAGTCCCATCTGTATAAAATCTCACGTCCTGGATTGCCGTACCACAACCATCCGCCCTGCAAATCCCCACCAGAAGCAAGCCAAGCAGCGAAAAAGCCGAAAGAAATTACGAGCGCCCTGAACAAGGTCATCGAGGAGACCGCCGACGAATGGGCCTTCCTCTGGAAGGTGCTGGGGATGGAGTGAACCAGGGGGACGGCCACGGCAGGCTCATCCCGCCGAATGGCCGCCTTTGCGTGCGGCGGCACCTTGTCCCTGACGCGGTCCGGGGAGTTCCGCATCATGATGGCTCACCTTGCCGGCCTGGGTGCGTTTCAGGGTGTCGCGGACGCTTTCCGCAACCTCAGGCTTCTCCTGGGCCATGACGGCGTTCCTTGCCAGATTCCCCTCATGCTCGGCGGCCTTGATGATGTCCGGGACCAGCGGCTCCACGGCCTTGTCCAGCACCTTTTCCAGGGCGGCGTTCTTTTCCTTCAAAGATTCCAGGGCCGCCTCCTTCTTCTTCTGCAGCTCCTCCTGGGTGCCGTCGCCACGCAGCCCGCGAAGGCGGTCGCCAAGCGAGGGCTTCTGCTCACGCTTTTCGTATTCGGCGACCTTTTTCTCAAGGGCGGCGATGTCGCCGTTGAGCCGGCGCACCTCCTGGGCCTGGGCGGAGTGTCCGATCTTGGACGGGTCATCTCTCATGCCCTGCCTGGCCTGGTTGAGCAGTGTGTCAAAACGTTCCGCCGCCACCTTGTTGTAGGTGCCTTCACCCACGTTTCGTGCAGCCGCCCTGGCGGTGTCGGGCGGGCGCACGCCAAACTGGTCGCCCATGGACGCCGCGTTGACGGTGATCTGACGCTTCTGGGCCTCGATCGCCCCCAGGTAGCTGGTGCGGTTGAAGGTGCCCAGGTCGGTGGGGTTGTTGGATTCTCCGAGGGTGGTGCCCGTGGCCGCCTTGAAGCGCAGGTTCTGATAATCCATGGCCTGGGCATAAGTGTCAGGAGTGAACTGGTCCACCACCTGGAAGGGCGGCAGTTCGGCCAGCCGGGACTTGTCAGCCGCCGACAGGTCCGGGTTGGGCTTGGACTCCCAGTCCGGACGCTGGACGGACTGTGGATCACGGATGGCGGCCTGCAGCTGCTCCAGACGCTGTACGGCGCCGTCAATCTCGGCATCGCTCAGGGTCTCGCCCGTTCGTGGCTTGGTGACTCCCTTCAGGGTTTCGCGCAAATCCTCCGGCCTGACCGCCATGATCTTGTCCGCCGTGCTGCGGTCAATGATGCGCGGAAGGGATTCCGTGCCCTTGAACTCCCGCTCCGCCGCCATCAGGGAACGGTCCTTTTCCGGGAAGGCCATGTCGTTGTCGATGCCCGTGACCTTGCCCGAGGCCGGCTCCACGAAGATGTTGCCGCAGTGCCGGTCCACCTGGCCGGTGATGTAATCCACCACCTCAAGGTCGGACAGCCCCTTCTGGATCTTTGCATTGTCGTACCGTGCGTCCAGGTAGCACTCTCTTTTGACGCCGTCCTCCCCCCTGTAGTCGCCCTTCACCCCGGCACCGTCCGCCTGCACGCTGACGCCCAGCACGTTGCCCTGCTCGTCCATGCCGAACTTTTCCTCCGCCAGCACATGGGTGTCGAGCAGCCGGTCCACAGCAGTGGAAGCCACCGCCCTCGTCAGCAGGTTTCGGTCGCCCCCCAGGTCCGGGTTGGTCTCGTAATCGGCATTGTTGAACAGCCCGCCCGTTTCCTTGGCCAGCTTCAAGTCGGCCTCCTTGGCCTTCTGAGTGTTCATGGCCTGCACCACCTCCCTGTCCAGCCCCTCCATCTGCACGCCGGCAATGCGGCCGGCCTTCAGCTCCTCCAGCGTCCAGGCGGCCTCCGCAGCCTGCTGCTGCAGTGCGGCGATCTTGGCATTCCCGTCCCGCACGTCCTTCACAAGGGAGTCGTAATCCTCGGCGTTGGCTGCCGTGCGCTCCCCCAGCCTGTCCAGGAATCCCTGGTCGCGAAGCAGGTCCTTCCGCGCCTGGGCCACGCCGGTCTGCCCTGCCCGGACTTTTTCCTCCAGGTCCTGCACCACCTTGATCAGGTCGGCGTGCCTCTCCAGGTCGGCGTTCATCTGGGGGCGGGTGCTGCCAAATTCCTTTTTGGCAAACGCCACCTGTTCACCCCCAAGCCCAAGGGCGCCCCCTTCATCGGCATGGAGCACAAAAGTCTCGTTCGCCTGCACGCCAAGCTGGGCATGTTCATTGGCCTGGAGATCCTCCTGGTTGATGTCCAGGACGCTGTTGAGGAAGGGGTTTCGAGGCATGGAAGGGAAGGGAATGATTTCAAGGCGGTACCGCCACCCTCAACTAGACCGTCCGCAGGAAAGTGTGACCGCATGACGGCGGAGACATGCAGGTACCGCTGCCGCTCATCACACCACTCCAGCAGTCCCGCCCTGGGCTCTGGCAAGCTGGGACCTTCCCGGGTCATTGTACGCTGGGCCTTGAGCCTTCCCGGCCCTGGTTCGCGACGGGAGCCGGAATGTCCGACGACCCAGGAAGCCAATTTCTGAATCCTTCCGGATTTTTGCCTCTCGTCAGGCACAGGCCTTTTTATTGCCCTGGAGCAGGCACAGCTCGTGGAATCTCCTCGTGGATATTCCTTCCGAGGGTGGTTGTTCCGATGGCCCCGGACATGATCTTGTTTATCAATGTCCTCCCGTTTTCACCAAGGCCGTGAAACTCGATTAGAACTTGCTCCACTGCCCTCGCGTCAGCCCGTGCAAGGTTTGAGAGTCCGGGTGTTCGTTGATCACAATGCCTTTCTGTCTGAGGTGAGCTGCCGCGCGGGCTGCGATATCATCAGTGATTCCAACATACTTGGTCACACCGTTTTCGACCGCACTGTAAACTCCAGTTCGTCCTGCAGTCTTTGCGGCAGGAGCCTGAGCATCCAAATCATACTTCTCCAACGACGCAGCATGGCCCATCGTAAGGCATGTGAAGCTCAAGAGGAGCAGCCCAAGCCATCGTAGCCGCTGGACAACACCCGTCATACCGGCACTACGAGTCCTTCAGCCTCGGCGAGCTTCCTCTGGTTGGCATCAAACGTCAGGAACTCCGCAGCACCGAGGTGTAGCGCAGTGGCCACATGAAGGATGTCCGCAAGCCGATGCCCGGCGGCGGGAGTATGGGCACTGCTCAGTGCCTCCGCCCTCTGATGCACAGCCGACCAATCCACAGGGATCGTCGTGAGCAGGCCCGCATTGAGGTCGATCTGGAGGTCATTCAGCATTTGCTGCCCATCCCTTTGTGCGAAGCCTTTGCTGCGGTCATTAAGATGCAGCCGAATCTGGAGGCGGACCGACTGCCGGAACTCCAGCAGCAACAGGCTCGACACTGGCAACGCGCCACTCAGCCCGGCCATGAACTGATCGGCGCGTGGAGAGTTGACCTGAGTCCGATACAGCGCGCAGAGGAATGAAGTGTCGGGGAAACAGCTCATCCTTCCTCCCCTTCGAGTTCATCAGCTCGCATCGCCGCCACTTCCGCTTCAGTAAAGACGCGGTCACCCCAGATCGCCCGCCGCCGGGCCGCGAAGTCCGGCTTTGTGGGCCGTGCGGAGGCGTCAGCACGCCATGCGGTGAGCATCCCAATCGGCTGGCCACGCTTCTCGATACGAATGTCTTCCCCCTCCAAAAGCCATGCTTCAAGCATCGAGAAGGAGTTACGCAAGTCTCGGACGGTCACGGTTTTCATAATGTGGACAAATTATGTCCACACCATCAAAGCGTCAACCCCTTTCTGGTAGTCGGCAGCGTCATGGTATGGCCGAAAGCAGCCACACGCTCACGCACCACGAGCACCCACCGCCGCCAACCCGACGGAGCGAGGGCCGGGGAACCGAGCCGGGTGGCGTCCCGGCGAGATAGACTGCCGACAGGCAGCCACGAAGGGGTGAGCCAGCCGTGAGGCGACTGTCTCATCAACCGTAAGCGTCACGCACAGCGCCTTTGCTGATTGATAGCGTCGGCGGCGGCTGGTGCTTTGCTGGTGGTTTTGGCCGGTGTGCGTGCCTTGGCCCATTCCTCGGGCGCGAGGTTTGCGTAGTCCTGCGCGGCCATTGTCGGCATCCGGGTGAACACGTCGCGCAGATACTCAAAGGGATCCATGCCGCGACGGCGGCAGGCTTCGATCACCGTGAACACGATGGCGCTGCGTTCACCCGCTTGCGCATCGCCGATGAACAGCCAGTTTTTCTTCCCCACGGCGGTCGGGCGGATGGCGTTCTCGACATGGTTGTTGTCAATCTCGACGCGCCCGTCCTCAAGGAACACGCGCAGCCCGTCCCACACGGTGAGCGTGTATTGGATGGCTTTGCCCATCTGGCTGGCGGGAAGGTGGCGGCGGCGCTTCTTCCAGTGCTTCAAGATCGCGCCGATGCGGTCCATGACGGGCTGGCTCTCGGCACGGCGGATCACGGCGCGCAGCTTGGCGCCCGCCCTGTGCCCTCCGAGCCGTGACTCAATGGCGTAGAGTTGACCCATGAGCCTCACGATGAGCAGCGCGTCGGCCTTGTTCGCCCCGGTCTGGCTGGCTTCCACGAACTCGCGCCGGGCGTGCGCCCAGCAGGCGGCCAGCCGGATGGGTTGCCCGTGCCGCTTCGCAAAAGCGGGGTGGGCGCCGTAGCCGTCGCACTGGATGATGCCGCTGAAGTCAGCCGGGAGGATGTTCTCCAGGACCTTCGCCGCACGTGTGGTGGCCCAGTGAAAGGCCGCGTCACCCCCGGGGCGTTTGATCGTCCAGAAGTAGCCGTGCTGCGCCCGTCCTGCGCCAGGGTCCAGGTATTTGATCACTGACTCATCGACCTGCGCATACCCGTCGCCCCACATGCTGCCGAGGATGTCTTGATAGATCGGCCGCAGCCAATCGGCGGCCTGCCCCACCCAGCGTGACATGTCCTGGCGGCTCAGTTCGATGCCGTGCCGCCACTTGGCGGCCTGCTGCTGGCGGTAAAGAGGCAGGTGATCGCAGTATTTGGCGGTGAGGATCGAGGCGAGCAAACCCGGGCCGGCTTTGCCGCGCTCCAGCATGACAGGCAGCGGCGCGATGACCGGCGGCAGATGCGGCAGCTCGATGCGCGCGTAGCGCTTGCGGATGATCTTGCGGCACACATAGCGCGCGGGCTCATAGTCGAGCTGCCTGGTGACCTGCTCGTCCACCAGGCGCCAGGCCTCCGGCTCGGCCCGCACCTCATCGGGCACGAGCACCACTTCCTGCGCGGGCAGCGAGTCGAGCAGCTCATCGGTGAGGCCGCCCTTCTTCCCGGCCTTGCGCGCGGGCTTCGCGGCCTTCTCCGGTTCAGCCTCCAAGGCGGCGAGGGCGCCGCTGGAGGCTTCGGGCTTTTTTGCCTCCAAGCCCTCCAGCGCCAGCAGCAGCTGGTCGGCATCAAGCCTTTCGCTGCTCGCCCCAAACACTCGCCGCACCAGCAGGTCGATCTTTTCCCTGAGCAGCTTGTTCTCCTGCCGCAGCGCCTCGACCTCCTTTGTCAGGCGGGCTTCAAGCGGCGTCATCTCAGGCATCGGCGTGTGCCTGGCATAAACATGTCACGGACCTCCCTGCAACCGGCAAGTCATCCAAAATCTAACTTGGCTCATCGCCGCGCTCATACCACGCGCGCGGCCTTGCCCCATGCATGTCGATGCCGTCGGTGAGCAGCGCGAAGGCCTCCGGGGTGAGCCGCAGCTTCGTCTGGCCCGGGTGCGCCGCCGGTTGGCGAACACAAAGAGCCCGCCGCCGCGCACCTGCTCCTTGAGCTGCTCGCAGACCGCCGCGTGCAGGCCCTCGAAGCCCTTGCGCATGTCGCAGGGTTCCAGCGCGATGAAAACCTTCAAGCTGCCGGTGAAGCTCAGCATGGCATTGCGGTGATGGCTTTGAGCAGATGTGCCACCAGGGCGGCCTGGCGCGGGCGCGCGATCTCCACCGTGGCGCCGCCCGGCAGCCGCAGCGTGACGGCCTCCTCGCCGCCGCAGGTCTCTGTCACCGCCTCCAGCCAGGCGGGGGGCTCGGCGCGCAAAGGCTGCTGGCGCTCATGCCTGCGCTGGCGGCAAACTGCGGCGCGGAAAGATCGCTGTGCTCAAACTCCCGCACCAGCTCCGCCTGCCGCGCGGCGGGCACCGCAGCGCGCCTGCGCGCGCCACCTTTCAAGATCATCGCTTTGGTTCCCATAAGTGCCTCGCCTCTCGCTCCGCCCGCCTCCGCCTGCCACCCAGTTCACAGGGCGCTGCGCGTGACGCTTACGACCAGACGGAGGATGGCAGGCGTCTGAAATGGCTGCCCATCTGCGACGAGTTCACGCGCGAGAGCGTGGCCCTGGAGGTCGAGCGAAGAATGGAGGCCAAGGACGTGGTGCGAGTGCTGGCAGCCGCCGTGGCGGAGCGCGGGGCGCCTGCGTATATCCGCAGCGACAACGGGCCGGAGTTCATCGCCAAGGCTGTGCGCGAATGGATCGCAGGGCAAGGGTTCCAGACGCTCCACATCGAACCGGGCAGTCCGTGGCAGAACGCCTACAGCGAGAGCTTCAACAGCCGCCTGCGGGACGAGCTTCTCAACCGAGAAATCTTCGCCACACTGGCCGAGGCGAAAGTGCTGGGCAGGGACTATCGCCGCAGCTACAATGAACAGCGGCTTCATTCGTCACTGGACTACCAGCCGCCAGCGGAGTTCGCGCAGTGCTGCCTTTCGGCTGTCGGAGCGTAGCGGAAGCAGCCGAAAGGCAGCACAACTCCCCCAAACAAACCGAACCCCCAAACCAAGCCGCAAGTCACCGCCAGACTCTCATAGAAACTGGCTCAAACTCCGGGGGCAGATCAGGGAGTCTTACTGGTTCCGGGGCGAGCTTGTCGTAGCCATTTCATATCCATTAAAAAACCCTTGTCCTGGTTCAGCGTAAATGTCAGACGGCGCTCCGTCTGAAGTTACTGGCTACACTGAGGTCATAGCTTGAGAGCTACAGCCTCTATGAATGAGGATGATCAACTTGCATCAGGATGCCGGTGGGCGAGTGGTGCTGGCGGAGTGGCAGTGGGGTGTCCGGTCCGAAGTTCACCGCGCTGGCAGGTGTAAATTACCTGACCTTTGCTACCTGGCGGCGGAGTTGATCAAAGCCCTTGCCTGCGGGCCATGATGCGGTTTTACCGGCAGCTTGAACCACCCGCGCCAGCAGCGCCGAATGGCGCTACGCTTGATGATTGCTGAGCACCGGCTATCGGCTGGGAAAAGCCTTTCCCTCGCCGCGACAAAGTGGGAAGCTACCCATTCTAGCAGAATGTTGCAGAGTCAGTTTGTTCCACATTTCCATTGCTTCAACCAAGCCGTTCCTGTCTCAGGGAGACAGGTCATTTGCCATGCTCCAAGCGGTCCAATGCATCGGCAACAGATTTGCCAAAAGTTGAAGGCCATAGTTGCAGTTCTGAAAGTTGTGCTTCGGTTAGATCAGATGGCACTTCTCCTTCGATTCTATGAAGACGTCCATGATGAACCATCAGCTTCACCGTCCGCTTTCGCTTGGCCTTGGACGACAACTTAACCATGGCAAGGCACGCCTCGTTGTTTGGACTTTCAAAAACAGGTGTAGAACAACCTTTTGGGTAAAAGCAAAGAGTCATTTGTTTCGAGGGTCGCTGCACCAATCTCAACGTACGAACTTGGACCTTCAAGACTTCTGCATCTTTTTCCGGTAAATTACGTGCGATGTAGTGAACAACCAAGAGCTCTGAAGCATAAAATGCTTTTGACCCTCCTCTC
This sequence comes from Prosthecobacter sp., assembly GCA_019186985.1. GTDB lineage: Bacteria > Verrucomicrobiota > Verrucomicrobiia > Verrucomicrobiales > Verrucomicrobiaceae > Prosthecobacter. Next base: position 708 of record JABARQ010000030.1, on the reverse strand, counting down.
AGCCAATCCCAAAATGATTGCATTATATTCATCTTACTTGCTTGTTAAAGTCCCTCATAACTACAACTTACCATATTTGGTTCATTAAGAAATGCACTTGCCCCAACAATAAACCCTCCCGCCATTGCACCTTTCACTGCAGTCGGGAGGCGATCCCATATCTTATGAGGCGCACCATACCTTGAACCCATTTCTTGCCATCCCTTTGGGTAACGGAATGGGTCATGCTTAAAGTGGCGCTCTGGCGAAACATAATTTCCATTTAACTTGGATCGTCCGAAATCTTTTCGCAACCAACCCGCTGCCTGTTTGCCTAACTCACCAAACCTATCCGTCATCCAAGCTCCTGCTTTTTTGAGGATGCGGTCAGGAATTGCATGTGAGAATTCTCTACCAACGCCCTTTGGTAATGCGGCTCGCGCACCAGCAGCGCCACCAATCGCAATGCCCCATACGATGCCAGATGCCTCGCCTATAGTATAGGCAACTCCATTTTGCACATTACCACGATTTCCCCAAATTGATCCTCTCAAATTCCTGCTTAATCCAAAACTTATGGTATCACCAAATCCACGCGTGGCATCTAGAGCAATTTAAATAATACTATAACCACAAGAGGCAAACCAACCCATGGCGTCTTTGGCTGTGACTTTGGAGAACGCAATGCTGATGGCTTCACCTAGTTGCTCGGGTGTTCGTGCCTCCAAA
>JABARQ010000045.1 GCA_019186985.1 Prosthecobacter sp. | reverse complement strand
ACCAGAAGCATCGCCCGTCGGCGCGCTTCCACCTGCTGTTGCTTGCTGAGTTTGCGTCCGTCTTCTTTCATGCGACGCTTCCATAGCACACCATTCAATGCGCGCTATCTATTTACCGCATTAATAAGATGGCTGGGTTTCATGGGTTTTGAGGTCTCCGCAGACGTCCTGCCTGAACGTCCGGAGCTGTTACAAACTCGCAGGCTGGACGAGGCTGCCCGCCTTGACCACGCCTCCCTGCATGACGGCCAGCAGGTTGCCGCGGTCTTCCAGGATGGAGATGTCCTTCATCACGTCACCGTCGACGACGAGGATGTCGGCGAGCTTGCCTTTCTCGAGGCTGCCGAGTTCATCAGCGCGTCCCATGATCCTGGCTCCGCCAAGCGTGGCGCAGCGGATCGTGTCGAGCACGCTGAAGCCGACGTAGTTGACGAAGAAGGTGAGCTCCTGGGCGTAGGTGCCATGGGGTGTCCAGCCGAAGCCGTAGTCGCCGCCAAGGCCCATGGTGCCCCCGGCCTTGAGCACGCGACGGCAGCTTTCCGCACCACCCTCCAGCGTTTCCTGATGACCGTCGATGACGCGTTGGGAGAGGCCGAAGTCCCTGCCGCGCTCGACGCTCCAGAGCTCGAAGCCAAGGCCGGGGCACATGGGCACGTTGCGCTTCAGGAGCAGGTCGAGGCATTCATCGTCCATGAAGGTGCCATGCTCGATGCAGTCGTATCCGGCCCTGAGGGCGTTTTTGATGCCCTCGGTGGCGCGGCAGTGGCCGGTGACCTTGAGCCCGTGGTTGTGGGCGGTGGCGACGACGGCATGCATTTCATCGAAGGTCATGCACAGCGTGTGGTGGTCGTTGATGTCGGGGGATGCCGCGTCTCCGGTCGGGTAGGTCTTCACCCATTCGATGCCGTCCTTGACAAGCTTGCGCACGGCGCTGCGTGCCTCGTCGGGGCCGTTGACGATGAAGACGATGCCCTCCATGCCGATCTTCCGGTAGTCGGGGTTCCAGTCCATCAGGCCGCCGGCGCCGCAGATTTCCCGGCCGCTGGTGCTGAGGCGCGGGCCGGGGATCATGTCCTCCTCGATGGCCTTGTTCATCCAGACGTCGATGTTATGCAGGCAGCCGCCGCTGCGGGCGCTGGTGTAGCCGCATTCGAGGGCGGTCCTGGCGTTCACCGCCGACTGGAGGGTGACATATTCGACAGGATACTTGATGTCGAGGTCCTGGAGTTCGGTGACGTTGAAATAGGTCAGGTGGATGTGGGCCTCGACCAGGCCTGGCAGGATCGTTCCGCCCCGGGCATCAAGGTTTCGCGCCCCCGGGCAGGGCGGTGCCTCACGGGCGGGGCCGGCATGGGTGATGATGCCGTCGGTGACGACCACGGCGGCATCCGGAACGGGGGGCGCGCCGGTGCCGTCGATGAGCTGGCCGTTAGTGATGAGTGTGGTTCCTGGCTGGAGCTTCATGGCGGAGGCAGGCTACCGGCCTGGCCTATCCAAGGATAGAACAAAAGCGGCAGGGCCTGGAACATTCGCGGCGGAGGGCCCCGCCGCTGCGTGATCATGCCGGTGAGTATTCTTCGCGGTACGCGCCCGGCGTCATGCCGGTGACAAGGCGGAAGGCGCGGGTGAGGTGGCTTTGATCAGCGAAGCCGCAGCGCTGGGCGATGGCGGCGATGGACTCGCGGGTGTCCACCAGGACGCGGCAGGCGTGCTGGATGCGCAGGCGCCTGAGGTATTGCTGGGGAGAAAGGCCGTATTCACGCTGGAAGGCGCGTTCAAAGGCGCGGGCGGACATGCCCGCGGCACGGGCCATCTCGGCATTGCCGACGGATTCGCCAAGACGGCGTGTCATGAGGGCGATGACCATTCCAAGGCGGATGTCGCCACGCTGGTCGATCTGGGCGGCGTCGAGGATGCGGGTGATGCCGGCGGTGCCGATGGCACGGCCACGCCGGTTGAGCACCGGGCGCTTGGTGGTGAAGCACCAGACGGCGGTGTGGTCGAAGCGGCCCACGAGCTCCAGCCTGCCCTGGACGCTGTGACCGGCGAGCACGGCCTCGTCGCCCTGCCGGAACTGGGAGGCGAGGTGCGGCGGCGAGAGGTCGTCATCGGTCCGGCCGAGCACCTCGTCGTGCTGATGCATGCCGTAGTTGAGCAGGAAGGCGCGGTTGACCCAGAGGTAGCGGCGGCGGGCGTCCTTGATCCAGGCCTGCACATCCGGAAGGGCGTCCAGCAGCCCGCAGAGGGCGGCGACGGAGGCTGACTGGATTTCGGCCGGCAGGTGAACTGACATGGGAGGGAGGAACGGCTTGTTCAACGGGCCTGCAGGCCGGGCTCATGCGGCTGATCTCCGGGAAATCAGGATGGCTCGCACCTTGACCCTGGCGTGGCTCCGGCGCACAGAAGCGCCCGCCTTCAGCCATGCCAGCACCCGCCAGCCTGCCCATCTTTGAGATTCGTGACGCCGTCCTGGCGCAGCTTTGCGATCCCGCCACGCCCAACCTTCTTTTGAAGGCGCCGACCGGCTCCGGCAAGTCCACGCAGGTGCCGCAGTTCGTGCTCGACTCGGGCATCCTGCGGGAAGGGCAGCGCTGCATCGTCCTGCAGCCAAGGCGCATCGCGGCGCGCATGCTGGCCCAGCGGGTGGCGAGGGAGCGTGAGGGCAGGCTCGGTGCCGAGGTGGGCTATCAGGTGCGGTTTGACAACGTCACTTCTCGTGACACGCGGCTCGTGTATGTCACCGAGGGCGTGATGCTTCGCCAGCTCATGGAGGACCCGGATCTTTCGAAGGTCGGCTGCGTGATCATCGATGAATTTCATGAGCGGCACCTGGATGGCGACCTTGTGCTGGCCTGGGCGCGGGCGCTGCAGAGGACGCGGCGTCCCGACCTGCGGATCATCGTCATGAGCGCCACGCTGGTGCCCGGTCCGCTGACCGGCTTCATGAATCCCGTGAAGCTGCTGGAGAGCGAGGGCCGGACCTTCCCGGTCCAGGTGCGCTACCAGGCGCCTAACCGAGATTTGCGCCTCAACCAGGTCGAGCCCGTGTGGGACCAGGCTGCACGGGCCTGTGAAGGACTGGCCTCCGAACTCGGGGATGAAGGCGACATCCTGGTTTTCATGCCCGGCGCCTATGAAATCCGCAAGACGATGTCTGCGCTTCAGGGACGCAGTTTTGCACGGGGCAGGCGCATCGTCTCCCTGCATGGCGAAATGACGCCGCAGGACCAGGATGCCGCCGTGGCACCGGGGGGTGCGCCGAAGATCATCGTCAGCACCAACGTCGCTGAAACCTCGCTGACCATCGAGGGCGTGCGCGCCGTGGTGGATGCAGGGCTGGCGCGCGTGGCCAGCTATGATCCGCGCCGCGGCCTGAACACGCTGACCGTGCAGAAGATCAGCCGTGCCAGCGCCGAACAACGGGCAGGACGTGCCGGACGACTTGGGCCTGGCATCGCCATCCGCCTGTGGGCCGAGCGCGAGCATCTGCATCGTGCGGAGAGCGAGCTCCCGGAGATCCAGCGCCTGGAGCTGGGCGAGGCCCTGCTGGCGCTGCATGTTGCGCAGGACCGTGCGCGGCTGGGCATCGAATGGTTTGAAAAGCCGGCGGAGGCCGCCCTGAGCCGTGCCGAGACCCTGCTGCATGACCTGGGCGCGATTGCACCGGAGGCCGGGTCCGGGGAGCAGCGCCTGACGCCGACGGGCCTGCGCATGTCCGCGTTTCCAACGCACCCACGCTTTGCGCGCATGCTCCTCGCGGCGGCGGACAACGGCTGCGTGCGCGAGGCGGCGATGTGCGCCGCGCTGGCCCAGGGACGTGAGATCCTGATGGTCGGGCGTAACCAATCTTCATTCAAAAACGAGGACTTCTGGGAGCCGGACGACATCAGCGAGTTCCAGGCCCTGCTGCGTGCCTTCATCCGCGCCGCGGCGCTCAACTTCGACCCGCAGGCCTGTGCGCCGCTGAACGTGCATGCCTTGAGCGCTCGGGAGGCGGGCCGCAGCTATGACCAGTTCCTGCGCATCGCCGGGCGTGCCGGACTGCCGGTGAACGACGAGGTGGCGGGCGGAGAGGCGCTGGCGAAAACCCTGCTGGCGGCGTTTTCGGACCACCTGGGGGTGGAGACCAGCGGTGGCAGCCGCATCTACCGTCTGCCGGGCGGCTACAGCGGTCAGCTGGGCAAGGACGCGCACATCAAGCCGCCGCGCCTGCTGGTGGCCTCGGAGATCATCGAGGTGCAGGGCAAGGCGCTGACGGTGCAGCTCAACCTGGTCACGAAGGTGGAGGAAGAATGGCTGCGCACGATGTTCCCGGCAGACTTCACGACCGGGCGTCGCGCCCAGTATGACAGCGTCAACCGCCGTGTGGTGAACCTGGAGGAGGTGCGCTTCCGCAGCCTCGTGCTGAGCAGCCGTGAACGCGGTGAGCCGGATGAAGCCACGGCGGCGTCGCTGCTGGCCGAGGAGGTGGTGGCGGGCCGTCTGCAGCTGCCGCTCTGGAACGAGAAGGTGGAGCAGTGGATCACCCGCGTGAACTGCCTGTCGAAATGGATGCCCGAACTCGAGCTGCCGCCGATCACCGAGGAGGACAGGCGTCTGATCATCGAGCAGGTCTGCGAGGGCTGCACAACCTACCGGCAGCTCAAGGACAAGGACATTTTTCCGGCCCTGCACCAGTGGCTGAGTTATGCGCAACGCGACCTGCTTGAGCGTTATGCGCCGGAGCGGCTGCCGCTGAAGAACGGCCGCACGGCACGCATCGAGTACGATGAAAAACAGGCGCCGAGCGTCAGCGTCGTGCTGCAGCAGCTCTTTGACGTGAACGAGAATCCGAAGGTGGCCGGCGGGCGCATCACGGTGGTGGTGCATCTGCTTTCACCCGCGCAGCGACCCATTCAGACCACGGCCGACCTGGGACGATTCTGGAAGGAGGGCTATCCGGCGGTGCGGGCGCAGCTTCGTGGCCGCTATCCCAAGCATGAGTGGCGCTGAGCCGGTCTAGCGGTAGCCCATCCAGGGCGGTGCGCCGGCCCGGTCGTAGGCGGTCCTGCCAAGCTGCCGGTCCATCATCTTCTGCTGGTTCCTGAGGTTCGATTCAGGGTCCGTGGCGGCCCCTGCATAAACAGGCAGATCACAGCCCGGCAGGAGCAGGAGGGAGCCTGTGGCGAAAAGAATCAGCAGGAGGCGTGCATTCATCGGGCCGTGACCTGGAGACTCAGGGCTTCGCCGCGGTTTCAGAGATGAAGAGCGGGGCCGATTTTTGCACGGACTTGAAGACACCCCAGCCGAGCGGCAGGGAGACCCAGGTCCAGGCAATGATGAGCGTGACGGTTTTCATGGAGGTGAACGAGGGGCAGGGATCAGGCCGCGCTTTCCCGGACGTGATGCCTCGGATCGACAGGACGAACCAAAAGGTTGGCAATCAGGCCGACGACGAGCAGCCCGACCATGAGGTGGAAGATGGAGTTGTAGGCCTGCTCGGGCGGCATGGTCTTTTTGTTGGCGACGGACAGGCGGTCCACCAGCTGCGGACCGATGATGGCGGCCATGGACCAGGCGGTGATGAGGCGGCCGTGGATGGCGCCGACCTGGTAGCTGCCGAAGAGGTCGCGCAGGTAGGCCGGGATGGTGGCGAAGCCGCCGCCGTACATCGTCAGGATCAGGCCGGTGGCGATGACGAAGAGCGTGACGCTGCCACGGCCCTGGGTCCAGGGCACGCTGGCGTAGAGGGCTGCGCCGAGGATGAAGTAGATGCAGTAGATGCCCTTGCGGCCGACCAGGTCGGACATGGAGGACCAGAAGAAGCGTCCGCCGAGGTTGCAGAGCGAGAGCAGGCCGACATAGCCGGCGGCGGCGGCGGGCGTGACCTTGAACATGTCCTGGATCATCGGCGAGGCCTGGCCGAGGATGCCGATGCCGGCGCTGACGTTCATGCACAGCACCACCCAGAGCATCCAGAACTGGGGTGTCTTCCAGGCCACGTCCACGGACACATTGGCGTTGGTGACGAGGGGCTTGACGTGCTCCTTCGGCTCCCAGCCCGTCGGTTTCCAGCCGTCCGCCGGAACGCGAACAATGACCGCGCCAAACAGCATGGAGACGGCGTAAAGGCCGGCCATCACCATCATGGCTTCACTCGCCCCGACGCTGGTGGCGGAGGCGTATTTTTTCATCAGCTCCTCGGCCAGAGGTCCGCCGATGAGCGCGCCGCCGCCAAAGCCCATGATGGCCATGCCGGTCGCCATGCCGGGCCGGTCAGGGAACCATTTCATCAGCGTGGAAACAGGAGCGATGTAACCGAGTCCGAGTCCGATGCCGCCGATCAGTCCGTAGCCCAGGTAGAGCAGCCAGAGCTGGTGTGTCCTCACCGCGAGTGAGGCAAGAAGCAGGCCGGAGCAGAAGCAGACCAGGCTGGCCACCATGGTCTTGCGAGGGCCGCTGCGCTCCACCCATTTGCCGAAGACGGCGGCGGAGATGCCAAGCAGGGCCAGGGCGATGGAGTAGGCCACGCCGACATCCGCCTCGGTCCAGTCAGTGGCGGCGGGGGCGGTGATGCCGACGGCCTTGGCGAGCGGTTTTTTGAAGACGCTGAAGCCGTAGACCTGGCCGATGCACATGTGCACCGCGATGGCGGCGGGAGGGACAAGCCAGCGGTTGAAGCCTGCCTGGGCGACGGTGGCGGCGCGGGAGAGGTTGAGCATGGTCGGGAAAAACATGCCTTTTAGCGGAAGCTTCGCGGGAAAGGCAAAACAATCCGCTCCCCCCTCAGGCCCTTCAGGGCTGGCTCAAAAGGACGTCGTAGCCGTAGATCTCCCGGAAAATGTCGCACTTCGAGTTGATGGCGATCTGCTCGATGGTGGTATCCTCCACGCCTGGGGTCAGGATCGTCAATCGGCTGCCCTCGGGGCGCAGGATGATGGTCTTGATGCGCTGGGCGTGGCTGCGGTCCAGTGCGTCGGCGATGCGCAGCAGGGCGGCGAGCTTGAAGACGATCATGCGTTCCTCGCGGCCAAGGTCGGAGAAGTGCGGATGGTTGCGCTCGGGGTTGTAGCGCCGGTGATAGCGTGCGAGCAGGGCCACAAGTTCACGTTCGCTGGTGCTGAGGCCGAAGATCTCGGTCTGCATCAGGATGTAGAGGCTGTGCTTGTGATGCTCGCGCGGGCTGATGAACATGCCCACCTCATGCAGGATGGCGGCCACGCGCAGCACGAGTTCGTAGCGTGAGTCGAGTCCGTGCAGGTGCTTGAGTTCACGGAAGAGCTGCTGGGCAAAGGCGGCGACGTGGTCGGCGTGGCGGCGGTCGGTCTTGTAGCGCACGCCGATCTCGCAGGCGGCCTGCATGACCTCCTCCTGGAAGCTGGCGGTGCGGGGACGTTCGGTGACGAGATCCTGCATGAGCTCGCGCTGGAAGTCGCCCTCGGGCACCCAGATGGCCTCGTCGCCAAAGCGCGTGGCCAGGGCCAGGTTGGTCTGCAGGGCGGGCACGATGCCTTCGCCGCCTGTGTAATGAACGTGAAGGTGGCGGACGAGCTGGTCGGGGCTGAGCTCGGCGATTTTTTCGGTGAAGCTTTTCAGCTGCACCTCGGTGATGCGGCAGGCTCCCTGCCTGGCCGGAGCGAGCTGGGGCGCCACGCTTTGCAGCTCGGCACCGATGGCGACGTGGTGGTCGAACTGATAGCCGGAGTAGTCCTGGGCGAGGTGGTCGACGACGCCGCGAATCTGTTCCTCCAGGTGGCTCAGGTGCTGGGAGGATTCACCTTCGAGCCCCGCCACGGCCTCGCGGGCCCGGAAGATGCCGAGGCGGTAGTTGCTGTAGGCGGCCAGGCGGCCCTGCTTGAAGAAGAGGGCGCGGGTGTTCCCGGGGCCGATGTGGGAGACGAAGGTCTTGCCCTCGGCCAGTCGCGGGTTTTTGTCCAGGGTGCGCCGGGCGATCAGGTAGACGAGACGGGTCATGTCGCCGTCATCGATGAGGCGGGCGTTGAGGCCGGTGCTGACCTGGAGGCGGTTGAGGAAGATCTCGTGGTTGGCGGCCTCGGAGAGGATGTTGGTGGTGTAGAGCCGGATGGATTCGGCGGGGATGCTGTATTCGCGGGTCGTCTGGAGGAAGTCGCGCAGGATGGCGGCGCCCTGCTCCAGGGTGGAGCGGGTCACGGTGCCGGTGCGGAAGATGTCACGCGCGAGCGGCAGCGGTCGGTCCAAATGTTCGACCTCGGTGAAGCCGCCGTTCGAGTGGGTGCCGATGACCAGCGACAGGGAGGCAGCGCCGACGTAGATGACGGCCTGTTCGTTGCAGGGCAGGGGGGCGGTTTCAGACATGGATCGGCGGGTGCAGGGCAGGGCTGGATAGGAGGGGTGTTCCCGGGTTTGTCAGGCTTTTTGTTGTTCTTCCCGCAGCCAGGCGACGCTGCCGACGGCCACGGCGGTGCCTCCGAGCTTGGCGATGCTGTATTTCACGCCCTTGGCCAGCCCGGGCACGGCGAAGCGGTTCACCTCCTGTTTGAGCAGGTTGAGGTAGAGCCCGGGCAGTTCCTCCACGAGGCCGCCGCCAAGGGTGATGTGGTCCGGGGCCAGCAGGTTGACCACGGCGGCCACGCCCATGCCCAGGTAGCGTATGCTGTTGCGGAACATGATCATGCCGGCGTCGTCGCCGCTGCGAAAGGCGTTGGCCAGGGCCTTGCTGCGGATGTCGCGCAGGTTGCCCTGGGTTTTTTTGTCGAGTTCGGGGAGCTGGCCGCGGTAGCAGGCCACGCCCGCCTGGGAGGCGACGGCGAGGCGGCTGGTGAGGTCCTCCAGCAGGACGGTGCCTTCGTGGGGGCTGCCGAGGTGGGTGCCGGGCAGGTAGATCATTCCCAGTTCCATGGCGGAGACGGCCCGGCCCATGATGATCTTGCCGTCATAGACAAAGCCGGCTCCGACACCGGTGCCGGGAAACACGCCCAGGAGGGAGCGTGCGCCCTTGCCGGCGCCGAGCTTGTATTCGCCGTAGGTGCCGGCATCGACGTCGTTAAGGACGGCCACGGGCTTTTTGAAGACGCCGCGCAGCATGTCGGTGAGGTGCAGGTTGTTCCAGCCGAGGTTGGGGGCGTTGATCAGGATGCCCTTCTGCGGATTGACCAGTCCCGGACAGCCGATGCCGATGCCCTGAAGGCCCTTGGGGTTCACCTGGGCGGCCTCAATGGCTTCATGAATGGCCTTGAGGATCTTCTGGCGGCCCTTGGCCTGGCCGTCGGATCCGTTGGTGGATTTGCGCGCCGTGCCCAGCACCTGGTAGTTTTTATCCAGGACACAGGCCAGCATCTTGGTGCCGCCAAGGTCAAAGCCGATCCAGAAGGGGATGTCCTTCAGCCTGGCAGTCTTCACCGGCTTGACCGGCTTGCTGGCTTTGGCGACGGGCTTGGGCGGGGTGTCTTTCTTTTTGGCCATGACCAATCAGAGCACGGCCAGCCCCCGCCGGGCAAGTGACAAGCCGCGAGGGCGTCAGATTGTTAGCCATTCCTCCCTTATTGCGGGCCGGTCAGGTATTCCGTCACACGGTTGCCCCGGAAGGTCACCGTCGCCGCCTTGTAAGGCACATACATCACCGTCGTGCCCATGTTTCCCCAGTAGGGATCCCAGGGGCCGCAGTAGCCGTAACCCAGGCCGCGATATCCGCGATAGCCTCGGTAGCCCCCCCAGCCCATGCTCATGCCAAAGGTGTTGGCGTAAACCGGCTGGCTTCCCATGTAGGTCCACTTTTCAAGGCTCACCCCCTTCTGCTTGCCGACCGCCACGGAGTCCGGCCTGCCATAGGAAAGAAAGACACCCTCCTTGGTCATGCCCTCCCGGATGCGCCCCTGCTGCACCAGAAGCTGGTCGGAGGTGGAAAGGGACTGGTAAATCTGCGGGTTGTTGGCGATACGACGTTCACGCGGGCTGACGCAGCTGCTGATCAGCACGGTGAGCAGGGCACCCAAAAGGAGTCGGCAGGAGGTGGACATAAATTTTGAATTCGAAGGCGGACTGACTGGCCTGGACGGGACTTTGTTCATTCGAGTGTGCTCATTCACAGTCTCATGGCAAAATGCACCTGCCTGCCGATTTCCTCAAAGCCGCAGGAGGGGTAGAGGTTTTGCCCGATGACGTTCGAGGCCATGGTTTCGATCTTGGCCACCTTCACGCCGTGTTCGCGGAAGTAGTCGAGTGCATGATGGATCAGGCGCCTGCCGAGGCCCAGGCCGCGTGCCTGCTCCACGACGGCCAGGTTCGGGATGCGGCCCACGGAGTTCACGGTGTCCAGCCTTGTGGTGATGTAGCCCAGGATCTCGCCGTTCCGTTCGGCCACAAAACAACCTTCGGGATGAGTCTGGCAGTCGTCGTTGATGTGGTCCGCCTTGCGCGCCTTCCAGTCGCGGCCGTTCCAGACTCCCAGCCTGTCCTCGAGCATCTGGTCCAGGGCCACGCTGCCAAAGGAATCCACCGTGATCTGCCGCAGCACGGCCAGGTCGGCGGGTTGATAATGACGGATGGTCACGGGGGATTCGGCAATCATGAATGGAAAGGGGGCAGAATAACGTGTTGGGCGGGCCTGTCATTCCTGGAGAAATCGACGGCCTGCGTCGCATCGTGCAAAAACAAAGCCCTGAGCGCGGGTGAAGCTGACCTGAACAGTATCCCCGGATTTGACTCCGCCCCTTCCTCCCTCTACCAAAAACATCCTGGCACTGTTCAGCCGCCTCTCCCCGGCCTCCTTTCCCATCCCACTTCGCCTCCCCATGTCCTCACCCGCCCACAACTACACCGAAGACAGCATCAAGTCCCTCGACTGGCGCGAGCACATCCGCCTCCGCCCCGGGATGTACATTGGCAAGCTCGGCGACGGCTCCCAGCCCGAGGACGGCATCTACGTTCTGCTCAAGGAGGTCGTGGACAACTGCATCGACGAGCACGTGATGGGCTTCGGCAAGGTCATCGAGGTCACCATCACCGAGGAAAACCTCTGCACCATCCGCGACTACGGCCGCGGCATCCCGCTGGGCAAGCTGCTCGAATGCGCCGCCCAGATCAACACGGGCGCCAAGTATGACAGCGAGGTCTTCAAGCGCTCCGTCGGCCTCAACGGCGTCGGCATCAAGGCGGTGAACGCCCTCTCCGAGTTCTTTGAAATCCAGGCCGTCCGGGAAAAGCAGACCCGCTCCATCGAGTTCTGCCGCGGTCAGGTGAAGTTTGACATGGGCAAGCCCCGCGTGAGCGAGGAGGCCGACGGCACCCGCATCGCCTTCCGCCCCGATCCCGAGTCCTTCACCTCCAAGGTGAAGTTCAACCTGGACTTTGTCCGTGAGATGTTCCGCTACTACGCCTGGCTGAACCCGGGCCTGACGCTCAAGCTCAACGGTGAGTCCTTCAAGTCCAAGGACGGCCTGCGCGACCTCATTGCCGCCAAGCTCACCGAAAGCCCGCTTTATCCGGTCATCCACCTCGACGGCAAGGATGTCGAGGTCGCCTTCACCCACGGCACCGGCTACGGCGAGGAGTTCTACACCTTCGTCAACGGCCAGCACACCACCCAGGGCGGCACCCATCTCGCCGCCTTTCGCGAGGCCGTGGTGCAGGAGTGCCGCGAGTTCTTCAAGAAGCAGTGGGAGCCCGGCGACGTCCGCACCGGCATCATCGCCGCCGTGTCCGTGAAGGTGCAGGAGCCCGTCTTCGAGTCGCAGACCAAGACCAAGCTCGGCTCCACCCACATGGAGCCCGACGGCCGCAACCTGCGCACCCACATCATCAACACCGTCGTCAAGGAGCTCGACAACTTCCTCCACAAGAACGCCGAGGTCGCCAAGGCGCTCCAGGAGAAGATCCAGGCCAACGAAAAGGAGCGCAAGGAGATCAGCGGCATCCAGAAGGCCGCCCGCGAAAACGCCCGCAAGGCCAAGGTCTGCAACAAGAAGCTGCGCGACTGCCGCATCCACCTCGACACCAAGGACAAGCGCCGCGAGGAGAGCACCATCTTCATCACCGAGGGTGACAGCGCCTCGGGCAGCATCACGAAGAGCCGCGACGTTGAAACCCAGGCCGTCTTCAGCCTGCGCGGCAAGCCCCTCAACTGCTTCGGCCTCACCCGCAAGGTGGTCTATGAGAACGAGGAGTTCTACCTGCTCGCCAACGCCCTGCAGATCGACGAAAACATCGAGGACCTGCGCTTCAACAAGATCGTGCTGGCCACCGACGCCGACGTGGACGGCATGCACATCCGCCTGCTGATGATCACCTTCTTCCTCCAGTTCTTTCCCGAGCTGGCGCACATCCACAACGTGCGTGCGGGCCACCTCTACATCCTTCAGACGCCGCTGTTCCGGGTGCGTAACAAAAAGGAGACCTTCTACTGCTACAGCGACGAGGAGCGTCAGCGCGCCATCCATCGCTGCGGCAAGAACGCCGAGATCACCCGCTTCAAGGGCCTGGGCGAAATCAGCCCTGACGAGTTCAAGCATTTCATCGGTTCCAAGATGCGCCTTGAGCCCGTCATCCTGCCCGAGCACAAGAACATCAAGGAGCTGCTTTCCTATTACATGGGCAAGAACACCCCTGAACGTCAGGCGGACATCATTCAAAACCTTCGTGTCGAGAAGGAGCTCGATTTCAAGGATGAGCCCGCCGAGCTGGCCGAGGCGGCGTGAGTGCAGCTGCGCGTCAGCGGGTGCAAGAGACCTCCATCTGCCGGCTGAGCCGTCCTTGATCAGCGCCTGCTGAACCTGGATACTTTGCAGTAACCGCTGCCGCCATGGTAGTTTTTCACGCTGGCAGGGCGTCCGTTGTCAAATCGGATGTTGATCATGCGGCCGGTCAGGTCGCCGGGTCCGGTGACCGCGTACCCGGTGGACCCAAAGGTGTACTCGATTTCAAAACAGTCTCCGCCACCTTCGACAACGATCGTGTTGTACCCTGACGATCGTGACTGCCCGGCCAGCTTGTCGTAGGTCACCCTCATGTCGCGATAGTTCCGGCCGCCTCCTCCGGAGTCGTTGCCAGATGAACTCCCACCTTCTTCGGAGCTTGAGCCGCCGCTGCTGGAAAACAGCTCCTCCATGCGGCGGCGGCGTTGCTCGCGTTCAACGGCCAGGCCTTGCTGGGCTTGTTGGTAGGCGCTCTGGTTGGATTGGTAGAACTCCTGGCTGTCCACCTGCTGGCGGCTGGCTCCGCCGCTTCCTGCATAAGCCGATGGTGAAAAGGAGGGGGGCCTGTCTTCAAAGGCCACACGAGGCTGCGCCGGCGGGTTCTGGCAGGCGGCTAGCAGGCCGATGGCCGCAGCCGCTCCGGAAATGTGTGAAAGGAGGGCTCTCATGAGAGGCGGGACGGGCTCGAATTCGTGCTTTCAGGATTTCAGAGCTTGCTGACCGACACCAGCTCATAGGTGGCGTGGGGCGGGTCCGAAAGCTGGAATTCGGACAATGCCCCATACATGCTGACGGTTGTGGCGCCGTTCATGCTGCCAAAGTCAAGGTTCACGCTGCGCGTGCGGCTGCCCGGCGTGAAGTCCAGCGTCTGGGTGACCGTGGACACCGAGTTGCTTTCATTGGTGGAAACCATGCCCAGGGCCCGGGTGGTCATCTTTCTCGGGATGATGAACTTGAACTTGAGGGTGGCCTTGTAGCCGTGCCTGAGCTTCATCGGGAGGTCGTTGCGCAGGGTGACCGTCGCATGGCCCCTGGGGTGCAGCTTCGCCCCCCGCATCACCGGGCTGAAAAAAAGGATGCGTTCCGAATGCTCGTCATATCTGGCCTTCGTGCTGCTGCCGTTGACGGAAATTTTGACATCAAACGCCTTCTCCCCGACCGCCTGTATCACTGCTTCCTCCAGCTGGCCCTGCTGCTCAGAGCCTGAAGCCAGCTGCTCGGCACGCCCGAGGTACTTCTCGTTTTTGGTGATCTTGTAGGCCTTCAGGTTTTCGTCGAAGGTTGCCATGTCGATGCTTCCTGCGGCCAGTTCCTTTTCGAACTTCCGGCACCACGCCGGATCGTTGACCATGGGCCGGTCGTTCCGCATGTTGGAGATCTCGGCGTCCCTGATCCACTGTGGCTTCTGCCGGCTCAGCGGCATGGTTGCCGTGTCGATGGCACCGCTTGCAATTTCAAACGGAGCACCGATCAGGCCGCCGATGACGTCTCCCTTTTTGATGGCGTCCATGCTGGTGCAGGAACTGAGCAGAAGGAGGGCGGATGGCAGGCAGGCTTTAAGCATCATGGGTTTGTTCATACCGGGATTCCTCGTAGGCTTGCAATCATGAAATCATGGCGTGAGCCGCAGCCTTGGGCTAGTCGCAGCCGCAGATGGGGCGCTGTCTCAGGGTTGATGCTTGAATCTGGTTTTTTCTCCTGCCCTGCGGTCACGGGTTGAAGTCCGGGACTGCTTTTGCGGCTTTGGCTGGAGACGCCTGACTTTTCCCTTTGCCTCCACGGGCGGCCTTCTTTAAACAGGATGGCACATGGACTCCCAGAAACCTCCCTTCCGCATCGGCGTGGCCGGCGTCGGCGCCATTGGCAAGAACCACGCCCGCATCATGGCGGAGATCGCTTCGAAGAGCGGGGGCGCCATCACCTTCGCCGCCGTCCATGACGCCGACCCCGCCCGCGCTGCCGAGTTCGCCGCCCAGTACGGCACCCAGGCCGCGTCAGACCTCGCTGACTTCGCCTCCCGGGTCGATGCCGCCACCATCGCCGTGCCGACGATCCACCACCGCGCCACCGCCGAACCTTTGATGCAACAAGGCATCCACGTGCTGGTGGAGAAGCCGATCTCCGAAAGCTATGCCGAGGCCCAGGCCATGATCGCCCTGGCCCAGGAGAAGAACGTCATCCTCCAGGTCGGGCACATCGAGCGCTTCAACCCCGTCCTGCGCCAGCTTGAGGAGCGCATGAACCAGCCCCGCTTCATCGAGGCCCACCGCCTCTCGCCCTTCCCGAACCGCAGCATGGACATCGGTGTCGTGCTCGACGTGATGATCCATGACATCGAGATCGTCCTGCACCTGGTGAAGAGCCCGCTTGTGCAGATCGACGCCGTCGGCATCAACGTCCTCACCAACCGCGAGGACATCGCCAACGCCCGGCTCAAGTTCGCCAACGGCTGCATCGCCAACATCACCGCCAGCCGCATCAGCCCCGAGAAGATGCGCAAGATCCGCGTCTTCCAGCAGGACAGCTATCTCAGCCTCGACTACCAGGAGCAGAGCGGCTGGATCTACCGCAAGGACGGCATGCAGATCGTCCGTGAGGCCGTCGAGATCGAGAAGGACGAGCCGCTGAAGCTGGAGATCGCCGCCTTTGTCGAGTGCGCCCGCCTGGGCAAGCGCCCCGTCGTCACCGGCCAGGAGGGCGCCGAGGCTGTGCGCATCGCCCTGGAGATCACCGACCAGATCGAGAAGAACGCCAAACTTGCCAGCTGATCCCGCTTCTCTCGACCCGCCTCCAGCCGCAGCCAACGTCCTCATGCATCTTCACATCATCGCCGGCGAGATCAGCGGGGACACCCATGCCGCCGGGCTGATCCGGGAGCTGCAGGCGCAGAGGCCCGGGCTGCGCTTCACCGGCCTGGGCGGACCGCGCATGAAGGAGGCCGCAGGGAAGGGGATTCAGGACTGGGTGGAGAAGGCGGGCGTCGTCGGCCTGTGGGAAGTGCTGAAGATGTACTCCTACTTCAAGGCGCGCATGAATGACTCCGTGCGCCAGATCCTTCAGGAACGCCCGGAGGCCGTGATCTTCGTGGACTATCCCGGCTTCAACCTCCGGCTCGCCCAGGCCCTTCGCAAAGGGGGTTATGCCGGCAGGCTCATCTATTACATCAGCCCGCAGGTCTGGGCCTGGAAGAAGGGGCGCGTGAAGGTCATGGCCCGGGTGCTCGACCTCATGATCTGCATCTTCCCCTTTGAGAAGGAGTTCTATGAGAAGAGCGGCCTGCCCACCGTCTTCGGCGGGCATCCCATGGTGGACCGTGTCACGGCGCTGAAGCGTGAGTGGAAGCGCGAGCCCGGCCTGGTCGGCTGGTTCCCTGGCAGCCGCTCCAACGAGGTGAAGAAGCTTTTTCCCGTCATGCTGCAGGCCGCCCTGGCCATCCGGCTTCAGGTCCCGAACGCCCGCTTTGCCGTCTCGGCCGCCAATGAGCGGCTGGCGCAGACCATGCGCGAGCTGGCCGATGCCGCCGGCGTCCCCGAAGCCCGGAAGTGGATCGAGGTCGGCACCGTCTATGATTTGATGCAGCGCTGCCAGACGGGAGCCGTCGCCAGCGGCACCGCCACGCTGGAGGCCGCCTGCTTCGGCCTGCCCTACGCGCTGGTGTATCACGTCAATCCCATCACCTACCTCGCCGCGAAGCTGGTCGTGAAGATCGAGAAGATCGGCATCGTCAACATCCTCGCCGGCCGCGATGTCATCCGCGAACTTGTCCAGGCTGATCTGACCCCGACCAGCCTTGCCGAGGAAATGGTCAGCCTGCTCACCGACGACGCCCGCCGCACCCATCTTCAGGCCGAACTCGCCGAAGTCGTCGCCCAGCTCGGCGCCCCCGGCTCCTACCACCGCGCCGCCCAGGCCGTGCTGGAAGTGGCGGGGTGAGTGCTCATTCGGAATGCGTGATTGCTTCATCTTTGAATCAGGTTTGTGCCTGAGCTTTTTTTGCCGGACGTCTCTGTGGCAGACCTAGGCAGGTGCGCATGGCTAGGTGACGAGGAACAAGATGTGTTGCAAAAACTATGCCATTAATATATAATGGCATAACGTTTAAAACGTTGCTCCAGTATCATGAAGTCTAACCCTCATCTCGAAGTGCTGAGGCAGCTTTCGCGGACAAAACCGCTTTTTCGTCGTGCGGAAGCGCTGGCGGTTGGTGTGAATGCCATGGCGCTGACCCGGCTGCAACGGGCTGGGCGGATCACGCGGACAGGACGTGGTCTTTACAGTGTGGTGGGGGAACCGGGGCATATCATGCCTGGATTGATGGAGGCTGCGATGCAGGTGCCCAAAGGGATTGTCTGCCTGCTAAGCGCCCTGGCCTTTCACAAGATCGGTACTCAGCAGCCGAATGAGGTATGGATGCTGATCCCGCACAACTGCCCCACGCCCAAAGTGTCCTGGCCTCCCCTGCGCATCATTCGCAGCCGGGTGCCTGAAAGCTTCACCCTTGGAGTGGAGACGCACATGCTGGATGGCGTGGCTGTGAAGGTCACGGACCCGGACCGCACCATTGTGGATTGCTTCAAACACCGGAACCAGGTGACTCTGGAAGCATGTCTGGAGGCGCTTCGGGAAAGGCTTCGTAACCGCCGAAAAAGCCTGGTGCCGATGCATCGGTACCGGGAGATATTCCGGATGGACCAGGTGATGCGGCCTTATATGGAGGCGCTGGCATGAAAAACCTAGCCACCTCCATCAAGGATCGTCTGCTGAACCTTTCCCGCAGCCAGGGAGGAGATTTCCAACGACTGCTCGAACGTTTCGCGATGGGGCGGCTGCTCTGGAGGCTGGCTCACGCTGAGCGCACGTTTGTGCTCAAGGGGGCGCAGCTCTTTTCCGTATGGCAGCAGTCTCCACACCGTCCCACGCGAGACCTGGATCTTCTGGGCTTTGGAAGCTCCTCGGTGGAAGACCTGAAGATGTTCTTCGAGCGGGTGCTGGCATCACCTGCGGACCCCGAGGATGGTCTCGTCTGGACGCATGTCAGCGCCAGCCGCATCCGTGAGGATGAAAGGTATGAAGGAATAAGAATCGAGGTCTTGGCGCTGTTGGAACGAACTCGGATTCCTCTTCAAGTGGACATTGGTTTTGGTGACACCATCATTCCAGAACCCTTGGAGCAGTCGTGGCGAGAATTGCTGGATTTTCCCCAGGCGAGGTTGCTGACCTACCCGCCGGAAACGGTGATCGCCGAGAAATTGCATGCTGCGGTGGAACTGCGAATGGACAACAGCCGCATGAAGGACTTTTTCGACCTGGACTGGCTGTGTCGGCACATGGAGTTCCATCAGGCGACGTTGCGCGAGGCCCTGCTAGGCACCTTCGCTCGCCGAGGCACTGCCTGGCCGAGCGAGACACCGCTGGCGCTGACGGCAGCATTTGGTGACAGCAGGGACAAGCAGACTCAGTGGTCGGCCTTTCTCCGAAAAGGCAGGCTCACGGCTGATCCTTTGCCGCTCATCATCCAAAGGCTGCACGGCTTTCTGCAGCCAGTGCTCGGTGATCCTGCTGGTCAGCCTGCTATGAAATGGAGTCTGGCTTCGGGCTGGCGTCCTCTTTCCTGATCAGGTTCTTGGACGTGCTCCGGCGCCCCCGGTTCCTACCACCGCGCCGCCCAGGCTGTGCTGGAAGTGGCGGGTTAGGTGGTTTTATCCCATTGTTGGGGGATTTGCTGTTGGTCTAACTGTTTTGGGCTGAAGTTCTTGGGTTATCGGGTGGTGGTGTCAGTGAAATGCTGAAAGCGTCTAATTCCTTGACCTTGGGTTTAGTCCTGATTTGATGGGGGAATCTCAGCATGCCCGCCCTCCCGGAACAGCAAGCCCGCGAAACCATCGACGCCATGCTGGCGGCGGCAGGCTGGGCCGTTCAGGACTACAAGGCCTTCGATCCCTCCGCGTCATTTGGCGTTGCCTTGTGCGAGGTGCCGCTGAAGTCGGGGCGCTGCGACTACCTGCTCCTGGTGAATCGCAGGCCGGTCGGCATCGTCGAGGCCAAGAAGGAAGGTGTCACCCTTTCCACAGTCGCGGAACAGTCAGCCCACTACGCGGAGAATCTGCCCGACTTCCTCGCGGCGGGTCTCGGCTCCGATTCGCTGCCCTTCCGCTACGAATCCACCGGCGTGGAGACCTTCTTCCGCGATGAGCGCGATCCGCATCCGCGCCCACGCCGGGTGTTCTGCTTCCACCGGCCCGAGACACTGGCGCAGTGGATGGATTCGGCCAAGACCCTCCGCACGCTGCTCGCCGAGATGGCCTTCACGCATCCGCTGAACACGCTCGGCATGAGAGACTGCCAGGTGGAAGGCATCACCGGCCTGGAGCAGTCGCTCGCCTCGGATTATCCGCGTTCTCTCATCCAGATGGCCACCGGCTCGGGCAAGACCTTCACCGCCTGCGCCTTCACCTACCGCCTCATCAAGTTCGCCAAGGCCAAACGCGTTCTCTTCCTCGTGGACCGGGCGAATCTCGGTCGCCAGGCGAAGACCGAGTTCGATCAATACGTGCTGCCCGATGACGGACGGAAATTCACCGCCGTTTACAACGTCCAGCACCTCACCTCGAACAAGCTCGACGAAGTCTGCCGCGTCACCATCTGCACCATCCAGCGGCTCTACTCCATGCTGCGCGGCGAGGAGCTGCCCGAGGATATTGATGAGCGATCTGGTTTCGAGATCGCAGCGGCGATGCAAAGTGGAAGCGGCGTCCCGCCGCTTGGTTCCTCTGACAAGCGGCAGGATGCCGCTTCCACTCTGGACGTCGCCTACAATCCCGCCATCCCCATTGAGACCTTCGACTTCATCGTCACCGACGAGTGCCACCGCTCCATCTACGGCCTCTGGCGTCAGGTGCTGGAGTATTTCGATGCCCACCTCATCGGCCTCACCGCCACGCCGTCGAAGCAGACCATCGGCTTCTTCAACCAGAACCTCGTCATGGAGTATGGCCACGAGCGGGCCGTCGCCGATGGCGTGAATGTCGGCTACGAGGTCTATCGAATCCGCACCCGCGTCACCGAGGCCGGCGACAAGGTGGAGAAAGGCTTCTACGTGGACCGTCGGCACAAAGAGACCCGCCGCCGCCGCTGGGAGCGCCTTGATGAAGACCTCGCCTTCACCGAAAAGGAACTCGACCGCAGCATCGTCGTCCCCTCGCAGATCCGCACCGTGCTCACCGCGTATCGCGATGCCCTCTTCACCGAGCTGTTCCCCGGCCGTGCCTTGGTGCCGAAGACACTCATCTTTGCCAAGGACGACAGCCACGCCGAGGACATCGTCCAGCTTGTCTGGGAGGTCTTTGGCAAAGGCACCGACTTCTGCAAAAAGATCACCTATCAGGCCAAGCATCCCACCACCGGCAAACCGGCCAAAAGCGAGGACCTCATCGCCGAGTTCCGCACCTCCCCGCAGCTCCGCATCGCCGTCACCGTGGACATGATCGCCACCGGCACCGACATCAAGCCCCTGGAGTGCCTGCTCTTCCTCCGCGATGTGCGCAGCCGCGTCTATTTCGAGCAGATGAAAGGCCGCGGCACCCGCGTGCTCACCCCCACCGATCTGCAATCCGTCTCCGGGGCCGAGGCCAAGGCCAAAACCCACTTCATCATCGTCGATGCCGTCGGCGTCTGCGAGAGCGACAAGACCGAGTCCCGCCCGCTGGAGCGCAAGCCCACCGTCGCCTTTGATAAACTCCTCCTCGGCGTCGCTCTCGGGAAGCGCGATGAAGACAGCCTCACCTCCCTCGCCGGACGTCTTGCCCGGCTCGACCGCGAACTCACCCCCGCGCAGCAAAAGGAAGTCACCACCACCAGCGGCGGGCACACGCTCAGCCAGATGTCCGCCGCGTTGTTGAAGGCCTTCGATCCCGACGCCGTTGCCGAGCACGCCACCGGCATCAAAGGAGCCGAACCCCAGGAACTCAGCGAGGAAGCCTTCACCAAAGCTCAGACAGAACTCATCACCACCGCCTGCGCCCCGTTCGACAAGCCCGCCCTGCGCGACCTCCTCGCCAAGGTGAATCAGGAGAGCGAGCAAACCATCGCCACCTCCGTCATTGATGAAGTGCTGGAGCAGGGCTTCAGCGGAGCCGCCAAGGACAAGGCCACCGCACTCGCCAAATCCTTCCGCGACTACATCGAGCAGCATCAGGCCGAGATCACCGCGCTCCAGATCCTCTACAGCCGCCCCTACGCCCAGCGCCTCACCGAGAAGATGCTCAAGGAACTCGAAAAGAAGCTCCGCGAGCAGCACGCCGCCTGGACCGAGGACAACCTCTGGAACGCCTTCGCCGCCACCGCCCCGGACAAAGTCAAAGGCCGCACCCAGGCCGGACGCTTCGCCGACCTCGTCTCCCTCGTCCGCTTCGCCCTGGAGCAGCAGCCGGTGCTCAAACCCTTCGCCGACTCCGTGAACGAGCGCTTCGAGCAATGGCTGGCCCAAAGGAGCGCGGACTTCCAAGTCCGCAGCACTCCGCCAACACCCAGCGCCCCGAACTCAGAAGCCAACTCCGCCAACACATCGTCTGGTTCCTCATCGCCCTCGACCTTTCCACCCGCTGCGGACTCGGAGGTCCGCGCTCCATTCACCCCCGAACAGCTCGCGTGGCTCAAGCTCATCCGCGACCACATCGCCACCAGCCTCAGCATCGAGCTGGATGATCTCGACTACACGCCCTTCAACCAGGAAGGCGGCCTCGGGAAAGCCCATCAACTCTTTGGCGACCAGTTGCCGAAGCTCCTGGAAGAACTCAACGAGGCGCTCGCAGCTTAACCAAGTCGTTTATGAGTAAGATCCGGGTCCAACGCCACAAGCACTACAAAGATTGGGAGCTCAAGACTGATCTCGCTGATTCTCCTTATCCGGCGGAGTCCGCTTTGGTGGGGCGTTTACGCTCCAACCCAAGCAGGATGTTCTATCCTTATCCCTTCAAGTATACAGAAGACAACGACTACCACTACCACCTCGCATTTTTAGTGGAGGCTGTGGAATTGTTACCAATGAAATTCGACCTTTCATTTGATGCAATCTGGCGGGCATTTGAATCATTCTATGCCGGTCGAGTTATCGCGCCCAAACCCTTCAAACCTGGAGATGAAGCCCCTGGTTTGGCTACATTGATCGACGGACAACCTGAACATGACTTGGTTTTGAACCAATTGCTCAATAGTGTCCCAGTCCAATGCTGTGAATACATGATCGAACGTATTTTTAGCCAGTGGCAGGTAGTAGGAAGCGACTATCAGAAGATCTGGAACCGACTCAACAATCCTGCCGGACATCATAACTCGGTCATCTTGCTTCTAACGAAAATGGCTCAGAAATACGGCGCCCCACACATGAATGGCGTTGGGCGGAGGCAAAGTGCGATCCTATTGCACAAGTCGCTAGCTGGCGAGGAAGTCGATGTATTGGGTTCGAAGATCATCCTGCCGAGGCCCGAAAGGATAAGTTTCATGTTCAACGCGCTCCTTTATACCTTTAGAAACGATCGCTTTCACGGCAGCATGCAGCCGCCTTTCAAGAGCAGCGTCGGAACACTCCAAACCTACGCGCATGCTCACTACTGCTTTATCTGGGGGCACTTTCTCTTTTTATTTTCCGCGACTCTGAGCACACCAGCTTTCGCTAGTCACCGCGAATTGGCGCAGAACACTGCCCAGAATCTCGATACATTTTTTGACTTTTACGGCTCACATCTGAAAGCATGAGTGCCCCCCCGGACGCCTACGCCCCAAAAAGGCAATCGAAGATTGGTCACGGCCACGCTCCCAGAGAACACCCGAATCATGAAATGGCGGACCAAGCCATTACAGTTCCACACGGCTGGCAAACCGTTTATCTCCAGGACATTGGCGAACTGTCCCGTGGGAAATCAAAACACCGTCCGAGAAACGACGCCAAACTTTACGGCGGACCACACCCATTTATCCAGACGGGCGACATTCGCGAGTCAGGAGGCACGATCAGAAAGCACAGCCAGACTTATAGCGACTTGGGATTGGCGCAGAGTCGCCTTTGGCCGGCTGGAACCCTTTGCATCACCATTGCTGCGAACATCGGTGAGACGGGGATTCTAAGCTATCCGGCTTGCTTCCCAGATAGTGTTGTCGGTTTTCATTATGATGGTGACCCGGTGACCGTGCGCTTCATTGAACTCTATTTCCGAATCGCCAAAGCAGAACTTGAGCGGCTGGCCCCGGCCACCGCGCAGAAGAACATCAACGTTGAAATCCTTTCCAAGCTTCCGGTTCCGTTGCCACCTCTTCCCGACCAACGCCGCATCGTGGCGGAGATTGAGAAGCAATTCACGCGGCTGGAGGCGGGAGTGGAGGCGTTGCGGCGGGTGCAGGCCAACCTCAAACGCTACCGCGCCGCCGTCCTGAAAGCCGCCTGCGAAGGCCGCCTCGTCCCCACCGAAGCCGAACTGTGTGGAAGCGGCGTCCCGCTGCTTGATCCAGATTCAATCGCCAGGCCCTCTTCCTCCAAAGCCGGGTCGAAAGTGTCACCGAACCCAAAGCGGCAGGATGCCGCTTCCACTTTCGAATCCGGCCAGCAACTCCTCGCTCGCATCCTCAGCGAACGCCGCCAAAACTGGCAGGGCCGGGGGAAATACAAGGAGCCTGATTCACCCGAAGTAGACGATCTCGTGACTCTTCCAGATGGCTGGACTTGGGCCACCGTGGATCAAATCACAGTAAATCACGATGGGCGCAGAGTGCCTTTAAAGTCTGCCGACCGCGATAAACGTTCCGGGCAATACCCATACTATGGCGCATCGGGAATCATTGATGACATTGACGACTTTCTTTTCGACGGGGAATTTCTCCTGATCGCTGAAGACGGAGCAAATCTCCTGTCTCGAAGCACGCCAATAGCATTTAAAGCAACCGGGCGCTTTTGGGTCAATAATCACGCTCACATTGTCCAGACTCTTGGAGGAATCCCTCTCGCTTATCTCGCTGTCTTTCTGAATGGCAAAGACCTTTCGTTTTCCGTTACGGGAAGCGCCCAGCCAAAACTTACTCAAGCTGCCCTCAACAAAATCCCCGTTCCCCTCCCACCCCTCGCCGAACAAACCCGCATCGTGGCGGAAGTGGAGCGGCGGTTGAGCGTGGTGGAGGAATTGGAAGCCGTGGTCACCACCAACCTCCAACGCGCCACCCGCCTGCGGCAGGCGGTGCTGCAAAAAGCGTTCACCGGCGAGCTTGGATGATATCGTCACGTCCAGACCCTGTTGTGCTGGAGAGGAGTGTTCTCTTTGATGATGTGTGGTCACGACCATGCACGCAGATTGCGGCTGGACTGGGTATTTCCAGCAGTGCCTTGAAACGCATCTGCATGGCTATGAATATACCCACACCCCCGGTGGGACATTGGGCACAAGTGCAGTTTGGCAAAGCAATGAAGAAACCTGCTCTGCCGAAGGCGGGACCGGAAACCAAGCTCAAATGGCAGGTGGATATGGGCAACAGCCTCAGCCAGAAGAGCCGCAAGCTTCTCAGACCTGATCCAGCAGAGGATCGCGTGGACGCTGAGGAAGCAGCGGAGGAATGGCCGAAGGTTCAACTTGCGGCGAACCTGGAGAATCTCCATGTGCTGGTGAAAGCGACCCGTGCTCAATGGCGGGAGTCCCGCAGCAAGATACCGTGGGACCAGCGCAAGGAGCGAAAGCGATTCAATGCCTCCGTCGCCGCAGCCTCTGAAGAGCGGGCGTTGATTCTCTTGGACGCCTTTGCCAGAGGGGCTGAGGCGGTGGGGATAACGTTTGTGTGTTCGATGGACCCCGGAATGAATCGGCCTGAGCATTCCTATCAATACAGCTATCAACAGCGACCTTCAGGACTGTGCTGGGCTCAAGTTGGTGACGAAAGGGTTTCGTTCTCTATGCGAGAGAAAAGCCGGAGGACGAAATTGGAACCAGAAGAAGCCAAGCGACATTGGCGAGAATGGAGAGAAGACCCCTGCGGTGTCTTAGAATTCTCGCTGGAATCGCCATGGGGATTCAAGCTCACAACGACTTGGAAAGATGGGAAGCGTCAAAAAGTGGAAGATCGACTGCCGGAGATCATTCGCACGGTGCAACTTCTGGCTGATTACAAGCGAGATGAGAGAATCAGGCGACAAGAGGAGGCGGACAGACTCAAGCTTGAGCAGGAACGCCGTGAACGTATCGCTCAGTTCCGCGCCAAGATGGACAGCCAGAGGAAGAACGAGTCCACAGCTCTGGACAAGGCCGTTCAAGCAGCCCAAGCATGGCAGACAGCAGCCCTTTTGCGGCGTTACGTCGATGCGATGAAGACGAAGTTTCTCACCCAACCGGAAGCGATGGAGGCGAATTCTCCGGCAAAAATGTATATGGATTGGCTCTGCTTGCGAGCTGATCTGATGGATCCAATGGTCAAAGCGTATGAGTATCACCCAGCTAGTTTGGCGAGCAATGTTCCCGGCCTATTGGCAATCCAAGCTAAATAGTTGGTCCAACCTTCTTTCATGATCGACACCACCGACCCACCCAAGTCCGAGACGAGTCATCGCTTCCTCGATGAAGCGGGCGACACGGCCTTTTTCGGCAAGGGACGCATTCCGATCATCGGTCAGCAGGGCGTGTCACTGGCGTTCGCCATCGGCATGGTGAAATTCAACGGTGAACTGGGGCCGATCCGCGATCAGGTGCGGGCGCTTCAGCAGGAGGTGCTGGCGGACCGCTATGTGAACACGATCCCGAGCGTGCTCAAGAAGAGTCAGGGCAAGGGGTTCTATTTCCACGCCACGGATGATCCGCCTGAAGTGAGGGAACGCTTTTTCCGCTTCATCGAAGGTCTGGACTGCACCATCGAGGTGATGGTGGCGCGGAAGATTCCGCGATTGTTCCAGACCAAGCACAACGGCAAAGACTCGGAGTTCTACGCGGACGTGTTGTCTCACCTGCTGAAGAACAAGCTGCGTCTGGGGCAGAAGCTGGTGTTGAACATCGCCGAACGCGGCAACAGCACGAAGAACACGAACCTGGAGCTGGCACTGAACAAAGCCGTGGAGCGCCACGGCAAGAAGCACGACACGGATGGCATCACCTCCACCGTGGTCTTCAACGTGCAGAACCACCACACGGAGCCGTTGCTCAACGTCGCCGACTACCTGTGCTGGGCCGTGCAGCGTGTCTTTGAGCGCGGGGAGACGCGCTACTATGACTTCCTCGGTGATAAGATCAGGCTCGTGGTGGACCTCTACGACTCGGCTTCGTATGTGGGAAACCAGCACTACTACACCCGCAAGCACCGCTTGACTGCCGCCCAAAAATTAAGCCCGCCCTCACCCTGAGAAGGTTACCCTTCGACGACATGGAGTCGGAATTCAGGTGGGGCAGGCTGAGTTGAGTGTCCCACGGAACCCGCAAACGATCAAGATCAAACTTTAATGACCAACCCCACCGCCCTCGTCTCCAAGCTCTGGAACTACTGCAGCATCCTGCGCGATGATGGGTTGTCCTATGGCGACTATGTGGAGCAGCTCACGTTTCTTTTGTTCCTGAAGATGGCGGACGAGCAGGCCAAGTCTCCCTATCTGAGTGAAGACAAGCGGCGGGACGCCGCTTCCACTATCCCGAAGGGCAAGGACTGGCCCTCCCTGCTCGCCAAGGATGGCGATGAGCTGGAGGTGCATTACCGCCACACGCTGGAGGAACTGGGCAAGTGCTCCGGGATGCTGGGCATCATCTTCCGCAAGGCGCAGAACAAGATCCAGGACCCGGCCAAACTGCGGCGGCTGATCGTGGACCTGATCGACAAGGAGCAGTGGTCCAGCCTTTCCGCCGATGTGAAGGGCGATGCCTACGAGGGCCTGCTGCAAAAGAACGCCGAGGACGTGAAGGGCGGCGCAGGCCAATACTTCACCCCGCGCGCCCTCATTGCCGCCATGGTCGAAGTCGTGGCCCCGCAGCCCGGCGAAACCATCTGCGATCCCTCCTGCGGCACCGGCGGCTTCCTGCTGGCCGCGCATGACCACATCGCCAAGCATCATCAGCTCGACCGCGACCAGAAGAAGCAGCTCAAGAGCGGAACCTTCTACGGCATCGAGCTGGTGGACAGTGTGACCCGCCTCTGCGCCATGAACCTGCTGCTGCATGGGATTGGGGATGGTGGAAGCGGCGTCCCGCCGCTTGAGTCAGATGATAAGCGGCGGGACGCCGCTTCCACGGCTTCCACCTTTGACTTGCCCGTGATCACCAAGGACGCGCTGGCCGGGAAGCACGGCGAATACGAGATCGTCCTGGCCAATCCGCCCTTTGGCAAAAAGAGCAGCGTCACCATCGTGAACGAAGCGGGCGAGTCCTCCAAGGAAAGCCTCGTCATCAATCGCGACGACTTCTGGGCCAGCACGAGCAACAAGCAGCTCAACTTCCTCCAGCACATCTTCACCATCCTCAAGATGCACGGTCGCGCCGCCGTGGTGCTGCCGGACAACGTGCTCTTTGAAGGCGGAGCCGGGGAAACGATTCGCCGCGAACTCCTCAAGCAAGCCGATGTCCACACCCTGTTGCGCTTGCCCACCGGCATCTTTTACGCCCAAGGCGTGAAGGCCAACGTCCTCTTCTTCGACCGCAAACCTGCCCAGGAGAAGCCCTGGACCAAGAAGCTCTGGATCTACGACCTGCGCACCAACATGCACTTCACGCTCAAGGAGAATCCCCTGAAGCGCGAGCATCTGGATGACTTCGTGAATTGTTACTTTGGTAGAAGCGGCGTCTCGCCGCTTGCTGCTGGATTGGATAAAAAGCGGCGGGACGCCGCTGCCACTTCCCGCCACGACCGGAAGGAAACCGAGCGCTTCAAAGCCTTCGACTACGAGGACCTGATCAAGCGCGACAAGATCAACCTCGACATCTTCTGGCTCAAAGACGACGCCCTCGAAGAATCCGCCAATCTCCCCGCGCCCGGCGTGATCGCCCAGGACATCATGGAGGACTTGCAGGCCGCCCTGGAACAGTTCGCGACGATTGCGGAAGACTTGAAAATCGAGGTGTAAGCTGAAGCCGCCTTGCCGCTGCCATGTGCCGGCCTCGCGCCTTTGTCGTGGAGGTGGTTAGGTCGGTCGCCCAGGTCACTTTTTCACCGCCTCGATCACGCGGAAGCGGATGGGGGAGGAGTGCACGAGGAAGGTGGTGTCCTTGGGGGCGTTTTTGGCGGCGAGGGCTTTGGCGGTTTTTTCAGCCTCTGCCCGGGCCTTGTCGGCCGCAGCCAGGGCGGTGGTCAGGTCCTTGATCTTCGCCTGCTGGGCGGTCAGCGCGGCCTTGTCCTCGGGCTTCACGGTCTTCAGCTGTTCCTTGGCGGCATCCAGGTTCTTCTGGGCTGCGGTCCGGGCTTCGACCGCCTTTTGTGCCTTGCGGCCTGCCTCCTCGGCTTCAGCATGGGTTTTCTGATACGGCATCTTTGCCGTGCCCTGAAGCACGCAGACATGATCTCCGGGCGGCAGCTTCAAGGTCTTGAGGTCGAGCGCGATCTTTCCCTCGGAAGCCTTGGCGGCGATGGTGATCTCGGGGGCCTTGGCGGGATCGGTGAAACCGAGCGCCTTGAGCTTGAGCACCTCGGTGCAGCCGGGATGACGGGTGACCTTCAAGGCCAGCTCCAGTTTACCGGTGGCCTGAACTTCCGTGACGGCAGTACTGGCGGGCTCGATCTGCACGGGGGCAGCTTCCGGCACGACGCCGAGGGTTGGCGCCCCGGCCAGCCGGGTGACCAGGGCTTCGCGGCCGGTGTCCTTGACGGGCCAGGTCAGAAAGTGGGTTCGCGCCAGCCCGGACAGGGCCGATGCACCGGCGGGCGCGTCCGCCGAGGCCTTGAGGATGACATACCCCAGGCTCTGGCCCCTGCCGATGAAGCCGCCCAGGCTGGTGACGCCTGCGGCAAGGCCGCCGACATTGAAGCTGGCGGCCTCACTGAGGGCGGTGCGCCCGGGCACAAAGACTTCCAGGGCCAGGGTACCGTTCCTCCAAAGGTTGGCGGAGGGGAGGTCATAAGGGCCGGTCGCGGCGGCGGCAGGCAGTTTTGAAAGCAGGGCGATGGCGCCGTCGATGCGGCTGTCGGCGGCCTTGTGTACCTGGAGTTCAAAAGGCAGACGACGTCCGTTGGCGGCGTTGCTGGGATCACTGACGGAGATTCGAAACACGCCGTCGGCGCTGGCTTCATGGCCGTAGGCGGGGTCCAGGAGGGTGAGGCGGGTGGAGGGAGCCGGGACGGAGGCGGGCGGGTCGGTGACTTCGGCCTGGGGGCTCAGTGTGTCGCCCTTCACATTTTCCACCAGCAGGGTGGGATCGGTCATGAAACCGAGCTGCTGGGAGACGACTTCGATGATGAAACGGTCGCCCTTCTTGAAAGGCAGGTCGAACTGCCTGGCTCCGCCATGAGCGGGGAACCAGCCGGCGATTGTCTGGCCGATGGCCAGGGAGGAGAGGGCGTCGTTGCCGGGCAGATCCAGGCCTTTGGGCAGGGGCAGCGGCTGGACGGGATTGTCGGCAACCCATTTTGCAATGACGTCCGGGGCGGCCTTGAGATATTCCAGAGGCCTGCTGCGGAGAACTCGCAGTTCAGTGGGTTTGCCACCCGTCAGGTTCCAGCCCAGGACGGTGTCCTGGTTCGCCGCCCAGATCACCGCTCCCTGGGTCAGGGTGAAGCGGTAGCCGTAGTCATCGCCGCTGCCAAACATGAGGTCGTGCAGCTTCAGGTGGAAGGTGCCGTCGGAGGGCCAGGTCACATCCAGGATGCCATCGCGCATGCGGGCAAGCTCGCGGCCGGTGCTGTCAAAGACCGTGCCGATCAGGCTGGTGCGTACATCCCAGGTGCCGCCGATGAAGGCGCCGAGCAGGCGCTGTCCTTTTTTGCCGGTCAGGCTGAACCAGTGAGGCGCGGATGACTTGAAGGTGCCGTGGATGGCGGAGCCTGCGGTGACGCTGATGGCGGTGGAGGAGGTGGTGTTGGTGCCGGTGGATTCGACGATGCCGGCCGGACTGATTTGGAAAACCCTGGGGTTGGACACGCCATGAGGGGTGCGGATCCGCAGGTCGTAAATGCCGGGGCCTGCATCGGCGGGAAGCCTGGCCTCCAGCACGCCCTTTTTTCCAGCGGGCACGGCTGTGGGAACGGAGATCAGGGAGCCGTCGCGCAGGCGGGTCAGCACCAGGGCTTCGGTTTCATCGACGTCGGTGCCCTTCACCTGGAGGGTGACGGTGCCGCCCGGCTTGCCGCCCAGAGGCTGGATGGAGGTCAGCAGCGGTGAGGGGGCCGTGACCTGCGCGGACAGGGAAGAGACCAGCAGGGAGACAACGGCAAGGGCCGTTCCGGCCTTGGCCTGAAAGGGAAGGGGGAACATGGCTGCCTCAGTGGTTGAAGAGGAACTCCTTGGTGTTGAGCAGCGCCCAGAGAATGTCTTCAAACGCCTCCTTGCGGGCCTTCAGCGACTCCTCGCCTGTCTTGCCCTGAACCTTTTTCGCGAGGTGCTGATGGGCGAGCTTCATCTCGGCGGCGTTGGGCTCGCGGCTGAGGGCGATGTGGTAGACGTCGGTGATCTTGTCGTCGTCCGGACTTGCATCCCTGGCCATGCGGTCGGCCCTGCCGTTGGCGCGTGCGAGCTGGTTCTGGATGTCGGCGGCGTTGAGCAGGTGCAGGCTCTGGGCCAGGCTGGCCTCCTGGGTGCGTTCGCATTCGCAGGCGCTGGAGGAGTCGGGCCTGCCGAACACGGTCAGGAAGTAGTTGCTCTGGTTGTAGCTGTTGTCGGGCAGGGCCACGGCGCGGGTGCCGGGCGCCTGGCCGGCAAAGCTGCTCTCCACGTCGAGCAGGCGGTTGACGGCGTCGTAGAGCACCTCGGCGTTCAGGCGCTTCGGGTAGTAGCGGCTGAAGTTCTGGCGGTCCCTGGCGTTGTATTGGTTAGGCACGGCGCTGAGCTGGTAGGTGGTGCTGGTGGTGATGCTGCGGATGAGCGCCTTCAGGTCATAGCCGCCGCGGACAAACTCCGCCGCCAGGGCGGACAGCAGCTCGGGGTTCACCGGCGGGTTGGTTTCGCGCATGTCATCCTCGGGCTCGACGAGGCCGCGGTTGAAGAAGTGCTTCCAGTAGCGGTTGACCAGGGTGTGGGCGAAGAAGGGGTTGTCCTTCCGGCTCATCCAGCCGGCCAGCTCAAGGCGCGGATCCTGCTCCGGCCGGAGCTTGAGCGGCTCGCCGCCGAGACTGGTGGGCGTCACGGGCTGCTTGGTGCGGATGTTGGTCATCTGGGCGGCGCCGCGTTTGTTGAAGATGATCTCCTCATCC
The DNA here is from genome assembly GCA_019186985.1 of Prosthecobacter sp. Lineage (GTDB taxonomy): Bacteria > Verrucomicrobiota > Verrucomicrobiia > Verrucomicrobiales > Verrucomicrobiaceae > Prosthecobacter. The sequence goes on along the minus strand of JABARQ010000045.1, from coordinate 44,726 downwards.
TTCGCGGTGGCGTTCTTGCGGCTGACGTTGGCGAAGAAGGCGGCGAAGCCGTAGTAGTCCTGCTGGCTCCATTTTTCGAAGGGATGATGATGGCACTGGGCGCACTGCATGCGGGTGCCGAGGAAGAGCTGGGCGACGTCCTCCATCTGGGTCTTCGGCTCCTTGACCTGGCGGTACCAGGCCACGGGCGGATGCTGGTCGAGGCTGCCTGAGGCGGCGACGACTTCGCGGGCGAACTGGTCGAAAGGCATGTTGTCGGCGATGCTGTCGCGGATCCAGGACCAGAACAGGTAGCTGCCGCGTGCGTAGGTCGGCTGCGTGCGCTGGTTGCGCAGCAGGGCGCTCCACTTGTTGGCGAAGTATTCGGCGTACTCGGCGCTGTCGAGCAGGCGGTTGACGAGCTGCGTGCGCTTGCCGGGCTCGGCCGAGGCCATGAAGTCCTTCATTTCATCCGCGGTGGGCAGGCGTCCGGTGATGTCGAGCGTGACCCTGCGGATGAAGGTGCCGTCGTCACAGATGTCCGAAGGCGGGATGCCGATGGTCTTCAGCTTGGCGAAGACCAGCCTGTCGATGTCATTGGCGACCGGCGGCAGCTTGTCGACCGGGGCGCCGAGCGGGACGGTGGCGCGGAAGGTGGTGACCTTGCCCTGGTAGCGGATCATGACGGCGACATCTCCCGGCAGGTCGAAGAGCCTGACACCGCCGGTTTCGGAGGTCTCCGCCATGGCCTTTTCGTTGGCCTCATAGAGCGCGCGGCGGGTGACGTCGCGGGTGGAGCCGTCGCTGTAATGAGCGGTGACCTTGAGCTGGGTGCTGCCCTTGAGGGGCATGGTCAGCACGCCGGGTTCCACGCTGATGCGCACCATTTTGGGGTCGCTGTCGCTGCCGTAGGGCATGCCTTCACGGATCCAGCGCAGCAGGTCCTGGTAGTCCTCGGACTTCGGGTCGAGCTTCTTGCCGCCGCCATGGGGAAGCTGGGCGGTGCCCTTGGTGAGAAGCAGGCTTTGTTCGGGGGCGGCGGGGAAGATGCGGCGTCCGCGCGCCTCCTTGACGATGTGCTCGTAGTCCTCCTGGGGCTCGAAGCCGAGCAGCGAGAGCTTGAAGCCGTTCTGTCCGCTGGCCTTGCCATGGCAGCCGCCACCGTTGCAGCCGCCCTTGGTCAGGATCGGCACGATGTCGTTGGCGAAGTTCAGCGGGCGCCTGGCCTCGGCCGCAAGGACGGGCAGGCTCAGGCAGCACAACGCTGCGGGGAGGACTCTGGAAAAGTTCATGGCGGGGTGAACCTACGCACCATGCCCGCCGGTCCTGTCGCGGATGATCAACTGTCCGCCATGAAGCCCAGGGGGTGAAATCCGGGATTGCAATTCCCCCATTCATGCCAAAAGATAAGCCCGGCCTTGAGCCATTGTTGAATATTTAGAACCCTAAACAATGACCCGACACGCCTCGATCCTCCTTTGCTGCCTATCTGCCCTGATGCTGGCTTCCTGCGCCAGTACAAGTGGAGGACGTGTGGTCAGTCGCAAAGGTACTCGAATCACCGGTGTCCGGACCACGGCTTATACTCACAGCGAGTCTGACCATATCATCTACGGGGCACGCAGCGCGGTTGGCAACCAGCTCAAGTATGGAGTGGTGCGCAGCGCCGCCGCCGACTGGTCCGTCTTCCCGGTGGGCACCATTTTCCAGATCGAAGGCAGCCCGCACATTTATCAGGTGGACGATTATGGCTCGGCGCTGGTGGGAACCAATACCATCGACATCTATCAGCCCACCCGGGCCCACATGAACGCCTGGGGGGTCAGGAACGTGAACATCCGAGTGCTGAAGTGGGGCTCCTTCTCCAAGAGCGTGGCCATCCTCAAAGACCGCCAGGCCTACGGTCATGTGCGCCGGATGGTCAGCCGCATCTCCCGCAGCTGAAGCCACTGTGACCAAGGCTGAACGAGCTGAGCACGTCCTGCGGCGTCTGGGCGAGCTTTATCCAGATCCGCCGGTGCCGCTGGATCACAGTGACGCCTTCACCCTGCTGGTGGCGGTGCTCCTTTCGGCCCAGTGCACGGATGTGCGGGTCAATCAGGTGACGCCCAGGCTGTTCGGAGAGCTGGGCGGGACGCCCGTGGAGCTGGCGCGGCAGCCGGTGGCGAAGATCGAAGCGATCGTCAAGCCCTGTGGTCTGGGGCCGCAGAAGGCGAAGGCGATTCAGAAGCTGTCGCAGATTCTGATCGACGAGCATGGCGGGCAGGTGCCGGCCGACCTGGAGGCCCTGGAGCGCCTTCCCGGGGTCGGCCACAAAACGGCCCAGGTGGTGATGGCCCAGGCCTTTGACGTGCCCAGTTTTCCCGTGGACACCCACATCCACCGCCTGGCCCAGCGCTGGAAGCTCACAGAGGGCAGAAACGTGGTGCAGACCGAACGTGACCTGAAGCGCCTCTTTCCGGAGTCTTCATGGAACAAGCTGCACCTCCAGATCATCTTCTATGGCCGTGAACACTGCACGGCCCGTGGCTGTGACGGCAGGGTTTGTGAGATCTGCAGCACCCTTTTTCCGGAAAGGAAGCGTCCGTTGAAGACACGGAAAGCTTGAGTTTGCCTCCGCCAGGGCTAGCGGAACGTAATTCCCCAACCCGTCCCGTTCCCCCCATGCCCACCGAGTCCGACATTCGCGCCGCCCTGGCCACCGTCCGTTATCCCGGCTTCAGCCGCGACATCCTTTCGTTTGGCCTGGTCAAGAGCATCCAGGTTGAGGGTGGCAAGGTCGTGGTGGAGATCAGCCTCGCCACGCGTGATCCCAACATCCCGCGCCTCATTCATGAGCAGGCCATGGATGTCCTGTCGAAGGTGCCGGGTGTGACCGAGCCGCGCCTGGATTTCGACATCAAGGAGCCGCCGACACCGGCGCAGTCGGGCGCGGACAAGCTGCCCAAGTCCAGCATCCCCGGAGTGAAGAAGATCATTGCCGTGGCCTCAGGGAAGGGTGGGGTTGGCAAAAGCACGGTCGCCAGCAACCTGGCCGTGGCGTTGAGCAAGACCGGGGCGAGGGTCGGCCTCTGCGACTGCGACCTTTACGGACCGAGCATCGCCCACATGTTCGGCAGCCATGAACGGCCTTACCAAAACGAGGAGCAGCAGATTGTGCCCGTCGAACGCTACGGCCTGCAGCTCATCAGCATGGGCTTCCTGCTGGATGACGACAGCCCGGTGATCGTCCGCGGCCCGGTGGCGACACGTTATACCCAGCAGTTCCTGCGTCAGTGCGCCTGGGAGGATCTGGATTACCTGATCCTGGACCTGCCGCCTGGCACCGGGGACATCCAGCTGACCATCGTTCAAACCGTGGCCCTGGACGGTGCGGTCATCGTCACCACGCCCCAGGAAGTGGCTCTGATCGACGCCCGCAAGGCCTGCGCCATGTTCCAGAAGGTGAACGTGCCCATCCTCGGCATCATCGAGAACATGAGCTACTTCCTCTGCCCGGGAGACGGCCAGGTGTACCATATCTTTGGCAAGGGGGGCGGTGAGCATGAGGCGAAGCGTCTCGGCGTGCCGCTGCTCGGACAGGTGCCGATTGAGATGCACGTCCGTGAAGCGGGGGATGAAGGGCATCCGATCGCCCTGGAGGAGGCGGCAAAATCAGCGGCCTCCAAGGCCTTCCATGACATTGCGGCGAAGGTGCGTGAACTGGTCAACTGATCCTCAGAGGGTGGGTTTTGCCTGCTCCCTTTCTAACACTGGCATTCATGAGCTTCAGCGACCCCGGATTCCTTTTCTCCAGCCGTCCCACGGACAACGAGCGGCTGGCTGCACGGCTTGAGGCGGAGCGGCGGGTGGAAGCGGCATGTGCAGGCTATCGTCGTGCCACCTGGGTGGTGGTGCTGACCATGATCTATCTCGCTCTGCCCACCGGTCTCGACGCCTGGCATTGGCATGTCGTGGCGGGGGCCGGAGTGCTGGTCCTGACCTTTGGCATCGTGATGGCCTTGAATGGAGCGGTGAAAAACGCCCTGATCAGCCTGCTCTTCGCGGCCGTGATCCTGCCGGGCTGGGTGTTGATGGCCCCGAAGGTGATCAGCACCGCCCGTGAGCAGTCGCTGATCATCCTTCGAGAATGGCAGAGGGTGTTTTGAACAGGTCGCCGGATCAGCGGCCCAGGTTCTTGGCACCGTTGACCTGGGAGTTCACGCGCAGCCTCAGACCGTTGAGACGGATGAAGCCGGTGGCGTCGTCCTGGTTGTAGGCCTTGGTCGGATCCGCCTCCATCGTGGCGATGTGCGGGTTGTAGAGGCTGAACTGGCTCTGGCGGCCGGCGGCGTGGATGCCGCCCTTGTAGAGCTTCACACGGACGGTGCCGGAGACGTTCTTCTGGCTCTCCGTCACCAGGGCCTGGATGGCCAGGCGTTCAGGAGCATACCAGAAGCCGTTGTAGACCAGCTTGGCGTATTCCGGGATCAGGCCGTCACGCAGATGCATGACCTCACGGTCCATGGTCAGGCTTTCAATCTGGCGATGGGCAAAATGCAGGATGGCGCCACCGGGGGTTTCATAAACGCCGCGGCTCTTCATGCCGACGAAGCGGTTTTCCACCATGTCCACACGTCCCACGCCGTGCTTGCCGCCCAGCTTGTTCAGGGTCTTCATGACCTGGAGCGGGTTCATCGGCTTGCTGTTCACCGCCACGCAGTTGCCCTTGTCAAAGTCGAGCACGACGTACTCGGCCTTGTCGGGGGCGTCCTCAGGGAAGACGGAAAGCGTGGTGAAGTAGTCGCGGTACTTCACGTCACCGGCGTTGAACCAGGGGTCTTCCAGGATGCCGGCCTCGTAGCTGATGTGCAGGAGGTTGCGGTCCATGGAGAAGGGCTTCTTGGCGCTGGCCTGCACCGGGATCTTCTTGTCCTCGCAGTAGGCGATCATCTCGGCACGGCCGGGGAACTGGTTGCGGAAGCGCTCGTCACGCCAGGGGGCGATGATCTCCAGGTCCGGGGCCAGGGCGGCGGCGGTGAGCTCAAAACGCACCTGGTCGTTGCCCTTGCCGGTGGCGCCGTGGCCGATGGCGGTGGCGCCTTCTGCCTTGGCAATCTCCACCATGCGCTTGGCGATCAGCGGGCGGGCGATGCTGGTGCCGAGGAAATACTGGCCTTCATAAATGGCACCGGCCTGCATCATCGGGAAGATGAAGTCCCTGGCGAACTCCTCCTGAAGGTCGTCGACATAGATCTTGGAGGCGCCGGTCTTCTTGGCCTTGGCGTTCAGGCCCTTCAGCTCGTCGTCCTGGCCGATGTTCGCGCAGAAGGCGATCATTTCGGCGTCATAGGTTTCCTTGATCCAGGAGAGGAGGACCGACGTGTCGAGGCCGCCGGAGTAAGCGAGGACGATTTTTTTCTTCATAAGTTCGGGGCAGGGAAGGGGCGCGAGAGTAGGCCATGAATCCCCTCTGGCAAGCGCGCCAGGAGCTTTTTACCATCCGGGTTGGAGGCTGTGCCGCGCATGGCTGCATGGAAGCCGTGCTTGCCCGCAGGCCATCCCCCGGCAGAATGCGCCCCTTCATGGCCCTGACCCTGCACGACACCCTGACCCGCCAGTCCCGTACCATCCAGCCGCTGGATGGCAGAACGCTGCGCTTCTACTGCTGTGGTCCCACGGTCTACGGCCCCGCCCACATCGGCAATTTCCGCACCTTTGTCGCCCAGGATGTCTTCCGCCGTGTGGTGGAGATGGGCGGCCTGCCGACGCTGCATGTCCGCAACCTGACCGACGTGGATGACAAGACCATCCGTGATTCGCAGAAGGCTGGTCAGTCCCTGGGGGATTTCACCCGCTTCTGGACGGAGAAGTTTCACGCGGACTGTGCGGCGCTGAACCTGCTTCCACCACATGTGGAGCCGAGCGCCGTGGCGCACATCCCGCATCAGATCCGCATGATCGAAACTCTGATCCAGCGCGGCCATGCCTATGCCTCCGCCGACGGCAGCGTGTATTTCAAGGTTGCGTCCTACCCCGATTACGGCCGCCTTTCCCACCTGGAGGACCGTGAGCTGAAGCTCGGCGCCTCGACGACCGCCGGGGCGATGGACAGCGATGAATACAGCAAGGATTCCCTGGCGGATTTCGCCCTCTGGAAGGCACGCCGCCCCGAGGACGGGCCTAACCACTGGCCCAGCCCCTGGGGGGATGGCCGGCCCGGCTGGCATCTGGAATGCAGCGCCATGTCGCTCGAATACCTCGGCGAGGACTTCGATGTGCACAGCGGCGGCATCGACCTGATCTTTCCTCATCATGAGAACGAGATCGCGCAGAGCTGCTGCTCGACGCATGGCAAGTTCGCCCACCACTGGTTCCATGTGACGCACCTCATGGTGGACGGCGGCAAGATGAGCAAGAGCCTGGGCAACCTCTACACGCTCGAGGACTTGCAGAAGCGTGGTTATCATCCCGCCGAAGTCCGTTATGTCCTGATCAGCGGCCACTACCGCGCACCGTTGAACTTCACCTTTCATTCGCTGGACGCCGCACGTCAGGCCCTTCAGAAGCTGGCCAGGTTTGACAAGGCGCTGCTGGAACGCGGTTGTGCGGCATCGCCGGCCAGGGGCGACCTTGCTCCGGGGCCGTTTGCCGATGCCTGGAAAACCCTGACGGATGACCTGAACGTTCCCGGGGCCCTTGGCGCGGTGTTTGGAGCCATCAACCGCACGAAGCCCGCTGCGCTGACGGAAGCGGAGGTCCTGGCCTGCCATCGCGGGCTGCACTTCATGCTCGAAGCGCTGGGGCTCCGGCTGCCGCCGATCCTGGATGAGGCTGCGGTGGAGGTGCCGGCGGAGATCGCCACGCTGGCCGAACAACGCTGGAATGCCAAGCAGTCCAAGGACTGGGCGGCGGCGGACGCCCTGCGCAAGGAGCTCGACGCCCTCGGCTGGATCATCAAGGACGGCAAGGACGGCTACCAGGTGATGCCGAAGTAGGCGGACCTGCCATCAGGCGCCCTGCTTCTTCTTCGGCGGCTTTGCGGATTTGGGCGGCCTGGCGCCAGCGGCCTCGCCCTGGTCGGCGGCCTTGAGCTTGCCGTAGAGCTTCTGGGCGTACTCGGAAGTTTGTTCGCGGGTCAGCTCCGGGCTTTTCTCCAGCCTGGCCTTGATGGCGTCCCTGAACTTGTCGCGCGCATCCTTCGAAAGGGCGGCATAGAGCTCGCGCCCGTTTTTGCCCAGCAGGTCGGAAGGGCGTTGTTTGCCGCTGTCCTTCCTGGAACCATGTCCGGCGACCTGCGCCTTGACGCCACCTTTCCCATCATCCGCAGCCTGCAGGCCATGGTAGTGCATGGTGAGGGTTTCCGGGCCGATCATGACCTGTACCTGCGTGAGTGTCGGGTCGGTGCCGGCCTCGACGGCAAGCAGCCGCCAGCCCTGGACGTTGGCCTCCTCGGTGAGCAGAATGCGCTCCTTGGTCTGCTTGTCGAGGACGGTGGCCACGGGGCGGCCGTTGATGTAGGCGACACCGGTGAGCTGCAGGGTCTGCTCCAGGTTCACCGAACGTGTGAAGGGGGACTGGCTGACCAGTAAGGTGGCAAACCCTGCGTCCAGGGGCTGCGGCAGGTCAGGATCCGCCGGCGGCATGTTGTCGCTGGCATGAAGCAGGCGGCAGGTCAGGTACAGGGCCAGGATGGCGGTGGTCGGACAATTCATTGGGGGGATTCTGGCAACGACGGCCTCCCTTGCCTCTATCACCAGAAGCCCCATTGCCGGGTGCCCAGGGCGTAAACGCCCAGAAGCAGGTTGCCGAAGGCATGCATGACGACGCAGGCTCCCAGGCTGCGGGTGCGGACGGCAAGCGCGTAGACCAGCGAGCCCCAGACCAGCGCCCCCAGGTAGTCCACCGGCTGGTGCGCGAGCACGACGAGGCCGGTGGTGATGCCGTAGGCGCTCCAGGAGTGCGTGCCAAAGGGCACCTGCCGCCACCGTCCGTCAGGAGCATTCAGGTAGCGCATCAAAAAGCCCCGCCAGAACAGCTCCTCCACCAGGGGGACGATGACAACCATGCGGACAAAGCGCATGAAGAGCGAAAATCCCTGGGCTGCGGGCCAGGCGGAGAGGACTGCTGGGTCGAAGCCTTCGCGCCTTTCAGCCAGGCCCAGCCATTTCCACCAGCCGGGGGAGCTTTCTCCGGCGTCAAGCGCCTGGAAAAGCCAGGATGGTGTGATCCAGGCGGCGATTCCGGCGGCCGCCAGCAGCAGGGCGGTTCCCAGCCCCCGCCAGGGGCCTAGCACATAATGCCGCCGCATTGCCAGCAGCAGGGCTCCGCAGACCAGCGTCTGCAGTGGGTAGACCCAGTGTTCCGGAGCCCGCTGATGCCAGGGCAGCTCCGGGTTTTCAACCTTCAGCCATCCGGGCAGGGCCAGGAGCAGCATGAAGACAAAAAGGGGCGCGATGTGCGCTGAGGCGGCCGGGTCACGGAGGCGGGCGGACATCGGACGGCAGGCTGCTACTGGCGCTCGATCTTCAGGATGCGGTTGTTGTAGCTGTCCGTGATGAACAGTTCGCCGCTCCCGGGGTGAATGGTGACTCCGTGGGGGCGTGAGAGCTGGCACTTGAGGGGGCTGCCGCCCACGCCCGCCGCGCCTTTCTGACCGGTTCCTGCGACACGTTCGATCCTGCCTGTGGCGGGGATGTAGCGGCGGATGAGGTGGTTTTCCGCATCGGCGATGAGGATGCTGTCATCCTTGTCCACGCACAGGTGCTTGGGGCCGTTCATCGTGGCTTCGAGGGCCGGGCCGCCGTCGCCGTCGGCGCCTTTTTTGCCGCTCGCATTCACGACCGTGCGGATGCGTCCATCCTTGCCGACGACGCGCAGGGCGTTGCCGTTGCGCTCCAGGATGTAAAGGTTGCCCTGATGATCCTCGGCGGCGGCGCGTGGGTCAACCAGCGGCTGTCCGGCGGCGGCTTCATCCTCCTTGGGGATGCCTTTTTTGCCGTTGCCGGCGACCACGCGCGACCTGCCGGTGGCAAGGTCGAGTTCATGCACCTGGCGCAGGTCGGCGATGTGCAGGCGCTTTTTGTCAGGGGTCAGGGTGATGCAGAAGGGGCCGTTCCCGCGCGATCTTTCCGCAGGTGCCTGCCAGCCTTCGAGCGTGGTGATCAGGCGTGACTTGATGTCCACCCTGCGGATGCGGCCGTTCCAGGTGTCGGCGATCAGCAGGTTGTCATCGGGCAGGATGGCGAAGTTGTGGGGACCGTTGAACCGGGCGCGAATGGCCGGGCCGCCATCACCGCTGAAGCCGGGCTCCAGCTGCCCGGCGATGTGGGAGATCTGGCCGCCGCCGTCCACCTGCAGCAGGCGGTTGCCGGACACCATTTCCACGACCCACAGGTGACCTCCTGAATCGAACTCCGTTCCGAAAGGTTCGCGAAGCCTGGCTTCGGTGGCCGCGATGTCGACTTCATCCCGGGTGCCGCCGGCAACGAGCACGACCTGATCGGCAAGGGCCGGCCAGGCAAGGACGAGGAAGAGGGGGGCGAGACAAACGAGGCGCTTCATGAAAACACGGGGAGGAGCCCTACGCTTGATGCAAGCCGGCTCATGCGTCGATTCGATTCCTGAGGTCCAGGCTCAGAAGGAGTAGAGGAACTGTGAGCGGAGATCCTGCGGGAGTTCGTTGGGCAGAACCTTGGCCACTCCGGTGGTGGTGGCCACCGAAAGACCGCTGTCGTCCATCTTGATGATGCGCACCTGGCCCAGGTCCCGGCCTCCGGTGGTGATCAGGGGAAAGGTTCTGCCGATGAACTTCTGGCGGATCGCACCGAGGGCCGCCTGCCTCTCCGCCTGCACCGAACTGCGTTCCGTGGAAAGCGCCTGCAGCCTGGTCTGAAGCCTGGCGAGCTCGGCTTTCTGATCGTTGACCTTTGTCTTGATCGACATGGCCTTTTCCGCAGCCTGGAATTCGGCACGGCGTGCCGCCGTGGAGGTTTCGACCTCTGCCAGCTGATACCTGGCCGCCTGAAGGCTTTCCTCCGCCTGGGTTTTCTGGTGGTGCAGGTACCAGCCGTAGAAGCCGCCGGCGAAGATCAGAAGTGCGATGATGTTTTTCATGATCAAGGTGTTTAGCGTGGATCCTTGCTTTTGATTTCTTCCAGGCTTTTGCGGGCCTGGGCCAGGGCGGCTTCAGCTTCCTTGACCTCCGCCTGGGCTCTGGCGACCTGGCCTTCGGCAGCCGCCAGTTCAGCGGCAAGCTGCACCGTGTACTGCTTGATGGCGGTCTCGCCGGCACCCACATAGGCTGGGATTTCCCGGCGATATTGAGCCATCTTCATGTCCATCTGCTGGGTCTCCTGCTGGATGGCCTGCACCTTGGTGTTGGTGTCATCCGCCTCCCGCTGGAGCTTTTGTGTCTCCTCACATGAGGTCAGGCTCAGGCATCCTGCCAGGAGCGGCAGGACGTGCAGGTAAGGACGCGGAATGGCTTGCATGAGTTTCAAAAATACGGGTGCAGGCTATCTTTCCGCCTTCCGGATGTCAATGTCACCGAACTTGCTGGAAAAGAGGTTGCTGATCCCTGGCAGATTCGTAACAATCGCCGCTCCCCGCCCCTGACTCATGGAAATTAACGGTGAAGGTCATCCCAGAACCCTGCCTTTGGATCGCAATCGCGAGCTGTTGAAAACAGCCCGCGAGGAGGTCTACAAGGTGGTGGGTGACGTGAGCCTGCCGGTCTACATCTGGGAGCCGCCTGCGGAAAAGGAGCCGCCTTATCCGAAATCCGTGGCCGCCTTCTTCTTCAGCAGCGGCTGGGACAACGGCCAGGTGGCGCAGTTCGCCCCGCACTGCGTGTATTTCGCCTCCCGCGGCATGCTGACCATGGCCTTTGACTACCGCGTCTCCAGCCGTCACAGGGCCGGCCCCCTGGAAGCCATGGCGGACGCGCGTTCCGCAATGCGCTGGCTGAGGCTGAACGCCATCGAGCTCGGCATCAATCCCGGCAAGATCGTGGGCGTCGGCGGCAGCTGCGGGGCGCACGCCATCGCCTCCGCCGCAATGCTCAGCAAGTTTGATGATCCCTCCGAGGCCGTGGAGAGCAGTCCCGTGCCCAACGCGCTGGTGCTTTTCAATCCTGTGCTGGACACCTCCAAGAAGGGCTTTGGACTGGACCGTTTCCCGGACGCCGGACTTGCGAAGGATGCAAACCTGATCCGTGCGATCGACAAGGGGCTGCCTCCCATGCTGATCATGCACGGCACCGCGGACAGGGTGGTGCCCTTCGGCGGCAGCTATGAGTTCGCCCGTAAAAGCTCGAAGAAGAAGAACATCTGCCGCCTGATCGAGTTCGAAGGCCAGGGCCACGGCTTCTTCAACTTCAACCTGTCCTTTGAAATGTACGAGGCCACGCTGATGGCCATGGATGAGTTCCTGGTTGAGCTTGGATTCATCGAGCCTGATCCCGAGGCCGGTCTAGGCAAGATCGACTGATTGCACCCGCCGCCTGCCTGCGGATGGGCGCCTACTCCTGACCCCCATGCTGGCCATTCCAATCCTCCTGCTGGTCGTCTGCCTGGGGGTCTGCCGGTGGGCGCGTGGCAGGTTTGATGAAATGTGGTGCCAGTCGGTCAAGGAAACCGCCCCCACGGCCCATACAGGAGCGGAGATTGCGCGCCTGTTCCTGAATTTCGAGGGGGTGGGCGATGTGGACATCCTTGAACATGAAGGTGTCGTCACCAATTTTTATGATCCGGCGCGCCGACGGCTTTTCCTCAGTCGTGAGGTGGCGCGTGGAACTCATCTGGCGGCCTGGGCGGTGAGCCTGCATGAAGCGGGGCATGCCGTGCAGGAGGGCGACGCCCTCAATGAATTCAAGTGGCGTCTCACGGTCATCCGATGGACGCGCTACGGCCCGACGCTGGCGGTCGTCCTGGCCGTCGGGGCCATGTTCCTGCTGCGGGTGCCCGGACGCTTCGCCATCCTGGCCCTGCTTGCCGCCTTCCTGGGCACCCTGCTGCTGAACCTGGGAACCCTGTCCGTGGAGATGCGTGCGAACGCCTCCCTGAAACGGTTTCTGGAAAAGCACCTGGCCCGCTGGCCCGCCGCGCTGGAAAGGCTTGAGCACTGCCTGCATCGTGTGGCCACGCGCGAGCTGGGCGACCTCCTTTCCTCCCCGCGTTACTTCCTTTTCAGCGCCATGCCGGGAACGCCCTCCGAAGGGTCCGTGACAAAGCCTGAAAATAAGCCTGAATAACCGGAAGCGTGGCAATGTCATAGCAGGCGGCCATGAAAACCAAGCTCCGCCTTCTTCTGCTCGCCGCCGCCGGCGGCACCCTGCTTTCCTCCTGCGTCGTCGACCCCTACGGCATGCCCGTGGCGGGCGTCGGCTACTCCGCCCCGGCTTATTCCAACGTCAGCTACCATGACTCCGGCTACTGGGGCGGGGGATATTCCTCGCCCTTCCTGTTCCCGGCCTCGACCAGCTTCACCTATGTCCGGGGCGGATACGGCCGCAGCTGTGGACGTCCGGTCCACGCCGCCCCCTCCTGCAGCCGTCCGGTCTACATTTCCCCCGCTAGATCCTGCCCCACCGGCGGCAGCTCCTTTTTCCGCAGCGGCGGCAGCCACCATCATCGTTCCTCCTCGTTTCCAGGCATTGCGCCGAAGCCTTCGTTTCACACGCCCCGGCACGGGGCTCCTTCCGCAAGGCCCGCCCTGCCTTCGCGTGGAGTGAGCCCGTTCTTCTCGCAGGGCGGCTCCGCCTCCCATGGCGGCGGACGTCCGTCCTTTGCCACCCTTTCAAGCAGCGGGGGGCATCACCCGGGCTCCGGCTCAAGCTCGCACGGCCACGCCCGCCGGCATTGAGGCGCGGCATGAGGAAGGCGTCCCCGCACACATGCCGGGCGGATGGGCGCCCGAGAACGTTGCGCAAACGTTGGTTCGTCCTGCGTAATGGTTGGGCTATGCCGCTCAACCCTGTCATCTCCGCCCTTGCGTGCGCCCTGGTCCCCGCCCTGGCGCTGGCAGCCCCGGTCAGCTATGAGAAGGAGATCCTGCCCCTCCTGAAGGACAACTGCATCGCCTGCCACAACAAGACGACCACCAAGGCGGGCCTGAACATGGAGACTCCCGAGCTGATGCGGAAAGGCGGTGAGAACGGCGAGGGGCTGGTGGCTGGAGATGGAGGAAAAAGCCTTGTCTGGCAGGCGGCCGCAGGCAAGTGGGACTCCGAGATGCCGCCGAAGGGCAACAAGGTGGGGGCCGTGCCGCTTGACGAGGCTGAGCTCGCCCTTCTGAAGCAGTGGATCGACGAGGGCGCTCATCACTCCGGAAAGGTGGAGCGCAAGATCGCCTGGGAGCCTCTGCCCGCCGCATTTGCCCCCATCTTTGCCAGCGCTGTCTCGCCGGATGGAAGCCTCGTCGCCGCCGCCCGCGGCAACCAAGTGTCTGTTTACCATGTTCCAACCGGCACCCTGGTCACGAAGCTCACCGATCCGGCCCTGATCAAGTCGGGCCTCTACAGGAATCCAGGCGTGGCTCACCGTGACATCGTGCCGGTTCTGGCATTCACCCGCGACGGCCAGCGTCTGCTCAGCGGCAGCTTCCGGGAGGTGAAGGTCTGGAAGCAGGCGGGCCTGACGCCCAGGCCGGTGGTGGTGCCCGCCGCCCCCACCCCCGGCAAGTTCAAGCTCGACATGCAGGCTGCCGCCGCCGGTTCCGTTTCCCTGGTGGAAAACTCCACCGGCAGGAAGCTGCGTGACCTCAAGCATGGTGCGAAGGTGTCGGCGGCGGTGTTGAGCCCCGATGAAAGGCTGGCGGCCACCGCCGGTGAAGATCACAGGATCAGGATCTGGGACGCCGCCGACGGCAAGATGAAGGTCGAAATCAGCGGCGACATCGAGACCGCCCGCAGGCTGGCCGCGAAGGCGGACGAACTGGCGCGCGCCACGGTCGAAACCGCATGGCGTAACGAAATGATCAAAAAGACGGAGAAGGAGGAGGCCGATCTCAAGGCTCGGCTGAAGAAGGCCGGTGAACTGGAGGGCGTGGCGAAGAAGTCGCTGGAGGAAAAAAAGAAGGACCTCCAGGCGAAGGCCGACGGCAAGGCGGCGGCCGACAAGGCTCTCAAGGAAGTGGATGACCAGGTGGCTGCGGCGGCTGCTCCGGCCAAGCCTGACGCCGCCCTGCTCAAGAAGCAGGCCGACGTCCGTGAAAAGGCGGGCAAGGCGGACGCCGAATTGAAGACGGCGCAGGAAGGGCTTCAGCGTGCCGAGGCCGCCGTTGCGGATGCCGCAGAGGAGATCCAGGTGGTCACCCAGGCGCAGGCCAAGGCCGGTGAAGCCGTTGCTTCGGCCAAGGCCGCCGCCGCCGCCGCACAGAAGGCCCAGGACGCCGCTGCATCCGCCAGGGCTGCGGATGAAAAGGCCCTGGCCGCCTCACTGCCTGTGGTTCAGGCCCTGTCCTTTTCTCCGGATGGATCTCAGGTCGCCGCCCTTGTTTCAGGTTCGGCGTTGCAGGTCTGGTCGGCCGTCACAGGCTCTGCCGCCGCCTCCGTGACGCTGCCCGCAGCGGCTTCCGTCACGGCACTGGCCTGGCCGACGGCGGAAGGCTGCGTGGCTTATGGAGCCGGGGGGGGGCTTCTGATTCCCGATGCATCGAAGGCGGGATGGACGCTGGAGCGTGTCCTTGGCGGCGACGGCGCGGATTCGCCCATCACCGACCGGGTGAACGCCCTGGCGCTGTCGCCGGATGGCCAGACCCTGGCGGCGGGATCCGGCGAACCTTCACGAAGCGGTGACATCAGCCTCTGGGACATGGCTTCAGGGAAGCTGAAGGCGGAGTTCAGTGAACGGCATCTCGACACGGTTCTGGCCCTGGACTTTTCGCCCGACGGGAGGCTGCTGGCCTCAGGCGGCGCCGACAAGGCGGTGCGTGTCACGGAGCTGGCAGGTGGAAGGATGGTGAAGCTCTTCGAAGGTCATACGCATCATGTGTTAGGCCTTTCATGGCGTGCCGACGGACGGCTGCTCGCCAGCTCGGGCGCGGACAACGTGGTGAAGGTCTGGGACTGGACGGCCGGGGACCGGCGCAAGAACATCGACGGCTGGGACAAGGAGGTCAGCGCGCTGCGCTACCTGGGCGGTGGCGATGTCGCCGCCACCAGCTCGGGCGACGGCAAGGTGCGCCTGGTCAGCAGCGATGGCGCGCAGGTGAAGTTGCTGCCGGGCGTCACGGCCTTCATGAACACCCTGTCGGCATCCCGCACCGGCGGCCTGGTGGCTGCCGGGGGTGATGACGGCGTGCTGCATGTCTGGGACGTCGCGTCAGGAAAGGCCGTGCAGCGTTTTGAAGCGGTCACGAAATAGCCGGAGAGGCGGGTGGTGCCCGCCTGGAACCACCAAACGATGATTGCTCATTCCTGCGCGGGTCGTTTGGGTAGGCCTTCACCGTCATGCCATCCCTCCGCCCCTCCCGCATCCTCCGCGAACTCCGCGCCGGCCAGAACAGCACCGTGCTCAAGCTCAACCTCGGCGACCCGCGCATCGTCGAGCTGGCGGGGCTTGCCGGGGCGAGCGCGGTCTGGCTCTGCAACGAGCATGTGCCCAATGACTGGCTCAACCTGGAGCACCAGGTCAGGGCGGCCAAGCTTTACGACATGGACACGATCGTCCGCGTCAACAAGGGCGGCTACAGCGAGTATGTGAAACCCTTCGAATGCGACGCCACGGGCATCATGGTGCCGCATGTCACCAGCGCGGACGAGGCGCGTGGCGTGGTCGACATGGTCCGCTGCCGGCCGCTGGGCAGCAAGGCTCTGGACGCGGGCAACATGGACGGCCTTTTCTGCCAGGTGCCCCTGGCGGAGTACGCGCATCACTGCAACACGGAGAAGTTCATCATCCTCCAGATTGAAAGCCCCGAGGCGCTGGAAAAGGTGGACGAAATCGCCGCCGTGCCCGGCTTCGACATGCTGCTGTTTGGCGCGGGTGACTTCAGCCATCGCATTGGAAGGCTCGGCCAGGCCACCCATCCTGAAGTGGTCGCCGCCCGCAAGAAGGTGGCCGCCGCGGCGCTGAAGCATGGCAAGTATCCGGCCGTCGCCTCGCTCTACGGCCAGAAGGAGGAGGTCATCGCCGAAGGCACGCGTGTCTTCACCCTGGGTGCGGATGTGCTGGAGCTGGGCAGCGGCTTCCACAAGCTTGTCGGCGACTTCGCCGGGGCGGATGCTGCATCCTCCGGCGACTCGATCTACAAGTCCAAGTAACGCCATGAGCAACGATCTCTTCTCCCTTCAAGGCCGCACCCTGCTTCTCACCGGTGGCGCGGGGTTGTACGGACGCGGGCTGGCGGCCATGCTGGCGGCGACGGGCGCCCGGCTGATCCTGGCGGCGCGCGACGTGGCGAAGCTTCGGAAGGTGGCTGATGAGGAGGCCGCTCTTGGCCGCACGGTCATTGCCGAGCAGCTCGACCAGGGCGATGAAGCATCGATTGCTGCGCTGGCGGAGCGGGTTCATGAAAAGTTCGGCGCCCTCGACGGCCTGGTGAACAACGCCGTGCTGAGGCCGATGAAGGGCACGAACGGCAGTGCGGAGCAGTTTGCCGAATCCATGAAGGTGAATGCGACCGGCTTGATGCTGATGCACCGGCACTTCGGCCGGAAGATGGCCGATGCCGGACGTGGCAGCATCGTCAACATCGGCAGCATCCAGGGCATGATCGGCCCCAGCTACGAGCTTTATCAGGGCACTGGCATGGGCGACCTGCCTCCGGACTACTTTTTCCACAAGGGCGGCATGGAGAACCTGACGCGCTTCTATGCCGCGCTCTACGGCCCTTCGAGCGTGCGGGTGAACTGCCTGGCGCCCGGCGGCTTCTTCAACAACCAGCCGGAGCCGTTTCTCCAGCGCTACTGCGAGCACACGATGCTGGGCCGCATGGCGGACGAGACGGACCTGGGCGGCGCGGTGATCTTCCTGCTCAGTGACGCCTCCCGCTACATCACCGGCGTGAACCTGCCCGTGGACGGCGGCTACACGGCCAAATAACACCAGCCTCCAACCTCCCGCCGATGACCCACTTCTCCTGGCTCGACTACACGATCTTCGGCGTTTATCTCACGGCCTCCGTGGGCGTGGGGCTGATCTCCGCACGCGGCTCGAAGTCGCTCGGCGACTACTTCCTGGCCGGGCGCGGCATGAACAGCATCCTGGTGGCGATGTCGATCCTCGCGGCGCTGTTCTCCGGCATCAGCTACCTGGCCGGGCCGGCGGACGTCTACAAGAACGGCTTCGCCTTCGCCTACGTGGTCCTGGCCTTCTTCATCGCCACGCCGTTCACGACGCTGTTCATGCTGCCGAAGTTCTACCAGTCGAGGTACTTCACGGCCTACCAAATTTTGGAGGAACGTTTTTCGCTGTCCACGCGGCTGCTGGCCTCCGGGCTGTTCATCTTCCGCGTGGCGCTCTGGCTGGCGGCGGCGACCTACGCGCCGGCTCTGGCGCTGGAGAAGGTCACCGGCCTGCCGCTGTGGGTCACGATCCTGGCCACGGGCACGCTGACGACGCTCTACACGGCGCTCGGCGGCATGAGGGCGGTGATCTGGACGGACGTGATGCAGCTGGTCGTGCTGTTTGGCGGGCAGCTCCTGATCGTGCTGGTGGCGCTGGGCAGGATTCCAGGCGGCCTTTCCGGCATGTGGGACACCGTGGTGGCCGACGGCCGCATGGACCTGAAGCTGTCCTTCGCCCTCTCCGACCGCGTCAACCTTGGCGCCGTGCTCATCGCGGGCGCCTTTCTGCATCTCGTGCAGATGTCCACCGACCAGGTCTCCGTGCAGCGCTATCTCAGCGCCGGCAGCCTGAAGGAGTCGCAGCGTTCGCTGTGGATCAAGCTCTGGTTCATCCTGCCGGTGCTGGTGCTGTTCTATGGCACCGGACTGGTGCTCTATGCGTTTTACAAGCAGCATGGTGATCCGCTGGCGGCGGGCCTGATCGAGAAGGAGGACCAGATCCTGCCTTACTTTGTGGTGACGCAGCTTCCCGCCGGGCTGCCAGGCCTGCTCATCGCGGCGATCTACGCGGCCAGCATGTCGACGATCTCCGCAGGGCTGAACTCGCTAGCCTCGGCCACGGTGGTGGACTTCCAGCAGCGCCTGGCCGGGGGCGGGGAGGGGGCTGCCTCGACCAAGGTCAGCAATGCGCGCTGGATCACCGTCGGCTATGGCGTGCTGGTCATGGCCCTCGCCTTTGCGGTGTCACACATGCCTGGAAACCTGGTGGAGTCGGTGAACACGGTGATCGGCCTGGTCGGCGGTCCGCTGCTCGGACTGTTCTTCCTGGGCATGTTCACGAAGCGCGCGGATGCGAGGGGGGCGCTGACGGGATGCTTTGCCGGCTTTGCCGTGCTGCTGACGCTGTTCCTCTATCAAAACGGCGTCTTCACGGCCGCGAAGCCCGCCCAGCTGGTGTCCTTCATCTGGTTCAGCCTGCTGGGGGTCGTCGTCACCCTATCCGTCGGGCTGCTCGCCTCGGGGCGTGGAAGAACACAAGGTTAGGCCGGTTCAGATTTCAAAGCTGACCGCCGTGCGCCGCTCACGTTCCAGGACCTGGGCGAGCGTCGTGGAGCCCAGCCATTCGTCCACCTGCTGCTTGAGGATGGAGAAGGTCTGGCCAAGCCCGCAGCCGCCGGAGATGCCGCATTCACAGCTGCCTCCATGCCTGCCGGGAGAGGCGCAGGTGATCGGCTCAAAGGGGCCGTCGATGAGCGTGACCACCTCGCCGAGGGTGATGCGCGCGGGATTTTTCTGAAACTGATAGCCGCCGCCGACGCCGCGCTTGCTTTTCAGCAGCCCGCCGTTCTTCAGGGCCAGGAGGATCTGCTCCAGGAACTTGAGGGGGATCTTCTCCCGTGTGGCGATGTCCTGGATGGAAAAGGTCGAGGTTTCCGTGTCGCGCGCCATGGAGAGGAGCGCGCGCATGGCGTATTCGGCCTTTTTGGAGAGTTTCATGGCGTCCTGCTTAGTCACCTGAAGGGCTGGATCAAGCCGGATTGCCAGCAACTTCGAACGAATCACGGGGTGGTTCGACGTTGCCTCTGCGGGAATCCGGCGTTTGGGTGGCCTCATGTGGGATTTCCTGATCAAGTTCCAGCCCCTGCTTCAGAAGCGCCTGTGGGGCGGTCATGCGCTGGAGCGGCGGTTTGGAAAACAGCCGGCCGAAAGCGGGGCGCGGTTCGGGGAGTCCTGGGAAATCTGCGACCGCGGTCCCGAGCAGAGCGTCTCCAGGCTCCAGGACGGCACGCCGGTGACGCTGCATGAGCTGTGGACGCGGCATCGCGAGGCGGTTTTTGGCCAGGCGCTGGCTGGGCATGCCTCGCCCAGGTATCCGCTGCTGATGAAGATCCTGGACGCCTGCGACGACCTGTCCATCCAGGTGCATCCTCCGGCCTCCGTTGCGGCGGAGCTGGGCGGAGAGCCAAAGACGGAGATGTGGTATGTGGCGGCGGCGGCGCCCGGGGCGAAGGTTTACGCAGGCCTTCGGGAAGGCGTGGGCAGGGCGGAACTGGAGCATGCGGCGGAGACGGGCAATGTGGCCGGCTGCGTGCGGGTTCTGGAGCCGCAGGCAGGCGACTGCCTGTTCATCCCAAGCGGGCTTGTACATGCCATCGGGGCGGGACTGGTGATCTATGAGATACAGCAGAACAGCGACACCACCTTCCGTCTCTTTGACTGGAACAGGGTTGGTGCGGATGGAAGGCCCCGCGAGCTGCACGTGGAGGAGTCGCTTTGTTGCATCGATGGTTCGGCCGGCGTGCCGGTGCTGACCCGCGGACGGGAGGTGGCCTGTGAGTTTTTCCGGGTCCGGCCGGCGTGCGCGGCTGCGGGCTGCCGTCTGGAGGAATGGGCGGGCATGCACCTGACCCTGGCCGTGGTTCACGGGACGATCCGGCTGGGCGGCCAGGAGCTGAAGGCGGGTGACTTTGCCATCGTGCCCGCCGCCATGAGCCTGGAACGCAGAAGAGAAGCCGTGGCCTCCGGGGATGCGGAGTGGCTGGAGGTCTCGATCCCCTGAGCGGCGACGATCCCTTCCGGAGCCGTGCTTTGACAAACAGTTTGTCCGGCGCTCATTGGACGGCCAACCTCAGTGGACGCCCCCCATCCGACCCAACGCGGCAGGCTTGCCCTGCTGTTCTTCTGCACCGCCATGCCGATGGGCATCTGGAGCGTGCCGCTGGCGAATGTTTTTGCCGCGCATGGCAAGGGGCACCTGGTTCCCTGGGTGCTTTCCACGACGGCGGTGGCGGCGTTCATCTCACCGTTGTTCGTCGGGGCGCTGGCCGACCAGCGGATGGCGCCGACGCGGCTGTTCCGCTGGCTCGCCTGCCTGACGTCCTTCACCCTTCTCCTCACCTGTTTGTCCCTGCGCTGGCGTCTGGAAGACTCGCTGGTGCTGCTGTGCGCGCAGGTTCAGGCGCTGGTGGCCACGCCTGTGTGGAGCATCGCCAGCAGCATCGTCTTTTCACGGCTCCAGGATGCGAAGCGGGAGTTTGGCCCGCTGCGTGCCTGCGCCACCTTCGGATGGATGGCCGGGTGCTGGCTCCTCAGCTTTGTCCTGCACTCGGACGCCTCCCTGCGCGGAGGCTTCGCTGCCTCCGGGCTCTGGCTGCTGGCGGCGCTGGTGAGCCGGATGCTTCCGGACGTGGCTCCCACGGATGCTCCCGCACACCGCAGCTGGCTGCAGATCCTCGGCCTGGACGCGCTTGAGCTGCTCAGGAACCGCGATCATCGCGTGGTGTTTGCCACGGCGGCGCTCTACTGCATGCCGCTGGCGGCGTTCTACCCCTACACGGCCCTGCAGCTGAAGGACCTGGGCGTGAAGAACATCTCGGCGGTGATGTCGCTGGCCCAGACGACGGAAATCCTGGTCATGCTGCTGCTGTCTCGGGTGATGACCCGCTACAGGCTGAAGTGGATCTTCCTCACGGGGATCGCCCTCTGCGTGGTTCGTTATTCCCTGAACGCCGTGAACGGCCTGGGATGGATCGTGACCGGCACGGTCATGCACGGCCTTGCCTTCACGCTCTACTTCATCACGACGCAGATCTACCTGGAGGAGCGGATCGACCCCCGCTGGCGTGTGAGGGCGCAGGCGCTGCTGGCCCTGCTGATGAGCGGGGTGGGAAACCTGTGCGGCTACCTGGGCGGAGGCTGGTGGCATGACGCCTGCCTGACCGCCGCCGGGACGGACTGGCGGAAGTTTTGGCTGGGCGAGACCGCGCTGACGGCCGCCGTCTGCCTGTTCTTCGCCCTGGCCTACCGGGGCCGGCAGGCACGCGCCTGACGGGGCCATCCGGGCGTAATTCAAGGTGGACACGGGGTTTGACAAATGTCACGCAGGGGAAAGTCGGTCCGTGCCCGTTCGTATCCCCCTCACCCCCCATGCTGCGTTCCCTTCAAATCCTCCTCCTGCTGCCCCTGGCCGTCCGGGGCGCCGACACCGTCGCCACGCGCGGCCAGGCCGCCTTTGAACAGAAGATCCGGCCGCTGCTGGAGCAGTACTGCTACGACTGCCATGCCGACGGCGTGGACAAGGGCAGCTTCCTGCTCGACGAGCACAAGGACTATCCAACGATGCGTTCGGACTTCGTCATGTGGGACCATGTGCGCCAGCAGCTGGTCACCCATGTCATGCCCCCGGAGAAGAAGGACAAGCCCAGCCTGCAGCAGCGCGACGAGATCGTGGCGTGGATTGATGACGCGGTGTTCTGGTTTGATCCGGCGAAGCCCGACCCGGGCCATGTCACGGCGCGCCGCCTGAACCGGACGGAGTACAACAACACGGTCCGAGACCTCCTTTTTGTCGATTCGCGCCCGGCCAGGGAGTTCCCCCCGGACGACAGCGGCTACGGCTTTGACAACATCGGTGACGTGCTGAGCGTGTCGCCGATGCTGATGGAGAAGTACCTGCGTGCCTCGCGGGAGGTGGCGGAGGATGCCTTTGACGTCTCCATTCCGGATCACGCCGACGTGGAGCTGGGAGCCGGCAGGCTCTGGAGCAGCAAGGGAAAAACGGACGAGTCCAACGGCGTGCGCTGGTTTCACAGCGCCGCCGAGGCCACGGGCAAGTTCAACGCACCCGCAGCCGGCAGCTACCTGGTGACGCTTCATGTTGCGGCGACCGAATCCGGAGGCGAACCCGCCAAGGTGGCCCTGCGGGTGAATGGCAAGGACGTGTCCACCTATGATGTGACGACGCGCTGGAAGGATGACAAGGGGCCCTGGCAGAAGATCACCAAGACCGTGCAGCTCAACGGCGGGGAGTCGAAGATCTCCGTGGCGTACCTGAACGATCATTCTGATCCTGCCAATCCGGACCCGGCGAAGCGTGACCGCAACGTGGCGCTCGACAAGATCACCGTGCAGGGGCCCTTCGGCCTGCTGGCACCGCGAGGCAGCCGGTTCCTTCGCTGGCTGCTGAATGACAAGCCGGTGGGCCTGCCCGCCGTGCTGTACACCGGCGAGGATTTTTCAAAGGGCGAGGGGGACGCGGCGCCTGACACGGGCGGCATCGTCCTGGCAAGCGGCGGCTATGTGAAACGTGCCGTCGAGCTGGCCGAAGCCGGCCGCTACAAGTTCACGCTCAAGGCCGGGGCGCAGCAGGCTGGCGACGAGCCTGCGAAGGCCGAGCTGCGCATCGCCGGCAAGACCATCGGAGCCTTTTCAGTGACCGCGAAGAACCAGGCGCCGCAGTGGTTTCATGTCGAGGCGGACCTGCCGGCCGGCGCACATGAGCTGCAGGTCTGGTTCACGAATGACTTCTGGGACCCCGAGACCAAGCAGGACCGCAACCTCTGGGTGCATCAGGTGAAGGTTGAAGGGCCGCTGGGCAAGGCGGGCGGCATCCAGTCCGCTGATCTTCCCGCGCTGGTGGAGAAGATGGGCGCGCGCCTGTTCCGCCGCCCGCTTCGTGAGGATGAGAAGACGAAGTGGAAGTCCTTTGCCGAGCTTGCCATCAAGGAGGGGGAGCAGCCTCTGGGGGCTCTTCGTTATGTGCTCGAAGGCATGCTGGTGTCGCCTTCGTTCCTGTTCCGTGTTTCGCCACAGCCGGCCGGTCCGGTGCAGAACGGCATCGTGGACATTGATGAGTTCAGCCTTGCCAGCCGCCTGTCCTACTTCATCTGGTCCTCGCCGCCGGATGAACGCCTTCTGCAGCTTGCCGCGAAGAACGAGCTGAGGAGGAACCTGGCCGCCGAGGTCGCCCGCATGATGAGCGACTGGCGGGCCTATTCCCTGACGGAGGACTTCGCCGGGCAGTGGCTGCAGCTGAGGGACATGGACATTGTTTCACCTGACACGCGCCGTTTCCCTGAGTGGAACGGCAGGATTGCCGGCGCGATGAAGCGTGAGAGCCAGGCCTTCTTCCAGCACATCCTGAACGAGAACCGCAGCGTGCTTGAGTTCCTCAACGCCGACTACAGCTTCATGGACAGGCGGCTGGCCGCCTATTACGGGGTCAAGGACGGGCCGAAGGGTGACAAGTTTGAAAAGGTGTCGCTCCAGGGTACTCCGCGGGGCGGCATCCTGACCCACGGCAGCATCCTGACGCTGACCTCGGAGCAGACGCGCACATCACCGGTGAAGCGTGGCAAGTACCTGCTGGAGAACATCCTGGGCACGCCTCCTCCGCCGGCGCCCGGCGGTGTGCCGCCGCTGGACGACAAGAAGATGCGCTCCTCGAACATGACCCTGCGCGAGCAGCTTGCGGAGCATCGCAGCAACGCCTCCTGCGCGGGCTGTCACGCCTTCCTGGACCCGATCGGATTCGCCTTTGAAAACTACGACGCCATCGGCCGCTACCGGACGGAGGAGAAGAAGCACCCGATTGATGCATCGGGCCAGCTCGTTCGCGGCCAGCAGTTCAAGGACCTGGTCGAGCTGCGCGGCATCCTGGCGCGCGACCTGGCGGATGACTTCACGCGCAATCTTGCGGAAAACCTCATGACCTACGCCCTCGGCCGCGGCCTGGGCTACAGCGACAAGCCGGCGGTGCAGGAGGTTGTCAGGCGCACGAAGGCCGGCGGCTACAGGTTCCGGGACATGTTCATCGCCGTCTGTGAAAGCGTGCCCTTCCAGAAGATGCGCGCGGAGCAGGGGGCTGAGTAGCTGGCGGCCCGGGCCTGGTTCTCAGGCTGCGGCGGCGGCGAGGGGGCTCTTCACCACGGACCTGCCGCCGGGCTGCTCACCCGTGAGCGTGCAGCGGAGGAAGTCCTCGGCCTCACGGCAGTTCTTGTCGGGATCCAGTGGCAGGCGCAGGCTGAGCTCCAGCCCCTGGGGGTCGAGCCTGCGTGCGGAGATGGCCCCGCCGTGCAGGTGCATGGTGACGTAGCAGGCCATCATGTTCACGCCGAAGTCGTCGGGCTTGCGGCTGCGCGTGTAGAAGGGGTCGAACAAATTCTGCGCACTGTCATGCGGACCTCCCCAGGCGCCCGTGTCCTCCAGGGTGATGACGGCGAAGGAGTCGCCGAAGGCGTCGGTTTCGACCCTGGCGGAGAAGCGGATGTCATCACCCGGCTGCAGGTGGGTGATCTCCTCGATGAAGAGCAGGCTGATGAGCTGGCGGAAGCGGTCGCCATGCACGAGCAGGTCCGGGAAATCCGCAGGCACCTCCAGGGTCAGCCGCAGCCTGCGTTCCTGAAGGTGGCTTGCATACAGGGCCTGGGCCTCGGCCAGGAGGTCGGAAAGCCGCACCCGGTCATGGCGGTTGAGCTTCCTGGCATGGGAGGCGTGGGCGAGGTGGGTGAGCAGGTTTTGAATCCTCTCGATCTGATGGGTGGCCTGGCCCTGGGTCTCGATCCAGAAGGCGGGGTCGCGCGGATGGCGGCCCTCGATCTCCTCCATGAGCTTCATGGGGGCGAGGTCAATGAAGGCGCGCACCACGGTCAGGGCGTTGCGCAGGTGGTGGTTGAGGCCCTCCGCCAGGATGGCCATGCCGCTGACGCGGTCCGCCATGAGCTGGCTGCGCAGGTCATCCGCCTTGTCGGTGAGCAGCCGTTCACGGCTGACCGCGGACTGATAGGCCTCCATGGCCTCCTGCAGCACCACGCCAAGGTTGTCAGGGTTGAGGGGCTTGTGCAGGTAGCGCCAGGCGCGGCCTTCGTTGACGGCCTTCACGGCGCTGTCGTAGTCGGTGTAGGCGGTGACCAGGATGCGGATGATGCCGGGCTGCACCCTGCTCACGCGCTCCAGCAGCTCGACACCGCTTTCTCCCGGCATCCGCTGGTCGGTCATCAGCACGCCGATGCGCGAGCCGTGCTGCTCCAGGATCCTCCAGGCGTCGGCGGCGTTGGTGGCCGTGTGAATGACATAATCGTCCTCAAAGCAGCGCTCAAAGTAATGCAGGGAGCGCTCCTCATCGTCCACATACAGGATGTGAAAGGGAGATTTGCCTGGAGGGGTCATTCGATGTCTGTGGACCTGAAGGTGAGGGTGAATTCGGTGTGGTGGCCGGGCTGGCTGGTGGCTGAGATCGAGCCGTTCATGCCCTGCATCATGCGGTAGCACAGGCTCAGGCCCAGGCCCATGCCCTTGCCAACGTCCTTGGTGGTGAAGAAGGGGTCGAAAATCTTCTGGAGCACGTCGTCGGCGATGCCGTCCCCGTTGTCGCGGATCCTGACCTCCACGCCCTCACCCGTCCGGGCGGCGCTGAGGATGATCTTCGGGGCCTTCTGGCTGGACATGGCGTCGAAGCTGTTCTGCAGCAGGTTGATGAGGATCTGGATGATGTGGTTTTCGTCACCCAGGACGACGAGCTTCGGCGGCAGGTTGATGATGAACTCCGCGCTGAGCTCGGTCAGCTGCTTGTTCATCAGGCGGGTGGTTTTGCGCACCGCAGCGCCCAGGTCGACGGGAGAGGCCCCGCGGCTTTCCGGATGGGCGAAGATCCTCAGGTCGGAGACGATCGACGCCACCCTGCCGACGCCCTCGCTGATGTCGGTGAGGATCTCATTCAGGGGTTCGCCCTGTTCAGGAGTCATGGCCTTCGCCTTCTTCTTGAGCAGGAAGACCGCCGTCTGTACGAAGTTGAGCGGATTGTTGATCTCATGAACGATCCCCGCGCTGAGTCGGCCGATCGACGCCAGCTTTTCACTCTGCACAAGCTGGGCCTCGGTTTCGCGCAGCAGGCGCAGGGTGCTGGTCAGCTCTTCATTACGGCTGCTCAGCTCCTCCCGCTGAGCCTCCACCTTGCAGCGGTTGACGAACTCCCTAAGCCGGATGCCGTGATGCTGACGGCTGCCGAAATAAAGCACCAGGCAGGTCAGCAGGGTGAAGATCGTGTTGTTGATGAAGTGGGCGTTGCCGTGCATCCCCGCCGCATAATCCACGTTGGGCAGCGTGGCGGCAAAGTAGCAGGCGAGCACCAGGCCGACCGTGAGGCCGATCTCCTGGAAGGTCCAATGAAACACAAAGGAGGTCCCCACCAGGCAGAGCAGCAGGCCGGTGTAATAGCCTGAACCGGCGTCGCCGCTGAGGTAGATCATGAGGCTGATGGCCAGTGCCGGCAGCAGGGGCAGAATGACGGGGTAGACACGATGATACCTGGCCGCCCAGCTTTGATCGAGGGCGAGCAGCAGGGGCACGCAGAGGAGCGAGCACAGCAGTCTGAGCAGGAGGAAGTCCCAGAAAAATTCGGGATAGGCCAGCCAGTCCAGCACGGCGCAAAAGGGCACCAGTACCATGACAAACCAGGCGCCCAGCCGTGCGTTCCGCAGATTAAGCTGCTGGATTTCACCTGCAAACCGGGCCGAACCCTCCGCCTTTGCCAGAACTTTGGGGTCCAGCTTCGGGGCCGCCTGGGGAGTCACCTCAACAGTTCCCGCAGCTGCACCAAAGTGCAGCGGAGTCGTCGCGGGAGGATGAGAGGCGAGGGAAGTCACGAGTATATAGTATTTACAAAAATTACACTGAATTTACAAAAATCGCAAACACGAAGCTATAAATTTCCGCAATTTCCAAAATTCAGCAATAGAGCGACATGTCACTCTGAATTCGCCTTCGAAGCTGCTATTTCCTCAAGGAAAAGAAAAGCCGGGCGCTTTCCGCCACACCGTAGGCGCTCTCCTCCTGGGAAAGCTCGTCGGTCTGGATGCGCAGGTCGGCCATGGCCTTGTAAATGGGGCCGCGCTCCTGAATGAGACGTTCCAGTTTGACCCTGGGCGGCTCCTCGCCCCGCAGCAGGGGGCGGTCGTTGTTGGAGGAGGTGCGCCTGACGAGAAGGTCGGTGCTGGCCTCAAGCCAGGTGATGAAGCCGAGGTGCCGGAGCAGGGGAAGGTTCACAGGCTGGGTGATGATGCCGCCCCCGGTGGCGATGACACTGTGTCGCGTGCCCAGGAGTTCCCTCAACACGGCGCTTTCCCGCCTGCGGAAACCGGCCTCGCCTTCTCGGGCGAAGATCTCCGGGATGCTGCATCCTGCGCGGTCGACGATCATGTGGTCGGTGTCCACGAACTGAAAGCCGAGCAGGCGGGCGACAATTCTGCCGACGCTGGACTTGCCGCTGCCCATCAGGCCGATGAGGACGATGTTGGCGCTGCGGGGCAGGGGGACTTCGCCGGCTTCATCGACCAGGGCCAGGATGGAGGACACCAGCTGCGGGTCGTGGCGCAGGGCGTCGAAGTAGGAGGGAAAGGCGGGGGACCAGCCGGTGGCCCGGAGCCTGGCGTTGGAAACGGACTTGTGACTCCAGCCACGCTTGCGCAGCGGGTCGGGAGACCGTGTTTCAGGAACCGGCAGGCTGAAAAGGGCTGCCAGCTTTTCGAGGCAGGCACGCTGGGTGAGCTGGGCGTCGTCCACCACGTTGAAGATGCCGGCCTGGTTGGTCGTGACGAGATGAACGAGGGCGCAGGCGGCGTCATCGACATGGATCTGGTTGAGCAGGCGTCCCTCCGGCGCTTCCGGGCTGACCTCGATTCCGCTGCGACCTTCCAGCAGGTTTTTCAGCACGAAGGACCTGCCGGGTCCGTAGATGCCGGCCAGTCTGGCGACGAGGCCGTTCCGGCCGAGGGCGATGTTTTCAGCCGCACGAAGGAGCCGGCCTGTTTCGCGGTCTGGATCAGCGTGACTTTCTTCATCGACCTGGCTGCCGTCGGTCTGCGGATACACGCTGGTGCTGCTGGTGAAAAGCGGCCGGGCTTCTGGATAAGCTGAGGCCAGGTGGGTCATGCCGTTCACATACACGGCCTGGTAGGCATCCGCGCCTCCGCGTCCGGAGCTGGCACAGTGAATGAAGGCATCCACCGGGCCTGTCCGGGAGCGCAGGGCCTGCACGGCGTCAGGGCAGGCGACATCGCCGCTGAGGACCGTCCAGGGTTTGACGGCGCCCAGCCGCTCCGCCGAGGACTGGGAATGCGTGACGCCAAGCACTTCGTGGCCGCCCGCGTGGAGCAGGTCGGCGGCGCGTTCGCCGACATAGCCGCAGCCGATCAAAAGGATCTTCATGAGTTGCGGCGATGTTTTTGGTAATGCTTCACGAGGCCGTCCACGACGCCGCGTGCATAGTCCTCGATGGCGCTGCTGACGAGCCTGCCGCCGATGAGGGTGCGGCCGTGGTAATGCCCGGCAAGCAGCCTTCGGTAGGTTTCCTCGTGGTTCATGACATAGGGCTCCAGATAGACGACCGGGCAGAGATAAAGGCGGTTGGCAAGCAGGTTCCGGGCATAGACGTAGGGGTTGTCGTTCACGCGCCTGGCGTTGGGCGTGGTGTAGACATAAGGCGGCAGGGTGGTGCTGCGGGCCATGCCTTCGGCGACGGCGCTGGCAAGCGGCAGCTCCTCCTCGTGCACCCGTCCGAAGAGCCGCATCAGCATTTCAAAACGGACGTCCTGCTGCATCAGCTCGGAGTTGGCGTAGCAGCCGTTGACGAGCGTGTGCAGGTGGTTCAATGGCGAAAACTGCGGGGCGGAGGCATCTCCCCAGGATTCGGCGTTGTAGTGCAGGCAGAGCACGATGTCCGGCCTGATCTGATGGTTCACTTTCCCACCTCGCGCATGGATTTCACTGACGCGGTAAAACAGCTTCTCCCGCTGCCACTGCACGGTCAGCAGCTTGGCGTCGCCGACCAGGCCCAGGTAGCTTTCCGTGGGGCTGGCAAATCCGGATTCCGTCAGGAGCTGACGGGCGTCCTGGTCGAAGTCCTGCGGGCGTCGGGAGGTCACGGGTTCGGCATTTTCGCGGACCAGATGCACGATGGCGCCGAGATCGGTGAGGCGTTGCTTCAGCACCCGGGCGGTGAGCAGGGAGAGGTCGCCTTCCCGGATGTCTTCGCCCGGCTGGAAGCTGAGCAGCCGTTCCTCCATCGCCGCCCACTGGCCTCCGAGGTGGCCGGGGTCGAGGGCGATGACCAGGTCGCTCAACACAGGGCGGCCTTGCAGCGGCGGCAGCCGGCTGGCGCTGCGCCAGAAGCCTGGAGGGGCGGGGCGGTCGGCCGAATCCGCCGCGGATTGAAAGCTCACCCGGCGTGGTGGCTCGCCCGTCTGGCCGCCGGGCACGAGCAGGGCTTCCTGGGTGATTTCAAACGGCGGCGGCAGGCTGTTGGGCTGGGAGTAAATCTCCCGCCAGGCCTTCTCAAACTCTGCTCGGGACATGGAGCGCGCGAAGGCGTCCAGAAGGGTCCAGTCCGGCTTGCTGCCAAGAGGGCTGAGCTTCATCAACTGTGCTGGATCCTCTGGTGCAGGCGGAGTCGAAGGCGTGGCCGCAGGTTGCGGGGATGGGGTGACGGGCGCAGCGGGTTCCGGGGGTGGAGGCGGAGCCTGAGCGCTCAGCATCGCGGCGCTGGCGAGGACAAGCGCGTACGAAGTCAAACACCTCATGAATTTCATGCTTTGATGATTAGGCCGCGTTTGCAGGCCTGTCATATCCCAAAAACATGAAACTCAGCGTGCATGTCCGGATGCTGGCACAAAAAACCTCCAGCCTTTTGAGGACTGGAGGTTTTGAAGACAGGCCTTGCGGTCGGGGCTTACTTCGCCTTGGCGAAGAGCTCGGCCACGGCGGCCCAGTTGACCACGTTCCACCAGGCGGAGATGTAGTCGGGGCGCTTGTTCTGATACTTCAGGTAGTAGGCGTGCTCCCAGACGTCGCAGCCCAGGATGGGCGTGCCGCTGCCGTCCATGAGCGGATTGTCCTGGTTCGGCGTGGAGGTCACGGCGAGCTTGCCGTCCTTCACCACGAGCCAGGCCCAGCCGGAGCCAAAGCGGGTGGCGCCAGCCTTGGCGAAGGCTTCCTTGAAGGCGTCAAAGCTGCCAAAGGCGGCGTTGATGGAGTCGGCAAGCTCGCCGGTGGGGGCGCCGCCGGCGTTCGGGCCCATGATGTTCCAGAAAAGGCTGTGGTTGTAATGACCGCCGCCGTTGTTGCGGACGGCGGCGCGGATGCCTTCCGGAACGCTGTTGATGGTCTTGCAGAGGTCCTCAATCGACTTCGCTTCAAGCTCGGCGTTGCCGGCGATGGCGTTGTTGAGGTTGGTCACATAGGCGTTGTGGTGACGGCCATGATGGATCTCCATGGTCATGGCGTCGATGTGCGGCTCAAGCGCGGTCTTGTCGTAGGGAAGGGCGGGGAGGGTGTGGGCCATAATGGTTTGTTGAGTTCGGACTGGGTAGGTAGCTGGGATACGCGATGCGGCAAGGACGAGGTGCCATCACTTTTGAAGCCAGCCCGGGCTTGATTCCGGGGACGGGCTCCGGCAATGCTTGCCTAACCATTCCTCCCCCATGCCCACCTACGTCTACGAAACCATCCCCCAGCATGACCACGAGCAGCCACGGCGCTTCGAGGTCCGTCAAAGCATGAAGGATGCGCCGCTCACCCGTCATCCGGACAGCGGCGAGCCGGTGCGCCGGGTGCCCGTGGGCGGCACGGGCCTGATGGGAGGCGCCTCCAGCCCGCGCCCGTCCGCAGCCGGCTCCTGCGGCTCCGGCTGCGGCTGTCATTGAACTGCGACGACCATGCCCATGCAGCGTGTCGCCATCTATTGTGGGTCCAGCCGGGGCCAGGACCCTGCGTTTCAGTCCGCCGCCGTCGATCTGGCCCGGCATCTGGCCGGGCAGGGGCTGGGCATCGTCTATGGTGGCGGCAATGTCGGCCTGATGGGCGTGATTGCCGACGCCGCCCTGGCTGCGGGAGGCGAGGTGATCGGTGTGATTCCCGAATCACTGCTGGCCAAGGAGCTGGGTCACAAGGGCTGCACGCAGCTGATCGTCACGCGTTCGATGCATGAACGGAAGCAGACCATGGTGGACCTGAGCGACGGCTTCATCGCGCTGCCCGGAGGTTTTGGCACCCTGGACGAGCTGTTTGAAACGCTCACCTGGCTGCAGCTTGGCTTTCATGGCAAGCCGGTGGGCCTGCTGAATGTGAACGGCTTTTTCGACAGGCTGCTGTCCTTCCTGGATCACATGAGCGGCGAGGGGCTGCTCAAGCCGGAACACCGTGCCAGCCTGCTGGCTGAAACTTCCCCGGGAGCCCTGCTGCGCGTCATGAGGGAGTTTCAGCCGCACACCTGCGGCAAGTGGATCAAGGAGCTGGTCTGAGACACCAGGGCATGAAAAAGGCCGCTCTCCAGTCGATGGGAGCGGCCTTGGGAAACCGGACTTGCCGGAAAAGGGTCAGCTGACGTGCTGGCTGACGTACTTGGTCAGTTCGAACATCGTGGCGGAGGCCTTGCCACCGAACAGGGCCTTCAGCTTGTCGTCGGCGTTGATGTTGCGCTTGTTCTTCTTGTCCTGAAGGTCGTTCTTCTTGATGTGATCCCAGATCTTCTTGGTGATCGCACTGCGGGGCTGTGCGGCATTGCCGACGATGGCGGCCAGAACGGCGTCCGGCTGCACGGGTTTCATGAGGGCGGGGTTTGCTTTGCGAGTAGTTGCTTTTTTGGCCATAGGCTTTTGAGACTGGCAGCTTCCTGGACGGGGGTCAATATCTCTTCTGAGGGTTTTTTGGGGTTTTTTCGAAGAAACCCCCTGGTTCAGCAGAGCTGTCCGGCACATTCCCCCATGCGTGCATAGACCTCACGGCCTTCGGCGCTGTGCTCCAGAAGGTCGTCGGCAAACCGGATGCGACCGGCTTCGAACAGGGTGATGACGCAGGAACCTCCAAAGCGGAAGTAGCCCTTCTCATCACCCTTGCGCACCACCTGCCCGGGGCGTGAAGTGTGGACGACCGAACCGACGCAGGTGGCTCCGACTTCGAGAAAGGCCACTTCTCCAAGCCTGTCCGTGCGGATGCGGGTGATGTAGCGCTTGTTCTCCCACAGGATGCCGGGCCGCCTGAGCAGGGCGATCGGGCTGACGGAATAAAGCGGACCGTTGATCAGGCGCGGCGTGCCGGAGAGACCGTCACAGGGAAAATGAAAGCGGTGATAGTCGGTCGGGCAGAGCCTGGAGACCAGCATGGCGCCCTTCTCGTAACGGGTCGCCTGTCCGGTGTCGCCCAGCAGGGCGGCAATGTCGAAACGCACGCCCTTGACCATGAAGTCGCGGCACTGGGAGAGGTCCGGGATCACCAGGTGACGGCCGTCGGCGGGCAGCGTGATCACGGCGGGGTCGGCGTCAACGGGACGGGCCCCGGGCTTGAGCCTGCGGTAAAAGAACTCGTTGAACGAACGGAACTCCGAAACGGGTTCGCGGAACTCCTCCGGATCCAGTCCATAGGTTTCAATGAAGGGCTGGATCTGCGCGGCGCTGGCGGCGCTGTCCATCCTGCGGCCGTACCAGCGGGAGAAGGCGGCCTTTTTCACCAGGGCATGAAGCGCCACGGCGCCGAGCGGGTTTTCGTAGATGAAGCGGAGTGGCTTTTCGCCGTAGACGGACTCGGTTTCGACCTGGCGGGTGACGCGGTTGAAAAATTGGATGGGGGGGCGGCTCATGAACTCTGCTTCGGCAGGCGCTCATTTCACGGACCTGCACAACCCATCCTGCGCCAGTCTTCGGGGCCTGGCAATCACCGCCTGTTTTTTCATGCCGCCAGGGCGGTCCGCCGCCGGGCTCAGCGGTTGATCAGGTTGTCCTGGACCAGGCTGTAACGCTCCTGCTTGAGGTCAATCCAGGGGGCGTCCGCCTCCAGGTTCCGGCCGCAGTCCCGGCAGAGGTTGTTGGTGATCAGCATGCCGGTGCTGCCGGAGTTGCCCCAGACGGCGGCGGTGCCAAGCCCGGTGAAGGTGTTGCCGCTGATGACACAGTCCTGCCCGCCATCCACGAAGACGCCGGCGCCTTCGTCGATGTGCATCGGCGTCGGCCCCTCGGCGGGTCGCTTGTCCTTGCCGTCGCCGATGTAGGTGTTGGTGAAGGTGTTGGCGGAGATGCTGTTGCGGCCGCTGCCCGGGCCGATGCGGACACCGAACTTGTGGGCGAGGACGAAGGTGTTGGCGCTGACGGCGCAGCCATGGGCGTCCCGCAGGTCGATGCCGCCCTCGAGATGATGGGCGATGACGTTGGCGCTGAGGGTGATGCCGTAGCAGTCGCGGTCGAGGATGACGGCGGTGCCGTTGCATTCCTCGATCATGTTGCCCGAAAGCACGGAGCCGTAGGTGTTTTCGATCACGACGCCGTGGCGCAGATGGTCGTCCACATTGTTGCCGTTCATGCAGAGGTTGAAGCTGTCCGCGCAGTGCAGGGCGTCCTGGTTCTCCTCGAAGTGGTTCGCGTTCACGACGATGTCATGGCAGTCGAAGATCTCGATGCCGCAGGCCTTGTTGTAGGTGAGGATGCAGTCGGCGATGCGCGGGTCCTCAAAGCAGCTCCGCATGTGGATGCCATGGCCGCCGTTGTGGTCGATGCTCATGCCCTCGAGGTAAATCTCCTGGACGTACTCGGCGAGCACGCCGTCGCCGCTCTTCTCCTGGCCCTCGATCCGGAAGTCGGCGAGCTGCACGCGCCAGAGCCTGGCCTTCTTGTCGGTGTCGAGGTCCGGCGGACGGATGATCAGCGCGGGCCTGCCCTCCTGGTTGTTGTTCTTGATCCAGGTGGCGGCGCCGGCGCCGACGATCCGGGTGTCGCCGGTCCGGATGACCAGCGGGCTGTCGATCTCCACCTTGCCCGGCGGCAGTTTGACGATGCCTCCGCTGGCGGGCACGGCGTCAAAGGCGGCCTGCAGGGAAGGGTGCTTGGAGGCGTCGATCTCGACCGGCTTGGCGGCGGGATCGGCTGCGGGGAGTGCCTGAAGGCTGAGGCAGAGAAGCGTGACGGCAGGAAAAAGGCGCGTGGGCATGCTCTACCTACGGCGCCATCGTTCGCGACTATCCGGGCCTGTTTGCAGAAAGGATTATTCCGCCTGCCGCAGGTAGGCGACGATGTCGGCCACGTCCTGCGCGGTCATGCCGAGCATGGTCGCGCTCATCATCAGCGAACGGTCCATCTTGCGGCGTGAGGCGATCTTTTCCTTCGCCACAAACTGCGTCTGGCCGCCCATGCTGCGGATGATGAGGATGTCGCCCTCGCTCAGGACCATGCCGTCGATCTTCGTGCCGTCCTTGCAGGTGATGCTGACGCCGTCGAAGCCGTGGGCGATGTCCTTGCTCGGCTCGATGAGGGCCTGGGCGATGATCTCGCTGGGCTGGCTGATGCCCCAGCCCTGGAGGTTCGGGCCGAACTCGACTCCCTGGCCGTTGAGCTGATGACACATGACGCAGCGGACGGTCAGCGACTGGCCGTGCTGCACGTCGCCCTTCAGCTTCAGCACGTCCTCGACCTTGATGGCGCTCGGCATGGCGGGAGGTGTTTCGATGGTGATGAGCTTGACGGCGTCGGGATCAAAGATGCCCTGCTTCTTCAATTCGCCGGGGATGCCAAACTCCGCCCAGTCATTCGTGCTGCGGTTGACCAGCCACCACATGGCGTCGGCGTGCACCGGTGAAGCCTTGTCCCTGGCGGCGGCCAGCATGGCCCGGGCGGCGGCGGCGTCCTGGATGAAGGCGAGCGTGTCGAGAGCCAGCCTGCGTTCGGCGGGGCTGAGCTTGCCGCTGGTGGCCCGTGCCTCCAGGTCGCTCACGGCTTCCACCGGATGCAGCCTCCAGGTCAGGCGGGCGAATTTCTCGCTCCAGTCCAGGGCGTTGCCGTCCATGATCTTCTTCAGCTCGCTCCAGACGGGCGCCTCCTTGCCGCTGCAGCCAAGGCCCCAGGCTTCGAGGTAGGAGCGGTCCTTGCCATCGTAGCGCTTGGCCAGCTCGACGAGGATGTTGAGGCTCTGCGCGGCGGGCATGTCGCGCAGGGCGACGGCGACCTCGCGGCGCACGGCGGGCGAGCCGTCGTGGGCCATGGTGCTGAGCAGGTCGAGGATGTCCGGGTTGGCGGCACGCAGGGAGCGCAGGGCGACGAGCCGATGGGTGGCGTCCTCGGATTCCAGCCAGACGCGGACGCGCTGAGTGCCGGCTTCGCCAAGCTGGGCAAGCAGCCAGACGGCCCGGGCGGCGATGTAGGGGTTTTTGTCGTCAATCAGCGCGCCCACGGCCTTCGCGGACTCCGCGCCCTTTTCCTTCAGCTTCACAAAGGCGGCGTGGCGGACGTTGGTGGCGGGGGACTTCAGGGCTTCAAGCTGGCCGGCCGCGGTGTTGAGGTCGAGCTTGGGCGATGCTGGTTTGGAGCCTTTGGCAGTGATGCGATAGATGGTGCCGCTGCAGGTTTCATCCGTGTCCTGGTGGCCGCCGGTGCGCTTGTCATACCAGTCGGAAATGTAAACGGCGCCATCGGTGCCCACGCAGACATCGCTGGGGCGGAAGAGGGTGTGGCGCTCGTCGGACATGTTGTCCTTGCCGCCGACGAAGTCGCTGCCCTTGAAGACGCCGCTGGTGTTGGTGGTGCAGAAGTTGAAGCGCTCCAGCTTCATGCCTGCGCCATCGGGCTTCGGCAGGTAGCCGAAGACGACGTTGCGCCCGGTTTCACAGCTCAGCAGCAGGCCGTTCCACTTGTCGCCCAGCGCGCCGTTTTCATAAAACGCCATGCCCGTGGGCGCACCGCCGCCATAGATGTCGCCGGCCGGGATGCTGCCTGGATCGTCCTGGCGCCATTCGGCGGTGGGAATGTCCTGGCCGGGGCGCTTGTCGGCGCGCCACTGGCGTTTGCCATCGGCGGAGAAGAATCCGAAGAAGCCGCCTTCGATGAGGTGGCTGACGCGGCAGGCGGGCGGGTCATCGTTGTCGTTGAGATACATGTCGCCGAACGAGTTGCGCACGCCTTCAAAGCTGTTGCGGTAGCCGTGGCCGAGGATGCGGGCGCCATGGCCGCTGGGGTCGATGCTTGCGGTAAAGCCGCCGACATAGACGTGGCCGTCATCGCTCTTCTCGCCGGTGTAGGGGTTGTTGAGGTAGGCGCCGCCGATGCGGAAGGTGTTGCCGCTCTTGTCACTGAACAGGGCGCCGCAGTTGCCGTTGCTGAAATACCAGCGCCCGTCGGGTCCGGCGTAGACGCTATGGAGGCTGTGGTCGTGCTGCTGCTGCTCGAAGCCGGTGAGGAGGACCTCTCGGGTGTCCACGGCCGGGTCGAACTTCAGGTCGCGGTTCACATCGACGTACTTGATGAGGTCCGGCGTGTTGGAGACAAGGACGACGTTGTCGAAGACGGCGACGCCCATGGGACATTCAAGCTCCTTTTCCCGGACGAACACATGGCTGCTGTCGGCGCTGCCGTCACCATCGGTGTCCTGCAGGACGCGGATGGCGTCGCCCTCGCGGCTGCGACCGCTGTGACGGCGGTAGTTGACGCCCTCGGCGACCCAGATGCGGCCCTGGGCGTCGACGTCCATGTTGGCGGGGTTGAAGAGCATCGGCGAGGTCGCCCAGACCTTGATCTCCAGCCCCTCGGGAAGGTGGAACATGCTGACGTCCAGGTGTTCGGGCGCGGCTTTCGCCGGATCGAAGGCGGGCTGGTTGTAGTCCGGGGCGAAGGCCGGCTTGCCGACGACGTAGTTGGACTTCTTGTTCGGCTTGTCCGGCTTTCCGCCGGCGGCGAGGACGGCTGAGGCAAGACCGGCGGCGAGGGCGAGCAGGGCGAGGGGCTGGCGTGGCATGAAAGGCTATTGAAGGCGTGGGTCGGCGGCCGGGCAAGGGCGAGATGATCAATCCCTGGCGAACGGTTGGGATCCGAAGGGATGCTCTAAACAGGCGCAGGCGGAGGGTTTTGTCATCCTTTCGGCGTTAGGTGAGGGGGCGTGCCCGCAGCTGAAGAACCTCGCCTGAGGCCGGTTCCGCATTCCGCAACGTCACGTTGGCATGTGTCGTCGAGAAAAACCGTGGGTGGCTGCCGATTGCGACCTGCGGCTAAGGGGGGATGGGAGGTGGCAGAAAAATGAGGGGTAGAAACATTTCAGAGGCCGAGGGCCGCTTGGAAAAACTCTTTCTACCCAATCTCTTTCTCCCCGCAGATCGGGCTGTCAGGGATGCGTCGGCACAACCATCCCTTCCGGATTGGATTCAGGAACGCAAAGTGCGTCTTGAGATGGATCTCTGTGCTGCACTGAAGGTCAATCTTCGGAGGTTGAGTGCTAAACATCCGGCATCTTTTTAACTGATAAAGGCATTGCTTAACACAAAGTAACCTGCTTAAAATTAACTGATATTATTTAATAATATGAAAACGATCAATTTGCCCAGGGTGGCTTGGTTTCTGCCCATATCATGCGAATTGTTGCTGCTTGGTATGTTTGGTTTAAGCAGTTGTTCCGGGGTAAAAGTAGTCTCTAACCTCGACAGTTCGATGGACGCCAAGGTGCGCGGCATTCGGCATCTTGGCACTTCCCCATATTTGATTGCCTACACAGATAACGCAGGCGGTGTCACCGTAGACCTGGAGTACATATCTGACCCGAACAAACTGAACAGCGCACAGCCCTTTGCTTATCTGGCGAAGACGGAAGGTAAGTTTAGCTTTACGAATGGTGTGCTAGGTACCTTTGAGGATGCCTCTGATTCCACAGACATTCCGAAAGCGGTCATAGCGGCGGGACAGGAGATTCTCACGGCTGCCATGGAGGCGGGCAGATTCGCCTTGGATAAAGGTGTTTCGCAGGCGCCTGCCGAGACGCAGCAGCTGCCTCAGCACGCGCCAAGAGTCGCCATCTTCAAGTTCCTGCGACATGCTGACGGGAGCTGGATCCTGGTTGGGGAAGACGGAGCAATCATGAAAGTCCTCTAATCAGCTATGAAAAAATCATCTTGGCATCTGTTCTCCGTGGCCAGCTTGCTGCTGACATCTGGGTGTGTTTCCACGATCACCTCAAAACGATCCACAGGTGCATCCAACGAACGAGGGCATCTCTATTCATTGCCGCAGCCTTTTTTGAAAGTTGCAATCAGCCCGACCGGTGCGCTAACCAAGGAGGTGTTTTATTTGCCAGACCCGAGTCGCACCTACACGGTTTCTGCGCAAAGTTTCCTGGCCAGCCA
Organism: Prosthecobacter sp.; assembly: GCA_019186985.1. GTDB lineage: Bacteria > Verrucomicrobiota > Verrucomicrobiia > Verrucomicrobiales > Verrucomicrobiaceae > Prosthecobacter. The sequence goes on along the minus strand of JABARQ010000045.1, from coordinate 6,345 downwards.
TGAGTTCAAGCCCACCTTTGCCACAGAGGGCGGGCTGAACGAAGTGAGTTACAAGCTCAACTCTGTGGCCGTGCCTGAGGCGTTGATCAAAGCAGTCGGCACACTCTTTTCAGGCGCGATCAAGCAGGGGGAGAAGGAGCAGGAGGCGGAGGTGAAGACGGAGGGTGAAAAGGCTGCGGCGGTCAAGACCAGTCACACCGCCTATGCATCGAAGCTTGAAGGCGCGGAAAAGGCTGTGATCGAGGCTAAAGCAGCCGAGAAAGCCGCAGACAAAGCGGTGCGTGACGCAACGGTGGCTCGTGACTATGCCAAGGAGGATTTGGAGGAAATCCAGGCGGCCAAAAGCAGCGCAAGTGGAGACGATTTGAAGAGCCTGCAGGCGCAGGAAAAGGCCGCGAGGCGAAAGCTGGACGAGGCCGAGAGGACATTGCAGGACAAGATGGAAGACCGGGACGCTGCGCACGCCGCCACCCTGGCCGTGATCGAGGAGCTTGGAGAGGTCGAGTCTGACCGTCCGGCCGGGTTCGATTTCGGGACAAACAGTTTTGATGGAAAAAAGCGCAGCAAACCCAGGATCGACATCGTCAAGGTGGCGGGACCAAGCTATTTTCGCATAGACGATCTTGGAAAGCAGGGCGTGAGGCTGGTGCCGGTGAATTTTTACGACCTGCCGGTGTCATTGAAGTTTCATCCTGTGAATGGGTCGCTTTACCAGCGGGACTTTGACACTTGGAAGCGGAAGGAGGGTGACATGGAGCCGAATGTTGAGCCGAAGCCGCTGCCTAAATGGAGCCCGCTGGGTGGAAGTACTGACACCCAAGGTGTCACGGAGTACCCTGTCCCCCCTGCCTCGGCGCCCCTGAGTTTCGAAGTGAGCTGCAACATTGATTTCTCAGAAGTGTCGAGCACGGCGGAGCTCGTGGACCTGCACACTGGGGCAGTTGTGGAAAATGGCGTGGCATCCATCGCCAAGACGGCTGAAAAAGCAGTGACCATTTTGCTCAAGTCAGGCTTGAAGAAAGGCGTCACCCATGTTGTCAGAATGCAGGTGAAATACAAGGAAGGTCAGAACTTTGCCACGGTTCCGCTCCTCATCCGGCTGAAATGAGCTGCCGCCATGATTTCGATTCAATGCCAGGCAGGTTACCTCGGGGCCATCCAGGGCATGCCCGTGCCTTTTGACGATGCACCCGGGGCGCAAGGTATGGTGGCGTGGCTGCGGGATTTGTTTTGGACAAACTCGGCGGCCGATATTGATTTCCGATTGCTGCCCCCTCAGGTGCCTCACATTGAGATGGGAAATCAGGCCGCATTATCGTCGCGCGAGTTGCATGAGTTTCTAAGCCGCCTGACCGGCAACCCTGTAGCACCAGGCCCCACATCTAAAATAGGCATCATCTACGCTTCGGACTATGCGCCGTTTGCGGGTGTTTTCGGGGTCATGTTTGACCGCGGCTTTCAGGTTTCCCATGATCAAGGATTGAATGCCGTGTTCTCCGACAAGCCCCGGGAAGGCTGCGCGGTGTTTCTCAACGCCATCGACCGGGACAGGCCGGACGCCTATCAAGAACAAGTTCGATACACCAGCGGGCATGAACTGGGGCATGTCTTCAACCTCGGCCACCAGAACGACAGCGCCAATCTGATGCGGGAGTCGGTGTATTTGACAAATTTTTCCGCAGCAAACTATCGATATAGCCAGAGCCATCAGGGGCTGCTCTGCCAATGCTCCTCGTCCATTTATATTCAACCGGGCGGCGGCCGCTATGGGGACCTGGGCACGCTCGGTCAACCATTCTTTGATGGAGGCTTTGACGGTGTAGAAGACAACAGGCTCAAGATGTCCCTGGCTGTGAAGGATGAGGAGTTCTGGCCTTTTGAACCTGTTGAACTGGATGTAACCCTGGGTTTGGCGCCAGGAGCCAGGGGGCCTGTCGTGGTCCCTGAGCAGCTTGATCCAGGTTACAAGACCTTTACGATATGGATTAGAAGCCCCGATGGTGAGGTGCGCAGATACCGGGCCACCAAACATTACTGTGCCGGGATCAAGACCCACACAATTACCAGGCGGAACCCGTATCGTCGTGACATCAGCATCTTTGGGCAGTCAGGCGGCTACACGTTTAGTCAGGCTGGCACGCATGAGATCTGGGCCGTGTTTCAAAGTGCGCCAGACCGAAGGGTGACCTCCGAAGTGATTTCCGTATGCGTGAAGCCCGCCAAACAGCGGAGCCTTCGATTCAAAAGACGTGAACACCTTCACCGTGCGGCAGCCTTTGGCCTGTATTATCGCACCGGCCCCTGCTTCGGTGAAGAAGTGCAGGCATTGATTGAAATGGCCAAAACTTTCCGGAAGGAGGCCTCCGGCGCCGCTGCCAACTACGCCATCGGACGCATCTTTTGGGACCAGTTCCAGCGGCAGAAGGGGCCCCGTGATCGCCATTTAGAAAAGCAGGTCAAGGAACGTCTGAAAAGGGCCTCTCAGCACGATTCGCTCAGCTGTCAGCGCCGACGAAACGCCGAAGCGATTCTGCAGCGATTTTAGCTTTGTATGCGAATCTTTGCTGCGCCCGCCATTCCTGGATTGGGCTCTCAAAGTCTGGCATCCTTTTGGCGTTCGCAGCAGCATCATCAACCACCGAGGGGCGTTGTCTGGGGCACCTTGGGGCAGGTGTCGTGGATGGGGGTGAAAAATGAGGGGCAGAAACATTTCAGAAGGCCTGAGGGCTGCTTGGGAAAAACTTTCTGCCCTCCATGTTTCTGCCAGCGGATCGTGCCGTCTGCCGGGCATCTGTTCCTGGCTTGCCAGGCCTGAAATCCTTTGTGGCCGGCATTTTGGTCTCCCTCTAAAAGGAAAGCTTAGCCCGGCCCGGATGCTGCTTGTGCATGGATGCCAATGCAAACCTCCCCTGTTCCCTGGAAAGTTCTCTCCTCCCATCTCGGCCTTGGCGTTTTGACGGATGGCTGGTGCCTGGATGCCAGGGATGACTCGGAGGGCGCGGAATCCCGCTGCTTCCGCATGGAGGTGGTCTTTGATTCGCCCTTTTCGTCCGTGCCCGTGGTCCAGCTCGGACTCACCGGCTTCGACATCGACCAACGGGACACCGCGCGTGTCAGCCTCAGGGCGGCGGACATCACGCCGACGGGCTTTATGGCCGAGGTCTGTACCTGGGCGAACACCCGTGTCTATGCCGTGGAGTTCAACTGGCTGGCCATCGGTGCTTGAGGACTGTTTTATAAAATCAGGAGGAATATTACGGTGCCCGCTGTTTCACCATCGGGTGCTTGTGGGAGTTTGCATGCATGCAGCTCCCGAGGTTGCACGAAATCGGATCGCGATGCCGGTTGCAGGGCAGCATTCCTCGAATCCCAATGCCGTCCGAGATTTTCTGTGAATGTCGGCCCGTCTTGGAATTCTTCACATAAATTGGCGCAGATTCGCCAAACACGGCATAACTGCCGTTCTCCAGAAAGCGTTTGGATCAATGTAATGAAGCTTGTTTTAAAATCTCCCAGGTCGCCGTGGTTTGACCGGATGGGATCCAGGACAGCGCTGTGCACCACCCGTTTCGATGATCTTCAGGGTTCCAGGCTTCTTTGCCTGCGGCAGATGGCAGCCGCCCTGGCGTGTCGTGCCCTCATGATGGCTGTTCTGTCTCTGAATTGGGCACACGGGGATGTCACCAACTTTGGCTACATGGTGAATTTTACTCATTCGGCCTCCTACAGTCCGCCGACAAATCCTTGGATTGAGCAGGAATCGAAAGTGCTGGTCGAGCTTGGGAAGAAGGAATTTAATCATTCCAAGGATTTCCGACCTTTTGGCGACTGGGGAGATGTCGATTCGGGCTTTTCATGCAGCATATCCCCCGGGTATTTGTGGATTTATTGGAGTGCCCTGACAAATGTGGAGAGTGGGGTGGGCAATCCTCAGGCGACGATTGATTGCCGGGCTCGCTTAAATTTGGCGCTGATCTGGAACGAAACATTCTCGGTTGATCACGACACCTCTCCCGATGGGTCCGATGTGCAGATTGTTGTGAGTCACGGATTGACCTACAGCCTTGATGGAAAGCATCCCAACCAGGATGCCTTCAATTTTGATGTTCAAACGCGATTTTCAACGCCTGAAGGGGACTGGCAGATTGATGGCGGAGATGCATTCCCACGAGCCGAGCCGATTGACCCCCAGGCGAAATACGAGGCCGGCATCCTCAACGTCAAGGTGGGGGATGTCGTGACCTTGTCCATGTCGATTCGGGCCGTCGGCCAGACCTATTGTGAACTTATAAACGGCCAGCCTCCAATCGGGGGTGGTACTTTCAATGCAGTTGAATTCGACTGCACAAGAAGTCATCGCATCGGCATCCGGGCACTCACACCGGGAACGCAAATCGTGTCCGCCAGCGGGCATGTCTATCCGGGGCACGCCATGTCTCCGGCGGCGGTTCAAAGCGGTCTGGCTGGGCTGCACATTAAAAGTGGAGTTTACAACCCGGCGACCGGCCGGATCGGGTTTGCCTTCGATGCCATTCCTGGTGCCAGCTATGTGCTTCAGAAATCCACCGACCTTCAAAACTGGACGTCCGTGACTGCGCCGCGAATGCCTGAGAACTTCCAGGAGATCATCTTGGAAGACAGCCTGTCAGACGAAGAGCGCGCCTTTTGGAGAATCGAGGCCGTCCCGCAATAACCTGATGCTGCTGCTGCAAAGTCGGCAGGCCTCGCATGCAGAATGCCTGGCATTAACGGCACTCGGCGATGAGTTGGTCGAGAGGCTGAGCACCAGGCAGCTTTTTTCTCCTTGGGTGTGGTGTGCAAATGACGGGTGAAAAAATTTCAGAGGACGCAGGGCCGCTCGGGAAAATCTTTCTACCCTTCATATTTCTGCCAGCAAATCGGGCTGCCTGGAAAGCGTCGACTCATCCCCAGGCCTGCTGGATTCGATGCAGGGCCGCAAAGAGCGTCTTGAGTTCAATGCCTATTCTTGGTTCTGGCATCAACCGACGGGCAGCCGTCGAAGCTTCCGCATCGAGTGCAGACCGCCGGTCGCCTCGGCGATCCTGCGTGCGCCGTCCTTCCGCTTCGGACCGAACTTCTCGCGGTTCTCCTCGAACACGCCCTCCACAAACTCACGGCTCCCCAGCACCAGCCCGTCGCTGAAATACCTCACCCGCAGCCTCACCAGTTCCCCCGAACCCAGCTTGCCGCCCGCCTTCAGCACCGCCCGCGCCGCCTCCGCGCTCACCCCGCGCCTGACCACGTTTTCGTTCTGCGCATCCCTCACCTCCACGCCGCTGCTGAACAGCAGGCAGCGGTACGCCTCGGTCCATTCTTCATGGGCTTCGGGCGACGGAACCTCGCTGCTTGATGTTTCATGGGTGGTGCTCTTGCTTGGAATCTCCTGCCTGGCTTCGTCGTGAACCTGGCTGGGGTTTGCGGCCGTTAGGGTTGACGTCTCGGCGAAGCTTGAGCCTGGGGTTTGTGGCGAACCTTCCTGGCAGGCCGACTGCGGCATCACGGGCACGCTTGCCTCGCTGCAGGCTGCAGAAGCGGATGCTGGGTCGTGGTTGCCCGCTTCGTCAGGCCCTGCGCTGGCCTCCTCTCCAGGCTCAGCGGGATCGCCGGCTGGGTGGCTGTTCGTGATGTGCCGGTTTTCCAGGCGGCTGCCCGTCACCCGTGCCAGCCCGCGCTGCGCCCTCCGACTGCCGCCCATCGCCTCGCCATAGCCGCACCAGCGGTAGTCCTTCGGATCCTCCACCAGGCCCGCCCTCACCGGGTTGAGGTCGATGTAGGCCGCCATCGTGTGCAGAGGCTCGCCGTGTCCCTCCACCATGACGCTCTTGAAGCGGTCCATCCACAGCGTGCCCTTTCGGCCGCGGCGTTTGTTCAACCAGCGGCTGAAGCGTTCCTTGACCTCCTTGACGAAGAGCGAGAGGTCGCAGAAGCGGCGCTTGATGGCCTCGATTTTGGCCAGGGCGAGGGATTCCAGGCCGCGTTTGCGCAGCTCATCGAGGTCCTGGCGCAGGAGGGCGACGAAGGCCTTGCTGTAGAGGGTGCGGAGGTGGTCGAAGAGGCGGAGTTCGCCCTGGGGGCCGGAGAAGCGCTGGAGCCAGATGTCCTTCCGGGGAACCTCGAGGAGGGCATGGAAGTGGTTGCCCATGATGCAGTAGGTGACGAGGCGGACGCCGCAGAAGTCGCTCATTTTCCAGAGGAGGCGACGGAGGGCCTCCTTTTCGACATCATCGAAGAAGACATCACCGCCGCAGGTGCGGGACATGACATGGTAGCAGTAGGCCTCGAGGGGCCCCTTGCCGAGGATGCGCCTGCGGCCGCCGGACCAGG
>JABARQ010000048.1 GCA_019186985.1 Prosthecobacter sp. | reverse complement strand
CTGGCATCAAAGCCCACACAGCCGAAAGGCATTGGAGACGGCTTCCATCTCGATCTCAACCGCAAACGGCACCTTATCCGGCATCAAAGCCCACACAGCCGAAAGGCATTGGAGACGCGAACAGAGCCGTGGGCAGCCCGCCCGGAGACGTAGCCAGGCATCAAAGCCCACACAGCCGAAAGGCATTGGAGACGCGCCAGAAGAGCCTCAAGGGTCGCGCCCTTAAACACGGTGGCATCAAAGCCCACACAGCCGAAAGGCATTGGAGACCAGAGAAGAAGAGAACGGAATGGATGATGCGGCGGAGAGGCATCAAAGCCCACACAGCCGAAAGGCATTGGAGACTCGATGCCGTGAAGAGATCGTTGAGCGTATTAACTAACGGCATCAAAGCCCACACAGCCGAAAGGCATTGGAGACTCAAATTCCGCCTCAGCCTTGTCGAGAACGGCACTGAGGCATCAAAGCCCACACAGCCGAAAGGCATTGGAGACTGCCGATGAAGTCCTCCGGCCTCAGCCCGGCAGCTTCTAGGCATCAAAGCCCACACAGCCGAAAGGCATTGGAGACGGGCCGACATTTCGAGTTCCTGCTGGTTCAGGACGACGGGCATCAAAGCCCACACAGCCGAAAGGCATTGGAGACGGGCGAGGGCCAGGGCGAGGTTATTGAGCTGCTCGGGGGGGCATCAAAGCCCACACAGCCGAAAGGCATTGGAGACGGGATTCTGGTATCGTAATCACCATCAGGATCACCAGTGGCATCAAAGCCCACACAGCCGAAAGGCATTGGAGACTCGGCCATGCCAGCACAGGCGTTGACGCAGGCTTTGATTCTGGCATCAAAGCCCACACAGCCGAAAGGCATTGGAGACAACTCTGCATCAATCACTTTCTGCATTGCCTGGAGAGCGGCACCCAAGCCCACTCAGCCGAAAGGCACTGGAGACGCCAAGGTAGGGTTCTCATCCGTGAAGAGACGAAGTTCGGGCACCCAAGCCCACTCAGCCGAAAGGCACTGGAGACTGCTGTTTGAGTGCGGCTTTCAGGGCCGCGAGTTCGGGGCACCCAAGCCCACTCAGGCGAAAGGCACTGGAGACGGTAGTTGTCCCGGTAGTAGATCGTCCTGTTCGCCACGCGGCACCCAAGCCCACTCAGCCGAAAGGCATTGGAGACGCCGCTGCCCCAGGTGTAAAGTTCGGTCACGGCGTTGTGGCATCAAAGCCCACACAGCCGAAAGGCACTGGAGACCCGAGGCCGGAGACGAGCTTGTTCAGATCGGTGGACTCAGGGCACCCAAGCCCACTCAGCCGAAAGGCACTGGAGACTTGCTGCATGGCCTTCATGCGTTGCCGTCCCAGCGTCCGGGGCATCAAAGCCCACGCAGCCGAAAGGCACTGGAGACTGCGTTAAAGCGGAGGGATCACCACAGATCAAGGTAGAAGGCACCCAAGCCCGCTCAGATGAAAGGCACTAGAGACAAGCTCCAGTTTGGCTAGAAAGGCGATCATTGGAGAGACTGGGAATGAATGCCCAATGTCCAGGGACCACAATGACCAAGGAAGTCCCAAGGTTCAGATCTCAAGGCTGAATGGCAGGGTTGGTTATCCCACGCGATCACGAACTCAGACCCATCAGAACCTTGGTGCATTGAGTCATTCCTTGGTCATTGGGATTCGGGCATTGGAATTTCCAGCCTTTGTTTCAGTCACTTTGCCAGCAGCAGATGCCCGCCGCAGTGCATGACCTGGCAGTTCTGGCCCAGCCTTTCGCAGGCGGCGGTGAACTCGGCGGGGGACTCGGTGTTGAAGGTGAACATGTCGTAGTGACAGGGCACCACCAGCCGTGCCCCGCAGGCCCTGGCAAGCGCGGCCGCCTCGGTGCCGTTGAGGTTGCCCGCGACCCGGCGCTCCGGCTTGTTGCCGTTGATCGGCAGCAGCATCAGATCGCAGGCGGCGGGCTGCAGCGCACGCACCAGCCCCTCATGCCAGAGGGTGTCGCCGCTGTGATACACGGTGAACCCACCGCGCTGAATCAGGAAGCCCAGGTAATGACAGCGCCCCAGGTCATCGCGCTTCAGGTCGTTGTGCGCGGCGGCGATGCCCGTGATGCGCCAGCCATGCAGGTCGAGCACCTCCCCGGCGTCCAGCCCTTGCAGCTTCACCGGCGCATCGCCCAGCCGACTGCGCGCCTCGTCCAAAATCGGATGCGGCAGCACCAGGGTGAAGCCGGGGTTGGAAGCCGCCATCGGCACCAACGTCGCGGCGTCGAGATGATCCGTGTGAATGTGGCTCGCGGTGACCAGGCGGATGTCCGTCAGCGCCCCGGGCTCCAGGCAGCGCTCGGTCATGCGGACATGCGGCTTGTCCGTGGCGGCATACTTGAGCGTCAGCGAGTCGGACAGGTAGGGGTCAAGCAGCAGCCTGGAACCGTCCTGCTGAAGGAGAAAGCCGCTCTGCCCCAGCCACCAGACATGCAGGCGGTCATCGTCGGGGTCCACCGAGCGGACATCGGCCAGCAGTGCCTCTTCTTTTTGTTCGGCGGCGATCATGCGGCTTCAGAGCGACTTTCGTACGATCTCCACGCCGGCCACCATGCTGGCCAGCTTCTGCTTCGCGGCCCAGCGCGCCGTCTGGCTCAGGCCGCAGTCAGGCGCAAACACCAGCCGGTCCGCCGGGGCATGCTGCAGGCAGGCGCGCACCGCGTCGGCCACCTGCTGCGGCGTCTCGATGTGGTAGCTCTTCACGTCAATCACGCCCACCGCCACGTCCGTGCGCTTCGCGATCTCGCCGATGACCTCCAGTTCGGCATACTCGCGGTTCGCCATCTCGACATGCACCTCGTCGCAGTGCAGGTCGAGGAAGGCCGGGAACAGCGGCGCGTAACGGCGCCAGCCCACCGGATGGCCCTTGAAGTTGCCGAAGCAGAGGTGCGTGCAAAGCCGCGTGCGGCCCCGGGCCGGCTCGACGGTGCGGTTGAAAATGTCCACAAAGCGGCGCGTGTCCTCCTTGTAGCCGTAGCAGCTCATGCTGGGCTCATCGACACAGATCTCCTGGGCGCCGGCGGCGACGAGGTCGTCGATCTCCTGGCGCACGATGGGCAGCAGCGCCTCGGTGACGGCGTATCGGTCGGGATACTGGGCGTTCGGCGCCAGACGACCGCTGAGGGTGAAGGGGCCGGGCACGCTGACCTTGAGCGTCTTCCCGCAGCCGCCCGCCAGACGCTGGAGGCGCTTGAACTCTTCAACGGCCCCAAGGCCGCGGGGCGCACGCAGTTCGCCGACAATCGCATGCTTGCCGCGCTGGTCATGCGCCGGGGGGCCAAAGCGTCGTGGGCTGGCCGGTTCCAGGGCGATGCCCTCGATGAAGCCGTAGAACGACAGGTTGAAGTCAAAGCGCGTCTGCTCGCCGTCGGTGATCACGTCCAGGCCGGAGGCAAGCTGGTCCTGAATGGCGACCATGGCCGCATCGTCCTGCATTTCCGCCACATCCGCGCTGCCAAAGCGGTCGAGGTGGCCGGTGGCGAACTCCAGCCAGCCAGGAAACGGATAGCTGCCGATGACGGTGGTGCGAAGGGGACGGGACTTCATGAGGGGAGGCTAGGCCATGGGCCGTCCTCCCGTCAAACCCATGCCGCAAACTGCAATTCACGCGGCTGGAAAATGCCAGAGAAGCACTGCCAGTTAGGCCGCTACACAGGACCACCGAACCACGTATGACTCCAACCATGCGTTTTCTGCTCCTGCTTGCCTGCCTCTGCCCTCCCGCCTTCGCCCTCAGCCTTGCCGAGGCGGAAAAGATCGCACCGGTGCCGGATCTGGCCCGTCATGGCGGCGCGGTCTTTGCCGACCTCAACGAGGACGGCCATGTGGACCTCGTGGTCTCCAACAAAGAAGGTTATGCCGTCTACCTCTTCAACCCCACCGAGAAGAAGAACGTCCAGTGGGACCGCGGCTGGTCCAACGTCCTGCGCGAAGGCAGGCCCGGCGATGCCAACAGCCTGCCCGACCTGACGGGGGCCAGTTTCAAGGACGGCGTGCTCATCACCGCCGACGGCAGGACACGTCTGCGCCGCGGGGATCTTCTGCGTGTTCCCGGCCCCGCCCCGCTGCCGCCCGCCGAGGCCCTGAAATCCATGAAGGTGAAGCCCGGCTGGAAGATCGAACTCATCGCCCATGAGCCCCTCGTCCAGGATCCCGTCTTCATCGACTGGGATGAACAAGGCCGCGCCTGGGTGGTCGAGATGGGTGACTACCCCTTCGCTCCCGGCGAAAAGACCAACGACGGCAAGGTCGGTCAGGACAAGGTCTCCGACCTTCAGACCGGCCGCGTCAAGATCCTCACCGACACCGACGGCGACGGGCGCTATGACAAGGCCTCGCTGTTTCTCGACGGCCTGCGTCATCCCACCGGCCTCGCCTGCTGGAAAGGCGGCGTCTTCATCTCCGCCATCCCCGACATCTTCTATGCGAAGGACAGCGATGGTGACGGACGCTGTGACGAGCGCGAGTCCTGGTTCAGCGGCTTCACCGCCGGCAATCCGCAGCATCTCGTCAACGGCTTCTGCTGGGGGCTCGACGGCTGGCTCTACGGCGCCAACGGCGACAGCGGCGGCGACGTGGTCGTGGTGAAGACGGGCGAAAAGATCAAGCTCGGCACCAACGACTTCCGCTTTCACCCCGTCACCGGAAAGTTCGAGCTGGAGGCCGGGCGTTCCCAGTATGGCAAGTGGCGGGATGATTTCGGCAACTGGTTCGGCAACAACAACAGCACCATCGGCTGGCATTACTTCCTGCCCATGCGCTGGCTGGAAAAGCATCCCGACCGCGTGACGGCAAAGCTGCGTGAGGTCACCAACGATGACAAGACCGTGCACACCCTCAGCCCTCCGGTCCGCCGCTTCAACTGGGCCAGCGCCACCAACACCCTCACGTCCGGCTGTTCGCCCATGCCCTGGTTTGACGGCGTGCATCACACGCTGCTCATCTGCGAACCCGCCAACAACCTGGTGCACCGCGAGGTGCTGGATCACAGCAAGCTGCCCATTTCCAGCCATCGCCATCCCGACGATGCCGCCGATGAATTTCTGGCCAGCACCGACAACTGGTCGCGCCCCTCCATGGCCCGCCCCGGGCCGGACGGAGCCATCTATGTCGTGGACATGTACCGCCTGGTTCTTGAGCACCCCGAGTGGATTCCTGCCGACATCGCGAAGGGTGTCGATCTGCGCGGCGGCGAGGACAAGGGGCGCATCTACCGGCTCAGCGGACCCGGCACCACGGCCAGCGAAGTCGCGCTGCTCAAGGATCCCGTGCGCGCCCTGCGCTCCGGCCATCGCTGGACCCGCGACACCGCCCAGCGCCTGCTTTTGGAGCGTCAGGACAAGGCGGCTGTTCCTGCGCTGATGAAAAACGTCAACGATGCAGAGCTGCCGCTGGCAACCCGCCTGCAATCCGCCTGGACAGCCGCGCTTCTGGAGGATTCACGGCGTAACGAACTGTGGTCCCTGCTGAAGTCAGGCCACCCGCAGACGCGGGGCGCAGCCCTGGTCGCCGCCGGCAGTGATGACATCCATCCCGATGAACTCGCCTCCTGGTTTCCCAAGGCCGGATCAGCCAGGCCCGTGGCCCAGGCGCCGGCCATCACGAACAGCAACGCCGACCGCCAGAAGGTCGTGAAAAGGTATGTCGCCGAGGTCGCTCAGCTGAAGGGCGACGCCAGGCGCGGCGAACAAGTTTTTGCGAAAGCCTGCATCGCCTGCCACAAGCTCGGCAGCCAGGGCGTCGAGGTCGGACCGGACCTCGCCACCATCGCCAGCAAGCCCGCCGACCAGATCCTGGAGGCCATCTTTGATCCCAACCGCGCCGTGGAGCTGCGCAACGCCTCCACCCAGGTCACCCGCAGCGACGGCTCGATCATGCTCGGCCTGCTGAGTTCTGAAACGCCGTCGAGCATCAACCTGCGCCTGCCCGGCGGTATCGACGTGCCTGTCCCGCGCAGCCAGGTCAAAAGCCTCAAGACGCTCAGCACTTCGCTGATGCCGGACGGCTTTGAAAGCCTGCTGACAGCGCAGGATGCCGCCGACCTGCTGACACGCATCACCGGCCGGTGAGAGTTGCTCCAAACACCCGCGGCAGCCACGCCAGGTCTTGCCCACCTCGCCGGCCTGCGCTAGGCAGGGGCCATGCAGCCCCGGATCACCAGCACCAGCAACGAACGTGTCAAACAGGCACGGCGTGTGCGTGATGGACGCGAGCCCGGCCTGATCCTGGTCGAGGGCCTGCGGCTTGCCGAGGAGGCGCTGCGTTCGGGCGTCGAGGTGGACTTCGCCCTGCTGACCTCCACGCGCTCAGAGGACTCCCGGCTCGAAGCCCTGGCCCGGCAGCTTGAACAATCCGGCGCCACGGTGCTGTGGTCGAACGATGAGGTGCTGCACGCCATCAGCGACACCGTGCAGAGCCAGGGTGCGCTGCTCATTACGAAGCGCCCGCAGCTCAGCGCCGAGCGCCTGTTTCTCAAAAACCCCACCCTGCTCCTGGCCCTCGACCGCATCCAGGATCCCGGCAACATGGGCACGCTGCTGCGCACGGCCGAGGCCGCAGGGGTGGGCGGCATCCTGGTGCTCGGCGACAGCGTCGACGTGTTTTCGCCCAAGGTTCTGCGCAGCTCGATGGGCTCCGCCTTCCGGCTGCCCGTCATGACCGGCGTCGCCCCTGACCAGCTTTTGGAACTGCGTGACAGCCGTTCGCTGCAGCTCGTCGCCGCTGCCGGGGAAGGCGATCGCGACTACTGCGACCACGACTGGCGGAGGCCGACGATCCTGCTGCTCGGCAACGAAGGCCGAGGCGTGTCAGCCGAGCTGCTGAGCCGCTGCGACCAGCGCCTGCGCATCCCCATGGCCAACGGCGTCGAGTCCTTGAACGTGGCCGCCGCCGGCGCGGTGATGCTCTTTGAAGCCGCACGCCAGCGCCGCTGACGGTGGCACAAAAAACCGGCCCTCCAGGACGAAGGGCCGGTTGACTGATTTTTGGTTCGGCGGACCGTATCAGACCACCACGTTCACGAGCTTGCCGGGAACGACGATGACCTTCTTCACCGGCCTGCCTTCCATGAACTCCTGAACACGCGGGCTGGCGAGGGCGATCTTTTCGATCTCCTCCTTGCTCGCGGCGACAGGCACGCGGGCCTTGTCACGCAGCTTGCCATTGACCTGGAACACGACCTCCACCTCGTCCTCGATGAGGGCGGCGGGATCGTAGGCCGGCCAGGTTTCGTCGCTGAGGAAACCGGGGGCGGCCAGGGCCGGGAACCTGGCGCGGATCTGCTGGTTCAGCTCCTCGGCCAGGTGAGGGGCAAAGGGGCTGAGCACCTTGAGGAAGGTGACAATGGCGGAGGCAGGCTTCACCTCCGCGCCGGTGAAGGCGTTGGTGCAGACCATCATCTGGCTGATGGCGGTGTTGAAGCTGAGCTTCTCGATGTCCTCGCCGCACTTCTTGATGGTTTCGTGCAGGGCCTTGGTGAGCTGTTTGTTGGCGGGCACGTCCTGAAGCGCTGCGGAGACGCTCCAGCTGCCTTCCTCATTCTGCTCCATGACCAGACGCCAGACGCGGGCGAGGAAGCGATACACGCCCTCGACGCCCTTCATGCTCCAGGGTTTCACCTGCTCCAGCGGACCCATGAACATCTCATAGAGGCGCAGCGCATCAGCGCCATATTCGCGCACGACGTCGTCGGGGTTCACCACGTTGCCGCGGGACTTCGACATCTTTTGTCCGTCCTCGCCGAGGATGAGACCCTGGTTCACCAGACGCTGGAAGGGCTCCGGCGTGCTGACGTAGCCGAGATCAAAGAGCACCTTGTGCCAGAACCGCGCGTAAAGCAGATGCAGCACGGCGTGCTCGGTGCCACCGACGTAGAGATCGACGCCGCCGGGCTTGCCGCCGCCCATCCAATACTTCTCCGCCGCCTCGCCGACGAAGCGCTCGCTGTTCCGAGCATCGCAATAGCGCAGGTAATACCAGCACGATCCCGCCCACTGCGGCATCGTGTTAAGCTCGCGCTTCGCGGTGGCGGAGTATTGGACCCAGCCAGTGGCTTTGGAGAGCGGCGGCTCGGGCGTGCCGGTCGGCTTGAAGTCTTCCAAGGTCGGCGGCAGCAGCGGCAGCTCGCTTTCGGGAATGCTGCGATGCTGGCCGTCCTCCCAGACGATCGGGAAGGGCTCGCCCCAGTAGCGCTGACGGCTGAACAGCCAGTCGCGCAGCTTGAAGTTGGTGGTGCCTTTGCCGAGGCCTTTTTCTTCGAGCCAAGCGGCGATCTTGTGCTTGGCCTCCAGCGTGGGCAGTCCGTCAAGGAAGCCTGAGTTCACGGCAATGCCGTTGTCAGTGTAGCCCTGCCAGTCATGACCTTCCGGCGGCTGTACGACCTGCTTGATCGGCAGCTCGAACTTCTTCGCGAACTCAAAGTCACGCTCGTCATGCGCGGGCACGGCCATGATGGCTCCGGTGCCGTAGCCCATGAGGACGTAGTCGGCGATCCAGATGGGGATGCGCTCGTTGTTCACCGGATTGATGGCGTAAGCGCCGGTGAAGACGCCGGATTTCTCCTTCGCCAGCTCGGTGCGCTCCAGATCGCTCTTCCGCGCGGTCTTTTCGCGATACTCCTCGACGGCGGCGAGTTGCTCCTCCGTCGTGATTTCGTCCACGAGGCGATGCTCGGGCGCGAGAACCATGTAAGTGGCTCCGAAGAGAGTATCAGGACGCGTCGTGAAAACGGTGATCGTTTCGTCAATGCCATCGACCTTGAAGGTGACATGCGCGCCCTCGCTGCGGCCGATCCAGTTGCGCTGGAGCAGCTTGATGCTTTCCGGCCAGTCGAGGCCGTCGAGTTCATCAATGAGGCGCTGGGCGTAGGCGGTGATGCGCAGCATCCACTGGCGCATGGGGCGGCGCTCGACGGGAAAGCCGCCGACTTCGCTTTTGCCATCCACGACTTCTTCATTCGCGAGCACGGTGCCGAGCTGCGGGCACCAGTTCACCGGCGCCTCGCTGACGTAGGCAAGGCGGCGATGATCGATCTCCTCGCGTGACAGGCCCTGGTCTTCCAGCTCGCTGACCGGGTGCGCCTTGCCGTCGTCGCCGACGTAGCTGTTGTAGAGCTTCAGGAAGATCCACTGCGTCCATTTGAAGTAGCCAGGGTCGGTGGTGTTCACCTCGCGGTCCCAGTCGTAGGCAAAACCGAGGGACTTGAGCTGCTTGGTGAAATTGGCGACGTTCGCCTCCGTGGTGACGCGGGGATGGGTGCCGGTTTTGATGGCATACTGCTCCGCGGGCAGGCCGAAGGCGTCCCAGCCCATCGGGTGCAGCACGTTGAAACCGCTCATCTTCTTGAAGCGGCCGATGATGTCCGTGGCGGTGTAGCCCTCGGGGTGGCCGACGTGCAGTCCGTTGCCGCTGGGATAAGGGAACATGTCGAGCACGAAGTACTTCGGCTTCGAGGCATCGAAATCGGCATCGCCGGGGTTGGGCGTGCGGAAGGCCTTCTTCGCCTCCCACTCGCCCTGCCACTTCGGTTCAAACTCGGAGAAGGGGAAGGCTTTGCGCTGCTCGCTGGACATAGGGGCGCGGAAGAAGGCGAGATGGGGCGGGCGGTCAAGGTGGGCTTCATCGTCCGTCCGCCCGGGTTTCCCGCCTGCGGCTGTCGCAAAAATACCGGAAGCCATTCAACGCAGGGCTGGAAGAAGGCCGCCAGCCCTGCTTTGTCTGGCCTTCGCAACCCTCCCCTTCCCCGCCCCAGCCATGTCCACCACACCCGCCTCCGTCCCCACCGTGAAACTCGCCCTCGTCGGCGCCGGCATGTTCGGCGGGGATGTCCACCTTCGGGCCTACGCCGATCTCCAGCGGTTTGGCATCGCCGGCCAGCTCGCCCGCGTCGGCCTGGATGAGCACTCCCGTGACCTGGCACCGGTGAAGTTTGACCTGGTTGCCGTGGCCACACGCTCCGAGGCCTCCGCGAAGAAATCCGCCGCCGCCTTCAAGGAGATCACCGGCCATGAGCCAAAATGCTACCATGGCGCCGAGCCCTGGAACGACATCCTGCGCGACTTCCCCGACCTGGACGTCATGGCCGTGGCCACGCCGGACCATCTTCACACCCAGCCCATCCTGGCGGCGCTGAGCAAGGGCGTGCATGTGCTGACCGAGAAGCCCATGTGTCTCACCACTTCGGAGGCGGACGAGATCATCGACGCCGCCAGGGCAGGCAACCTGATCGTCGGCGTGGACATGCACAAGCGCTACGACCCCGACCACCTGCGCATCCGTGACGACATCCAGAACCGCATCGGCGCACCCCTTTACGGCACGGCCTACCTGGAGGAGCCCCTGGAGGTCAGCACCAGCACCTTCAAGTGGGTGGAAAGCAGCGACCCTTTCAGTTATGTCGGCCCGCACTGGACCGACCTCATCTTCAGCTACTACAAGTCCAAGCCCGTCAGCCTCACCGCCGTGGGCCAGAAGAAGCGGCTCGTGCGCGACGGCATCAACGCCTTTGACGCCGTGCAGGTGCGCGTGGACTTCGACAACGGCATGTCGATCAACTTCCACAACAACTGGATCACGCCCGCCGACTTCGAGGGGCCCGTGAATCAAGGGCATGAAATCGTCGGGGCCGACGGCAAGGTCGAAAGCGACCAGCAGTACCGCGGCTTCCGCTGGTGGAACGCCGGCGGCGGATCGCGCACGAGCAACAACCACTTCACCCGCGACGTGCTCCGTCACGACGGCAGCAAGGCCTACATCGGCTATGGCGTCGACAGCCTGACCGTGGCGCTGGTGGCCGTCTGCCGAGTGAAGTTCAACGGCGCGCGCCGCGACGACGTGGCCCACCTTTACCCCACCGCCGAGGAGGCCCGCATCACCTGCGCCATCGTCGACGCCGCCGCCCGGGTGCGCGACCTCAACTACAAATACATGCAGGAAGGCAAGGGCGCGACCGTGACGGCACGCTTTGGCGAGGACGGCATCACCATCATCGACCCGAATTCACCGACGGTGTTCCAGAGCATCTACGGCAGGCCCGTCTGACCACCGGAGCTCGTAGAAAGCAGGTTCAGTTCAAGCCCGCCATGCCGATGAGGTGGCGGAGCAGGTCCTCCTCATGCAGCAGGCCTGATGGCAGACCGTCGGCGTCATGCACCAGGCAGAGCGAGCGGCCACGCTTGCGCAGACGCTGAAGGGCGGCAAGGGCGCTGTCGTTTTCATGCACCACATCGAGCGTGCGCATGTGCTGCCGCACCAGCCGGTCGGCCGGAAGCTTTGCAGGCAGCGTGCTCAGGTCGATCACCCCCGTGAACGCGCCCTTGTCACCAATCACAGGCAGCGTGCCCGTGCCATGCTCACGGGCCAGGATCAGGGCGCTCGACAGAGGCAGGTCGGGCGACAGGGCGACGCTTCGCGCCAGAGGGCGCATGAGGTCGGCCACCTTCAGCCGCCGATAGCCCAGCACCTGCTCAACCAAATGTGTGGCGCCGGGCGCAAGCTGCCCCATGCGCTGCAGGGCCCTGGCCTGCTGCCGGACATCTTCGCGTCCCACCGAATCACCAACAGCCCCAGGCATGCTTTCTCCAGGCGACTTCCGGCGGTCAAAAAGCCGGAACAACGGACGGCTCAAGCCCACAAGATGGACCAGCGGCGACAGAGCCCGGATGCAGCGGAAAGGGTAGCGGCGGAAGAGTTTCTTGGGCAGGATTTCCAGCCCGATCAGGAAGACCGGCAGGGCCAGCAGGAAGGCCGTGAAATAGCCCCATTCCCCGGAGACCTTCACCAGCTTCCAGGAGATGATCAGGAAGGCGACCAGGTTGGTGACATGGTTGGCCACCGTGATTCCGCCCAGCAGCGCGTCACGATCCTCCAGCAGCGGCAGCAGCCGGGCGGCGCGGCGATCCCCCGCCCTGGCGGCATGGCGCACACGCACACGGCTGACCGCCAGCACCGCACTCTCCAGGCCGGAGAGGGCGAAGGAAAGAACGAGGGTCAGCAGCAGGAGAAGGGTCCAGGACATTCGACGGCGGGATCAGGAATTTTCGGGCTCGGCTGCTTCCGGCAAGGCGGCGGACCGGGAGTGATGCAGCCTCAGCTCGACCTGGAGAATCCGGGCTCGCACGGCACGGCGGACCTTGAGATCAGCTCCGGGAACCTGGATGCGCTCGCCCGGCTTGGGAGCATGACCGAGCTGATTCAGCACAAAACCGCCTATCGTGTCGATGCCCGCCGCAGGCAGGGGCAGTTCGAGTTCCTGGGAGACATCCTCGATCCGGGCCCCGCCATCCACCAGGTATCGGCCGTTGCCGAGATCACGGACCTCCCCCGCCTCGCCCTGCCAGGGAGCCGCCTCATAGAGCAGCCAGTCGGCGATTTCATCCTGGCTGACCATGCCCTCCAGTCCCCCGTATTCATCGACGATCAATACCGGCAGGACCGTGTGCTGGAGGTGCTTTTGGAGGGCGTCCAGCACTGGCATGGTTTCGGGCACGAACGGCACATGGGTGATCATTTCCTGCCAGGCAGGACGCCCCGCCAGCCGCCAGGCCTGGGTGTCGATGACGCCCACCACCACATCCGGCGTCTCCCCGTAAATGACCACAAACCGCCCCGCCGACTGATCCAGCACCATGGCGGCACGGGCGGAGGCGTCTTCGGCGCTGAGCAGTGCAAGATCCACCCTCGGCACCATGCAGTCCCTCACCGTCAGGCGCTCGATGTCCAGGGCCTCGCGGATGATTTCCGCCTCGGCGGGGTCAATCAGCCCCTGCTCCTCGCGCATTTCCACCAGGGTTTCGAACTCCTCACGGGTCATCGGCGCCCGGGTTTTCACACGGCTGGGGACGAGCCTTTGGATCAGGGCATCCGTGGCCTGGTCGGCCAGCTTTGCCAGGGGATCGAGCACCGAGCGCAGGGGGTTGAGGAGGCGCAGGCTTCCCAGCAGCACGGCGGAGGGCGACCAGGCGGCCAGGAACTTCGGCATCACATCCCCGACCAGCACCGTGCCGGCGAACAGGATGGGGGCGGTCAGCCAGGGCTGCCAGCCCAGGGTCCGGAAGGGACCTGAAACCAGATGCAGCCCCAGGGCGGCCAGGGCGAGGTTCAGGGTGGCGGAAAGCAGCAGCGTGCGATGCAATTGGACGAAGGGATTTGCCGTGATGCTTCGCAGCTTCCGTGCCACCCCGCCTTCACCGGCGCGCTCCAGCCTTTCCTCCAGGTCCCTGGCGGAGTGAATGGCCGTCTCCGTGGCGGAAATGACCGCCAGAAGAAGTAGGAGGAACAGGTAGAATAACCCGGGAACAAACAGGGACACGAGACAGGAAAGGTCAAGAATGCCCGCCCCGTGTCAAGGCAAGCGGCGGACAGGAACCCTCTGAACGGGCAAATTCCCCTTTGCAGACCGCCAAACCCCGCTACTCTGCGCGCCCTTTTTCCCTCCCCCCACATGGCCGAACCGAAAAACACCCTCCGCCTTGGCCTGCCGAAAGGCAGCCTCCAGGAGCCGACGCTTGAGCTTCTCAAGCGCGCGGGATTCAACATCGTGGTGTCCTCCCGTTCCTACCGCCCGACCGTCGATGACGAGGAACTGGAGCTGCGCCTGCTCCGCGCCCAGGAGATCGGCCGCTATGTGGACCACGGATTCCTGGACTGCGGCATCACCGGCAGGGACTGGATCGCCGAAAACAACGCCGACGTCGAGGTCCTGACCGACCTCCGCTACTCCAAGGCCACCTCCAAGCCCACCCGCTGGGTTCTCGTGGTGCCGGACGACTCCCCCATCAAGTCCGTCAAGGATCTCGAAGGCAGGCGCATCGCCACCGAAGCCGTGGACATGACCAAGGCCTACCTGGCCAAGCACGGCGTCAAGGCCGAGGTCGAGTTCAGCTGGGGTGCCACCGAGGTGAAGGTCCCGGAACTCGTCGACGCCATCGTCGACATCACGGAGACCGGCAGCTCCCTGCGCGCCAACAAGCTGCGCATCGTCGACACCCTGATGGAGAGCTACCCTCAGTTCGTCGCCAGCAAAAGCGCCTACGCCGACGCCTGGAAGCGCGAAAAAATGGAGACGCTCGTCCTGCTCCTCAAGGGCGCCCTGGAGGCCCGCGACAAGGTCGGCCTCAAGATGAACGTCCCCGCCGCCTCCCTCGGCGAAGTCGTCAAGACCCTGCCGAGCGAACGCTCCCCGACCGTCTCCCAGCTTGCCACGCCTGAATGGGTGGCCGTGGAGACCGTCATCCCCGAATCCGTCGTCCGCGTGATCATTCCGCGGCTCAAATCACTGGGTGCCGAAGGCATCGTCGAGTACCCGCTGAACAAAATCGTCCACTAACGGACCCAACCCACAACAACCCGAGAACACCACCAACATGGGATCGCTCAAAAAGCGCAGAAAGACGAAGATCAACAAGCACAAGCGCAAGAAGCGCATGCGCGCCAACCGCCATAAGAAGCGTTTGCGCTACAAGTCGTAACCGTTAGCCTCGACAGCATGATCTGCCTCCGCCCCGCGAAAAGAGCCATTCGATTCGCCGGCGGAGGCTTTTTGTCCTTTCCAGGCCCGGGCACGCTCCTTGGCCTCCTTCTGCCAGTCGCCTTCACGGGCCTTCATGCTGCGGAGCGTGCCGACCTCTCCCTGCCCCGGATCAAGCCACCGCCGGCCGACCTGCAGCTCAGGGCCGAGGACTCCGCCATTGCCGAGGCCATGGCCCACTACGCCACGGCCCTCCAGCTTGAAAGCGCCGGCAAGATGCGGGAGGCGCTCACCCATTACAGGGAGGTGGCGAAGGCCGATCCGGCCAACAACACGCTCACCGGCCACACCGCCGAGCTGATCTATCATTACCAGAGCCGCGCCGAGGCGGTCGCCTTCCTGGAAAAATGCATCGCCGCCAGGCCTGACGAACCAGCGGTTTATCTCAACCTTGTCCGCTTCCTAACCACTTATGTGTCGGAGGATCCGTTCGAAAAGGACCGCGGTCACCGGATCGTGGACCAGACCCTGGCACGCTTCCCCAGGCGCGCCGACGTCATCACCTTTGCAGTCCAGTTCCACCTGACCATCGCGCAGCGGGAGGAGGCGGTCAAAATCCTCGATCAGGCGTCGAGGCTGGACATCAGCAAGCCCTCCTGGTGGCTGGCGCTGGGACGAGCCGCCCAGGAAGTCTGGCCCCTGGCCCAGACGGAGATGCGGGAGGAGCACGCCCGGCGGGTGAATGTCTTTTTTGAAAAGGCCCTCGGCCATGCGGCCCAGGGCGAAAAGGGGGATGCCGCCCGGCTCAGCGTTGCCGAATATTATGTGCTGACCAACCAGCTCGATGCCGCACGCAGCCTTTGTGAAAAGATCGTCGCCTCGGGCGGCAGCCTCCAGGCCCGCAAGCTCCTCTTCAGGCTCTACGAATCCAGCGAGCAGCCCGACAAGGCCCTGGCCCTGCTGGAGGAGATCGTCAGGCTCGCCCCGGACGACGTCGAGCAGCGCCGGCTGCTCGTCCGCGCCCATGAATCCCGGGAGCAGTGGGCCCAGGCCGTGCCGCACATGGAGGCGGCCATCCGCATCGGCGGCGGCGACGCCTCTGAATACCAGGCCCTCGGCCAGCTCCTGCTCCAGTCACAGCTCTACGAAAAGCTCATCCAGCTCTGCGAACGCACCACTCGCCTTTATCCGGACAACCCCGTCTTCCATCTGCACGCCGCCTTTGCCCAGAGAAGCCTGCAGCGCTGGGAGAAGGCCATCCAGTCCATGGAACGCGCCGCATCCATGGCGGAGTCAGGCCAGGCTGAGCTGGTGAACCACCGCTTCTACTTCCAGTTCGGGCTCACCCTCGAACGGGGCGGCAGGTTCGACGATGCCGGACGCATGTTTGAAAAGGCCATCACCCTGACCCCCAAGGATGAGGTCGAGGACGCGGCGAACACCATGAACTACCTCGGCTACATGTGGCTTGAACAAGGCCGCCACCTGGACAAGGCCGGTGAACTCATCCGCAAGGCCAACGAGCTTCAGCCCGGCAAGGCCGCCTACATCGACAGCCTCGGTTGGTGGCATTTCAAGAAGGGCGACTACGGCCATGCGCTGGTCGAGCTCGAACGCGCCCTCTCCCTTCTCACCAACCCCGAACCGGATGACGCCGAGATCATCGAGCACATCGCTCAGACCCATCTGAAGATGGGCAACAAGGCCAAGGCGCGGGAGTGGTTCTCCAGGGCCCTCGGCATGAAGCCGCCGGATCCCAAGGTCCTCAGGCGCATCCAGGAAGGCCTGGAAGCCTCCAGGTAGCACCCGCCGCCACAATCAGGCGCCGGTTCTTCTTGTTCCTTGCCGCGCAGGACATCCACGCCATCATCCGCGCCCGCTTCATGGATGCCGCCATCGTCATCGGTCTTCTCCTTGTCGCCGTGATCCTCTTTGCCACGGAGAAGGTCTCGGTGGACCTGGTCACGCTCGCCCTCCTCTGTGCGCTGGTGATGAGCGGCATCATCACCGTCAATGAGGCCTTCGCCGGCTTCGGCCAGGACGTCATCGTGATGCTCGGCGCCATCTTTGTCATCGGCGCCGCCCTGCGTGAAACCGGCGTGCTCGACAGCGTCGGCCATGTGCTCGCCCGCACCACGGGCGGCCATCCAAAACGCATCGTCGCAGGCATGATGGCCTCGGTCGGGGCCATCTCCGCCTTCATGAACAACACCACCGTCACCGCCATGTTCCTCGGGCCGGTGATCGCCCTGGCACGCCGGCTCGGCATCCCACCATCCCGCCTGCTGATGCCCCTGGCCTTCTCCTCCATCCTCGGCGGCACCTGCACCCTCATCGGCACCAGCACCAACGTGGCCGTCAGCGGCGCCATGGTGAAGGCCGGCATGGATCCCGTCGGCATGTTTGAATTCAGCGCCGTCGGCATCGCGCTCTTCGGCGTCGGCCTCGTCTACATGATGTTCATCGGCACCCGCTTCCTCCCGGAACGTGACCGCGCCGAGGGCGGCAAGGCCGGTGAACCCATCCGCGAGTACCTCTGCGAAGTCGTCATCCTTCCCGGCTCCCCCATCATCGGCCAGGAGGTCTATGCCTCCGACTTCTCCGTCATGGAGTTTCAGGTCGTCAAAATCCGCCGCTCCGGCTCCGAGGTCGAGGTCGGCCCCCATGTGCGGCTTGAGCAGGGCGACATCGTGCTCGTGGCCGGCAAGGTCCAGAACCTCATCCGTGTGAAAAAGATCGAGGGCATCGAAATCCTCGAGGACCTCGACCTGCGTGACTCCGGCGTGGACATGCGCGACGCCAGCATCGCCGAGGTCGTGCTCACCCCGCGCTGCAGCCTCGTCGGACAAAGCCTGCGCAGCAGCAACTTCAGGCGCCGCTCCGGCCTCTCGGTCCTCGCCCTGCTGCGCGGCGACCGCACCCTCAGCGACCACATGGGCGATGTGACGCTGCAGGCCGGTGACATGATGCTCCTCCAGGGCTCCTATGACCGCATCCGCGTCTTCGAGGAAAACTCCGAGATGGTCGTCATCACCGAGCATGCCATGAGCCACGGCGCACAAAAGCGCGGCATCGCCGTGCTCATCGTCTTCGCCCTCGCCGTCCTGCTCAGCAGCTTCAACCTCATCCCCGCCGCCATCGCCTTCCTCATCGTCGGCCTCATCGCCCTGGCCACACGCTGCATGACCCTCGAGGCCGCCTACGAAAACGTGGACTGGCGCATGCTCATCCTGATCGGCGGCATGACCGCCTTCGGCACCGCCATGGCCAAGTCCGGCGCCGACCGGATGCTTGCCGAACTTGTGGTTGGGAACCTCTCCTCCTTCGGCCCGATGGCCGTCCTCGCAGGCTTCAGCCTGCTCACCGTCCTGCTCACCCAGCCCATGTCCAACGCCGCCGCCGCCCTCGTCGTGCTGCCCGTGGCCCTGAAGGCCGCTGAAGCCATGAACGCCAATCCACGAGCCTTCGCCATGGCCGTCATGCTCAGCGCCAGCATCTCCGTCCTCACCCCCTTCGAACCGAGCTGCATCCTGATCTACGGACCTGGAAAGTACCGATTTGGAGACTTCATCAAGGTCGGCGGCGGCCTCACCCTGCTCATGGTGCTGATGATCCTGGCCCTGGTTCCCGTCTTCTGGCCCCTTTGAGCCGGAAGATTGCAGGCTGGAGCCCGTAAAACTCCACGCATGAAAGCCAGCCTCGCCCTCCTGACCTGCCTTCTTTCCTCCCTGCTGCTGCCGCTCAAGGCCGCCGACAACGACGGCAGGCTCCGCATCATCGTCTTTGGCGCCCATCCCGATGATGCCGAATACAAGGCCGGTGGCACGGCCGTGAAATGGGCCCGGCAGGGACATCACGTCAAACTGGTGTCCGTGACCAACGGTGACATCGGCCACTGGAGGGAGGCCGGAGGTCCTCTCGCACTGCGCCGCACCACCGAAGCCGCCGCCTGCGCCAAAAAACTGGGCGTCACCTCCCAGGTGCTCGACATCCATGACGGCGAACTCCTGCCCACCCTGGAAAACCGCCGCCTCCTCACCCGCGTCATCCGTGAATGGAAGGCCGACATCGTCATCGCCCACCGCCCCTGGGACTATCATCCCGACCATCGTTATGTCGGCATCCTCGTCCAGGACGCCGCCTTCATGGTCACCGTCCCCTTCTTCTGCCCCGACGTGCCCCCCTTGACCAAAAACCCCGTCTTCCTCTACTCCAGCGACGGCTTCCAGAAACCCTACCCCTTCAAGCCCGACATCGCCGTGGCGCTCGACGACGCCTTTGACCAGAAGCTCGACGGCCTCCATGAGCTCACCTCCCAGGCCTATGAAGGCGGCGCCAGCGGCTCGGCACAATACGTGGAAAAGGACGTCCCGCCCGCCTCGGATGAAGCCGCACGCCGCGCCTGGCTGAAACGCCGCTGGGGCGCACGCCAGGGCAGCGAGGCCGACAAATATCGCGACCTCCTCATCGAGTTCTACGGCCCCGAGCGCGGCAAGGCGGTGAAGTACGCCGAGACCTTCGAGATTTGCGAATATGGCACGCGCCCCGACAAGGCGACGCTGCGGAAGCTCTTCCCCTTCTTCGACTGAGCGGGCCCGGCTCATGAAGGCTTGCATCCCCGGGACTGCCATGGCTTCATGCGCCCGCATGAAGAAAATCCGCCTGCTCCTCCTCGCCTGCCTGACCTGCCTGCCAGTCACCACTCCCGCCAAGGACGCCCCTGCCTCGGACGTGCTGCCCGCCACCGTGAAGCCCTGGGACGAGCATTACATCGACCTGGAGGCGGGCTACCTCTGGAAAGTCGGCGGCAGCACCCAGCTCAACTACGGCATGGTGCCCGTGATGCTGACCTGGCGCTCTCCCGAAGTGCTCGGCCTGGATTTCGCCAACGGCTCCAAGCTCTTCATCCGCAACCGCATCTCCCTGCTCGGCCAGTGGATTGAAACCGGCCCGGAAAACCATTACTTCGGCCTCATGGGTGCGCCTTCCATCGAATGGTGGAACGCCTCAGGCACCTGGTCCGTCTATGCCGGCATCGGCGGCGGCGCGGGCTGGATCGACTCCCAGGGTGTCGCCGGCGGCCAGGGGCAGGACTTTACGCTCAATTGGTTTGCCAATGCAGGCATCGCCCATGCCATCAACGCCACCACCCAGGTGCGCGTCGGCGCCATGTTCCAGCACCTCTCCAACGGCGGCGCCACCGATCCCAATCCCGGCGTCAACTCGCTCGGCGTCACCGTCGGTCTGTCCTGGGGCTTCTGATCCGAACGCGGCATGAGCAGATTCAGCATTGTCGAGGCCATTCGTGAACGCGCGCAGCCCGGGGCCGTTGCGCTGGTGCAAAAGGACCGTTCACTCACCTACCAGGAACTGTTTCAGCGAACCGATGCCCTGGCGGACCAGATCCGGCCGCACCTCGCCGTCGAACCGGGACGCGTCGACCGTCTCCGTGTCGGCGTGCATTACCCGAGCTGCCTGGACTACGTGCCGCTCGCCCTGTCCACCCTCGCCGCAGGCGCCTGCTTCGTCCCCATTCCGGAGGAGCTTGCCGAGGAGGAAAAACGCGAGCTTCTCAGCCGCACCGCCCTGGACCTCGTGCTGGTCGTCGAATCCGCCGCCTCCTGGCTTCCAGCCCAGGCGCAGCACTGCGGCCAGCTTGAGGTCAACGGCCTGGCCGTCATCATTGCCAAGGTGCCGCCGACACCCGACACCGGCTTCCCGCGTGATGCCTTCGAAGCCCTGAACCCGGCCTTCATCCGCTTCAGCTCCGGCACCACCGGCAGGTCCAAGGGCGTCCTGCTCTCCCACGAATCCCTGCTTCAACGCATCACCTCCGCCAACGAAGGCCTGCGCATCGGCCCCGGCGACCGCGTCCTCTGGGTGCTGCCGATGGCGCATCACTTCGCCGTCTCCATCGTCCTCTACCTTTATCACGGTGCGACGACGATCATCGAGGAGACTCATCTGGGTGAAGACCTCCTGCGCGCCGGTGCCGAACAAAAAGCAACGGTGATGTATGGCAGCCCCGTCCATTACCGCCAGCTGGTCGAGGCCCCGGACGTCGGCTCCTGGACCACCCTGCGCCTGGCCGTGGCCACCGCCGCCGCGCTGGACGCCGCCACGGCGGAAAAATTCCGCGCCCGCTTCGGCCGTGACCTCGTTCAGGGACTCGGCATCATCGAACTCGGCCTGCCGGTCCTGAACCTTGCCGGCGCCGTTGAAGCCCCGGAGGCCATCGGCCTCCCCCTGCCCGCCTACGAATGCCTGCTGAAGGATGATTCAGGCAGCGAGCCGCCCGTCGGAGAACCCGGAGAAATCTGCCTGCGCGGCCCCGGCATGTTTGATGCCTACCTGGATCCCTGGCTGCCACGCACCCAGGTCGTCGATGAGCAGGGCTGGTTCGCCACGGGCGACCTCGGCCGTCGCGACGCCGAAGGGCGCATCTACATCTGCGGACGCAAAAAGACGCTGATCAACGTCGGCGGCATGAAGGTCTTTCCCGAGGAGGTCGAGGCCGTGCTCGACGCCCATCCCAAGGTTCAACGTTCGCTCGTCGAGGCACGCCTTCACCCGCTCTACGGCGAGGTTCCCGTCGCGCGCTACATCGCCGCGCCGGAAGGAGCGCCGACCGCCATGGAGCTGCGCAACCATCTGCGCGCCCATCTCGCCGGCTACAAGATCCCGCTCATGTTCAACGCCGTGCCCGAGCTGCCGCTCACCGCCAGCGGCAAGCTGCGGCGCGCCTGATCAGGCCAGCCGTTGATACAGCCTTGTGACGCCCTCCGCACTGCGGCAGGCGATCACGGCCTCCGCCAGGATCAGCCCGATGTCGATGCGGCTGACCTTCACGCCCTCCAGCTTCCTCGGCCAGGGGGCGGCCTCCATGCGCACCAGGGTCTTCACCCCGATGAGCAGCGGCAGGGCGGTCGCATAACGAAGCTTGCCGTCGGCAATCCTGCAGACGTACTCAAGCCCCGCCGCCAGATGCCCCCGGCAGACACCTAACCAATGTTGCCAAGAAGGCTCAAGCACGCGGCTTTCGCGCAGCACCTCCTCCACCGGCGTCCCCGGCAGGTAGCAGCGGCCGTCGCGCAAATCCTCGCCGATGTCACGCAGGATGTTGATGAGCTGAAGCCCTTTGCCGAAACGCGCACCGAGCGCCTTCATCGCCTCGACATCCGTGCCAGGCTCAAATGACTCCGGCTTCTCCACCGCGCACATCTCCGTCCAGAACTCCCCCACGCAGCCGGCCACCAGCCAGGTGTATTCATCCAGCTCAGCCTCGCCGGAAAGGGCGCGCAGCGTGCCGTCGGCGGGGAACCTCCGGATGTCCAGACGCTGGCCGTGAATGATCCGTGACAGCACCTGGCGGATCGCCTTCAAGGCCGCCCCGCTCATGGTGCCGAGCCAGTCCAGCCCGTCGGTGAACCGCTCCATCAGCCGCCGCTCCGCCTCATCGGTCTGAGAGCCCGTGAAATCCTTCGCTATGCGAGCGGCAAGGCGATGCCGAACCTGCTCGCCGCCGCCCTGGACCAGCGCCTCGAAATCATCCAGACATTCGATGCGAACCCCGGCGGGCACCACCGCCGTGTCAGCAATCGTGTCGGCGGTCCGCGCCAGCAGGTAGGCCAGCGAGATCGGCTCGCGCAGCTCCTTCGGCAGAGCCTTGAGCGTGAGGTAGAAGGAACGCGACACGCTGGCCAGCAGCTGGCCGCCAAGCTCGCGCTCGTGATGGGATTCGTCGGAGGAGGGCATTCGGAAGGAAAGGTTCAGCGAGGCTGCCGTCGATACTGGTCGATCATGGCGCGGATTTTTTCCGCTCGGTTTTCAGGATTCGGATGCGTGCTCAGCATCTCGGGCTGACGGCCGCCTCGTGCGGCCCTGGCGAGGATCTCCATGACGCCGACCATGCCTTCCGGATTGTATCCGGCCTCGATCATGAAACGCACGCCCAGCGCATCGGACTCCAGTTCGTCCTCGCGCCCGAACTTCATCACCCGGAGCCTCGCCACCGTGCCGGCGATCTGCATGCCCGCGTTGCTGTGTCCGTCGGAAAGCAGGATGCCCACTCCCTGGGCAATGCCGCTCCACAGGCCGCTGGTGGCCATCTGCTCATTCGAATGGCGGCCCACGACATGGCCGATCTCATGCCCGAGAACACCGGCCAGCTGGTCCTCGCTCGTGAGCAGCCGGAACAGCGCCTCCGTGATGAAGATCTGTCCACCCGGCAGCGCAAACGCATTGATGGTTCGCGGGTCGGCCAGCAGGTGAAACTCAAACCGGTAGGGCGTGCGGCCCGCCAGCGTGCTCTGCACCAGCCTGCGGCCCACCCGGTCCACCAGCGCCCTCGCGCCGGCGTCTCGTGACAGGCCGCCCATCTCACGGATCATCCCAGGGGCCGACTGCAGCCCAAGCGCGATCTCCTGCTCCGGTGATGGCAGCTTCAGTCTCTGCACCCGGCCGGTGAACTCGTTCTGGTACTCCGTCGTGCCCAGATAGTGAAACAGCACGGAACCGCCAATGACCAGCAGCGCCAGCAGAAGGCGCGGATGGCAGCCGATGCCGCGCCGTGAACGCGGTTCATCATAGTAGCCCGGAGCATGGCAAAGCAGCCTGGAAAACAGGTGTCTCATGGGCCGCCAAATTGCCCGGCCCGCCGCCATGAGCAAGGCATGTCCTCAGGACTCACGCCTTGAAGCATGAAACACCCAGCCGATCCCCGCCCCGAAACCAAGACCGTAAAACAGCCCCCAGGACAGCTTCGCCAGCATCATGTAATGCTGATAATCCACGCTCTCCCTGCCGACGGCGCGCGCCTTGGGCACAAAGACGTCATACATCGACCAGTCGCCGGCGAAATAACCCGCCGAATGCAGCACGAACAAGGCCAAGGCAGCCGCCGGCCAGCGACCACCTCCGCCTCGAAGGCGTGTAACGACCCACGCAAAGACCAGACACCCGGCCGCCGCACCCGTCCATTCCCCCGTTCGCCCCCCAAGGCCGAACCAGGCCGCGCACCACACCATTGAGTAGGCCAGGAAGGCGGGCAGAAAGGCCTTGTAAAACCGCCCCATGCCGCCGGCAAGCGGCCCGAGCACAAGGCCCGATCCCGCCAGAAAGACGGCGGCGATGGCGGCATACATGCCCGGTTCGCCGCCCAGTCCCCGGAACAGCGGCGCGGCGAAGGCCCAGACGGAGAAGGCGGCGATGCTGACTGCGGCGAAGCCAAGCGCGCCGTGGATGACATCCCTGCTGAGCGAACGTGCCATGGCTTCAGATTTCCCAGCCGGGACGGTACTGGCGCTTCACCAGCGCGTTGGCCGTCTCATTGTTGGTGATCTTCAGCGCAGGCGCGTCCCACTGAAGCGTCTCGCCCTGGAACGGGCTGGCCAGGCAGCCGAGCAGCACGGCCTCGGTCAACGGACCGGCGTAGTCGAAGTTGGCCGTCGGCCGCGTCGAGCCGCCCTTGAGGCAGCAGTCGATGAAGTCGAACCAATGATTGCGCGGTTCCAGCTTGGGAAAGCGGAAGCCCTTGAACTTGTCCCTGGGGAAGAGCTGCGGGGTGCTGCCATGGGGATGCAGGAGCACGCCGTCGGTGCCGAGATAGATGCTGCCCTGGCCGGGGAACTTCGCAGGATCCGCCAGCGCCATGACCTCGGCCGGCGGACGCGCGTCGCCGTCATACCAGGTGACCTTGACGGTGTCGCCGACGGTGTGCCGGGTTCCCTTGAAGGTGTACTCCACCACGGCGTTGATCGCCCAGTTTTCCGAGTTCGGCGGCGTCGGGCCGGAGGACTTCACCGCGATCGGCGCGGCCAGGTCGAGGCTGCGGAACCAGCCGCTGAACATGTGGCAGCCCATGTCACCCAGCGTGCCCGTGCCGAAGTCACGGCGCTTGCGCCAGTTGCCCGGATGGTAATAACCCTTGATGTAAGGACGGTCGGCGGCGGGGCCGAGCCACAGCTTCCAGTCAAAACCCTCGGGCACGGGGTCGGCCGCCTTCGGCACGGGGTCCATGTCTCCCCACTTCTTGTTGGAGAAGGTGTGCACCTCCTTCACCTTGCCGATGACTCCCATGTGGATGAGCTCGACCGCGAAGCGCTCGGTGAAGTCGGAGGAGATCTGGATGCCCATCTGCGTCATCACGCCCTTCTCACGCGCCTTGAGCATGAGCTGACGGCACTCGTAAAGGTTCTGCGCCAGCGGCTTCTGGCCGTACACATGCTTGCCCAGCTCCATGGCCTTCAACCCGATGGGGCCGTGCATGTGGTCGGGCGTGGAGACGTTGACGCTGTCGATGTTGCCCGCCTCCTTCTCCAGCAGCTCGCGCCAGTCCTGGTAGCATTTGACGTTAGGCCACTTCTCCTTCACGCGGGCGAAGTTGCGGGTGTCCACGTCGCAGACCGCCGTCAGCTCCCACATGTCATGGTTGGCCATGGAGGTGATGTCCGCCCAGGACATGCCCGAGGCGCCGAAGGCTGCGTGACGCAGCTTGCCGTTCGGCGAGGCGGCACGCAGGCCTGTGGTCACGTATGGGGCGGCAAAAAGGCTGGCGCTGGCGGTTTGCAGGAAACGGCGGCGGGAAAGGCTGGCGGGTGGTTGCATGGATTGGAAGGGCGAGCATTACGGCGCATGCACGCCCTCTCTGGCAAGCCTGGAACGAAAACCACGCTCGATTAGCCAGCCTTTTCTGCGTTTCCCGCCCCAGCTTCCCCCGTTTCATGACCGCCTGACCACCCCCCTGCATCATCCAGGTGCGAGACAGGGGGGTAAAAACCCAGTTGACCCCGAGGCGAGTCGTGGCACTATCGCGGCCCTTCACGCCCCGGCGAAAGCCTTCCCCTTCCCTGCCTCGGCGGGTCCACGTGATTCACCCCCATCCATCCCATGAAAAAAGAAGGTCACCCGACGGTTTACGAAACCACCATCACCTGCACCTGCGGCACGGTCTACAACACCCAGTCCACGGTCCAGAACCTCCGCATCGGCATCTGCGCCGGCTGCCACCCCTTCTTCACCGGTGAACAGCGCTTTGTCGACACCGCCGGCCGAGTGGACAAGTTCGCCCAGCGCTACGGCAGCACCCGTGCCCGCCGCGCCGCTCCGAAGCTCAGCGACGCCTCCGCGTAATCGCCCTTCGACCTCCCCCAGCCTTTTCCCTGACATCGCGGACGCCCCTGTGGCCTCCGCGATGTTTGCTTTTGCAAAAGTCCTCTCCTCCGCCAATCTCCGCGCTCTCCCATCATGGCCACCGCCCCCCTGCTCATCCACCTCGACGGCAAACTTGTTCCTGAATCCGAAGCCAAGGTGTCCGTCTTCGACCACGGCCTGCTCTACGGCGACGGCTGCTTTGAAGGCATCCGCATCTACAACGGCCGCGTCTTCCGCCTCACCGAGCACCTGGTGCGCCTTTATGAAAGCGCCCGCTCCATCTGCCTCACCATCCCGATCAGTTTTGAGGAGATGGAAAAGGCCACCTTGGAGACCGTGGCGGCCAACAACCTGCGGGACGGCTACATCCGCCTCGTCATCACCCGCGGCGTCGGCTCCCTGGGGCTCAACCCCTACCAGTGCCCGAAGGCCGGCGTCATCATCATCGCCAGCGGCATCACGCTTTATCCCAGGGAGAAGTACGAGACCGGCCTCAACCTCATCACCTGCGCCACCCGCCGTCCCACGGCCGCCGCCCTGAGCCCGCAGGTGAAGAGCCTGAACTACCTCAACAACATCATGGCCAAGATCGAGTGCATCCAGGCCGGCTGCGAGGAGGGCATCATGCTCAACGAACAGGGCTATGTGGCCGAATGCACCGGCGACAACGTCTTCGTGCTCAAGAACGGCCAGGTCTACACCCCCACCATCGCCAGCGGCGCCCTCAACGGCATCACCCGCATGGCCGTCATCGAGGTGATGCGCGAAATGGGCCTCACCGTCCACGAGGTCACCATGACCCGCCACGACATCTACACCGCTGACGAATGCTTCCTCACCGGCACCGCCGCCGAGGTCATTCCCGCCGTGCAATATGACCGCCGCCCGATTGGCGACGGCAAGCCCGGCAAGCTCACCTCCGAGATCATCAAGCGTTTCAAGGTCCTGGCCAACTCCACCGGAACCCCGGTGCCCTATGCCGCCTGATCCGCCCGCCTCCAACCGCCCGCTCCCCGGATGCAAGAATACCACCGCCTGCTTCGCAAGGTCCTCGATCATGGTTCCTACCGCGAGGACCGCACCGGGACCGGCGCCTATTCGGTGTTCGGTGAGCAGAGCCGTTACGACCTCGGCGAGACCTTCCCCCTGGTCACCACGAAGAAGCTGCACCTGCGCAGCATCATCCATGAGCTGCTCTGGTTCCTGAAGGGCGACACCAATGTGCGTTATCTTCAGGAGAACAAGGTCAGCATCTGGGACGAATGGGCTGACGAAAACGGCGAGCTTGGCCCTGTCTATGGCGCCCAGTGGCGCCGCTGGCAGGGTGCCCCGGGCGCCGAGCCCGTGGACCAGATCGCCAAGCTCATCCACGGCCTCAAAACCAATCCCTACAGCCGACGCCACATTGTCAGCGCCTGGAACGTGCCCTTCATCGACCAGATGGCCCTGCCGCCCTGCCACTGCCTGTTTCAGTTCTTTGTGGCCGACGGCAGGCTGAGCTGCCAGCTCTACCAGCGCAGCGCCGACCTCTTCCTCGGCGTGCCCTTCAACATCGCCAGCTACAGTCTGCTCGTGCTCATGGTCGCCCAGGTCTGCGACCTGAAGCCGGGCGAGTTCGTCCACACCTTCGGTGACCTGCACCTTTACAAGAACCACCTGGACCAGACCCGGCTTCAGCTCACCCGCGAACCGAGGCCCCTGCCGGTCATGAAGCTGAACCCCGAGGTGAAGGACCTCTTCGCCTTCAAGTTCGAGGACTTCAGCCTTGAAGGCTACGACCCGCATCCGGCCATCAAGGCGGACATCGCCGTCTGATTCGCGGCTTACAGGGCCAGATGCCCGAGGGCCAGCAGGCCATAATAGGTGTATTCCGGGTCCAGCGTGTCATCGGTCCAGTTGCCGTGAAATCCACCGGCGGCACTCCACAGGCTGTCGATGAAATCAAGGCAGCGCTCCCGCACCTTCTCAATCGCCTCGGCATTGTTGGACAGGGCATGCAGCGCCACGGCGGTGGACAGAAGGTCAGGAATCGGCGCGCCTGGCACGGCGAGAAACCCGCCCTCGGGCAGGCATTGCCGAAGCAGCCAGTCCACCGCCGCCGGAGGAGGCGGAAGCTGCATGTTGCGATAGAGCGAAAGCATGGCCGAGGTGGCCGTGGTGGAACCCAGGGTCAGCCCGGGCTCGTTCGACCAGGCGCCGTCCGGCGTCTCCAGGCTGTCCATGCAGCGTGCGATGCTCATCGGATCGGGAGGCAGCAAACCCAGGTCCTGATAGGCCCCGAAGGCGATCAGGCAGCCGTAGGCGCTGCCGTTCCTGCGGCCCGCCGCCTGATGATAGCCGCCGTCCGGCGTCCTCCAGGCCTCCAGACGGCCTGCCAAACTTTGCTTCTGCGCCTCGGAAAGGCCGCCTCCCAGGCTGGCCCAGCACCGCGCCAGGCAGGACAGGTGCACGAAGTCCAGCCCCTCGCCGTCGCCAAAGTCCGCCAGCCATTCCTTGAGCGAAACCCTGGGCGGCTCCTTTTGCAAGGCCATCAGCCCCTCGATGCCAAACACCGTGTAATACAGGTCCGGCCTGTCGGCACGGTCCAGAAACCCACGCCCGTCCGCAGCCAGCCGGGATGAAAAAAAGTCGGACACAAGCTCGGCGGACTCCCCCAGGAGCTTCGGCGCCACCCGGGCGACCTGGAGCATTTCAAGTCGGAAGCTCATGCCTCAAAGCTTCTCCGGCTCCTGCAGCAGGCTGGCCACGCGGGCAAGCAGGCGTCCGGCGGCGCCGCCGTCGCAGACGCGGTGGTCGAAGCTGAGTGTGATCTCCGCCTCGGTGACCGGGATGAACTGGTTCACCTCCTCGCTCCAGCGCGGCACCTTGCTGCCCGCGCCCAGGCCGAGGATGAGGTTCTGCTCCGGCAGCGGAATCGGCGTGGCCCAGACGATGCCAAAGGTGCCGAAATTGGTCACCGTGGCGATGCCGGGCCGGTTCATGTCATGCGGCAGACGGCGTGCGCGCGCCTGTTCGACCAGCTTGTGATAAGTCGTCACCAGGCTGGCGAGCGGCGTCTTGTCCACCTCGCGCAGCACCGGCACAAACACGCCGTCCTCCACCTCCACGGCAAAGCCGATGTCGATGGCCCGGGGATGCATGATGCGGTTGCCGACCAGCCGGCCGGCGACAGCAGTGTTCTCCGCCAGGGCGATGGCCAGCGCACGGATGGCATAGAGCGCGGGACCGGGCTTCGGGTCCGCCTTGCGCCGGTGCGCCAGCATGGCGTCGAGCATCACCGGACTGCCCACCGTGGCCAGGGGCCGCGTCCAGCTCCGGCGCATGGAGTCGGCCACGGCGATGCGCATGGGCGAAGCGGGGGTCAGCTTGTGCTGCTCAAGGCTGCGCAGAAAGGTCTCGAAGTCCTCCACCGTCACACGGCCGCCCGCCCCGGTCCCGGCGATGCCGGCGAGGTCGGAGGCGTTGAGGCCGAGCTCGTTCATGCGCGCGCGCATCCGCGGCGAGATGTAGCTCGCCCCCGTGGCCCCGGCCGGGACCGGCAGGCCGCCGACCACGGGCTCGACCTTGGGCTGGTAGCCGACGATGTTGTCCTCCTCGTTAAACTGGAAGTGCAGGGACTCCGCATTCGGCATGGACGACGGCACCGAGGAGGAGGAGCCCGCTGCGGACGTTTCGGAAAAACCAAGCGCCTGGGCGTCCTCGTCCGAAACTTCAAACATCGCCAGCTGGCTGCCGACGGCGTAGCTGGTCTGAACCTGGGCCTGGATCTGCTCCACCTTGCCCGCGCAGGGACTGCCGACGGTCATCGTGGCCTTGTTCGTCTCCACCTCAAAGATGTCCGCCCCCGCCTCGATCAGGGCTCCGGGCTGCACGAGGATTTTGACAAGCGTGGCCTCGGCGATGGACTCGCCAAGCTGAGGCATGAGAATCGGGATCGTGGGCATGGGATGAGGTGGAGGTTCCGGCGATGCTGCACCAGCCCTTCATGTGCCGTTTTCCTGGCTGGGAGTCAAGACGACGGGAGGTGTTTTCATGCCGCACCCCTGCCCTGCCTTCTCCGGAAAAGCTGCAGCGCCCGCTACTTCTCCGCAGGCAGGGCGCGCGGAACCTGCTCCAGCGGCATGCCAAAGCGCAGCGTCTCGTCCATGATCTGCGTGCGGCGGGCCTCGATCTGGTTGGGATGATTGGACGGATCGCGCGAGTTGATGATGCTCGGCTGGATGAAGATCAGCAGCTCGTCCCGCTGCGAGGTCTTCTGGGTTGTGCCGAACAAATGCTTCAGCACCGGCACGCGGCGCAGGAAGATGGCGCCGCGCTCGTTGTTGCCCGTGCGCTCCGTGACCAGCCCCCCGAGCACGACCGTGGCCCCGTTCTTCACCGTCACCGTCGTCAGCAGCTCCTGCGTGCCGATGGTCGGCACCGTGTTGCCGGAGATGTTCTGCTCCCCCACGATGTTGTCGTTGATCTGGGCGATCCTCAGGGTGACCTCCTTGTCGGAGTTGATGAGCGGCACCACCTCCAGCTTCAGCACCACGTCCCGGTAGTCGATGCTCGCGCTGGTCGCGGCGACATTGCTGAGACCGGCGTTGGACAGGATGTTGGTCGGCACGGCGATCCTCTGACCGCTGGAGATCGTCGCCTTGCCGTTGTTCATGATGTGCAGGCTCGGACTGGACAGCACCTTGAAGTTCTTGTTGCCCTCCAGCACCCGGGCATAGCGGCTGAGCGACCCCAGCTGGCCGTAAAAGCCCAGGATCGCCGTGCTCAGGCCCTCTCCGTTCATCGGCAGGTCCACAGCCCCCGCCACACCCGTGCTTCCGGTGGGAGCGGTGACCCCTTCCTGCCTCAGTGTAAAGTCGTCCAGCGCATTCAGGAAGTCGAAGCCGTAGTTGTATTCACCTCCCAGGCTCAGCTGGCCGATGATGGTGCTGATGTAAACCTGCTGCGGGCAGACATCCATCTCCTCGATCAGCTTGTCGATGATCTGGATGTGCTCCGGCGAACCGTTCACCACGAGGCTGTTCGACTGCGGATCAGCGATCAGCAGCGTCTTGCCGACAATGATCGACTCCGGCGCGGAGGCGGCCTCCGGATCGTCGAGCAGGCTGCGGTTCGCCCGGTTGTTCTGGCCCTGGCTGCCGGTGTTGAAGCCAAACGCGCCTCCGCCCAGGCCGCCGTTCAGACCACCGTTGAAACCGTTGTCATTCTCACGGCTGGCGGCATCGGTGGACGGGGTGTTGGACGAGCCGCTCGGCCTCCGGCGGCTGCTTCCGGAGCCGCCTCCGCCCAGGCTTGAACCGCCGTTTTCCGACTGGATGTCGGTGTCCTTCGCCAGGGCGTTGTAGGCCACCGGCAGGAAGTCACCGACGTCAATGTAGCTGAGCTTGCGCTTCAGGAACGTGACGCTCTCGCTCGGCTGGTCGAGCTTGTCCACCAGGCCGCGGATGTAGGTGATGTCCACCGGGCGGGCGATGACGAGCAGACTGTTGGTTCGGCGATGGGGGATCACCTTCACCCGGGCGATCGCCGGATTCGTGTTGGCCGAGTTCACCGCCTGGGCCGCCGAGGCCGGAGCCGCCGCCGCACGGATGCCGCTGGGGGCGGCAGCCACGGGGGCGGAAGGGGTGGAAACCATGGAGCTTGCAGCCGCCTCCGCCGCCTTCTCCCGCTCCTCAAATATCTCGCTGATGATCTCGGCGACGCTTTCGGCGTCGCTGCGCTGAAGCTGGATCATCTCGTTGGCGATCTCCGCTGGCGGCACGTCGATCACCTCCGCCATGCCGGCGATGCTGCGGATGGTGGCGCTGTTTTCCGTGATGATCAGCGCCGACGAATTCGTCATCGGCATGATCGCCCCGTAGGCATGCAGCTTGATCACCTGCTGGAAGGCCTTCGAGGCTTCGTCCGGTGAAATGTGTTCCAGAGGCAGGATGAAATGGCAGATCTCCTCGCCCGGCGGCAGCTCCTTGATCGAGCGATAGACGGGCAGCCCCTCCGGAGTCGGGCTTTTGCCGCCGCTGTGATGAATCAGCTTCACCGTCTTCGAATCGACCGGGATGAAGACATAGCCGTTGAGCAGCATCGTCGCTTCAATGAAGCTGATCGCCTCCCGGGCCGGCAGGGGCTCGGGAGCGACAATGCGCAGCGGCTCTCCCTGGAGCGATGAATCCTGGATGATCTTTTTGCCCGTCAGCTGGGTATAGAGCGGGATGATGGCCTGGGCAGGCACGTTCTGGAAGTTGAGCTTGATCGCCGAATCTCCATGAATCTGAGGCGAAGCCGCCCCGCCCGCAGCCACCGCCTGGGCCCGACAATCAGGCAGCAGAACCGCATTCAAAGACACAATCAGGCCCAGCAAGGCCGTGGGGCCAAGACGCGCAAGGAAGGCAGGCTGTGCAAGCATGAGTTAAATTTTTCCACATCAATTATAAATACCATATAAAATAAGGCAATCTGAATGTTTGAGATTCTTAAATCTTCAATCCCCTCCATCAGGTCCTAATCCCGCGCGCAAACCTTCAAAGGGCCGTCCATTTCCCCGAAACCCCCGGACCCGCCAGGACTTATCCAGCTTGTGATCTGAAAGCCTCCCCGCGCAGAAGCAGTCTCTGACACTCTCCACCGCCTCGTCCATCACCGGCTGGTGGAAGCTCTGCGACTCCGCTCTCTCTCCTGCATGGGTGCAAATAAACGAAATGCCGTGAACCGGATTTTAGCCGACGACATGGAACGCTTAAGTAAAAACTAGAGACAGTCCTGCTGATGTGCTTCAACATCAGGGCTGCCGTGGCTGCTCCGCCACTGCCCCAGCCATTCTCCCCCGTTCATGCCGCCCTCCAAGTCCAGCTATGCCTTGCCTTCCGATGAGCCGTCATCGGGCGTCCGGGAGGACCACATCGAGTCCGCCTTCATCGCCAGGCTGCAGGGGCTGAAATACGAATACCGCCCGGACATCACCAACCGCGCCACGCTGGAGAAGAATTTTCGCGAGAAGTTCGAGGCCTTGAACCGCGTCCGCCTCACCGATGCGGAGTTTGCCCGCCTGCTCGATGAAATCGTCACGCCGGATGTCTTCACGGCCTCCAAGACCCTGCGCAGCATCAATTCGTTCGAGCGCGACGACGGCACGCCGTTGAACTACTCCCTGGTGAATCTTAAGGACTGGTGCAAAAACCACTTCGAGGTCGTCAACCAGCTCCGCATCAACACGGATTACGGCCACCACCGCTACGATGTGCTCATTCTCATCAATGGGGTGCCCTGCGTGCAGATCGAGCTGAAGACCCTCGGCGTGAATCCGCGCCGGGCCATGGAGCAGATCGTCGAATACAAGAACGACCCCGGCAACGGCTACACCAAGACGCTGCTCTGCTTCATGCAGCTCTTCATCGTCAGCAACCGCGACCGCACCTACTACTTCGCCAACAACAACGCCCGCCACTTCGCCTTCAATGCCGACGAGCGTTTCCTGCCCGTCTATGAGTTCGCAGGCGAAGATAACAGGAAGATCACCCACCTCGATCCCTTCGCAGAGCGATTCCTCCAGAAATGCGCCCTCGGCAAGACCATCAGCCGCTACATGGTGCTCATCGTCAGCGAGCAGAAGCTCCTGATCATGCGGCCCTATCAGGTCTATGCCGTGCAGCACCTGGTGAAGTGCATTGATGACGACAATGGCAACGGCTTCATCTGGCACACCACCGGCAGCGGCAAGACGCTGACCTCCTTCAAGGCCTCCACCCTGCTCAAGGAGAACGATCACCTCCACAAATGCGTGTTCGTCGTGGACCGCAAGGACCTCGACCGCCAGACGCGCGAAGAGTTCAACCGCTTCCAGGAAGGCTGCGTCGAGGAAAACACCAACACCGCCGCCCTCGTTCGTCGTCTGCTGTCCGAGGACTATGCGGACAAGGTCATCGTGACCACCATCCAGAAGCTCGGTCTGGCCCACGACGAAAACAGCAAGCGCAACAAACAGCGCAGCAAGAACGGCCAGGCCACCTACAAGGAGCAGCTCGAAGCGCTGATCGCCGCCGAGACGCAAAAGCACGCCGCCCTCCAGCTCCACAAGCGCGGCCTGATGCAGCAGCTTTTCCCATCCCCGGAGGAGGTGGCGGCATGATTCCTTCGTTCAAAGCCGTATCCGCGCTTCCCGTTTGCTACGCATCCGTTTACTATTTCGTCAGTTAATCCATGCCATTCCCTTCCCAGGTCGCCTATCAGTCCAGCCACGGTTGCACATCGTGGCAGGGCGAACGTGCCGTGGCGGGTGATGAGCTGAATGCCTTTCTGAGCGGACCAGTCGCCGCACGCCTCAATGATACTGAGGGCGGTGAAGAGCTGCGCAGCCATCTTCGTGGCCTCAGCCTCACGGGCATGGGACATCAGGCGCTCGAAGAGGTTCTCGCCGCCGATGAGCCCGAGGAACGCGATTGGGCAGTGGGTGAAGCGTTGGCCGAGGCCATTTTGGAAGAGCATCACGATGTGGTGCTGCCCTGGAATACAGAACGGGACAAACGTAACCCGTTCGCTTCACTGCCCGGCGCGGACATCGTCGGCTTCCAACGCGACGGGGATTCGCATCGTTTGGCCTTGGGCGAGGTGAAGTGCTCTTCCGAAGAACAATGGCCACCGCAGGTTATGAGCGGAAGGAGTGGTAGAATCGGCCACCAGTTGGATGCTCTGGCAAGCAACCTCGGCACGATCTGCCAATTGCTCAAATGGCTGCTGCCACGGGTGAAGGGAACAACACACGAAGGTTCCTTCAACAATGCTTGCTCAAGGTATTTCAATTCAAGTCGCCGGGATGTGACACTGTTCGGGATTCTCATCCGCGACAAGGACGCTAGGGAACAGGACCTACAAGCGCGCGGACGTAGCTTGGGGCGGTCTTTGCAGGCTCCAACCCACTGCCAGCTTCTCGCGCTTTATCTTCCGTGGCCGATCAGCGATCTTCCGACAGCCATTCGACAAGGAGGTGCGTCATGAACCACTGGCTCCTTGATTCGATCAACGAGAAACGCAGCAGCGCGCTGCGAGAGGCTGACCGCATCCAGTTCTACCGCGAAATGGCGCGCGAAGTGCCAGATTTCGATGGGGATGCGCTTCAGGAAACCGCCGCCGCTTTGGAAGTCGCAGTTCTGGACTTGGAAGTGGACCGTCTCTCCGAGGATCGAGATCGCGAGGCCACCATGCGCGGTGCTGCTGCGGACGCGTTCCATGTGTTGCGAGTTCTGCCCCTTCCGGTAGAGCCTATGGAAGCTGGTGTGCACTTGCTTCGGGCTTCCACTCTTGCCGTGCTGGGGGATCGAGGTGCGGATGGGGCAAGGTGGCTCCGCGCATTGGATGCCGAAGGCAGGTGGCCCGCCTTCGCGATTGAATCCCGCGATTGGGGCCAGCGTTGCCGCGCCACCATCACAGATGTTTGGCTGCGCCTTGTGCGAAAGAAGGGCTGGACGGATCGCGATGCTGTCCTGGAGCGCGTGGCGGCACTGCGGGATTCCCAGCAGGAGTTCGAGCGCGATTACCTCCAAGCGCTTGATCCGCTGTCGGCCAAGCGTTCCGCACTGGAGTTGATCGCTATCTACCACATCTCAAAGGCAGCGGATGTGCTCGCGCACTTCATCACGGATGGAGTGGTGGATGGGAATCATCAGGTTCATCAGATCTTGGATTCTCATTTTGATCGAGCCATCGCCGCATGTGAAACGGCGCGGCTGGTGGAGTTGGAGCCTATGACTCGCCTGCTCGCCCGTGCCGCCGCGCAATTGGTCGAGAACTCCATCTGGACCGTCACCCGTGCGGTGAACTCCCGTGTGACCGATTTCGTGCGTGAGCTGGTGAAGCGCGGTCGGGGTGACAAGGCGTTGTTTGATGTTTTGCCGCCACAACGTCGGACACTGGCGGAGCGTGGATTGCTCGGCTCCAGCCGCCGGGCCGTGGTCGTGAGTCTGCCAACGTCGAGCGGCAAGACGCTCATAGCGCAGTTCCGGATGCTTCAGGCATTGAACCAGTATGAAGATCGGAAAGGCTGGGTGGCCTATCTCGCTCCGAGCCGTGCGCTAGTGAACCAAGTCACCAGACAGCTTCGGCGTGATTTCGAACCGCTTGGCTTGGTCGTGGAGCGTGTCAGCCCGGCGATGGAGATCGATGGAATCGAAGCAGGCGTGCTCCGCGAATCACGAGATGATGCAAAGTTCCGTATTCTTGTCGCAACGCCTGAAAAGTTCGACTTGTTGCTGAAGCAGGACTGGGAAGAGAAGATCGGACGGCCTCTCACGCTGGTGGTCGTGGATGAAGCGCATACGATTCAGGATACACAGCGCGGCATGCGCCTTGAACTTCTTCTTGCGACCATCAACCGGGAATGCCGTGAAGCGCAGTTCCTTCTACTAACGCCGTTCATCCAAAACGCGCGTGAAGTGGCCCGTTGGCTCGGCGGTGCGAACTCAGATGACATCAGCCTTGGCGTGGACTGGCAGCCAAATGACCGGGCGATTGGCATCGTGAGCGCCGTGGATGCCGGGCCGTTGCGGGGGCGCAGTCGAGACTATGGATTGGACTTCAAAACGGTTCATACCACCCGGCATACGATAGACCTCAACGAGGCATTCCCTTTTGGTAAGGAGTCCTCATTAGCATCCACTCTTTCGCAAGCGAATGACGCGGGCACTTTGGCCGCCATTACAGCTCACAAACTTAAGGGGCGAGGGCCAGTTATCGCTATGCACAGCCGTCCTGACTACGTCTGGGCTCTGGCTGAGAAACTGAGGACTGCCTCTGATGTCTCTACAGCGATTGCATCTGAAGTTGAACTGGTCCGCGACTATGTGAAACAGGAGTTGGGCGCTGGATTCCCATTGGTCGATCTCTTGGGGCACAAGATTGGCGTGCATCATGGTGGATTGCCGGAGGAGGTTCGCATGCTGATGGAATGGTTGTTCGAGAATGGCTGTCTCGACGTTATGGCCGCGACCACGACCATTGCTCAGGGTGTCAACTTCCCAGTGAGCGGGGTAGTGATGGCAGCGACGCATTATCCATATGGAGTTCCAATGCCCCCGGAAGATTTTTGGAATATCGCGGGACGCGCCGGGCGGGTATCCCAAGGTCAATTGGGCGTTGTCGGCTTGGTGGCCGAGAATGAACAGCAGGTGGAAGAACGCAGGACTTTTATCAACAGGAACACAGGCGACCTGAACTCTGCGCTAATCCAGCTAGCTCAGAAGGCAGGTGATGCCCTCGATGATCTCGGAAGGATCGTTTATCACTCACCGGAATGGTCCAGCTTTCTTCAGTATCTGGCTCACACCTATCGCCAGATGGGAGAGCCTTCCAATTACGCTGATCAGATCGAACAGGTCCTGCGTGGCACGCTTGGATTTGAGAAACTTCGTTCATCGCAGAGCCGGATCGCCCAGCGATTGCTTTCGGGAATCAGGAGCTATACCACCTACCTCTCCGAACCTGGGCAGCCTCTCAAGTTGGTGGATAGCACTGGGTTTTCATTACAGAGCATCAAGACAGTCATGCAGCACCGTGGGAATCTTGGGCCGGACTCTTGGGATGGTGACCTCCTGTTCCGCGCCGGTGACCGCACGCTTCAAGACATGATGGGGGTCTTGCTTCGAGTTCCAGAGTTACGTGAAAACTTGAATGCTGTCACTGGGGGCCAATCTGCTGATGGCGACAAGCTTGCCCGCATTATCAAGGATTGGGTGAATGGTGAGGAGATTTCCACCATTGCAGAGAAGTATTTCAAAAAGGATGGAATGGATGATACCACCGCTATGACCAAGTGCGGTCAGAACCTTTTTGGCAAGCTTACCCAGACTTCTTCATGGGGACTCGGTGCACTGCTCGCAATTACCGCATCAAGCATGCCTGAGGAGGAGCGTAGCCAACTCGCAAATCTTCCATCCCGCGTGTTCTATGGTGTCGCGACCGATGAAGCCATCGCTCTGCGATTGCTGGGAGTGCCACGCAAAGCAGCCCCCGCTTTGGCCCGAAGCATGAATCTACGCAGGGAAGATGCGCTGCCTGCCATTCGGCAACGGCTAGCCGCCATGTCAGAACAAGATTGGAACTCTGCTGTGGGTGCATCCGGCGGCGTCTATCGGAGAGTTTGGCAAATCATGGAAGGCAAAGAGGGGTAAGTAGATCCAAATAACCGACACCAATCAAAAACAACTGGGCAATACGCTCTGGAGCATCGCCGACCAACTGCGCGGGGCCATGGATGCGGACGACTTCCGCGACTACATGCTGTCCTTCCTCTTCCTGCGCTACCTCTCTGACAACTACGAGACGGCGGCGAAGAAAGAACTGGGCCGGGATTACCCCGATGTGGGCGGTGATGCCCGCAAGGTGCCGCTTGCGCTGTGGTATGCAAACAACGTGGACGACATCCCGGCCTTCGAGAAGCAAATGCGCCGCAAGGTGCATTACGTCATCCAGCCGGGGCACCTCTGGAACAGCATCGCCAACCTGGCCCGCACCCAGAACGCGGAGCTGCTGAACACGCTGCAAACGGGCTTCAAATACATCCAAGAAGAGTCCTTCGAGAGCACCTTTGACGGCCTGTTATCCGAGATCGACCTGAGTTCCGCCAAGCTGGGCAAGACCTACGCCGACCGGAACGCCAAGCTCTGCGCCATCATCCAGAAGATCGCCGAAGGGCTGGCGGAATTCTCCACCGACATCGACGCGCTGGGCGATGCCTATGAATACCTGATCGGCCAGTTCGCCGCCGGGTCCGGCAAGAAGGCGGGCGAGTTCTACACCCCGCAGCAGGTTTCTGACATCCTCTCCGCCATCGTCACGCTGGACAGCCAGGTGCCGAAGACCGGCACCAAGAAGCGGCTGGAGAGCGTGCT
This sequence comes from Prosthecobacter sp., assembly GCA_019186985.1. Classification (GTDB taxonomy): domain Bacteria; phylum Verrucomicrobiota; class Verrucomicrobiia; order Verrucomicrobiales; family Verrucomicrobiaceae; genus Prosthecobacter. Next base: position 38,476 of record JABARQ010000048.1, on the reverse strand, counting down.
CGACTTCGCCTGCGGCTCCGGCTCCCTGCTTCTCAACGTTCGCAAGAAGGTGGCCCAGGCAGGCGGGACCATTGGCAAGATTTACGGCCAGGAGAAGAACATCACCACCTACAACCTCGCCCGCATGAACATGCTGCTGCACGAGGTGAAAGACACGGAGTTCGAAATCTTCCACGGCGACACCCTCGACAACGACTGGGACATGATGCGGGAGCAGAACCCAGCGAAGAAGCCGAGCTTCGACGCCATCGTGGCCAACCCGCCCTTCAGCTACCGCTGGGAACCCACCGACGCCCTGGCTGACGACGTGCGCTTCAAGAGCCACGGCTTCGCCCCCAAGTCCGCCGCCGACTTCGCCTTCCTGCTGCACGGCTTCCACTACCTGAAGGACGAAGGCGTGATGGCCATCATCCTGCCCCATGGCGTGCTCTTTCGTGGCGGTGCTGAGGAACGCATCCGCACCAAGCTGCTCAAGGACGGCCACATCGACACCGTCATCGGCCTGCCCGCCAATCTCTTCTACTCCACCGGCATCCCCGTCTGCATCCTCGTCCTCAAGAAGTGCAAGAAGCCGGACGACGTGCTCTTCATCAACGCCGCCGAGGAGTTGACTCCTTCGCCCCCGGCTCAGTCGGGCTGCGCCCAACGCTGTGCGTTGTCTGCCTCACTCAGCCCGCTTGCTGAGTTCGGCTCGTGAAAGGCAAACGCCAGAACACGCTCAGCGAGGAGAACAAAGCCCGGATCATCTCCACCTACAAGAACCGCACGGAAGCGCCCCGCTACTCCCGCCGCGTGGAGATGGCCGAGATCGAAAAGAACGAATTCAACCTGAACATCTCCCGCTACATCAGCACCGCGGTGGGCGAGGAGGAGATCGACCTGGCGGCGACGAACAAGACCTTGCTGGCCATCGAGAAGGAGGTGCGCAGAGCACTCAAGGAGCATAACCAATACCTGAAGGAACTCGGCTTGCCGCTTCTCCCGGGAGCTGACTGAAACCAGGCAATTCAACAAGATCGATTGCGGCTTTGGCCGCACCCCGAGCTTGCGCCCCCTTTTCAGGACGTTTTTTCCAGCATCGCCCGGAACTCTGGTTCGGCGATGACCTTCACGCCCAGCTTGGTGGCCTTGTCGAGCTTGCTGCCGGCGTCGCTGCCGGCCAGCAGGTAGGTCGTCTTGCCGCTGACGCTGCTGCTGACCTTGCCTCCGTGGCTGCGGATGGTGTCGGCGATCGTCTCCCGGTCCTCGCTCAGGGTGCCGGTGATGACCCAGGTGGTGCCGGCTAGGTTGTCGCTCGCCGCCGTGACCTCCTTTTGCGCCATGGTCAGCCCGCCCGCCTTGAGACGGCCCAGCAGCTCCAGGTTCACGGGATCGCGGAACCATTCATGCAGGCTCTGCGCCACCACCTCGCCGATGTCAGGGCACTGGACCAGCTCCTCCACTCCGGCCGCGGCGACGGCGTCAATGCTGCCAAAATGCTCCAGCAGCTTGCGCGCACCCCCGGCTCCGACATGCAGGATGCCCAGCCCAAACACGAGCCGCCAGGCGGGCTGCGCCTTGCTCTGCTCGATGGCCTTCAAATAGTTGTCGATGCTCTTCGTGCCAACCCGGTCGAGCCGTGCGAGCAGAAGCTCGTTCAACTGATACAGATCGGCCACGTCGCGCACCAGCTTGAGATCGACGAGCTGGGCCACCACCGACTCGCCCAGGCCGCTGATGTCCATGGCTCCGCGGCTGACAAAGTGCTCGATGCGTCGCTTCACCACCTCGGGGCAATGGGGGTTCGGGCAGCGGATGACCACCTGCTCCTCATCCCGGTGCACGCTGGTCCCGCAGACCGGGCAGTGCAAAGGCGCGACCACCGGCTTCTCCTCACCCGTGCGTTTCTCAGTCTTCACGCTGACGACGGCGGGAATGATCTCACCGGCCTTTTCAATGATGACGTAGTCGCCGATGCGGATGTCCTTGCGCTCGATCTCCTCGAAGTTGTGCAGCGTGGCGTTGCTGACGGTGCTGCCGCTGACAAAGACCGGTTCAAGCCGTGCCACGGGTGTCAGTGCGCCGGTGCGGCCGACCTGGATGTCAACGGCCAGCAGGCGCGTCTCCGCCTGTTCCGGCTGATACTTGTAGGCGATGGCCCAGCGCGGTGCCTTGCTGGTGAAGCCAAGCTCGCGCTGGTCGGCGAAGCTGTTGACCTTGATCACCGCGCCATCGGTTTCGTAAGGCAGGCTGCGACGTTTTTCATCCAGGTCACGGATCGCCGCGATCAGTTCCTCGGCCGTGCTGGCGTGCCAGATGAGGTCGGCCTTGCGCAAGCCGGCGCGGTCCAGCAGGGCATGCACGTCCGTCTGGGATTCCACCGGCATGTCCGAGGCGTCGGCGAGGCCGTAGAAGACAATGTCGAGCGGACGCTTCGCCACGATTTTGGGATCGAGCAGCTTGAGGGTGCCGGCCGTGGAGTTGCGCGGATTGGCAAAGGTGGGCTCCCCGGCCTCCTCACGCTCCTGGTTGAGCCTGGCAAACCCGGCCTTGGGCATGAACACCTCCCCGCGCACTTCAAAATTCTGGGGGGCGTCGGCAGGCAGGCGCAGGGGCAGCGACTTGATGGTTCGGAGGTTGTTCGTCACATCGTCGCCCGTCTGGCCGTCGCCGCGCGTGACGCCGTGTTTGAGCAGGCCGTTTTCGTAGCGGATGCTGATCGCCACGCCATCAACCTTTGGCTCAAGCACGCAGTCGATCTTCTCCCGCCCCAGGCCCTTTTGCAGGCGCGCGAAGAAGGCCGTCATCTCCTCCTCGGAGTAGGTGTTGTCGAGGCTCATCATGGGCACCGTGTGCCGGATCTGCACAAAGCCCTCCAGAGGCGCGCCCCCCACGCGTTGAGTCGGTGAATCCGGGGTGACCAGGTCAGGAAAACGCGCCTCAATGTCCTGCAGCTCCCTGAGCAGCGCATCAAACTGCCGGTCGCTGATCACCGGCCGTGCCTCGACATAATAAAGCCGGTTATGCTTGTCGATTTCCTGGCGGAGAAAGGCGGCGCGGCTGGCGGCTTCGGCGTGGGTCATGGCTTCTGATTTAGCGGTAAAGCCGAGGAAGGAAACGCAAAAGACGCCTCGGATGATTGACCGGCCGCCGGAGCCGGTATTGAAGCTCTGCCATGTCCCAGCCCCTGCTCCCTGAAGGCCATCTCGAACGCCGCCTCGGCCCCTGGTCGGCGACCGCCCTCAACATGTCGAACATGATCGGCGTGGGCCCCTTCATCACCCTGCCCGCCCTCATGGCGACTCTGGGCGGGCCACAGTCGATGCTGGGCTGGCTGGCCGCGCTGCTGATCACCCTGCCGGACGCCCTGGTGTGGAGCGAGCTCGGAGCCGCCATGCCTGCCAGCGGCGGCACCTACCAGTGGCTGCGCACCGGCTTTGGCGCGGAAAAGTGGGGGCGTCTCATGTCCTTCCTCTTCATCTGGCAGCTCATCCTCAGCGGACCGATGGAGGTCGGCTCCGGCATCATCGGCTTCGCCCAGTATCTCGACTACCTCATCCCGGGCATCGCCGCCGACAACCTGCGCACACCGGGCGGAGCCGCCGTGGTGCTGCTGGTGGTCGGACTGGTGACCCTGCTGCTCTTCCGCCGCATCGGCCATGTGGCGAAGCTGACCCTGGCCATCTGGGCCGGTGTCATTCTCACCGTCGGCACGGTCATCGTCACCGGCATCCTCAAGTTCGACTCCAGGATCGCCTTCGATTTCCCCAAGGGCGCCTTCACCTGGGAGTGGGGCTTTCTTCTCGGCCTGTTTCAAGGCGCGCGCATCGGCATCTACGACTACCTGGGTTACTACGACATTTGTTATGTCGGCGATGAAGTGCGCGACCCGGGCCGGACCATTCCGCGCAGCGTGGTGACCAGCCTTGTGGTCGTGGCCCTGCTCTACATCGGCATCAACCTTTCCATCATCGGCATCGTGCCCTGGCGTGAATTCACGCCGATGCCGGGACAGCCCGAGCCGGAGTTTGCCAAATATGTCGCCTCCATCTGCCTCGAACGCGCCTGGGGCAGGCCCGTGGCGGTCGTGTTCACCGTCATGCTTTTATGGACGGCGCTGGCCTGCCTCTTCGCCCTGCTCCTGGGCTATTCGCGCATCCCCTATGCCGCGGCCCGGGACGGCACCTTTTTCGGCTGGTTTGGCAGACTTCACCCCACCGGACAGTTCCCGCACCGCTCTCTCCTGCTGCTCGCGGCACTCTCAGCGGCCTGCAGCTTCCTCAGCCTGGGCTTTGTCATCGAGACGCTCGTGGTGCTGCGCATCCTGATCCAGTTCATCGGCCAGATCGTCGCCCTGGTGCTGCTGAGAAAAAACCGCCCCGAGATGCCGCGCCCCTACCGCATGCTGCTCTATCCGCTGCCCTTGATCATCGCTGGAGCCGGCTGGCTGGCGGTGTTCTGGACCTCGGAGGACAAGCGCTGGTATGCCCTGGGCAGCCTGCTGGTCGGCGTGCTTTGCTACCTGGCCTGGTCGTTCGTCACCCGCCGCTGGCCCTGGTCGGAAGAAGCCGCACCGGCCTCACCGCAGCGATAACAAAACAGGGCGCTGGTGCTGCCGGGGAAGATGACGTCCCCGCCATGGACCAGCGCGCGCCAGTCCACCATCTGCGTCACGCCGCGGCCGTCATAAAAGGCCAGCCCCCGGGAACTCTGACGCAGGCTGTTCCAGGCACGCAGGCTTTCCCGTGCCCCGGCCAGCAGGTCGGAGTCCTCCTTCGACCAGTCATGGTTCATGACCACCCCGCCGCTGAGGCCGTCGTAAAACTGCAGGCTTTCACCGGAAGCCACCGCCACCACATTTCCATCCATGCCGGCGGCTGGCAGCGGATGCCGGGCAGGACTGTTGTCACGCACCTGAAGCGACGCCAGCGTGGACACCGAACCGTCCGGCAGAACACGGGCCAGACCGCGATCCCCCCGCACGATCAACGACCTGCCGGCCGTGCCGACAACGGCGGCGGAGTTCATGTAATACGGCGCCTTTCTCCTGCCGCCTCCCTGGGGGAATCCGAGGACGGAGTAGCGCGCAGTCACCAGGTTCTGCCCGAGCAGCCAGACGCCATCCCCCTGCAGCCAGCGGTCTCCATCGCCGCCCCAGAGCAGCCATGGATCCGACATCGCCCCGCCGAACATCCCTGGATAACCAAAACTCGGGACGGCCAGCGCGCTGGTCATGATGACGGGTGAGGCCGGCCCCTGAAAGGAACCGCGCAAAGATCCTGCCGAATGGTATCCCGCCGAAACCGAAGACAGGGCGGGAGCATCCAGGTTGAGCGGGAAGGCCAGCGGCTGATCTGCGCTGCTGGCCTTCCATAAAGTCGACCCCTTCTCCGCATCCACCACGGCGGTGCCGTTACCCCAGACCATCACACGTCTTCCATCCACCCGGATGCCGCTCATCAGCCAGACCGGGTTGCCTGGATTCATCGGCTGCCTCTGCCCGAGTTGTGGAATCTTCCGGCTCCAGAGCAGCCTGCCGGAGGTCATGTCCAGGGCATCCAGAGAGCCGAGGGAGGCGGTCCACCAAAGCATCCGCCCTCCGCTTCGTGCCAGCACTCCCGATGATCGGGCCGGATTGGCGGCAACAGGCACCTTCCAGGCCAGGCTGCCACCATGCAGGTCCAGGCAGAACAGGCCGTCCTCATGCAGCACGCAGATGCGCTCATCATCCAGGCACCACTCCAAGGGTTGCAGCAGTTCCTCCCCACCCCGGTTTTTCATGGATGCAGGCGATGCAGCGCCGGCCTGAAGCCGCGTCTGCCAGAGCAGCTTGCCCGTGACACGGTCAAGGGCATGGATCCTGCGGTGGGCATCCTGCACCAGCACGCGGCTGCCATCGGGACTCAGGCACCAGCCCAGAAGACCGGCCTGACGCGGCGCTGAAAACCGCCAGGCAATGGCCCCTGGGCGGGTGTAATCCCCTCCGCCCTCCGCCTTTCCGGCCTCACCCGTGGACTCTGTGGCGGATGCTTCCAGAATCCGGACCGCCTCAGCCGTCGAAAGCGAAAGACCATCGGGCAGCCTGATCCAAGGTTTCTCTGCTGCCAGGGCAGCGCGAGCCTCCGACACGACGGCCGAATCTCCCGCCCGTCGGGCCAGCAGACCGCGCGCCCATGTCAGCCAGCCCCTGGTCTCCGGCGGCTCCTCCGTCTTCTCAAGATCCGTCAGGCAAAGCAGGGCCTCGTTGACATCCTTTGTTGCATCCGCCAGGACCGCCGCCACGGTCCGCCAGGCGCTGGCCGCCAGATGCCTTCGCAGCATGCTCCGGACTTCCTCGTCCAGCCTCCACTCGGCCGCCCTGGCGTCCATTTCCCTCAGGGCAAGCCGCAGCGAGGCTTCGTCGCCGAACTCCAGCAGCAGGCCGGTCCAGGTCCGCCAGTGCGCCTTTTCAACTGGCTGAAGCCTCACGAGGCGCTCCGCAAGTTGAACGGCGTCCCCCAGCCGTCCCAGTTCCCGTGCTGCGGTCACCGCCTTTTGAATCAAGGCCGCATCCTGGCATTGCCCCGGCACCAGCCTGTCGAAGGCCATCCTTGCAAGGTCCAGTCGCCGTGCATCCCGGTACATCAAGGCAAGCCGCAGTTGGAGGTCGCCACCACGCCCGGGTTCCGCCTCCGCCAAAGCCCTCTCGATCTCCTCTTCAAGAACCTGGGGGGCGGCGCCGGGATGATCGAGCACCCGGATCAAAAGCTGCCGCAGCTCTCCTTTCACCGCATCCGGCAGCCCCTTCCCGGCGAGCGCGCCCCGCAGCAGCTCCTCCGCCTCCCCTTGAAGCTCTTTCTGCAAAGTTTGTTCGGCCAGGATGCCCAGCCTGCGCAGGTTTTCCATCGACCAGGCCGCGCCTTCAGCCGGCCACAGCCGGAGCCGTTCCTCATCAAGAAGCTCCGCCTCCCGCTCAAGCGCCACCGCATGCTCCCAGGCAGCCGCCAGCCAGGCTGCATAACGGGCGTCGGTGTCGCAAAGCTGCCGGCAGGCCTGCAGGGCCGGACCCGCCGACGAGGCGTTGCCCGCAAGCGACTCGACCTTCGCCAGCAGCAGCCGTGCATCGAAGGCGTCAGGCTTCCGCTTGATCCAGGTCTCCAGCATCCGCCGCGCAGGAAGCCAGAGCTTCCGCGAAACCAGGAACTGCGCCACATCCAGGACCACTTCCACGGGCACCTCCTCCGCCAGCTCGACCTCAAACAGCTTCCCCACCTCCTTTTCACGCCTGAGCAGAAGATACAGTTCCGCCAGCTCCCTGCGGACATCCCATCTCCGGGGCGCCATCGTCATCACCCTCTCCAGGAGCCCGGCCGCCTCATGAAAAAGGTTCTGCTGGCGCAGCCACCGCACCGTCAGCAGCCGGGTCTCAACCTGCTGGCCGGCATCCTGGCCGGCCAGGGCGACATCCAGCTCACGTCGGCCCTCCTCCATCCGTCCAAGAAGCAGGAGCTGGCGGGCCTTCTGAAGGCGCAGGTCGGAACGGCCGGGGGCCGCCTCCAGCCGCCGGGTCATGAAGGCGAGCAGTTCCTCCTCCTGCCTCCCGGACCTCAGCAGGTCGGTCACCCTTTCCTCCAGCACGCTGGAGGCGGGCAGCAAGGCCAGTGATTCCTGCCAGACCTTCAAAGCCTCCTCACGCCTTTGCGCCAGCACAAGGATGTCACCATAGGTCAGGGCGGACGCCTCATCCGAGGGCTTCGCCTTCCACTTCATTTCATGCTCCGTCAGAGCCTTCGTCCGCTGCTTCTCATCCGCCGACTGCCAGAAAAGAACCTGCGCCTCCCGCCATCGCCAGTGTTCGGGTGCCAGCAGATCCCGCAACGCCGCCGCATGGCCCGCAGCCTCCTCCCTCCTGTCACCGGCCAGGGCGCAGCGCGCCAGCACAAAACGCGCCTCCACCACCTCCTCAGCCCCCATTCCTTCAAGTTGAACAACCTTCACAAGGGCTTCCGCCGACCGCTTCAAACCCGCGTCCAGACAGCGCCGAATCCACAGCACGGCCTCCTGCCCGGACACCGCCCGCTCACCCGCCAGCCTCGCCATCCGGGTGGCGACAAGATCGTCATGGGCAGCACCTGAGCCGGCCTTGATCAGCTTTTCGAGCCATTGGGAGCGCCTGGAAGGCACCTGGGTCTCCAGGGCCACCGCCTCGTCCAACACCGCCGCAGCACCGGGGTCATGCGCCTCGGACAGGGCCTCAAACTGGGTGTATTTCAGCAGCGCACATCGCGGAAACCTTTTCAGGGCCTGCTCCAAAAACCTTCCCGCCCTTCCGCGGTCCACCATCGGCAGCAGCCTGGCAAAAACCACCGCCGCGTTTTCATCCGCCGGATACTGGGCGATGTGCTGTTCATAGAGGCCGGTCAGATCCGCCACCCGCCCCGCCTTTTGATGGAGTTCCACCAGCGAACGCAGCGAACTCTCGGACCCCGGATCGAAATGAAGCGCCGTCCTCCAGGCCAGGGAAGACTTCTCAAACTCCGCAGATGACTGCGCCCGCAAGCCGGGGGGGGGCAGCAGCAGGCATAACAGCATCCCCGCACGCAGGGCCGCAGGGTGCCGGAAAAAGCCAGGTAGTTCACCATTCATCGCCAGGATGGCCATGAGAGCAAAGACCTGGGGTCAGGTCGAGCAAGTCCGCTTGCCTGCTGGATAATAAAAAAAAATACGGCAGGCAACGGCGGCCTGCGCCCATGGCCAGCCACCCGGCCACCATTCCCCGCCGATGCCCCGGCCCCGCCATGAGCTGCGATCAGGAACACTTTTTCTTGCGCATCTGCATGATCTTCAAACATCCAGCCGCCTGCCGCCCGCACCGAAATCCCGGCCTTCCCGGCCCCTCGTGTGGCGGTTCCCACCACCTTCCGCCACCCGCCCAAAAAAGTCTTTACATTGTCAAGTCGCTATGATCATTTTCGAACTTCGATGGAAGCTCGCTCCTGAATTTCCACACCTAACAATCTGGCCTCCCCCCCAGAGCCATGAAATTCCACTTTTCATTCCTTCTTCTCACCCTAGGTGCCATCGCGTTTGCCGCCGCCAAATGGAGCAGGGTTCCCGGAGTCGAAAAACGCCCGGTGAACATGTCCCTGGTCACCGCCGGCACCACGGTTTCAGGCTCCAAGGGAATCGCCCAGTCCAGCGGCTTCATCCTGGGCGATCCGCTTCGTCCAATCAGCCTTGAAGCCGGCAAAAGCGAAGCCGTCATCAAGCTCGTGAAGCAGTCCTTCGTCGAAAAGGCCTCCTTCGTCAGCGACGGCCTCGACGGCAGGGTCAGCGCCGCCATGAGCACGGACGGCAAGGCCTGGAAAAATCCCGTCACCACCGTCTTCACCCCCACGGACCGCCTCGTCAGCCTGGACCTCGGCGCCGCCCAGGGGCGCTATCTTCGCCTTGAGTTCGAACTCGCACGCGGCGGAACCATCCGCAGCTTTCAGATTCTCGGTGCGCACACGGAGCGGAACTACAAGGTCACCCAGAATGAAAAAGGCTCCGGCCCCATGGTCAATTTTGCCTCAGGCATCGGCGGAGGCCGCCTGATCTACATCAACCCCGAATCCTACGCGGCACGCAGCGCCGCCTCCGGCACCGGCCCGCTTTCCTTCCCTGAATCCGACGAAAAATACCGCACGGCCGTCTATGACTTCGGCCAGGTGCGTTCCTTGACCGAATTCGGCTCCGTTCACTCACCACGCCCGGTTCGCCTTCTGGTCTATGCCTTCGACACCCTGCCTGAAAAGGAGGACTGGCGTGGCAGGCTCGCGTTTGACCCCACCGTCTTTGACAATGCTGAACCCGTGGCCTCGGCAGAAGACAGCCAGGGCACCGGAAACCTCAAGATCAAGGCCAAGTCCACCGTCAAGGCACGTTATGTGGCGATGCGCTGGGAGCCCGACTTCAACCCGCCCGCCTTCGTCGTCACCGACACCAGCATCAGCGGCAGCGGCACCACCAGCTTCTCCAGCGGAGACACCAATGTTGACACCGACACCAATGACGAAGGCGATGTCGTCTCGGATGTCGACCAGGGTGAGGAATCCATGGAAATCACCGTGGATGGAGAAACCGGCGAAGTCACCACGGAAGGCGATGTCAGCGGTGGTGACGGCAATGGCGGTGGCAGTGGCGGCGGTGGAGAATCCGGTGAATCAGGCGACGGCGGTGAATCTCCGGTCATCAACATCAACAACCCGCAGAACAGCGTCAACGGAGCCGGCTCCAGCGGCGTTGGCGGCAGCAGCGGATCCGAAACAACCCCGCCTTCCGACAAGAGCTGAACAAGCGGGCGCCATGCCCGCATGACCCGTTCAATCTCAGCACTGTCGGCAATGTGGCGGTGACTCATCACCTGACGTTGGCCCGTCCGCTGGCTGGAAACGTTCAAGCCGCCCTTTTGCTGCCGAGATTGCTGACCGATAGACAAATCCGGCAGCAGGCGTTAGAACCGGCCTGCTTATTCCAGCCATGAAACCCCTGCACCTCCTGGCCGCCTCGGCCCTCGCCCTTTTGTCCTCCTGCTCCAAAACCCAGGACTCATCTTCGGGCGGCACCACGATCGACCTCTTCAGCGGCACCGACCTCACCGCATGGGAGGGCAACCCCGACCTCTGGAGCGTCCAGGATGGTGCCATCACCGGCATCACCCCTCCTGACCCCGCCGACCCCGCCAAGGGCATTCTCAAGCACAACACCTTCCTGGTCTGGAAGGGCGGAATGGTCGGCGACTTCGAACTCACCTTCCAGTACCGCATTGAAAAAGGAAACTCCGGCGTCCAGTACCGCAGCAAGGCCCTTCCGCCCGGAGAGTTCGGCCCGATCATCAGCGGCTACCAGGCCGACTTCGAGGCCGGCGACAAGTACAGCGGCATCCTCTACGAGGAGCGCGGCCGTGGAATCCTTGCCCTGCGCGGCGAAAAAAACGTGATCAGGCCCGGCGCAGATCCAAAGAAGCCCACGGTCGAAAAGGCCGGCACCGTTGGTGACAGCAACGCCATCCAGGCCTCCATCAAGAAGGAGGACTGGAACGACTACAAGATCATCGCCAGGGGCAATCATGTTCAGCATTTCATCAACGGCCTGCAGACCATTGACGTCACCGACGAGGACGGCGCCAACGCGCCGAAGGAAGGCGTGCTCGCCCTCCAGATCCACCAGGGGCCGCCGATGAAGGTGCAGTTTAAAAACCTCAGGCTGACCCCGCTGGACTGACCTCCGCCACCGGCACGCCCGCTGCTCCCCACCAGCCCCGTCATGAGCCATCGCCTCCTTATCAGCCTGCTGACACTCTGCCTGGCCGGCATCACCTCCGGCATCCATGCCCAGACCACCGAATACATCATTTGTTCGGGAGGGCCCGCCCTGCGGAAGTGGGAGGACCTGCGCGTCTCCAACATGCAGCATGACCGCTGGTGGGGGAACTTCGTGCGCACGGCACGCGTCCGCATGCAGGAGCTTCAGAAGACCCAGCCCCGGGGGACGGTCATCACCTGGCTGGTCTATCGTGACGCTTACCTGCGCCGTGCGGCCGAGGATCATGATCCTCTCACCGCCCACTGCGAATCCGTCCGCGACACCTACAGGGTGAACCTCGTGTGGTTCCGGACCGGTGACGACGTGATCAACTACATCAACCAGGGGGGCGGCGCGGTCTCCCGCAGAAGCATCAAGATCAGCGGCTTCGAATACTTCGGCCACTCCAACAAGCACTGCTTCCTCTTCGACTACAGCAGCGACGTCTACGCCGCCTCGACGGCATGGCTGCATGAAGCCGACCTCCACCGCCTGAACCGCGGCGCCTTCACCCGCAGGGCCTACTGCCAGAGCTGGGGCTGCCACACCGGCGAAAGCATGAGCAGGGCCTGGCGGAAAAGCACCGGGGTGCCGATGATCGGAGCCATTGGAAAAACCGATTATTCGTTCATGCATCTGCGGAACTGGGCGGTGGCCCTGGCCGATGGCGCGCGCTGGACCCGCTAGCCGCGCATTTTTTGAGCCCAGGTTCCGACTTCGCCGTCTGAGTCCGGCGTTTCCAAACGTAATCCACTTCATCCCATGCGTGCACTGACCCTCCTCCTGCTCATCCTTACAATGATACAGGTCTGCCCGGCACAAGCCCCCGGAAGACGGGCTGCCGGGGACGATCTGGAAGCCTGGGCCGCCAAGGGCGATGCCGACGCCCAGTTTGAGCTCGGCCTGCGCCTGCTGACCGGGGAGGGCGTCAAGAAGGACGAGGCCAGGGGGCGGGAGTGGATGGAGAAGGCCGCCAACCAAAAGCATCTTCGCGCCCAGTTCGTCATGGGCTCCCTTTATGAGGACGGCGTCGGCGTGAAGAAGAACGAGGCCAGCGCGGTTGAATGGTATCGCAAGGCCGCTGAAAACGGCTTCGCCCCCGCCCAGTTCTCCGTGGCCATGGCCTACGATCTTGGCAGGGGGGTGAAGACGGACCCCGTCAAGGCCACCGAATGGCTCGAAAAGGCCGCCGAACAAAACCACCCGCAGGCGCAGACAGCCCTCGCCTCCAAGTATGAACGAGGCGTCGGCGCCCCCCTCAACCCCTCCAAGGCCGCCCTGCTCTACCTTCGTGCCGCCCAGCAGGACTTCGTCCAGGCCATGAGCCGCCTGGCCAACCTCTATTACACCGGCAACGGCGTCCCCCTGGATTACCGACGCGCCGGCGCCTGGTATCAGCGGGCCGCCAAAAGCGAGGATCCCTGGGCCGCCAACAACCTGGCCTGGTTTCTTGCCACCTGCCCCGACGAATCCCTTCAAAATGGCGAGCAGGCCGTGCTGCACGCGACCCGCGCCCTCCGCATCATGGATGAAGCAGGAGAGGAGCAGCGCTATGAAATGCTCGACACCAAGGCCGCCTGCCTGGCCCGCAACGGGGAGTTTCTTGAAGCGGTCCTCTGGCAGAAACGCTCGCTGGCACTCCTCGCCGACGACAAGGAGGTCTCCGCCGAGGAGCGTGCGACGCTCCAGAAAGAGTTCGAAACACGCCTGAAGCTTTACCAGCAGGAGAGCCCTTACAGCGAGGCTGAACCCAAAGTGGAAAGGGAAGCCGCCCCCCTGCCCCAGGACACCATCCTTCAGGACGAGGGCATCCCTGGCTCAGACAGCCGCCCGCGAAAGAAAAAATCTGGCGCCAGGGGCACCGTTGTCTGAATGCCTGGTTTATCGCTGGATCCGGAGCGTGACCACGACCGGCCTGTGATCGCTCGCCTTGTCAAATTCGGCGTCCTGATGGATGCGAGAGCGCCGCGTGTCGACCAGCGGACGCAGGCTGCGGCTGCAAAAGACATAGTCCAGCCTCGAATAGGTGTCGGCCGCATCCCAGAAATGCGTCCAGCACTGCCCATGTTTGTCCGCCAGCGGCACCTCCGCCATGAAGGCAGGCGATGACCTGCCCCCCATGACCGTGGCGATGGCGGTCCCGTTGCGATGTTCGTTGAAGTCGCCGTAGCAGAGCAGCTTCACCTTCAAGTCAGCCGCCAGGATGGAATCCATGTGCTCCCTCAGCAGGCGGGCCTCATTTTTCCGCATGAGCGCCTGGTCCGCCTCGGGAACCTCGCGCATGGACTTCAGATGAACGCCCAGGAAACGGACCTTGAAGCCGGCCTCCACCTCCACCGTTGCATCCAGAATCCCGCGCTGCATCGGAAGGGTCATTCCTCCAATGCGATACCTCAGGTCGGTCCGGGAGGACCTTGCCACGATGGGGAACCGGGACAGCAGCACCAGACGGCGTGTCGCATCACCTCCACGACAGGCTTCCAGATGGGCAAGATCCAGCCCCGCCTCCTTCAGACGCGCCCGGATTTCAGCCACATCCTGGTCATCGCCCACTTCGCACAGGCCAAGGACATCCGGCCGGATCTCCACCAAGGTCCCGATCACCCGCCGCTTCTCCTCCTCCGGCTTGCCCGCAGCCTCCTTCCGCCGCCCCCTTTCAAACCGCTCCATCTTCAGCCAGTTCCGCACGTTGTAGGCGCAGAACGTGAAGCTGCCGGCCTCACTGTCCCGCCCATGAACCTGCCCCAGGATCAGGATGAAAAAAAAGGCGGGCACCCAGGCCCGCCTCGCTGTGGTCCGTTGTTCCATCCGATGACCCGTTCAGACGTCCTGGGATGAATTGACCGGCTGACGTTTTTCAACGGTCTGGGGAATCGTCGGGCGCTCCACCTCGTCCTGGGCGGAGTGAAGCTCACGCTCAAACTCGTCACGAGCCTTCTTGAACTCACCCATGCTCTTGCCCAGGCTGCGGGCAAAGGTGGGAAGCTTCTTGGCGCCGAACAAAATGAGCACCAGGATGGCGATGATGACCAGCTCAGGCGTGCCAAGCGGTCCGATTCCGGCGATGATGTGGGGAATGTTCATGGGGTTGGGGGATGGTTAGTTGATCAACGGAACGATTCAAGCGGGGCTTTCCATAGATTCGACAGGCCTGCGGAGTTCCCTGAACGAAAAAAACCGCGCCATGGCGTGGTTTGACACCCCGCCCTCCACCGCTACCCTCGCGCCCTCCATGCACCTTTACCGCACTTCCTCAGGCAACTTTCTCCATGCCAACGGCTCCTGGTTTGCCCTCACCGGCCAGGACTGGGACGGCCTCATCATGCATGCCGACCTGCATGGTCACCTGGCCCAGACGGCCGCCCAGGGCCAGCCCTGCCCGGCCCCGGCTCCTGAAACCATCCTCGCACCCATCGGCTCCCAGGAGGTCTGGGCCGCCGGGGTGACCTATTTCCGCAGCCGCACCGCCCGCATGGAGGAGTCCAAGGACGCCGGCGGCGGCAGCTTCTACGACCGGGTCTACTCTGCCGAGCGCCCCGAAATCTTCTTCAAGGCCACCCCCCAGAGGGTCGCCCACCCGGGCCAGGCCATGCACCTGCGCGCCGATTCCAAATGGATGGTGCCCGAGCCCGAACTCACCCTCGTCATCAACCAGGCCGGTGAAATCATCGGTTATACCGTCGGCAACGACCTTTCCTGCCGCGACATCGAGGGCGAAAACCCCCTCTACCTGCCGCAGGCCAAGTGCTTCAAGCTCTGCGCCGCCGTCGGCCCCTGCCTTTACATCACCCGTGAACCTCTGCCCCCGGAGACAAAAATCGCCCTCGGCATCCGCCGGGCGGGAGTCATCGCCTTCAGCGGTGAAACCACCCTGTCCCAGCTCAAGCGCAGCCCCGCAGAGCTCGCCGGCTTCCTCTTCCGCGACAACACCTTCCCCGCCGGCGCCCTGCTCATGACCGGCACCGGCATCGTGCCTGCGGACGAGTTCACCCTCCGGTCCGGCGACGAAGTCTCCATCTCCATCGACTCCATCGGCATCCTCATGAACCCAATGGGCTGATAGTTGCGTAACCTTCCGTCTGTTATCTCCATTCCCCCAGCCCCCATCCTCATGTCCGTCCCCCATCTTCCCGCCCTCCGCAAAGGCCGCCCCTACGAGTCCCTCGACAAGGTCCAGGTCAAGGACCACAAGACCGGCGAAGTCTGCGCCGAGGTCAGCCAGGTCAACGCCGGCATCGTCCGCAAGGACCTCGCCCGCATCGGCGAAGCCCGCGCCAGCCTCAAGAAGTTCACCGTCGAACAGCTCATCGAAATCACCGCCAAGGCGGGCGAGCTCTTCCTGAACGGCACCCTGCCCCTCGGCGACAAGGGCCACACCCAGAGCCCTCAGGAATACATCGCCACCCTCTCCCGCACCTCCGGGCTCCCCCACATCATGGTGAAACGCAACATGGCCAAGATCCACTTCGCCATGACGAACATGAAGACCGTCCTCAACGGCCTCTCCCGCGGCCTTGACATGAGCGTCATCGACAACGGCTTCGGCACCCAGGCCGGCTGCCCCGTCGCCTACTTCCCCACCGCCAACGCCCTCGGTCTCGTCATGCCCAGCAACAGCCCGGCGGTGAACTCCCTCTGGCTCCCCTCCATCGCCCTCAAAACCCCCGTCGTCATCAAGCCCGGCCGCGACGAACCCTGGACCCCCTTCCGCCTCATCCAGGCATTCATCGCCGCCGGCGCACCCGCCGAGGCCTTCGGCTTCTACCCCACCGACCACGAAGGCAGCGGCGAAGTCGTCAAGCTCTGCGGCCGCAGCCTCGTCTTTGGTGACGTCAACATCGCCAAGATGTACGAAAACAACCCCCGCGTGCAGGTCCACGGCCCGGGCTGGAGCAAGATCATCATCGGCGAGGACAAGATCGAAAACTGGAAGGACTACATCGACGTCATCGTCAGCTCCATCAGCGACAACGGCGGCCGCTCCTGCATCAACGCCAGCGCCGTCCTCGTGCCCAAACATGGCAGGGAGATCGCCGACGCCATCGCCCAGCGCCTCGGCCCCGTCGAGCCCCTGCCCTCCGATGACGAAAACGCCCGCCTCTCCGGCTTCGCCAACCCGAAGATGGCCGAGTACATCGACGGCGCCATCGACGCCGACCTCAAGACGCCGGGCGCCGAGGACGTCACCGCAAAGTATCGCAACGGCCCCCGCAAGGTCGAGTTCCAGGGCGGCGTCTTCCTCCGCCCCACCATCATCCGCTGCGACTCCTGGGAGCACCCGCTCGCCAACCGCGAGTTCCTCTGCCCCTACGCCAGCGTCGTCGAGGTGCCCCAGGCAGAAGTTCTCGGCAAAATCGGTTATTCCCTCATCGTCACCGCCATCACCGAGGACCCGGCCTTCACCGAACAGCTCCTGGAGTGCCCGACCATCGACCGCCTCAACCTCGGCCCCATCAGCACCATGAAGATCAGCTGGGACCAGCCGCACGAGGGCAACATGTTCGAGTTCCTCTACAAGCGCCGCTCCATCGAAAAGGCCTGACCCGCCCGGCTTGTCCGCCGCGCCGGCCTTCGTCTCATGCCACGTCCGCCTCACCTCCCCGAGCTCCTTTCCCCCGCCGGAAACTGGGACTGCGCGCGCGCGGCCGTCGCCAACGGGGCCGACGCCATCTTCTTCGGCCTGCCCCGCTTCAACGCGCGCATGCGCGCCGACAACTTCACGGAGGAGGACCTGCCGGAGCTGATGCGCTTCCTGCACGCCCACGGCGTCAAGGGCTACTGCACCTTCAACGTGCTCATCTTCACCGGCGAACTCGCCGATGCCGAACGCCAGCTCCGCACGCTCGAATCGGCGGGCGTTGACGCCGTCATCGTCCAGGACCTCGGCCTGGCCCGCCTGGTCAAAAGCCTCACCCCCGGCCTGCGGCTCCATGCCAGCACGCAGATGACCATCACGTCGCCCGAAGGTCTCGATCTTGCGCAGACCCTCGGCATCGACCAGGCCGTTCTCGCCCGTGAACTCAGCCTGCGCGAGCTCGAACGCTTCAAGGCCGCCGACCACCCGCAGCTTCCCCTGGAAGTCTTCGTCCATGGCGCCCTCTGCGTGGCCTACAGCGGCCAGTGCCTGACCAGCGAATCCCTCGGCCGCCGCAGCGCCAACCGCGGCGAATGCGCCCAGGCCTGCCGCATGCCTTATGAGATGATCGTGGATGGCGAACTGCGTGACCTGGGCGACAAACGTTACCTTCTCAGCCCGCAGGATCTGGCCGCCGTCAGCGAAATCCCCCGCCTCATCGAGCTCGGCATCCGCAGCTTCAAGATCGAAGGCCGGCTCAAAACCCCCGAGTACGTCGCCGCCGTCACCCGCGTCTATCGCAAGGCCATCGACGCCGCCCTCGCCGACCAGGATCTGTCCCAGCTCATCACCGAGGACGACCGCTACGAGCTGGAGATGACCTTCTCCCGCGGCCTCTTCTCCGGCTGGATGCACGGGGTCAACCACCAGAAGCTGGTCGGCGCCATGTATGGCAAAAAACGCGGCTACTACGTCGGCACGGTCAGCGCCGTGGATCGCGACAGCATCCAGCTCGAAACCGTGCCGGCTCACCTCAAAAACGGTGACGGCGTCGTCTTTGAAAACCTGGCTGACACCAACGATGAACAGGGCGGCCGCATCTACGGCATCCGCGGACGCTGGCTGGACTTCCAGCGTGGACGGCTGCGCCTGGACCTGATCCGGCCCGGCATGAGGGTCTTCAAAACCGGCGACCAGGTGCTCGACAACAAGCTGCGCCAGACCTTCCAGGGTGAGATCCCCCTGCGCAAAAAGCAGCGGCTTGACCTTCAAGTTTCAGGCAGGTCCGGCGAACCCCTCGTCATCTCCCTCAAGGGCAACCAGGAAATCCAGGTCACCTCCAGCATGCCCCTGGAAACAGCACGTCAAAGGCCGCTGTCCCTGGAGGGCTTGAAGGAACAGCTCGGCAGGCTGGGTGGAACCGGGTTCGAACTGGGTGATGTCGAATCTCGGCTCGCAGGTGAGGTGATCCTGCCCGTCAGCGAACTCAACCGCATGCGCCGCGCCCTGGTGGAAGCCTGCGCCAGCCGACAACAGGCCGGGCCTCCACCTAGGCCTGCACCAGCCGCCCAAAGCTATCGCGACCTGCTGCCCGCCAAGGCCGGGGTTGCACCGGCTGGGACCTCTCCGGGACTGCTCACCCTCTGCCGAAGCTTTCCTCAGATCGAAGCCGCCCTGGAGTCCGGCATCCGCCAGATCTACGTCGATTTCGAAGACATCCGCCAGTATCCCGATGCCGTGAAACGCATTCGTGAACACGGCGGCTCCGAAGCCTGGCTGGCTACGCCACGCATCCAAAAATCAGGCGAGGCCGGCTTCTTCAAGCTCATCGAACGCGCGGAACCCCATGGCGTCCTGATCCGCAACCTGGGTGCCATCGCCTACTTCCGTGACGCCGGCATTCCGGTCACCGGCGATTTCTCCCTCAATGTCGCCAACCCCCTGACGGCGGAATTTCTCAGGCAGACAGGACTGCAGCGGCTGACCATCAGCTACGACCTGAACATCGAGCAGGTTCTCGACCTCCTCGCCGCCGCCCCGCCCTCCTGGTTTGAAATCACCCTGCACCAGCACATGCCCATGTTTCACATGGAGCACTGCGCCTTTGCCGCCTTTCTTTCCGAAGGCACGGACTTCACCAACTGCGGACGTCCCTGCGAAAATCACAAGGTCCGCCTTCGTGACCGTGTCGGCATGGAACACCCGCTCAAGGCCGATGTCGGCTGCCGGAACACCTTGTTTAATGCAGTGCCACAGACCGGTGCCCAGTTTTTCGTCGGCCTCAGGCAGGCTGGCCTCGCGCACTACCGGGTCGAGCTGCTCGAACAGGACCTCCAGGAATCCAAAAAAATCCTTCAGACCTATCAAGCCCTGCTTCGTGGTTCACGCAAAGGTGAGGACATCTGGCGCGACCTGAAGGCCCAGTCCCAGCTCGGAGTCACCCGGGGAACCATGGCAGACCTGATTTAAGCCGCTCATTCCCAGCCAGAAATGACAAAACGCAGCCCGTTCAGGAGGCCTGCTGCTGCATTAGCCTCTCACGGCTGATTTTTTTCAACGATCTGCGTAACGGATGTCTGAATTTACGGTAATTATCTTTTGTCAAAGATTCGTTTGTTTTGTCATTTTATTGTAATTATAGTATATCAGTGATCTCGCCCACCTACTCCAGCTCCTATTTTGTCCTTCCTGGCGAAGCCAACGCCCGCCCTTCCTACCTGACCGAAGGTTTAAAGCGCATTGCTGAAAAAAGGCCCGAACGCCCCTGCCTCTATCAGGGCCGGGTCACCACCGTTGAAAAGGTCTGGGAACGTGTCCTCCGCGCCAGCACCTGGCTGCAACGCAACGGTGTTGAAGCCGGCAGCATTGTCCTCATCGCCCTTTCGGTGGATCATCCTGATGCTCAAACGATTGCGCTGGCCGTCACCCATGCCGGGGCCACGGTTTCCTTCCTGCCCCCGACCATCACCCTCGAACGCTTTCAACGCATCATCGAACGCTCCTCTCCGGCCTGCGTCTTCCTTGATGGTGGCAATGCCGACCTCCGTGACTGCATTGGTTCCATCATCACGGTGTGGATGACTCCTGGCCACTCCCAGGGAGACTGGAACGAGGCCGAACTGGACGAAATCTTCGCCGAACGTCCCGCCTGGGGCATGCCCTTCCCCGGCAAGCCTGATGACGGGGCCTTCCTCGTCTACGACAATTCCGACCGCGATGAAGGCGAGGTTTGGAGCCACCGCAGCCTGATCAACATGCTGGCCTCCAGGAATTCCGGCGCCAGAAGCGTCCAATCCCTGCCAGGCAGCACGGAGGAGGACCTTCACACGGACCTCCTCCAGTTCTGACCCCGGCGGCGGCTCGTCAAATCTCCGTACCAGGCTCCGGCTCACCCTTGAAGGTGCCGGTGCCCACCAGCCGCTCAAAGATCGGGCTGGCCATCAGCGTCGTGATCACCGCCATGATCGCCAGCATGGCGAAGATCTCCGCGGAGATGATGCCGCGCTGAAGGCCGATGTTGATGATGATCAGCTCCATCAGTCCGCGGGCGTTCATCAGCACGCCGATGCCCATCGCCTCCTTGTTGGAGATGCCTGAGGCACGCGCCGCCGCCCAGCAGGCCACTCCCTTGCCCAGGATGGCCGCGGCAAGGACGGCGCCGCAAAGCAGCCAGAGATGCCCGCTGTTCAGCAGGCCAAGCCGCGTGTTCAGGCCCGAATAAGTGAAGAACAGCGGCAGGATCAGGGCCACGGCGAGCGGCTGGGTGCGCTCGATCAAGGTCTTGTTCACCACGCCTCGTGGCATGGCGCTGCCCATCACAAAGGCGCCAAAGACTGCGTGGAGCTCGATGTAATCCGTCCACCACGATCCCAGGCACATCAGGGCCAGGAACATCGCATATTCGCCGTCGCTCAGCTTGCCGCGCCTCTCGATGCCCGCCGCATAACGCGCCAGGACCGGACGGATCACCAGGTGGGCGAGCGCCACATAACCCATGCCGCCGCCAATGCTCAGCACCGCATGGGAGAAGTCGCCGTTGAAGCTGGCCAGCACCACCGCCAGCATTCCCCAGGCCGCCGCATCATCAATCGCACCCGCGCCAATCGCGACCGTGCCCATCGTCGTGCCCGCAAGCCCCTTGAAATGAATGATGCGCGCCAGCATCGGGAAGGCCGTGATGCACATGGACGCCCCCATGAAGATCATGGCGTTTTGCAGCGAGGTCTTCTCTGGAAACAGGCTGGTATGCTCATGGAAAATCCAGCCCAGCCCGGCCCCCAGCAAAAACGGAGCCGCCATCCCGGCCAGGCTCACCGCCACCGAGGAGCCAAAACGCTTGCGCACAATGTCCACCCGGAACTCCAGCCCCACGATGAACATGTAAAGCGCCAGCCCCAGCTGGGACACCGGGAACAGCACTTTCATCGACTCCTTTGGAAACAGGGCCTCCCCCGCCTCCGGCCAGAACAAACCGAGCAACGAAGGCCCAAGACACACGCCGGCGATCATCTCCGCCACCACCTGCGGCTGGCCAAAACGGGCCGCGATGGCTCCCACGATGCGGCAGAAGACAAGGATGATCCCAAGCTGAAGGAAGAACTGGATGGCAAGCTGGAGGTTGGTCATGGCGAGGATATGTCAGGGTTTGATGGAAAGGGAGGAGGATGGAGCGCCTCGATAGTCAGTAGTTCAGGGTCAGCATCAGGTAGGCAAAGTCGGCGTCGTCACCGGCGCCGGTGTCATCCAGGTAGGAACCTGCGAAGAAGTGGCTGTAGCCCGCAAGCAGGTCGAGATGTTGGTTCAGCCTGGCGTTCAGCATGAAATCCAGCTCCGTCCCGGCGTGACTTCCGGCCCCGGGCGTCACGTTCCGAACCCGGGTGGTGCCGTTGGCACGATACCAGGCGTCGGCAGTGTCAGACAGCCAGAAGCCGTGCAGGTCCAGCGTGGCCTTCACCCGGGCATGAGGCTGTGCCGCAAGCCTCAGGACCAGGTTGTGCATGTTCTGCCAGGACATGGTGTCCATGAATCCATAGGGCGGATGATTGGTCGGAAACAGGTTTTGAAACGTTCCCACCTGTCCGTCTGCGGCATTGCCGTCGCCGCTGCCATGGCTGTACTCCAGCGCCAGACGCGGC
The DNA here is from genome assembly GCA_019186985.1 of Prosthecobacter sp. Taxonomy (GTDB): domain Bacteria; phylum Verrucomicrobiota; class Verrucomicrobiia; order Verrucomicrobiales; family Verrucomicrobiaceae; genus Prosthecobacter. The sequence continues at coordinate 16,462 of JABARQ010000048.1, read as the reverse complement.
TTCCAGCCCGAGTCCAGCCAGTTGTAGCCGCCTTCAAGATGCCAGGCATAAGCCCTCAGGTCCTCGCCACGCACCTGCCCGGCTTGGCCGGCAAGCTCCAGCGTGTAATCCCACCCGTCCAGCTTCAGAGGATCCCCCTTCATCCTTGTTCCCAGCGTGATGAAGTCCGTCGATCCCGTCTGCGACTCCTCATGCAGATGCAGTGCATAAAGGTCTGTTGCCTGCACCGGCAGCATCGTGCTGCTGAAATACAGCCCGCTGAAGAGCTGCCGGCGGCCGTTCTGCGTGTCCGTCCAGTCCGAGTTGTTGAACTTCGATTCGTGCAGCCTCACCACGCTGGAGGCAAAACCATCCACCCACCAGTCCTTCTCCTGATAGTGCAGCTTCACGGCATCAAAGGTCCGGCTGAAGTTCAGCCACTCCAGCGGGCCCACCAGGCGCTCATCACCATACGAAAGCACCTGACGCCCGAGCTTCACCGACAGATGCTTCGAATCACCAAGCTCCAGGGATGCCAGCCTCAGGTCAAAGGCATCATCACCTTCCGCACCCTGCTGCAGCGGCACGTCAGCCCGGTCGGAGAACGACTCCCGCACATCCTGCCCCTGCACCGTGAAATGCATCCATGAAGCTGGCTGCCACTCCAGCCCCAGCCGGATGCGATGCAGCAGCCATGCATCATCCGTAACGGCATCGTTCGAGTCGTTAAAATCGTAGACATTCTCCCGCCACTCGCCCCGCACCCGGGCCTGGAACGTGAACTGCAGAAGATCCGGCCCCGGTGTGATGACGGGTGCCACAACGGCTTCACCTGCCCTCAGGAGCTTGGGTGAAATCAGCAGAAAACAGGGAAACAAAAGCAGGTGGAGGCGCGGCACGCGCTTGTAATCCTCCACTTCGTTAAAAACGAAAATAGAGTCTCGCGATACCATTGATCGCAATCCGGCATCAGCAACACCACCTGATCAAGCTGCCAGCGCATCGGCCACACCCTTGAACAGATAGTAGCCCCAGCCCTTCTCCGCGCCGTTCCAGTCCGGATCATAATGCGTGTCGCGACCGACAAACCTCTCCGGATGCGGCATCAGGCCGAAGACCCGCCCCGTGTCATCCTGCAGGCCCGCGATCGCGGCGCTCGATCCGTTGAAGTTCGTTCCATACAACAGCGCACCGTGGCCGTCCTTGACATACTTTTCCGCATCACCCTGCTCGCCGACAAACCTTCCTTCCGCATGTGCCACCGGAAGTTCAAAGTTCTCCGGCAGCAGCTTCAGGTAGGGGCTGGTCGGGCTGTTCTTCTTCAGCGGCACCCAGCGGCAGATGAAGCGTCCGCTCGTGTTGTGGATCAGGCTTCCCTTCGGCAGCAGCTCCAGCTGCGTCAGGATCTGGAAGCCGTTGCAGATGCCCAGCACATAGCCGCCCGCGTCCACAAACTTCTTCAATTCATCGCCTAACTTATGATTCGTCACAAGCTTCGCCATGCGCCCGCTCATCACATAGTCGCCATAGCTGAAGCCGCCGGAGAACACCACCAGGTTCACACCCTGCAATGTCGTCGCATCCAGCTGGGACACCGGCAGCACCTCCGTCGTGAACCCGGCCTCTTCAAGCGCACGGGAGGTTTCAACATCACAGTTGGTTCCAGGAAATTTGATGAGCAGGGCGTGAGGCATCGGAATGGGCTTTTGAGATTGGCGACATCCATTCGCGACGCAACCCCACATCTCGAAATCCTCCGAAACAGTTCCTGCCACGGTCTCAATTTTTGACAGGCCTGGCGCACAAAATCTGAACACCCGGTCTTTTACCTAAAAGCTGCCGCCTGCGGTTCATTTTCGTGTTTTCTCAAAAACGAGGATCAAGGCAGCGGCCAAAACCCATCTTCAAACCCCTGCTTTTTGGCCATCTCCTGGGCAAACACAACCTGTTGAATACTGTTCATAATAACACACAAAAAGTTTCAGATATTCTAAATATCAACTTTGACTCTAACGTTAGAAAGACTACAACCACTCCCATAACCGCCATGAATTGTTCACAGTTCTATTTCCTGGAGGAAGTCTCTCGAATTTCGCCTCGCCGTTCCCGCATTCAGTGGATTGACTATGCGGTTCTTAGTCTTGCCATGATCTTTGTTTGTGGCGGCTGCCTTCTCGCCCTCGACATGGCCTCGGCCCATAGTTCCGGCAGTCAATCCTTCACCAGCCATGCCTCGAATGTGATCAGTGAGTGGCATCCCGTTGTCTTCCAAAAACTCTCCACCGGCCTGATGCTTCTCTCGGCCAGCGTCGTCAACTCAGCCTTGCTCGTGGGCTTCGTTCATCTGCTCCGCGGCATGGACCGCCGCCTCAGCCGCGCCCGTCAGCGCCAGTGGCAGCAGCAGCTTCAACTCGCCCGCCAGTCAGCTAAAAAGGAAGCTACGGCTTCCACCATCAGGCAGGCCGAACAAGGAAGCCAGTTCTCCGGCTTCCTGATCAACCCAATCCTGCGCTGAGCCTGGGCCTCACGACACGGAGTTTTCTGGATTGTCGCTGGCGGGAGGAACGCATCTCGCTATCGCCCTGCGGGCATGGCCCCCACCCCTCCGCATGTCTACGAGCAGCCCGCTCCAGCGTTTGATGTCAACGCCGTCGAAACACCCGCGTACGTCGTCGATCGCGGCCTGCTGAAAAAGAACCTGGAGAAGCTGGCCCGCGTCCAGCAGGAGTCCGGCGCGAAGATCCTGCTCGCCCTCAAGGGCTTCTCGATGTTCAGCACCTTTGACCTGGTGCGTGAATACCTTCATGGCTGCTGCTCCAGCGGCCTTCACGAGGCACTTCTGGCCCACGAGGAATTCCGCAAGGAGCTGCACGTCTACGCTCCCGCCTTCAAGCAGGACGAGATGGAGCAGCTCATCCCCATCGCCCATCACATCAGCTTCAACTCGCCCGCCCAGTGGAAAAAATGGCGGCCTCTTCTGGATGCGGCACGCGCGGCGGGCAGGCACTCCCCCAGCCCCGGCCTTCGCGTCAATCCGCAGCACAGCGAGGTCGAGGTCAGCCTCTACGATCCCTGCTCTCCCAGCTGCCGCCTCGGCACGCGTGCGGACACGCTGGAGCATGAAAACCTCGACGGCCTGGAGGGCCTGCATTTCCATGCCCTCTGCGAACAGGACAGCGATGTCCTGGAACGCACGCTTGCCGCCGTCGAAAAGCGCTTTCCAAAGCTTCTCTCCCAGGTCTCCTGGGTCAACATGGGCGGCGGCCATCACATCACCCGCAACGACTATGATGTCGAACGCCTGGTCCGCGTCATCCGCAGCTTCAAGGAGCGCTGGGGCAAGGAGGTTTATCTGGAACCCGGCGAGGCCGTCGCGCTGAACACCGGCTACCTCGTCGCCAGCGTCATGGACATCGTGCCGACCGACGACATGCCGACGGCCATCCTCGACACCTCCGCCACCGCCCACATGCCGGACACGCTGGAGATGCCCTATCGCCCGCACATCATCGGCTCCGGCCTGCCCGGCGAATTCCCTCACACCTTCCGCCTCGGCGGCATGACCTGCCTTGCCGGCGACATCATCAATGAATACAGCTTCCCCGCCCCGCTTGAAATCGGACAGAAGCTCGTGTTCACCGACATGGCGCATTACACCATGGTCAAGACCACGACCTTCAACGGCGTGATGCATCCTGACATCGACCTCTACAATCCCGAAACAGGCCAGCTGAAGGTGGTGCGCCGGTTTGGTTATGAGGACTTCAAGAGGAAGCTTTCCTGACCGCGTGCAGTACGTCGGCGATCAGGCCCGGCCCTCGATAAACCAGCCCCGAGTAAACCTGCACCAGGGAGGCGCCGGCGCGCAGCTTCTCCACGGCGTCCCCACCGCTCAAAATGCCGCCCACGCCCACCACGGGAATGGCTGGCGCCAGCAGCGTGCGGAAGGCCTGGATGACCTGCGTTGATCGCTCACGAACCGGCGCGCCGCTGAGACCTCCCGCCTCGGCGGCAAGCGGATGCCCGGCCACGGCCTCGCGGCTGATCGTGGTGTTCGTGGCGATCACGCCATCGACCGCCAGTTCATTGAAAACCCGCGCCAGGGCCTCGATCTGCTGCCCCTCCAGGTCCGGGGCGATCTTCACCAGCACCGGCACCTTGCGGCCATGCGCCTTTTCCTGTGCCGACTGCTCCGTCTTCAACGAGTCCAGCAGCTGACGAATGCTTTCCTCCGCCTGAAGATCCCTCAGGCCCTTGGTGTTGGGCGACGAGATGTTGACCGCGATGTAGTCCGCCACCGGATACGCGGCCTTGAGGCAGTACAAATAGTCATCGACGGCTTTTTCGTTAGGCGTGTCGAAGTTCTTGCCGATGTTCACGCCCACCACCGCGCTTGTGCGGCGGCGCTTCAGGCGCTCCACCGCCGAATGGATGCCCGGGTTGTTGAAACCCATCCGGTTGATCAGCGCCTGGTGCTCCGGCAGCCTGAACAGCCGCGGCTTCGGATTGCCAGGCTGCGGCCTCGGCGTCAGCGTGCCCACCTCGACAAACCCGAACCCAAGCGCCGCCCACGCATCCACGGCCGAGGCGGACTTGTCCATGCCGGCGGCCAGGCCGAGCGCATTCGGAAACTTCAGCCCAAGGCACTCCACCGGCGTGCTGACGGGCAGCTCGTCCGGCTTCAGCAGGCCTAACGAATGACTGAACCGCATCAGCCGCGTCGTCCACTCATGGGCGCGCTCGGCGTCGAGTTTGAACAGCCAGGGCTTGAGCGCTGGATAAAGGGCGGAGACAAGGGACATGCTCCTCCCCGAAACGCGGCGGAACGGGAGTGTCAAGAACCTCCCGGCCTCCCCCGTCATCTGGTGGACAAACTTGTCCGGCGGGCGACAAGATCGCCGGCCCCGCCACGTTGACTCCGCCCGCCCCTCCCGCCTGATGAACGTCTCCCTCCGCCCCGCCACGCTCGACGCCCTCGCCGCCTTCCGCCTGCGTCGGTGCAGGCTGCTGCAAATGCGCGCCGCCCTGGCCTGGCTCGCGGCCGCCCTCCTGGCCGTGCTTGTCATCGCCCTTCTCGACCGCGCCCGCCTCATGCCGGAATCCCTGCGCCCCTGGCTGACGCTCTCAGCCTATGCCGCGGCGGCCTTTCATGCATGGAAGGCGGCCTGGAGCCTTATCGCCCAGGCCCGAGACCTGCCCGGCGCCGCCCGTCTCCTGGAAACCGCCGCCCCGCACCTCCATGAACGCCTGGTGGCGGCCGTGGAACTGGCCGAAGGCAGGGGCCATGGCGGCGAGTCCGAGGAGTTCCGCTCGCGCCTGCAGGACGAGGTCGTCGAGCAGCTTCGCTCCGTCTCGCTCGCCTCGGCGCTTCCCGCAGCATCGTTGAAACCCTGGGCCCTGCGCGCTGGCGCTGTCATGCTTTTGGTTGGCGGCCTCTGCTTCCTCCAGACCCTGCACCTGCCCGGCTTCCTCGCCCGCGCCGCCATCCCCTTCGCCAACTTCGCCCGCCCCTCCAGCGTGCAGATCAGCATCGCCGCCCCGCAGCCTGCGGACATCCTCGTGCCCATCGCCTCCGAGCTGGAGGTGCTCGCCGATGTCACCGGTGAACAGCCGGAACGCGTCCAGCTGGAACTGCAGTCCGGCGACGCCAAACCGCGCCTCCAGGACATGAGCCGCAGCGCCGGATCCCGCTACCAGGCCGTCGTCAGCATCGGCCAGTCCGACCTGCGCTACCGCATCCTCGCCGCCGACGCCATCAGCCCCTGGCACACCCTCAGTGCCAGGCCCCGCCCGCGTGTGCTTGAGTTTGTCAAAACCCTGGTGCCTCCTGCCTACTCAAATCTGCCGTCCACAGAACTCAAGGAGGACCAGGGCGACATCGAAGCGCTGGAAGGCACGACGGTGAAGCTCGCGCTCAAGACCAACCAGCCCGTGTCCAGGGCGGGCCTGCTCATCAACCCCGACCACGCCGACGCCCCGGCCCCTGTCGCTGCGCAATCCATCGAAGGCGATGTCGTGAAGACGGAGCTGACGGTGAAACCCGAGGTGGAGTCCTGGCAGGTCTCGCTCACCTCGCAGGAAACCGGTTTCACCAACGATGAATCCAGCCCCTGGAGCGTCACCAGCATCCCCGACCTGCCGCCTCTCGCCCAGGTGATCGAACCCCAGGAGCAGCTCGAAATGCTCCCCGATGAATCCATCCGCTTCAAGGGCCTCGCCGGCGATGATGTCGGCCTCGCCAGCGTCAGGCTCGCCCATCAGATCAACGCGGGGAAATGGGAGGAAAAGGAGCTCTCCGGCAAGACCGGCAAGGAGGCCCAGGTGCAAAGCCTGCTGCCGCTCGCCCCCCTTCAGGTCAAGGCCGGTGACACCGTGCTGCTCAAGCTTGTCGCCACCGACCTGAAGGGTCAGACCGCTGAGTCCGAAGCCATCCGCATCATCATTCTCGAACAGACCGTCAGCCCGCAGCAGCGCCAGTGGGCCGAGCAGACGCGCCGCTTTGCCCAGCAGGCGGACACGCTTTCCGATGATGCCCGTGAGCTGCGCAAGTCCGTCGATCAGCTGAAAAAAACCGGCCGTCATGCCGACAAAAATCCCGAGGCCGCCCGCGCCGCCCAGGATGCCCTGGTTCGCGCTCAGACGGACCTGGAAAAAGTCGCCGCCAAGGCCGAGGACCTCTGGAAGGAACTCCAGGAAAGCGCCCGTCAGGCCCCCACCCATCTCGATGCCCAGGAGGTTCAGCTTCTCGGTGAAAAGCTCGCCCACATGCGCAGCGATGCCCTCAGGCAGATGCAGAAGCAGCTCACGCAGGACATCGAAAATCCCGAAGGCCTGCGCCGCGACGCCAGCCTGGCCCAGGCGGACATCGACAGCATCGCCCAGGCAGCCCGTGTCTTCGCCGCCGAGGACAACGCCCGTGTCGTGGCCCAGCAGGCACGGCAGCTTGCCCGCCAGGAAGCCCTGCTGACCGAGCAGTCCCTGCCCGCCAACCGCGACTCCGCCCAGCGCCCGAAATGGCAGGAGCAGCAGCGCGGCGCCCTCGCCGCCACCCAGCCCCTCAACGAGCAGATGGAAAGCCTCAAGCCCCTCGTCGACGGCGGTCCGCAGAACCAGCTCAAGGAGTTCCAGAAACAGATCACCGAGGCCAGCGCCGACCTCGCCGCCAGCCTCGACAAGCCCGACCAGTCGAAGAGCCCCGAACATCTCTATGGCGCCTCCGACAACCTCCGCCAGCGACTTGCCCGCGCCGCCGATGCCGCACGCACCATGGCGGAGAACGCCGCCACCCGCGGCCAGCAGCTCCGCGAGCAGCTCGCCCGCCAGGAAAACCCGGCCGTCGCCGCCCTCAACGAGGCGAAGGAGGCCATGCAGCAGGCCGAGCAGGAGTCACGCAAGCCTAACCAAAAGCCTCGTGAAGACCGCGAGGGCCGCACCGCCCAGGAACGCGCCGCCGAGGAGCTCGCCAGCGCCGCGAAGCAGCTCGAGGAGCAGGCCGCCCTCAGGGAGCAGAACGCCCTGACCAACACCGAGGCCGCCCTCGACACCAACCGCGCCTCCCGCGCCGCCGACCAGCTCGCCCGTGAGGTGAAGGCAGCCACCGACGCCAATGGCGCCCGCATTCCCAGCGAGGCCGCCAAGGATCCGAAGAACAAGACGCCCGACCCGCTCGTCGCCAAGGGCGAGCAGCTTCGCGAAGCCGTGCGCGCCCTGGAGGCCGAGGCCCTCGCTCAGACCGCCTTGAAAGCCTCGGAGGAGGCGGCCTTTGACACCAGCAAGCCCGCCGACTCCGCCGCCGCCCAGCAGGCCCGCGCCGCAGCCGAGGCCCTCAAACAGCTTCCCGACACGCTCCGCCGCATGAAGCCGGCCGACCCCCAGGCCGCCCAGGCCAACCAACAGCTTGCTCAAAAGGCCCAGCAGGCCTCGGACATGAGCCGCGCAGCCGCCGACCAGCTCCAGGAACTCTCGCGCCAGGCCGCCACCCAGGCTCCGGACCAGCCGCTCAACTCGCAGCCCGCCATGCAGTCCGCCGAACAGGCCCGTCAGCAGGCCGGCGAGATCGCCCAGCAGCTCGCCGCCCAGACTCAGGCCGCCCGCGACACGCTCGCCCAGCTCACGCCGAAAGTGAGCGACATGATGAAGGCGGTGGCACAGGACATGAAGCAGTCCCAGCAGCAGACCCAGGACGCCGCCGCCCAGGCGGAGGCTCAGAAACCCGTCGCCGAGGTCGCTGAAAAGGCCGCCGCGCTCCAGCAGGCCGCTGCCGAAAACACGGAAAAAATGCAATCCCTCCAGGCCGCCCTGCGCCAGGAGGCCAATGCCGCCGACCTGCAGAACCAGAGCCAGCGCCAGCTTTCCCGCACCGCCGATGCCGCCCTCGCCCAGATGCAGCAGACGCAGCCCCAGGTGGCGCAGAACCTGAAGCAGGCCGCCCAGGCCCAGCAGAGCCAGCCCCAGGCCCAGGCGCTCAACCAGGCCGCGCAGGCCCAGCAAAAAGCCGCCCAGGCGCTGGACCAGCTCGCCCAAAACATGGCCAAGGCGGAATCCGGCCAGGAACTCAGCGACCAGGAGCTCGCCGATGCGGCGAAGATGGAGCAGGACCTCGGCGTCAAGGAGCCTCTCGACGAAGCCTACGCCCGCGCCCAGGCACTCGCCCAGATGGCCCAGGACGCCACCCAGGATCCCGGCAAGGTGCTGGCTGAACTGGAAAAGGAACTGCCGAAAAACTCCGCCATGCAGAAGGCCCTGGCTGAACTCGGCAAGCAGACTGCCCAGGCCAGTGAACAAGCGGTTGCCAGCGAGGCCCAGCAGCCGGCGAACATGGGCTTTGCCACCGAGCAGGCCGCCAATGACCTGAACCGCGTCGCCCGCCACCAGCAACGTCTTGGAGCCAAGGAAGCCGCCCAGCAGACCGCCCAGGCAGCCCAGCAACTTCAGCAGCAGGCTTCCGTGGCGCGCTCAACCCCTCCCGCCCCCGGCCAGCCAGCCCCAGCGGCTCCCAAACCGGTCGGTCAGGAGGCCCTTGCCCCCGCCGCCCAGGCCGCGAAAGCCGCCGAGGCCACCGCCGCCGCCACGCCTCCAGCCATGACCGCCCATCCGCTCGAAGCCGTTCAGGCCGCCTTCCTCGCCCAGGCCCTGGACCAGCTCGACGCCCAGCTTCACCCCATGCAGGCCCAGAACGCCCAGCCCCAGCAGAATGGTCAGCAGCAGCAGGCCGGACAACAGGGGCAGCAAGGCCAGCAACAGCAGCAGGGCGCCCAGCAAAGCCTCGCCCAGGCCCAGCAGAGCCAGCAGCAGCAGATGGCGGATCAGCGCAACCAGGGCCAGACGCCCGGCTCCCAGCAGCCCAGCGCCTCCCAGCAGACCGCCCAGAACCAGAATCAGCAGAGCCAGCAGCAGTCTCAGGCCACTTCCCAGTCCAAGGAGGGCGGCGACATCCAGGCCATGCTGAAGGACGGCGTGCTCGGCACCGAGCTCATCCTGGTGAAGGGCGACTGGGGCCATCTGCCCAGCAAAATGGCCGAGGATCTGACCGAGGCGACCCGCTCCGAAGCCGCCCCGGAATACCGCGCCGCCATCGAAAGCTACTACAAGGCCATCGCCACCAAGGCCCGGAAGTGACCTCCTGCGGCCCGGTCGATCCCTGGCCGCCCCAGCGCTTCGCCCGTCTCAACAGGCAGCTTTTTTCAGCGACTTGCATCTTCTAACGCCCCATCCTTTGACAGCGTGGGGGGACCGTGCAAGATGCCGCGCTTTCCGGCCCGGCTGCCGTGAAATGGGGTGCCAACCCTGTCCAACCTGCCCCCAGAAAGCGACACCACGAACGCTTTTTTCTCACCCCCCACGCTCCCTCGTCACGCCCCCATGCCTAAAGACACCTCCATCAAACGCATCCTCGTCATCGGTTCCGGCCCCATCGTCATCGGCCAGGGCTGCGAGTTCGACTACTCCGGCGTCCAGGCCTGCAAGGCTCTGCGCGAGGAAGGTTATGAGGTGGTGCTCATCAACTCCAACCCGGCCACCATCATGACCGATCCGGAATTCGCCTTCCGGACCTACATCGAGCCAATCACGCCCGAGATGGTGGAGAAGATCATCATCAAGGAAAAGCCGGATGTGCTCCTGCCGACCCTCGGCGGCCAGACGGCGTTGAACACCGCGATGTCGCTGCATCGGGCGGGCACGCTGGAAAAACACGGCGTGCGCATGATCGGCGCGAAGCCGGAGGCGATCGAGAAGGGCGAGGACCGTCTGCTTTTCAAAAACGCCATGCTCAAGATCGGGCTCGACCTGCCTCAGTCCGGCGTGGCGCACACGATGGACGAGGCGCGCAAGATCGCCGACGAGATCGGCACGCTGCCGCTCATCATCCGTCCGGCCTACACGCTCGGCGGCACCGGCGGCGGCATCGCTTACAACCGCGAGGAGTTTGAATCGATTACCGCTCGCGGCCTCGATCTCTCGCCGGTGAGCGAGGTGCTCATTGAGGAATCGCTGCTCGGCTGGAAGGAGTTCGAGATGGAGGTCATTCGCGACAAGGCGGACAACTGCGTCATCATCTGCTCCATCGAGAACCTCGACCCCATGGGCGTGCACACGGGCGACTCGATCACCGTGGCGCCGATCCAGACGCTGACGGATCGCGAGTATCAAATCATGCGCGACTTCTCCTTCGCGTGCATCCGCGAGATCGGCGTGGAGACGGGCGGGTCGAACATCCAGTTCGCCGTGCATCCGGACACGGGCCGCATGATCGTCATCGAGATGAATCCGCGCGTCAGCCGCAGCTCCGCGCTCGCGTCGAAGGCCACCGGCTTCCCGATTGCGAAGATCGCCGCGAAGCTCGCGGTCGGTTACACGCTCGATGAGTTGAAAAATGACATCACGCGTCACACGCCCGCCGCCTTCGAGCCGACCATCGACTACGTGGTGACGAAGATCCCGCGTTTCACCTTCGAGAAATTCCCCGGCGCGAACGAAGTGCTCACCACGCAGATGAAATCCGTCGGTGAGGTCATGGCCATCGGCCGCACGTTCAAGGAGAGCCTGCAAAAGGCCCTGCGTGGCCTGGAGATCAAGCGCTTCGGCCTCATCGGCGACGGAGCGGACAAGCAGATCGAAGACGAGGAACTCGAAACCAAGCTCAGCGTGCCAAACGCCGAGCGCATCTTCTGGCTCGGCGCGGCCTTCGCAAAGGGCTGGGACGTGGAGAAGGTCTTTGCGCTGACCAAGATCGACCGTTGGTTCCTGCGGCAGATCCAAGAAATCGTCGCCGCGTCGTCGGACCTGCCTGACACGTCCGACCTGTCGGACCAAGCGCTTCGTCGCGCCAAGAAGCTCGGCTTTTCCGATGTCCAACTGGCCCACCAGACCAAGACCACACAAAGCGCCGTTCGCGCCGCCCGAAAGAAGGCCGGCATCATCCCCACCTACCGCCTCGTGGACACCTGCGCGGCGGAGTTCGAGGCTTACACGCCTTACTACTACAGCACCTACGGCATCGAGGACGAGGTGCGCGATGGCGACAAGAAAAAGGTCATCATCCTCGGCGGCGGCCCGAACCGCATCGGCCAGGGCATCGAGTTCGACTACTGCTGCGTCCATGCCAGCTTCGCCCTGCGCGAGCTCGGCTTTGAGACCATCATGGTCAATTCCAACCCCGAGACCGTCTCCACCGACTACGACACCAGCGACAAGCTCTACTTTGAGCCCCTCACGCTCGAAGACGTGCTCAACATCTACGAGCGCGAGAACAAGAACGACCAGGTGCTCGGCGTCATCGTGCAGTTCGGTGGCCAGACACCGCTGAACCTCGCCAAGGGCCTCGAAGAAAACGGCGTCCGCATCATCGGCACCAGCCCGAAGAGCATCGAACTCGCCGAGGATAGAAAACTCTTCGCGAAGCTGCTCGACGACCTCGGTTTGAACCAGGCCCCCAGCGGCATCGCCACCAGCCTGGAGGAGGCCCTCGCCGTCACCGCCAAAATTGGTTATCCCAGCCTCGTGCGCCCCAGCTTCGTGCTCGGCGGCCGCGCCATGCAGATCGTTTACAACGACAACGAACTCGCGCACTACATGCGCACGAACCTGGAACTGGAAGGCACCAGCCAGGCCGGAGCCTCGCACATCGCCAACAAGCCCACGCTCTCCGCGGACAAGCCGCTCCTCATCGACCGTTTCCTCGAAGACGCCACCGAAGTCGATGTGGACTGCATCACCGACGGTGAGACCACCGTCATCGGTGCCATCATGGAGCACATCGAGGAGGCCGGCATCCACTCCGGCGACAGCGCCTGCGTCATCCCGCCCTTCAGCCTCACCCCGCAGATGCAGGACCGCATCCGCGATGCCGCCAAGAAGCTCGCCAAGGCGCTCAACGTCCGCGGCTTGATGAACATGCAGCTCGCCGTCAAGGGCGACGACCTCTACGTCATCGAGGTCAACCCGCGCGCCTCCCGCACCGCGCCCTTCGTCAGCAAAGCCATCGGCGTCCCGCTGCCCAAGCTCGCCGCCAAGATCATGGCCGGCAAAACGCTCAAAGAACTCGGCTTCACCACCGAGGTCATCCCCTCGCACTACAGCGTCAAAGAAGCCGTCTTCCCCTTCAGCAAGTTCCCCGGCGTGGACATCATCCTCGGCCCCGAAATGAAGAGCACCGGCGAAGTCATGGGCATCGACCCCGACCTCGGCCTCGCCTTTGCCAAGAGCCAGATGGCCGCCGGCGGCACCCTGCCCACGAAGGGCAACGTCTTCATCAGCGTCAAGGACTCCGACAAGGCCAGCGTCGCCCGCATCGCCAAAGGCTACGCCGACCTCGGCTTCACCCTCTACGCCACCCCCGGCACCGGCCAGGTCATCACCGACGCCGGCATCCAGGTCAACATCCTCCCCAAACTCGCCTCCGGCCAGCGCCCCAACGTCATCGACCTCATGAAAAACAAGGACATGGCGATGGTCATCAACACCCCCAGCGGCAAAAACACCCGCGAGGACGAGGTAAAGATCCGCACCGCCACGATGCAGAATCGCATCCCCATCATGACCACGCTGCGTGGCGCTGATGCCGCGCTGAAGGCAATCAAGTCACTGCAAGGCAGTGAAGTGCAGGTGCGGGCTTTGCAGGAGTATCATTCTTAACTATGCAAGGAGCCGCTCAATACAGAGTTTCCTTCAACTTCTCTTCCCAACCATGAGCGACTCTACCGTGACTCAAGTTATTCCAAATGCCGCATCACCACCGGCATATGTGAATCCTCCGGTAATTGAACGCGTGGTGACGTTGCATGCTCCGATGACCGCTGAGGTTTTTGAGGCCAATATTGAGAGGTGGAAGCAAAAAGTGACCCCTGAATATCCAGCCGAGGAGCCTCTTATCGAATGGCTGGTTGAGATGGAGGAGAAAGATGGAGTGCCGTTGTTCGACACTTTGGCCCCTAAGCTGAGAATTACTCATCGCTTCTCGAAGAAAACTAAAGCCGAGGGGTTCGATTGGAGCATCCGATGCCCTGTCGGCAAGTTCACGATGAACATGCATTCGCACCCAGGTTCGGGACGGCGCTACGACCATCTTAGGAAGGAGTTCGCCAAGTGGCTTCCTCAATGGATGGAACACTTTGGCGTGGAAAGGGCTGAACTCCTCAATCTGGGGTATATCAATGTTTTGCGTCGTGACGTCACACCTCAGTTTTTTAACAAAGATGGGGGGCTGGAATTGGACAAGGTTTTGCGAGTTTTCTCCGAGATTCCGGGCAAGCACGAGAGTTTGGAGCCTCCTTATGACTGCCGAGTGACCGTAAATCTCGGCAATGCACCGGCGAGAAAACTCTCTATTCGAGTGAAGGATGCCACCACACCTGCGAATGGGGTAGCAATCAAAGTCACTCTGGAAACCTTGGCACAAGTCAGCGGAGAGGGGGGGATTTCAGAGGTTCTAGAGTTGCTTGACTGGAGCCACGAGCGTATTATCGAGCGGTTCGAGCAGGTCTTCACTGACGAAGCCAAGGCATCTTTCACGCCCGAAGCCCAATGATCCTTATCCCAACCACCGGCCCAACATTAAACTCGTCAGAAGCTGTTGCTTCTGACAGTGCTTATGTGAAGAAAGCTTCGGAAGTGGTTGCAGCGTCAAAGCCGGACTTGGGACGACGCCTAAAATATGAATTTGAACGAGAATTGCTGCCGCTGGAGGGCGGCCAGGTTCTTCTTCATTTGAGAAACCGACTAATGGTGGATGTTGATCCGGCAACAATGCGTTGTGAAGTGGCAGAGTGGGGCGTGAGTTTACCTGTCACAGAGGTTGCGGATCTGCCGAATCGTTTGGCACGCCAGTTTTTGACCTTATTTAGCAAGGCAGATCGGGACGCCTTGGATCAAGCGGAGTCTGACCAATGGCTGCGAATAATAGATCAGGTCGATTATCGTCGTTTCTGCATCGACCGTGCTGCGCCGCAATATGTTGAGGGTGTCGTAGAGACAAAGCAGCCGAACTTCGTTCGCGTGCGTTGGTATGACGATTCGGTGGAGAAGATCGATTTCCCCGTGGCCTCTGCGCTTAACGTGCTGAAAAGGGGTGATGAGTTTGGGGCCTATGTGAAGCTTGGACTCAGCAACAAAGCAGTTTCAATCGAGAGGATCACGATCCTTACTGCTGCGTGAGCGCAACATCCGAACTGACAATCGATTTTTGGGATGTCGGCCAAGCCGACTGCACTGTCATCACCCTTCCTGACGGACGCCTCATCTTGCTTGATGTCGGCAGGAGGGGTAGCCCGGTCGTTGATTGGCTTGTCGAACGAAGGACTCCTGCCCAAATCGCCGCCATCGTGCTCACTCACAATCATGCTGATCACGCCGGGGCGATGCCAGCTATTGTCGCTAACCATCAATCCAGTATCGGTGCTGTCTGGATGCTCCAAGATCGCCCCATCAAAGATCCAACGTTCGCGAAGGTCTTCCGTTCCGTTGACGAAGCTGAGGCCAGAGGATGCTTTCGTGTGCGTCGTCTCGAAGATGGGCAGGAGATTTGGCGTGATGACCAGTTAAAGCTACGTCTCCATGTTTTATATCCGACCTTTACCTCGAACGTAAGACACATGGGCTATCCAAATCAGACAAGCGGTCTGATCGTTCTGGATTACGGTGACAAAAGACTTTGCGCGTGGCCTGGTGATTTGCCGTTGGCCACTGTCGCAGATCAGCTTCGAGCAAGTCGTCCTGAGTTACTTCATGGACCTCACCACGGAGGGCCAGAGGATTTTAAGACGGACAAAGGTCGATCACGCCAAGCTGTCAAAGACTTGTCCCCTAGGATGAGTTTTATCTCTGTTGGGACCACGAACACCTACTGTCATCCAAAACCTGGCTATCTCGCATTGTTAGCTGCTTCGGGGTGTCGTGTTGTGTGTTCAGAAGTGACAAATGCCTGTGACCGATGGCACCTCAAGAACAGTGTCCCAGTATTTGATGGCAGTGCTGCACTTGGCTTGCGATCATCAAGGTCAGGATCTCCGTGCCGAGGTGCTTGGAGAGTGATTGTCAAAGACGGCGCATTGACTCCTGATCGTTTTACAGACGAACACGCAAAACGGATTACTAAGCTCAAGCGTCCTCAGTGTCTAAAAGCAGTCGGATGGCGAACCGGTGAGCCTTCGCCATGGGTCGAAGACGCATCTGCCGATTGATCACTATCCTTTCTGTAGCGCCAAATCCGAACTGACGGGATTACACCATCCTTCGGGGAAACGGAGGCAGGGTGGAGGCAGGGTGCAAAAAATGGAAAAAACACCTCTTCGTTACCTTCGCCTGTCACGGATTCGCTGCCGCCTAAACTCCTCGATGACTGGCTTCTCGCTCGTCCTTCGCTGAAGCTTCGGAGATCAAGCCCGCGAGGCCTTCCTCGCCGCGAATCCGCCACCTGGGGTCGACATCACCGAAGCGTGCTACCACAGACAGTTCTCCGACAAGAAAAAAGATGCCAGGCATTCAGTACAGCACTAAGCTCCGAAAACCCTCGCTTTCCCGCCCATGAACCCGCCCCAAGTCGTTGATCTTGAGCCGCTTCCCCTCGAAGCGCAGCTCCTCGGCATCAATGCCAAAACCGCCCCCTACCCTGCCGCGCGTTCCTGGTCCGGCGGCCGCAGGCGCATCCTCGGCAAGGGGCCCCTCGAGGCCTACTGCTACCATGTCATGTCCCGCACCTGCGGCGGTGATGTCTTCTTCGATGACGTCGAAAAGGAGGCCCTCCGTCGTCTCCTCTGGAAAATGAGCGGAAAAAAGATGCCAGGCATTTAGTACAGTGCTAAGCTCCAAAAATCCCTGCTTTTTCGCCCATGAATCCTTCCCAATCGCTTGATCCTGAGTCCCTTCCCCTCGAAGCGCAGCTCCTCGGCATCAATGCCAAAACCGCCCCCTACCCTGCCGCGCGTTCCTG
Source organism: Prosthecobacter sp. (assembly GCA_019186985.1). GTDB lineage: Bacteria > Verrucomicrobiota > Verrucomicrobiia > Verrucomicrobiales > Verrucomicrobiaceae > Prosthecobacter. The sequence goes on along the minus strand of JABARQ010000048.1, from coordinate 57 downwards.
GTCCGGCGGCCGCAGGCGCATCCTCGGCAAGGGGCCCCTCGAGGCCTACTGCTACCA
>JABARQ010000022.1 GCA_019186985.1 Prosthecobacter sp. | reverse complement strand
CTGGAACTCATGAGCCTGCGTGCAGCAGCCAACTTCTGACCGGAGAGCCGGATGCGGGAAACCCGCCCGTCCGGTTCGGAGGGAGGGGCGGCGCGGTCAACGCGCCGTTCCTACCCCTATCTTTGCTTGCGCGCATCGGCAGCTGTCATGGCATCGTGACAGGCGAAGCAAGGTAGATCTCGCTCCGCGAGATGAGCTCAACGCCCGGCAAGCTCGCACGTTCACGGCCCCCAGACCACCTGCATTTGAGCGAAATCCTTCCATCCAACAGGATGCAGCCAGTTAATCGCCCTGCGGATTGAGGGCTTCGCCATCCGCTGATGGCCAGAAACCCAGGCTGTCCCGTGCTTGCGTGGCATGAAAGCCCGCCATGAACGGCGTATCTGTCAACCCATGCGCAACGTCTGCCTTCTCGCCCTCCTCGCCTCGCCGCTGCCTGCGGTGGACTTTGTGCGCGAGGTCAGGCCGATCTTTGAAAAGCACTGCTACGAATGTCACGGCGCGCAGAGACAGAAGAACGACTACCGCCTCGACATCAGGTCGGTCGCCCTCAACGGCGGGGGCGGTCATGCGCCGAACATCGTGGCTGGCAAAAGCGCCGCCAGCCCGTTGTTTCGCTTCGTCAAAGGACTGGAGAAGGATCTTCAGATGCCTCCGAAATCCAGGCTCAGCGATGCGGAGATCGAGACGCTGCGGCGCTGGATCGACGAGGGCGCCGTCTGGCCGGAGGGCGTGGACGTGGCGAAGCTGGAGGACAAGACGGACTGGTGGAGCTTCAAGCCCATCCAGGTTTCAAGACCAGGGCGGGCGGGCCCCGGTGAATCAGACGGAAATCCGGTCGATTTTTTTGTTCGTGCAAAGCTGGCGGAGACCGGGCTAAAGCCAGCCCCTCAGGCCGATGCACGCACCCTGGTCCGCAGGCTTTTCTTTGACCTGACCGGCCTGCCGCCGACTCCGGAGGAGGTCGTGAAATATGCGGCGCTTCCTTATGAAAGGCTGGTGGACGACCTGCTCGCCTCCCCTCGCTACGGCGAACGCTGGGCCCGGCACTGGCTGGATGTCGTGCACTACGGCGAAACGCACGGCTACGACAAGGACAAGCCGCGGATGAACGCCTGGCCCTACCGCGACTACGTCATCAGGGCCCTGAACAACGACAAGCCCTACGCGCGCTTTGTCGAGGAGCAGATCGCGGGCGACGTGCTTTATCCGGGCACCACGGACGGCATCACCGCCCTCGGCTTCATCGCCGCCGGTCCCTGGGACTACATCGGTCATGCCGAGGTGCCTGAGACGAAGATCGACGGCAGGATCGCCCGTCATCTGGACCGCGATGACATGGTGCAGAACGCCGTCGGAACCTTCTGCAGCCTGACCGTCCAGTGCGCCCAGTGCCATAACCACAAGTTTGATCCGATCTCGCAGGAGGACTACTACTCGCTGCAGGCGGTGTTCGCCGCCGTGGACCGCACCGAGGTGGATTATTATCCCGATGATGCGACGATGCGGAGGTTTGCCGATCTTCAGAAGCAGAGGAAGCAGGTGACGGATCAAATCACGGCGCTGGAGGCGCCCTTGAAGAAGAAGGCGGGCGAAAGGTATGTGGAGCTCAGCCGGCGCATCGATGGCGCGGCGGAGAAGGGGCCGAACCCGAATGCAAAACCCGACTTTGGCTGGCACAGCGCGGTTTCGCCGGTGCAGGATTCGGTGAAGTGGGTGCAGGTGGACCTGGGCGGAAGCGTGCAGGTGGAGCGCATCGTGCTGAAGCCCTGCTACGACGACTACGGCGGCATCGGCGCGGGCTTCGGCTTTCCCGTGCGCTTCAAGATCGAGGTCAGCGATGATCCAGAGTTCAAGAAGGGCGTGACGCTGGTCTGGCGGAAGCATGACGCCACCTTCATGAACGACTTCGCCAATCCGGGCCTGAAGGCGTTTGAAAGCGGCACGGCGGGCGATGACGGCGTCACCGGCCGCTTTGTGCGCGTCACCGCCGTGAAGCTGGCCCCGCGCAAGGGCGACTTCATCTTCGCGCTTTCAGAGCTGGAGGTGTATGAAAGCAAGGCCGGGCCGAACCTCGCGCTCGGCAGGCCGGTGAGCGCGCTTGACAGCATCGAGGCCCCGCCGCGCTGGCGCCGAACCAACTTGACGGATGGCATCGCGCCCGAGTCGCGGACTCAGGAGGACCGCCTGAAGCTCGTCCGGGAACGCGACGCGCTCATGCTGGCCCAGGCGGACGAGGCCACGAGGAGGAAGCTCATGGCGGCACGTCGTGAGCGTGATTCCCTGCCGCTGCTGCCTGCGCCGCAGAAGGTCTATGCCGGGGCGGTGCACACGGGCGGCGGCGCCTTCAAGGGAACAGGTGCCGAGGGCGGCAGGCCGAGGGCCGTTCATGTGCTGAGGCGTGGCGACATCCGCCAGCCGGCGCAGGAGGTCGGCCCGGGCGGCATCAAGGCCCTCGCCGCCTTGTTCGATGATCCGTTTGTCATGCAGGGCGAGGGCGAGTCGGCGCGCCGGGCCGCGCTGGCGAAGTGGATCACCTCGAAAAACAATGCCCTTGCCTGGCGCAGCATCGTCAACCGCGTCTGGCTGCATCATTTCGGCCGAGGGCTGGTGGAGACGGCGAATGATTTCGGCCGCATGGGCGCGACACCGACGCATCCGCTGCTGCTGGACTGGCTGGCCGCGTCTTTCCGGGACGAGATGGGCGGCAGCCTGAAGAAGCTGCACCGGCTCATCGTCACCAGCGCGACCTACCGGCAGTCCTCCGCCGTGACGCCGGAGGCCGCCCGCATGGATGCTGCGAACCAGTGGTTGTCCCACCAGAACCGCCGCAGGCTGGACGCCGAGTCGGTGCGCGACTCCATCCTCGCCGTCAGCGGCACGCTTGATCCCGCCATGGGCGGCCCCGGCTTCCAGGACTTCGTCATCGACAAGCCGCAGCACAGCCCGCATTACGAGTATCACCTGCATGATCCCGAGGATCCGAAGAGCTGGCGGCGCAGCATCTACCGTTTCATCGTGCGCAGCCAGCAGCAGCCCTTCATGACGGTCCTCGACTGCGCCGACCCGTCGATGCGCGTGGACAGGCGCAATGAGTCGATCAGTCCGCTGCAGGCGCTGGCGCTGATGAACAACGGCCTGACCGTGACGATGGCGAAGCACTTTGCCGCACGCGTGAGGAAGGAGCAGGCCTCCGGTCCTGAGGCGCAGGTCAGGCGGGCCTTTGCCCTGGCCCTGTCCCGGGAGCCGCAGCCCGGCGAAGTCGCTCCGCTCGTGGACTACGCCAGGCGTGAAGGGCTGGAGAACGCCTGCCGCATTCTGATGAACCTGAATGAGTTCAGCTTTGTGGACTGACGGGCGCGATGTTTTTTCTTTTGGCGAACGCATGCGCCTCGTCACCATGCGGTCATGAAACGCAACCGCCTCGGCCGCACCGGCATCGTCGTCACGGACATCTGCATGGGAACCATGACCTTCGGCCTGCAGGCGGATGAACGCACCTCCTTCGCCATCATGGACCGTGCGCTGGAGGCTGGGATCGACTTCTTTGACACGGCGGAGATGTATCCCGTGCCGCCGAGCGCGGAGCTGTTTGGCGTGACCGAACAGATTGTTGGGCGCTGGCTGAAGCAGCAGGCGCGTGGCGAGATCATCCTGGCCAGCAAGGTGACCGGCCCGGGCCATGGCTGGTTCCGTCCGCCCATCCGCGGCGGCTTCACCGCCCTCGACCGTCGTCAGATCTTCCAGGCCTGCGAGGACAGCCTGCGCCGGCTTCAGACGGACTACATCGACCTGTATCAGACGCACTGGCCGGATCATGGCATGGAGCAGGAGGAGACGCTGGGCGCGATGACCAGGCTGATCGAGCAGGGCAAGATCCGCGCCTGGGGCGGCAGCAACGAAACCTGCTGGGGCGTCATGAAGAACCTCTGGGAGGCGGAGAATCACGGCCTGGCGCGCATGGCCTCGGTGCAGAACAACTTCTCGCTGATCAACCGCCGCTGTGAAAGCGAGCTGGCCCAGGTCTGCCGCAGGGAGGATGTCAGCCTGCTGCCCTACTCACCGCTGGGCGGCGGCGTGCTCACCGGCAAGTACAACGGCGGCAGCCTGCCGCCCGGCGCACGCTTCAGCGACTACCTAACCAACGGTGGAGAACGTCAGAAGCGCATGGCGCGGCGGTTTGTGAACGAGCGCACCCTGGAGACTGCGGCCCGGCTTCAGCCCATCGCCGCCGACCTGGGGGTCAGCGTCACCGTCCTGGCCCTGGCCTGGAGCCGCCAGCACGACTTCGTCGCCTCCACCATCGTCGGCGCCACCACGGTGGCCCAGCTTGAGGAGAGCCTGCAGGCGGCGGATCTGATCCTGGACGCCGCCACCCTGGCGCGCATCGACGAGATCGATCAAGCCATCCCGACTCCGATGACCGAGGACGGCCTGCGCCGGTTGTGAGGCTGGTGTGAGGACACCCCCTGTCAGAAGCCACGACATTCACAGCCTGCCCGGTTGCCTTGTGCGCCATCCCGGCTTTATTGCACGGCCTTGAAACCGATGGATTGCCGCCAGGAAGAGATTGTCCAAAGCCTCATGGCCTCCTACTGCGAGGTCGGAGGCATCAACCATGTCGATTGCGGCAACCTGCCGTCCAAGCGGGCCATCGCCGTGCTCTGCGAGGACCTTCTGCAGGTGCTCTTCCCGGGCTTTTTCTCGGAGGACGCGCTGTCGTCACAGGACCTGGAGCTTCTGACCCATGAACGGGTCGCGGGCATCCGTGAACGTCTGAACGTCGAGGTGCGGCGAAGCCTGCGCCTGCGGGACGGCCAGGGCGAAGGCGGAGGGCGCATTCATCATGAGGAGGCGATGAAGCTGGTCTGCGACTTCCTGGTGCGGATTCCCGGGGTGCGCCGGCTGCTGCAGACGGACGTGCAGGCGGCCTTTGACGGCGACCCGGCCGCACGCAGCTTTGAGGAGATCATCCTGGCCTACCCCGGCCTGGAGGCGATCGCCATCCAGCGCAGCGCCCATCTTCTCTACAAGGCCGGCGTGCCGCTGCTGCCGCGGATGATGACCGAATGGGCGCACGGCCGCACGGGCATCGACATCCATCCCGGGGCCGAGATCGGCAGTCACTTCTTCATCGACCACGGCACCGGCGTGGTCATCGGCGAGACCTGCGAGATAGGCTCCCATGTGAAGCTTTACCAGGGCGTCGGCCTGGTGGCCAAGTCCCTCGCCGCCGGCCAGGCGCTGGCGGGCAGGAAACGTCACCCGACGATCGAGGACAACGTCACCATCTATGCGGGGGCCACCATCGTCGGAGGCGACACCGTCATCGGCGCGCGCAGCATCATTGGCGCGAACGTCTTTCTCATGGAGAGCGTGGCGCCGGACATGGTGTACGCACTGGGCGACCAGGAGCACCGGATTCGCGACCGCAAGCAGACGCAGATCAAAAAGGAGTCCGCCATCGGCGTCGCCTGAGCCATGAACATCGCTCGGAAAATCTCCCAGCTCTTCTTTGACTTCAGCGCCGAGCCGGACTGGAAGCCGGCCGAAGGCCCGGTGTTTGAGCAGCTTGCCGACGAGGCCGCCCAGGAGCAGGCCGATGCGAAGAAGGAGGTGAGCGTGGTCAAGGAGGTCACCGAGGACGAGGCGCTGACCGAGACCTGCCGTGCGCTGCTTCGTCAGATTGAAATGCCCGGCATGGCGAAGGTGGTGAAGGTGTTCTGGAATCCGCGGCTGCGCAGCACGGCGGGTTATGCCTCCTACCCGAGCTGGCGCATTGAGCTGAATCCGAAGCTGCATGAATTTGAAGGCCAGACGGAGCGGACGCTGCGTCATGAGCTGGCGCATCTGGTCGCCTACCACCGGGCAGGCCGGCGTCGCATCGAGCCGCACGGGGCGGAATGGCGGCAGGCCTGTGCCGACCTCGGCATCCCCGGTGAATCCGCCCGCCATACGCTGCCACTGCCCCGGAGGCAGGTGGCGCGCAAATACGTCTATGCCTGCGCCTTCTGCGGCTTCACCGCCCATCGCGCCCGGCCCTTCCGCCGCGGCACCGCCTGCCGCAAGTGCTGCGACGAGCACAACCGCGGGCATTACGATGCGAAGTTCCGCTTCGTGCTGGTGGAGAAGGCCAAGTGACCTCCTCCCATGGCCGCCTTCCTCCTGCGCCGACTGCTGAGCAGCTTTTTCGTGCTGTTCTTCGCCGTGTCGCTGACCTTCCTGCTGACGCGGCTGCTTCCGGGCGGGCCGTTTGACCGTGAGAAGGGAGGCTCGGCCAGGGTACAGGAGGCGCTGCAGGAAAAGTACAAGCTCAGTGGCACGCTCTGGCAGCAGTACACCTCCTACCTCAACGACCTGGCGCATCTGGACCTGCGGGTTTCAACGAAGTACCGTGACTGGACGGTGACGGAGATCCTGGCGCAGAAGATGCCTTCCTCGCTGAAGCTGGGAGGCATCGCCTTCATCATCGCCAGCACGCTCGGTGTGCTGCTTGGCTCGCTGGCGGCGCTGCGCCGTGACACGCCGGTGGACTGGGCGGCGATGCTGGGCTCGCTGGTGGCCATCTCGATCCCCAGCTTCATCACCGGTCCGTTTCTGGTCGCCGTGTTCGCCCTGTGGCTGCGCTGGCTGCCGGTCGGCGGCTGGGGTGATGCCAGGCATTTGATTCTGCCGGCGGTGTGCCTTTCCGCGCCCTATGTCGCCTATGTCGCCCGCCTGATGCGCAACAGCCTGCTGGAGGTGCTGAAGAGCGACTTCCTGCGCACGGCGCGGGCGAAGGGCCTGACCGAGGCGCAGGCCCTGGTGCGGCACGCCCTGAAGGTGGCGATCCTGCCGGTGGTGACCTACCTCGGGCCGCTGGCGGCGCACCTGCTGACCGGCTCGATGGTCGTCGAGTCCGTCTTCAACATCTCCGGCGCGGGCAGCATCTTCGTCAATTCCATCCAGAACCGTGATGTCTTCCCGCTCTGTGGCGCGGTGATCGTGTACTGCACGCTGCTGGTCGTCTTCAACCTCATCGTGGACCTGCTCTACAGCGTCCTCGACAAGCGCATCCGGCTTCATGGCTGACGCACCGAAGACCTCCGGCATCACCCGTCCCGACGGCTGGGCCGTCGTGCGGAGAAACCGCCCCGCGATGCTGTCGCTGGCCTTTCTCAGCGTCGTGGTGCTGCTGGCCTTCAGCCTGCCGTTCTTCCTGCCCGAGGCGCTGAAGACCACCAGCAACGGCGCCTTCCTGCCGCCCCTGTCGCGCGGTGTGGACGCTCCGGTGACGCATCTGCTGGGCACGGATAAAAACGGCCAGGACCTGTTTTACCGGCTGCTCACCGGGGCGCAGGTTTCACTGGGCGTCGGCATTGTTGGCGCGGTCATCTCGCTCGTCATCGGCACGCTTTACGGCATGGTCAGCGGCTTTTCCGGCGGCCGGGTGGACGCTCTGATGATGCGTGGGGTGGACCTGTTGTATGCGGTGCCGCGCATCCTGTTCATCATGATTTTCATCGCGGCCTTCGACGGTGTTTTCAAGGACTGGCTGGACGGCCTGAGACTGCGGGCGCAGTCAGCAGGCTGGCCGGGGCTGGAGGCGATGGCGCGTGACCTCCTGCCCTATTCCAAGATCGTGGTGATGATCCTCAGCCTCGGTCTGGTGGAATGGCTGACGATGGCCCGCATCGTGCGCGGCCAGGTGCTGGTGCTGCGTGAGCTGACCTTTGTCACGGCGGCGCGTGCCATGGGGCAGAGCGGAGCGCGCATCCTGTGGAAGCACCTGCTGCCGAACCTCAGCACGATCATCCTGACCTACCTCACCCTCACCATTCCAGCCGTGATTCTGGACGAGTCCTTCCTGAGCTTCCTCGGCCTCGGCATCGAGGATCCGGCGGCGAGCTGGGGCAGCCTGCTCAAGGACGGCGCGCAGGTCATCAACCCGGTGGAGAGCAAGTGGTGGCTGCTGGCCTTTCCGGCGGCGCTGATGTCCCTGAGCCTGCTGGCGCTGAACTTCCTCGGCGACGGCCTGCGCGATGCCTTTGATCCAAAAAGTGCGGACTGAGCAGGGTCACGAACGCCGGCGGTAGGACGTGGGTGTGAGCCTGACGCGACGGCGAAAGTGCTGGGTGAAGCTGCTGGCGTCGACAAAGCCGCAGCGGGTGGCGATTTCCGCGATGGAGAGCGGCGTCTCCTCCAGCATCCGTGTCGCGGCGAGCACCCGGGTCTTCAGCAGGAACTCCTGCGGCGTGATGCCGAAGGCGTTCTGGAAGCGGCGCTGAAGCTGGCGCAGCGACTGGCCGCAGTCGCGGGCGATGTCCTCGATCTTCAGGGGTTTGGAAAAGTTTCGCCGGATGATCTCGACGGCCTGCGCCACGGTCTGGAACACGGGCAGCCGGCGTTCGGCCTCGTCGGGTCGGCGCAGCGTGCCCATCACGCCCTGGACACGGCCACGGCGGTCAAGCAGGGGCAGCTTGGTGACCAGGAACCAGTCCGGAATGCCCTGACGGTCCCACCAGAGCTCGACGCGCTCGATGATGTCCGTCTCACCGGCGAGCAGGCGGCGGTCGTCTTCGACATAGGCCTGCGCCATGGTGTCCGGATTGATGTCAAAATCGGTCCGGCCGATGAACTCGGAGTCGTCGTTCATCTGGTAGCGCTGGAGCAGTCCCTGGCTGGCGAACATCAGGTGGCCGGTTCTGTTTTTGGCAAAGAAATAGACGCCCGGGATGTGGTCAAAAAGCCGGTGGAACAGGCCCGTCGGTGCCAGCGAAGCCATCCAGTCCTCCCGCGCCTTTTTCCAGCGCATGATTTCCGCCGCACTGCGCCGGGGGCGTTCACGGGGTTTCAGGGGTGAGGCGGGACGGCTCATGACGGGCGGATGGCGGTTGGCTGAACAGGCAGCGGCCCAAAATGTTCCGCCGGCAGCACACGCATGTCCCCGGAGCGCGGGTCCGTCCAGCGCCAGCCAAGCCAGCGCCAGGCATCCTGCGAACAGGAGAGAAGCCGCTGGGCTTCCAGACTCGCGGTTTGCCCAGCGGGAAGAACCATCCCCGTCCAAAGGCAGGAGCCGCTGAGGGCGTCCCAGACCTTGAGGGTGTTGTCATCGGAGCCCGAGAGCAGTTTGGAGCCGTCGGGGCTCCAGGCGCAGGCCCAGACTATGTTTGAGTGGCCTTGAAGGGAGAGCAGGCAGGAGCCGCTGAGGGCGTCCCAGACCTTGAGGGTGTTGTCAGAGGAGCCCGAGAGCAGTTTCGAGCCGTCGGGGCTCCAGGCGCAGGCCCTGACCCCATCTGAGTGGCCTTGAAGGGAGAGCAGGCAGGAGCCGCTGAGGGCGTCCCAGACCTTGAGGGTGTTGTCAGAGGAGCCCGAGAGCAGTTTCGAGCCGTCGGGGCTCCAGGTGCAGGCCCAGACCCCACCTGAGTGGCCTACCCTGGTTAGAAACGCGGTTGCTCGGGCATCGATCTGAGGTTTCTGCGTTGCGCCACAGGCAGCGGCTTCATGATCCCAATCCGCGGGCAACTCCGTTCCCGTGAGGTCCACCCCGACCCATTCACAGCCATGAATCTTTGCCGAGGACAGATGTGCTCCCTTCAAGCTGCCTCCTCGCCATTGCACGCCGCAGAGATCGGCCTGCTCCAACACGGCTTCTTCAGCTTCCACCTCATGCAAGGTTGCCTGACGTGCCTCGACCCCTGAGAGGTCCGCGCCGTTGAAGACCACATGCTTGATCGTGCTGCGATTGAAGGAGACTCCCCGTAGCTGAGCACCCCGCAGATTCAGCGGCTGCCCAGGACGGCCTGCGATGAGCAGTTCATCCATGCAGGCGCCCGCAAGGTTCACCTTCTGGGGAGAGGGTTCAGGATGGTTTTTCTGAATCCCCTCCAGCCAGTAACGAAAGGCGAGGTAGGCGGCGGCAGGTTGGTCCTGGCCCATGAGGCTGCCCATGGACTGCATGGCACGTTTTTGTTCACCCGCCGGCAGTTTGCTGAGCAGTTGGCCGATGAAGTCCAGCGTCTCCAGCGAAGGCAGCGGCATGTCCCAGGCTTCCAGCGCCTCTTTTGAGGTCAGGCTGCGTACGAGGTGGCAGGCGAGAAAATACTCCTGAAGAGATGTGTGGGCGAAGCGGAAGGCGTCGCCATCCCAGCGTGCAATGAAGGTGGCGGTACGGAAGTCCTGGAGCAGGGCGTCACGTGCCTCGGGTGTTTTCAAGGCATCGCCATAAAGCTCCTTCAGGGTCGGGTCGGCCAGGAGTGTCTTTTTCAACCAGGCGGTGAGTTCCTCCGCCGTGACCGTTTTACGTCCCTCCCGCCACATCCAGGCGGCCAGGCGGGCCATGAGAAGCGGTTTGTCGTCCTGGTCGAAACGATGCTTCGTGTCATCACGGGCAAGCCATGAACGCACCAGGCTTTCATAAAGATCCACGGCATATACCTTTCGCCTGGAAGCCAGCAGCGCGTCCAGATCACCAAGGCTGCTTCTCATGATGGAGAGGCAGTAGGGACGCTGGGCGAGATCGTGAAGATTGTGGACCGTTTTGATGACCTCGAAAGCGCGGTCGACATTCAGACCGGGAACATTGGCAGTGAGATAGCCGCGGATTTGCCCGTCATCGAAGGGCAGCAGGCGCAGGACGCGAAAACGGGCCCTCACTTCATCGGTTGCAGCAGCATTGACGGGGCCGCGCTGGGCGTCGGTGAGAGCGGAGGATTCGTGCTCAAAGCTGCGGAAATACTGCGTTCGGCAGGCCATCAGCAGGCGGCCGGGCTGCCCTTTGGTTGAGTGGAGAGCGCTGGGGGGCAGGGCTTCCTTCAACTGCCTGAAGAATGCCTCGCCTTCCAGGGTGGAGAGATGGACAAGCACTTCGTCGAGCCCGTCCCAGATGAGCAGAGCAGCGCGATCCCGAACAGCTTCCAGCACCTTTTGATGCGAGAGGTGGGTGGCGGTGCTGCGGGAAAGTGTCTGGGAAAGAATGTCCTCAAGCCGGGGGTGATGATTCGTCTTCAGAAAGCCGGAGGCGTTCAGGTGGCGAAGGTCGAGGTAGATGCAGGATCCCGGGCGCTCCTCGTTCAGGATGTGGTCGAGCTTGCAGCAAGTCATCGTCTTGCCAGCGCCTGACTCGCCCAGCAGGGCCATGTAGGCGGCGTCGTTCTTGTTGGCAAACCAGGCGCGCAGCGTGTCGAGCACCGGCACGCTGGCGGCGGTGTTCTTGTCTTCCTTTTCCTCCCTGGCAGCTGATTTAGCCAGCAGGGCTTCCGTTCTGGCGCTGGGCTCGATGTAATGACCATCTTCCGCCGGGGCCAGGCTGGAAGGGTGTGATGCCGACTCCAAAGCTGGCTGCGGAGGAGTGACATGCTTGTCGATGAGATCGGCGATGTGCTCACAGAGAGCCTTGATGAAGGCTCCTCGTTTGGGCTTGGAGGTTTCGCGGAAGTTTTTGTCCTGATGCTGGAAGACGTTGAGCTTGTCGAACTCCTCGTGCCTGTCCCTGCCCGGCGTGAAATCACAAAGGGCAACGGGAATCGGGTGCGCCCTGGCCCCGGGGCCGACGAAGTGTGGCAGTTCGACGCGTTCGATGAACTTGCTCTGAAGATACTTGGGAGACAGGAGCAGCAGGCCAAACCTGGATTCATTCATGCGACTGCAAATGACAGCCTCGTTGTCCTCGCCGGGCAGGATGCCGCCACGTTCATCGAAGCGCCAGAGCAGCACGGGTTTGCCGCAGCGAAGCGGCAGGTTGGCCTGAAGGAGATCCATAAACTCCGTGACCAGATCCCGGTCCGCGACGGCGAAACTGACAAAGATGCGGGTGGCATCTTCGGCCGCCTTCGCCTGGATGACCTCGTTTTCACGGCTGAGCGTGCTCTCGGCGTCCGGACTGGCATAATTGATCGGCAGCGGCGTGCCTTCAAAGTGGCAGAGGATTTCATCGGGCGAACGTCTGCGTCCGGCGGGCTTGATGAGCTTCAGGCGCAGTCCGGCCTTGTGGGCTGACTTTTCGAGCTGGCCCTGAAAACGGGCGAAGCTGACGCGAAGGGATTCGCCCTCAAGCCCCGGACAGGCGGCGGTGGCCAGGTCGGCATAGCGGGGCTGCTCGCTGCCCTTTTGCGCCAACATTTCACGCACGGCTCGCACGCGTGCGAGAAAGGTCTCGGCCTCGCTGGCTGATTTGAAGACATTCTCGACATGGAGGACCTGGCCTGCCAGGTGATCGAGGAGTTCCAGGGTGGATGGGAGGTCGAGCATAGGATCAAAGAAGCCGGGTGGTTGCGGTGCGGCGGGACATGAGCCTGACCTCGTCCAGCCAGGTGGGCTGCGGATCGGCAATGGCGATGAGCCTGCCACCCTCAAGGAGCGCCACGAGGCGATGAGGGCGGAGCACTTCCGAGTTGTCGTAGATGCTGAGACGGTCGGCGACATCAAGCAGTCGAACGAGATTCTGCAAGGTGCGCGGATAGCGTGCCTGGATGCGGTCGTCCGGCACGTCGTGACCCCCCCTCGACACGCGGTCGATCACACGGGCCAGGCTCAGCATCGGCGAGGCAATGCCGATAAAATGCACGTCCAGGAAGTAGCCGAGTTCGCGGGCGGCCGCGAATCTGGCCACCTTGTCTCCCACCGGGTCGGAAAGAACGGTTTCCGTGATGAAGGAGCGACGCTCGGAAAGCAGAAGCTGGCGTTCCTGTTCCGCAAGATCGGCCGCCTGTCTGGCCCGGGCTTCGTCATCCACGCCACCCAGGCCGCGCGCCAGAAGGTCGGCATTCACGAAAGGCAGTCCGCCGGGGGCCAAATACTCTTCGTAGAAGGTGGACTTGCCCGCGCCGTTGGGTCCGGCCAGGACGATCAGAAGCAGCTGCGGGGGCGTATCCGGGTTCATTTTTGGGTTACGATGAGTTTCGTTTTGATTACACTTACAGGTTAAACGATGAGGTTTGGGGAATCTTAGGTGCTGGTTTCCACAGGCACAAAGGTGCGCCCGACAAAGCTTCCGCGCATGCGGCTGCCGTCCGGTTTGACCTGGATGATGCCGCTGGGGTTGGCGGGGTCCGTTTCATACCTTGTCCCGCCTGATTTCAGGAGGTTGGCGGAGGCTTCCTGAAAATGGGTCTGGCCATGCACGGCTTCAATAGCAGCCAAAACCCGCTGCTTCATTACTGGATCCTCGATGGCTTCGATGTCGCCGTTCGTGCGCTTCAAAATCGTCGCCATCTGGGCGGGAACGAGTGTCTCAAACACACGGCCCAGCTTGGCCCAATGCTCAATCTGACCTGTGAGTGAACGGTCGGCATGGCTGGCTTCGGTTCGGGCAGATTCGGCCAAGTCGGCGGAAATCTTGATGGCAACGGCAGCTGGCATGAAACCATTTTGCGTCCTTGGTGGCAAAATGCAACCTTGTTTGTGGCTGTTCTCTTGAGTGCGCGCCAGGGCTTTCGTCACCCGCTGGTGTCGCATTTCGCATCACCTTTGTCGTGACGAGGAGGGTGGGTCTGGCTTTACACTGGGCTCATCCGCAAGCCTTCCGCCACCCATGAAACCGATCGTCCAGATCTCCCTCGACCTGACCAACATTGATGAAGCCCTTGAAACCGCCGCCCTGGCCATGCGTGCCGGGGTGGACTGGCTGGAGGCGGGCACGCCGCTCATCCTGGCCGAGGGGCTCCATGGGGTCCGTGCGCTGCGCAAGGCCTTCCCCAACACGCCGATCGTGGCCGATCTGAAGACCATGGACGGCGGCTATCTGGAGGCCGAGATGATGGCGAAGGCCGGGGCCACCCATGTGGTCGTCATGGCGCGTGCCCATGCTGAAACCGTGAAGTGCGTGGTCAAGGCGGGCCGGGATTTCGGCTGCAAGGTCATGGGTGACAACATGATCTGCGAGGACATGGTGGCCGGGGCGAAGTGGCTGGAGGACCTGGGCTGCGACTATGTGATCCATCACATCGGCTATGATGAGCGCCGGGGCATCGCGGCGGCCGGCAGGCGCATGCCGAGCCCGCTCGATCAGCTTCGCGAGGTGGTGAAGGCGGTGAAGGTGCCGGTGCAGGCCGTGGGCGGCCTGAGCCTGGAGCAGGCCATCGCCTGCCCGAAATACGGCGCGCCGCTGGTGGTTCTGGGAGCGCCGCTGACGATTGATGCCGACGCCTTCAAGACGGCCGACGGCAACCTGGAGGCCTCCCTGCGCCTGATCTGCGACGCCGTGCATGCCCAGGAGGTGGTCCCCCAGGTCTGAGCCGGCGGCGCCCTCCGGCCGATTTCAGGCGGACCCATTGTTAGGCTGCTCGCTGCCGGAGCGTATGTTCAGGCATGAATCCGTTTTCCCGCAGAACACTCCTCCAGCAAAGCGCCGGCGGCTTCGGCGGCCTCGCCCTGAGTGCCATGCTGGCCGAGCAGGGGCTGATGGCGGCCGCGCCGAACCCGCTGGTGGCGAAAAAGACCCACTTCGCGCCCCGGGCGAAGCGGGTGATTTTCCTCTTCATGAAGGGCGGTCCGTCCCATGTGGACACCTTTGATCCGAAGCCGCTGCTGCAGCGTGACGACGGCAAGCCCTATCCTTTCAAGATGCCGAGGGTGACCTTTGCCGAGACCGGCAAGCTGCTGAAATCGCCCTGGAAATTCCGCCAGTACGGCCAGAGCGGCCTGCCGGTGAGCGAGCTGTTCCCCCATGTCGCCCAGTGCGTGGACGAGCTTTGCGTGGTGAGGTCGCTGCATGGCACCAACCCGGCGCATGGCGGGGCGCTGCTGAAGCTGCACACGGGCAGCGACACCCAGGTGCGGCCCAGCATGGGGTCGTGGGTGGTTTACGGGCTGGGCACGGAAAACGAGGACCTGCCGGGCTTCATCACGATCTGTCCGACGCTCGCCCATGGCGGCGTGAACAACTGGGGCGCCGCCTTCCTTCCCGCCTGGACCCAGGGCACGCCGATCGGCAATGCGAGCATTCCCTCCAGCCAGGCGGTGGTGAAGCACATCCGCAACAAGCGCCTGAGCGAGTCGATGCAGCGCCGGCAGCTCGATTTCCTGGCCGAGGCCAACCGCGAGCACCTCCAGCTCACCGGTCCGGACCTGATGCTGGAAGGCCGGATCAACAGCTTTGAGCTGGCTTTCCGCATGCAGGGCACCATGCCCGAGGTGCAGGACATCTCGGGTGAGACGGCCGCGACCCAGAAGCTGTACGGGCTCGACAATCCGGTGACCTCGAACTTCGGCCGTCAGTGCCTGATGGCGCGGCGGTTCCTGGAGCGGGGCGTGCGTTTTGTGCAGGTGACGCACAGCGACAGCGAGGTGCAGTGGGACCAGCACGGCAACCTTTACAAGGGCCACAGTAAAAACGCCGCCGAGGTGGACAAGCCGATCGCGGGGCTGCTGAAGGACCTGCGTTCACGCGGGCTGCTGGATGACACGCTGGTCATCTGGGGGGGGGAGTTCGGCCGCACGCCGACGGCGCAGGGCAAGGACGGGCGCGACCACAACCCCTACGGCTTCACCATGTGGCTGGCCGGTGGAGGAGTGAGGCCCGGGTTCGCCTACGGGGCGACCGATGACTACGGCTGGTTTGCGCAGGAGAACAAGGTTCACATCCATGACCTTCACGCCAGCATCCTGCATCTGCTGGGCATGGATCATGAGCGTCTGACTCACCGCTATGCCGGCCGCGACTTCCGCCTCACGGACATCGCCGGGCATGTGGTGAAGGAGATCATGGCCTGATTCATCGATCGCTAGGCTCGGGCTTCGCCTCGTTCAGGGAGCGGGCCTGCTCGACCCACCTTTCGCGCTGGATGCGGTCCTTGAAGGCCAGGCGGTTTGACAGTTCGCGGACCTGCCTTTCCTCCCAGGAGGCGATCTGGGCGAAGGTGTGGATGCCAAATTCCTGCAGCTTGCGTGCGATCTGGGGCGACACGCCCTTGATCTGGGTCAGGTCATCGGATTCCTCCGGAGCCTGCTTGAACACCAGACCCAGGTCAGGATCGAACTCGGGTTTCGAGGGAAGCGGGCCGGAGATGGGCCGGTCTTCCGTTGTTTCGTCGATGTCCGGCAGATCGGGCAGCAGGGCGGAAGACGGCGGCGGCGCGGCCTGGGCTTTGACGATGGCGGCCAGCGAGGAAAGCATTTCCGGGGCGGAGAGGTCTGCCGGGGCTGCGATGTCGGCCGGAGGTGGAGCGGGGTCCGGTCCGCCAATCAGGAAGTCGAAGGGGGCGACGTCGGGGACATCCGGCTCCTCCTTGACGGGGGGTGTGGGGGTGATGGATGGGCGGGTCGGTGCTGCGGAAACCGTGTTGAGCAGGGGCATCTGGCGCGGCTTCAAGGCGGGCGGTGCGCTGCCGTTGCCGTTCAGGGGCCTGCCGGGCTCCCTGCGTTCCTCCACCGCCGGGCGGTCAAGCATCAGGTCGCCGACATCGGGCAGGACCTCGGTGAGCAGGCCGGGCGGGGTGAGCGGCTGGCTGGGAGGCCGAACATTTTGTTCGGCCAGGCGGCGCTTCAGCATCGCAATCTCCTCCAGGTGTCCGATGTTTTCCGAGCGGGCGTTCCTGAGCTGGCGCTTGTAGCGCCCCCAGATGGCGGCGCCCATGGCGATGCCGAGAAGGAAGAAGGCGGATCCCAGGCCGAGCACAAACGTCCCGCTGTGCAGCAGGAAGTAGAGGAGGGGTTCGGAGTCGAGGGAGTTGAGCTCGATCTTCATGGGAGGGGGGGCGGAATCATTGGATCAGGATCTCGACGCTGGAAGGCTGGGCCGGCGCATGCTTCCCGCCTGCGGGCACAGGATCGAAGGCGATGGCCTTCATGTCGGAGGAAGGCGCTCCTTGTTCGATGAGGAAGGAGACCACCTGTTCGGCCCGGCGGCGGGCCAGGGTCCGTTCGGACTGAAGGTCGCCCGCCGGATCGGGATGACCGCCGACCACGAGCTTGAGGGCGGGTCCGGCCATGAGCAGGGCGGGGACGATGGAGGCGAGCCTGGCCTGTTCGGCGGAGGCGAGGGTGCTGCTGTTGGCAGGGAAGGAGAAGTATTGTCCGGCGACCTGGGCCTGGACATCCTCTAGCATCTCCGGGGGCAGCGAGGTTTCCAGGCGGCGTCCTGGGAAATGAAGGGTGGAGGGGAAGTAGGTGAGGGTCAGGTCGGCCCGGCGGCCCCGTGTCAGCGGACGCAGCAGGCCGAGCCAGGTGCTTTCCAGCGACCGGGTGGCGTTGGCGGAGAGGCGTGGGTTTTCGTCGGCCTGAATGCTGAAGTCGCCGGGCGCGATGGTGCCGTAGAAGCTGCGCAGGAAGTCCGGCAGCATGGATTCCATGGTGAAGGGAGCTGCGAGGGCGTGGCGGCTGATCCTGAGCTGATCGGCCGCCACGGTCAGCTGGTGAGGGCCTGAGCGGACGGCTTCGAGAACGGCGTCACGCAGCTTGGGCGCGGGCAGCATGCCCTCCACGACAAGACTGTCCTTTTCACGCCTGATGGAAAGCCTGGAGGGGACCTGAAGGGCTTCGATGACCGGCTGGAGCATCGGGCTGGACTCGGTGAGCGGCAGGCTTTCACCCTCGGGCAGCCTGACCAGCGCCGAGGTGGCCATGGCCTGTGCATCGATGGTCAGGTCAGGCCGCATGACCTTGAACACGGCGGCCAGGCTGGCGACGGCCGCGCTGTCAGGCATCCAGCCTTCGAGAAGCAGGCGGCTTTTGTCCAGGCGGGCCCTGATTCTTGCCGGGATGATGATGCGGTTCGAGGCCAGGCGCAGGCCGCGGAGGGCGGACAGGCCGCCAACCACCTTTTGTACCGCGGCTTCATCCGGTGCATTGCCTCCGACGGAAAGGTCCAGGTAGCGCAGATCCACCGTTGCTCCCTCGATGCCTGCTTCACTCAGGACCTTCTCCACCTCACGCCTCAGGGCTGGCTGGCCGTTCTCCTCAAAATCCCACCAGTGGGCCAGCATCATCACCGGCATCAGCGCGATGAAGAAGAGCAGGATGGTGAAGCGCATGGCGGCAGGGATGAGTGATTGACACACCGGAGCGACCACGGATACTCCGCGCCCCTCCGCGCCGCGATTCTTTCCCCAGCGGCCGGTGGAGGCAAGCAGGGAATCCTTCCTTCACATCTCCTAACAAACGCTCCAACATCATGTCAGTCGTCATCGCCGGAACCGTCGCCCTGGACAACGTCAAAACCCCGCAGGATTCTCAGGACAACCTGCTTGGAGGTTCGGCCGCCTATGCCGCCCTGGCAGCGAGCATCTTCACCCAGCCCGTGCACCTGGTGGGCATCATCGGACACGACTTTCCCGAGGCCCATCTGAAGCTTCTCAACAGCAAGGGCATCACGCTGGAAGGCCTGGAGCGCAGCAGCGGCGCCTCCTTCACCTGGACGGGTGAGTACCATGAGGACATGAACAACCGCACGACGCACGCCGTCGGCATCAACGTGCTGGAAAGCTGGACGCCGAAGCTGCCCGCCGCCGCCGCCGGCGCCAAGATCGCCGTGCTGGCGAACATGAGCCCCGACAACCAGCTTCAAACCCTGGAGCAGTGCCAGGGCGCCGACTTCGTGGTCGCCGACACGATGGATCTCTGGATCAACATCGCCAACGAGCGCCTGCATGACGTGCTGAAGAAGATCGACCTGCTGGTGATCAACGACGGCGAGGCCAAGGAGTTCGCCCGTACCACCAACCTGGTCGAGGCCGGGCGCAGGCTTCAGGAGAAGGGGCCGCGTTTCGTCGTCGTGAAGCGTGGCGAGCATGGCAGCTACCTGTTTGGCGAGAAGCCCGAGGAGTTCTTCTCCTGCTCCGCCTATCCGCTCGACTCCGTCTTCGACCCGACCGGCGCCGGTGACAGCTTCCTCGGCGGCATGGCGGGCTGGCTTTCGGCCCAGGGCAGGACCAAGCCCGGCTTTGCGGACCTGCGCCAGGCCGTCGTCCATGGCAGCGTCACCGCCAGCTACACCTGCGAGGCCTTCAGCACCCACCGTCTCCAGAAGGTGACGCTGGCCGACGTGACCGGGCGCCTGACGGAATTGCAGCGCTACACGAGCTTCTGAGCGTAAATCCCCTGGCCGTTGGCGGTGGTTTGCAGGGCGGGTTTTTCCCTCCGCCTTCAACCATTGCCAACAACCGTCAACCATCGTCAACTCACTCCCCCGTCGCCATGTGGACCACGATCAAGACCTTCAAGGACATCAAGCTTGAGAAAACCGAGGACGGCATCGGCAAGCTCACCATCAACCGTCCCGAGGTGCGCAACGCCTTCCGCCCGCAGACGGTGAAGGAGATGCTCACCGCGCTCGATCTGCTGCATGAGGACGAGGACGTGGGCGTCATCATCCTCTGCGGCGAGGGCGACAAGGCCTTCTGCTCCGGCGGCGACCAGAAGGTTCGGGGCAACGCTGGCTACATTGGCGACGACGGCGTTCCGCGTCTGAACATCCTCGACGTCCAGCGCAAGATCCGCACCCTGCCGAAGCCGGTGGTCGCCATGGTGGCCGGTTACGCCATTGGCGGCGGTCATGTGCTGCATGTGGTCTGCGACCTCACGATTGCTGCGGACAACGCCCGCTTCGGTCAGACCGGCCCCAAGGTCGGCAGTTTCGACGGCGGTCTCGGCTCCAGCTACCTGGCGCGCATCGTGGGGCAGAAGAAGGCGCGTGAGATCTGGTATCTCTGCCGCCAGTATGACGCGAAGCAGGCTCTGGAGATGGGCCTGGTGAACACCGTGGTGCCGCTGGCCGAGCTGGAGGAGGAGACCCTGCGATGGTGCCGTGAGATGCTGCAGCATTCACCGCTGGCGCTGCGCTGCCTTAAGGCGGCGCTGAATGCTGACTGCGACGGCCAGATGGGCCTGCTTGACCTCGCCGGCAACGCCACCCTGCTCTACTACATGAGCGAGGAGGCCAAGGAAGGAAAGACGGCCTTTGTCGAGAAGCGGAAGCCGAACTTCAAGAAGTTCCGCCGCCTGCCCTGAGACTCGTCCGGGAGTCCCAGGGCGCGGAGAGGAAGCGAGAAACAGGAAACAAACCTGCGCCGGATCAGCCGGCGATGGCGAAAACCTCGCGGGCGTCGGCGATGCTGCCGGTGAGGGCGGCGGCGGCGACCATGACGGGGCTCATCAGCACCGTGCGTCCGGTGGGGCTGCCCTGGCGGCCCTTGAAATTGCGGTTGGAAGAAGAGGCGCAGAGCTGGTCACCAACAAGCTTGTCCGGGTTCATGGCCAGGCACATCGAGCAGCCTGCGCCGCGCCATTCAAAGCCGGCTTCGTCGAAGATCTTGTCGAGGCCTTCCTGGCGGGCCAGGGTGTCAACGATCTGGCTGCCGGGAACGACGATGGCCTTGACTCCGGGGGCGACTTTGCGGCCTTTGACAAACTTGGCCACTTCACGGAAGTCGCTCAGGCGGCCGTTGGTGCAGGAACCGATGAAGGCCACGTCGATCTTGGTGCCCTTGATCGGGGCGCCGGCGCTGAGCTTCATGTATTTGAGGGCGTCCTCGATGGACTCGCGCTGGGTGGCGGTTTTGGCGTCATCGGGGGAGGGCACGTTTTCAGTGACGGCAACGGCCTGGTCGGGGCTGACGCCCCAGGTGACGGTGGGCGGGATGTCCTCGGCCTTGATGTTCACCACATCGTCATAGACGCAGTCCTTGTCGGAGGCCACGGCGCGCCATTTTTCGACGGTGGCGTCCCATTCGGCGCCCTTCGGCGAGTAGGGGCGGCCCTTGAGGTATTCGAAGGTCTTTTCGTCCGGGTTGACATAGCCGCAGCGGGCGCCGCCTTCGATGGCCATGTTGCAGACGGTCATGCGCTCCTCCATCGTGAAGCTGTCGAAGAGGCTGCCGCCGAATTCATAGGCGAAGCCGATGCCGCCGTTGGCGCCAAGCAGGCGGATGATGTGCAGGATGACGTCCTTGGCATAGACGCCGGGGCGGAGGCGGCCGTCGACGTTGATGCGGCGGACCTTCATCGGGCTCAGCGCCATGGTCTGGGTGGCCAGGATGTCACGCACCTGGGTGGTGCCGATGCCGAAGGCGATGGCGCCGAAAGCCCCGTGGGTGGCGGTGTGGGAGTCGCCACAGGCGATGGTGTTGCCGGGCTGGGTGATGCCCTGCTCAGGGCCGACGACGTGGACGATGCCCTGCTTGCCGCTGGCGAGGCTGAAGTAGGTGATGCCGGATTCCCGGGCGTTCTTGTTCAGCTCCTGGATCATGGCCTCGGCCAGGGGATCGGCGAAGGGGGACACCTGGCTGTCGGTCGGGACGATGTGATCCACGGTGGCGAAGGTGCGGTGCGGGTAGGCCACCTTCAGGCCGAGGTCGCGGAGCATGCCGAAGGCCTGGGGGCTGGTCACTTCATGGACGAGATGGGTGTCGATCAGCAGCTGTGTTTGGCCGTTTGCGAGTTTGCCGACGGCGTGAGATTCCCAGACTTTGGCGAATAGTGTCTTGCCCATGAGGTGTTCGTTCGAATTGGAGGTGGAGGAGCAGCCTAGCACGCCCCGGAAGCCGCGCAAATCGCGGGCGAAATTATCTCCTGGGGCGCGGGGGTGTGGCCGTCAGGCCGTACCAAAAAGCAGGGCAGGCCTGGCGGCCTGCCCCGAGGTTGGATGGCGGAGAGGGAGGTGGTTCCCGGCTGGCCTGTTCAGCCCAAGTCGCCGACCTTCACCGGCTGGCCGCCGAGCTCGGCACTGCGGTCGGCGGCGAAGATGACCTCGAAGCTGCGCAGGCTTTCCTGGAAGCTGGTCAGAGGCATGTCGCGGTTTTCATCGAGGGCGTCGAAGAAGGCCTGGAACTGGGTCTGGTAGGGGTGGTCGGCCACGTCACCGCTGTCGAGCATGTGCATGGAGAGGCTGCTCCAGGACTTCTTGTCGGTGTGCAGCTTGTGGGAGTGGAACTTGTTGTCCAGCAGGCTGCCCTGGCTGCCGACGAGATGGGTGTGGAAGTAGTAGGGCTGGAGGCAGTCCACGATGGCCGCGCACTTGCCGACCGCGCCGTTCTTGAACTTCACCAGGGTGCAGCTGGAGGTGTCGTATTCGTAGGGGGCGAAGATGTCGCTCTTCGACTTGGTGCTGAAGCTGGTGACGCTTTCCACCTCGCCGCCCATGACCATGAGCAGGGCGTCGAGGGCGTGGCAGCCGGCGGTGAGCAGGGCGCTGCCGCCGTCCTTCTTGCCGGTGTTCCAGCGGAACTGGCCGTACCAGGGGCCGATGCCGTGGTAATAGTCGACTTCGCCGTAGTGCAGGTCGCCGAGCAGGCCCTGGTCGATCAGCGCCTTGGTGACGGTGAACTGGCCGGAGAAGCGGCACTCGAAGCAGACGCAGCCGCGGACGCCGTTGGCCTTGGCGGCGGCGGCGATTTCACGGACTTCCTGGAGGGAGTTGGCCATGGGCTTTTCCAGGATGATGTGCTTCTTGGCGTTGGCGGCGGCCACGGCCTGGTTGCGGTGCTGGCTGGGATAGCTGGTGATGTCAACGACGTGGATGTCAGGGTCGGCCAGCATGGCGTCGAGGTCCTGGTAGGCCTTGATCTTGCCGCCGTGCTTGGCGCTCAGCTCCGCGCTGTCGAGCGGGCGTGAGGAGTAGATGGCGGTGACCTGACCCTGCTTGCTGGCGTTGATCGCGTCAATGTGCGCGGTCGCCGCCCAGCCATATCCGATGATGCCGACGTTGTATTTTTTCATGATGGGAGGGAGAGAAACGAAATCCGGGGCGCCTTTGCAAGGGCGCAATGACATACCGGAGTGACGCCGCCGCCCTTTCAGCGAAATCCGCCGGATGCTTCCAGGCTTGCACCCCGTCGTTTCGCGCCCACTATGCGCGCCCCTCAAACCTAACCATCCACACGACCATGGCAGACATCACCACCAGCGCCGCTGACAAGAAGGAAAAGGAATACTTCACCGACGTGCCCCAGCAGGCCCCCGGCTTCTTCCTCAAGGGCTCCCACCAGTATGACTGGGGCCTCAAGAACCGCCTCTCCAAGGTCTTCAACCCCAAGGACGGCCGCACCGTCATGCTCGCCTTCGACCACGGCTACTTCCAGGGTCCCACCACCGGCCTGGAGCGCGTCGACCAGACCATCCTCCCGCTGGAGCCCTACGCCGACTGCCTCATGCTCACCCGCGGCATCCAGCGCAGCATCATCCCCGCCTCCACGCAGAAGGCCATCGCCCTGCGCGCCAGCGGCGGCACCTCCATGGTCAGCCCGTTTGAGGAGTGGGAGGGCGAGATCGACGGCAGGAAGGCCAAGTTCGGCCGCCCCGGCTTCGAGCCTCTGTCCAACGAGTCCACCGCCCTGAACATCGAGGAGGCCATCCGCCTCAACGCCAGCCTGCTGGCCGTGCAGGTGTTCATCGGCAGCGCCTACGAGCGCCAGAGCCTCAAGAACCTGACCGACCTCGTCGATGCGGGCGCCCGTTACGGAATCGCCGTGATGGGCGTGGTGGCCGTGGGCCGTGCGATGGCGCGCAACGCGCAGTATTTCCGCCTGGCGACGCGCATCATGGCGGAGCTCGGGGCGCATGTGGTGAAGTGCTACTACACGGACGAGGGCTTTGAGACGATCACCAGCTGCTGCCCGGTGCCGATCGTGATCGCCGGTGGCAAGAAGCTGCCGGAGCTCGACGCGCTGAAGATGAGCTACAACGCGATCCAGCAGGGCGCCTCGGGCGTGGACATGGGCCGCAACATCTTCCAGAGCGAGGATCCGGTGGCGATGATGAAGGCGGTGCGTGGCGTTGTGCACGAGGGCCTCACCCCCGAGCAGGGCTTCGCGATGTTCAACGACCTCAAGGGCAAGTAAGCCCTTGCTGGGATGGATTGAGAAGCCGCCGTGGTTATGCCCGGCGGCTTTTTCACGCCCATGCTCAGCGGTTCTGGAACTGGCCCGCGCCGTTTTGCTGGAAGTACTGGTCGCGCAGGCGGCGCAGCTCCTGGAGGCGGGACAGCGTGGACTGGGCGTCCTGGACGCGCTGCTGCTGCTGGGCGCGGACGAAATGATTGTTGGCGCCCAGGTTCCGCCAGGGGCCGGGCGGGACTTCGCTGACGTCGACAAAGCGCCAGTCGCAGCGGCTCATGCTGCGCAGGCCGAGGTAGTCGCGCACGGCGGGGGAGATGTCGATGCCGGCGCCGTTGTTGCTGCTGTTCCTGGGGCGGGCGCTGCCGAAGACATACTCGTGGTCGTCCGTGAGGAAGGGGCCGCAGTCCTCCCACTGGGCGTAGCAGACCTGGTTGCCGTAGCGGATGGCGACCCACTGGCCGCGCAGGACGCTTTTGCCGGAGCGGGTGAACTTCTCCTTGAACCACGGGATGACGCGGGAGGCCTCGGACTTGTGGGAGTTGTAGTCGAGGCAGTCGTTGTAGGGCAGGGCGATGTAGAAGGGGTTGAGCCCGGGTGTGAAGCCCAGGGGGCAGAAGTTCGGGCCGCGCTTGGCGGGGTCGGGATCGTCATAGCCGCCGAAATTCTTGACCCATTCGGTGTCCCAGGAGCTTTTGTCGTTGGGCGTGGGATTGTTTTCCGTCGGCTGCTCGCCCACCCAGAAGACCGTGGCGACGATGTCCGTCTTCCAGGGATACCTGGCATAGCCCATGCGCGGCATGGTGGGGGCGTTGACCCGGGGCACGCTGATCGTCGGGGTCTGGGCCGGGGAGGGCAGGGACTTGCCCTGGGTGGCGGCTGCGGCCGCGCCGGCGCTCACCTTGGGCAGGGACTGGGCCGAGGAAATACCCGCCAGCCCCAGGCACAAGACTGGGACCAATGCTTTGAGGCATGGGAGGCGGGTGGCGGGCATGCTTTCCGGGGAGGGGGTGGGCAATTTACCAGCACAAGCCGGGTGCGGGCAATTTCAAAAATCACCTTGGAAGAGGGCCGGCCCACCGGGCGCTCTCAAAAACGCCTCAGGACGGTGTCAGCAGGTGTGTGGGACTCGTCTTTTTCCGGGTAGTCGAGAGTGTAGTGCAGGCCGCGGCTTTCATGGCGGCGGATGGCGCATTCGACGATGAGGGAGGCGGTTTCCACCAGGTTGCGCAGTTCCAGCAGCTCGCTGGTGATGCGGAAGTTCCAGTAGAACTCCTGGACCTCGCGCCTGAGGTTGCGCAGGCGGGCGGCGGCGCGCTGGAGGCGTTTGCTGGTGCGGACGATGGAGACGTAGTCCCACATGAGGCGGCGGATCTCGTCCCAGTTGTGGTAGATGACCACGAGTTCGTCGTTGTCCACGGCTTCGCCGCTCTGCCAGGGCGGGATGGGGTAGGCCTGCTCATGCGATTTGCCGACGGGCATCTTGCGCAGCATGTGCTCGACGGCGCGGTGGGAGATGACGAGGCATTCGAGCAGGGAGTTGGAGGCCAGGCGGTTGGCGCCGTGCAGGCCGGTGCAGCCGACTTCGCCGACGGCGCAGAGGCCGCGGACGCGGGTGGCGCCGTTGATGTCGGTGACCACGCCGCCGCACTGGTAATGCGCGGCCGGGACGACCGGGATGGGCTGCCGGGTGATGTCGATGTCCACCTCCAGGCAGGCTTTGTGGATGTTGGGGAAGTGGCTGATGATGAAGTCAGCGGGCTTGTGCGAGATGTCGAGGTAAACGCAGGGGCCGCCGGTGCGTTTGATCTCGTGGTCGATGGCGCGGGCGACGATGTCGCGGGGGGCCAGGGAGCCGCGCGGGTCAAAGCGCGGCATGAACTCCTTGCCGTCGGCCCCGATCAGGCGGGCGCCTTCGCCACGCATGGCTTCGGTGATGAGGAAGGACCGCTTTTCCGGGTGATACAGACAGGTGGGGTGGAACTGGATGAACTCCATGTTGGCCACGCTGGCACCGGCCCGCCAGGCCATGGCCACACCGTCGCCGGTCGCAACCCGGGGATTGGTGGTGTAAAGATAGACCCTGCCGCAGCCGCCGGTGGCGAGGATGACGCGGTCGCTGCGCATGGTGACGACCTCATGGCTCTCCTCATTGAGCACATACAACCCCAGCACGCGGTCTTCGGAGACGTAGCCCAGCTTGCCCGTGGTGATGACGTCGATGGCGAAATGATTCTCGTAGACCGTGATGTTGCTGCGCTCGCGGACGGCGGTGAGCAGCTTCTCCGTCAGCTCTCGGCCGGTGGCGTCGGCGGCGTGCAGCACGCGTCGGCGGGAATGGCCGCCCTCCTTGGTCAGGTCGAACTCCAGGTGGCCGTCGGCGGCCTCGCGCTGGTCAAAGCTGACTCCCCATTTCACCAGTTCGGCGATGCGGGCGGGCCCTTCGGTGACGATGGTGCGGACGGCGTCCTCCTGGCAGAGCCCCGCCCCGGCGATGAGGGTGTCGCTGACATGCTGCTCCACGCTGTCCTGCTCGCTGGTGACGCAGGCGATGCCGCCCTGGGCCCAGTTGGAGTTGGAATCGAGGGCGCCGCGCTTGGTGAGGATGGCCACGCGGCCGTGGTCGCTGGCATGCAGGGCGGCGCTGAGGCCGGCGGCACCGCTGCCGACGATGATGAAATCGAACTCGATCATGGAAAGGGAGGTCTGGAGAGTGTCACGGGGCGTCGACAAACGCAAACACGGGTCGTGGCGCCTTGCTGAGGGGTTTCCAGCCGCCCCTGCGACCTAACCAGGACGGACGGCCAGGGCTTCGCGGATGATCTTCAGCACCTGCCCGCGTTCCTCCCCCGCCAGCGGCAGGCGTGGCTCGCGCACCCATTCACGGCCGAGCCCGGCCTCCTGGCAGAGCAGCTTGATGTATTGGACAAAATGCAGGTGGGTGTCGAGCTTCATCAGGGGCTGCGCCCAGCGGTAAAGCGTGCGCGCCTCGTCCCAGCGGCCCTGGCGGGTCAGCTCCCACAGGCGCTGGTTTTCCTTCGGGAAGGCGATGCCGCTGCCTGCAACCCAGCCGTCGATGCCCAGGATGCTGCATTCAAGGATGAGGTCGTCCACGCCGGTGAAGAGCTGGTAGCGGTCGCCGACCAGGTTGCGCAGCTCGGTGATGCGGCGCGGGTTGGCGCTGCTTTCCTTGATGGATGTCAGGTTTTCCACGTCCGCCAGCCGGGCGAACATCTCCGGGGTGACGTCGGTGTGGTAGCCGACGGGGTTGTTGTAGAGCATCCAGGGCAGGGGGGTGGCGGCGGCCAGGGTGCGGAACCAGTGCTCGGTTTCGCGGGCGTCGGACTTGTAGACCATCGGCGGCATGATCATGAAGCCGGCGGCACCCAGCCTTTCGCCGTCGTGCAGGTAGTCGATGGCGGCGCGGGTGCTCATTTCCGCGACGCCGCTCAGCACGGGCACGCGGCCGGCGGCGGTCTCCACGGCGCACTTCAGCACGGCGCGCTTTTCCTCCGGCTGAAGGCACTGGTTCTCCCCCAGCGAACCACAGACAATGAGCCCGGCGACCCCGGATTCGATCAGCGCCTCGAAATGCCGGGCGGAGCCGTCGAGGTCGAGCGACTGGTCGGGGTGCATCTGGGTGACGACGGCGGGGAAGACGCCGGACCAACGGGGCAGGGGAGAGGCCATGGACGCAAAGTAGGTTCGGGGGTGGGAGGGTCTTGATTGCTTTTTCGCCCGGGGTCTGCCAATTCAGCCAAAATGCCGGCCCACGACGATCCCTTTGCTGCGCTCGCCCCGATGGAGGCGCTCTTTGACGCGCTGCCGGACGTGGTTTTTTTCATCAAGGATCATCACGGCCGCTATGTGACGGTGAACCAGACCCTGGCGGACCGCTGCGCCGTGGGTGACAAGACCCGGCTTCTGGGCAAACGGCCCTCCGAGGTGTTTCCGGCGGTGCTGGCCGCCAGTTATGCCAGGCAGGATGAAGCGGTGCTGAAGACTGGCAAGCCGGTGGAGCATCAGCTTGAGCTGCACATCTACCCCGGGGGCAAGGCCGGCTGGTGCCTGACGACGAAACATCCGCTGCGCGACCGCCAGGGCCGGATCCTGGGCGTGACGGGCGTCTCCCGCGACCTCAACGCGCCGGGCGACAAGGCGACGGGTTTTGCCGAGCTGGCGGCCGCGCTGCGCTTCATGCAGGCCAGGTTTGCCGAGGGGTTGCGGATCGAGGACATCGCCACCCGGGCCGGGCTGAGCGTGCATCAGTTCGAGCAGCGGGTGAAAAAGCTCTTCCAGATGAGCCCTCTGCAGCTTCTGCACAAGCTGCGGCTGGACGAGGCCACCCGGCTTCTGCGCCAGACGGACCTGAGCCTGGGCGAGATCGCCCTGCAGACCGGCTGGTGTGATCAAAGCGCCTTCACCCGGCATTTCAGCCGTTATACCGGCATGTCCCCGGGCAAGTTTCGGGTGCTGCAAACCCAGGACTGAGCGCCAATCCCCGGTTGAACTGGCCACCCCCCTGCGCTTTTCTCCGGCTTCCTTTCCCCCAAAAACACATGAACTACGACCTCATCGTCATCGGCGGCGGGCCTGCGGGCTACGTCGGAGCCATCCGCGCAGCTCAACTTGGCAAGAAAGTGGCCTGCGTCGAAAACGACCGTGCCGGGGGCACCTGCCTGAACTGGGGCTGCATTCCCACCAAGGCCCTGCTGAAGAACGCCGAGCTTTACCACACGCTTTCCCATCGCGCCGAGGAGTTTGGCCTGAAGATCAGCGGCCTCGAATATGACTGGAGCAAGGTCATCGGCCGCAGCCGTGGCGTTTCCGACAAGCTCAACAAGGGCATCGAATTCCTCTTCAAGAAGAACAAGGTCGACTATCTGCGCGGCACCGCCGGCATCCCGGCCGCAGGCAAGGTCGAGGTGACCGCTGCGGACGGCAAGAAGGAGACCCATGAGGCCGCCAACATCCTCATCGCCACCGGCGCGAAGAGCCGTCCGATGCCCGGCTTCCCCTTCAACGGCACCACCGTGATCGGCAGCAAGGAGGCGCTCACCCTGGCCAAGCAGCCGAAGAGCGTGATCATCATCGGCGCCGGCGCCATCGGCATCGAGTTCGCCTACTTCTTCAACGCCTACGGCACCAAGGTGACTGTCGTCGAAATGCAGCCGAACATCCTTCCGGTGGAGGACACCGAGGTCAGCCAGGTGGTGGAAAAGAGCCTGTCCAAGGCCGGCATCCGCATCCTCACCAACACCAAGATCACCGGCACCTCCGAGGACGGCAAGGGCGTGAAGATCAGCGTTGAAGGCGCCGCCAATGAGACCCTGGAGGCCGAGGTGGCCCTGGTCGCCATCGGCGTCTCCCCGGTTCTGCCCGGCGGCATGGAACTGAAGCTCAGCGACCGCGGCTGGCTGGAAACCGACGCCCGCTATCAGACCTCCGTCAAAGGCATCTACGGCGCCGGCGACATCATCGGGCCGCCCTGGCTCGCGCATGTGGCCAGCTACGAGGCCGTGCAGGCCGTGGAGGGCATGTTCACCAAGCACACGCCGAAGAAGGTCGGCACCTTCCCGGGCTGCACCTACTGCCACCCGCAGGTCGCCAGCATCGGCCTGACCGAGCGTGCGGCGAAGGAGAAGGGCCTGAAGTTCAAGGTCGGCAAGTTCCCCTACCAGGCCAGCGGCAAGGCCCTGGCGGCAGGCGAGCCGGAAGGTTTCGTGAAGATCCTCTACGGCGAGCCGCATGGCGAGATCATCGGCGCCCACATGGTCGGCAGCGAGTGCACCGAGCTGGTTGCCGAGATCGGCCTGGCCATGAATCTGGAGGCCACCTGGGATGAGATTGAAGCCACCATCCACGCCCATCCGACCCTGTCCGAGATGGTCAAGGAGGCCACCGAAGTGGCCAAGGGGCATCCGATTCATGTGTGAGTGAAGTTCTCCAGCCATGGCGCTCACCCAAGTTCAGATCATACAGTCCTTGGGTGAGGCCATGAACTGGCTTGAGCGCGAACTTGGCTGGGGCGTTCCAGCCACGGAACAGCGCCATCTCATCGGTCGGATCGGTGAGCTTTATGCCGCGCTGATCACCAACGGGCAGCTTGCCCCTGCCAGGGGGCAACGAATCATCCCCAGGCAGCGCGTGTGGCGTCAGCAAAGTAGCCATCTTGCTCCGCAAGATGAGCAGAAGACTTGCGCTGGCAGGAAGGATTTTCGGGGTTTGTGAACGCTCGAGCCTGCCGGATTGACCGCTCCTTGGCTTCGCGTTGCTCACCCTTCAGGCAGCCTCAGGCTGGCCATCTCCCTCCGGGCGGTTTGTGGAGCGAAAGGGCGACGTTGCTTCGCTGAATCGACGCTGACTCACTCATGAGGCCGTTCCTCTGCGGACGTTCAAGCCCAAGGGGCTTGGGTCATGCAGCCCAGGAATGTTGAGCGAGAGCGAGTGCTCTCCTGGGAACCCCGCATCATCCCCGATCCCCGTTCGATCATGAAACCCATCGGGATTCCGTCCAAGCGATCAACCCTGTGGCCGCGCGTCGTCTTTGCCACGCCTCTGACGGGACCCCGGTGGGGTCCGCCATCTGATCCGCGAATGCACTCTTTTCCCCAGGAGAGTCCGCTGCGCGTCCACTCCTGGGCTGCATGACCGGACCCCGTCGGGGTCCTGAGGAACCTGTGGGCTTGATGGGTTCATCGATTCGATGGCACCCAGGTTGTCTCACATCGCCATCCTGGGGAGGTGCGAATCATCCAAAGGCAGCGAGGCTGGCGTCAGCAAAGTAGCCATCTTGCTCCGCAAGATGAGCAGAAGACTTGCGCTGGCAGGAAGGACTTTCGGAGTTCGTGAACGGTCGAGCCTGCCGGATGCCCGCTCCTTGGTTTCGCATTGCTCACGCTTCGGGCAGCCTGCGGCTGGCCATCTTCCTCCACTCGGATTGCGGAGCGAAAGGGCTACGTTGCTTCGCCGAATCGACGCTGACTCAGCCACGGCACCTGGGTGAGGCCTGCGTGAGTGATGGAAAGAGAAGGGTCGTCAGTAGGTCGGAACGACGCGCCCATCCTGAAGGACGGTCCATTGATTCGGTCTGCGCTTCCCCATGCACGACATGAAGCTGACGAGGCCTGACGATTCGTCAGATGTCTGGATTTTGAGGTTCAGCAGCGCGCTGGACCTGGCTTTGCTCAATGCCTTCAGTTCCTCGAAGGTGCAGCCTGAGTCAGGCACCAGGAATTCCCGGGTGAAAAGGGCGCTGCCGTTGAATTCGCTGCGCAGGATGAGAACATGCTTCCCTGCGTTCAGTCCGTGGGCGATGATCTCACGGCCCGCCGGCCTGGCATCGGCCGGGGCCGTGAGCCGACAGTAAGGGTTTAAGCTACCCGCCGACAGGTCGTAGATCTCCCAAAAGGGCTCCTTTTTGAAATGAGCAAGCCGCTGCAGGCAGGCGTCTTCCAGACTCAGCTGAATTGGATGAAAACGGTCCGGAATCATCACCCGGGTGATTGCGGTCTTGAGGACCTGAACCGAGCTCCAGGCAGAGGCCTGATCGTCCAGGAAAAGCACGACGTTGTCCGAGCAGCGTTCCGTGAGCACAAAGGAGTGCGTCTTTCTCCGGCCTGAAGACTTCGAGAAGTGCCTGTAGATCGCACCATCCTGGCGATCCAAAACACTGATGCTGGCGAGATCGGAGCCGATCTCGTAGGGAAAGATGACTTCCAGTTCCCTGACGGCTGCTGCTGAAACGGCTGACAGGGCGAGGTACGCAAGGAGGGCAGCAGGATTCATGGCGCTTTGCAGGGGGGTATCTTGAACGGGATCCGACTTCCAGGAAGAAATCTGAATGCCGCCCGCATGGTTGCCCGGGCCCCGGGAAGGGCGCAAGGCTGCAACAGCAGCGCTTGCGGATGCGTTTGCATAGGATGTTCCGACGTCTTTTCCTGGTTTCCCTCCTCTGTGCTGTTTCTGGTTATGCGCTCGATTCCTCCAGGCTGGAGGCCATCCGGCCGGCGATGGAGCAGGCGGTGGCGGTGAAGCAGGCGGCGGGCATCGTGACGCTGGTCATGGAAAAGGGCCGGGTGGTGCATCATGAGGCGGTCGGCATGGCGGACATCGGCGCGGGTCGGAAGATGGAGAAGGATGCCCTGTTCTGGATCGCCTCGATGACGAAATCCGTGAACGCCACGGCGGTGATGACACTGGTGGATGAAGGCAGGCTGGGTCTGGATGAACCGGCTTCGAAGTGGCTGCCTGAGCTCGGCAAAATGAAGCTGGCGGACGGTTCCGCGCCGGAGAAGCCGGTGACGCTGCGGATGCTGCTCAGCCACACGGCGGGCATTGCCTTCCCGCCGCGCAAGCCGACGGACGGAGCCATTTCGCTCAAATCCTATGTGGAGACCCTGGTGCGCGCACCGCTGGCCTTCCAGCCGGGAAGCAGCTACGAGTATGGTTTCGGACCCACCGTGGCCGGGCGAATTTTGGAGGTCGTCTCCGGGATGAAGTATGCGGACTATCTGCGCGAGAAGGTGCTCAAGCCGCTGGGCATGAATGACACGATGTTCAATCCCGACGACGCACACCGGGCAAGGATCGCCCGGACCTACAAGATGGATGAGGAGACGCGTGAACTGGTGCCAGGCTACAATCCCTTTGTCACCAGCGATGCCAGCGTGACGCACATGGTGGAGCCTTCGGGAGGCCTGTTTTCCACGGCTGCGGACATGGGGCGTTTCTACGCCATGATCGCCGGCGGTGGTGAACTGGATGGGGTGAGGATTCTTTCCGCGAAGGCGGTGAAGGACATGACGACGCCCGTCCTGGCAGGGGGGAAGCCCCAGGCCTACGCCGTGGGCTGGCAGTGCAATGCTGAAACCCAGCGTCCCTGCGCGGCCATGCCGGTCGGCAGCTTTGGCCATGGCGGCGCTTTTGCCACCAACGGCTGGATTGATCCGGAACGGGGCCTGGTGACGGTTTTCCTGGTGCAGAACGTCCTGGTGCCCGACAGCGGCAAGCCGAAGGACGCCTTCCAGAAGCTGGTGATGGAGGCCGCAGGCGTGAAGGTGCTTCCGCCGACCCGGCCCAAGACCGCCGCGAAGGCGAAATAAATTCCCTCCTTTTTCAGTCCCGCAGGGCCTGGGCGGGCTCCATCCGGGCGGCGAACCAGGCGGGCAGGAAGCCGGCGACAAGGCAGAGGGTGATGGAAAAGGCGCAGGTCATCAGCAGGTGATCGGGATCGACACGGGCCGGGATGGTGGAGAGGAAGACGCCTTCGACGGCATGAACCTGGCCGCCGGTGGCGAGGGCGAGCCATTCACGCAGATCGTTGCGCAGCCAGAGGACCAGCAGACCACCTCCCAGGCCGAGCCCGGTGCCTGCCACGCCGACAATGGCGGCCTGCAGGAGGAAGACGTTGATGATCTGGCGTCCGCTGCCACCGATGGCGGCGAGCATGCCGATCTCGCGTCGCTTCTGGGTGGTGACGGTGATGGTGGTGTTCATCACGGAAAAGGCGGCGACCAGGGCGATGATGGACAGCACGAACTGCATCATGGTCTGTTCGTTCTTCATGGCCGCGAGCCGGGCCTTTTCCTCATCGGCCCAGGTTTCCACTCGCCAGCCGGGGGCGGCACGGGCCAGGTCCCCCGCCCGATCCTGGGCTTGCTCGGGATGATCCAGTTCAACGGCGATGCCGCTGACTCCGCTGCCGAGCCGGAAAATGTTCTGGCCGGTGGTCAGGGAGGCGCAGGCGAGCAGGCCGACGGCGTCGGACCTGAGGGCGCCGCTGATGCGGAGCTTGAGGGGATGCAGGCTGACCTTGTCCAGGATGGCCTGACGTTTTTGTTCGTCGTCCTGCTCATTGGCGTCGCTGTACTGCCGGACGGCATCGTTGACGTTGGTTTCGGCATAGACGCTGACATCATCGCCGATGCGCAGGTCCAGTTGCTGGAGCTGCTGGTCGGTGAGGATCAGGGAGCCGTCGATGAGTTCCAGGCTGCCGGCCAGGAGATGGGGGCGGATTTTTCCGAGGTGATGGGAGGCGTCCAGGGGTGGGATGGCAAAAAGCTGGGCGACAGCCTGGGCGTCGCCATTGGCCAGGTACAGATTGGAGCCGGTGACGCAGGGTGCGGCGGAGACGACGCCTGGAATGTTTTTGACCTTGTCCAGGACGGGTGGCCAGTCCGTGGAAGGTGAGGGGGCATGGAGCATCAGGTGGGGCTTGGTGCCCATCAGAGTGTCCCGGAAGTCCTCTTCAAAGCCCACCATGACCGCCCGGACGACGATCATCATCATCACGCCCATGGCCACGCCGAGCAGGGAGACGATGGTGATGACGGACACAAAGGAGCGCCGGGGTCTCAGGTATCTCAACGCCAGGAACAGGGGAGCGCTTTGAATCATGAATGGCTGCTGCCGTCCGATGCTGGAAAATGGTGCGCGGTACAGGGTTCGAACCTGTGACCCCCACCATGTCAAGGTGATGCTCTACCACTGAGCTAACCGCGCGCTGCGTTTGGGGAGGCGTTTCATACTCCTTACCGTGGCATGGGCAACTAGTTTTTCGCAATGCTCTTGCGGGGTCAGGTCAAATCCGGCGGGTGTGGCTGCGGAGGGCGGATGGGCGTTGGCAACGGGTCCGCCGAAATGGGCCTTCTGTGCCAATCCATGACTTCCTTGCGAGATCATTAAGGGATGGGTGAATAACAAATGATTCTCGTAAATGAGACAATTAATTCCAAATTGAGAAAAAAGGGTTGGCTAGCATCCCGAGAGGTCAGTTAAGGTTAACCCACGTCTGAGAATGGCATTTAATCATCTCATTTTGTGGTCCTTGTACCCAATCCTTCATTTCCTCATGAGCATGAACTCATGGAGCGGGGCGCGTGGTAAACGGCTGCACCTGAGAGCTGCTGTAGCTTCGATTGAACGCAAATTATCAGCATTTCCAGAATCGTGTGGCGCCTAGCGTCACAAAAATTCCCAAACCGAAGACAGAGACCATCCTCAATCCAAGCAAGTCCGCCCTCATTCATGAAAATGCATCATCTCTCCCTGCATCGGATGCCCGTTATGACGCTGCTCCTCGGCTGCCTCATGGTCACCGGATCGGTCATGGCTCAGCTCAAGGACACGTTTTCGGACAGTTCCGTTTACAGCAACTCAGAAGGGACGGGCGGTGGTTTCAGCAGCCAGGGCACGACGGGCGTCAACGAGTCGGGAGGTTATGTGAACATGACCGGTTCGGGGTATAATACCATGGTCATTTCTTCCAACGAAGCCATTGACCCGTATCAGGATGCCGCCACCACCACGACCTGGAAGTTTGGAAGCATCACATACGACGCGTCCTGGCAGCGCTTCTGGGTGGGCTACCGCCTGGGCGGAATCAACTACAATCACTTCTATCCTGACAACCCCAACCAGCAAGGACTTTACGTCGCCATTGTGTCCAATACCGGGTCGGAAAACAACTATACCTACAAGGGCAACCTGGTGGCGCATAACGGCAGCAGCCGCACCATCCTCGCCTCCTGGAATTGGAGCGACCTGAACCAGCTGTCCGGCCTGGTGGTCAGTCTCACCACCACCGCCACGAGCTATAACCTTGCCTTTTCCGGGGCAGCCGCCACACCCACCTATGTCTTTGGGGCGGCTTCCGGGACGCTGACCGGCATTGGCAGCCTGGGCAACACTTACAATGTCGGTGTTCACAACCAGGCGGCAAGCGGCAGCACGGTGCAGGTGGATGAAATCGTGGTCTCAACGGGTGTCACCACCAGGGCGGCGACAGCCATCACCACGGCGGGGGCGACACTGAACGGCACTTCCTTTCCTTCGGGCCTGGCCACGACGGCCTGGTTTGAATATGGCACCTCCCCGACGCTCTCCGGGGCGGCAAGTACGACAGCCCAGACCATGGGCAGCGGCTCCAGCGGCGTGGACTATAGTCAGGACGTCACCGGGCTTTCCGCCAACACCACCTACTATTTTCGTGCTGTGGAAAACAGCAGCAGCGGCACCCGGCAGGGGACCATCCTGTCTTTCATCACCGGGCCGGAGATTGTCGTGGAGCAGCCTGTGGGCGCGGCGCTGACGGACGGGGTGACAAGTCTCAGCTTTTCCAGCGCCGAAAGCGTGGCGGGAACGTCCCGGACATTCACCATCACCAATACGGGAGGCGTGGCTCTCACCGGGTTGTCTGCCACGGTGGACGGTGATTTCCCTGGGGATTACGCGTTGTCCACGCTGAGCACCAGCACCCTGGAGGCGGGCGCCAGCACCACGCTGACCGTCACGTTCACCGCAGGGGCGATTGGGACTCGCGGTGCCGTGCTTCACATTGCCAGCAATGATGCGGATGAAAATCCGTTCGACATCACGCTGACGGGAAAAGGCGTCAATGCGGTTCCTGGTTATGTCTGGAGCGGCAACTTTCCCAATTACGGTTCCGCCCGCGACGTTATTTATGGGTCGCATTTTACAGCGATGGACTCCTGCACGCTGACTCATCTGGGTGTTTATGATCACGACCAGGACGGGCTCACGCAGGCCATTCCGGTCGGATTGTGGGATGCCACCACGCAGCAGCTGCTGGCTTCCACCACGGTGAGCAGCGGCACTGGGGATCCTCTCTTTGGAAGCTGCCGCCAGCATGCACTGGACACGCCGGTGGTGCTGGAGACGGGGAAACGATATGTGGTTGCGGCCTTTTACCCATCCAATTCCAATGATTATTTTGGCTACTCGGGCCAGATCACCACGGATGAACGAGTCGCCTACTACGGCTATGCCTATTACTACAGCAGCCAGCTGACCTACCCTTATTACAACGGCAGCGGCTCCACCAGCTCCGCCGATTATTTCGGAGCCAGCTTCATGCTGGACACCACGGCCGCCGCTCCTGCGGTTACGACTCAGGCGCCTTCTGTGGAGGATGCGGGCATCTCCCTGCGGGCTCGGGTGAATCCCAACAGCCGGGCCACGTCGGTGACCTTTGAGTACTCCCTGGACGCCACGCTCAGCACCGGGGTGACGACGACGGCGGCGCAGAACCTGGCCGCCGGTTATGTGGGCCAGGTTGTCAGCAGCTCCCTGATCACCGGCCTGCCCGCCAACACCACCTTTTATGTGCGTGCCGTGGCGGTCAACTCGCTGGGCACGACGGTGGGCGCCATCCGCTCCTTCAGCACCAGTCCTCCGGTGCCGGGCTACAAGTTCAGCGGAAACGCCAGCAACTACCAGACGCAGTATTACTATGACAGCAACTGGGGCTCCTACTTCACGACGACCAAGGCATGCACGCTGACCCACCTGGGTGTTTATGACCACGACCAGAACGGGCTGGGGGCGGACATCCCCGTCGGGATCTGGGACAGCAATGGAACCCTGCTGGGATCGACGACCGTGCGCAGCGGCACCACGGATGAAGGCATCGGCTCCTTCCGGTATCGCGCACTGAATGCCCCCGTGAACCTGGCCGCCAGCACGCGCTACTTCATCGCCGCCTACTACACGTCCTATGCGCCCGACCAGATAGGTTACGGAGTCAATCTTCAGACCGACAGCCGCATCATTTACGAAGGCTACACCAACAAACATTACGCCGGCCAGCTGTCCTTCCCGGGTTCGTACAGCTATGGCTCCACGAGTGCGGGCAGCGCTCTGTACTTCGGCGCCGGCTTCCTGCTTGAATCGCAGCTGCCGGAAGCCCCTTCGGTTGTGACTTCGTCCGCAGGGGTGAATGGCACGGACGTCACCTTCAATGCCTCCGTCTGGCCCAATGGGCTGTCCACGCAGGTGACGTTCCAGTACTCCCTGGACCCCGGCATGAGCAGCGGAGTCAGCACAACGGCCGCCCAGACGTTGGGAAGCACAGGCTTTGACCCCGTCACGGTGAGCAGCGCGGCGATCACCGGCCTGCCCTCCGGCACGCTTTATTATGTGCGGGCCGTGGCCACGAACTCAGAGGGCACGACCAACGGTGAAATCCTGCCGTTCAACACCACCCCCTCCCCCGCCGGCTACAAATGGACCGGCAACCTGGCCGGTTTCAGTACTGATGGCAGCAACCGAGTCTGGGGATCCACCTTCACGGCCCTGGAGGACTGTGTGCTGACCCATCTCGGGGTGTATGATCACAATCAGGATGGCCTGAGCAGGAGCGTGCCTGTGGGCCTTTGGGACTACAACACCCAGCAGCTGCTTGCCTCGACCACGGTGACCACGTCGGACCCGTTGGTCGGCTCATCCCGTCAGCATGCCCTCACCACGCCGGTGACACTGACGGCAGGCACTCGCTACACCATCGGGGCCTTTTATCCCGGCGGCTCCCAGGATTACTATGGCTATGGCTCGCCGATCGTCACGGATTACCGGGTTGCCTACAATGGCTATGCCACCATCTACAACCCCAGTGGACTGACCTACCCCTCTGAGCAGGGCAATGCGTCCGCGGCAAGCGCCCAGTATTTCGGGGCCACCTATCTTCTCCAGGCTCCCGCTCCTTCAGCGCCCTACATTGTCACCAATGCCCCTGCGGTGACCGATGCCGGGGTTGAATTCAAGGCCACGGTCCGGTCGAACGGTCTGCCAGCTCATGTCAGCTTCGAATACTCCCTGGACAACACGCTGAGCACCGGAGTCGCCACCACAGCCTCCCAGCTCAGCCTTGCAGGGTTTGACAACCTCAGCGTGAGCAGCGCCGCCATCACCGGCCTGCCTGCCAACACCACCTTTTATGTGCGTGCGGTGGCGGTCAATTCACTGGGCATGACGATGGGCGCCATCCGCTCCTTCAGCACCAGTCCTCCGGTGCCGGGCTACAAGTTCAGCGGAAACGCCAGCAACTACCAGACGCAGTATTACTATGACAACAACTGGGGCTCCTACTTCACGACGACCAAGGCATGCACGCTGACCCACCTGGGTGTTTATGACCACGACCAGAACGGGCTGGGGGCGGACATCCCCGTCGGGATCTGGGACAGCAATGGAACCCTGCTGGGATCGACGACCGTGCGCAGCGGCACCACGGATGAACGCATCGGCTCCTTCCGGTATCGCGCGCTGAATGCCCCCGTGAGCCTTGCCGCCAGCACGCGCTACTTCATCGCCGCCTACTACACGTCCTATGCGCCCGATCAGATAGGTTACGGAGTCAATCTTCAGACCGACAGCCGCATCATTTACGAAGGCTACGCCAACAATTATTACGCCGGCCAGCTGTCCTTCCCGGGTTCGTATAACTATGGCTCCACGAGTGCGAGCAGCGCCCAATACTTCGGCGCCGGCTTCCTGCTCGAAGCACCATCGCCGGAGGCTCCCAATGTCACGACCCTGGAGGCGGATGTGGATCCCCAGACCAGCGCCGCGCCGGCCGCCAAGGTCCTGACCAACGGCCTGCCGACGCAGCTGTCGTTTGAGTATTCGCTCGATCCCTCCCTCACGACGGGCGTCAGCACCACGCCGGTGCAGAACCTGCCGGCCAGCTATGATGCGGCGACGCTTAGCTCCGCGCCGATCTATGGCCTGACCAGCAACAGCACCTACTACTACCGCGCGGTGGCGACAAACTCGCTGGGCACGGCGCAGGGGGCCGTTCTGTCCTTCCAGACCAACCCGTCGCTTTCCGGATACAAGCTTGGCAGCTTCGCGAGCTACGGCACCAACGCTGGCTACAACTGGGGCTCGGAGTTCACCGCCCTGACCGACACATCCATCACCCACCTGGGTGTTTATGATCACGAGCAGAATGGATTGCAGGGCGATGTGGTGGTGGGTCTTTGGGACACCAACGGCAATCTCCTTGCCTCGACGACGGTGACCAGTTCTGACTCCCTTGTGGGAACCAGCCGGTACCGGCTGCTGAGCTCGCCCGTGTCCCTGAGCGCCAGCACCCGTTATCTCCTGTCCGCGTATTACACGAGCCATGATCCCATTGGTGAAGGCCCCGTCACGACCGACAACCGGGTGGCCTACTATGGATATGCCTACTACACCGGAAACTACTACGGCGGGCTGCAGTTTCCACATTATCGCGGGCAGACCGGCAACCCCAGCTACTCCTACTATTTCGGGCCGAACTTTTTGCTCGAAGAGCCGGTTGCCCAGGCTCCTGCTGTCAGCACCCGCCGTGCCTTCATGAGGCAGGGTGGCGCGACTCTCAATGCATCGGTGAGGCCCGGGCTTCTGCCCACCCAGGTGACGTTTGAATACTCCACCGACCCCAGCCTGAGCACAAGTGTGTCAACAACCGCCGCCCAGACCGTGATTGGGTACAACCCCAAGTCCGTGGCCAGCGCGCCCGTTGGCGGACTGCCGGAGAATTCCCTGGTTTACTACCGCGCCGTGGTCACCAACACCATGGGAACAGCCTATGGTGACATCCTTTCATTCAAGACCAGCGGAGCTGTCTGGAACGGGCCGCCGATCACCTTCGCCAAGCTGCCCTACAGCGACTGGACCCAGGAGGCGAACCAGGATCGACTGTCCCCGAACACCTGGCTGACCCGCGCCAGCACGCAGGGGCTTTTTAACATCGCCCAGCAAAACAGCTATGTGCAGCATACCAGCCCCAGCAACACCGAGTGGGCGGCGGGAACGACCGCCAACCTCACCAACCTGCGGTTCAGCTCCTGGTACGACTGGTGGGGGCGGAACCTGAGCGTCCTGCGCGGCACGAACGCCGTTCTGCACCTGATCGACGAGGACATTTACATCGACATCCGGTTTGATTCCTGGACGCAGGCATCCGGCGGCGGGT
Source organism: Prosthecobacter sp. (assembly GCA_019186985.1). Classification (GTDB taxonomy): domain Bacteria; phylum Verrucomicrobiota; class Verrucomicrobiia; order Verrucomicrobiales; family Verrucomicrobiaceae; genus Prosthecobacter. The sequence continues at coordinate 37,502 of JABARQ010000022.1, read as the reverse complement.
TCTCCTACACCCGTTCTACTCCGGGAGACTCGGTGGTCGCCTCCTCTCCGGAGATTGCCTTGAGCGGCAACGGCCTGGACATCGTCAATGGCGACAGCACGCCGGGCACGGCGGACCACACGGACTTCGAAGGCACGCCAGCCGTCAGCGGCGCGGTGACGCGCACGTTTACCATCACGAACTCAGGCGCCGTGGAGCTGAGTCTGACAGGCGCCTCGCCAAACCTGGTGACCCTCGGCGGAGCGAACGCCGCCGATTTCACGGTGACGGCACAGCCGACAACGCCGGTGGCGGCCAACGGCGGCACCACGACGTTCCAGGTGTCCTTTGATCCATCCGCCATCGGAACGCGCACCGCGACGGTGAGCGTTGCGAGCAATGACAGCACTGACAACCCCTTCACCTTCACCATCCAGGGGACAGGCATGAACTCCATCCCGACGGACATCACGCTTTCTTCCGCCAGCATCCTCGAAAACAACACGGCTGGCGCTACGGTGGGCACGCTTGCCGCCGTGGATGCCGATGTGGGCCAGACGCACAGCTTCAGCCTGGTCTCCGGCACGGGTGACACGGACAATGCCAGCTTCAGCATCAGCGGCTCCAGCCTGAACATCGCCGTGGTGGCGAGCCATGCCGCGAAAGGCAGCTACAGCATCCGGGTGCAGGCGGACGATGGTGCAGGCGGCGTTTTTGCCAAGGTGCTGACGGTGACGATCCTGCCCGCCAACCAGGCTCCGAGCTTCACCCTGAACGTGGCTGACGCGCCGCCCGCCCTGCGTTCCTGGAGCTCGAACGACCATGGTGTCGGCACAGTGCCCGCGGGCCTGACCAGCATCCTGGACTTTTCCGCCAACGGCGTTCACAACCTGGCTCTGAAGAGTGACGGCACCGTGGCGGCCTGGGGCAACAACGGCAGCGGCCAGTCGAACGTGCCTGCCGGGTTGAACAACGTCATCGACGTGGCCTCCGGCTATGACCATAACCTGGCGTTGAAGGGTGATGGCACCGTGGTGGCCTGGGGCAGCAACTCCCAGGGGCAGACGACGGTTCCCGCCGGTCTGACGGGTGTGACGGCCGTTGCCGGTGGCGGCTTCCACAGCCTTGCCTTGAAGGCTGACGGCACTGTGGTCGCCTGGGGAGGCAACGAGTGGGGGCAGGCGACCGTGCCTGCCGGTCTCACGGGAGTTGTCGCGATTGGCGCGGCCCGCAATCACAGCCTGGCCCTGAAGGCTGATGGCACCGTGGTGGCCTGGGGTGATAATTCCAGCGGCCAGCTGAACATTCCCGCCGGCCTGGCAAACGTCACGGCCATTTCAACCAACACCTACCACAACATGGCCCTGAAAAGCGATGGCACGGTCGTGGTCTGGGGCAGCAATAATTTTGGCGAGCGCAATGTGCCTGCCGGACTTTCGGGCGTGGTGGGCATCGCCGCAGGCGGTTATCACTGCCTTGTGCTGAAAAGCAACGGAACCGTGCAGGCCTGGGGGGCAAACTGGGCGGGGCAGCTCAACATTCCCGCCGACATCGGCTTCGTAAGCCGGATCGAGGCTGGCATCGGTCACAACCTCGTCATGAGCTCGGCCTATCCCGCCGGCTTCGGTCCCGTCAAGGTGGCCGAGGATAGCGCCGCCTATGCGCTGAACAACGCCGCTGCCAGCATCTCCGCCGGTCCGCCCGGCGAGTCTTCGCAGACGCTGACCTTCCTGGTTTCCAATGACAACAACGCTCTCTTCAGCGTGCAGCCGGCGATTTCGGCATCCGGCACGCTGACCTTCACTCCGGCGCCGGATGCCAGCGGAGCCGCCCTTGTGACCGTCAGGCTCAAGGACGACGGAGGCACCGCCAGCGGAGGTGTGGACACCAGTGAGCCGCAGGCCTTCACCATCACGGTCACGCCGGTGAATGACCTGCCGACGGACATCACCCTCACACCCGCCAGCATTGCTGAAAACAATGCCGCCAACGCCACCGTGGGCACGCTTGCGGCCGTGGACGTCGATGCGGGCCAGACGCACAGCTTCAGCCTCGTTTCCGGAACGGGGGACACGGACAACGGCAGCTTCAGCATCGCGGGTGCAAGCCTGAAGATCACTCCGTCAGCCAACTATGAGGTGAAGGACAGCTACAGCATCCGGGTGCAGGCGGACGACGGCAGCGGCGGCACCATCGCCAGGGCCTTCACCGTCGCGGTGACGGATGTGAACGATGCGCCGGTCATCACCAGCAATGGCGGGCTCGCGACCGCCGCGGTGAGCGTGCCGGAAAATTCGACCGCGGTGGCGCTGGTCAGCGCCGAGGATGCCGACCTGCCCGCGCAGACCGTGAGCTACAGCCTGGATGGAGTGGATGCCGCGTTTTTCACCATCAACGCGAGCTCCGGTGCCCTGGGCTTCATCGCCAGCCCGGACTATGAAGCCCCGCTCGATCATAACGCCGACAACACCTATCTCGTCACGGTCATCGCCTCCGACAATGGCAGTCCTCCGGCTTCCTCCAGCCAGCAGGTGGCCGTCACGGTCACGGATGTGCCCGAGTTCCCCGAGATCACGGTTCTGGGCAATGGCAGTGAGATCGTCAGCGGCGACAGCACTCCATCGGCGCTTGACGGCACCGACTTTGGCAATGTGCTGCTGGCCACTTCCCTCAGCCGCGGCTTCACGGTCACCAACACCGATGTTGCCCTCCTGGGCCTGACGGGAGCGCCGCAGGTGGAGATTTCGGGCGTTCATGCCAGCAATTTTGCCGTTACTGCGCAGCCTTCGGCCTCAGTGGCGCCTCTCACCGGCCAGACAAGCTTCACCATCCGGTTCATTCCGACCGGGTCCGGTTTGCGCACGGCCCTTGTCACCCTTCGGAGCAATGACCCTGATGAAGGCGTCTACACCTTCGCCATCCAGGGCACCGGCTACGCCAACAATGGCGGGCGTGTCTTTTTCGCCCCTCCTGCTTATGTGGTGAACCAGGGATCCACCCAGGTGGTGCTGACCGTCAAACGTGTGGACGGCAAGGCCGCCACGAGCGTCAGGCTGACCACGGCACCCGGCACGACCGGCGCTGCCTACACTGCCGGAGCCGCCGGCGTGGACTATGTGCATCAGGATGTCCTCGTGAACTTTGCCGAAAACGCCACCAGCCAGCAGGTGACGATTCCTCTTATCGCACGCACGGGCGCTCAGCCGAGCTACCAGTTCAGCGCATCGCTCAGCAATCCTGATCAAAGGACAACCATCGGCACCCCCTCCCAGGCGACGATCTCCATCAAGGCCAACACGTTGCCTCGTGTTGGTGGGGTGATTCCGAAACAGGGTGCCGTGATCAGCGATCAGGCGCCTTACAAGGTCAGCGGCTATGTGCTCGATTTGGACAAGGCCGGCATCAACCGGGTGGAGGTGCGGTTGAACGGGGGAGCTCCAGTGAATGCGACATTGACGAGCAGCGGGGGCTTCAACCTTGAGGTCATGCCTGTGAACGGCGCGAACACCCTGGAGGTCACCGCCGTTGACAACCGTGGAACACCAAGCCTGCCGGTCAGCGTGACCTTCACTTTTGCAAGGCGGTACAAACTGGAGGTGCCTCGTTCAACCTTTGGCACTGTTGTGGCGGCCGCGACCCCGGCTTCAGCCATGGCAGCCGTTGCCAAGACAGTTTACATGAGCGTCCTTCCTGGCGCCGCGGTGAAGCTGACCGCCAATGCCAGGGCAGGAGCGACAGCGGACTTCAGCCACTGGACAGGGTTGCCCGAGGGGGCTGATGCGAAGGGCAACGTGGTGACGTTTGCCATGCCTGCACAGGATGTGCTGGGCATCGGCGCGGTGTTCAATCCGAACTCGTTCAAGGCGCCCAGCGGCCATGGAAATACCTTTTACGGGTTCCTCAAGCCGGGCTCCCCCAGTCTGAACAGGTTGTCTAACCTGGCCTTCCTGACGGGAACCATGACGGATACCGGAGCCTTTACGGGCAAAATCTTGATTGAGGGGGCATCCAAGCCGCTGAGCGCTCAGTTCTACGGTAATGGAACCTCAACCTTCGGCACCTCCAGGCTTGCTTCGCTGGATTTAGGTGTCGGCAGCAAATTGTCCATGACCTTTGTTGGCGGGAACATCGAGGCCTCCCTGTCCAACTTCACCGGGTCGACCGTTTTCGCCACAGGCACTGCCAGGCGCATCATTTACTCGAAGGTGCGCGTGATTCCGTCGGCCTTCCGGAATGCGACATCTGCGGGTTCCCTGGGAATGCTCGATTCAGGCTTCTTCAGCATTGCCATGCCAGCCAAGGCACAGGATCCCGTGCGTGACACAAGCACCTATCCCCAGGGGGATGGATTTGGCACGATCAACCTGACCAAGGATGGCCTGGTCACTTTTGCAGGCACTCTCGCGGATGGAAGCAAGTTCACGGCCAGCACCGGTCTGGTGCAGGACAATCATGCGCCATTCATGGCACAGATGCTGACTCCCGGTAGCCTTGCCCGAAAGGAGGCCGTGCTGGGAGGGGGGCTGGTTTTTGACACGGCTCCGGCCAGCAGCGACGTCACGGCCACGGATCTGATCTGGATCAGGCCTTCGGTGAGTCAGAAAAGCACCGATTCGCTCACCCAGCTCTACACGGACGGCTGGTACAACGGCATCCATGTCGATGCCATCGGCGCCCTGTACAGCAAGAACAGGAGCATTTTTGCTTCCCTTGAGTTTGGCGTTCCCTTCGCCACCAGTGGAGGCGGTGAGCTTTGTTTCTCGGCTGGAAAGCTGAACCCGGAGGTGTCGGTCACCAGTTTCTCCGTCAATCGCCTGGATGAGGTCGTCAAGGCACCCTTAACAAACACCTCTTTCACGCTGACCCTCTCGCCTTCATCGGCGAGCTTCAGCGGCACCTTCACGCCCAACTGGTCGGCTGCCTCCAAAACCAAGCCGGGCTTCAAGGGCATCATCCTGCAGAAGGGGGAAAGCAAAGGTGGCTACGGGTTCTTCATCAGCAACCGCGTGAACGACCTCGACCCTGAGTCCGGTCGTGTGACGTTCGGGCCGCAATGATGCGCTCACTGGAATGAACGAGCCCCCGGGCCGGCCTCACGGCCTCCGGGGGTTCCTGTTTCCCGCCCTTGACTCGGGATTCGCCCAGGGTGTTTGATGCCGGAATGCCCGTTGTGACAAAAAAACCGGGCGGCCTGCGCAGGCTGCTCGATGAGGTCGGCTCCGTCGATCAGGTCGGTGTCGAGGAACGCGTGGCCAGATATGCCACGCGCAGCCTCAAGAAGAACGCGAAGGTCTTCGGCCTGAGGCTGGCCGCCTCCATGGTGGATCTGACGACCCTGGAGGGCAAGGACACGCCCGGCAAGGTGGCCTCCCTGTGCCGGAAGGCCCTGCACCCGCATGATGAAGCAGGCGTGCCTCCGACGGCGGCGGTTTGCGTTTATCCATCCATGGTCAGGCATGCCCGCAGGCATCTGGCCGGCTCCGGCGTGAAGGTGGCCTCCGTGGCCACGGCCTTCCCCTCGGGCCAGTCGCCTTTGAAGCTCCGGCTGGCGGAGGTCCGTGCCGCAGTGGCGGACGGTGCGGATGAGATCGACATGGTGATCAACCGCGGCGCCTTTCTCGCGGGTGAGCTTGCCCGCGTCCAGGATGAGATCGCAGCCGTGGCCGAAGCCTGCGGGGCATCCGTGCTCAAGGTCATCCTCGAGGTCGGCGAGCTTGAATCCTATGACAACATCCGCGCCGCCAGCTTCCTCGCCATGCGGGTGATCCGGCCTGGCGACTTCATCAAGACGAGCACGGGCAAGACTTCGTCAAACGCCACGCTCGGCAACAACCAGGTCATGATCGAGGCGATCCGGGATCATTTCCTGGCCACGGGCGTGGCGGTGTCGATGAAGCCTGCTGGCGGCATTCGCACGGCGAAGCAGGCCCTGCAGTTCCTGATCGCGGTGAAGGAGACGCTGGGGGACGGCTGGCTGAACAATCAACGCTACCGCTTCGGCGCCTCGGCCCTGCTCAATGACCTGGCCCGCCAGCTGGAAAAGGAGCGCACCGGGGCCTACCAGGCTCCCTGGACCTTCAGCGAGGCGACCGAAGGCTACTGAGCGGCTTTGCAAAGGAGCGAGGAGCTCCGATTCCGCAGCATCGCGAACGCAGGGCTGAGGGTGATGACAACACCCATGCCTTCGAACCTTCAGCCGATTCCCGTCGCTTAATTCCTCGTCCGGGTCTTGAAGGTCCGGGAGTGGCCGGTGGACGGCACATGCACGGTGAAATGCAGCGCGTCTGCGGCAACGCTGCACTGAATGTGATGCGCCTTGCAGCCTGCGGCTGGGTCGCCGTGCTCGACACCCTTGACCACCCCGGCGGCGGGGTCGCCATGGTTCGCGATCATGGACTTGTCCGTGGTGTTCTCCCGGTCCTCCCGGACGTTTTCATGAACCTGGTAGATGGCCTCGACCGACGGAGTGGAGCGCAGGGCGTCCATGGCCGATTTGCTGGTGCCCTTGCGCGGGCCGTTGTTCATCACGGAAACCGTCGGCTGCAGGCTGCGGATCAGCACGGGATTGTTGCTCACGTCGAGCCCGTGATGGTTCACCTGGTAGAGGTCCACGGTGCCGGCCAGGTTCACGGGCGACACCAGCCTCTCCTCCACGTTCCAGGTCAGGTCGCCGCCGTCAAAGAAGCGGAAGCCGCCGAACTCCAGCAGCAGCACGATGCTGTTGGCGTTGTCAGTGCTGTCCGCTGCCTTTGGCGGCACGCTGCCGTTGAGCGGGTTGGGCGAGGCGCCCGCCGGTGCGTTGATGAACTTTTGGTTGGCCCCCAGGCAGGTGAGGGTGAGTCGCGGGCTGCCTTCGGCCTGCCTCAGCGGGAGGGTGTCACCCGCCGCCAGGGTCGCCCGCTTTTCCACCCTGGCGTCCTTGTAAGGACGGCTCATGAGGGTCCAGCGCATGTCCTGCGGCCTGCCGTCTGGGCTGCCTTCGGGAACACCCTTGTCATAAAGCGCGCCCACCGGCATCAGGGCCGCCAGCTCGGCCAGTCCGCCGAAGTGGTCCGCATGGAAGTGGGTGATGACGACATGATCAATCCGGCTCAGGCCGGCGATTTCCGTCGCCACCTGCCGGATCCTCCGCGGGTCGCGTCCGCCGGGGTTGCCGGTGTCCACCAGCACGGATTCGCCCGCCGGGGTCACGATCAGCGTCGAGCCGCCGCCCTCGGAGTCGATCCAGTAGATGTCGAGGGTCCTGTCACGCGCGGCGAGGCCGGAGGCAAGCAGGCTGAGAAGGGCGATAACGCGAAGTCGGTGCATGAGCGGGCGGCCGGGATGGGATGAACAAAAAGGATGTCAGAAGGCTACCACCGCCTCATGGTTGAAGTCCATCCTTACGTCGTCCTGGAGGGCTTTCCTGGCTTCTCCTCAGACGGTGTTGGCCCGCAGCACGCGCAGCATGTTGCCGCCGAGGACCTGGCGGATGGTTTCGTCGCTGTGGCCGCGCTGGATCATGCCCAGGGTGAAGAGCGGCCAGTTCGACCAGGCGACGCTCTGCTCGGCCTCGACCGTGGTCTGGTAGTCGTCCTTCGGCCAGAGATGCTCCCAGCGGTCCGCCGGTCCTCCAGGCGCCTTCAGCAGCTTCGCCCGCTCCTCCTTGTCGAAGCGTGAGGTGTAGGCGACGTCGCAGCCGATGGCGGCATGCCTTGCGCCGAACTTGCGGATCAGATGATCCAGGTGGTCGAGCAGCGCGGTGATGTCCCCCCTGCCGCCAAGGAAGCGGGGAATGCAGCAGATGCCGACCAGGCCGTCGGTGTCGCAGATGGCCCTGATGGTGTCGTCCGGCTTGCCGCGGAAGTGCTTGTAAAGCGAGGCGCAGGTGGTGTGGCTGGCCACCATGGGCCGGGCGCTGGCCCTGGCGGCGTCAAACGCGGTCTTCCAGCCGCTGTGCGCGACATCGACGATGACGCCGACCTTGTTCATCTCGGCGACGGCGGCGTGGCCGAAGTCGCTGAGGCCGCCGTCATGGGGCTCGCCCGCGCCGTCGCCGAGGGGATTGCGGCGGTTGTAGGTGACATGCATCATGCGCGTGCCGAGTTCGTGGAAGATGCGGATGAAGCGCAGCTCGTCGCGCACGCTCTCCCAGTCCTGCATGAGCGGCACGCCGTTGGTGGTGAAGCAGAGGCCGACGTTGCCCGCCTTCTTCAGCGCCTCGATCTCGTCGGCGGTGACCACCTTGGAAAGGGCGGGCTTCATCAGGTCGGTGGCGCGGGTGAAGTGGGCGAGGCGCTTGATCAGGCGCATGGGGTCGCTGCCTTCCTCGCCCGTGTTCTGGAAGATGCAGGTGACGCCGGCGGCCTTGAAGGCGTCGAGGAACTCCCTGCGTTCGCGTTCGCTGGTGGCGTTGCGGTTCATCGACATGGACTCGCGCAGGTCGCTGATCTCCGCCGCGGAGGCCCCAGACCGGACGGCGGCGTTGAGCGCCTCGGCATCCACGGCGCAGCGCGGGGCGAAGCCGTAGCTTTCAAACACGACGGAGCCGAAGTGCAGCTCCCAGGCATGCTCAAGCTGCGCCTGCGTCGGCTTCAGCAGGCTGATGGCGACCTCGCGCGGCCTGTCGATGGAGGGATTGCCGGTGCGCCAAAGCTGGTTAGGCTCCTGGGAGCGGGCGAGGACATGGAAGCTGCCGGCGAGGGCGGCGAGCGGGGCCTTGCGGAGGATCTGGCGGCGGGTGAGCGGTTCGGACATCCGCAGGATACAGCGCAGCCGGCGCGGATGTTTCCGGGCGATGAAACGCGAAACGCCTCAGGGCTGGTCGATCACCACCTGGCCGCTGAGGATGGCGGAGGTGTTCGGGTTCGGAAGCTGGGGCAGGTTGAAGAATCCGAAGGCCTTCTTCGTGCCGGACGCTGGCCGGATGATCATGCCCTCGAAGCGCACGTTGCGCACCACGGTGCCGGCGAGGTCGACGAGCACGAACCTGCCGCCGACCAGGCCGGTGGATTTTTCAATGGTGAGGGTGGCCTTGCCCGGATTCTGCGGGCTGCCGGGTGAAGGCATGTCGACGCTGAAGGTGTCGGTGTAGGTGAAGGCGGTGACGTCGGGATTGATGGCGGAGGCCTCGACGCCGCCGCTGGCAAACAGGAGCTGGGCGGTGCCCGTGCTGGACGGCAGGCCGAGAATGACGCCCTTGGAGTCCGGCGCGAGGTACTTGCCATAGGCGGCCAGGTTGACCGGGCCGAAGCCGGCCTGATAGCTGCGCGTGGTGACCGGCTGGGGCTTGCGCAGCCAGCTGACGGTGCCGGTGAAGGTGTTGTCGTTGAAGGCGGCGGCGCCATCCGGGGTGAGCAGCAGCGTGCCAAGCACGGAGCCGGTGCTGGAATAGATCGTCTGAAAAAGCAGCGATTCGCCGTTGGGGCCGAGGAAGGTCGCGGAGGTCACGCTGGTGCCGTCGGCGGTCTTGCCGGTGAAGGTGAGCCTGCCGTCGATGCCGACGCTGCAGGTGAGGAAACCGGTGCCCTGGGGGATTGCGGGATTGCCGATGTCACCGCCCTGCACGTCAAGGCCGATGCTGTAATAGCCCACGAGGTCGCTGGCGGGCCGGGTGCTGTTGTTCCAGACCTGACGCCAGCCGTTCAAGGCCGCCGCTGGCCCGCCGGTGCCGATGGTCCCTGTGAGGGTTTGCAGGCTGGCATTCATGATGAAGTCGATCTCGACATCCGGCATCGCCGGCCTCGGGATGCTGACGGAAAACTGCGGGCTGGCATTGTAGGCGGTGTCGAGCCTGGAGCTGAAGCTGTAGGCGTTTTTGCCGAGGGTCAGCCTGCCTGAACAGGCTCCCAGGGAGGTCGTGGTGAACTCCAGGCGTCCGCCCAGGCTGTCATTGACGGAGGCGTCGCGTCCGATCATCGCCTGGAAGGAGCCCACCGCTCCTGAAGGTATGGCCTGGACGACGAGCGTGCCCAGCCAGACAAGGCTGGTGCCTGCGGCATTGGAGGCGGTGATCTGGAGGTTGAAGGTGCCGGAGGCCTGGGGGCGTCCGCTGATCAATCCGGTGCTGCTGTTCAATGACAAACCTTTGGGCAGGCCGATGACGTTGAACTTCACCGGCATGTTGCTGGCGCCAAGCGTGTGGCTGTAGTCGCTTCCGACCATCGTGGGCGGCGGCGGCACCGGGTTGACCACGGGCGGCAGCAGCACGGTCAGCGTGCGGGCTCCGCCGGCAAGAACGCCTCCGGGGCCGGTGACAACGCAGTCGTAGGTGTCGGTGTCGCCGATGACCAGGGAGCTGATGGTGAGCTTGGCGGCGGTGGCGCCGTTGATGCGCGGGCCGTTGCTGAGCGGGCTGCCGTTTTTCCGCCACTGGTAGGTCAGGCCGTTGCCGGCGGTGTTGATGACAAAGGAGACGGTGCCGCCGACGGGCACCTGGGCGGCTCCAGGGCTGGTGTCGACAACACCAAGCTCGGCGATGCCGCTGGTGTCCTTGCCCGTGGGGTTGGCCGCCACGACGGTGTACTTCCCGGCCTGGGAAAGCTGGGCGTTCAACACGGAATAGGCGCTGCCGGTGGCGCCGGGGAGGGTGCCGCCGTTTTTCTTCCACTGAAAGGTCACGGGCGGGCTGCCGGTGGCGGCGGTGTTGAAGGTCGTGATTGGTGCATTGACCGCCACAAGCTGGCTGACGGGCTGCAGCGTGACGACCGGGGCGATGTCGTTGTCGGTGACGGTCAGGGTGAAACGATGAGCCGTCCCCACCAGGGCTCCGGCAGGGGTTCCGAGGGACACGATGACCGTTTCCGAAGCCTCCACCAGCACGTCGTCCTTCACGGTGATGCTGATGTTTTTCGCGGACTGGCCGGCGGCGAAGGCCACGGGGGTGGTGCTGATGGTGTAGTCGGCTCCGGTGCTGGTGGTGCCGGAAAGCGTGAAGGGAATGCTGGTGCTGACGGCGGGGGCAAAGCTGAGCTGAAGGCCGAGGGTGAAGACACCTGCATTTTCCGCCACGGTCTGGCTGGTCAGCGCAAAGTTCGCCACGGGCGTCAGGACCGGCGAGCTGCCGCTGGTGAGGATGTCACCACCATCGCCCACGCCAACCAAAAGGCTGCCAAAGCCGCGGACGGCGTGCAGGGAGGGCAGCTGGACCGAGGAAACTCCGCGATTCTTCCATGAGGTGCCGTTGGCGGAGGTGAGGATGATCTGGGAGGTGCCGACGGCGATGAACTGGCCGGAGGCCCAGGTCACGCCGAGCAGGTTCTGCCCGAAGGCGACGGGCCGCTGCGTCCAGGCGGTGCCATTCGCCGAAGTCAGGATGACATCGCCATCCCCGACGGTGCAAAACTGGGAGCCTGACCAGGCGATGCCGTTCAGGTCGGCAAAGGGCGCGGTGGTGGATGCGGACCAGGTGAGGCCGCCGTCATTCGAAATGCAGACGGTTCCAAGCTTGCCGACCGCGAGGGCCTTGGAGCCTGTCCAGACGACATCGCGCAAGTCCGCGCCGGTTCCCGAAACTCGCGGTGTCCAGGTGATGCCGTCGGGCGAGGTGAGAACGGCGCCGCCTTCGCCGGTGGCGATGAGCAGGTCGCGGGTCCAGGCCACGGCCAGCAGGTCCTGCGCCGTGCCTGAAGCCTGGGGTGTCCAGGTGACTCCGTCAGGAGAAGTGAGCACGGCTCCGGCCTCACCCACGGCGACCAGCTTGTCACCGGCCCAGACGATGCCATGAAGGTCGTCCGAAGTGCCGGAGCCTTCGACCGTCCAGACCACGCCGTCCGCCGAGCTCAGCACTTCACCTTCAAGGCCGGCGGAGACGATCTTCAGGCCCGTCCAGGCGATGTCGCGAAGCATCGCGTGACTGACGGTGGAGCGGTCGGTCCATGTCACCGTGTCCGCTGTTGTCAGCAGGGCTCCGGTCGAGCCGACGGCCAGCGTGGTGGCGCCGCCCTGCACGAGGCCTAACAAAAGTTGATCGACGCCCGAGCCCCGGGGCGACCAGGTGATGCCGTCAGGGGAGGTCAGCAGGGTGCCGTCGGACCCGCAGGCGACGGCGGTGGCGCCCGTCCAAAGCACCGAGGACAGCGAGGCGGCACCGGAGTGCCGCTGGGTCCAGGCCGCGCCGGCGGGGGAGGTGTGCAGCGTGCCTCCGCTGGTCGAGGCGATGAGCTGGCCGCCGTCCCAGGTGACGCCGGTGAAGCTCAGCGCCGGGGTTTGTGAGCTTTGCGACCAGGCACTGCCGGTCATGGATTCCAGGGTGATGCCGAGCTCACCGACGGCGAAGACCTTGACGCCTGTCCAGACGGCGGCAAGAAGGTCGAGCGAGGTGCCGGTGAAGCGCGTGGTCCAAACCGTGCCGGTGGGTGAGGTGATGGCGGTGCCGTCATCGCCCACAACCACGAGCGATGAACCGGTCCAGACCACGGAGCGCAGCGTCTTCGTGGTGCTGGTGGCGCGCCTGGTCCAGGTGTTGCCGTCCGGAGAGGTCAGCACGGTGCCGCCTTCGCCCACAACCACAAACTGTCCGCCCGTGAAGGCTGCGCCGTGCAGGGCGACGGTGACGCCGGAAGCACGCATGGACCAGGAGATGCCATCGGACGACACCAGGATCAGCCCGGCGTTGCCAGCCACCACAAAGCGGCTTCCCGACCAGGCGGCGGCGTGCAGGTTTTCGTTGGTCGGCAGCGGGTTGCGCAGAGTCCAGGTGCTGCCTGTCTGCGCCATGGCGGCGGGCTTTGCCAGCAGCAGCACGGCGAGCCAGAGCATCCTCAACCCGGCACCCCGCACCCTTTCAACAAAGGTTCGCCAACTCCATCGGCACAGGTCGACACCTGTCATCGTTGGTTCACCTCCCCATCTGTGCAATCTGAGCCATCTGCGGATGAGGTGGCAGGGTTCTGTTCGCGGTGCCGGGGAGCTGCCGGCACGCCTGACGATCATCGGGTTCATCACGGAAAGTCCAGACAACCAGTTGGTTAGAATTGCCTGGAATCCCACAATCATAAGGATTCATAGAGGACAAGTCGAGGCATTTGTGATTACAAGGTAGGCACAAAATCTTAAATATCAGTACATCCACAGCGATGCGTCGCAGTGATGAAACGATTTGCGATGACAGTCAGCAGTGCGAAAGGCGGACAGCATCCATGCCTGTTTCTGAATCACGTCTTGGTCTTCTCATCGTCGTCTCCGGTCCTTCGGGAACCGGCAAAACCACGCTGTGCCGCAAAGCCTGTGCGGAAGGCGGGGCGGTGTTCTCGGTATCCTGTACGACGCGGCCTCCCCGACCCGGTGAGGTGGATGGAAGGGATTACTTCTTTCTCACAGAAGAGGATTTCCTGGCCCGCGTGGACCGAGGTGAGATGTTTGAGTACGCCCGTGTGCACAACCGCTGGTATGGCACGCTGAAGAGCTATGTGTTCGACAACCTCCGGCGCGGTGTGGACGTCCTGATGGACATCGACGTGCAGGGTGCCGCCCAGGTGCGTGGCTGTGAGGATGAACTGGTGGAAAAGTGCCTGACGGACATCTTTGTCATGCCGCCCAGCCTGGAGGAGCTGCGCGCCCGCCTGTCGGGTCGTGGCACGGACAGCGAGGAAGTGGTGGAGCTGCGTCTGAAAAACGCGGAGGCCGAGATGCAGCACTGGCGGGACTACCGCTACTGCCTGGTCAGCGACACGCGCGAGTCCGATGAGCAGCGGTTCCGGGCGGTCCTCACCGCCGAACGCCTGCGCAGCAGCCTGCGGAAGCCTTGAACTGACTACATGGTTCCGACTCCGCAACCGCTCCGAACGCCGACGAAGCCTGGAATTTACACCCGCTGACCCATGGCCTTCAGCTTTGCCAGGCCTTCGTTCCAGGCCACTTCATGAGGAAGACGCCCTGATGTTGCGGCAAGCGCGGCAATGACGCCCGCAGCCTCGCCCATCGCGACTGAGTTGCCGGTGACACGGTAGCTGGCATGCGAGATGAAGTCGCCGCTGATGCAGCGTCCTGCCATCATGAGGCCGTCCACATCCCTGGCGATGAGGGCGCGCAGGGGGATGTCATAGGGCTTCATCTTGAAGTCGCCGTTGTTGATGGGCTTCGACTGGTTCGTCTCCTTCGAGTCCGCATGGATGTCCACGCCAAAGGTCACCCGCGCCACGGCGTCGTCCTGGCGTGCTCCCTGGACCAGATCCTCGCGGGTCATCTTGTAACGGCCGTGAATGCGTCGTCCGTCGCGCACGCCGATCTGCTCCGCCGTGGCCGCGATCTGCAGCCCCTGCCAGGGACCGCCGAGCCTGCGCAGGGCGCGCATGATGCTGAAGATCTCAGCCCGTCCGCGCATCGTCGCCTCGCTGATCTTCGCGGCGTCCCAGGGCTTGATGCCATACTCATGGTTCAGCATGAGCATCACCAGGTCCTCACGCACCGGAAACAGCGTCGGGTGTCCGTAGGAAGGCTCGATGCCGGCGCGGCGGATCTCGGCCTTGAAGACCTCCATGCAGGCCAGATGGCCTCCGGGCCCCTGAAACTCATCCGTGCCGTTGAAGGACATGAACGGGGTCAGCGCCTTGACGTCGCGCACCACGGCCAGGGCGTTGAGCGTCATCGGCTGACAGGGGCATTCCTTCTCCTGGCCGATGTCCCAGCCGCAGCCCGCCTGCGACCCGAGGTCGCCATCGCCCGTGGCATCGATGAAAACCGGCGCCCTCCAGGCCTGACGGCCCGCCTTGGACTCCGTGACGATCGTTCGCAGCCGCCCGCCCTCGCGGAAGGCCGCCGCCACGCGTGTGTGGAGCTGGCAGGTCACTCCTGCCTCGGTGCAAAGTTCCTCCAGCAGGATCTTCATCTCCTCAGGCTCATAGACAAACCGGGCTGGGTTCGAATTGTGCCGTGCGCCCCGTTCATCGAGCCGCCTTGTCAGCTCCCGCGTCAGGCCCGGCTTGTCGAAGTCAAAGATGTAGGTCAGCAGGCCCGCCGTCCACACGCCGCCCAGGCAGCCATGCACCTCAAAAAGCCGCACCTTCGCCCCGGCCCGCGCCGCCGTGATAGCTGCGGAAACGCCCGCAGGTCCTGCGCCGCAGACGATCACTTCCGCATCCTCACGCAGCTCCAGCTTCTGCGCAGGCTCTTCAAACGCTCCGGCTGTTTCCGGAACGACTGAGCCTTGCGATGCTCCCTGCCCGGCCGCGCCTCCGGCCAGGGCCGCATGCAGAAAACGACGACGGGAGACGGTGTTGGCGGTCATGAGGGATGAAGTTGGGTGGAGTTCAGGCCATGAGGCAGTCGACGATGCCTTTTGGACATCAGATAAAATCGCCGGTCATTTTTTCGAGGGCAAGGTCTCCATCCTGGAAAGTCACGGGCGGCGGGAGCAATTCCTTTTTCGTCCTCGGCGGAGAGGGAGCCCTGGGATCACGAACAACTCGGATGTCGTTTTTCTCAGGCGCGCCCGGTTCTTGACGAGCTTCGACACTGGTGACAAGCACACAAAGGTGTGCTGGGCATCGGATTGATTATTGGTAGAAAGATTGCGGGTGGAAAGATTTCAGAGCCGGAGGCTTGGGAAAATGTTTCCACCCGCAATCTTTCTGCCAAACGGCAGATCACACCGGCATCGTCGTGCCGGGAATGGCAACGGGATACCAGCCATCGGCGTCGGGCTTGACGGGGGGATCGGTTTTCCAGGTGATGTTGTCGGGCACGAGGGACTCGGTGGAGTTGAAGGCCTGATCCCAGGTGATGACCTGGCCGGTGTAGGTGGCCATGCGGCCCATGACGCCCATCATGGAGCTGTAGGCGGCATAGTCGGCGTCGATGCGCACCTTGCCGGTGCGGATGTTTTCAAAGAAGGTGTCGTGCTCGAGCTGGTAGGCGTCGGATTTGTTGCGCGTGCGTCTGCCGCCGGGTGGCTGGCCCTTGATGAGGAAGCGGCCGTTGGCAGCGAGGTCGGCGATGCCCTTCGTGCCATGAAAGTGCTCGCTGACATCCTTCTGGCACTTGCCGCCGATCTGGCAGCACTGGCTGAGGATGCGCATGCCGTTGTCGTATTCGAACTCGACGGTGTGGTGGTCGAAGATGGTGCCGTTCTCCCTCGCGCGGCGCACCTGGCGGCCGCCCTGGCCGGTGGCACGCACGGGCATCCTGCCCTGCATGACCCAGTTGGCCACGTCGAGGTTGTGGCAGTGCTGCTCAAGGATGTGATCGCCGCTCATCCAGGTGAAGAAGTACCAGTTGCGGATCTGGTAGTGCATCTCGCTCTCGCCAGGTTCACGCTGGAAGCCAGGGCGTGAGCTGCCGTTCCAATACACGCGGCCAAAAACGAGGTCGCCGATCTCACCCGCGTGCAGCCGCTGGATCATGTCGATGTAGGCGGGATCATAGCGACGCTGAAAGCCGACGCAGACATTGAGGTTCTTCTTTTTCGCCTCCTCGGCGGCGGCGAGCACGCGACGCACGCCCGCGGCATCGACGGCGACAGGCTTTTCCATGAAGACATGCTTTCCGGCCTTGATGGCCTGCTCGAACAAAAAGGGTCGAGGTCCCGGCGGCGTGGTGATGAGCACGACATCGGCGAGCTGATACACCTTCTGCCAGTCCTCGAACTGCGTGAAGACCTGATCCGGCGGCACATCGACCTGCCCTTCGTGCTTCTGCTTCAAAATATCGAGCGCGGCCTGCGCCTTGCCCTCAAGCGGATCGAGCACCGCGACGAGCTTGATGGTGGAGCCTGCATTGAGCGCTTGGTTGCAGGCGCCCGTCCCTCGGCCGCCGCAGCCGATGAGCGCGATTTTGATGTCGCTACTTCCGCCGGAAGCAAACGCATGCGTGGCAGCAGACATCGCCAGTCCGGAAGTGCTGGCGAGGAAGGAACGGCGCGTCGGGGTGGGCATGGTGGTCGGTGGTGTGTTGATGCGGTTGAGTTTTGGTAGAAAAATTTCAGTATCAGAGGTTTTTGGAAAATTTTTCTGCCCGCAATCTTCCTGCCCTTAAAACTGCAGCAGCTCGCCCACGGGCAAAGGCCTCTGCTGGCGGATGGATTCCTCGGCGACGAGGCACAGGCCGGCGCTCCAGAGGCCGTCTAGACCGGTGGCGATGGGCTTCTTGCCGCTGCGCACCATGTCGATGCACTGCGCGACCTCTTCGCGCAGTTCGAAGACCTCTCCACTTTGCCTGGTGAGCGTGAGATCCTCGACTTTTTCGCCGTCGAAGACTTTCAGAAACGCGGTGGGTTCCAGCGTGCGGTCAAGCGCACCGCTCCAGCCGGCCCAGAGCGCGCCCTTGGTGCCGCTGACTTTCACGGTCTGATGATGCTCAAAGGCGGCGAGTGTCTGCGAAACGACCGCATAACTGCCGTTGGCGTATTTGAACATGGCGCTGAAGTTGTCATAAAGCGTCGGACGCTGCGGGTCGCGTGAGTTGCCGTAGGCGTAGAGCTCGACGGGATCGCCGCTGCCTTCGAGATACCAGCGGGCGAGGTCGAAGAAGTGAATCGGCTCCTCCAGCACCCACGAGCCGACGCGGTTCTGGTCGTAGCGCCAGCCGCTGGCGCCTGTGCGGTAGGGTTTGCGCAGCAGCTCGACGAGCACGTATTGCGGATCACCGATGGTGCCTGCGGCGATGATTTCCTTGATTCGGCCCCACTGGGAGGAAAGGCGCAGTTCATGCCCGACGGCCAAGTGCACGCCGTGATCGCGGGCACCGGCGACGATGGCCTTGCAATCTTCGAGCGTGATGGCCATCGGTTTCTCCAGAAGCACATGTTTGCCCTTCTGCATCGCCGCGAGCGCGATCTCGCGGTGCGTGTGGCTCGGCGTGGCGATGTCGATGATGTCGAAATCGGCCTTCGCAATCATTTCGAGGCTGTCGGCGAAGATTTGGGCCTCCGGATACAGTTTGCGAGCCTCTTCACGCGACGCCTCCGAAGGCGCGGTGATGGCAACCAGAGCCGCGTCGGGATTTCCAGCGATGGACTGGGCATGAAATTTGCCCCAGGCGCCGAATCCGGCGAGAGCGAAGCGAACAGGGATCATGGGGTGGAAAAATGAAGGGTGGAAAGATGGTGTAGCTTGGTGGCCGAGCTCTTGAAGATGGTTTAACGGATAGAAGATGAAGGATTGAATTCTGATTCAGAGAATTTTTCCACCCTTAATCTTTCTGCCAAATTCACCTCCGTTCCGCAGTCGTCAGCGGTGTCACGGGATCAGGCACCCGGCGGTTTTGCAATTCATTGATGCGGCATGTCGGCAGCTTCGGCAGGACGTGTTTCGCGAAGAGGTCGCATTCATCCAGATGCGGGTAACCGCTGAGAACGAAGGCCCTCATGCCCATGTCCATGTAGCGGTTCAGTTTGGCGAGGACTTGATCGGGGTCGCCGACGATGGCGCTGGCGCAGCCGCTGCGGGCGAGGCCGATGCCGCTCCAGAGATGGTCCTCGATGTAGAGGTCCTTGCTCTGGGCGCGGAGTTCGTCCTGACGGAGCACGCCGAGGCTCTTGCTGTCCTGGGAGCGCGCCTTGATCTCCGCGCCTTTGGCGGCGTCGAGCCTGGAAATGAGACGGTCGGCGGCCGCACGTGCCTCGGCCTCGGTTTCGCGCACGATGACATGGCTGCGGAAGCCGAAGTCGATCTTGCGGCCATAGCCGGCTGCCTTCTCCGACATCACGCGCATCGTTTCGGCGATGCGGTCCTCCGTTTCAGGCCACATCAGGAAGACGTCGCAGTGCTTCGCGCACAAATCCTGCGCGGCTGGAGAGATGCCGCCGAAATACATGAGCGGACCGCCGTTCTGCTGATAGGTCTTCGCGGGCTCGGTGGTTGGCAGCGAGATGTCATAGAACCTGCCTTTGAACTGATAGGGTCCGTCCGTGCGCCATAGGCCCTGGAGGATCTGGATGATCTCGCTGGCGCGGTCGTAGCGTGTTTGATTGTCCTCCCTGATGCCGGGCATGTCGGAGGAGATGATGTTGATGGTGAGGCGGCCCTTGAGGATGTGATCAACCGTGGCGAGGGCGCGTGCGAGCATCGGCGGCCACACTTCGCCCATGCGCAGGGCGACGAGAAGATTGATCTGCCGGGTCTGCGGCGCCATGGCGGAGGCAAAGGCCAGCGCGTCCTGTCCGGCGATCCAGCCGGAGGGCAGCAGGATGTTCTGATAACCAAGCGAGTCCGCCTTGCGCACAATGTCACCGCAGTGCTCGTAGCTGCTGCGGATGCTGCCATCCGGCACGCCGAGGAACTCATAATCATCGGAGCAGATGGCGGAGAACCACGCGACTTCACACTGGCGGCCTTCGGTGCGGATGGAGATGGGGGCGGGCATGTTGGGGAGGGTTGGCAGACGCTAAAGCACTCGACTTGTCGTATATATTACAGTAATGGAATATGTGACAAGGCTTTTGTGCAACGGTCTGCCGTTGTGCCTGAACCCACCCTCCTCCTTCCTGCATGAGCCCTTCATCGAGCCCCCACATCATCATCCTCGGAGGCGGCTGCAGCGGCACGCTTGCCGCCGTGAACCTTGTCCGGCCTGCATCCAGGCCGCCGCGCATCACGATCATCAACGACCATCGGCCTGATGGACGTGGCGTGGCCTACGGCACAAGGCGCATGGAGCACCTGCTGAACGTCGCGGCGCGAAACATGTCCGCGTTTCCGGACCAGCCGGATCATTTCGTGAACTGGCTGCGCACCCGCAGTGAATATGACCTGGTGCCCGATGAGGAGCTGCGTGAGCGCTTCATCCCGCGCATGATCTATGGGGACTATTTGAAGTCGCTCGCGCACCATCATCTGAGCGAGGTCACGCGCATCAGGGGCGAGGCCGTTGACGTGAAGGAGGATGGAACCGTTGTGCTCGCCGACGGAGCCGAGATCCGGGCCGACCGCATCGTTCTCGCCACGGGCAATGAGGCGCCGGCGGATTTGCCGGGGGCGGAGACGCTCGGCGGACATCCGGCCTGGGCGGGCAACCCATGGCTGCCCTGGCATGAGAACCTGCCGCCGGACACGGGCACGATCGTGCTGCTAGGCACGGGCCTGACCACCGTGGATGCGATCATCACGCTGCGGGCGCTCGGCTGGCTGGGGCGCATTCATGCGGTGTCTCGGCATGGATGGCTGCCAAACGCCCACTTCCGCGGCATTGAGTATCCGGACTTTCCTCCCGCCGACGTTGATCTGGCCGGTCTCGGACTCGAAAAGCTCGCCGCGCTCATGGAGCATCATTGCGCTCGTTTGCGCGAGATGGGCGCGAACCCGGCCATCATCGTGGACAAGATGCGGCCGCACACGCAGCGCGTCTGGCAGGGCTTCACCCTGGAGGAAAAGAAAGCCTTTGCGCGGCATCATGCGGCGCGCTGGAACGTGCTTCGGCACCGCATCGCACCGGAAATACACGCGCAGATCGCCAGCGCCCAGCTGACCGGCCAGCTCCAGGTGCACGCGGCGGAGATTGAACGCGTGGAAGGCGCCGGTGACCGTGTCCGCGTGCTCCTGAGCCATGGCAGGCAGCTTGAAGGTGATCTTGTGCTCAATGCCACAGGTCCTCAGACCCGCCTCGCCGCCAGCAAGTCCGTGCTCCTGCAAAACCTCCTGCGCAGGGGTCTGGTGTCGCCGGATGAAATGGAGATGGGGGTTCGAATCCAGTCCGATCACGCCGTGATCGATCTCGAAGGCCGGCCGTCACCGCTCCTTTTCGCGATGGGGCCGCTGCTGCGCGGCACCTACTGGGAGACCATCGCCGTGCCCGAACTCCGGGGCCAGGCCCGCCGGGTCGCTGAAAGCATCCTTGGCCTCGGTGCCAGCGCCACGCCACAGCCGGTGATGATGGAGTTCATGATTTGAAGGTGGCAGAAAGAATTGGGGTAGAAAAATTTTCCCAACCCTCTGATGGTAAGGGCTCCCTACCAGAACTCTGACCTCAACTCGATGCGCAATTCCGAAGACCAGCGTCAGCTCCTTGCCCAGGCCGTGCTGCATGTCCGCAGCCATCGCGCCACCTCACGCCGCACGCTGGCGGACGTGATGCGTCTCTCCCCCACCACCGCCGGGCAGTATGTGGACCATCTGATGGCCGAGGGTTTGCTGCATGAGCAAGGTCTGGAGAAGGGGCCGATGGGACGTCCGAAACGGGTGCTCCACACTCGTGGCGCAGCGGGTTGGTTTGCCGGAATTGAATTCAATGCCGAACGCATCCAGGCGGTTCGTGTCGATTTCTCCGGCACGAAGACGGACGGGCGCATCATCAGCCTGTCCGAGTCCGCCACTCCAAAGGCGGTCATCACGGAAATCAGCCGCCTGATCAACGCATTGGCCCAGGAGGCTGAAGGGACGCTCTTCGGCATTGGCGTCGGTGTTCCTGGCATCGTCGATCCTGTGGCCGGCATTGCGCGTGACTACGCCTTCATCAAGGGCTGGAAGGAGGTGCCTCTGGCGCGGTTGCTTCATGCGAGGTACGGCGTCCCTGTCACGCTCGACAACAACCTGCGCGCCATTGCGCTCGCCGAACGCTGGTTCGGCGGCGCCGGGGAGCTGACCGACTATGTCATCCTCGGACCGCGCAGCGGCTTCGGGATCGCCATCGTCATCGGCGGCCGCATCGTCACCGGTGCGGAGCATGCCGCGGGTGAAATCGGCCGCTGGCCCTGGGCTGCAGGCGGCGAGTTGCATGACGCCCTCTCCTCTCCCGCCGTCTGGCGGCGTCTCACCGGCAAAACCAAACGTGCGGGACTGCCCGCCGACCTGCACGGTGCCCTGGCCGCCCTGGTCGATCAGCGCGATGACACGCGCGCCGCCATCGTCACCGACTACGCCCGCGTGCTCGGCAGCCTGCATCTGCTGCTCGACACGCACAGCTACTTTCTCCATGGCCCGCTCACGGCCCTGGGGGAGGCGTTTTGCGCGGACATCACCGAATGCATCCGGTCCGTCGTGCCCTCGCTCAGGGACAAGCCCCCGCGCCTGCTGCGTTCCCAGCTTGGGGATGACGCCGGCGCGCTTGGAGCCGCGAGCGTGGCGATGGAGGCCTGGGCGCCCTGAGCCGGCTACTCCGGCAGGTCCTCGCCATGCGTCTCCGGCAGCAGCGCGAGGAAGGCGAGGCCTAACAAAAAGAAGCCGCCGAGGCAGGTGACCGCCAGGCGCAGGTCCAGCGTCGCCTTCATCCAGGCGGAGAGCCAGATGAGCACCGGCGCGGCCAGCAGCCTTCCCGTGTTGAAGCAGAAGCCGGAGCCCGTGGCGCGCAGATGCGTCGGGAAAAGCGCGGGGAAATAGGCGGCGTAGCCGGCATGGATGCCCTGGGCGAAGAAGCCGAACAGGGGCAGCAGCACCAGCAGCAGCGCGTAACTGTTCACCTGGGACGGCAGCCAGCAGACGATGGGCGTCATGATGAGCGCTGCGAGGTGCATGACGACGAAGGTTTTCCTGCAGCCCCAGCGCGCGGCGAGCGGCCCAAAGGCGATCATGCCCGCGCCTGCACCGGCCGTCTGGATGAAACCAAAGGCGATCTTCGACTTGCTGGCCCAGTCGGGATCATTCGCACGCTTGAGGAAGTCCGCAGCGATGTCCTGTCCGGCGACCACGACGCCCCAGAAGGTCGCCAGGCCCACCATGGCGAGCAAGGCACCCAACACGGCCCTCGAACGCCAGCGTGGATCGCCCAGCAGTTCGTTGAAGCTGCCCATGCGCCGGCCCTTGGTTTCACGCGCGGCCTTCCAGGACTCCGGTTCCTGGATGCTCATGCGCACCCAGAGCACCAGCAGCGCCGGGACCACGCCCAGCAGATAAGCCGTGCGCCATTCGGAGCCCACCCACAGACCCGCTGCCGCTGCGAGCCAGAGGCCTGCCACGCTGGTGGCGTGGAAGATGCCGCCCGCACGTTCACGGGCCTCCTTGGGAAAGACCTCCGCCACCAGGGCCGCGCCCACGGCCCATTCACCGCCCACGCCCATCGCCACGAGGAAACGCAGCGCGCCGACCTGCCAGATTTCATCGGCAAACGCCGTGATGCCGGAAAACACCGAGTAAAACAGGATGGTCAGCGCCATCACCGGATTGCGCCCCCATTTGTCAGCCAGTGAGCTGAACAGCAGGCCGCCAAAGGTTCCGCCGACGAGGAAGATGCCGAGAAAGCGTTCGCCCCAGAGCTTCACCAGCGGATCGTCTGCTTTCACCTGCAGTAAATCCGGCAGCATGTCGGCGCGGGTCAGATTGTAGATCTGCCCCTCAAACGCATCAAAGACCCAGCCGAGCGAGGCGACGGTCAGCACGAGCCACTGGTAGCGCGTGACGGAGGAGTACCATTTCGGAGAGCAAGGGGGCATGCGAGAGGGATGTCACAAGATCGTGCGATGAAATGCCATATATTGCAATATTGGAATAAATAAGAAAAAAGGCAGTGAATGCAGTTCTCTTCAAACTCGGAGCAGAGGACCGCCCATCTGGCCCGGCGAAAACAAGAGGCAGGCGTGAGCAAGGGTAGAAGTATGGGACAGATGAAGCGCGATCATCGGCAAAGGCTTGAATCAAATCCTGGAACTTCTGGGCAGCAGCAGAGGGTTTCTTTGAATAAAGAATAATTCTTATTTCGATACAGCATATTTACTAATACCCAGAAGGGTTAATATGTGGGTTCGCGCTGCTCAGCTTCTGGAAGCTGAGGGCCGCTGTTGGAAACACGAATCAGTCGGCAACGGACACGACAAGCTCGGGGCCGCTGCTGGCGGCAGCATGGAAAAACCACGCCTAACTTATGATGAAAAAACTCGTCTTCGTCCTGCTGGTCCACGTCGGCCAGTCTGCAACCGCCCAAGTGACTTTGAACGCACCCACCGACCTGACGGCGGTTTGGGAGGAGGGGGCAGGCACGACCTACCGTCCCTTGAAGCTGACCTGGAACGATTTAAGCAACGGTGAGTCAGGCTATATGATTGAAAAGAAGGTGGGCACCGGGGCCTGGACAGCCTTGAGCGGAGCCAGTGGAGCCGCCGCCTTGCCGCCCGGGACGGTTGCCCATACTGACACAAGCATTCTCAGGTCAGTCAGCACTCGGACTCATTATTATTATCGGGTCAGGGCCTTGAATGGTGCGGGAAAATCCGGGGCTGCAGAAGTCGCCACAGTGGCGGTTCCTTCGGAATGGCCGACGAGCAACTACGACAGTGATGCGGATGGCATCACGGATGCCAGGGAGGTCGCCGCCGGACTGGACCCCCAGGACTGGCGGGATGCCACAGGCGACAGTGACGGAGACCTGATTCCCAACGCCTGGGAGGCCTACTTGGGGACGAACCTGCTTGGCAGGAACACTCTGAGCGAAGGCTCGCCCCTGGTGAATGTCACCGTCGATGCCAGTTACACAGGCACGGACACGGCCACAAAAACGAAGACCCTCACGGCGGCGATCACCAAGCTCGGTTCGACCACCACGGTGCCAGCCCCCTTCCGGGTCATCCTGGTGAAACCGGGGGTGTATAACGAGACGATCAACAACACCTCGGCCTTTCAGGTGGCCTTCATCGCGGATCGCTCAGGCGCAAACCCCAGGGCGGAGTGCGTCATCCAGGGAGTCTCCAACAACCCGGTGATCAGCACCACCGGCAGCGCAGTCTTTGATGGCTTTGTCATCGCCCGCAACTCGGGCACTACCGGCGCGGCCTTTGCCAGTTCGGAGAGTGCCACGCCTGGCAACCGCGTTTCCACGGTGAGGCTGGTCAACTGCATCGTTCGCAACATCAACCTGGGCGGTGACGCCGTGGTCCGGCAGACGGGCGGCCGGCTGGTGCTGGCGCATGACACCTTTTTCATGAACAGCGCCGATGCCGGAGCGCAGGCGCATAGCTACAGTTCCGGGGCCTTGAGCGGCACCGCACCGCTGGAGTCCACAGCGAGGCTGCGGGTCATGAACTGCATCTTCTGGAATCCCATCCGGACGACGGTTCCCGAGTTCTTCAGCGTGGGGGACTACCGGATCCAGTCGAGCCTTGTTTACGGCCCGGTGATTTCTGGTTCCGAGGGCACGCGGCAGATCAATCCTGGGCTGACGCCGAAAGCCTATCTGATGAGCAACGCCTCGCCCGCCTCCATCGGAGGAACAGTCGGCAAGGTGCATGTCATGAAGGACATCCACGGCGAGGACCGCTACAACCCTCCGGGAGTCGGTGCGGATGAATGGTATGACAGCGACCAGGATCAGATTCCCGATTTTGCGGACTTTCAGCCGCTCAGTGTGAACAACGCCGGGGCGGATGATGACCAGGACCTGCTGACGGAGCTGGGTGAATATCAGGCGGGCACCAGCCTTCAGAGCGCTGATTCGCAGTATCTGACGCTGGAGCAGGCGCTGAGGCTGTTTGTTTCTCCCACGGAATACCTGACCCGCTCGGAAGGTGATGCACGCTACATGCCGCTGAATCCGGCAGTTCCGCGCAAGGTGCGTGTCGCTCCGGGGGGTGGCATCGACATGGGTGAGTTTGACTGAGGTCTCCAAATTCATTTCCGAATCTCATGGAGACTCCTTCATCCTTTTTGGAGGCCTTTCGTCGGCCGACCTGGTGGCGTGACGTCACCTTTGCCGCCCTGGCGGGTGTGACGATGCTCATGCCCTGTTATGCCGGCATTCCTGACTGGTGGATCAACCGAGGGGTGGTGGCTCCCTCGGTCGTTCCGGATCACAAGGCGGCCCTGACGGCGGGCGAATTTAAAAACGCCGTCCGTCATGCCGTTGCGGAAATGAACGAGCGGCTGGCCGGGTCAGGAGGGGCTGGCGAGGTTTTGAACAACCTGATCGCGGCCTGGATCGCCGAAGGGGCGGAGGTGGACAATCACGAGATGGTGAATGCCGGCCAGGTCAAGGCGGTGCTGAAGCTATGGTACGACCGCCTCAATGCCGTGCATGGCACCTCCGGCTATCCCTGGCCTGTGGTTGATGTGAGCAGCAACTACGAGGCGGTGAACGCCGGTCAGCTGAAGAAGCTGCTGCAGATTGATGTCCGCCTGCCCTGGAATCAAAACATCGCCCAGGGCTACGGAGTGACGGCGCAGCCGAACCTGAACCCGCCTGCGGGCGCCATGAGCAATCAGCACGCCATCTTCAGCGCCAGGGATCATCACAGCCGGAACGCCCTTCTGGGGCTGAATGCACGCGGAGGCAATCCGGTGGCGCTGCCTCCAGGTGCGGAAAGCATCCCCAGCGTCCCCGTGGCGACGAGCGCGGGCGAGTTCAAGGTGGGGCAGGACGGATCGGCCAGCTACAGCATCCGGCTTCAGGGGCCGAAGGGGGTGGCAAACGTGGAGCCTGCCATCAGCCTGGATTACAACAGCGGCGGCGGGGATGGCATCGTTGGGCTTGGCTGGAATCTCAGCGGGCTTTCCGTGATCAACCGAGGGCCGGCCTCCCTGGCGGTGGATGGATATTACGACCCGGCGGATCTGGATGACAACGACCGCTTCTACCTGGACGGGGAGCGGCTGGTGTGCGTTGCCGGCGCCTATGGGGCCGACGGCTCCGAATACCGGACGCTGAAGGAGCAGTTTTCAAGGATCATCTATCATCAGGATGAGGATGAAAACTGGTTTGAAGTGAAGACCAAGTCGGGGCTGACGATGGAGTTCGGCCACTGCAACACCTCCTGCATCGGGCCGAAGGAGAATGGATCCTGGTGCGAGCATCCCAGGATGACCTGGGCGGTCTGCAAGGTGCGTGACAGCCTGGGCAACTACTGGCGGGTGCAGTATGCCGACCTCAGTCCCGGAGGGGACGCGGGTGAAAACACGCCCTACCTGCCGGACTATCAGCCCTCTGTCATCAGCTACACCGGCCATCAGGACGGGCGGGCGCCCATGCACGAAATCCGCCTTCATTATGAACCACGGCCGGACCCGCACCGTAATTACCTCATGGGCTTCCTGGTCCGCAGGACACAGCGGCTCCGGGCTGTTGAAATGCTCACCCAGGGAACGGCCGTGCGCGCCTGGCGGCTGGGATATAACATTCGTAGCAATGACAGTTCAGCCAGGACCGGGGAACGATCGTGCCTGGTGTCGATCCAGGAGGTGGCTGGCGCGGCGGAGGATTCCCAGGCCCCGGCCCTTCCCGCCTCCATCTTCACCTGGGATGCCGGCCAGCGGGCCTGGGAAGGCGCCTCCATGGACGCGGAGCAGACCCTGGAGTTTCAAAACGGGAGGACTCCCTGGGGGGATGACAGCGGCAGGCTGCAGCTTGAGCATCCCCTCATCAGCATCAGCTATGGCATGCCCAAGGGGGCCCAGTATGTGGACCTCGACGGGGATGGAAAGAATGAGATCCTGTTCAATCATCGCGGCCCCCTGCTTGTCAACAGCTCGGACAGCAGCGTCACCCTGCATGACTATCGTCAGGTGCTCCGGCCTTCATTGACCGTGCCAAACCGCTGGGTGGCCAGCTTCCTTCCTGGCGTGGACTCCGCGACCCCCAGACAGTATTTAAGCTCGGCCCAGGCCGACGGCGTCTACCTTCAGCATTCTGAAGGGCCGGGTGTTGCCTTCAGCGTCAATCCCCGGACGACCGCCGAATTCCCCTACCTTTCCACCGCCGCCAACGTTCCGACGGGCGCCAGTCTGGTGGACATCAATGGCGACGGGCTGCCGGATTTGATTTCATCGGGTACATTTGATCAAGTCGCCATGACGTGGAGCAGCGGCTCCTTTGCCACGGGGGCCACAGGCCGTGTGAAAAATGCCACGGGCGTCTGGATCAACCAGGGTGGAAACTTCGTGAAGGATCTCGACGGCCTTGCCGACACGGTGGTGGATCATGATGAAAATGCCGCTACTCCCCTTCAGTTGAAGGATCGATGGGGAGCCTGGGCGCTGCCCCGGGTGCCCTGTGAGTTCACCTCCTCCGACGGTGGCAGCCTGGTCACGCGACCGGTCAGCACCAGCAATGAACCAACGCTGAATTATCTCCGGGCCCTCGGAATCATCACGGACCCGGCGTTCAGCGGCACTTTCACCCTTCCTCCCGAACACTTTTCGGGCGCCAACGAGGTCATGGGCTGTCCCCAGCTCGCCCAGTTCCGTGAGCATGACCTTGGATGGAGGTTTGTGGACATGGATGGTGACGGGGACATGGACATCATCCGGGCCGGTCAGGGGCTTGAGGCCAGCGGCTGGCTGAGTTCGGCCGCCGCCGCGCTCGATTCTGAGCCGCAGATCCTTGGCACCGGCCCCGTCAGCGCCCGGGGAAGGCAGCTCTGCTTCGGCCTGCGCAACAATGGCCCTGACGCTCCGCCAGGCCAGCGCTGGACCCTCATCAATCCGGTGGAAGCCGACGCCTCGGGCAGCCCCACCGCCCTGCATCTGAAGTCCATCTGGAAGCTGCCCCTGCCGCTTGTGGACGACGATGGCCGGCTCGACATGGGCCGTCGCCTGATCGATCTCAACGGTGACGGCCTGCCTGATTTCATCGCCCAGAAAAAGCGTGTGACTCACGACATGCAGGCCCCCTGGACCCTGGATTATTTCAATGACTACGACCTTGAGGTCTGGATCAACCGCGGTCAGCAGGGCTGGGAGCATGGCGGGGATGCTTGGAGGCTGGAGGGCCACATGATCAGCTGGCTGACCGCCACGGGGGCCTACGACATCGATTATGGCCGGATGCTCCAGGACATGAACGGGGATGGCATGCCGGACTTCGTGGTTTCCATGCTCAATGTCGGCGATGGCATCTATCAGCTTCAGGAGGGAGTGTTCCTCAATCATGGCAAGGGCTGGGTCAAAAAGCTGGATCCTGCCACGGGGCGAAACCTGCCGGTCAATCATGTGGGCCTGGTGCCGCCCAAGCCGCTGTTCTACAACCGGGTTGCCAAGCCTTATTCACTCATGGACCTGACGGGCGACGGTCGTCCCGAGTTCCTCAACGGCAGCCTGGCGGACGGGGTGACCCTGCCGGGGGGCGCCGAGAAGTTCGGGCAGACCCAGTTCCTGGGCAGCCTGGACTGGCAGGCCTCCTTCAAGCTCAGCACTGCCGATGATTGGAACCTGTCGGAGGATCTGCTGGCCTCCAGCACCGTGCCGCTGAACTTTACCGAGCTCAACGGCGATGGTGCCCTGGACATCCTGCGCTCCAATCGGACCACGACCCCGGCTCCTGGTTACTCCAGCACTTACCTGCGCCGCGGTCTTTTCAGATCACCCAGGATCACCCGCATCATCAACGGCCTGGGCGTGCCCATGGACATCACTTATGGATCGCTGCCGCAGCTTGCAGGAAGTTCGGCGGACCACCATTACCGGCCTGCTGCCCCGGTGGCGGATCCGCTGCTCAGGTCAGTCACGCCTCCGGCCACCGTCGTCACTCAATACACCACTCTGGACGGCACGGAGCTGGCGGATGGCGCCGGCGGCGGAAGCATCACCACAAGCTACTACTACGCAGGCCTGAAATCCCACGCCATTCACGGCAGCCTGGGCTTTGAAAGCATGGAGACGCGCACGACCCTTTCGCCTCTGCGTCAGATCACCTATTTCAGCCAGGACTGGACCACGGACACGGTGGGCATGCCCCTGGGCGGACAGACCTATCAGGTCGTCAACGGACAGTCCGTCCTGATCAGTGAAAGCAGCACGAGCTACCGGCAGGTCAACATGGAGCCTGCCCTGGAGGTTCCTGGAAAGTTCTCCCGCCTGACCTATGCCCACACGGTCACCCACACGAACTGGTCCCCTGAAGGCGTTTACATGGGCAGGACTGTTTCTGTCAGCGGCTACTCAGGCTCCGGTGGTGACAAGGGCCTGCTCACCTCCCAGGTCGTGACTCTGGACCAGGGGACGGCGGCGGATTTCAGCGATGACACCTCCAGCTCCACGGTCCATGAATACTTCCCGCCCGCCACCGGTGGCGGCCAGTGGCGCATCGGTCAGATCCGGAAGACCACGCTGACCTCCAACGCCGCCGGAACTCCCTCGGTGCAGAAGGTCTCGGTGTTTGATTACCATCCCGAGGGAAGTCCTGCCGCAGGCATGCTGAAGACGGAGACGATTGATCCGGAAACAAGCTTTGCCGTCACCAAGGAGCATGTCTATGACACGAGCGGCAATGAGGTGAAAACCCTCACGCGGGCGCCAGGTCAGCCGACGCTGGTTTCCGAAACCTGGTTCAGTGCCGACGGACGTTTCCCGGTCGCCTCCGTCAATGCCCTGGGTCATGCCACGGTGACCACTTATGACCCGGTGAAATCGCTCGCCACCTCGGCCACCCTGGCCTTTCAGGGACCGGTGCCCTCGGCCGGAACCGGCCATAGCAGCACTCCGCCCGGCGCTCCGTCAGGAACGCTGAGCACCAGCACCTCCTATGATCCCTGGGCCACCGCCAGGGTCAGCACGGCTGCCGATGGCCTGCGGAGCGTCCGCTACGCCATGTACTTCGTGGACAAGTCCCTGCCCCGCGCGCTCTACTACGTTTATGAGCAGACCGAGGGCAGTCCGCCGGTCATCACCTACTACGACCGTTATCACCGTGCCCTGCTTGTGGAAAAGACCGGCTTTGGCGGCGAGGCCATCCTCCAGGAAAAGCAGTATGACGCCAAGGGCCGCCCGGTTCGGGTCAGCAAGCCCTATCTCGCGGGCGCCGAAACACCGGCCTACACGGTCGAGGAGTTCGACCTCTATGATCGCAAGACCAAGGTCACGGCTCCGGACGGCTCCTTTGTCACCATCACCTACAACGGTTTTGAGTCCACCATGACCAATCATCGCGGCCAGGCGCACAAGCGCCGGGCCGACATGAGCGAGCGTGTGGTCAGCAGCACGGACACAGACCAGAATGTCGTCACCTTTGCCTACACGGCCGACGGCCAGCCGCGCAGCAGCACCACGGCGTTTGAGGGTGGTGACAGCCCCGGCACCACCATCACCACCACCTACAACGCCCAGCGTCTGAAGGAGAGCGTCACCGACCCCAACACCGGCACCTCCTGGACCGTTTACGATGCCTTTGGCCGCACCCAGGCCACGAAGGACAGCCGGAACACCTGGACCGTTTTCGAGTACGATGTCCTGGGCCGCACCACGAGGCGCTGGACCGGCGTCGGCACTTACAACCCGCTCAGCCCTGCGCCGCCAACGGTTTATGAAACCCTCACCGAGACGGCCTACGACACAGCCCCCGGCTTCGGCCTGGGCAAGCCTGCCAGCGTCAGCTTCCATCACAAGGACGGTGCGAAGACCCGCATCGTCACGGAAACGTATGCCTACGACAGCCTGGGCCGCCCGACCGGCACCACGGCCACGCTGAGCGGTCAGGAGGCGTTTGATGGCACCTACTCCAGCAGCACCGTCTACCACCCGTCCGGTGCCCCGGGCTACGGCCGAACCGCCACGGTCACGGACCCCGGTGGCTTCACCCGCGCCAGTGTTTACAACAGCCTGGGTTTCCTGGCCGAGGTTCATGAAGGCAGCTCCGGCGGCCCGCTGCTCTGGAGCGCCCGCGGCTACGACGCCGAGGGCCGTCTGCTGGAGGAGCACCACGGCAACGGCGTCGGCACGCGCAACCGCTATCACCCGACACGCGGGTTTTTGGAAAGCAGCCAGACCTTTCGTGTGGCCGGCAACACCCGCATCCAGGACCTCGACCTCAGCGTCAATGACCTGGGCAATGTCGAGTGGCGGCGGCTCACGCGTTATGAATCGGTGACGGGCGCACGCCTGGGCGTGCCGCAGTCCCGGACGGAAACCTTCACCTTCGACAGCCAGAACCGCCTGACCAGCAGCTACGTGGTCGGCCAGGCCCTGCAGACGTTCACCTTCGCGGCCAACGGCAACATCATGAGCAAGGGCGGAGTGGGCGGCTACAGCTATGGGGCCTCGGCCGGGCCTCACGCCGTCACGGGAGTCACCTTCGGGGGCGAGGCGCGCAGCTACACCTACGATGAAAAGGGGCGGATGAAGGAGGAGTTCGTGACCGCTGCGGGCAGTGCATCAAAAACGCTGCTCAGGCAGATCCAGTACACGAGCTTTGACCAGCCGCAGTCCATCCAGCACTGGCGCAGCGCGGCGCTGAGCAGCGACCTCGGCGAACTGGGCGAGGTGTCCGCGCCCTGGGACCGGACCTGCACGATGCAGTTCTACTTCGGCCCGGGGCTGCAGAGGCTGATCCAGGTCAAGCACAAGGGCCTGCTGCGGACCCGGACGCTGAGCCTGGGGGGCTACGAGATCCGTGAGACGACGCGAGGCAGCGCCGGGACGTTGGTGGAGAAGGAGGAGCGGTCGAGCTTTGGCAGCGGGACGCGGGTGAAGCGGTGGACGGCGACGCAGCCGGAGATCCCGCTGACGGTCTATGAGTACAGCGCGGAGGACCACCTGGGGAGCGACAGCACGACGTTTGACGGGCAGGGGAAAGAGCAGATGCAGCGTGGGCACCTGAAGGGGCCGGAGGTGCAGAAGAGCGAGCGTCAGAGCTACGACGCGTGGGGGGCGAGGCGTGACGGGGACACCTGGGCGCCGGCAAAAGGGCCGCTGGGCGAAAGCAACGCCAGTGAGGAGGAGCGGGAGGGCAGCAATCTGGCGGGCGGGTTCACCGGGCACCAGATGCTCGATGACGTGGGGTTGGTTCACATGAACGGGAGGTTGTACGACCCGGCCCTGGGCCGGATGTGCGCTGCGGACCCGTATGTGCAGACGCCAGAGAACCTGCAGAACTACAATCGCTACAGCTATGTGCTGAACAACCCGCTGAGCCAGGTGGACCCGAGCGGGCACTTCATCGTGGAGGCGATTGTGGCCATCGTGGCAGCGGTGCTGGCCGTGATCGGGGCGGTGATCGCGACGGTGGTGGCGTTTGTGGCCTACCTGGCGGTGCTGGCCGCACAGTTTGTGGTGACGGTGATCAGCGCGGTCGGGCAGGCCCTTGGAGCGATGGGCAGCGCGTTGATGTCAGCGGCGAAGGCGGGAGTGGCCTACGTCGCGGCGAACCTGACGATGGGCAAGGTGCTGCTGGGGGCTGCGTTGGGAGCCATCTACAACGGGGCGCAGGTGGCGATCAACGGGGGAAGCTTTTCGCAGATCCTGAAGGCTGCGGCATTAGGAGCGGTGACAGGGGCGGTGGGTGCCGTGCTCGGGGCGTTCCTCCATGGGTTTGGCGAAGCCATCGGGGGCGAGCTGGCGGGAGCAGGGCTGGGGAAGGCGGGAGGAGAGATAGCGGGCAAGGTGGTGCATGCGGCAGCGCACGGCGCAGTAGGCGGAGGGATGTCGGCAGCCCAGGGAGGGAGCTTCAAGGACGGGTTCATTGGAAGCTTGATTGGAACAGGGGTGGGCGTGGCAACAGGTTATGCATTTGGGGGAGTCATGAATGATATTGGCATCGTGGGGAGGACGGCTGTGGCGACAATCAGCGGGGGGACAGCTTCGGCGCTGACAGGCGGCAAATTTGCTGACGGCGCGTATTCGGCTGCTTTCATGCATTTGTTCATGACAGAGCTTGGGCAGAAGGCGAAAACTAGGACTGTCAAAACTTACGACCAAACCAGCAACATGAAACAGCAGCAGACTGCACTTCGAACAGCCTTTGACTTGATAGGAAAGGTATGGAACCTGCCTAACACAGTGATCGGCTTTGCCTGGGGTGGTGTTGGTTTTGTGGCGGAGATAATGATGTACCCATTCACATTAAGCTGGAACTTCCGCGTGAGTCTTGGCTACAATGCCGTCCAGTTTGAAGGGCATAACCTAGCCGGAACCGCTGAAACTCTCGGCAACACGATTTCTTATGCTGATTTAAACGGTCCGCTCGAACCGATCCGACAAGAAGGCCACACAATTGGACAGCATGAGATGATGCATACCTATCAAGGCCAACAATTGGGTGTGCTATACTTGCCAGCAGTGTTGATAAGCTATGGTCTGGACTTCGTTTTGAGCGGGCCTTCATCGATGTTTCACGGGCCTTGGAGTTTTATGGAGCGAGGTCCACAAACATTTGGTCGTAACAGGCCGTGGAACTTTTCGAGGGATTATGTTAGTCCATATTGATTTGTTTAAATTTTCAGCATGAAAAATAAACTAAGTTTAAGGTTGTGTGCGGCATTTTTTTTGGCTCAATTTCTCGTATCTTGTCCAGCAATTCCAGACCTGATCTTGAGGAACACAAGCGGCATGCATTTAATTGTTCGACAAGGAAAAAAAATTACTCACTTGCCTGATAATGCAGATATCTTGATTGGGAGCAAGAAGGGTATCCAAATATATAATAATGAATACACTTCACCTAACTTTACACTCTTGATAGCTCTCATTGGTGGTGCTAATTCTCCAGAATGCAAGGCATACGGTGATGAAATAGGCAGATCACCATTTCCACACAAAATGATGGCTGTGATTATGCCAGACAAGAAAATTTACATCCAGCAACAAAATCTTCCGAGGCCGTTCAGAAACCAGCCTCTTGGGTTTCCAGTTCAGATGATTCCCAAGGCAAGCCCTTAAACTGACAATTGGCCTGCCTGCCTCAAAAAATTGGTGGTATTTCGTGTTGGATGAGAAGCTGGCGGAAAGTTGGATGAGTCACCGGCGAACCCGGTTCTGGCGGGGGCCTTGGTGGGCGGTCTTTACAGCGGGGCGCAGACGGCGATCAACGGAGGCAGTTTCAGTGAGGTGCTGAAGGCAGCGGCGATTGGAGCGGTGACAGGAGCGATTGGAGGAGCCATTGGCGGGCCGTTGGGCGAGGTGGCGGGAGAAGTGAGCGGAGCGTTGGGGGGAGGCGTGGCCGGGGAGGTGGCGGGAGCGGTGGTGCATGCGGCGGCGCACGGTGTGGTGGGAGGACTGACAAGCATGGCGATGGGCGGCACGTTCCAGGACGGGTTCATCGGCAGCGCGATCGGGGCGGGAGTGACATCGGCGCTGGGAGCGATGCCGGGGATGAGCGCCCTGGAGGGCAAAGGAGTGCTGAAAGTGATCGGGCGCACGGCGGTGGCGGCGATCAGCGGGGGAGCTGCGTCGGTGCTTGCAGGCGGGAAGTTCGCGGACGGGGCCTACTCAGCGGCGTTCTTCCATTTGTTTAATTCAGAGGTGCATCGGGTGACCGAGACCCAGCAGGGGCTGGAATTGGGCAATCCGCTTGCGCATCCTGAGTTCAGCGTCGATGTGAACGGTTACGAGTACAGCTATTACAGCACGCGGACGGAATACAATTTCATCACGCAGGAGACAACCGTCACCCATTATTATCAACACCATGGCAGCACCGAGAGTTTCACACCGCTGGATGTCCTGGGCATGTTCCGCGGCATTGGCGCAGGCCTCGCCAGGGGCATGCGAGGATTGTTCTCCGCAAAGACAACAGCGGGAGCAGCGGATGACGTCATACACGTCACACCCTCAGGAGTAGCTTTCCCACCGGGGCCGAAATATCAGATACCAAAGCATTATGTGGAAAATCCACACCGCACTGGTAGTTACGGTGAGATGGTGAATGGCAAGTATGTGGAAAGGCTGCGAATCGATCCACCTACGCCACCGGGAATGAAAGGTCCGAACCACAGCCACTATCACCTTGATGGCAAAGGGATGCACTACAGCCCACGTCCCGGTGATAAAGATCCAGGCTTCGCTCCACGCACGTCAACCAACTAACTTCAACTCCATGGAAATTGACGACATCAGCACTCTTAATCTGAACGACTCGGATATCACCGAAATCCGAGTGAACCGCAGTTACGAGATTGAAGTATTCTTGAACCTCATCACCAGCTATGACACACAGGAGTCTCAACCTTGCTTGCTTGTCTTTCAGGACTGCCAGTCAGCAGCACTTGATTTGAAACTGGCCTACTCTGGCCCTAACTCTATCATGAGCGGTTCTCAGACAAGCCGCGAAGACGGTTTCGTGGAATACGAGATCGAGACGAACACCACCGCGAGCAAGATACGAGTAATAGCTCGTAAACTCGTTCTTCTCAACGCCTCCGATTAGTCGCCGCCTTAACCCCGCGTGGCTGAGGCCAGTGTTTACAACAGCCTGGGTTTCCTGGCCGAGGTTCATGAAGGCGGTGCCAGCGGCCCGCTGCTCTGGAGCGCCCGCGGCTACGACGCCGAGGGCCGTCTGCTGGAGGAGCACCACGGCAACGGCGTCGGCACGCGCAACCGCTACCACCCGACACGCGGCTTTTTGGAAAGCAGCCAGACCTTCCGTGTGGCCGGCAACACCCGCATCCAGGACCTCGACCTCAGCGTCAACGACCTGGGCAATGTCGAGTGGCGGCGGCTCACGCGTTATGAATCGGTGACGGGCGCACGCCTGGGCGCGCCGCAGTCCCGGACGGAAACCTTCACCTTCGACAGCCAGAACCGCCTGACCAGCAGCTACGTGGTCGGCCAGACCCTGCAGACCTTCGCCTTCGCGGCCAACGGCAACCTCATGAGCAAGGGCGGGGTGGGCGGCTACACCTACGGGGAGTCCGCCGGTCCTCACGCCGTCACGCGTGTCACCTTCGGGGGCGAGGCTCGCAGCTACACCTACGATGAAAAGGGGCGGATGAATGACGAGTTCGTGACCCCTGCGGGCAGTGCATCGAAAACGCTGCTCAGGCAGATCCAGTACACGAGCTTTGACCAGCCGCAGTCCATCCAGCACTGGCGCAGCGCGGCGCTGAGCAGCGACCTCGGCGAACTGGGCGAGGTGTCCGCGCCCTGGGACCGGACCTGCACGATGCAGTTCTACTTCGGCCCGGGGCTGCAGAGGCTGATCCAGGTCAAGCACAAGGGCCTGCTGCGGACCCGGACGCTGAGCCTGGGGGGCTACGAGATCCGCGAGACGACGCGAGGCATTGCCCGGACGCTGGTGGAGAAGGAGGAGCGGTCGAGCTTTGGCAACGGGTCGCGGGTGAAGCGGTGGACGGCGACGCAGCCGGAGATCCCGCTGACGGTTTACGAGTACAGCACGGAGGACCACCTGGGGAGCGACAGCACGACGTTTGACGGGCAGGGCGCGGAGCAGATGCAGCGTGGGCACCTGAAGGGGCAGGAGGTGCAGAAGAGCGAGAGGCAGAGCTACGACGCGTGGGGGGCGCGGCGCGACGGGGACACCTGGGCGCCAGCGAAGGGGCCGCTGGGCGAAACCGGGACGAACGCCAGTGAGCCAGGAGAGCGGGAAGGCAGCAACCTGGCGGGCGGGTTCACGGGGCACCAGATGCTCGATGACGTGGGGCTGGTGCACATGAACGGGAGGTTGTACGACCCAGCGTTGGGCCGGATGTGCGGTGCGGACCCGTATGTGCAGACGCCGGAGAACCTGCAGAACTACAACCGCTACAGCTACGTGCTGAACAACCCGCTGAGCCAGGTGGACCCGAGCGGGCACTTCATCGTGGAGGCGATTGTGGGCCTGGTTGTGGCCATCATCGGGGCCATCGCGGCGGTGATCGCGACAGTGGTGGCGTTTGTCGCCTATCTGGCGGTGCTGGCCGCACAGTTTGGCTCTTCGCAAAACTGCGTGTGATTAATTGGGTGGCTGGTTAGAATGAGGGATGCAAGACACCGAGTTTTATGAACGGCTGTTGGGCTTGAGCAAGCCCTGGAAAGTCAGCGGGGTTGAGATGG
>JABARQ010000027.1 GCA_019186985.1 Prosthecobacter sp. | reverse complement strand
CTGCCTCCGCTACGCTCCGACAGCCGAAAGGCAGCACAACTCCCCCAAACAAACCGAACACCCAAACCAAGCCGCAAGCCACCACCAGACTCTCATAGAAACTGGATCAAACTCCGGGGTCAGATCAGACGAGCACACACTCCGTGAGTCAGCAGCTTTGGCATTTTATGCGAACATATTGGGCAATCATGAATCTAACGGTGCCTGCTTTTCGCAAGCCTCATGAATTTATCGCATGTTATCACGGCCCTGTTGTTTGCCTTTTTAGCTTCCGCGGCAACGCCTCAGACACGGCCATGGAAAGAGGCCGCCACAGGAAGGATCATTGAGGGGGAGTTTGTCTCGTCAGATGGCGCTCTTGTGACGCTTCGCGTGAACGGTAAGGACTACACAATGCCACTGACACGGCTCTCTGATGAGGATCGGGCATGGATTCGTCAGAAAACGGGAAAAGAACCAGCTTCGGTGCCTGCTGACACGATTTCACTTCCTGGCGAACTCAAGATTGCGGGTGTCGTCATCAAGCCCGGACACAAGGTTGAATTTGAAACCCCCTTGTCGGAAACCCTGCTCGCCAAACTCAAGAAACGCCTGGGAGGCATCAAGGATGGCTACACCGACATCGACATGACGAAGGCGGCCGTTGGTTTGTTTGTCCCCAAAGGTTTTGACCCGGCCAAATCCTGGCCGGTCATGATCGTCAGCGTCACGGACACCGGACGAAGCCAGGGCAAATTTCCTTCCAGCGTGAAGTCGATGGGCGGTTTCATCGAAGCCGCTAAATCCCTGAAGTGGGTGGTGCTTGCGGCAGATTGCCCGGGGAATCTTACGCCTGGTCTGCCTTTCAACCGTTGTGGTCTTGCCGAGGCTGCCCTGGAGGCTTTGGCGGATGCCTGGCCTGCTTCCAAACAATGGCCCATTGCCACCGGTGGCTTCTCGGGCGGCGCCAAGTATTCCGGCTGGCTCGGCGGCTGGTTCAGTGAAAGCGGTCGAAATGTGCTCGGCATGTTCATGGCAGGTTGCAATCAAGACATGGCATCCATGGCACTCGATGAATTGCGTCCCCCGAAAAAGGTCTTCAACACAGCCAAGGTCTTCCTCAGCATCGGTACTCGGGACACAATCGCCGGGCCGGACAAGGGCGATGCCGTGGTAAAGTCACTCAAGCGCAGCGGATTTGACGAGACTCAGATGGTGGTCTTCGAAGGCGGTCACGAATTCCGCCAGGATCATCTGATGACGGCCATGAGCTGGTTTGTGGAGGACAAGCAGCCGTGACGCTTTTGGGGGGAAGGCGGTGCTTCAGGTCACGCTGGCAGGCAAAGCGTTTTTGCTGCCGGTGAACGACCACTTACGCCAGCCCCGCCCTCACGAGCAGTGCCATCGGATCGGGGTCGCGGCCCATGAAGTCGTGGAAGAGCCTGGCGGGGTCCTCGCTGTTGCCTCGGCTGAGGATCTTGTCGCGAAACTCGCGGCCGACCTTGGGATTGAGGATGCCCTCCTTCTGGAAGCGGGTGAAGGCGTCGGCGTCGAGCACCTCGGCCCACTTGTAGCTGTAGTAGCCGGCGGCGTAGCCGACGGGGCTGCTGAACAGGTGGCCGAAGCGGCGGGCCATGGTGGGGTTCTCCGTCTTCAATGGCATCATGTAGTCCTGGATGAGGCGGCGGCTGAGCGTGTCGAGGTCGGCCTCCTGGTCGGTGGCGTGATGGATGTGCAGCTCAAGGTCGAGCCTGCCGAAGCTGAGCTGGCGCATGATGTCGCTGGCGCTGCGGTAGTTCTTGGCGGCGATGACCTTCTTGAAGAGCTTCGCGGGGATGGCCTCGCCGGTTTCATGGTGGCGGGCGAAGAGGTCCAGGCTTTCGCGCTCCCAGCAGAAGTTCTCCAGGATCTGGGAGGGCAGCTCGACGAAGTCCCAGTAGACGCTGACTCCGTTGAGGGAGGGGATTTCGACGTTGCCGCAGAGCTGGTGCAGGAGGTGGCCGAACTCGTGGAAGACGGTGCAGACCTCGTCATGGGTGAGCAGGGCGGGCCGGCCTTCCACGGGCGGGGTCATGTTGCCGCAGATGAGGCCGAGGTGCAGGCGGCGGTCGTGCTCGCCATAGGGCGGGCTGCCCATGCGCAGGTAGTTCATCCAGGCGCCGCCGCGCTTGGAGTCACGCGGATGCCAGTCGGCGTAGAAGGAGCCGATGTGGACGTTCTTTTCGTTGCGCACTTCGTAGAACTTCACCTCGGGGTGCCAGACCTCGACGGGGCCCTCCTGGGTGGGGCGGCTGCTGGCGGCTCCTGTTTCGCCGACGGGAATGAAGACGGTTTCACGGGTGGTGATGCGCAGGTCAAAGACCTTTTCCGCGAGGTCAAACATGCCCTTGAGGACGCGGTCGAGCGGGAAGTAGGGGCGCAGTTCCTCTTCGTCGAAGTCGTAGGCTGCCTTGCGCTGGCGTTCTGCCCAGAAGGCGACTTCCCAGGGCTGGAGCAGGTCGGCCTTCTGGCCGGCGGCGTCGGCCTTGAACTCCTGAAGCTGGATGGTTTCGCGCTGGAAGGCGGCTGCGACCTTGGCGTGGAGGTTCTCGATGAAGGCGAGGGCGTTGGCGCCGTTCTTCGCCATGCGCTGCTGAAGCACGAGGTCGGCGAAGTCCTTTTTTCCAAGCAACTGGGCCTTTTCGTGGCGGAGCCGCAGGATTTTCCAGACGAGCCGGGTGTTGTCGTATTTTTCACCGCGGCCGATGCCGGTGGTGCCTTCCCAGACGGCGCGGCGCAGGCTTTCATCCTCGGCATATTCCATGACGGGAATCATGGACGGGGCCTTGAGGGTGAAGCGGTACTGCGGGGCGTCCTCGGTGCCGTGGCCCTTGGCGGCGGCGTCGGCGCGGGCGGCGTCGATGGCACTCTGGGGCAGGCCCTTGAGGCGCTCGATGTCGGTGATGAGCAGTTCCCAGGCGTTGGTGGAGTCGAGGACGTTTTCCGAGTATTTCTGGGTGGCCTGGGAGAGTTCGGACTCCAGTTCTTCCAGGCGCTTCTTTTTGTCAGGAGGCAGGTCGGCGCCGGCCTGGCGGAAGTCCTCCATCTTTTCATGAAGGGCGCGTTTTTTCAGCGGTGGCAGGTTCCTGGCGTCCTCGGTCTTGCTGTAGGTTTCCAGGAGGTCCCAGAGGTGGTCGTTGAGGGGGATCTTGGCGAAGAACGAACTCACCTGCGGCAGCATGGCGTTGTGGGCTTCACGCAGGGCGGGGGAGTTGCAGAGGGAGTCGAGGTGCGTCACCAGGCCCCAGGCTTCGTTGAGGGGGCGCGTGGCTTCGTCGAGGGCCAGGATCACGCTGTCGAAGGTCATCTTGCCGCGGTCCTGTCCGGTGACGTGCTCGATGGCGGCCTCGGCCTTCTGGATCGCCTGGCTGATGTCCTCCTGGATGTGGGAGGGGGCGAGGGTGGACCAGCGGATGTGGAAGTCCTGGGTGAGAAAGGGCGAAGCCATGATGGAGCGGGGGGGAGGGCGATTATGGCGTCCGCAGGGGCAGTCGCAAGAGGGCGAATGCGGAAACGCTTCCCATTCCCAGGGTTATAACGCGGGCCAGGGCTGTGGTATCCTGGATGCAGGATTCCCAGGATGGGGAAAAATCCTGTTGATCCTGTCTCGGAGGCCAAGCGCGATCCTCGAGTTGCGCCATTCAGGAGTCATCCCTGGTTCTCAGCTTATTCCGCCTTGACCCAGGGCAGGCGCAGCCTGGCGAGGTAAATGGCGGCCTTGCCTTCATGGGAGGAGTAGTAGCTGACCCAGAGGTGCTTGTCGTGCCAGAGCAGGCCGGGGTAGCTGCAGTCGCCGCCGCTGGGGAGCTCGATCAGCGGTGTGAGGGAGGTGGGGGTCATGGTGAAGAGCACCATGTGGGCTCCCGGGGTGGTGCCACGGCCGCGCGATCCGGCGATGAGGCTGCCGTCGGGGAGCTGGATGAAGTTCTGTCCCTGGACGACGATGGGCAGCGGACTCCATTTCCACTCGCGG
The DNA here is from genome assembly GCA_019186985.1 of Prosthecobacter sp. Lineage (GTDB taxonomy): Bacteria > Verrucomicrobiota > Verrucomicrobiia > Verrucomicrobiales > Verrucomicrobiaceae > Prosthecobacter. The sequence continues at coordinate 76,299 of JABARQ010000027.1, read as the reverse complement.
TAGGGTGTGCTGGCGCTGCCGATGTAGCCGAGCTTGTCGGCGGCTTCACGACGCACCAGGGCCAGGGCGCTGCCGTCCTTGAGGAAACGCAGGGTGGTTTCGTTGGGCTGGCCGGGCACCTGCATGAGGGAGGAGAGCTGCCAGACGGAGCCGTCGCCGCTGGTGTAGGATTTCAGGGACCACTCGGCCTCCGGCCTGGGGCCGCCGGTGGTGGGGAACATGTTGAAGGAGACCCCGTAGAGTTTCTGGTCGGCGGGGTTGACCACGCAACGCCAGAGGCTGTCGCCTTCCGCCAGGAGCTTCTGGGGCGGCGTCCAGACCTTGCCGTCGGTGGTGGTGGAATAGCGCGGGCGGCGGCTTTTCACGGCCGTGCCTTCATAGGCGACGCCGGTGCAGAGCAGGTAGAGGCGCTTGCCATCAGGAGTCACCTCGAGCTTGGGGTCGCGCAGGTCGGTGCCTTTTTCGGCGATCTCGGCGTAGTCCACCCAGTTGCCGCCGGTGGAGGAGATCAGGATGCGAACCCTGCCATTGCTGCCAAAGGCGCTGTCGGCCTCACGAAAGCAGCAGAAGAAAAGGTTCTTGAAGCGGACGAGGTCTGTGAAGCCGTTGTGGGGGGCCTTGTCCCAGATTTTGTTCACGGAAACGATCTCCGCCTGCTGCTGGGCGGTGACGGTGTGGGTGAGGCAGAGGCTCAGGAGCGTGAGGAGGAGGCGTTTCATGAGAATGGGGCGCGGTGTCAGAATTCAGAGCACTGGCAGGACGAACGGGCAACCGCTGGATTGGAAGCTGTCGGGCGAAGTAACGCCGCAGCCGTCTTGACCTTTGACGCCGGGGACGGTTTTCAGCTAAGACACACACCTTTCTGAATCTCCAATGACCGCTCTCCTGCCGACTCTGCGTGCCGACAAGTGGCTGCATCATGTGCGGGTGTTCAAGACGCGCAGCCTGGCCTCTCAGGCCTGCACGAAGGGGAATGTCACCCTGGGCGAGCAGGCGATCAAGCCGTCCCGCGACCTCAAAGCCGGTGATGTGCTGGAGGTTGTCAGGGGCGACCTGCGCCTGCGGCTGAAGGTGCGGGGGCTTCCGCCTCAGCGGCTGGGAGCGCCCCGGGTGGCGGAGTTTTGTGAAAACCTGACACCTGAAGAATGGATCCTGAAAGCGGCGGAACTGCGCCGTCAGCGTGAGCTGGAAACGCCGCGTGCCCATGAAACCTTGGCGCGGCCTGACAAACGTCAGATGCGCCAGCTTCGTGCCTGGCTGGACCAGGAGCAGGAAGGCTGACGCCAGCGCCGGAGTTCCGACTTCACAGCAAGGTGGGCGGCCGTGTGCCTTTGAAACATCCCCGCCGCCTGCTTCAGGAGATGAAGAGACCGGAAGGCTGAGGCTGGTCACTCATCGCTTCGGTAGTTCCGCCGGCACTGGCTTTTCCTTGCGCAGCACTCTGCCGACCTCGCCGGTGAGCCAGAGGTAATGGTCCTTGGGCAGCCCTTCATTGGTGAGGAAGCCCTGGGGGCTCACCGGCACGTCATCAGTGCATTTGAAGATGGCGGTGCCTTCGTCCATCTCGTCGAACATCGCCATGTAAAGCATGGTCGAGCCAAGCCGGATACGCTGCATGGCCTGGGACCACAGGAACCTTCCGCCAAGCCTGGGGAAGGCATTCAGCCGTGCTTCCTGGCCGCGGCTGGCCAAGAGGTTCGCCCAGCTAAAGCCGGGGAAGATCACGGGCAGATAGCTTTTGCCGCGTGACCGGCACCAGGCGGCGTCTTCGGCATGCACCCGTGCGATCTGGCGTTCGGCTTCCTCTGGGCTGCCATAGCGGCCCACGGCCCAGGGGCTGATGATGCCGGCCAGTTCCAGCGTTTCATGGAGCTTCGGATCGTCGAGCGCATCGCGGTCCAGCGTACGCCAGCCATAAGGCGCGCCGACCATGACCGTGGTTCCGCCAAACTCGGGGTTGTCACGCAGGAAACGGAGCAGCTCCGCGCATTCATCAAGGGTGTAGTCGCGCCCGTCATTGAAGCCGACGCCCCACACGGCGACGACCGGCCGGCCTTGATGGCGGAGGTAATGCGGGTCTTCGAGCACATGGCGTTCATTGCGCAGCCGTTTCCAGTCCTGCATGACGATGCTTTCGATCTCGCCCAGGCGCAGGCCGCTGAGGTCGTACATCAGCGACCAGGTGCGTCCTGTTTTCGCCGAGGCGGCGCGCACGTTCTCCAACACGCGATCCGTGAAGGAACGGTGTTTGTCGGAGCGGATGGCGTTGCCGAACCTCTGCAGGAAGACCCCGTCGATGCCGTGGATGCGCATCCAGTCAAAGTGGCGCTGCACGCTCTTCGGGTTCGCGGAGCTGAAGACAGGCGCGGGACGTCCGTCGGGCAGGCGCAGCGGCGAGTCGTGGATTTCATCCTTGTCCAGTTCGCTGACATCCGGCCAGAGATCGACGGTGGCGGTGTCGGTTTGATGACCGTGGCGCGTGTAATGCTGCCAGCCGATGTCCATGCCATCCCCCTGCGCAGAGAACCAGCCCTGATAGCCGCACATCACCTTGCCCGTGAGCGTGTCATGATTCGGACCCTGGGCAGGCAGGATGCTGAAGCTCAGCAGGAGCATGGCAAGGGGACGATGGAACATGGCATGAAAAAGGGCCGGAGACGGCCTGGATGCAAGCCTTTCGGCAATCACACGTCGCTGCGCCATGTCGGTAGAACTGCCGACATTTTGCCGACATGACGAAAGGAGTTCGATGAGCCAACGGCTCGGCCTTGCTCAAACGCGAGCCATCAAGAACACCGAACCATCACCAACCCATTCATGCATTCCCTGGATTCAAGCGCCTGTCCATCGTCAGCGTTGACGATGGATTTTAATGCCGTTGAAAAACCTGCGCCCCGTCAGGGCAAGCGCCACTGGCTGAAGGGCCGCCCGCCAGCTCTTATTGCTCTGGGGCTTCTTCTGTTCGGAACAGTTGCCGCCAGCGCCAATGATCATGGCAACACTCTCTCCACGGCGACTGCTGTCGGCGTGCCGAGCACGACCGGCGGAGCGATTCATTTCGCCGGCGACCTTGATTATTTCCGGTTCACGATCACGAGTTTCCAGAACATCACCGCGAGCACCACGGGAACTACGGACACCTTTGGCGACCTGATGGACGCCGGCGGCACTGTGCTGGCCTCGAATGACGACGCGAACGGCAGCACGAACTTTTACATCGCGAGGCAGTTGAGCGCCGGAACCTATTATGTGCGTGTCAGGCATTACAGCGGCGCAGCCTCCAGCGGCGGCTACCAGCTCATGCTCAGCGGCAGCGGTTCTTCGACGCCAGCGCCGACACCAACGCCCGTTGCGGATGATCATGGCAACAGCGCCTCCAATGCAACGCTCGTCAGCGTGCCGAGCACGACCGGCGGAGCGATTCATTTCGCCGGCGACCTGGATTATTTCCGGTTTGCGGTCACGAGCACCCAGAACATCACCGCGAGCACCACGGGAACTACGGACACCTTTGGCGACCTGATGGACGCCGGCGGCACTGTGCTGGCCTCGAATGACGACGCGAACGGCAGCACGAACTTTTACATCGCGAGGCAGTTGAGCGCCGGAACCTATTATGTGCGTGTCAGGCATTACAGCGGCGCAGCCTCCAGCGGCGGCTACCAGCTCATGCTCAGCGGCAGCGGTTCTTCGACGCCAGCGCCGACACCAACGCCCGTTGCGGATGATCATGGCAACAGCGCCTCCAATGCAACGCTCGTCAGCGTGCCGAGCACGACCGGCGGAGCGATTCATTTCGCCGGCGACCTTGATTATTTCCGGTTTGCGGTCACGAGCGCCCAGAACTTCACCGCGAGCACCACCGGAAGCACGGACACCTTTGGCGACCTGATGGACGCCGGCGGCACTGTGCTGGCCTCGAATGACGACGCGAACGGCAGCAGGAACTTTTACATCGCGAGGCAGTTGAGCGCCGGAACCTATTATGTGCGTGTCCGGCATTACAATCTGACGGCCATCAGCGGTGCCTATCAGCTCGTGCTCAGTGGCAGTGCTTCAGCCAACCCGCAGGCCATCCGCGTCTTCGGGAACAACGTGGAGATCGCCAATGGTGATGCTTCTCCTTCGTTCACGGACTTCACCGACTTTGGCCAGGTGCCGTTCCTGGGTGGTTACATGGACCGCACGTTTCAAATTCGAAACACGGGTGGCGCTGCACTAAGTCTCACCGGCAGTCCCGCTGTTACGATCACCGGATCCTTTGCCTCGGAGTTCCGCATCATCTCGCAGCCTCCCGCCACCATCGCCCCGGGAGGGATTGCCAGCTTTATGGTTCGATATCTGCCGAGTGCCACGGGAGGTGGAGTCAATCCGGCGACGATTTCGATTGCCAGCAATGACCCCAGCCGGAGTCTCAGCACCTATGTCATCCAGGGCAGGAGCGCCGCAAATTACGATGATGCTGGAAACACCTTTGATTCAGCCAACGTGCTTTCCCCGTTTGAGCCTTCCTCGATCACCATTTGGAGGGGGCTGAACTATGGAGGGGACATGGACTACTTCCGGTTCACCCTCAACGCGCCGAGGAAGCTGCGGATCCGCACTTTCGGTTACAATGGCAGCTACCCAGACACCTACGGACTCTTGTTCAACCAGGCGTATGGAGTGCTCGCAGGTGATAACGACAGCGGTGGTGGAGGCCAGTTCCTGATCGAGCGGAGCCTGCCCGCCGGCACCTACTACCTTCGGGTCAGCGGAGCCACCGGCAGTGTTACGGGGAACTACCGGCTGTTTATGGAAGTCGTTCCCTGAAGGTGTCGGGGCGCATCTCCACTTTGCCGCATTCTCCTGCCATGAGTTCTCTTGCCGTCTCCTCACTGGCTTCTGTCACGGGCCGTCGTCTGGTGATGGCTGGCTGGGTCATGGCAGGCATCGCCGCCGCCGTCCTTGTGGGGGGCTGGCTGGCCGGTGAACACAATGTGTCCGAGAGTGCGTTGACTGACCCTGTGAAGACTCAGGCCTTCCAACCAAGGCCTGGGTTGATTCACGTCACGGGCCCTTCGTCGCCAGCCGGATCTGCAGTGGCCGGCAGCCTGCGTGAGAGATTCCTGCGGGCCACGGACTTTGAGGCCGCCCGCGCCGTTGCGCGTGACATGATTTTGTCCAACTCAGAGACCGACCTTCGTGTCTGGGCTGAAATCCTTTTGACGGAGAAGGATCCGGCCCGCCGTGCAGTGCTGCTCGAGGCGCTCGACCTGCTGCAGGGTGAGGCTTCCCTTGAGATGATCACCCAGCTCATCTCCCTGTCCGGCGACGCTGATGTGACGGCTGCGCTGGCGCGCACGCTGGGCCGGGCGGCAACCCCGGACACCATCCAGCACCTCGCGGAGATTCATGCCTCCGCCAAGCCGGGAAGCCCGGAACGGCGGCGTGTTCTCGACGTGCTTGGTTCCATCACCAACCCCCATGCGGTCCCCGGTCTGGTTGACCTTGCCGGAAAACCGTCCCTCGGGGAGGATGTGACAGGCCGTGCGATCACCAGCCTGTCGAAAATCGGAGACAAGGCTGCCATGTCAGGGCTGGTCGATATCTATGAGTCCCTGCCGCCGGATGCCCCTCAGCGTCCGCAGATCATCGAGGGCATCGGCTCGTCCACCCATCCCGCCAGCCGGCCCTTCCTGAAAGACATCGTCTTGAACAACCCGCTTTTTGAGCTGGTCACTGCTGCCAAGAAAGGCCTTCAGAACCTGCCGGAGCCCAGTGCTTCCTCCACGCCTTCCCCCAGATGAAGGGCACGTTGTCTGGCCCTGCTGTTTCATACGCCAGGGGCCGGTGGGCAGAGTGAGCGGCAGGCCTGGGGTTGAGCTGAGGCTTTGCTGCGGAGGAGCGCGGATTTCCAAATCCGCGGCTGGCTTGAGCACAGGTTACGACCGGCTCCAGTCGTCGCTTCCTTCGTGGTCTTCGGTCACTTCATCGATTGAGGCAGGTGGAGGGATGGTTTCGAAGGGGTGTGGACGCACCCTCTTGCTGCGGAGTTTGAACTCTGCGCCCCGCGCTGATCGATGTGTGGGCCTGGCTTTTCCCGCCGTGCACAAAAAGGCCCGGAGCGCTGGCTCCGGGCCTTGAGGGTGAGGGGATGACCGGCCTTGGCCGACAGCTCTGCATCACTGGAACTCGAGGCAGACGCCTTCGACGGTGCTGCGGGCGAAGAGGCGGTTGTAGGCGAGGACGGGATAGCTCCAGACCTTGCCGTCGAGCACGTCGTCGCGCTTCAGTTCGTTGTATTTTTCCGGGCTGGCCTCGACGATGACGACCTCGCCCTTGTCACTGAGGGCGATGACCTTGTCGCCGCTCAGGATGACCTGGCCGGGGCCGAAGCCGCCTTCCTTCCACATGTCCTTGCCGGTCTTGATGTCGACGCAGGCGAGGGGGCCGGCGCCGTATTCCTTGAAGCTGAACATGCCGTAGAGGTAGCCGTCCTTGACGACCGGGGTGCTCCAGTGGTTGAAGCACTCGTTTTCACGACGCCAGATCTGCTCGGCGCTGAGGCCGGAGCCGCTCTTGCTGATCTTGAAGGCGCCGGCGCCGACGCCGTAGCCGGCGGAGCAGTAGACGATGTCTTCATAGACAACCGGGCTTGCGGCGGTGGAGACCTTGAAGGGGAAGGGGGCGCGCCACAGGACCTTGCCGTCGGCGGGTGTCACGGCGACGAGGCCGGTCTGGGTGAAGAAGATGCACTGGTGGACGCCATGGATGTCGGCGAGCACAGGAGTGGCGTGGGTCATCTTGTCGTCCTCGCCCTTCCACAGGACCTTGCCGGTGTTCTTGTCGAGGCCGAGCAGGGCCTGGCCGGAGCCGCCGCCGCACATCATGAGGACATTGCCGTCGATGACCGGGGAGGCGGCGTTCTGCCACTTGATCTGGACGCCGGCGTTTTCCTTCATCACGTCGTGGCTCCACACGGGCTTGCCGGTGGCGGCTTCGAAGCAGAACACACCAAGGTTGGCGTCGATGGCATAGACCTTGTCACCATCGACGACCGGGGTGGAGCGGGGGCCGTCGCCGCCCTTGTTGTCGTTGGTGCCGGCGTCGCCGCCGCCGTCGTACTTGCCGATGACGGTGAGAGGCTTGCGCCACTGCTCCTTGCCGGTCTTGACGTCGAGGCTGACGAGGACCTCGCCGGTGTTGCCGTCGGTTTCGCCGGTGATGATGGTGAAGGCGCGGGCGCCGGCGACGGCGAAGGAGCTGAAGCCGGCCGGGGTGTCGGTCTTCCACAGCTTCTTGAGCTTGGTGCTTTTCCAGTTGCTGACCTTCACGACGGGGGCGGTGCCGTCGTTGTTGGGGCCGCGGAACTTCGCCCATTCGGCAGGGGCGGCGGTCTGGGCGGAAAGGCTGGCTGCTGCGAGCAGCGTGCCGCCAAGGAGGAGGGTGGTGCGATGGGTCATGGGGAAGGGATCGAGGCTTGGTGTGTCAGGGCGTCTCCTAACGAATCACGGGCCTGCACTCTTGCGCTGCCGGGCGGCCGGGCAAATGAAACCTCCGGGTCGGGAGTGGTTAGGCCGGCCGGCTGACCTTGAGGAAAGCCTTGCGCCTGGGCCGTCGTTCGGCGAGGGGAGCATCTGCCTATGTGGGACTTCGTCACAGAGCACTGGCGCGATGGCGTGGAGATCATCATCCTCGCCGTGCTGGCCTATCTTGGTTACCTCTTCTTCCGAGGCACGCGCGGGGCGCGCATCCTGACGGGGCTGCTGACGCTGCTTCTCGGCCTGGCGCTGATCTCCCAGCTGCTGGAGCTGGAGGTGATCAGCTGGCTGCTCCAGCGCATCTCCGTCTTCCTGGCGGTGGCGCTGGTGGTGCTGTTTCAGCCGGAGCTGCGCCGTGTGCTGGCCGAGCTGGGAAGCCACCGGATGTTCTCCTTCAACCGGCCGGACCCGGAGTCGCTTGACGTGCTGCTGGAGGCGATGCAGAAGCTGTCCGCACGGCGATGCGGCGCTTTGTTTGCGCTGAAGCGCGGCATTGACCTGAAGCAGTTTGTCGAGACCGGCGTGGAGGTGGATGCGGTGATGAGCGTGGAGCTGATCACGACGATCTTCCATCCCAAGACGGCCCTGCATGACGGCGGCATGATCATCGACCAGGGGCGCATCCAGGCGGCGGGCTGCGTTTTCCCGGTGAGCCAGAAGGAGGTCCGTGACCGCGCCATCGGCCTGCGGCACCGGGCGGCCATGGGCGTGACGGAGGAGACGGACGCCATCGCCCTGATCGTCAGCGAGGAAAGCGGCGCCTTGTCGATCGCCTACCGGGGCCGGCTTGAGCATGACATGGAGCCTGAGGAGCTGCGCAACCGCCTGAATGAGATTCTGACCTTTGGCAGCCTGAAGACCGAACCCTCCACCGACGAACCGACCCGTGAGCTGGGAGCAGTTTAAAAACCTATTTGTCCGTAACTGGAAGGAGAAGTTCCTGTCCCTGGTGCTGGCCTTTCTTTTCTGGTTCATGATCAAGGGCCATGCGTCCCGCAGCAGCCTGCCCTATGGTTATGGCAGCGATCGTTATCGCGCTGCACCGCCGGTGCCCGTGGTGCCGCTGAGGCCCTGAAGCCTGGGCCTTATTTCAGGTTGAGGCAGACGGTGGTGCCTTCGTTGTTGCGGCAGAGCAGGCGGCGGTGGCTGAGCACGGGCTGAATCCAGCACTTGCCGCTGAGCACCTGGACGCGCTGCTGGATGTCGATGCCGTCGCCAAGGATGCGCGCGAGGACGAGCTCGCCTTTGCTGGTGAGCAGCAGGGCGTGACCGTCGGTGGTGATGAGGCCGGTGCCTTTGTCGACCTCGGTGTTCTTCCACAGGGTCTGACCGGTGTTGAGGCTGAGCAGGCGGAGGTCGTTGGCGCCCCGGACCTGGTCGTTGAAGACGAGCAGGCTGTCCTTGCCGACGGGCAGCCCGGAATGGAAGAGCAGGCCGATGTCGCGGTCGCTCCAGAGTTCCGTGAGGCTGTGTTCACCGGCCTTCAGGGCACGGGCGCCCATGTTGCCGGTGTGGGAGATGAAGAGGGTGTCGCCACGCAGCACGGGGGTGGCGCAGTTGCAGAAGTCACGGGTTTCCGTGGCGTGGCGGGAGATGAGGCTGCCGTCCTTGATGTCACGCAGTTCAAGCGCCTGGCCTTTGAAGAACACGAGGGTGTCGCGGCCATGGAGCCGGGAGACGAAGGGGGTGGCGTAACCCGCTTCGCCATCGCCGGTTTTCCAGATGACGGCACCGGTGGCGGCGTCGAGGCAGAGATTGGAGCTGCCCTGGCCTCCGGCATCCAGGTAGAGCCGGCCTTCATGAATGCAGGGGCTGCTGCTGAAGCCGTAGACGGGGCGCTTGCCGCCGAAGTCGTCGATGAGGTGCTTCTGCCAGAGGACGCTGCCGCTGTCGGAGTCGAGGCAGAGCACATGACCGTCACGGCTGATGAACCAGGCCTTGTCGCCAATGACGGTGGGGGTGGAGGCCGGGCCGTAGGGGACGATGGACATCTCATGGCATTTCGTCGGCACGGCGTGCTGATGCTGCCAGACATGCCTGCCAGTCTCCAGGTCGAGGCAGACGAGGGTGTCCTTGTCGTCCCCGTCGTTGCCTGCGGTGTAAACACGCTTTCCCACAACCGCAAAAGAGCCGAGCCCTTTGCCGAGCTCGGCTTTCCAGAGGACCGGTGGCCCGTCGGCGGGCCATCGGGTGTTCCATCCGACTTCTGGCGTGGTGCAGTTTCCGTCCGGCCCCTGGTAGCGGGGCCAGTCGGATTCGGCGGCAGGCAGGCTGGCGGGCCAGGTCAGGCCGCTCGTTCCTGAACGGGCGGTGGTTTTGGGTTTCGCAGGTTCGTCGGCGAGCGGCGGGGAGTCGGCGGCGGGCAGATCGATGACTTCAGGCGGGGTCTTTTTGCCCTCCTTGCTTTCGCCGCCGAGGGCGATGAGCCTGCCTTTTCCGCCACTGACGAGACGGTGGAAGTAGCGCGGGTGCCGGAGTTTCACGACGGGCGTCCAGCCGGTGCTGCGCAGTTCCAGGAGAATGCCGGCGGCACCGCTGGCAAAGAGGCGGCCTTCATGGGCCACGGCGGCGAAACCAAAGCCGCCGAGCTTGTCCTGCGGGAGCTTCGGGCCTTCGCTCCATTGCCCGCTGGTGGTGTCGAGGATGGAGACATCGGTGGTGATGTCCTCGTCACTGTTCATGCCGCCGATGGCGTAAAGCCGGGTGCCGATGGCGTGGACGGCGAGGGCACGTCGTTCAAAGGGCTGCGGATGGGGCTGCCAGGCAGCGCCGGGTTTGGAAAGCTCAAGGGTCAGGTAGCTGTCATGCCATTCCGCATCCCGGCCGCCGGAGAGCGCCCAGCCGCCGATGACGTAGAGCGTGTCGCCGACGACGATGCTGTCATGACTGGAGCGGCGCTCGGGCAGGTTGGGCAGGGGATGCCACTGCTTGTCCGCCGGATCGTAGCGGGCGGCGGTTTCGCTGGACCAGAGGTCTTGCTTTTCGCCCTTCGCATTTCTGGCCGCCATGCCGCCGATGCGCAGCACGCCCTTTTCCGTGGTGACGAGGGAGGCGCCCTGGGCGGGTTCATCCTTCGCCAGAGGTTCCCAGGATTTCAGCCCCTCCTGCCAGTGGAAGAAGTCGCCGTGGACATCGGCGTTGTTGTACTGGTGACGTTTGCCGCTGTGGCCGCCATAGATGTAAACGCTGCCGGATTCCGTGGCGGCGGCGCCGAAGCTGGCGACTGGCAGGGGCAGTTCCGGCGGGGCTTCCGCCAGGGCGAAGCCGGCAAGGAGGGAGAGGAGCGGGATCAGGGATTTCATCATGTGGGGGGAGGAAGGATACGCCATCCAGTGCACCAAGCTTCACAGGCCTGTTGTCGATGAATTGACAGGAAGTGGCGGCTTTTTGTGATCGGGTGGTCCTGACGGCCCGGCGATGGCAGCCGTCTGGCCGTTGGGTGGCATTTGCCGATCCGTGACCATGAATGGCCGCCTGTGACACCGGATGAGCCTTGTGAGGCCCAGAACTCCTTTGACCGGCTGCCAAAGCCTGAGCACCGCTTGGGGCATGAATCCAGCACTTGGAAAGCGCATCCACCTCACCCGGGAAACGCCTGGGTCCGGTGTTCTGTCGTGCTGCTTGATTCATTGGTCTGGCCAGAGGCTCACGCGAGATCAGACATGGCAGGGCGGATTGGGGTGCCGTTCTCGTCGAGTCGAGCCGGAGGATAGCCTGTGGTGAAGCGAGGCTTGGCGAGCGAGAACCCTCGGATGAATTTACGCACAGGGATGGCGAAGGCTTCTCGCGTCCTGCCAGGACGCGGTGAAGGTGAAACGTCGGTGTGGCGATGTGGTCCTGGGGTTTTCACTCGCTGGGCTCGTTACACCCCAGGCTCTTGTCTTTCGAGCCTCCGGCTCGGAGGAAACCGAGGAATGCAACCTTCGTGGCAAAGCGAAAACAGTCAGGGCAAGGGTTAGGGCCCCGAGGCATGGGGGGCATCCGGCACTTGGAGGGCACATCCACCTCACCCGTGAAGCTGGCTGATCAGGCACTCGGACAGGATGCCGAGGTCATCGAAATTCAGCCTTCCGACCGTTTAAGTGATGCTCTAAAATGCACTCATGACTCATGCTCTCCTTGATCGCTTAAGGCATTTTCGTCCAGAGAAACTGCCCGGGATGAAACCTTTCAATGAGAGCAGCAATATCGGGTGCCCATGGTGGTCCTGGTGTTTGAAAGACCCTGTTGGCGAACTGCCCCGGGGGATTTTGGTCATGCAGGATTGGGGCGTTGACGGCGAAACATTTCAGGAGGCTGTCGATACTTTGGAAAACTCCTCGAAGAGGCTGCCGGATTCGAATGCCGACCGAACATTGAAAAACTTGTTTGATGAAAGGCGCGAGTGGGGGAGGGCCATCGTCAAAAGGCAGGTCCTCGTCACGAATGCCGCCTGGGGTTTGCGTGAAGGAAAGGACAAGTGCAGCTACCTGGGTGCAAAAACCCATAAGGCGGCTTTTCTCACATGGGTGCATCTTGTGGCTTCGATTGCGGAAGCAAAATCAGACGATGAGTTCCGGCTCTTTGCCGCGGGTTGTTGGGCGACCTTTGATGACGGCAAGAATCCATCCGATTTGCGGGATTATCTGATGAAGTGGCAGAACTGGGCTTCTCAAGGTCGATACAAGGTTGATGGAAATATTGGGTCGCTCGAAAAGTGCCGCGGAAAGGTCGTTTATCTTCGACACCCCTGTCTATGGCAGAGGATGAGTGAATCTGAAGTTTCTCCTTGGGCACGAACCGCCCCATGAAGGTGAGTCTTGCTGCCGCAAGTTTCTGACTCCTAGCCGGGTCTTTTTGCGGAAATGGTGGTATTCATCGCCGTGTCAGAGAGACCCCTTGTGTAGACGGATTCCATCCAAGACGGACAAGGTTCAAACCGGTTTGATGATGCTGCATGCACTTGGAGGAGGCGCCTGGCAGGGTCTCCTCATCCAGCTTGTGGTGACGGCAGCCTGGAGCTTGTGAAAGCGGTTGGCGTCCGGCGGCCTGGCTGGCTGGGTCATGTGATTTTTCCTGCCAACGGCGATGAGGGTAGATAACATTTGCGGCGCAGGACCAGGCCTGCGCCGCAACAAAAAAACTTCCAATGGCAGAGACAGTCCTGACTGCCTTACGGCAGGCTCGTGGCGCCCATCAGGAAGCGGTCGCATTCGCGGGCGGCGCCGCGGCCTTCGTTGAAGGCCCAGACGACCAGGGACTGGCCACGACGGCAGTCGCCGCAGGCGAAGACGCCGGGCAGGCTGGTGGTGTACTGGTTGTGCTCGGCCTTGACGTTGCTGCGGGCGTCGCGCTCGACGCCGAGGGCTTCGAGAAGAGGCTGTTCGGGCCCGAGGAAGCCCATGGCGAGCAGGACAAGCTGCGCGGGCAGGACCTTCTCGGTGCCGGGGATCTTCTGCGGGCCGAAGTTGCCCTTGTCATCCTTCTTCCACTCGACGTTGACGACGTGCACGGCCTTCACGTTGCCGTTTTCGTCGCCTTCAAAGTGGGTGGCGGTGGTGAGGTAGACGCGGGGATCGTCGCCAAACTTGGCGGCGGCCTCCTCCTGGCCGTAGTCCATCTTGTAGGTCTTCGGCCATTCGGGCCACGGATTGTTCGCGGCGCGGGTCATGGGCGGCTTCGCCATGATCTCAAGCTGGGTGACGGTCTTGCAGCCGTGACGGACGCTGGTGCCGACGCAGTCGGTGCCGGTGTCGCCGCCGCCGATGATGACGACGTCCTTCTTGTCGGCGGTGATGTAGTCCTTGCCGGGATCGAGCACGGCCTTGGTGTTCGCGGTGAGGAAGTCCATCGCGAAGTGGATGCCCCTGAGCTCACGGCCGGGGATCGGAAGATCGCGCGGCTTGGTGGCGCCGGTGGCGAGGATGACGGCGTCGAAGTCCTTGCGGAGCTGCTCGGCGGTGATGTCGGTGCCGACGTTGACGCCGCACTTGAAGACCACGCCTTCGGCCTCCAGGACCTGGATGCGGCGCAGGACGACCTCCTTCTTGTCGAGCTTCATGTTAGGGATGCCGTACATGAGCAGGCCGCCGGGGCGGTCGGCGCGTTCAAAGACGGTGACGCTGTGGCCGGCCTTGTTGAGCTGGGCGGCGGCGGTGAGTCCGGCGGGGCCGGAGCCGATGACGGCGACCTTCTTGCCGGTGCGTTTTTCCGGGGGCTGAGGGGTGACCCAGCCTTCCTCCCAGGCCTTGTCGATGATGCTGACCTCGATGTTCTTGATGGTCACCGCAGGCTCGTGGATGCCGAGGACGCAGGAGCCTTCGCAGGGGGCGGGGCAGACGCGGCCGGTGAACTCGGGGAAGTTGTTCGTCTTGTGCAGGCGGTCCAGCGCCTCGCGCCAGAGGCCGCGGAAGACGAGGTCGTTCCACTCGGGGATGAGGTTGTTGATCGGGCAGCCGCTGGCCATGCCGCTGATGAGGGTGCCGCTGTGGCAGAACGGGATGCCGCAGTCCATGCAGCGGGCGCCCTGTTTCTTCAGGCGGTCTTCGGGAAGGTGGAGATGAAACTCCTTCCAGTCCTTGATGCGCTCAAGCGGATCGCGGTCGGCGGGCAGTTCGCGGGTGAATTCGATGAAGCCGGTTGGTTTTCCCATGGTCTAGAACAATGAAGCGTGTGGGTGATGCGTGAAGGCGGTTGCGGTTCGTGGCGGACCGGGAAATCAACCCCCGCCGACGCGGGAGGCGTCCTTCGAGTTGGATTCAAAGGCGGCGATGAGGGCGTCGTCGCCGGTGAGGCCGTCGGCCCTGGCCTTGTCGAGGGCCTTGAGCACGCGGGCATAGTCGCGGGGCAGCACCTTGACGAACTGCTTCACGCTCTGCTCCCAGAGGGCGATCACCTTGAAGGCCTTCTGGCTCTTCGTGGCCTCGGCGTGCTGCTTGATGAGTTCGTACAGCGCGTCGATCTCCTCCTTGTCCTCGAGGGGGAGGAGGTCGCTCATGGTGGTGTTGCAGCGGGTCTTGAAATCACCCTTCTCATCCAGGACGTAGGCGATGCCGCCGGACATGCCCGCGGCAAAGTTGCGTCCGGTGGTGCCGAGGATGACGACGCGGCCGCCGGTCATGTATTCGCAGCCGTGGTCACCCACGCCTTCGACGACGGCGTCGACGCCGCTGTTACGCACGGCGAAGCGCTCGCCCGCGACGCCGCGCAGGAAGAGCTGGCCGGCGGTGGCGCCGTAGAGGGCGGTGTTGCCGGCGATGATGTTCTCCTCGGCGGCAAAGGTGCTGCCCTCCGGCGGATAGACGATGATGCGGCCGCCGCTGAGGCCCTTGCCGACGTAGTCGTTGGCGTCGCCTTCGACGATGAGGGTGACGCCCTTCGGCACAAAGGCGCCGAAGCTCTGGCCGGCGCTGCCCTGGAAGGTCAGGCGGACGGTGTCGTCCGGCAGGCCGTTCCAGTGCTTCTTGGTGATCTCGTTGCCGAGGATGGTGCCGACGGTGCGGTTGACGTTGCGGATGGGCAGCGTGGCGCTGACTTTTTCGCCCTTCTCGATGGCCGGCTGGCAGAGAGGCAGGAGGGTGTTGATGTCCAGGCTGCGGTCGATGCCGTGATCCTGGGCCTCGGTGCAGTAGGTGCCGACCTCGGGGCCGACGTTCGGACGATAGAGCAGGCTGCTGAGGTCGATGCCGCGGGCCTTCCAGTGATCGACGGCCTGGCGGGCCTCGAGCACGTCCACGCGTCCGACCATGTCCTCAAGCCTGCGGAAGCCGAGCTGGGCCATGATTTCGCGCACTTCCTGGGCGATGAACTTCATGAAGTTCGCCGCGTATTCGGGGTCGCCGGTGAATTTGGCACGAAGCTGCGGGTCCTGGGTGGCGACGCCGACCGGGCAGGTGTTCAGATGGCAGACGCGCATCATGATGCAGCCCAGCGTGACGAGCGGGGCGGTGGCGAAGCCAAACTCCTCGGCGCCGAGCAGGGCGGCGATGACCACATCGCGTCCGGTCTTCATCTGGCCGTCGGCCTCGACGACGATCTTGGAGCGCAGGTTGTTCAGCAGCAGGGTCTGGTGGGTTTCGGCAAGGCCGAGCTCCCAGGGCAGGCCGGCGTGTTTGACGGAGGTCTGCGGGGAGGCGCCGGTGCCGCCGTCGTAACCGGAGATGAGCACGACGTCGGAGTGGGCCTTGGCGACGCCTGCGGCGATGGTGCCGACGCCGACCTCGGAGACGAGCTTGACGCTGATGCGTGCGGCGCGGTTGGCGTTCTTGAGGTCGTGGATGAGCTGGGCCAGGTCCTCGATGGAATAGATGTCGTGGTGCGGAGGCGGCGAGATGAGGCCGACGCCTGGCGTGGAGCCGCGCACCTTGGCGATCCAGGGATACACCTTGGAGCCGGGAAGCTGGCCGCCTTCACCGGGCTTGGCGCCCTGGGCCATCTTGATCTGGATCTCGCGTGCCTGGCTGAGGTAGAGGCTGGTGACACCAAAGCGGCCCGAGGCCACCTGCTTGATGGCGGAGTTCTTTGAGTCACCCTTTTCGTTCGTCCAGGTGTAGCGCTCGGGGTCTTCGCCGCCTTCACCGGTGTTCGACTTGCCGCCGATGCGGTTCATGGCGATGGCGAGCGTTTCGTGGGCCTCCTTGGAGATGGAGCCATAGCTCATGGCGCCGGTCTTGAAGCGCTTCATGATGCTTTCGACGCTTTCGACCTCGTCGATCGGCACCGGGGTCTGCGCCTTGAAGTCGAGCAGGCCGCGCAGGGTGTAGAGCTGCTTCACCTGGGTGTTCACCAGGGCGGAGTACTGCTTGAAGGTGTCAAAGCTGCCGGTGCGGACGGCCTTCTGCAGGGTGTGGATGGTGAGCGGGTTGAACAGGTGGGCCTCACCCTCCTTGCGCCACTGGTAGTCGCCGCCGACGTCGAGGGCGTGCACCTGGGAGTCGCGGTCCGGGAAGCCGCGCTGATGGCGCTGGATGGCCTCCTCGGCGATGACGTTGATGTCGCTGCCCTCCACGCGGGTGGCGGTCCAGGTGAAGTACTTGTCGACCACGCTTTTGGACAGGCCGACGGCTTCAAAGATCTGGGCGCCGCGGTAGCTCTGCATCGTGGAGATGCCGATCTTGGAGGCGACCTTGATGACGCCCTTCGTTGCGGCCTTGATGAAATTGTAAACGGCCTTCTTGTGGTCGATGTTCACCAGGAGGCCCTGGCGGATCATGTCGTCGAGGG
This sequence comes from Prosthecobacter sp., assembly GCA_019186985.1. Classification (GTDB taxonomy): domain Bacteria; phylum Verrucomicrobiota; class Verrucomicrobiia; order Verrucomicrobiales; family Verrucomicrobiaceae; genus Prosthecobacter. Next base: position 59,575 of record JABARQ010000027.1, on the reverse strand, counting down.
TCTCAAAGGCGAGGTAGGGGTTGATCGCGCCGCAGCCAAAGCCGATGAGGGTGCAGAAGTGGTGAACCTCACGCGGTTCGCCGGACTCGAGCACGATGTCGCACTGGGTGCGGGTGCCCTGGCGGATGAGGTGATGGTGCAGGCCGCCGACGGCGAGCAGGGCCGGGATGGGGGCCTTGCCGGCGCTGACGCCGCGGTCCGTGAGGATGAGGATGTTGCGGCCCTGCTTGATGAGCTGGTCAGCCTGGGCGCAGAGCGCGTCCATGGCGGCTTCGAGGCCCTTTGCGCCCATTTTGGGATCAAAGGTGATGTCGAGGGTGGCGGAGGCGAACTCGCCTTCGGCGATGGACTTGAGCTTGGAAAGCTCCTCGTTGCTGAGGATCGGCGTCTTCAGCTCGATCAGGTGGCAGCTTTCCGGCTTCGGATCGAGCAGGTTGCCCTCGCGGCCGATGGTGGTGACGGGGGAGGTGACGATCTCCTCGCGGATGCAGTCGATCGGCGGGTTGGTGACCTGGGCGAAGAGCTGCTTGAAGTAGTCGTAAAGGAGCTTGGCCTTGCTGGAGAGCACGGCGATGGGGATGTCGGTGCCCATCGAGCCGATGGCTTCGACTCCGTCACGGGCCATCGGCACCATGAGCATGCGCAGGTCCTCCCAGGTATAACCAAAAGCCTGCTGGCGCTGCAGCATGGTCTCATGGTCGGGGAGGGGGCAGGGCGCTCCGTCGGCGATGTCCGCCAGCTTCACGAGGTTCTTGTCGAGCCAATCGCGGTAGGGCTTCTCGGCGGCGATCTTCTCCTTGATCTCGTCGTCGGGGACGATGCGGCCCTCCTCCATGTTGACGATGAACATCTTGCCGGGCTGCAGGCGGCCCTTGAGCTTGACGTTGGCGGGGTCGACGGGCAGCACGCCGGCCTCGGAGCCCATGATGACGAGGTCATCGTGGGTGACGTAGTAGCGGGAGGGGCGCAGGCCGTTGCGGTCCAGGGTGGCGCCCATCATGGTGCCGTCCGTGAAGGCCACGGAGGCGGGGCCGTCCCAGGGCTCCATGAGGCAGGAATGATACTCGTAGAAGGCCTTCTTGGACTCGCTCATGGATTCATGGCCGCTCCAGGGCTCAGGAATCATCATCATCATCGCATGAGGCAGCGAGCGGCCGCTGAGCACGAGGAGCTCGAGGCAGTTGTCGAAGATGGTCGAGTCGGAGCCGTCGACGTTGATGACCGGCTTGATCTTCTGGATGTCATCCCCGAACAGTTCGGAGGCGAACAGGGACTGGCGGGCGAGCATCCAGTTGATGTTGCCGCGCAGGGTGTTGATCTCGCCGTTGTGGGCGATGTAGCGGTAGGGGTGGGAGCGCTCCCAGTTGGGGAAGGTGTTGGTGGAGAAGCGGCTGTGCACCAGGGCCAGGGCGGACTTCATGTCGGCGTCGCTGAGGTCGAGGTAGTAGCCGCCGACCTGGGCCGGGGTGAGCATGCCTTTGTACACCAGGGTGCGGCAGCTCATGCTGGGGGCGTACCAGCTGGTGTCGATCTTCGCCACGCGGATGGCATTGTGGGCGACCTTGCGAAGGACGTAAAGCTTGCGTTCGAAGGCGAGGTCGTCCGCCGCGGAGGCGGGGCGTTTCACAAAAACCTGGCGGACCACGGGTTCGCTGGCCCTGGCGGACTTGCCGAGGGTGGAATTGTCCGTAGGCAGGTCGCGCCAGCCGATGACGGGCATGCCTTCTTCAGCGGCCACCTTTTCAAAGGTCGCCTGGCCCTTTTTCCGAGCTTCGGGATCGCGGGAGGTGAAGACGTTGGCGACACCGTACCGGCCGGGTTCGGGAAGCTCGAAGCCGCCGGCCTTTGCCACCTTGGCGAGAAACTTGTGAGGCATCTGGATGAGGATGCCGGCGCCGTCGCCGGTGTTTTCCTCCACGCAGGCGCCGCGGTGGTCGAGGTTTTCCAGGATCTGCAGGGCGTCCGCAACGATCTTGTGGGATTTGTTCCCCTTCATATGACAGACAAAGCCGACGCCGCACGCATCGTGCTCATTGCGTGGATCATAGAGGCCCTGGGCGGGCGGGAGACCGTTTTGGGAGAGTCCTGGGGAGGTCATTTTTGTGCAAAAGGGGGCCGCATTTAGGCGCGTTGCTTCTGGAACGCAAGGCTGGAATCCTCCCCGGGAGCACTTCCCCTGCCGGTTTTGACTTATTCACAATCTTCTCGACGAATCGGTTAGGTCTGATTTTAGGATTGCCAGGGCCCTCCCCATGACCCAGGGAGTGCCCCCCGGCCCATGGCAGACAACTTCGTCCATCTCCACGTCCACTCCGACTTCTCCCTGCTCGACGGGGCCTGCCGGATTGATGACCTGGTGAAGCGGGCCCAGAAGCTGAAAATGCCGGCGGTGGCCATCACCGACCATGGCAACCTGTACGCGGCCATCGACTTCTACATGGCCGCCCTGAAGACGAAGCCAAAGCTGAAAAAGGGGGAGGTGGCCACCCCGGAGCAGCTGGAAAAAGTCGTCAAGCCCATCCTGGGGTGCGAGGCCTACCTGGCCCCCGGCTCGATGCACGAGAAGAAGGAGGTGCCCGGCCGGAAACGGGCCTCCCACCTGACCCTGCTGGCCTCCAGCAACGAGGGCTATGAAAACCTGTCCAAGATCGTCACCGAGGCCCACCTCTTCGGCCAGTGGTACCATCCCCGGATGGACAAGGACCTGCTGCGCCAGCACAGCAAGGGCCTGATCTGCCTGAGCGGCTGCATCAACGGTGAGATCAACCAGCTTCTGCTCACCGACCGCAAGGACGAGGCGGAGAAGAGCCTGCGGGAGTTCGTTGACATCTTCGGCCCGGAGAACTTTTACCTGGAACTCCAGAACCACGGCATGGAGCAGCAGCGGACCGTGACCCGCCAGCTCCTGGAATGGAGCAAAAGCTACGGGCTGAAGACGGTCGCCACCAACGACGTGCACTTCATGAACCGCGAGGATCATGAAAGCCATGACCTGCTCATCTGCATCGGCACCGGCGCGAACGTCCATGACCAGAACCGCCTGACCTACTCGCCCGAGGTTTACTTCAAGACGGCGGAGGAGATGCGCGCCCTGTTTGCCGAGATTCCCGAGGCCTGTGACGCCACCCTGGAGATCGCCGAGAAGTGCAACCTGGACATCCGGCTCGACTCGACCAGCATCGACCGCTACCCGCTCTACAACCCCGAGAACGGGATGGACCGGAGCCATTACCTGCGCCAGCTCTGCGAGGAGGGGCTGATCCGGCGCTACGGCCGGGACCGGGCGCTGAATGACGAGGTGCTGCGCAAGCGCATGGACTACGAGCTGGCGCTGCTGAACGAAAAGAACTTCACCAGCTACTTCCTCATTGTCTGGGACTTCATCAACTGGGCCAAGGAGCATGGCATTCCGGTCGGTCCGGGCCGTGGTTCCGCCGCCGGTTCGCTCGTCGCGTATGTGCTCGGCATCACGGACATCGACCCGCTTCGTTTCGAGCTGGTGTTCGAGCGCTTCCTCAACCCGGAGCGCGTCAGTCCTCCGGATATTGACATCGACTTCTGCCAGACGCGCCGCCCGGAGGTCATCCAGTATGTGCGTGAAAAGTATGGCGAGCTGAGCGTTAGCCACATCATCACCTTCGGCACCATGGGCGCCAAGAGCGTCATCCGCGATGTCGGGCGCGTGCTCGGCTGGAGCTACGGCGACTCCGACCGGCTGGCGAAGATGATCCCGGACGAGCTGAACATCGAGCTCAAGGACGCCCAGGAGAAGAACCCCGAGCTGAAGTCGCTGCTCGAGACCGATTCGGCGGCGCAGGAGCTCTGGAAGCACGCCACCTTCCTGGAGGGAACTACGCGCGGCACGGGCATCCATGCCGCCGGCATCGTCATCGGCGACAAGCCGCTCTCCACCTTCATCGCCCTCACCCGCGGCAACGAGGAGGAAATCGTCACCCAGTTTGCCATGAAGCCGCTCACCGAGCTGGGCATGCTGAAGATGGACTTCCTCGGCCTGAAGACCCTGACGGTCATCGAGGAGGCGGAGAAGTGGATTCACAAGCGGGTGCCCGGCTTCCGGGCGGCGGATGCGCCGCTGGAGGACCTGAAAACCTTCGAACTGATCCAGAGAGGCGAGACGGTCGCCGTGTTCCAGATGGAATCCGGCGGCATGGTCAACACCTGCAAGCAGCTGGGGCCGGACAAGATCGAGGAAATCATCGCTATCCTGGCCCTGTACCGACCGGGGCCGATGCAGTTCATTCCCGACTACATCAACCGCAAGAAGGGCCTGGAGAAGGTTGAGTATCCCCACCCGCTGCTGGAGAAGATCGCCAGGGAGACCTACGGCATCCTGGTTTATCAGGAGCAGGTGCAGCAGGCGGCGAACCTGCTCGCCGGGTTCACGCTCGGCCAGGCGGACCTTCTCCGCCGCGCCATGGGCAAGAAGGACGCCGCCGAGATGGCCCGCCAGCGTCTTGTCTTCGTCGAGGGCTGTGAAAAGACCAACGGCATCGGCTCCAAGCAGGCGAACGAAATCTTCGACTTGCTGGAGAAGTTCGCCCAGTACGGCTTCAACAAGTCCCACTCCGCCGCCTACGGGATCGTCACCTACCGCACCGCCTTTTTGAAGGCGAACTACCCGGTCGAGTTCATGACCGGCGTGCTCAGCCTCGAGGTCAGCAACACCGACAAGATCGCCAACTTCGTCAGTGAGTGCCAGCGCATGGGCATCGACATCCTGCCGCCGGACGTGAACCGCAGCCTGCTGGTGTTCGCCCCTGAGCGAACCAGGGATGCGGAGACGCCCGAGGGCGTGCCGAACGCCATCCGCTTCGGTCTGGCGGCGATCAAGAACGTCGGTGAGGCCGCCATGGCCTCGGCCATCGAGGAGCGCGGCAGGAACGGGCCGTTCACCAGCCTCGAGGACTTCTGCTCACGGCTCGACACCAAGTCGGTGAACAAGAAGACCATGGAGTCGCTGGTGAAGGCGGGCGCGTTTGACTTCACCAAGGAGGACCGCGCCAGCATGTTTGCGCGGCTTGACCAGGTGCTGGCCAGCGCCGCCTCCATACAGAAGGACCGCAAGGCGGGGCAGGGCGGGCTCTTCGACGACTTTGACCTCGGCAAGCCCAAGAAGGGCGCGGTCCGGCAGGAGACGCAGTCTGCCGTCACGCCCTGGACACATGACGAGATCCTGGCGAATGAGAAGGAGCTGCTCGGCTTCTACGTCAGCGGGCATCCGCTCGACAACTTCCGCGGCCATTTCGACTCGTCCAAGATCACCAAGATCGCCGCCATCCACGAGGTGGACACCAAGCAGAAGCCGCAGACGATCTGGATTGCGGGCATCATCAACACCTGTGCGGTGAAGTATTCGAAGAAGGACAACCGGCCCTTCGCCACCTTCACCTTTGAAGACTTCACCGGCCAGATCGAGATGATGGCCTGGAGCGAGGAGTACGAGAAGTTCAAGGACCTGCTGCAGCCCGGCAAGGTGCTCGGCCTGCGCTGCCGCTGCATGAAGGACCAGCGCACCGAGGGCAACCGGGTGACCCTGGGCGACGCCAAGGAGCTGCAGCCGAAGAAGGCCCGCAACCCGAACGCCGCGACCACCGTGGTGGAAAAGCCGGCCGCCCCGCCCGCGCCGCCGAAGCCCCTGCTCCTGCGCCTCGACTGTCGGCGTCACGGGCAGATTGACCTGGAACGCATTCACGAAGTCCTGGTCCAGCATCCCGGCGAGCTTCCGGTGATCTTTGAATTCGCCTACAACGGCGGCAGCAAGGTCCGCCTGCAGGCCGGTGACGAGTTCCGCGTCACCCAGACCAAGGACCTGATCCAGCAGCTGATGATCTGGATGTAGCGCAGCAGACGATTTACCCTGCCGTTCCCGCCTACTCCACGTCGTTGACGGGGTCGTCGAGGGAGGATTTCTGCCAGCGGCCTTCCAGGGTGTAAACCAGGTGGGGGGTGTAGAGCTGGGGCTCGAGCAGGAAGGAGTCGTGCCCCTTGTCGGAGTGCACGGTGATGTGCATGCTCGAAACGTCGGCGCGCTCCAGGGCGGAGACCATCTCGGCCTGCTCCTCGGGGTAGAAGCAGAAGTCGCTGTCGATGCTGAACACGAGGTAGTGATGACCCGCCTGGCGGCTGCGGGCGAAGAGCTCGTCGTAGCTGTCCACGCCGGCGTCGCGCAGAGGGTCGAAGCGCAGCCACATGTTGATGATGCGCAGGTAGGCGTTGGCATCGAAGCGCTTCACGAACTTCTTGCCCTGGTGCAGCATGTAGCTTTCGACGTTGTGCCCGACCTGGTACCAGGCGAGCTGGCCGTTGGGCTGGGACACGGTCTGGCGGGCGCGCCGCTCGATGGCGTCGAGATGGACGAAGGTCTTGTGCGAGATCATGCGGGCCAGCGCCAGGCCGTACTCGGGAGCCTCGCCCTCGTAGTAATCACCGCCCTTGAAATGCGGGTCGTTTTCGATGGCCAGCACCTGCTCAAACAAGGTCAGGCGTGTCAGCACCGTGGTGCGCAGGCCGGTGGCCACGGGCATGACGATCTTCACGCGCTCGGGATAGAGCGTGGCGAAGTTGATCGCCAGCAGGCCGCCGACGGAGGAGCCGATGACGGCGTGCAGCTTCTTGATGCCGAGATGATCCAGCAGCGCGGCCTGGCTGCGCACCACGTCGCTGCTGAGCACAGGCGGAAAGTCGGCGCCGTAAGGTTTGCCAGTCTCGGGGTTCAGGGAGGCGGGCCCGCTGCTGCCGTAGCAGCCGCCGAGGTAGTTGGCGCAGATGACGCAGTAGCGGTTGGTGTCGAGCGCCTTGCCCGGGCCGATGAACAGGTCCCACCAGCCGTGCTTCACGTCGTCGGTCCAGCGTCCGAAGAGCCCCGGGACCTCCGGGTTGTAACCGGCGGCGTGCTGGCTGCCGGACAGGGCGTGGAAGAGCAGGATGGCGTTGGTCTTGCGGGCGTTCAGCCTGCCGTACATCTCGTAGGCGACCGTGATGCCGGGAAGCTGCTCACCGTTGGCGAAGACAAACGGCTCGGCGGCGCTGCCGAGATGGAAGAACTGGGTGCGGGTTTCGCCGAGGCCTTTGGACATGAACAGGGATGAGGAGTTGAGAAAGGGCCGGATGTCAAAGGCCGAAAAGCCCGGGGCGGCGCCTTACCTCAGCTCCTCGATGCGGAGGTCCTTGTAGCGGACGATGGAGGTGGCGCCGCCATGGATCTGCACGGCGATGATGCCGCTCATGTCGATGCCCGGCTCGGTCTCGGTGTAATCGACGGTCTGGACGCCGTTGAGCCAGATCTGGATGCGCGGACCCTCGGCGCGGATGCGGTAGTCGTTCCATTCACCCAGGGGTTTGCGGGCCTTTTCCAGCACTTCCGGAGAGGGCTGGGCGAGCATCTTCTTGCGGCGGCTTTCATCATAGAGCGCGCCGTCATAGCCCTTGCCAAGGTCCGCCTGGTAGCCGGAGACCTCATGGTGGTTGGGAATGCGCTTGGTGCGGAACTGAACGCCTCCGTTCACGAAGCCTTCGGTGCCCTCCAGCTTCCATTTCAGCGTCAGCTCGAAGTTTGAATAGGACTTGGTGGTGGCCAGGAAGTCGTTCTTCTCCTGCTTCTTCTCCAGGCTGCCCGCCACCAGGGCGCCGTCCTCGATGCGCCAGACGCTGCCGGTGTTGCCCTCCCAGCCGGTGAAGGTGCGTCCGTCAAAAAGAGCGACGGGGTCGGCAAGCGCGCAGGTGGCGGTGACGGCGGAAAAGAGGAAGGCGGGGAGCAGTTTCATAAAATAGGCTGGGCTGAGGATAACGCGGGAATTTCGGGGACTTGCCGGGGAAAAGCGAACTGTCTGCGTGGAGGCTACCTTTCCACGGCCATGGCGATGCCCATGCCGCCGCCGATGCAGAGGCTGGCGATGCCGCGGCGAAGGTTCCGGTCCTCCATGAGGTGCAGCAGGGTCACCAGGACACGGGCGCCGCTGGCGCCGATGGGATGGCCGAGGGCGATCGCGCCACCTCGTTGGTTGAGCTTTTCGAGCGGCAGGCCGAGTTCGCGGGCGCAGCCCAGGGTTTGCACGGCAAAGGCCTCGTTGATCTCGACCGCCTCGACTTCAGCGAGGCTCCAGCCGGTGACCGCGCAGAGGCGTCGGATGGCGCCGACCGGGCCCAGGCCCATGACGGCAGGATCGCAGCCGACGGCCGTGCATGCGAGGATGCGCGCCCGGGAGACGAGGCCGTGCGCCTGCAGGGCGTCCCCGCCGGCCAGCAGTACCATGGCCGAACCATCATTGATACCGGAGGCGTTGCCTGCGGTGACCGAGCCGTCCTTGCGGAAGGCGGGCTTCAGCTTGGCGAGCGACTCCGCCGTGGTGTCGGCGCGTGGGTGCTCGTCCGCCTCGACACCGGCGACGGGCAGGATTTCACGGGCCAGGGACGGGCGATGCTCCACGACGCGGGCCTGGCTGAGGGCGGCGAAGGCATCCTGGTCCCGGCGTGTGATGCCCAGCCTGTCCGCGATGCGCTCCGCCGTCTCGCCCATGCCGATCTTCAGCAGCGGGTCGCTGAGTCCGTCCACGAACAGGGCGTCCTGCATGGCGATGTCGCCGAGCTTGCGGCCAAAGCGCGCGTCCATGACATAGTGTGGTGCGCGGCTCATCACCTCCACTCCGCCCGCCAGCACAAGCCCGGCTTCCCCGGAGCGGATGGCGTCGGCCGCAAGCGCCACGGCCTTCAGCGAGGAGCCGCAGGCCATGTTGACGGTGAAGGCGGGCACCTGTTCGGGCAAACCCAGTTTCAGGCCGACCTGACGCGCCACGTTCATCCCCGCGCCGGCCTGAAGCACCTGGCCGAGGATCACCTGGTCGATGTGAGCGCGCAGTCCTGCGGGCACCACCTGCTCCGCGACGGCGCAGGCGAGATCCACGGCGGCGAGGTCTTTCAGGCCGCCGCCGAAGCGGCCGATGGGGGAGCGACGGGCATCAACAATGTGAACGGGAGTCATGGCGGATGAATCAGGGAATCGGAGACCAGGGGGTGGAACTGCATTTGTGAGAGGACATCCTGGTGAAGGTCATGGCCGCCGAGGATTTCCACCAGCTTCAGGCCGCCGGGGCTGAGTTCAAACACGGCGCGCTCGGTGACATAGAGCACCTGCTGGCCGTGCGCCAGCGCCGTCGGGCCGTGAAAGCAGACGTGCTGGATTGCCTTCACAAACTTGGGCTGGCCCCTGGCGAGAAAGGTGCAGCAGAAGACCAGACGGCGCGCGCTCTGGGCGATGTTCACAAAGCCGCCCACGCCGGCGAAGCGGTCGGCGAAGCTGGTGACGTTGACGCTGCCCTCGGCGTCCACCTCCACGGCGCCGAGCACCGCGATGTCGACGCCGCCGCCGTCATAAAAATCGAACTGGGCAGGCTGGTCGATGATGGCCTCGGGGAAATGGCTGCAGCCGAAGCTCAGGCCCGAGGCCGGCACGCCGCCGATGGGTCCGCTTTCCACCGTCAGGGTGAAATCTCCCAGGCGTCCCGTCTCGGCCGCCACCATGGCCACGCTTTCGGGAAGGCCGATGCCGAGGTTGACGATGTCTCCGGCACGGACCTCCTGAAGCGCGCGTCTGCCGATGACCTTGCGTTCGGACTCGGGCATGGCGGGCAGTTCAAAGCCCGCGCTCTGGGAGACGACAAACTCCTCGCTGAAGGTTTCGCCAAAGGTCTGGTCATGCTGCACGCCGCCGCTGGTGACGATGTAGTCGACCAGGATTCCCGGCACGCGCACCGACTTTGGATCGGGCAGGGAATCGACGAGGCTTTCCACCTGGGCGATGACGATGCCGCCGTGGTTTTTCGCCGCCTGCGCGATGGGCAGCACCTCGCCCACCAGGCCTTCACAGTCCATGCTGAGATTGCCGCGGGCATCGGCATAGGTGGCCCGGATCAGGCCGACATGGACCGGCACCGGCTTGTAGCGAAGCCAGGTCCGGCCGTCGAGCTCCAGGCGCTCAACCAAAGGTTCGACCGTGCGTGCGTTCATCCGGCCGCCCGACATGACAGGGTCGATGAAGGTGTTGAGGCCCACCTGGGTGATGAGGCCCGGGCGCTTGGCCGCGATTTCGCGAAGCAGGCAGCAGAGCACGCCCTGGGGCAGGTTGTAGGCCTCGATCTCATTGGCGAGGGCGAGCGTGCCGAGCCTGGGCGCCAGGTTCCAGTGGCCGCCGATGACACGTTTGACGAGCCCCTTGTGCGCCAGATGATTCAGCCCGCGATCGCCGCGGTCGCCCTGGCCTGCGCAGTAGTAGAGCGTCAGGTCGCGGGGCGTGCCGGTTTCCAGGAAGCGACGTTCGAGCGCGGCCGTGAGCATCTCCGGATGGCCGGCGCCGACGAAGCCGCCCACGGCAATCGTGGCGCCGTCCGGAATGGCGGCGACGGCCTGGTCAGCGGTGGCAAGAATCGCCGGAGCGCGCATGTCAGCCCCTCCAGCCTCCGTTGATCTCAAGGGTCTGGCCGGTGATGTAGCTGGCCAGGGGCGAGCAGAGGAAGAGAACCACATTGGCCACCTCCTCCGTGGTGCCGAAGCGGGCCAGCGGCACGTTCTTGATCATCTCGGCGCGCACCGCCTCGGGGATGGTGGCGGCCATGCTGGTGTCGATCACGCCTGGAGCGACCGCGTTGGCGCGGATGTTCCGTCTGGCGGCCTCACGGCTGAGCACTCGCATCATCGCCTGAACGCCGGCCTTCGCGGAAGCATAATTGGCCTGGCCGAAGAATCCCTGGATGGCGGCGATGCTGCCGAAGCTGACGATGGCCCCGCCCTCGCGCATGATCTCGAGGGCGTACTTGCAGCCGTAGAAGACGCCCGAGAGGTTCACGTCGATCACCGCGTCCCACTCATCGAGGCCCATTTTGGCGATGGTACGGTCCTTGATGATGGCGGCGTTGTTGACGAGGAAATCGAGCCCGCCGCACTGCGCCTGGACCTGGCCCATCATGGCCTGCACCTGATCCGGCCTGGAGACATCGGCGGCGATGACGACGGCGCTGTCGGTGCGGTGGACGTTGAGCTCATCCGCAAGCGCCTGGGCGTCGGCCGCTGTGTTGTCCAGGCCGGGATGGTTGAGCACCACGGTGGCTCCCGCCCGATGGAAGGTGCGGGCGATCTGGGCGCCGATGCCCTGGGAGGCTCCGGTGATGAGGGCGACTTTGCCGCTGAGGTCGATGGGGATCATGGTTGGGACAGGAGAGGACGCAGGGCGCGAGATGATCCTATCGTCGGTGGTGAGTCGATCAAAAAGAGGCGGCGGGCCACCGGGGGCCCGCCGCAAATCAAACATGCTTGAGGTTAGGTCAGCTCAGCCCAGTTCGGCGAGCTTCGCCTTGATGGCGGCGAAGTTGGGCAGGTCACCGGGGCTTTCGAGGACTTCGGCGTACTGGATGACGCCGGCCTTGTCGATGATGAAGGCGGAGCGCTTCGGCACGCCGCCCATGATCAGGTTTTTGGCTGGAAGGAAGCTGTCATAAGCGACGCCGTAGGCCGTGGTGACCTTGTGGTCGTAGTCGCTGAGGAGCTGAAGGGTGATGCCCTCCTTCTCGGCCCAGGCCTTCTGGGCGAAGGGGTTGTCGCCGCTGATGCCGATGACGGCGGCGTTCAGGGACTTGTATTCGTTGATGCTGCTGGACAGCTCGCAGAACTCCTTGGTGCAGACGCCGGTGAAGGCCATGGGCACAAAGAGCAGGAGGATGTTGGAGGCGCCGACATGTTCGGACAGCTTGAAGAGCTCGGGGCCGCCGGCGCCGAGGGTGGTCACGGTGAAGTCAGGAGCGGAGGAGCCGACGGAGAGGGCCATGAAGGAAGGGTGGGTTGGAGTGAAGGATGGATGTCAGGGGTGCGCAGGATACGCACAGTTCATAACAAAGGACGAACAATGGATTGGGTCAATCCCAGGTTACCGGGACCTACAGGCCGACCGCCTTGCGCGGATTGGCATCCAGAAGCTGCGCCAGCTCGGCCTTGCTGAGTCCGAGCTGCTGCTGGCCGTTCACCAGGATGCGCGGGATGGTGACCGTGCTGCCGACAAAGTGGGAGCCGTCCGGGCTGCGGGCGACGAGGTCCTCGCCAATGAGGATGTCCCAGCCGGCGAGGCTGTACTTGCCAGGGCCGAGGCGCGCGGCGGAGATGGCGTCCGTGACAAAGATGGTCTTCTCGAGCCCTGCGGCGCGCAGGTAGTTGGCCAGGGCGAAGAACTCGATGTGCACACCGTCGGGGATGAAGCAGAGCCAGAGCTTGTCACGCAGGGCCAGGGCGCGCTGGATGACGTTGTCGTGGCGGTGCATCTGCATCGGGCAGCCGTTGCCGACATGGGTGAACATGCTCAGCCCGTGCTCCGTGGCGGCGCGCAGAACTTCCAGGCTGGGGTTGCAATGGCCGGCCGAGACCGTCACGCCGTTGTTGGCCAGGAACTCCGTGGTGTGGAAGCCCTCGTCGTGCTCCGGGGCCAGGGTGACGATGCGTGCCAGACCGCCTGCGGCATCCAGGAGAAGCTTGGCATTCTCCAGGGTGGCGGGCTTGACATGCTGCTGGGGATGGGCGCCGACATAGCCCTTTTCCGGGTTGATGAAGGGGCCTTCGATATGAATGCCCGCGATGACACTGCGTGCCAGGCCGTCCTGTTCACGCAGTTTGACCAGGGTTTCCATGCGTGCCGCCATGGCTTCCAGGTCATCGGTGATGAAGGTGGCCAGGATGCTGTCGCAGCCGTCTTCAACGAGGCATTTGCAGGCATGATGCAGGGCTTCGGCGGTCAGTCCTTCACGGTTGAAGTCGGTGCCGGCGTAGCCATTCACCTGGAGGTCGAGCGGTTTCATGGGGGAGGAAGAGGATGATGCACCTAGGTAACGATCCAGAACCCAGTTAGTTTGAAACCACTAGAATGGCAGCCGGTCTTTTTGTGCCGATATTGAGGCTCAGGAAGCCTCCATTGCGGCAATCAAGGCCTGGCGCAGTTCGGGCACATGCTCATCGGCCACCGCATGATCTCCGGTGATGGCGATGTGCAGCAAGCCGAGGCGTGTCGGGCAGGGCAGGGCCGTCAGATGGTCACCTGTCGCCATGCGTTGATGAAGGAGGGGCACCCGTTCAAAGGCGAGGACGCCGCTCATGCGGGAGAAGGCCACCCAGGCCATGACGGTCGTAACCACAAGTTCCTGATGAGAAGACCGTCCCCAGAGCAGATCTCCCTGGTCATCAATGACGAAGAGGCTTGAACCGTTCATCAAGGGCCGGGCCCAGGCGGCAAATCCCTCGAGCCTTTCGTTCACGGAACTGCCGGAAGGCTGGTAGGGGGTCCAGGAGGGTGCTTCATCGGAGCCTGGCGGTGTTCCCTCGATGGGCAGTTCCCCGGCCATTTCCTCTTCTTCTTCATGGGCGGGCAGGCTGTCTGGTTCGACGGCCTGGGGGGCCGGGGCATCGCCGGGAAGCAGGCCAGCGTTCATGGCACGTTCACGGATGGCCTGCAGGCGGGCCCTGAAAAGATCCAGGTCGTGATGCGAGTCGGAAGAGGTTTCTACGGGCGTTTGCGGCACGTTGGCTGAAGGCTCGGGCGCTTCGGCCTGGACAGGCTCGAAATCGGCCACGAGCAGGGCGGGGGCCTCATGATTTGCAAGCTCGGTGGAAGCCGCGGCCGGCGGCGTGTCACGCAGCCTGCCAAGCAGGGCGCCGACCTCATCGGCATCAATCCAGGAGACTTGCATGGGCATGGTTGGATTCGCGTTCCTGGAGGAGGCCCGTCCGGCGTTCGATCTCGGCGGCGAGCTGGTCAAAAAGCAGCGCCTCGGGAGGCGGGTTCTTTTTCAACAGGGCGACCGGCACCCCCATGGCGCTGGCTTCGAGGAAGGAGTTCAGGCGCGGCACGGCCTGGTCGAAAAGCAGGTCTGCGGGCAGCAGGGCGCGCAGCTCGGAAACCACCTTCTGGCTGACCTGGCTTTCACCGGCGACCATGGTCATGAGGATGCCCGCGACCTTGACCCCGGCGCCTTCGCTGCGGAAGCGGGACAGCGTTTCCAGCATGTGTGGCACGCTGCGCACGGCGAGAGGCTCCGCCTGCTGGGGCAGGACGACGTAGTCACAGGCCTTCACGACGGATTCCGTCATCGCATTCAGGCCTGCGGCCGTGTCCATGATCAGGCAGTCCACGCCACGCAGTTCGGCGGCGCGCAGCAGGTCGGCCAGGCGCGAAGGCACCTCCTGGGAGGACCAGCCGCGCCGTGCCGCCGCATCATACTGGCCGCCGGGGAGAATCTGCAGCTCCGGCAGGCGGGTGGAGAGCACCAGGCGGTTCAGGTCGCGCTCAGCCCCGCAGAGAAAGTCGTAAAAGCCTGGCCGGGCGCGTGTGGACCTGGCCAGGGACAGGCCGACCCCGCCCTGGGGGTCCGTGTCCACGAGCAGCGTCGTCCACCCGCGGCGGGCGAGTGAGTAGGCGAGGTTGATGCAGAGCGTGGTTTTACCCACGCCTCCCTTCTGGCTGGCCGTTGCGATGGCGATCACGGAATCGAGACTAGGCGGTGTTTAAGGACTGGCAACCACAGGACTGGAAAAGCCGCAAGTCAAGACTTCCGGACGCTGTGGACGGACTTCTGACCAAGCGATGGCTTGAACAGGGTGGCACATTCATGCGAGATAAGGCCGATCCTCATACCGTCATGCCTTCACTTTCCGCCATCACCGCCCATCTCGACAGCACGCTGCGCATCAACGAACTGCCGGACTATTCGAACGCCGTGAACGGCCTTCAGCTTCAGAACCGCAGCGGCCAGGTGACGCGCATCGCCGCGGCGGTGGACGCCACCCTGCCGGTCGTGAAAAAGGCCGTGGCCACGCGCGCGGACCTGCTCATCGTGCATCACGGCATGTTCTGGTCCGGCCTGCAGCCCTGGACGGGCGGCACCTTTGAAAGGATGGGCCTGGCGCTGGAGAACAACCTCGCGATCTACAGCGCGCACCTGCCTCTCGACGCCCACCCCACGCTTGGCAACAACGCCTGCATCGCCAACGCCATGGGTCTGGCGGCCTCCGGTGGGTTTTTGGAATACAAGGGCATGTCCGTGGGCGTGATGTGCGAGGCTGGGCTGGCGCTTGAAGATGTGGTGGCCCGCTTCACCCAGGCCCTCGGCGGCGGCCGTGTGCATGTCTGCGCCGGAGGCCCCCGGATCACCCGGCGCATCGGCATCTCGTCCGGAGGCGGCGGTTCTGAAATCGCCGCCGCCGCGAGGGCCGGCGTGGACACCTTCATCACCGGCGAGGGGCCGCACTGGAGCTACACGCTGGCGGAGGAGCTTGGCATCAACGTCCTTTACGGCGGCCACTACGCCACGGAGACCTTCGGCGTGAAGGCCCTGGCCGTGCATCTGGAGCGGCAGTTCGGCCTGCCATGGTGCTTTGTCGACCATCCCACCGGCCTGTGAAGCCATGAAGACGGCCCCTTTTCTGAAGCCCGGCTTCTTTGAGCGCGACGTGCTTTCCGTCGCGCATGACCTCATCGGTGTGGAGCTGGTCTGGCGGGGCTGCTCGGGAATCATCGTCGAGACCGAGGCGTATGCCGCCGAGGATGACGAGGCCTGCCACACCTTCTCCAGGCCGGGCGCGCGGGAGTTCGTTCGCCTCATGCCGCCCGGCGCCGCCTATGTCTACCTCAACTACGGCATGTACTGGCTCTTCAACCTCCTGGTGAAGGGCGGCGGCAGGGACGGCCTGGTCCTCGTGCGCGCCCTGGAGCCCAGGCTGGGCGTCGAACAAATGATGCAACGGCGTAACAAAAAGTGTGTTCATGACCTGTGCTCCGGCCCGGGGAAGACGGGCATGGCCCTGGGCGTCACGGGCGGGCATCATGGCACGCGCATGGCGGGCCGGGGGCGTCCGGAGGACTGCGGGCTGCGCCCCTCCGGAATGCGACCGGTGGTCGTCACCGACATCCGCGTCGGCATCTCCCGGGCGGTGGACCGCCCGTGGCGCTTTCTTGCCGCAAACCACCCGCATGTCAGCGTGCCGCATGGCCGGGTCAGGCTTCCCTGAGGCTTGCGCCTGCCCCGAACGCCAGCATCTTCGCAACCCATGTCCACCCGTTCCCGCCGCCGCTCCCGCCAGGTCCCCCGCTGGATGCTGGCCCTGGCCGGGCTTGGCCTGACGGCCGGGCTTGTCCTGCTGCTGGCGCCCATGCTGGTCATGAGCTGGGTGCGCGGCTACCTGCAGAAGGACGAGTTCCGCAGCCGCATGGAGCAGTTCCTCGGAGTGCAGGTGAAGGGCGGCGTCACGCTTGAGCCGCTGCGCTGGTCGGGGGATGAGGTGACCACCCGCAGCCTGACGGCCAGCACCGGCAGCGGCTGGAAGGCCGAGGTCGGCGCCCTGCGCCTGGCGCTCGACTGGAATGCGTTCCGCGACCGCCGGTGGAGGATCATTGAAACCGGGGCCGACTCGCTCGCGCTTTCCTTTGATGGCGGCGCCAAGGGCCTGAAGGCGGCTGGCTCCGGCCCTGTTGAAGCAGAGGTGGATGCTGGTGAAAAGCCGCCCGCGAAAAGCTCCGTTCCGGGATGGCTGAAGGGCTACCTGCCCGACCGGACGGAGATCGACGGCGTCCGCTTTGACAGCTTTGCCCTGAGCTACCCCGGCCCCTGGCGCCTCACCGGCTCCAAGCTTCGCCTGGGCACCTGGCAGCAGGGGGAGTCTTCCATCCAGGCGACGGTGGAGGACGGCATTCTGGAGACCCCGGTCAAGCTGCCGGCGCAGGTTCATCCGATGAAGTTCAACCTCGTCCGCGCCACCGCACGCATGAGCCGGGACGACCTGCATCTCACCCACGCCACCCTCACCTGGATGGGCGACAGCGAGATCACCACCAGCGGCCATGTGCGTCCCCGGGAGAAGAGCTGGGAGATCAGCACGCACTTCTCCGGCGTCCCCTTGAGGGAGATCGTCAGTGATGACTGGAAGCTCCGGCTCACCGGCCTGCTGGAGGGAGATCTGGACATTGCCGGCAGGGCGGGGGCCGAACCCGGCGTGAAGGGGACGGTGCGGCTGAAGGACGCCGTCCTCACCGCCGTGCCGCTGCTCGGCAGGCTGGCCGCCTACACCAACGTCGAACGCTTCAAGCGCCTCGTGCTAGACATCGCCACCACCCGCGTCAGCGGCGGCGGGCAGGCGCGCAGGTTTGAGGACATCGTCATTCAGTCGAATGGTTTGTTACGCCTCGAAGGCAGGCTGGACACCACCGGCGGACGGCTTGACGGGTGGTTCATGCTGGGGGTCACGCCCGAGACGCTGACATGGATCCCCGGCGCCAGGCAGCATGTCTTCACCAGCAGCCAGCCGGGCGCGGCCGCCGGCATGCTGTGGACGCCCCTGCGCATCACCGGCACCGTCGACAGGCCCGAGGAGGATCTCACCGCACGTCTGCTCGGCGGGGCCGGCAGGGCCCTGCTCAACGCCCCTGCCGAGGCGGCGGGCGCCGTGGGTGAAACCCTGCTGAAGCCCGTTGTTGGCGAGGACCTGGCGAAGAAGCCCGGCGAGGTGCTGAAGGGCGCCACCGAGATGATCACGAATCCCTCCGACACCTTGAAAAAGGCCTCGGACGCCGCTGAAAAAGGCCTCGACCTGCTCAAGGGCGTTGGTGGCGGCCTGCTCGGCAGATGATGATCCAGCCCATGCACCGAATGTCCCTCGCCGCCCGACAGAACGAGCTCATCGAAGGCCTCAGCCTCATCGAGAACGTCCATGAGCGCCTCGCCGCACTAACCAGTTATGTGGCGAAAACGAGGCTGCCCGCGGAGCTGAAGGACGATGCCCTCATCGTGCCCGGCTGCGTCTCCCGCGTCTGGGTGCTTGGGGAGCTTCAGGACGGCCTCACCCGTTTTCGCTGCGAGGCTGATTCACCGATGGTCGCCGGCCTTGTCGCCGTGCTGTGCGACCTTTACAGCGGCGCCCTGCCAGCGGAGGCGGCCGCGGTTGAGCCGGAGCTGTGGATCCGCTGCGGCTTCACCCGGATCCTTTCGCCGACACGGCTGAACGGGCTCGCCGCCGTGCGGGCCAGGATCAGGACGCTCGCGCAGCAGTGGAGTTGAAGCACATGCTCTTTGACGCGCACAACCATCTTCAGGATCACCGGCTGGATGCCGTGAGGCCGGAACTGATGCGTCTTCTACCCCGGCTGGGAGTGGCGGAGGTCGTGGTGAATGGATCGGCGGAGGAGGACTGGGAGGACGTCGCCAGGATCGCCCGCGAACATCCCTGGGTGCGGCCCGCCTTTGGCCTGCATCCCTGGTATGTGAAGGAGCGCAGCGATGCCTGGCTGGTGACGCTCCGGCGCTACCTGACGGAGTTTCCGCAGGCGCCCGTGGGTGAAGTCGGCCTGGATCGTTGGATCGAAAATCCCGACATCGACGCCCAGGTGCAATGCCTTAGGCTTCAGCTTGCGCTGGCCGTCGAGCTGAACCGCCCGGCCACGGTTCATTGCCTGCGCGCCTGGGGCCTTCTGGAGGAGCAGCTTCGGGCGGCCGTCCTGCCGAAACGGGGATTTCTTCTGCATTCCTATGGAGGCCCGGAGGAGATGATCCCGTGCCTTGCCAGCCTCGGCGCCTATTTTTCCCTGTCACCCTACTTCGGCCATGAGCGCAAGGCGCGTCAGCTGGCCGTGTTCGCCGCCATGCCCCTGGACAGGCTGCTGGTCGAGACGGATGCGCCGGACATGTGGCCGCCGGACGAGCTGAACCCGAACCCGCTTCAGGTGGAGGGTAGGCCTGTGAATCATCCTGCGAACCTGCGGGTCAGCTACGAGCTGCTGGCGAAGGTGCGTGGCATGACCGTGGAGGTGCTGGAAGCCGTGATTGCCGAGAACCACCGGAGGCTGTTCGGCATCCCCTGACGGCGGTCCGGCAAGGGATGGTCAAGGTCGACGGACGTCCGGGTTAGTCGATTTCAAAAATGCCCTCGATCTCCACGGCGATGTTGCCGGGCAGCGACCCCATGCCGACGGCGCTGCGTGCGCCGACACCGGCATCATCGCCCCAGACCTGGGCGAAGAGTTCGCTGCAGCCGTTGATGACCTTGGGATGATCGGCGAACTCCGGCGTGCTGTTGACCATGCCGAGCAGCTTGATGACGCGCTTCACCCGGTCGAGGCTGCCCAGCTCCTTCTTCAGCGTCGCCAGCATCGCCAGCCCGGTCTGGCGGGCGGCGGCGTGGCCCTGGGCCAGGTCAAGGTCCTCGCCGACCCTGCCGCGGATCATGCCACCGTCAGGGAGGTAGGGGCCGTGCCCGGAAACATAGGCCACACCGCCGATGATCACGACGGGCTTGTAAACGCCGCCCTTGGGCGGGGCGGGGGGCAGGCTGAGGCCGAGGGAGGAGAGTTGGGCTTCTGCGGACATGGTGGTGAAGGATTCGCGCTGATGCTGTCAGGCCTGCGGCTCCGGCTCAATCCAAAACCTCAGGCGTCATCAAAGAGGCGGCGGTTTTTCCAGAAATAGCTGAAGCCGGAGACCACGGTGAGGAAGGTGGTGAAGCCCACGATCGAGGCGCCGGCCCACCAGTGCGCCGGGGAAGGCTCCAGCCAGGGGCGCAGGAAGCCGAACATGCTTTCCTCTGAAGCCGCCGTGAGCAGGAAGTAGAGCACCGTGATGATCTGCCAGGCCATCTTGTGCTTGCCAAGGCGCTCTGCGGCGAGGACGACGCCCTTCTGGGCCGCGATCAGCCGGATGCCCGTGACGAAGAACTCACGGCCGAGGATGGCGATGGCGATCCAGGCCTTCATCTCCGTCCTTTCCACAAGCAGGATGAAGGCAGCTGCGATCAGAACCTTGTCTGCCAGGGGGTCGAACAGCTTGCCAAAGTTTGTCACCAGGCCGCGGGCGCGGGCGATCCTGCCGTCGAGATAGTCCGTGATGGAGGCCGCCGAGAAGATCAGAAGCGCGGCCGTCATGGCCTGGTCCCAGGGGATGTAAAAACACACCACGAACACGCCCGTGAGGATCAGGCGGGCGACGGTGAGCTTGTTAGGTAGGTTCATCGAACTTGGTCATGCTGTGTAACGGGGGACTCGCCCGCCTGTCAAACAACGGCTGGGACAAGTGACAAAATTGCCTCCTTTCCAGGGAAGCCCTGGAGTTGGGAACATTTCCTGCTTGCCGAACTACCGATCTCCTAGATTATATTCCCTCGTCATGAAATTCCTCATCCCTCTTCTGCTCAGCCTTGCCATCGTCGGCAGCAGCCTTGCCGCCCCCCAGAACGCCACCTCCCCCAGCAATCCTGACCATTCGCCGGATTCGCAGAGCGTGGCCGGAACCAAGCCCTCCAAGTCCATCTTTGGCGGCTACCGCGCCCTCAACCGCAGCATGAAGCGTCACGAGACCAGCATCACGCGTGACATCATCATCGGCTACGGCCAGCCGGTCGTGGAGAAGTTCCAGGGTGAGTACTACTGGTCCGTGCCGGTCACCTACGCGACTCTTTACTCCTCTCCCCATCATCTTTACGGCAAGCCGCTCTCCGACGGCGTGGCCATCGCCGAGGCGCGTGCCCTGGTGAGTGACGGCAACGTGGCCTTCTGGCTCTACGACGCCCCGCGCCCCACCCGCTCGTCGATCCCCGTGCGCTGATTCCCGTTTCAGAAATTTTTTCTTCAACAAGGCGGACTGAAAAGTCCGCCTTGTTCGTTTTCACACACGGCCTTGCGCGTGCCCCGCCTGCCGCCATGATCCGCGCCCCCGTCCATGCCTGAATCCCCCCCCACGCTCCTCTACTGCCGCTGCGCCTACGCCCAGGTCGTCCCCAATGGCGTGAAGAACGAGGTCCTGCAGGGTCTCTGCGATTCCGGGGCCAGCTTTGAAAGCGTGTCCGACCTCTGCGAAATGGCGGCGCATCGCGACCCGCGCCTTACCGCCCTCGCCGCCTGTGGAAAGCTCAGGATCGCCGCCTGCTACCCGCGGGCCGTGAAGGGCCTCTTCCAGCAGGCAGGCGCGCCGCTGGCCGAGGATGTCGAAATCCTCAACATGCGCACCCTCACGGCTCCTGAGGTCGTCGGCGCCATGGTCCAGTCCTGAACGAACCTTCCAGCCTCACCCATGATCACCCACACCCATCGTCCCCTGCGCGTTGTGCTCTACGAAGGCTCCGGCGCCATCCCGCTGCCGTCCGAGGCCAGGGCCAGGGTCATGGCCGCCCTCCTCGACAAGGGTTACGCGGTCACCCGGACCGGAGGCGGCGGCGCCCCGGCCATGATGCCCCATGACGAACGCAGCCTGCTCGTGCTGGGACTTTTCCCCGAACAAAAAGCACCGCAGATCGAGGACGTCACCGGCCTGGTGAAGGTTGAGGCGCGGGACATCGCGGGGCTGGAGGTCGAGGAGGTCGTCGGCCTGGTGGAGAAAAGCCGGGGCGACACCCCCATGAACGAGCCCGGCCGCTGGAAGCCCTGGTTCCCCGTCATCGACTACACTCGCTGCACCAACTGCATGCAGTGCCTGAGCTTCTGCCTGTTCGACGTCTATGGCGTCAGCTCCGACCACAAGATCCAGGTGCAGAACAACGACAACTGCAAGACCAACTGCCCGGCCTGCTCCCGTGTCTGCCCCGAGGTGGCCATCATGTTCCCCAAGTATCAGGCCGGCCCGATCAACGGCGACGAGGTGAATCCGGCCGAGGCTGGCCGCGAAAAGATCAAGGTGGACATCTCCTCGCTGCTCGGCGGCGACATTTACTCGGCCTTGAAGGACCGCAGTGCCGCCGCCAAGTCACGTTTCAGCAAGGAGCGCAGCCCCGACAAGGCGCTGGATGAGCGCAAGAAGTGCCTGACCAAGCTGGTCGGAGACGGCTTCATCCCCGCCGACGTGCTCGCCTCGCTTCCCTCACCCGACGAAATCCTGCGCAAGGCCGAACAGGCCAAGGCCAGGGCCGCCGCCGCCCTGGCCGCCCAGGGCTGAAGTCCGCACCCAGGCGTTTGGATCTACTGCTGGCGGGCAGGCCATTCCGCGTCGGCGGCCTCACTTTCGCTTTTTGGATTTCT
This sequence comes from Prosthecobacter sp., assembly GCA_019186985.1. Lineage (GTDB taxonomy): Bacteria > Verrucomicrobiota > Verrucomicrobiia > Verrucomicrobiales > Verrucomicrobiaceae > Prosthecobacter. Next base: position 37,539 of record JABARQ010000027.1, on the reverse strand, counting down.
TCATCTTCTTCTTGTCCGCCTTGCGGTCAGGGTCGCCGTTCCAGCGCTGGTCCTCCCAGCGCGGGGGCTGCATGGAGGTGTTCCAGGTGCTGAAGAGGATGGTCAGCTCAGCCTTTTTGGCGGGATTTTCGGCGCTCAGATCCTTCTGCTCCCCGGGATCGGTGGCGAGGTTCACCAGCATGGGCTCCATGGCCTGGGAGGCTTTCACCAGCTTCCAGTCGCCCTGGCGGACGGCGTGCTGGACGCCGAAGCGGAAATAGAGTTCGCGTGGTTCAAGCCTGTCGGCTTTGCCCTCCAGGAGCGGCAGAAGATTGACGCCATCCAGTGCCAGCGAAGGTTTTTCAACGCCGGCTGCGGCGAGGACGGTGGGCAGCACGTCGAGCTGGATGACGGGGTCGTTCAGCACCCGGCCGCCGGGAATCCGGCCCTTCCACCGGGCCATCCAGGTCACGCGGATGCCGCCTTCCCAGACAAACCATTTGGAGCCGCGCAGGCCCAGTTGCTCAGCCTCCCTGGAGGCGCCGCCGTTGTCGCTGATGCAGAAGATCAGCGTGTTTTCCTCCAGCTTCAGCTCACGCAGCCGGGCCATGACGGTGCCAATCGCCTCATCCGCCTCGCCCACAAGCGCCGCGTAGGCCTGTTCACGTTTCGGCAGATGCTTGAACTTTTCCAGCCAGTGCGGGGAGGCGACGATGGGTGAATGCACGGCGTTGAAGGACAGGCAGAGGAAAAAGGGCCGGTCCTTGTTTGCCTCAATGAATCCGCAGGCTTCACGGGCATAGACCGGTGAGGTGACGGGTGAGCCCTGGAGTTCCTGGACGAGCTCATTACCCCGGTAGAACGAAGGGCCGGAGCCTTCGCCGAGGTTGCCGACGGTTCCCATGGCAAAGTCAAAGCCGCGCGAGAGGGGCATGAATTCGGGGCCTGTGTCGCCGAGATGCCATTTGCCGACGATGCCGGTGGTGTAGCCGGCGGGCTTGAGGTGCTGGGCCAGGGTCTTCTCGCTCAGCAGCAGCTCACGGCCCGGCCGGGTGGGGTTGGCGTCGTGGCCGGTTCGGGCCTGATAACGTCCGGTTATCAGGCCGACGCGGCCGGGCGAGCAGACGCAGCCGCTGGAATAACCGTTGGTGAAACGCACGCCGGTTGTGGCAATGGAGTCCATGTGGGGTGTCGGCGCCAGCCTGCCGCCATAGGCTCCTGGCTGGGCCCAGCCCATGTCATCGAGATACAACACCAGGATGTTGGGGCGGGCGGCAGATGCCTGCCCGGTCGCCGCACCGGCAGCGGACTGGAGGATGAAACCAAGAAGGCTGAGGAGAACCAGAAGACGCATGGGGGCGCGGAAACGCGTTGGTGCCGGCAATCTATCGCGGGTGGATGAAGCGGGCGGCCCTGCTTTTCCGGCAGGTGATCGCCGCGTTGTCGGTCATTTGCGCGCCACTGTCGGTGGAATGAGGGGCTTGGAGCTTTGGGACAAACGAGCGACAGTCCATGTCAAACGGTCCGCAGCGGGCTGGGGCGGCCGGTGGTGATGAATCGTCCCGCATGAAAAAACACCCGCCTCTTCTTCCTCTCCTCTGCCTGCTGACAGGTTCCGTCTTCGCGCAGCAGGAAGCCGCCACCAAGCCCGCGCAGGACAGCGCCACCATTGCCGCCGGCGCCTCGGCGGAGTTGGTGCCGGAAATCATCGTTGTGGCGACGCGCACGGAAAGGAGGACGCAGGATGTCGCGGCCTCCACGGCCGTGCTGGACGCCAATGACAGCATCTTCACGCTCGGCACTTCGATGCGTGACTATCAGCGCTACGAGCCCGGTGTGAGCCTGCCTTTCGGTGTCGGCGGCCAGGGACCGGGACGCAACAGCCGCAGCGGCACCCAGGGCATCAACATCCGCGGTCTTGACGGCAACCGTGTGCTCATGCAGGTCGACGGCATCCGCCAGGGCGACCTTTTCACCTTTGGCGGCACGACGAGCGTCGGGCGTGATTATCTGGATGTGGACGCGCTGAAGCGGGTCGAGGTCGTCAAGGGTTCGGCCTCGTCCCTGTATGGCAGCGACGCCCTGGGCGGTGTGGTCTCCTTTGTCACCAAGGATCCCTCCGACATCATCGGCGACGACGGCAATGACTGGGGTTTTGAATCCGTCAGCCGCTACCAGGGCATGGATGAAAGCCTGGGCCAGACCATCGCCGGGGCCGTGCGTGGCGGGCCGGTCGAGATGATGCTGCTCTACACCTACCGCCAGGGGCAGGAGATGGACAACCGGGGTGGTTATGCGCCGGATCCGATGGACTGGGAGAGCCACAACTGGCTGGGCAAGCTGGTCTGGCGTCCGGACGACCGGAACACCTTCAAGCTCACCGGCGAGTTCTTTGAGCGCACGAGTGAGAACGATCTGGTGAGCTCCCGCCGCAACGTGGTGTCCGGCCCCTCTGTCTTCCGGGTGAGCGAGCTGCTGCTCGACGACGAGGTCACCCGCTACCGTGTCAGCCTCGGGCATCAGTTTGACGCCAGCGACCTCGGCCTGTTCTTCGACCGGCTGGACTGGAACATCTATTATCAGGACAGCCGCACGACCGAGCACATCGACGAGGATCGCGACCGAGTGCTGCCGACGGCGCAGGACCGGTTCCGGGTGCGCGACCATCTCTTTTCCCAGAACCACCTGGGCGCTGCGCTGAACCTGGTGAGCGAGTTTGAGACGGGGCGCTTCAGGCATCAGCTCAGCTATGGCGGCGAGCTGATCCGCAGCTTCAGCCGTCGTGTGCGTGACGCCCGTGAGTTCAACTTCACCACCGGCACGAGCACGAACGTCATCAGCCCGGACACCTTCCCGCTGAAGGACATGCCGGACAGCACCACGCTGCGTGCGGGCCTTTACATCCAGGATCAGATCACCTGGGGAGACAATGACCGCTACACGCTGACGCCCGGCATCCGGTTCGATTATTACGAAGTGACGACGGATGCCGACGACCTGTATCTGCGCGCCAGCGGCGGCCTTCGTCCGCAGGACTACGATCAGGTCGCCGTGGCGCCGAAGCTGGGCTTCCTGACCAAGCTGGACGACCATCACAGCGCCTGGTTCCAATACAGCATGGGCTTCCGCAATCCAACGCCGGAGGACCTGAACGCCACGGTGACCAACCTGGCCTTCAACTACCAGACCATCCCGAATCCCGGGCTGCAGAACGAGGTCAGCCACAGCTTTGAGCTTGGCCTTCGCGGCAACCATGAGCGGCGCTCCTGGAGCCTCGCAGGCTTCTACAACTACTACGAGGACTTCATCGAGCTCTTCGCCGGCGTCGGTGGCACGGGGGCTCCCGGCGACCCTCTCATCTTCCAGAGCCGCAACCTTTCCTCCGCCGAGATTTATGGTGTCGAGTTCAAGGGCGAGGCCTCGCTCGACTTCGTGAATGAGGCGCTGAGCAACGTCAGCCTCTTCGGCAACCTGGGATGGCAGCAGGGATGGGATGACCAGAACGACCAGCCGCTCAACTCCATCGACCCGCTCAAGCTCGTGACCGGTCTGCGCTATCGTCGTGACAAGGTGACGGTGGAGCTGGTCGGCACTTATTATGCCGGTCAGAACCGGGTTGCCGACAGCACGACGCAGTTTGAAACGCCGAGCGCTTATGTGGTGGACCTCATCGGGCGCTGGGACATCTCGCGCAATGTCTCCCTCACCGCCGGCCTCTACAACCTGACCCATCAGAAGATGTGGCTCTACCAGGATGTGCGGGGGCAGGCACCGACGAGCGACCGTCTGGACCAGTTCACGCAGCCAGGCATCAATGGTCGTGTGGCCGTGACGGTGAGGTTCTGATCTCGGGATTGCTTTTGCATCTCCCCCGGCCGCCACGAGGCGGCCGGGGGCTTCGTCCGCACTTCCTGAGGGTAAAAAGGGAAGGAGAAGGACAGGCGTCAAAATCGCAATTCATCGTCAAAGAAAGCGCTTGATTCATAGCAATTGAGATTCATTTTCATATGTAGTGAGATTATTTCTCGTTTAGGTCACCATGCGCCGTCGTTGCCTCATTCAAAAATTTGCGCCTGCCCTGCTTCTGGCACCAGGAGGGCTGCACGCGCAGGTCTATCTGAGCCGGGAGCAGGCCAGGGCGGTTTTGCTTTCTGGTGCTGCTGAGCCACGCACGGTTTTCCTGGAGAAAAAGGACAGGAAGCGGATCGAGGCTGCCTCAGGGGTGGAAGTGGGAAAGGCCGAGCTGCAGGCCTGGAAGGCCGCAGATGGCAGCTGGCTGGTGTTTGACACGGTCATGGGCAGGTATGAGGCCATCGACATCGCCGTGGCCATCAATGCCGAGGGTGAGGTGCGCGGGGTCGAGATCCTGACCTACCGGGAAATTTATGGCTATGAAGTCCGCAGCCCGGAGTGGCGCCGCCAGTTCCAGGGCAAGAGGGCGGATTCGAAGCTGAAACTGCACAAGGACATCGACAACATCTCCGGAGCCACCCTCAGCAGCCAGGGCATCACGCGGGGCGTGAAGCGCCTGGTGTGCACCTGGGAGCAGGTGCTCCGCCATCTCGCCTGACCGCCATGAACACGATCAAACGCTGCCAGCCCCTCCTGGGCACCTTTGTGGAGATCACCCTCACCGGCAAGGCGGCTGAAGAACGTCTGCACCAGCATGCCGGCAAGGCCTTTGAGATGATCCGCTGCGTGCAGCGAATGATGAGCTTCCACGACCCGGACAGCGACATCAGCCGGTTGAACCGATGCGGCCACCTGGCACCGCTTCAGGTGCATCCCTGGACGTACCATGTGCTGGAGGAGGCCGTGAAGCTCAGCCGCGAGACCGAGGGTGCCTTTGACATCACCGTGGCTCCCCGGCTGGTGCGCAGCGGCCTGCTGCCACGGCATGGCTCGCTGACCTCCCTGGCTGAGGCGGGGCGCTGGGAGGAGATCGACCTTCACGGAGGCCGGGCGGTCTCCTTCCGGCGGCCGCTTCAGGTGGACCTGGGCGGCATCGCCAAGGGTTTTGCCGTGGACAAGGCGGTGGAATACCTGAGCACCCTCGGGCTTGAGGGCGCCATCGTGAACGCGGGCGGCGATCTGCGGGTGCTGGGGCGGATCGACAGCCGGGTGGCGATCCGTGATCCCAGGGACCCTCATCGCGCCGCCGTCCCCGGCGTCATGCTGCGTCCGGCGCTGGCGACGAGCGCGGCCTATTTTGTGCGTGCGGCGGGTGGATTGAAAAAAACCACCGCCATCATGCATCCACGCACCGGCCGGCCGATGAAGAGCAACCTGAGCGTCAGCGTCTTCGCCCGCACCTGCATCGAGGCGGACGCCCTGACGAAGGCCGTGCTGCTTGCGCCCCAGAAGCTCTGGAACCAGGTGCTGGCCGCCCGGGACAGCGTGGCGCTGCTGCTGACGACGAAGGGGGAGCAGGTGTTGTTTCCCGCCTGAAGCCGGGATGGTTCCCCGTCATGCAGACACCGGATTTTCAGAGCCGTTGGTTAGGCCGGGACGCCTGGGGTTCAGGCTCCTGGCTGTCGGACTGCAAGGAAGGCCGCATCCTGGGAGTCCTGGTGCTGGAGGGCGGGCTGCAGCTTGGCTGGCCGGGGCGGCTGGCGCAGGAGATGCGTGCGGGACAACTGGCCTGGCTGAGCATGGCCGCAGGCCGGCCTGACCGCTGTGGAGTGATCGGGCGGACGGATCCCGAGGTGCTCCTGCTCTCTTACCCGGTGCCCTGGGTTCAGGGCATGCTGGCCGGCCTGAGGGACCAGCTTTCCCCGGATCTGCACGACCTGTTTCTGACGCAGGAAGCGGCAGCGTCCATGATCTGCCGTGCGCTCGAGCCCGAGGACCGGATGTGGGCGCGCGGCCTGATGGCCTCCACGCTCTGTTCCGAGGCCAGGCGGCTGCTTGAAGGCAGCCGCATGAGCGAGTTTTTCTTCCGCAAGGTGTTCGCGGAGACGCGTGCTGAGGATCCGGTCTGCACACGCACCCGGCGCCTGGCGCTCGACCGTGTGGCCAAGGTGCGCGAGGTGCTGCTGCAGGACCTGGAAAATCCGCCGCCGCTGGAGGAGCTGGCGCGCCTCTGCGGTTGTCATCCGCATTATCTGTCCCGCACCTTTTCAGAGGCCGCAGGCATGACGATCAGCCTGTTTCTGCGCCGGCTGCGGATCGAAAAGGCGGCCGAGTGGATGTCATCCGGACGCATGAACGTCAGCGAGGCCGCCCTGGAGGTGGGCTACCGCAGCCTGAGCCACTTCAGCCAGGCCTTCCGTGCTGAAAAAGGCTGCTCGCCCAGTGAATGGATGCGTGAGCTGAGTACGAAAAAATGAAGCAATGACCGCACCCTGGGTTCAGCTTTCGAGGCCGTAGAGGCGGTCGATGAGCCCGATGGATTTGGGGCCGGGCAGGGCGCCGGTTTCCATCTGGTTCATGGTGTAGGCAAAGCTGATCTGGTTTTCCGGATCGGCAAAGGCCAGGCACCCCCCTGCACCGGGGTGGCCAAAAGCCTGGAGGGAAGGACCGTAATGACGGCGCAGTTTGCCGGGCGGCAGTTCGGGGCCGGTTTGCAGAGGATCCTTCATGACGCCCGCTCCAAAGGCGATGGGTGCGCAAAGAACGAGATCCTCCTGCTCGGAAAGCGTCCTGCTCAGCCGGCGGACGACGGCGGAAGGGACGATCTGCCGCCCGCCCCAGACACCGTCCTGGGCGAGCATGGCGTAAAACTTACCGAGGCCGCTGGCGCTGCCGACCCCGCCCATGCTGGCAAAGCCACGCTGCCAGGTCTCGGGCTGGTTGAAATCCTGGACGGCGTTCAGTCCAAGGGGGGAGCTGAAGGTGCGCTGGGTGAGGCTGCCGGAGGTGCTGAAGGCCTTCAAAAAAGGCCGGTCGCCGTCGGCAATGCTGATCTTGCCGGGGTAGATTGTGGCCACTCGACTGTGCTGGGCGCTGGGCAGGCCGATCCAGAAGTCGAGACCGAGCGGGCAGCCGATGGCTTCACGGAAGTATTCGCCCAGGGAGTCGGCACCGATGACGCGGCGGACGATTTCATCCATCAGGAAGCCGAAGGTGCGGGCGTGATAGCCCTGCTTCACACCCGGCTCCCACAGCGGCTGCTGATGCTCCAGCGCCTTGATGACAGCCTCGTAGTTGAGAATGGAGACACGCTCATCCAGGGCGCAAAGTCCGGCGGTGTGGGAGAAGAGATGGGCGAAGGACAGGTTCTCCTTGCCGCCGGAGGCAAATTCCGGCCAGATTTCAGACACCAGGGCGTCGATGGGCAGCGAGGCTTCCTCCATGGCCATCAGGGCGCAAACAGCGGCGGCTCCCTTGGTGGCCGACCATACGGGAGCCAGTGTCTCAGTCGTCCAGGGCCGCGACTGGGAACGATCAGCATGGCCATGGGCCAGGCTGAGGATTTCCACCCCGGACTGCCAGATGGACACCGAGGCCCCCAGTTCTCCGCGGCTGCGGAAATTGTCCTCAAACCATCGGGTGACGGCTTCAAGATGGTCTGGGGAGGGGCGGAACATGAAGAAGGGGGCGGCCTGGCGCAGTCAGATGTTTTCCAAGTGCTGACGGAGGTTGTGCAGGTCAGGGTCACGGCGGGCGTCGCGTCGCAGGTCGCCGTCCATTTCGAAGGACTGTTTCAGAAGCTGGAGCGCCTTTTCCTCCTGGCCAAGGCGTGCCAGGTAGCAGCCCAGATTGTAGTAATAAACCGGCTTGGTCCTCAGGGAGGAGGGGCCGCGGGAGAGCAGATCCAGCGCCTCCTCGGTGCGGCCGAGCTCGTGAAGGCAGAAGGCGGCATGGATGAAGCCCCCGGGCTCGTCAGGCTGGAGGCGGCAGAGCTTTTGGGACAGCTTCAAGGCTTCCGCCCACTGCTGCTCATGCATGTGGCAGAGAACCCGGATCTCGATGACATCGACCCGGTTTTGCTGGTCGGGAGGCAGGTGCAGGAGCTCCCTCCGGGCCTCGTCATGGAGGTCGAGTTCGACATAGCCCTGTGCGGCCACAATGCGGCGATCCCACTCAGTCATGGTGTGTGTGCTGCTTTTCCCGGTCATGTGAACAACAGGGCGGGGCGGTGGACAAGCGGTTTGTCTTCGCCTCCCCGCTTGCGCACCCGGCATCTGCCGTTACTCTCGCCGCCCTCTCTATGGCCCTCGCAAAAGCCCCCACGCCGAACCCCGCCGCCGCTCCGATCAACCAGCAGCTCACCGCTGAAGACAAGATCGAGCTTTATCGCAAGATGGTCCGCATTCGCCGGTTCGAGCAGGTGTCCCTTCAGCACTACCAGGCCGGGCGCATGGGTGGCTTCCTGCACCTTTACATCGGCCAGGAATCCGTGGCCGTGGGCTGCGTCTCCCTGATGGGGGAAAATGACCACGTCATCACCGCCTACCGTGATCATGGGCACGCCCTCGCCGTCGGCATGGGCATGAACGAGTGCATGGCTGAGCTTTTCGGCAAGGCCACCGGCTGCTCCAAGGGCAAGGGCGGCTCCATGCACTACTTTGCTCCGGAAAAGAACTACTGGGGCGGTCACGGCATCGTCGCCGGCCAGACCCCGCTTGGCCTCGGTCTCGCCTATGGGCTTAAATATCGCGGCTTGAAGGGGGCGGCCCTCTGCTTCCTGGGGGATGGTGCCGTCAACCAGGGCGCCTTCCATGAATCCCTCAACATCGCCGCTCTCTGGGACCTGCCGGTGATCTATGTGATCGAAAACAACGGCTACTCAATGGGCACCAGCCAGGCCCGCAGCTCGGCCTTTGATGAATGCCTCGCCAAGCGCGCCGAAGGCTACGGCATGGCCTGGGATCATTTCCTCGGCGAAAACCTCTACGAAGTCCGCGCCCGTGTGGGGGCCGCCATCCAGCGCGCCCATGAGGAAAGCAAGCCCAGCATCCTGGAGATTGCCACCTATCGCTGGGAAGGTCATTCCGTCGCCGATGCCAACAAGCTCAAGTACCGCACCAAGGAGGAGGTCGAGCGCTTCCAGCGCGAGCATGATCCCATCCAGGTCTGGAAGGGCGTCCTGATCCATGAGGGCGTGGCCACCGAGGAGCAGCTCAAGAAGATCGACCGTGAAGCCCAGGCCGAGGCCGAGGCGTCCGGCGAATTCGCCAAGGCCAGCCCCTATCCTGAGCCCGAGTCCATCTTTGACGACGTCTATTGGGAGGTCGACAACAAGACCGAGGCGGGCCAGACCGGCCGTCACTTCTTCAACGACTGACCTGAGGAGTTCCTCTGCCGGAGGCGACATTGTGTTTGGACAACAAGCCGTCGCACGAGTAGCCTCCGGCCATGTCTGTGAGAGCCACGCTGCCTTTTCCTGAACCCGGCCGGTTCAGCTTCAATCCCGTGAAGGTCCTGATGGGCGTCGTCGCCCTGGTACTGGCCATCGGGCTGTTCTCCAGCTTCTACCAGGTGCCGATCAATTCGGAGGCCATCGTGCAGCGCTTTGGCAAGTTTCAGCAGATCACCCAGCCTGGGCTGCATTTCAAGCTGCCCTGGGGCATTGACGTGGTGACGCTGGTGGAGACGAAACGGCAGTTGAAGCTCGAGTTTGGCTACGGCTCCCGGGGTGCGACCAATGAATTCCAGTTCAACCACGATTTCGAGGACATGGAGCTGGAGAAAAACATGGTCACCGGCGACCTCAACGCGGCGGTCGTGGAGTGGGTGGTTCAGTTTCACATCAGCGACGCGCGTGCCTTCGTCTTCAATTTCATCGAGCCCCAGGCCACGCTGCGCGACCTCTCCGAGTCGGTGATGCGCGAGGTGGTGGGCGACCGGACGATCGACGAGGTGCTCACCGTGGGCCGCCAGGAGATGGAGGTGAAGGCGCTGGAAAGGCTTCAGTTGATCGCCAGCACGCTGAGCATGGGCGTTCACATCGACCAGGTGCAGCTTGGCAATGTCAACCCCCCCTCCCAGGTGAAGGACAGCTTTGACGAGGTCAACCGGGCCCAGCAGCAGCGCGAGGCCGCCATCAACGCCGCCAACGGGGAATACAACCGCGTCATCCCCGAGGCGCGAGGCAAGGCGGAGCAGAGCATCAGCCAGGCCGAAGGCTATGCCACCGAGCGCGTCAACCGTGCCGAGGGCGACGCCACCCGCTTCAACGCCCTGCTGACGGAATACAAGAAGGCTCCCGAGGTGACGAAGAAGCGCATTTACCTGGAAACGCTCGGCGAGGTGCTGCCCACGGTGCCGGGCAAGATCATCGTCGATGACAGGGTGCCTCAGTTCCTGCCGCTGATGCACCTTCAGCAGCCCAAGCCTGCATCCACCCCTGCTCCAGCCGCCCGATGAAATCCGTTCTTTCCCTCCTCATCCTCCTGGCCGGCTTCGCGCTCTACATCCTGGGCAGCGCCAGCCTTTATTCGGTCAGCGAGACCGAGCAGGTGATCATCACCCAGTTTGGCAAGCCCGTGGGCGACACCATCAAGGACGCCGGCCTCCACTTCAAGACGCCCTTCATCCAGCATGTGAACCGCTTCGACAAGCGCATCCTGGAGTGGGACGGCCCGCCGGTGAACATGCCCACCCGCGACAAGCTCTACATCGTGGTGGACAGCTTCGCCCGATGGCGGATCAGCGACCCGCGGGTGTTCTTTGAAAACCTGCGTGATGAACGCGGCGCCGAGTCGCGTCTGACCGACATCGTCGGCAGCGAGACGCGCAACGTCATCGCCCGGCACGACTTCATCGAGGCCATCCGCAACACCAAGGACCGCAAGGTGGCTAAGGAGGTGGCGGCGGGCGTGGGCTCGTCGCTGGCCGACTCCCGCATCGGCACCCTGCCGCCCATCATGAAGGGCCGCTCCGAGCTGGAAAAGGAGATCTTCACCAACGCCGCCCCGAAGGTGAAGGGCTTCGGCATCGAGCTCATCGACATCCGGTTCAAGCGCATCAACTACACCCCCGCCGTCAGCCAGACCATCTACCAGCGCATGGTCAGCGAGCGCACCCAGATCGCCGAGCGCTTCAAGTCGGAGGGGGCGGGGGAGGCGGCGAAGATCCTCGGCCAGCGTGAACGTGAGCTGAAGCAGATTGAGTCCGAGGCCTATCGAAAAGTGCAGGAGATCGAGGGCGCGGCCGACGCCAGGGCCACGGAGATCTATGCCAAGGCCTACAACCAGGACGCCGAGGCCGCCGGGCTGTTCGAGTTCCTCAAGACCATGGAGGCTTATAAAGCGGTGATCACCCCGGACACCAGCCTCATCCTCAGCACCGACAGCCGCTTTCTCCGCTATCTGAAGTCGGCCGATGATGAAGGCGGAGCCGGCAGCCAGGGAGCGGTGGTTTCTGACCCCCTCAGGAGCCTGCCCAGCCTGCTGGACATGGTGAAGCAGTAAGGGGGCGGTCTGGCGTGCGGACGCTTCATTCCTTCCTGGGCAAGGGCTGATCTCGCACCAGCCCTGACCTGACGCTTGCCATCGGGCGGGATGGATTCCACTATCGCCGCCCGTCATGCCCAAGTACATCGTCACCATCGGCCTCGAAGTTCACGCGCAGCTCACCACGCGCAGCAAGATGTTCTGCGCCTGTCCGGTCGAGTTTGGCGCCGAGCCGAACACGCACACCTGCCCCACCTGCCTGGGGCTGCCAGGGGCGCTGCCGGTGCTGAATGAAGGCGCCATCGAAAGGACCCTGCTCACCGGCATGATGCTCGGCTGCGAAACCCCGCCGGTCGTGAAGTGGGACCGCAAGAACTACTTCTATCCGGACATGCCGAAGAACTACCAGATCACGCAGTTTGACCTGCCGCTGTGCATCGGTGGCGGAGTGCCGCTCTATGACCTGGCCTACCCCAAGGACGCCCAGAAGAGCATCGCCAGCCCAGGCAAGGTCGTGAAGCTCACCCGCATCCACCTGGAGGAGGATGTCGCCAAAAGCACCCACCACGACAAGTTCACCACCATCGACTTCAACCGTGCCGGCACCCCGCTCATGGAGATCGTGTCGGAGCCTGACATCGACAGCGCCGAGGAGGCCTTTGCCTACCTCGGCAGCCTTCGTCAGATCCTCATTTATGGCGGTGTCAGTGATGCCGACATGGAAAAGGGCAACATGCGCTGTGATGTGAACATTTCCGTCCGTCCTGAAGGACAGAAGGAACTGGGTTCCAAGGTTGAGCTCAAGAACCTCAACTCCATGTCCGCCGTGCGCCGGGCCATCAAGTTTGAGACCGAGCGCCAGATCGACTGCCTGGAACGTGGCGAGAAGATCATCCAGAGCACCCGCCGCTGGGATGACGACCGTGGTGAAACCACCCTCATGCGCACCAAGGAGGACGCACACGACTACCGCTATTTCCCGGACCCGGACCTGATCCCTCTGCGCACCGCCCCGCTGCTGGAGCGCGTCCGCCCGCAGGTCCCCGAACTGCCGCATGAGAAGCGCGCCCGGTTTGAGCGTGATTACGGCTGCAGCGCCTACGATGCCGGTGTGCTGGCCAGTGAAAAGGAACTGGCCCTCTATTATGAGACCGCCGTGGCCGCCGACCCCGCCGTGCCCGCCAAAAAGATCGCCAACTGGGTCATCAACGACCTTCTCGGCCAGATCAAGGACAGTGAGGGCGGCATTTCAGGCTGCCTTGTCAAACCTGAAGCTCTGACCGCCCTCGTGGGCATCGTTGAGGCAGGCAAGATATCGAACAATCAGGCCAAGGAGGTCTTTGCCGAGATGTTTGCCGCCGGCGGAAGTGCGGCCGAGATCGTCAAGGCCAAGGGCTTTGAGCAGGTCAGTGACACCGGCGCGCTGGAGGCGATCGTTGATCAGATTCTTGCGGGCAACCCGGACAAGGTCGCCGAAGTCCGGGGTGGCAATGAGAAGGCCATGAACTGGTTCACTGGGCAGGCCATGAAAGCCAGCCAGGGCAAGGCAAATCCCAAAATGGTGACTGAAATCGTGCGCAAAAAAGTCCTCGGTTGAGGCGGCTCCTGCTGTTATTTGCTTGTCTTGTTCAGAATTATTCCGGTTTGGCATCAATTGTTTACCGAACCTTGAAGATTTGTATTGTCTTTGTATTTGCGATCCTTGAAGATGATAAACTTTAAAAACCCCAAAACCCAGTCCCTCCCCATGAAGCAGCCTTTTTTGCAGCGTATTCTGACCTGCCTCGGCCTTTTGATTCTGCACACGTCCGCAGCTCATGCGGGAATCCTGCTCTCCAACCATCCTGTCAATACGACTGTGACCGATGGGACGACCTTGACGCTGCAGGTGACGGCAAGCAGCACCTCGGTGCCGGCAAATCCGCTCATTTATCAATGGTTCAAGCAAAACGGAGCGAACTTTGATCCCGCCAGCTCACCTGGAACGAGCAACAAGCTGGTGATCCCCAAGGTGACGGCTGCCAACGCAGGGGTCTATCGTGTGGAGATTTCAGAAACCAATCAAAACCCGGCTGTCACGGTCACTTCCAACACGGCCACGGTGACGGTGATCACCAGTCCCAAGATCATCCAGCAGCCTGTGGCTCCGACGGTGATGAAGCGTGACGGAGACAGCGTTGATTTCACCGTGACGATCGACCCGGCAAGCACGCCTGACTTTACTTATGCCTGGCAGAAAAAGGTCGGCTCGACTTATGTCACCCAGAGGACGGTCACCAACGCTGCGCTGACCGACACCTTCACCATCAACAACCTCACGCTTGCGGATGCAGGCACCTACCGGGTCAGGATCTCCTCCACCCTGTCGACGGTGGTTGCCATCAGCAAGGACATCGTGCTGAAGCTCAACTCCAGGCCGGTCATCACGACTTCCCATGCCCCCGCCCTGAACATTGCCTTTGGAGCTTCGGGAACCTTGAAGGTGGTGGCTGCGGGCAACAGCCCGATGACCTTCGAATGGCTGAAGAACAACGTGCCGATCCCGAAGTCCAACAAGTCGAGCCTGACCATCAAGGGCAATGACAACCTCGCCGGTGGCGTGGCCGAGGGGCCGGGGCAGTATCGCGTCCGCATCACCAACATTTACACGCCTGATGTCGAGACTGATACCCCTGTTTATACCGAAAGCGTGGCCTCGGTGGTTCGCGTGATCCGGAAGCCAAAGATTGCCACCCAGCCTGAGAAAAAGAAGGACATCAACATCGTCGGCGGGCCGGCAGCCCACAGTTTCAGCGTGGTCATGGACGCCACGGGCAATGATGTCGGCACCTTCACCTACCAGTGGTTCAAGGACAACAAGCCCTACGGAGGTCCAGGATCTGCGACCAGCACGATCAACTTCCCCTCCGTGATCTGGCAGGACCGGGGCAGCTACAAGGTGCTGATCAGAAACGAGGTGGGGTCCGTGACCAGCACTCCCGGAGTTTTGAATGTCATCTCGCCTCCTCTGATCATCAGCCAGAGCACGGGTCCGGTCTTTGGTGCGACCAAGGGAAGTGTCAAGGTCAATGTCGTTGGCGGAGGCACGGCGCCGCTGAAGTTTGAATGGTTCTTCAAGCCTGTCGGAGCCCCGGATTACGGCGCGAATGTGGTGGGCAAGACCGCCACGCTGTCCCTCTCCGCCCTCAAGACCACCAATACCGGCGAATACAAGTGTGTCGTCACCAGCACCGCCAAACCCAGCCTTGGCAGTGTTGAATCCGTGCCTGTTTTCGTTCAGGTGGATGATGCGCCCAAGATCGTGACCCAGACCAAGGTTGACGGCACGGACACCCCTTCGACCAGCATCATGCTCAACAACAAGCTGCATCTGCTTGTGGTGGCGTCCGGCACTCATCGTCCGGCAGCCACCCCGGATGCGCCCGCCAACCCGCTGAAATATCAGTGGCAGAAGAACAACGTGGACATCACAGGGGCGACATCTCCGGACTTTGTCATCGACAACGCCGTGGTTGCCGACACGGGAAAATATCGCTGCATCGTTTCCAACTTTTCCGGCACTGCCATCAGCAACAGCCTTTCCGTTATCGTCAGTGGGCCGCCCGTGGCCGTGATTCAACCCAGCGCCACCGCCGGAGGCATCGAAGAAGCCAAGGTGGAGACCGCCGTGGGATTCACCGCCACGCACCCCACTCCGGTTAAATACAAGTGGCAGAGGCGTTCGGGGGCTGCTGCACCGTTCACTTGGTCCGACGTGGCGGGCAAAACAACTCAGAAACTGACCTTCACCAAGGTCAGAATCACGGATGACGGCACCTACCGCTGTGCCGCCTACAACGTCTTTGGGGAGACTTATTCCAATGATGTGGTTGTTTCGGTCCTGCCCATTCCTTCGGCCACGCTGGGTCCCAAGCCCGGGGTTTCAACCGTGGAGTTTTTCCCACAAAGGGCGATGGCGGGTGACAAGGTCAGGCTCTTTGGTTCCAACTTGAACTATGTCGCCGAGGCTTATTTTGGAGACAAAAGGGCGACCTTTGTTCAGGAATCGAATGATTCCCTGCTGCTGACCGTTCCGTCGGACGCGCCGACGGTGCCGACGGCCATCAAGGTGGTGACCAAGGGCAAGGACTCCACCTCCGTGGGTGGAGGAGAAACCCTGACAACCAACCTGTTTGAACGAACGCTGACTTATGTGAATGACCTGTCGAATGCCACCATTCTCCCTGGTGCTTCAGGGACATCGATCATTCGTCCAGGTGACAACACTGTTGTGTCTTTGATTGATTTTGTGGGTCGGGTGTTTTATTACATCAGGGTTCCCAAACGCTCGACGGTGATTATTGGTTGCGATGGCGATTATGTGGCTTCGGCTGGAACTTATATGGACCCTGCCTTGCAAGTCTGGCGTCAAGGCCCGGGGTCTAACAGAGGGCCTGAAGGGGTTGTGACTTTCCCCCAAGCTTTTCAAAGTGCGTCAAACATCATTGGCAACATCTCCGAGCAGGTGGCATTTAACACCGATTTTGACGATCAGTATCTTTTGGTCATGGTTTTTTCCAGTAATCCTGTCGGGATTGGCCTAACTGGAGTAGGTGCTTTTCATCTTACGGTTAACATAACTGCTTTGTCTAGCTCAAGTTCCACGATCCCCACGGCGTCCGCTTCGTCCGCCAAATCGTCCACAGAAGATGCATCCTCGTGGGATTCCTCGGCGGAAGCGGTGTTGACGGCGCTTGATGATTCAAGTGGCAAGGCCCTGCGCTTCGGAGGCAGCCAGCAGTCAGGTTCCGAGCCTGTGGTGATCTGGAGCGACAAGGTGGGTGATGCCCTGGATGCCAGCGGCCATGTGACGGCCGGGTTCACCATGAGCCTCGAAGCAGGTGCTGCTGGTGGAGATGATCAGTTCTCCTGGCAGGTCAGCGATTCGACCGGCAAGTCAATGGGAGCCCTGTGGGTTGACACCGCCAGCGGAGGCATCCGTCTGGTCGAACCCGACGGCACGGTCCATGCCGCGACCCAGCGCATGACTCCCGGCGCCGGCGCTCATTACTTTGTGATTGATGTGGATGGTGAATCCTCAAGCTGGACCGTTTCCATGGATGGTGTGACCCTCACGAAGCCGGTGCCTTTGGAAAAGGGCGGCAGCTATGGTGAGATCTTTGGTGTCTGGGACCTGGGTGCTGATGCCACCGCCAGCGGAGCCTCCATCATCTTCAAGGATTTCCGAATCAGCGGCAGCCGCTGACCGGTTTCTGAATTCCAGGTTCATCCTGGTCAGGATTTTGTTCATTCAATCGTTTCAACGGCCCGCCTCACCGGCGGGCCGTTTGTTTTGCAAGTCGTGCTGTTTCGTGCCAGAGAAGCCGTGTGACACGCCGAATCCTTCTATTTGCCGCCGCTCTGCCGGCCTTTCTTCTCTCCTCCTGCGGCCCGGTGGACCGGGAGGGCATGTCCCTTGCCGAATATGAATCCGCCTCCACCGAGGCCCTGGTGCGTGAGATCCTGAAGACCCTGCCGGATTTGAACCCCGGGGTGCAGAAGAGCCATTCGATCGCCCTGGGCGAGATCATCCGCGGCCGGGACTTCACGCCTGCCAGCGTGCCGTTCATGAAGCGGTTTGATGACCTGAAGCTTCGCATCATCA
This sequence comes from Prosthecobacter sp., assembly GCA_019186985.1. Lineage (GTDB taxonomy): Bacteria > Verrucomicrobiota > Verrucomicrobiia > Verrucomicrobiales > Verrucomicrobiaceae > Prosthecobacter. Next base: position 20,577 of record JABARQ010000027.1, on the reverse strand, counting down.
GCCCGAGCGTCCTCGCCACGACGCCTCCGGACAATGTCGCGATTGATCCGGACTACCGGGTGCCGGTCTATGTCATCCAGGTGCGGACGATGCGGCAGACGGCAGGGGACGCCTGGGAATACGAGGCCGCCTGGTCCTACAAAAAGAGCTTCCAGCGGCGGAAGTGGAAGGTCACGGGAAGCAACGGTGTCATGAAGGTGGAGCCCGGTCCGGTGATCGAGGGCAACTGGCGGGGCTGACCAAGGGCTGCTTCGCCTCCGGCCAGGGCTTTCCTGTCTAGCAGGGGCCCGCCTTCGGTTCATGACCTGGGACGGCATTCCTCCGCCCCTTGCGCTTGCCGGTTTTCCGCCTATCAAACGCGCCCTCTCATGCACCGCTTCCACTACAACCAGGGTCAGCTCTTCTGTGAAAACGTCAGCCTTCAGTCGCTGGCGGAAAAGCACGGCACGCCGCTGTATGTTTATTCCAAGGGCACCATCACGGACCATTTCCAGCGCCTGGACGCCGCCCTTGGCGAGCTGAACCACCTGATCTGCTATGCGGTGAAGGCCAATTCCAACCTCTCCGTGCTGGCCACGATCGCCCGCCTGGGCGGCGGTTTTGACATCGTCTCCGCCGGTGAGCTTTATCGGGTGATCAAGGCAGGCGGCGATGCCGGCAAGTGCACGTTTGCCGGCGTGGGCAAGACCCGCGACGAGATCGCTTACGCGCTGAACCAGGGCATCTACTGCTTCAACGCCGAGTCCGAGGCCGAGCTGGAATTCATCAATGAAGTCGCTGGAAGCCTGGGCAAGAAGGCCCCGGTGGCGGTGCGCGTGAATCCCAACGTGGATGCCAAGACCCATGCAAAGATCACCACGGGCAAGAGCGAGAACAAGTTCGGCATCGACTTCGACCGCATCCAGGCCGTCTATGCACGCATTGCCGCGGAGATGCCCAACCTGGTCATCAAGGGCCTGCAGATGCACATCGGCAGCCAGCTCACCAGCGTGGACCCCTTCGTGGAGGCCGTGAAGAAGGTTGCGCCGCTTGTGGCGGAGATGAAGGCGAAGTACAGCCTGGAGTTCTTCAGCATCGGCGGCGGCATCGGCATCAACTACCGTCAGAGCCTGGATTCCGGCGACGCCTCCTGGTGGGAGAAGAACAGCGCCGAACAGCACCCGCTGACCATTCAGAAGTACGCCGAGTCCGTCGTGCCGTTGCTGAAGCCGCTCGGCCTGCGCATCCTGTGCGAGCCCGGACGTTTCATGGTGGGCAACGCCGGTGCCCTGATCACCCAGGTCCTTTACGAGAAGCGCGGCGCGGCCAAGACCTTCAAGATCGTGGACGCGGGCATGAACGACCTCATCCGGCCGACGCTTTACGAAGGCTGGCACCAGATCGTGCCGCTCAGGGAGACCCCGGGCGCCGCCGAGCTGGCGGACATCGTCGGTCCCATCTGCGAGACCGGGGACTACCTGGCCCAGAACCGTGAGGTGGCGCCGGTGAAGGCCGGTGATTTCATCGCGGCGATGAGCGCAGGCGCCTACGGCTTCAGCATGGCCTCCAACTACAACACCCGTCCAATGCCCGCCGAGATCCTCGTCGACGGCGATCAGGCGCATGTGGCTCGCGAGCGCCAGACCCTTGAGGACGTGCTCAAGGGCGAGAAGGTGATCTGAGGCCGTTCTTCAGGCCACGAGAGGCAGGTTGGGATCCACATCCGCCTCCAGGGCGGATGTCTGTCCCAGCTTGTAGCGCTGTGCGGCGGCGTAGGCGATCATCGCCGCGTTGTCCGTGCTCAGGTCCGGCCGGGCAAGCAGCAGGATGAGACCTTCCTGCTCGCAGCGCGCGGCCAGCCTGGTCCTCAGGCCGCGGTTGCAGCTGACGCCGCCGCTGACGGTCACGAGCTTTTCACCAGCCTGCCTGGCGGCAAGCACCAGCTTCTCAACCAGCACCTCGCAGATGGCCTCCTGAACGCTGGCGCAGACATCGGCCAGCACGGCGGGATCCTCGAGCTTGAGGCGAGGCAGTTCATAGAGCACGGCGGTCTTCAGGCCGCTGAAGCTGAACTCCAGGCTGTGTCCGTCGAGGAAGCTGCGCGGAAAATCATGGGCGTCCCCCCGGCCCAGGCACGCCAGCTTGTCGATTTCCGGACCTCCGGGATAGGGCAGGCCGATCATCTTGGCGATCTTGTCAAAGGCCTCGCCGGCGGCGTCATCACGTGTCTGGCCTAACAATCGGTAGTCGCCGACGCCGTTCATGCGGACCAGCATCGTGTGTCCGCCGCTGACGATCAGGGCCACGCTGCGGCGGGGCGGTCCGTTGCCGGCCATGAAGGGGGAGAGGAGGTGGCCCTCCATGTGATTGACCGCCAGGAAGGGCTTGCGTTCCGCGACCGCCAGGGCCTTGGCCATGCTGGTTCCGATCAGCAGGCTGCTGACCAGGCCGGGACCGCTGGTGGCGGCAAAGGCGTCGATGTCAGCCAGCCGCACCCCGGCTTCCTCAAGCACCTGCTCCACCAGGGGGCGTACATGGAGGATGTGGTTACGCGAGGCGACTTCGGGAACAACACCGCCGTAGCGACGATGGATTTCGACCTGGGAGGCCACGGCTGAAGCCAGAATCTCACCCTCCACCGTGCAGATGGCGGCGGCGGTTTCGTCACAGGAGGATTCAAGGGCGAGGAGCATGATGCATCGGGCGGGAGGCGAAGGCTTTCCCGAGGGTCGCATTCATCCAGGCAACCGGGCTGCGCTGCCAGCAGATTCTCTCACAGGCCGGCCATGAGCTGGACAAAACGAAGCCCTTCGACGGTCAGCTTGCCGCTGTTGCTGATCAGGCCTCGTGTCTGGTAGTAGTGAGGCGTGCTGCTTTTGGCCAGCCAGGTCAGGTCGGCTCCGCCGGTGGGTTCCGAAGAGGCGGTCACGGAGAGGGGAAGGCCCCAGCGGTTGCAGCGGATCTTCCAGGAGGCGGGCCGTCCCGGGCTGCCGCCGGCTTCACGCAGCCAGGGATAGCGCCTGAGGATTTCCATCTTCGCCGTCCCGGGCACGGTGACTTCAAACCGGGCCTCGGACTGCTTCACAGAGGCAGCCACCGAGAGGGCCGGGTTTTTGGCATGGGCCAGGTAAAGGTCCTGGATGTCCAGCCCCAGGAGGTTCATGCCGTTGTAGATGCCATGATGGTTAGGCGAGCGGAAGCCCGTGCTGTGCCAGAGGTCGAACTCGGTGGAGAGCATGATGTTCAGCTCGACATGCACATGGGCGCGCCGCTGGTCGATGCCGCTGCCCGTGTAGCCCATGCGTGCGATGACCTGGCCTGCGGCCACCTTCTGTCCGGCATCGGCCCGATATTCCTTCAGGTGGGCGTAGAGCGAATAAAACGGCCCCTCGCCCCAGTCGTGGCGGATGACGATGTAGCTGCCGTAGTTGCTTTTTCCCGGAGGGGCGACATGCACGACTTCTCCGGCGAGGATGGCGTGCACCTCATCCAGAGGTTCACCCCGGGCGTCACGTTGCAGGGGCTTCACGTCCATGCCTTCATGAAAACGGGCATAGGCAATGCCCTCTCCGACACGGCGGGGATCCCGCCAGAAGCCGAACTGGCCGCCCTCCCAAGGGTAGCTGACCTGGCCTTCGAAGTTGCGGTCCACAAATTGAAAGTAGGCAGGACCGCCGCCCTTGAGGAGAGAGTCGTTGTCGGTGGGCAGGCGCAGGTCCAGCGTCTGGGCGTGGGCCGGGCAGACGCCAAGGCCAAGGGCGAGAGCGAGGAGGAGAGTTCGCATGGGGGGTGGATTCTGGCACACTTTGCAGCCGATGCACGCCAGGGCTGGCCGCAAAGAAAAAGGGCGGCCTCATCGGCCGCCCTTCATGCGGGATGGTTCTGTCGGTCAGACAACTGGCTGAAGCTCACGGTTGCTCTGCAGCACCTTGTCAACGAGACCGTAGGCACAGGCTTCCTCGGCGGTCATGTAGTTGTCGCGATCGGCGTCCTTCTCGATGATCTCCGGGGTCTTGCCGCAGTGGTGGGCAAGGATGCGGTTCAGGCGGCGCTTCAGCTTGTACATGAAGTCCACCGTGCGTTCGACATCGCTGGCCGTGCCTCGGGCGCCGCCGGAGACCTGGTGGATCATGATGTCGCTGTTCGGCAGGGCGTAGCGCTTGCCCTTGGTGCCGGCGGAAAGCAGCACGGCCCCCATGCTGGCGCAGATGCCGATGCAGTAGGTGTTCACGTCGCAGGTGACGAACTGCATGGTGTCATAGATGGCCAGGCCGGCGGTCACGGACCCGCCCGGGCTGTTGATGTAGAAGTGGATGTCCTTCTTCGGGTCCTGCATCTGAAGGAAGAGGAACTGGGCGATGATGACGTTGGCGACCTGGTCGTTCACGTCCGTGCCGAGGAAGATGATGCGGTCCTTCAGCAGGCGGGAGTAGATGTCGTAGGCGCGTTCGACGCGGCCTTCGTTTTCAATCACCGTCGGCACGATGAAGTTCGAGGGCGGTGTGAGGGGCGAGGAGGGAAAGTCGGCAGGGTGGTGGGACATGAGGGGAATCAAGAGGCGGCAGGGACCCTTGTCAAACTACGGGCGTCAATGCGGCGGAGGCTTCAAAAACCTCGGTCAGCCCCTCCTGCGGGCCCGGTATTCCGTCGGGCTGCACTTTTGCAGGCGGCGGAAGAGGCGGTTGAAAAAGGAGACCTGGGTGAAACCGCAGCCCAGGGCGATTTCCAGCACGCCGCGGTCGCTCTCCACCAGTTCACGGCAGGCGGCCTGGAGGCGGAGGTGGTTTAAAAACTCGCTCAGGGTCCTGCCGGCGTGCTTTTTGAACTGACGTGCAAAGGTGGGCCGGCTGAGGCCGCTGACGGCCAGCACCTCCTCAAGCCGCACAGGCTCCCGGAAGCGTGCGATCACATGGCGCAGCGCCCGGGCGATGGCCTGCTGGTAGTGGGATTCGGCGGCCAGGGCGAAGGAACGTGCCGACAGGCGGACCCGTTCCCTGGCCGGAGCCGTGTGAATGACCGCCAGCACGCGCAGCAGCAGGGCGAGCTGCTCGACCCCCTGGGCCGTCGTCATTTCCTGCATGAGGGTGGCGACGCGGGCGGCGGTCAGGCCGCTCAGGCGCAATCCGTGTCCGCTCTGCTCAAAGAGCGTGCGTATCGGCAGTGACTCCGGAAAGGCCCAAAACGGGTGGCCTTCAGGAAAATGCCACTGCACGGACAGGCCGCTCGAATGAGCCCGGGTGTGCCAGTAATGAGGCAGCTTGCTGCCCAGCAGCACAAGATCGCCCGCCTCAAAGGCGCCGATGTGGTCGCCGACAAAGCGAGTGCCCTGACCCTCGCGGAAAAGCGTCAGCTCCATCTCCGTGTGAAAGTGCCAGTGCGTTCCTTCGCCCGTGAGCTTCTCGGCCCGGCCGGGAGCCAGCAGGCATTCGACCTCACGCAGCGTGCGTGACCAGCGCAGCACCCGGAACGAGTGTCCGCCCGGCATCTGGATTTTTTCACGCTCGACACGCATGGGCACTATCGTGACACGAATTCCGCTGTGAGCCAGGGTTCATTGAGACGATAGTCGAAGTTGCGGAGACTGGAGACGTAGCGCCGAAGCCGGCGATCCTGCTTTAATCAGGCCGCCATGAGCAAACCCACCAAGTATCGTTTTTCCTTCGGCCCCTGGAACATCAGCGAGGGCGCCGACCCCTTCGGCCCTGAAGTGCGTCCCGTGTTTCCGCACGAGAAGAAGTTCGCGCTCTACCGCCCGATGGGCTTTGAGGGCGTGCAGTTTCATGACGACGATGTCGTGCCCGGCATCGACGGCCTGACGCCCGCGCAGATTTCCAGGCAGTGCGCCAAGGTGAAGAAGATGCTCGACAACCAGGGGCTGGTTCCCGAGTTCGTCGCGCCACGTCTTTGGTTCGCGCCCCAGACCATTGACGGCGGCTACACGGCCAACAGCGCCAAGGACCGTCGATACGCCCTCGAGCGCACCCTGCGCAGCATTGACGTGGCCCGCGAGATCGGCTGCGGCGCGATGGTGCTCTGGCTGGCCCGTGAAGGCAGCTACATCCGTGAAAGCAAGAACGCCCGTCTCGCCTACCAGCGCATCCTGGAGACGCTCAATGCCATGCTTGCCCATGACAAGGACATCGAGATCTGGATCGAGCCGAAGCCGAACGAGCCCACCGACGCCGCTTATGTGCCGACCATCGGCCATGCCGTGGCGCTGGCCTACGCCTCCAGTGATCCGAAGCGCGTCAAAGGCCTCATTGAGACCGCCCACGCCCAGCTCGCCGGCCTGGATCCGAGTGACGAGATGGCCTTCGCACTGGCCCATGACAAGCTGGGCAGCGTGCACCTGAACGACCAGAACGGCCTCAAGTACGACCAGGACAAGAACTTCGGTTCCGCCAACCTGCGTGCCGCCTTCAACCAGGTGCGTGTGCTGGAGGAGGCGGGTTACGGCCGCCGCGGCGAGTTTATCGGCCTGGACGTGAAGGCCATGCGCACGCAGAAGGGCAAGGGTGTCACCGCCCACCTCACCGGCAGCCTTGAGATCTTCAACCATCTGGTGGCCAAGGTCCGCTCCTGGGACCGCAAGCTTGAGCAGCAGTTGATCGACGCCCGCGACTACGAAGCGCTGGAACTTGCCGTGATGAAGCACATCATGGGTGTCCGCTGATCCCAACCTCCCATCCCCCCAACCCACTCTGATGAAACAATATCGTCTCAACCGCCTCTTTAACGCCAAGTCCGGCCGCTGCTTTGACGTGGCCGTGGACCACGGCTTCTTCAACCAGCCCGGTTTCCTCCAGGGCATCGAGGACATGCGCAAGGTCGTGAAGACCCTCGTGGACGCCGCGCCTGACGCCATCCAGCTCACGCTTGGCCAGGCGCGCCACCTGCAGGAGGTGCCCGGCCGCTTCAAGCCCAGCCTTGTGCTGCGCACCGATGTGGCCAACATTTATGGCAAGGAGCTGCCGTCCTCGCGCTTCAGCCTGATGATCGAGGAGACCATGCTCCAGGCCGTGCGCTATGACGCCGCCTGCGTGTGCGTGAACCTGTTCCAGATTCCCGGCGCGCCCGAGGTTCATGAGCAGTGCGTGGACAACATCCTCCGCCTCAAGCCCCAGGCCGACTACTACGGCATGCCGATGATGGTGGAGCCGCTGGTCTTCCAGCCTAACGAAAAGGCGGGCGGCTACATGGTGAACGGCGACCTGACCGCCATCATGCACCTGGTCCGCCAGGCCGTGGAGCTCGGCGCCGACATCATCAAGGCCGATCCGACCGATGACGTGAGCGTTTATCACAAGGTGGTCGAGACCGCCGGCGGCATTCCCGTGCTCGTGCGCGGCGGCGGCCGGGTGAGCGACAAGGAGATCCTGGAGCGAACCCAGGGCCTGCTGGAGCAGGGCGCGGCGGGCATTGTCTATGGCCGCAACGTCATCCAGCATCCGAAGCCCAAGGGCATCACCCAGGCGCTCATGGCCATGGTGCATGACGGTGCCAGCGTGAAGAAGGCGCTGAGCCTGATCAAATAATCACGACGGCAAATGCCGTCTCAACGATCCACGAAAAGGCCGGGGGGAAACCTCCGGCCCATTTTTTGATCAGGCGTTGTAGCGCGCCAGCAGTTCGGCGGCCTTGGCGGGATCGACCTTCTCGTAGAAGTCGTCCTCGACCATGCAGACGGGGCCGAAGCCGCAGCTGGCCAGGCATTCGGCAAACTCGATGCTGTACTTGCCGTCTTCGCTGACCGCGATGGGGTGGTGATGGTCGGTGTGGCTGCGGTCGATCTTGGCGGCGGCGCAGAGGGAGTCCATCAGCTCATAGCTGCCGGCCATGGCGCAGGACAGGGTGCGGCAGACACGGATGTGGAACCGACCCGGGGCGGACTGGCGGAAGCCGGGGTAGAAGGTGACGACTTCCAGCACCTGGATGGGCTCGAGGCCAAGCTTGGCGGCGACCCAGTTGACGGCTTCATCGGTGATGTGGCGGAAGTGATGCTGGAGGAGGTGCAGCAGCGGCAGCACGGCACTCCGTTTGGACACCGGGTAGTGCGTGATGACCTCGTCGATCTTGCGTTCGAGTTCGGCGGGGATTTCGAGGGCCATCGGGATGCGCGGGGGGAAGGATTGGTTGGGGTGATGGGGGTCAGCGGTCACACTCACCCATCACGAAGTCGAGGCTGCCGAGCACCGAAGGAATGTCACTGAGCAGGTGGCCTGGGAGCATTTTCGGCAGGATGCTCAGGTTGATGAAGGAGGGGCTGCGGATCTTCAGGCGGTAGGGGACGCCGCCGCCCTTGCTGTGGATGTAGAAGCCCAGTTCCCCCTTGGGGTTTTCGGCTCCGAAGTAAACTTCACCGGCCGGCGCGTCGATGCCCTGGGTGGCGATGATGAAGTGGTGGATGAGCTCCTCCATCTTCATGAGCACCTTTTCCTTGGCGGGAAGAAGGCCCTTGGCCTCGCTGACATTGATGGGGCCGCCGGGAAGCGTGTCGAGCACCTGGCGCAGGATGCGGACGCTCTGACGCATCTCCTCCATGCGGACGAGGTAGCGGTCAAAACAGTCACCCGTGGTGCCGACCGGGATGTCGAAGTCGTACTTCTCGTAGCCAAGGTAGGGGTTGGCCTTGCGCAGGTCGTGTTCGACGCCGGAGCCTCGCAGATTGGGGCCGCTGATACCCCAGGCGATGGCGTCGGCCTTGGAGATGACGCCGAGGCCCTGGGTGCGGGCGATGAAGATGGCGTTGCGGGTGAGCAGCTTGTCCACCTCGTCGATCACCGGCTCCAGTTCGTTCAGGAAAGTGCGGACGGCTTCAACGAAGCCCGGAGGCAGGTCACGCACCTGGCCGCCGACGCGGGTGTAGCTGGTGGTGAAGCGGGCGCCGGTGAGCTGCTCGCTGAGATTGTAGATCTTCTCGCGCTCCGTGAAGGTGTAGAGGAAGACGGTCATCGCCCCGACGTCCATGGCGAACACGCCAACGCCGAGCAGGTGGGCGGAAATGCGGGCCAGTTCGCAGCAGAGCACTCGGATGGCCTGGCCCCGTTCAGGAACCTCCCAGCCCATCAGCTTCTCGACGGCGAGGGCGTAGGCGACGTTGTTGGCCAGGGGGGCGAGGTAATCCAGCCGGTCCGTGTAGGGCACGAACTGGTTGTAGTGCATGTTTTCGGCGATCTTTTCATCGCCGCGATGCAGGAAGCCGACATCGGGCTCGGCCTTGCTCACGACTTCACCGTCCAGCTCCAGGATCAGGCGCAGCACCCCGTGGGTGGCCGGGTGGGAGGGGCCCATGTTGAGCACCAGCTTTTCGCCGACAATGTCCTTGGCGGCGGCGTCCATGCCCTCGGCCTGCATCGCTGCCTTGGCGGCGACATCAGGGGCTTCGTACTCTCGCGTGACTGTGGGCATCAGGTTTTGGGGGGATTTGGCAGTATTCTACGCGGCAAATTTACCAGCAAGGCGAATTTGTGAAAAATTTCACAAGCTCGGCAGGCCGGGCTTTGGACCTTCTCTGGGGAAGAGGGGATTCAGGCGGAGTTTGCGGCTGATGTTCGAGCTTTTCGCATCCACATGAGGGCGACGATCAGCCCCACCAGCCCGCCCAGGTAGCTGGCGTTGTGAATGTAGGCCACCTGAACAAAGGCCACGGGGTCGATGACGTCCCTCCCGGCCAGCATTCGTTCCCAGGTGTCCATCCGGGGATCGTCGGGACTGGCAGGGGCCATGAGGTAGGAGGCGGTGGCGAAGACCAGGGCGGTCAGCATCATCACGGCGACCCCTTTCAAGCTCAGCCGGGCGGCTTTTTGGAGCTGTAGATGGGGCAGGGAAACCCGGCCCATGAACCAACCCGCGAAGAAGCCGACCCACCAGGTGGCCAGGAAGCCAATTTCGGCCACAACGACCCGTTCGGGCTGGGCTTTGGAGAGGTCATGGAACTGCTGGAACTTGAACTCGGTGAAGTACTCGGGCCCGATTTCGAAGGTGACCTGATCGTGGAGGATGCCGTAGACCCCGGCAATCAGGGCTCCGCCGAAGCCGAAGACGATCATCCAGAGGAACTGACGCAGGGTCAGGCGGGGGTAGAGCAGGTTCATGATGGCGGGCGGGGCGCCGGGGTCAGCGCTGCACCTTGCCCAGCAACGGATCCACCGGCTGGATGAAGCCGTCTGGATTGTCGGGCCAGAAGGCACCGTCCTCGATCCACTCATGAAGGGCACCCAGTTCCCAATCTGTCAACGTGCCACGGACCCTGGGGATGGTGCGGGGATGGCTGCCGCTGGCTTCGACCGAGGTCAGCAGCAGGCTGGCGGAGGGATCACCGGGCACCACAAAGGCCCGGTCGCGTTTGCGGGGGGCGAACAGACCGCTTCGTTGCACCAGGGAAAGGCCTGCCGGGGCGGCTGCACCGCGATGACAGGCGACGCAGCGTGTGGCGAAGAGCGGCTTGATGTAGCGGAGGAAATACTCCGTCTCCGCCAGTGCCTGCACGGGCTTTTCGGGGGCGGGCCTGCTTTTGCAGCCAGCCAAAAGGGTGGCGATGACCAAACAGATGGATAGGCGGGACAACGGCATCTCTTTGCCAGTAGCCTCAGGAACCGCTGCTGTGACAAAGATTGCCGTCGGGTCAGGCCAGGAAATCGAGCCCGAGGTCCAGGGCCCGCACGGTGTGGGTGAGGGCGCCGACGGAGATGGCGTTCACGCCGGTGGCGGCGACTTCACGGATGGTTTCCAGGGTGATGCCGCCGCTGGCTTCCAGCCACAGCCTGCCGGCGTTGAGGGCGACCGCCTGGCGCAGGCGTTCACAGCCCATGTTGTCGAGCAGGAGCATGTCGACCCCGCGCAGGTTCAGGAAACGCTGCATCTGCTCCAGGGTGTCGCATTCCAGCTGGATGCGGGTGCCGGGGCGGTCGGTGCGCACATGGTCGATGGCGGCCTGAAGGGCTTCATTGGAGCCGTTGGCGGCGATGTGGTTGTCCTTCACCATCACATGGTCGTAAAGGCCCATGCGATGATTGGTGCCGCCGCCTGCCTTCACGGCGGCCTTTTCCAGCAGACGCCAGCCGGGGGTGGTCTTGCGGGTGTCCCAGATCTGGACGGGATGCGGGCGGACGGCTTCCACATAACGGCGCGTCTGGGCGGCGATGCCGCAGAGGTGCTGGAGGAAGTTCAGGGCCGTGCGCTCGCCGGTCAGGATGCCACGGGTCGGTCCCTGGATTTCCAGGACGACATCGCCCTTTTCGAAGGCCTCGCCGTCCTGTTTCAATGGGCGGGTCAGCAGATGGTCGTCGACGAGTTCAAACACGCGCCGGGCGACGTCCATGCCGGACATGACGCCCGGCTCGCGGGCGACGATGACGGCCGAGGAGGCAAGGGTTTCCGGGACGAAATAGGCCGAGGTGACGTCGCCAGGGCCGATGTCCTCCGCGAGGGCGGCCTGGATGAGGGATTCGGTGGCGAGGTCCATGAGGGGAGCTTACGCCGAGACAGCGTCGGCGGCCAGGGCGGCGTTGCCGATGATGCCGGCCTCGTTGCTGAACTTGGCGGGCAGGATCTGCAGGCGTTCCCAGACGACGGTGCTGAGTATGGATTGCACCTTGCGCTTGAGGGGGTCAAAGATCAGGTCGCCGGCCTGGGCCACGCCGCCGCCGATGATGAAGGCGTCCGGATTGAGCAGCCAGGCGATGCTGGAGATGGCGGTGCCGAGCCAGTCGGCGATCTCGTCCCAGACCTGGCGGGCGATGTCATCGCCGGCCTTGGCGGCCTCGGCGATCTTCTTGGGCGTGCAGTCCTCCACGCTCTTGGTGATGTGGGCCTCGGCGTAGCGCTGCACGGCGTGTTCGGCGATCTCCTTGTTGCCGGTGTATTTTTCCAGGGCGCCCAGGTTGCCGTAGTGGCCGGCCCTGCCGTCGCAGTCGATGCTCATCTGGCCGACCTCGCCGGCCGCGCAGCCGCTGCCGCGATACATCTGGCCGTTGAGGACGAGCGCGCCGCCGATGCCGGTGCCCATGGTAAGTGCGACGACGTTGTTCAGGCCACGTCCGGCCCCGTAGCGGAACTCGGCCCAGGCCATGGCGTTGGCGTCGTTTTCCACCACCACAGGAAGTCCGGTCTTCTCACCCAGGATGGCCTTCAGCGGCACATGCTTCCAGCCGGGCACGTTGGTGAGGATGTGGATGAATCCGTGCTCGAAGTCCACCAGGCCGGGCACGCCGACTCCGATGGCGCAGATGTCCGGGTAGGCCTTGCGGAGCTTTTCCACACGCGCCGCCATTTCGGTGATCAGGGCGGCGGGGCCGGCGTAGCTGGAGGTCGGGATGGGCTCGTCGGTGAACAGGAGCTCGCCGCCGCGGCAGACGCCGATTTTCACAAAGGTGCCGCCGAAATCGATGCCGACGGTGGTGCGCTGGGGATCAGACATGGGAAGAAAGGGGGCGCGGAGGATGCCGCTGGCCCGTTGGCGCGCAAGGGCAAAACAAGGCTGCCAGCCGTCTGTTCGACAACGTCCGGCAGGCGGGGGCGGGCCTGGAAGTCCCGTTCTGGGACCAGGCTGGAACCGGCAAGCCGCGAGCTGATTCCTGCGTAGTTCCGCCCATGAAACGAGTCCTGCTCCTCCTTGCGTCCGCCACTTCGCTCCTCGCCGCTGATGTCATTCCGATGGGCTCCCGGCGTGAGCTTTTCGTGGACGATCACCTCATCGGCAGCCTGACGGGCAGGGCCGAACAACGTTTGCATCAACCGCAGCCGCGGGAGGTCGCCCTCACCCATGACGCTCCCTGGGAGGGCAGCGGCACCGGCTACCACAGCGTCTTCCGCGACGGCGGCAAATACCGGATGTATTACAAGGCCTGGCAGCTGACGGTGACAGCCGGCAAGGTGAACACGGGCGAGCATCCGCTCTTCACCTGCTATGCGGAAAGCGAGGACGGCATCCACTGGTGCAAGCCGGAGCTGGGTCTGTTTGAATACAAGGGGTCGAAGGCCAACAACATCGTGCTGGCGCCCGGAATGATGGGGGCCGCGAAGCCTGATCCGGGGCACATCGCCGTGTTCAAGGATGACAATCCCGCCGCGAAACCCGAGTCGCGCTACAAGGCCATCGTGCGCTCGGATTCGCCCAAGGGCCTGCTCGCCTTCCATTCGCCGGACGGCCTTCGCTGGTCGCCGATGCAGGAGAAGCCGGTGATCACCGACGGGGCCTTTGACTCCCAAAACCTGGCGTTCTGGGATGCCAGCGCCGGGCTCTACCGGGCCTACTGGCGCTATTTCACGGGCGGAGTGACGGATGAGAAAAACTGGAAGCCGGCGGGCGATCGCGCCATCCGCACGGCCACCTCGAAGGACTTCCTGCACTGGGAAAACCCACATGACCTGGCCTATGTGGATTCCCCCAGCGAGCAGCTCTACACCAACCAGGTGAAGCCTTATGCCCGTGCGCCGCACCTGCTGCTGGGTTTCCCAACGCGGTATGTGGAGCGCGGCTGGTCGGAGAGCCTGCGCTCCCTGCCGGAGCGCGAGCATCGCGAATGGCGTTCGAAGGCCAGCGACCGCTACGGCATGGCGGTGACGGAGGGTCTGTTCATGGCCAGCCGTGACGGTGTGAATTTCAAGCGCTGGAACGAGGCCTTCCTGCCGCCGGGCATCGAGCGGCCAGGCACCTGGAACTATGGTCATCAATACATCGCCTGGCATCTGGTGGAGACGAGGTCGGCGCTGGAGGGGGCGCCCGATGAGCTGAGCCTGTATGCGACCGAGAGCTACTGGACGGGCAAAAGCAGCGTCCTGCGCCGCTACACGCTTCGACAGGACGGGTTTGTGTCCATCCATGCGCCGATGAGCGGCGGCGAGTTGATCACTAAACCACTGACCTTCACCGGCAGGATGCTGACGTTGAACTTTGCCAGCTCCGTCGCCGGTGGGGTGCGGGTGGAAATCCAGGACGCGGAAGGCATGGCCCTCCCTGGTTTCAGCCTGGCGGATTGCGAGGAGCAGTTTGGCGATTCGCTTCAGCGCACCGTTGTGTGGAAGAACGGCGGCGATGTCAGCTCGCTGGCCGGCAAGGCCGTAAGGTTGCGTTTTGCGCTGAAGGACGCGGATCTTTACTCGATCAAATTTGAGCCGGGGAATCCGTGAGACGAGGGTGGAAGGATCAATGTCCAAGCTCCAATGACCAGGGAATGACCCAAGACACCAAGGTTCAAGCGGGTCGGGATTGGAAAGGGTCAATGACCAGGCTCCAATGACCAAGGAATGCCCCAAGATACCAAGGTTGGTCGGCGCGAGGGTGCCCAAGGGGGCTTGAACTTGATCTCATGACCGCATGGAAGGATCCGCCGCTCGGTGAGGCCTTCATCCTGGGAAATTCGGGCCTTCCTTGGACATTGGCTCCCTGAACCTTGGTCATTTTCTTGCAGCCAACCACGACACATTCACAGACGCCCTGAGGGGCGTCTGTGAAAACGCGGTCATTGCCTTGCCACGCGAACCTTACCAGGCCCATTCCAGACCGTAGCGGCCGGCGAGGCTGACGAGGTCATCGCGCATGGCCCATTCGTCGGCGCGGGGCTCCATGTCGGCGGGATGACGGTTGCTGGCACCTTTGAGGGCCATGCAGCCGGTGTTGTCGCCGATCTGGCGGATCGTTTCGATCTCCTCGCGGCTCAGGCATTGTTCGGGCAGGGCGGCGAGGTCGTCGAGCTTGCTTTCGATGCTGCGGGCTCCTTCGCCATGTTCTTGGATGAGGGTGGGGACGACGCTCTTCACGGCGGTGTTGCCCAGGGTCCAGAGACAGGCGAGCTGCAGCATGCTGAGGCCGTGCTTCTGGGCGATGGGGCGGACTTTTTCCAGGCGCTCCACGCCGTGCTCGATCCACTCGCCCGGACGATGGGTGCGGTGGTCGCCGTCACGGAACTTATGACCGGGCTTCACGTCATCATGGAACAGGCCGCCGTAGTCAACGACGCGGGCGAGGATGTCGACCTTGTTCTTTTCGGCGGCGGCGAGGACGTGCTGGCCCGGCCAGGGTTCGAAGGGGTTGAGGATGATCATCGCCCAGTCCATGCGGTCGCCATAGCGCTCGAAGCACTCGATCATGTCGAGGGTGAAGCCGTTGGCGGGGCCGGGGGCGATGCCGAGGCGGTCGGTCATGCCTTCGTCACGGATGCGGGTGAAGGCGTCCCAGACCTTTTCGCTGGTGTAGCTGATGCTGTCCGGGTTGTGCAGCATGAGCAGGTCAAATTTGGAGCTCTGGCAGCGTTCGAGGCTCTTCTCCGTGGCCATCTTGAGGTAGTCGTAATACTTGTCGGGACCGCGCAGGGAGGGGTCGGTGAAGCGGGGGTAGCCTCGGGAGCCCTGGCGGATGCCTTCATAAATGTCGTGGCCGACGATGCCGACGAGGCAGTATTCCTCACGGGGGATGTCCTTCAGGGCCTCGCCGAGCAGGGCGTCGGCCCGGCCCACGCCATAGACATCCGCCGTGACGAAGGTGCGGACGCCCTTGTGGAAGGAGTCGCGCATGAGCTGCATGTAGTGCTCCTCGGAAAGCTGTTCACCGTAGTGCATGAAGCGGCCACCACTCCAGGTGCCGTAGGCGGTTCGAGTCAGGTTCATAGTCGGTCGGGGAAAGAGGTTGGAAAAAGGGAGGGTTTCTTTGCCAGCGGGGACAGGAAACGCAAGCCCAGGGTGGCGCCTCGCAGGATGCGGGCTGTTCTCCCCAAGAAACGCCAAAGGCAGGCCTTTCGGCCTGCCTTCAGGTGGTTTTGGGGGGTGAAAAATGAGAGCCTGATCAGATCAGGCCGGCTTCCTTGAGGACCTTGAAGGCGCCGTTCTTGTTCACGGTCTTCAGGGCGCGGGCGGTGAGCTTCACGGTGACGAACTTGTTCAGCTCAGGAACCCAGATGCGCTTGGTGCGCAGGTTCGGCAGGATGACGCGCTTCACACGCTTGGTGATGTGCTTGCCGATACCGCCTTCTTTCTTGGCTTTACCGCTGCGATGGATGTGATGGCCACGTGTGACGGTGACTCCGGTGACTTGACAAACTTTGGCCATAAGGTGCTTGGGCTGTAGGTTTCGGGGGAAAAGGGTCGCGAGATTAACCGACACTCCCGGTTCGTCAACCGGTGAAATCGGCTATCCGGGGCTGTCCGGGGATCAGTAGCTGAAAATTTCGCCCTCCTTGAAGAAGCGGCGCAGTTCGACGGCGGCGGCTTCGGGGGAGTCGGAGGCGTGGACGACGTTGGTCATCTTGTCGCTGCCATAGTCGCCGCGGATGGTGCCCTTGGGGGCGGCCTTGGAGTCCGTCGGGCCGAGCAGGTCACGGACATGGGCGATGACGTTTTCACCAGCGAGGGCGATGGCGATGACGGGCTTGCTTTTCATGAAGCCGGCGACGTCGGGGAAGAAGGGCTTGTCGGCGATGTGGGCGTAGTGCTCCTTGAGGATCTCGTCGGTGAGCTGGATCATCTTGATGCCGCGTACGCGGAAACCCTCGGCCTCCAGGCGGCGCAGGACCTCGCCATTGAGGGCTTTTTCGACGCAGTCGGGCTTGAGCAGGAGCAGGGAGGTTTCTTGGGCCATGGCACGGAGGGGGGAAAAGGGGGGCGGAGGTTGGCGGCTCTCCCCAGGGAAGTCAAGGGGCGATGGTGGGTGTGAAAGGAAGGCTGGTGCAGTGCGGCGGCTGCCTAACTGGATGTCGGTCAAATGCAGCGGGCAGATTTCACGACACAAGACTGGCAGCCGGGGAGGCTTTGTGCTATGGGTTCCGATTCCTCCAATGCCGCCTGGTTTCTGGGGGATTTCGACGCACATGTCCGACCTCCTTTCCCAGATTTCCTCGCTTCTTTCCGGCTGTGAACCCCGCCTGCGCGCCGAGGCGGAGCAGCTTGTGGAGGCGGATTCCGTGCGGGGGCTTGACCTCACCGCCGGGGAGGCCCTGGCCGAGGTGCGGATGGACGAGCATAGCGTCAATGCACGCTGGGTTTTTGAAGACGGCGCCTGGCAGGGGGAGACCGACATCGAGGACCGTGTCCTTCACAACCTGGCCCTGGCGGCGGTGTTGATCGCCATCGAACGCAAGGCCCGTCGTGATCCGGCCGCCTTCAAGCCGGCGGACCTGGAGGTGCCCTTCCAGGAGGTCATCGAAAAACGCCTTGCCCGTCAGCTGACGCCCGAGGAGGACGCCTACCTGAGCAAGGTGGAGAAGCGCTTCCAGCGCGTGCAGCAGACTGGCACCATTTATGACCACGACATGGTCCGCCTGCACCCCAAGTGGACCATTCAGAGCGTCGATCCGCTGCCGCTCTGGCCGGAGGCGCCCACGACGCTGAGAGGGTTCTGGGATTATGTGGCGCTGGCCCTGACGGACCGCGGGCTGCCCATCCCCGGCTTTCTGCGCAATGTCGCCGACCTGACCGCTGTCCGTGAGCGTCTGCGTGAGTGGCGTCAGGAACGCACCGTCCCCCTTTGGAAGGAGCGAATCCGCCGCCTGCTGCGGGATGATTCCGGCCTCGGCGACGGCCTGCGCCGGAAAGGCGACCTGCGCCTGCTGATCACCCCTGGCGAGGCCCGCCTTCAGGGCTGTTTTGACGACCAGGAGCGCTACCACTCCATCACCGGGGCGGAATTGCGCGAGCTGGAGGAAGCCCAGTCCAGGGGGGGGCTGCTGGTGCCGCCAGAGGCTGAGCTGCTGCTTTTGTCCGCCCTCGGTCAGTCTTCGGCCGCTGCGGCGGACGTCTGCCGTTTTGACCTGGACGTCCATGGGCAGTGGCTGGGCAGCCTGTTCCAGCAGCCGGCGCTGGCCAGCCGTCTGGTCACCCTTGATGAGCACGCCTTCAAGCATTCCTCCACGATGTTGAAGTGGCAGGCCGTGGAGGACCTGGAGGTCAATCAGTTGAAGCTCAGCCTGGTCACCGAAGCTGGCGAAGCGCCGAAGGGGCCGCTGCGCGTGATGCATGGCTCTGAGACGCTCTACCTGGGCGAGGACACCGTTTTTTCCGGACCACGCTGGATGCATGATGATTCGAAGATCGACGGCGCCCTGAGCATCCCGCTGGCGGCTTTGACCTCCCAGGAGGGCATCGAATTTCTGGAGAAGATCGGCCTGCCCCTGCCGCCAAGCATCGCCAGCCGGGTGAAGCATGAGTCCCTGGAGGTGAAGATCCGCGCCGCCTGCCAGAAGAAGGCCCCGGGTTCCAACATTGAATACGCCACCTTCCAGGCCGAGGCCGTGAGTCCGGACGGCAGGCTGCGCGAACGCCTCGGTCCGGGAGGCTGGGCACCGGTGCTCGATCACAGCGCTCCTGATGATGATTCCATTGTCTGCCGGGATCGTGCGGCGCTGGAGGTGGCGGAGACGAACATCCGCAACCTGCATCCCACCTGGGACATCGAGGCGCAGGGCTATCGTGTGCGCCTCACCAAGGCCTTCCCCGACCAGTTCAATTCCTGGGCCTTCAGCCTGCCCGGCGGTGTCAGCCTGACCACGGACGACCGCCTGCAGACCATCCTGGCCGATCCTCTGATCGCCCGCGTCCGGCTTGAAGCCACGCAGACCGCCATCATCGACTGGTTTGACCTGCGCATGATCTTTGAAATCGAGGGAGCGGACCTGAAGGCGGCGGAAATCCGCAAGCTGGTGGCTGCCAAGGGCGGCTTTGTGCAGCTCGCCGACGGCACCTGGCGGCGGGTGAAGCTGGAACTCACCGAGGAGCAGATCGCCCTCATGGACCAGCTCGGCATCGACCTGGACTCGCCCACGGATGAGTTGCATCAGCTTCACTGGCGGCAGCTCGCGGGCGACAAGGCCAAGGAGGTGATCAATCCCCGGGCCTGGCAGAACATCACCCAGCGGATGGAGCAGGCGCGCCTGGAGGAGAAGCCGCCGCCCCCCGAAGGACTGAGCGTCACGCTGCGGCCCTACCAGATCGAGGGCTATCATTTCCTCGCCTACCTGAGCGTGAACAAGTTCGGCGGTATCCTGGCCGACGACATGGGCCTTGGGAAGACCATTCAAAGCATCAGCTGGGTCCTCTGGCTGCGCGGCCGTTTCCGCAACGCCTGGCCCTGCCTCGTCGTGTGTCCGAAGTCCGTGCTCGATGTCTGGGCGAACGAGTTTGCCAAGGCCGCCCCGGGCCTGCGGGTGCAGATCCTGCGTGACAAGGAGGAGCTGAACCTCGACCGCCTGAAGTCCGACGTCCAGATCCTGGTCATGAACTACGCCCAGATGCGCGGCTGCATTGATTATCTGGAGACCGTGAAGTGGCTCGCCGTCATCATCGACGAGGCGCAGCAGATCAAGAACCCGGACTCCCAGGCCGCCCGGGCTGCCCGCAGGCTGAAGGCGGAAAACCGCCTCGCCCTCACCGGCACGCCGCTGGAGAACCGCCTGCTCGACCTCTGGAGCCTGATGACCTTCGCGATGCCCGGCGCCCTGGGCGACCGCGCCTACTTCACGCGCAACTTCGACCGCCGGAAGGACGAGAAGGCCAGCGAACGGCTCGGAGCCCGTCTTCGGCCCTTCCTGCTGCGCCGAACCAAAAGTCAGGTCGCCCGTGACCTGCCGTCTCGCAGCGAGGAGGCGATGCTTTGCGAGATGAGCCCGGAGCAGGCGCAGCTTTACAAGGAGGAGCTGGCCCGCGCCCAGCACCTGCTGCTCACCAGCACCAGCTTCGAGGTGCTGACGCGCAAGCGCTTCGCCGTGCTGCAGGCCCTGACCCGGCTGCGCCAGATCTGCTGTCATCCGCAGCTTGCCAACGCCGCGAACCACGCTGCCGAGAGCGCCAAGCTCACCGCCACCCTGGAACTCATCGAGGAGCTGCATGCCGAGGGCCACAAGGTGCTGCTGTTCAGCCAGTTCGTCTCCATGCTGGAGATCCTGCGCGACCGGTTGCAGGAGCTCAGCATCCCCTATTACTGGCTCACCGGCAGCACCCAGAACCGCAGCGAGGTGGTGGACCAGTTTCAGAACGACGAGGACGCCTGCGTCTTCCTGCTCAGCCTCAAGGCCGGCGGCAGCGGTCTGAACCTCACCGCCGCCAGCTACGTCATCCTTTACGACCCCTGGTGGAACCCGGCGGTCGAGGCCCAGGCGATCGACCGCGCCCACCGCATCGGCCAGACCCAGCCCGTCATGGCCTATCGAATGATCACAAAAAACAGCATCGAGGAGAAGATCATGCTGCTGCAGCAGAAGAAGCAGCTCATGTCCGCCAACATCCTCGGCGAGGGCGGCTTCGCCCGCAGCCTGGAGAAGAGCGACTTCGAGTTCCTCTTCGACCTGGAGGCCGAGGAGAAGCTGCGTCAGGAGGACTGAGGAGAGGAAGCCCCTGGAGGATGGGGCTTTCTGAATGGAACATCATCGACAGGCAGCGAGGGCGGCGTCAGCAACGTGCCATCTTGCTCCGCAAGATGAGCGGAAAGCTAGGCTGGAAATCAGCATGTCCGGGGATCGTGGATGGTTGAGCCTGCCGGACGTCGAGCTCATCTCGCGGAGCGAGATGGCTAGTGCGCTGTGAAGCGTCACGATCCTCCGGGGTGGAAGACCTCGGCCATCTGGAACCGTGTTCCAGGTGAGAACTTGAAGTAACTGCGTCGCCGCGAGGCGG
>JABARQ010000038.1 GCA_019186985.1 Prosthecobacter sp. | reverse complement strand
TCAAGTTCTCACCTGGAACACGGTTCCAGATGGCCGAGGTCTTCCACCCCGGAGGATCGTGACGCTTCACAGCGCACTAGCCATCTTGCTCCGCAAGATGAGCAACACGCCGGCGCAGGCACGCTGAACTTCCGAGCTTTGAAATCGTCCAGCACGGCAGGCTCTCCACATGGACTGCGGCAGCCCTGCTGCCGCTTTCCTGAGCCAGCCCTGCTGGCGTGAACCACCCTTGACTTTCGATGGCGTGACGGATCTGCGCCCCGATGGTTCGGAGGCTGGTGGCAAAGCGGAGTTTTCGGCCACCGCAGCAGGCTGCCGCAGTCCAAAGCGGCTGCTGCCGCCGCTGTTTTGGCAGGACGCGAGAACCCTGCCCAAACCCTGGGCAACCGCCATGACCCAGCCGTCAGGGACGAGGCTCCACCTTGTCCTTGCCGGCCTGACTCATTCATCATCCCCGTACTGAAGATGAATCCCGGTGATCTGAGTCCGGAAGTGACGGTTGATGTAGCCGATGAAGGCGCTCAGAAGCTGCCAGGTGGACTCCGGGTCGCGTGACTTCACCTGGGCGACCACCACGCCCCCGAGGCATCTTTGAAACTGGATCCAGCCTTTGTAGGTCGAGTGGACCCACTTCTCCTTGTCCTTGCGCTTCGGCCCGTGACGCACAAGCGTTGTGCGCCCGCCTCGCAGGCTTTTTTCTTTTTGGGTGAGGAGTGAATACACATCCTCGCCAGTCCGGGGATTGATGGTCAGGGTGATCATGTCAGAGGGAAACGTGGAATCGGGCCGAAGCCTTGAGTAAGCATGGACGTTGAATGCAAACTTCCAAGCCTGACCAAACACAAGGCACAAAGAATTCCCGGGGGAAAGCCTTTACCCATTGCAGAGGATGTGTTCTCCAACGGCCGGATGCCCGCCATGCTCGTCCCCTTGACCATTAAGCCTCCGGCTGTTGTCACTTTGACACGAGGCTGCATGTCTTTGGTTCCTCCGAGCCGGAGGCTCGAAAGACAATAGCCTGGGGTGAAATGAGCGCAGCGAGTGTGAACCCCAGGACCTCGCGTTCACCGCTCATGCCGGCCTGGATCAGCCCACGTCCGTCATTTTCACCAGCTCCTCCTTCACGCGTTTCTTCAGCTCGGGCGGGCCGATCACCCGGGCCTTGCTGCCCCAGCTAAGCACCCAGCGCGTGATCTCCTCCAGGCCGGCGAGGTCAGCCTGAAACTCGATGAGGCTGCCATCCGCCCTGAGTTTCCGGATGGCCTGGGTCGGATGCCACTGCCGCTCGGCCACCACCCGCGCCGCATAGCCCTCCAGCCGGATCTGCACCTCGTGTCTGCGGCTCTGCTCGCCGGGATAGCTCCAGACGCCGAAGCCGCCGCCCAGATGATCGCGCGCGTTGAACCCGGCCTGGCGTGTGAACCTGGCCTTGTGGATTTCGAGGCGGGAGACGCGTTGCAGGGCAAAGGTGCGCATCGCTTCACGGGCAGGATCAAAGGCGATCAGATACCAGCCATGCTCGATCTGGCCGAGGTGATGCGGCTGAACACAGCGTCGCTCCGGCCGGGTGGACCTGAGCTTGTGGTAGTCGAAGCTCACCTCCCGCGTGCCTCGGATGGCGTCCAGCAAATCGCCGAACAAGGTCACGTCCGCCGGCAGCACTCCCGAAGCCTTCACCGAAAAGGCATCGTCCAGCTCGTGCCATTCAATCGACACCTCGCCCGGGCAGGCCTCGGCGATCTTGCTGAAGCTGTCGGCCAGCATGCGTTCCAGCCGCGTCCCACGCAGGGGCTCCAGGGCATGACGCGCCAGGAACAGGGCCACCAGGTCCGAGCGCGACAGGTGCAGCATGGGGAATTCATGGACCTCCTGGGTGTAGTGGTAGCCGTGCTTGATCGGGTGGTATTCCAGCGGCAGGCCGAGCTGGTCGCGCATGAAGCTGATGTCCCGCTGGATGGTCTTCGGGGTGACCTCGATCTCCTGCGCCAGCGACGTGCAGTTGGGATAGCGGCCGGCACGGAGGATCTTGTGGATCTCCAGCACACGCCACATGGCCGGGCGGCTGACCCCGGAACGAAAGGCGGCGGCGGGAGCATCCTGGCGGAGACGGCGGGCAGGGGCGGGCTTCGGCATGGACCCAACAGGAAACTCAAATTTCCACCCTGTCACCCCCTCTTTGTCCGACCCCCCGGTGCGGCAGGGTCTTTCCCCCCATGGACTGCGGCAGCCGTGCTGCCGCTTTCCTGAGCCAGCCCTGCTGGCGTGAGCGACCCTGGAGTTTCGAGAGCATGGCAGACCCGCGCCCCGCTGGCTCGGAGCCGGAGGTGAAGCGCAGTCTTGCGCCACCGCAGCAGGTTCTCCCTCCGATTCAAAAAAAAACTGGACCCCCACCCCCACGAATGTCCGACCCCCTGGGTGAAAGTGGTGGCCTCATGAACCCGCTCCTCTCTGAAATCGTCTACATCCTCGACCGCTCCGGTTCCATGCAGCCCATGCAGGAGGCCGCCGTCAGCGCCTTCAACGACTTCCTCGCCGCCCAGCTCACCGTTCCCGGCCAGGCACGCCTCACCCTGGTGCAGTTCGATGACGCCTACGAGGTGCCCGTCGCCGCGCGTGACCTGCCCGAGGTGCCGCAGCTCACCGCCGCCACCTACGTGCCCCGTGGCAGCACCGCCCTGCTCGATGCCATCGGCCGCACCGTTCAGGAGACCGACCGCCGCATCGAGGCCCTGGCCGAGGCTGACAAACCTGCCAAGGTCATCGTCGCCGTCTTCACCGACGGTTTCGAAAACGCCTCCCGGCATTTCACCAGCAGTGCCATCAGCGACCTCATCCGCCGCTACCGCGAGGAAAAAGGCTGGGAGTTCCTGTTCCTCGCGGCCAACCAGGACGCCATCGCCTCGGCCGCCGCCCTGCACATGGACGCGCATCTGAGCGGCAACGTCAGATTCTGCGTTAAGGGCATCCGAACCACAGGCAGCGCCATGGCCCGCAAGGTCCGCGCCTCCCGGATGAAGGCCAGCGGCCAGATGGACGCCCAGGCCCAGGCCGACGACGCCAAGCCCCTCGACCAGATCCTGCGTGAAGAGGAGGGCAAGCAGCCATGACCAACCGTCGCCGCCCCTGGCACCAGCGCCTGCTCAGGCGTCTGACCGTTCGCCATCAAGCTCAACCAGACGACCGCTCCCGCAGCTCCGTCGCCTCATCCCTCTCAGGGCCGAGCCACCCCCTCGTGGTCAGTGCCATCCTCTACTTCCTCACCGCCTCAACCGCCCTGGCCTTTGGGGCCTCGGCACCCGCCCTTGTACTCGCCCTGGCCGGCACCGCCAGCCTCCTCTGCCATGGCCGACACCGCACCCAAGCGCCCCAGCCCACATGAAACGCGAAACCTCCGGGTGGGGCAGGTAGATCCTAAGCGGTAGACAAAGAGCAGCTCCCCGCTCTTACGTAGCACCCAAATTGGTCCGTGTTTGTCTCGTCTTCTTGCGATCCAAAGCATCCCCTGCTTGGATATGATCATATTCACATGCCAGCTCCTCCGACAAACTACCGTTATTCAGGTCACGAAACCTTCGTTTGCCGGTATGCATGGCTACCCAAAGCTGTGCAGCACTTGAGCGATGGACGAAACGCGAAGCTGTTTAGCGACGAGGACGACGCCATGGTCCGGCTTGGAGTGGGTAAAAACATGGTTCGCTCCATTCGTTTTTGGGCGGAGACTGCTGGAATTATCGAATCGCAGGGGGAGTCCAAAGGCTACGCAGTCACTTCCTTCGGGCAAGAGTTGCTCGGCCATGATGGCTACGATCAGTATTTGGAGCATCCCGCAACCCTCTGGCTTTTGCATTGGAAGATTGCAACCAACACCATTGGCCCCATTTACCAGTGGGTTCAGATGCTCAACCACTGGCATCGCGCTGAGTTCACAGAGGCCGAGGCATTCGGTTTCCTGAAAAAGAACCTCCCTGCGAAGTCACAGAGCCTCTCCGACCGGACGAATGAGGACGGCCTGCGAGTGTTCATCAATACCTACATCCCCACACGAGGCCGCAAAGGCGAAGTTGCCGAGGATAATCTGGATAGCCCATTTGTAGAGCTGGGTCTGCTACGCCGCTCCGGTGAACGCACGAACATTAGAACCGGCCAGCGAGAATTGATCTTCTCCTTCGCCGTCGAGGAGAAGCCGAGCATTTCGCCCGCCCTCTTTGCCTACTGCCTGAACGATTTCTGGCAGAACCAACACGCCAACGAGCAAACCATCTCGTTTGGTGCGGTGGCGGTGGGAGAAGGAAGTCCCGGACAGGTCTTCAAACTGCCGGAATCCGCCGTCCGCCATTACCTCGATCAGATCAAGCAGACCACGAATGGAGCTCTTGTGTTCCAAGAATCTGCGACGCTCCAGCAGGTGACCCGCTCCGCCAAAGCAGATGCGTTCGACTTCCTTGAAAACATTTACGTCTCCGACTGATGGCATCGCGCTCTATTAACAGCATTCTACGAATTAGCCCCCGCTTCCTCCGCTCGGCTCAGCTTGAGCGTGACTTCCGTGATCCAGAGGCTCTCGGGGGGTATGTGTTGACTCATGACACGCGGGTAAACCTTTCCCGCCTTCTGAAAGGGACTCGGTCTGTTTCCGGTCAGCGCTCATGGCGTGTCACGGGTGACTTCGGCTCAGGCAAATCAAGCTTCGCCTTGTTGCTGGCGAACCTGCTCTCTCCAAACAGTTCTGATCTACCCAAGCACCTGCGGGCGCTCCCGGCGGACATGGGGCTTCCGCGTTCTCGTCGCGGATTCCTGCCTGTCTTGGTCACGGGTTCCCGCCAGCAAATGTCCATGGCATTGCTATCAGCCCTGTCGAATTCGCTCCGCCAGAACATCGACGGCCGGAAGAAACTCAAGGTCAGAGCTGCGGTGGACGAAACACTTGCTGCTCCCAAGTCCAATCTCGACCAGCGAGTGATCGCGTTGCTGATGCAGGCATCGGCGGAACTTCGCCAGCAAGACCTCTTCGATGGAGTGCTCGTCATCATTGATGAGCTGGGTAAGTTTCTCGAATACTCCGCGCTCAACCCGGAGAAGCAGGACGTTTACTTCCTTCAGCAGTTGGGTGAGGCATCATCCCGCAGCGGAGATAACTGCCTGTTTACCGTGGGGCTTCTTCATCAGGGCTTCAGCACCTATGCAGACAAGCTGTCCGAACAGGCCCAGCGCGAGTGGGAAAAGGTGGCAGAGCGTTTCGAGGAAATCGTCTTTGCTCAGCCATTGAGTCAGGTCGCCGCTTTGTTGAGCGCGGCTTTGAATGTGAAAGAGGATGAGTGTCCTCGTGGATGGAAGTCGGAGGCTCATGCCGACATGCGGGCGGCAGTCGATCTTGGGTTGTTTGGTGCCAATGCCGGAAAAGGTGCACTCGTTGAGCTTGCCCCCAGCTTGTATCCTCTGCATCCCACCGTTCTTCCGGTGCTCGCGAAGTTTTTCCGGCGCTTCGGGCAGAATGAGCGCTCGCTGTTCAGCTTCCTGCTTTCATCCGAGCCCCATGCACTGCAGGACTTCGCGCAGAACGAGGCCACTTTGAGCTTCATCTACAGGCTGCCCGAGTTTTACGATTTCATTGCTCAGAATTTTGGAAGCCGTCTTAGCGCGCAAAGCTTCCGCAGCCATTGGAGTCATATTGATGCCGTCATTCGGAGCTTCCCCGCCGGGCGTGAACTGGAGCTGCGTGTGCTGAAGACAATTGGGGTGCTGAACACCATCGACTCCACCGCAGATCTTCTCCCGAGCGATGAGCTTCTTGCTCTTGCGTTGGGCAATCCCGATGGCCTCAAAGCAGCAGTCGCGAGGCTGAAGAAGGAAAATCTGCTTTTCTTCCGAGGAGCAAGGCGAGGCTATGCGCTGTGGTCGCACACGAGTGTGAACCTGGAGCACGAGTTGGCGAAAGCGTCCGAGTCTATCCAGCAAATCTCCAGCATGGGCGAATTGCTTCGTTCGAGGCTTGATGCCAGACCGGTTGTCGCCCGCGCCCACTACATTCAGACGGGCAACCTTCGGCACTTCACTCTTCGTTACTGCTCGCCCGATGAGCTGACAGCGGATGCTGATGCCTTCCAACCCGAGCACCCGGCCGACGGCCTGATGGTTATCGTTTTGAGTGAAACCGATGAGCAACGGAAACGGGCGGAAAAGGTGATTGCCACGATGCCGGTAAACCCGCAGGTCCTTTTTGGAGTGACCGAGCCCTTGGAGGTGTTGAACGGCTTCTTGGTGAATCTGGAGCGCTGGAATCATGTCGAGCGTCACACGCCCGAACTAAAGGACGACCGCTTCGCTGCTGAGGAGGTTTCCCGGCAGATCGCTCATGCAAATCAGGCCTTGGAGAATGCACTTCATCGTTTTGTGGGGTTCCGCGAGCTTTCGCAGGAGAAGCAATCCGGCATTCACTGGTTCTACAACTCCAAGCCTGTGAAAGACCTCGGGCGAGGTGGTTCGCTGCAATCTTACCTGTCGAAGCTCTGTGATAGCCTTTTCCCGAATGCCCCGAGAGTTCACAACGAGCTGGTGAATCGCAATACGCTGAGTTCTGCCGCCGCCGCAGCCCGCCAGAGGTTGTTTGAACTCATGTTGAACCATGGAGACGATCCCCATCTTGGCCTTCCTGAAGACAAGGCTCCGCCGGAGAAGTCACTGTATCTCTCTGTGCTGAAGGAATCCGGCATCCATGCCGAAAGGAATCATGGCTGGAGCATTCAGTTCCCTGACAAAGATCCTCTGCATCTGCGCCCGGCATTGGAGCATGTCATTCAGATGCTGGAGAGAAAACCGGAAGCCCGAATCCGCGTGGATCGAATTATTGACGAGCTTCGCCGCCCGCCCTTTGGCATGCGCGATGGGTTAATCCCCATCCTGCTCGTGGCCATCTATGTTCAGCACGAGGCAGAGCTCGCCATCTATGAAGATGGCCGCTTTGTCAGTGATGTGGAGGAGTTTTTGAAGATGCGCCTCGTTAAGGCACCGGACACCTTTGAGTTCCAGCTGTGCCGTATTCACGGGATGCGGAAAGAGTTGCTCACGCATTTGGCCGAGGTGGTGAAACTTGAACGCACCGAGCGCACCGAGTTGCTTTCGATTGTCCGGCCGATCTGCTTGATGATTGCGGAATTGCCTGACTACGCCAAGAACACCGAGAACCTCAGTGCGCAGACCATCGAGCTACGGAAACATGTTTTGGCGGCCGAGGAGCCGGCCACTTTAGTATTCAAAGCCATCCCCGAAGCGCTTGGATTTAAGGGGGAGGTGAGTCGGGTAGAGGCTTCAAAGCTCGCGTCAAAGTTAGCCCAATCGCTCTCGGAACTTAGACGTGCTTTGCCCGAATGCCGGAAGCGCATGACCGAGATCATTCTGGAAGCGTTTGGCGAGAAAGCCGTGGATTTCTCAGCGTGGAGGCGGGCCATCTCAGAAAGAGCCGAAACCGTGATTGTCGGAGTGACGAATCCCGAGTTGCGGGCCTTCAGCTTGAAGTTGATCGACAACGGCACCGAGGAGTCTGTTTGGTTGGAGGCCCTTGGCAGCCTGGTGACCCGCGTTCCTCCTTCACGTTGGAGGGATAAGGACGAGACCGCCTTCCGAGAGGGCATTCTTGCTCTAGTGAAACAGTTTCAGAGGGTCGAGTCTCTCCACTTTGGCGAGGGTTCGCAGGCACCTGACAACGCAGTGCGCATTGCGCTCACCCAAAAGACCGGAGAGGAACGAGACCAAGTGTTTCACCTCAGCACCTCGCAGGCAAAAGAAGCATTGATGCTAAGAAAACAATTGCAGGCTCAGATGCCAAAAGATAAAAAACTGGCCGTAGCCGCCCTTTCCCAGTTGCTTTGGGAAATGATGGATTCCTCCTCATGAAGCCCCCTGACCCCAACTTTGGCAGTGATGAGCCTGTCCGCCACGTCCTGAATGTTTCAGGAGGCAAAGACAGCTCCGCCATGGCTCTACTAATGGCAGGTCGAGTGCGCGGTCTGGAGCATTTTCGGCAGGATGGAATGGAATACCTTTTCTGCGACACGCAGAAGGAACTGCCAGAGACCTATGAATATCTCGCTCGCTTGGAGGCAGAACTCGGAAGCAAGATCACCTACCTCAATGCCAAGGCCGGATTCGATCACTGGCACAAAGTATTCGGTGGCTATCTTCCATCACCGCAGAACCGCTGGTGCACGAAGATGCTCAAGCTGAAGCCCTTCGAGGCGCATGTCGGGGACGATCCGGTCATTAGTTATGTAGGCCTTCGAGCCGATGAGGATCGAATCGGTTACATTAGCACCAAGCCGAACATCAAGACTCGTTATCCACTTCGAGAAGCTGGTATCAACTACCAAGGTGTCATCCGCATTCTCGAAGACAGTGGTCTTGGCCTCCCGACCTTCATGAAATGGGGCAGGACCAACTCAGGTTGCACCTTTTGCTTCTTCCAAACGCCCTTTGAATGGGTGCGTCTTTACGAGACCTATCCGGATAAGTTCGAGGAAGCCATGAAGTATGAATCAACCGATCCCAATGATCCCAATAAGCAATTCACATGGATGCAGGAAGGCCCATTGAGCATATTGCTTGATCCCGCCAGACGTCGAAACATACTCACCGCGGCAGTGAAACCCAGGGGACGGTCAAAAGATCGCACACTTGTGGGAGCATTGACTGGAAACTCAGCTTCTCAAAACGAAGCTTGCCTGATGTGTCAAAAATGACCAATCCGGTTAACCTCTTTGGAAGCGTTCCCGAGGATAAGCGCACCTACGGCCACATTCTCGCCGAGGATTTAGGAACATTTTCATTCAAACTCTATCCTCAACTGTGGGTTGACTCGCAAGTAGAGACGCTTCGCAAGATAAAGTGGGAGCGGGTCAAGTTTGGATCTACGAGTGAGGGGGGAGATCGTGACAAAATCCCATCAGGTCCCGGTGTATATATTTTTGTCGTGGAAGGTCGAATTGATCTGTTTCACCATCACTCATATTTATTCTACGCCGGAAAAGCGGAGAAGGGCCTGCGTTCACGATACGATGACTATTTGCATGAACGAGAGGGCGAGGAGCCTGAGGAGGATCGCCCAAAGATTACCAAATTCCTCAACTACTTCCGTAGCTGGGTATACTTTTACTTTGCCGAGTTCTCAAAGGGAGAAGTGGCGGCCATCGAATCCGCCATAAAGGATAACTTTACACCTCCGGCTAATTCAATTCTGAAACTAAAAGGAAGGCTCTACTAAGTATGAAGGTAACCAATTATGCATGTCTAAAAGGACAGATGGGATCTTGGCAATACTACCTTTGCCGCCTGCCATTCGGCGACGCTGTGGAGTATCTGCATTTCGCCGAAGAAGTTCGCCCGAACCCCGACCTAGATGACATTCTCCAGCGTGAGCTTTCTGGGCGTTCGACAGAAATAGCGAGCTATCTTAAATCCAATGATGATCGCTTTTTTGGAGCGCTTATTGTGGCAGTTTACGGTGGATCTCCAAAGTTCTCACCTATCGAGATCGAGGGAGCTGCTTTTTTAGGGGGTAGCGTCGATGGCATTGGAGTCCTTCGGTTTGATGGTAAAGAACGCTATTATGTATTGGACGGACAACATCGCTTGGCCGCGATGAGGCAAGCGGTAGCTGACGACCCCACTCGTTATGCCAACGATCAAATCTCGGTGATATTGGTTAGCCACAGTGACGATGAAGAAGGGGTCAGGAGGGCGCGTCGTCTCTTTACGAATGTCAATCGTTATGCAGTAAAGACTAACAAAGGCGCAAATATCGTGATAGATGAAGACGATCCGATTGCGATCCTTACACGGAGGTTGGTGCGAGAAAACTATTACTTTGGAAGAGTTGTTCGCATCACCAAGCGTGATAAAGCCGGCAAACGCACTCTCGTCACCGGTGAAGCATTAAGGGCTGGCACGGATGATACTGTGCTTATGACTCTCCCAACCTTGTATGAGTGCAACCGCGGACTCCTAGGAAAACATGAAATAGTTACCAAGAGCAGCAACCAGCTAAGGCCCTCTGATGCTGAAATTGAAATGGCTTGGCAGGAACTGAACCGTAGATGGAACATTCTTCTTCAAATTGGAGACTTTCAGGCACAAAGTCACGAGCCGGAGTTTTCTCGGAATATGCTGGATGGCGGCCCTATTGTTGCGCGCCCGATAGCTCAAAAAGCGGTCACCGCTGCTGTTGGGGCGGCAATTGACGCAGGCGTGTCATCGATTGCTGTGGTGGATGCGGTGACGAAGGCACCAAAGCTGTCTGATAAACCATGGAAAGGCTTACTCTGGAATCCCCAAGACGGTAGCATGCTTGCTGGCAAAGCCCGCATAGACATCGCCTCCGAGATAATTTGTCTTTGGTGCGGATTGGACGTTGATCTGAGTAATCTCAAGGAAAAGTACAGAGTCATAACGGGAGGCGGAGTGTTTGAATGAGTGCACAATTTTTCCAAGCTGCTCTGAGTGCTGAATCTGAGCGTGAGATTCATGAGTTCGTCGCGAAGCTCAATGTCTCTTGGCACCCTCTTGGGGAAAATGACAACAACTATGGTGTAATCGAAAACCAGCAGGCATCACCTATAGCGGCACTGATTGAAAAGGTTACCAACTCCATCGACGCGCGGCTCATGCGTTTATGTTTCGAGGCGGGCATTGATCCACGTTCCGATAAAGCACCCACTACAATGAGTGCGGCCATCGAGACGTTTTTTGGAGCGGCGGCTAAAAACTGGCACCTTAGCGGAGCGCGGAGAGAGCAAGCTGAAGCGATCCAGATCGTTGCGAGCGGCTCCAAGATTCATCCATGCTTGCTGATTTATGATGATGGCGAGGGGCAGCACCCTTCTGCTTTTGAACAAACCTTCTTGTCGATCCTTCGGGGAAACAAGAACGAAATCCCTTTTGTTCAGGGCAAGTACAACATGGGTGGAACGGGCGCCTTGGTTTTTTGCGGAGATTTGCGTTACCAGCTAATTGGCTCCAAGCGGTTTGACGGCACGGGGGACTTTGGGTTTACCCTGGTGCGAAAGCATCCTCTGACCGAACAGGAGTCGAAGACCAAAAAGAACACCTGGTATGAGTATCTGAAGATCGACGGCAAAATTCCCAGCTTTCCCATCACCGAACTCGATGTGGGACTTGCTAACCGGAAATTCAAAACGGGCACGATCATCAAACTGTACGATTACCAGCTCCCTCCAGGAACGCGTGGAGCGCTGCCGCAGGAGCCTCGCCGCGCCATCGACCAATACCTTTTCGAGCCAGCTCTCCCCATCTACTTGGTGGACAATGAGAAGCGCTATCCGAACAACAAGGTGCTTCAAATGGACTGCTTCGGGCTCAAGCGGCGACTGGAGAAGGATGACAACAAGTACCTGGAAGAGAAACTGTCTGTCGAGGTCGAGGATCATGACATCGGCAGGATGAAAATCACCGCCTATGTCTTTCGTGCCAAGGTGGACAAGATGACCGTCAAGGAAACCCGCGACAACATTCAGCGGGAGTACTTCCACGACGATATGGCGGTGCTCTTCAGTCTGAACGGCCAAGTTCACGGTCATTTCACGTCTGAATTCATCACGCGAGCCCTGAAGATGCCGCTGCTGAAAAACCACCTGATGATTCATGTGGATTGTACCAACCTGAGCTACGAATTCCGTAGCGAGCTTTTCATGGCGTCTCGTGATCGAATGAAGTCCGGCGAACATACCGGCGAAGTTCGCAAGCGAGTGGCATCCGCCCTTGCCAAAAGTGAGCTGGCCGAGGTCTATAAGCGCCGCCAGAACTCCATCTCGGTGGAAGGAGGGGACGCCAAGGACCTTCTCAAAGCATTCTCCAAAGACCTGCCCTTCAACAAGGACTTGATGAGGCTGCTAAACCAAACCTTCAAGATCGAGCAGCACGAACCACCCAAGAAAGAGAACAAGAGGCCCGAGAACCCCAAGCCAGTCAAAACCAAGGAGCCTTTCCAGGCCAAACGTTATCCCTCGTTTTTCAATCTCAAGACTGGCAAAGGCGACAACTTCATTACCATCCCAGAAAAGGACGAGAAGACCGTGCAGTTCTCGACCGACGTGGAGAACAACTACTTTGACCGTTCCGAAGACCCCGGTGAGCTCAAAGTGTCGATCCTCCAGTTTAAACGAAACGAATCCACGGGCGGCAATGCCGCCGGTGATGTGGGTGATCCGACCAAGCTGATCGACATCCGCAAATCCAGCCCCAAGGACGGTACGATTAAGATTGGCTTTGGAGCAACCGAAGAACTGAAAGTCGGGGATGCCATCGAGATTCAGGCCCAGCTCGGTGGGCCGGAGGATTTTGAATGCCGCTTCTGGCTCAAGGTCACTGAGCCAGCCGCCAAGCCTAAAGAGGTCAAAAAAGACGAGCCTGATGAAGAGCCGCCAGGGCTGCCTGATTACGTCCTCGTTTACCAAACTACCCAAGAAGGCTCATCGGAGTACAAGACTTGGGAGCAGCTCGGTGAGGCTGGCATTGAGATGGATTTCCCCATTGTGATGTATCCGGCAATGACCGGAGACGGCAATCTTGAGCGTGTTTACATTAACATGGACAGCACCGTGCTCCGTAATCATTACGGCAAGCTCGGAGCCTTGAGCGTAGAAAGCAAAGAGCTGGCCGAGAAGAAGTACATTAGCTCGGTCTATTTCCACACGATCTTCCTGTTCAGCATCACCAAGAATCGGAAATACCAAATCCGTCAGATGGAGAAAGACGTCGATATTCAGGATTATCTCAGAGATGTCTTCAGCAGCCACTATGCGGAGTTTATTCTGAACTTCGGGGCCGAGCAGCTTATGGCCTCTCTAGCTGACTAAATCTCCAAGCTGTTCCAGCTTCTGAAGAACAGATTGCACTTCCTCTAAGGTGTTTGACGCACCAAGGCTGAATCGGATGCTTTCCGAGGAACGATCATGAGAACCAGACATGGCCTTGATCACATGAGACGGCGTGATTGCGCTCTCCATGCAGGCTGAACCCGACGAAGCGCAAATGTTATGGCTGTCGAGGAAGGTAAGTACTGCATCGCTATCCATCCCCGGCAGGAACACATTCGCCGTATTTGACAGTCGGTGGGTAGGGTGGCCGTTGCGCTCGGCATTGGGTATGGAGCCAAGGATACCTTCCTCCAAGGCATCGCGCAGCGGACGAACGCTGGCGTCGTAGGCAGGCAGTTTCTTCTTGGCGATGGCCGCAGCCATGCCGAGGCCGACGATGCTGGGAACATTCTCCGTGCCGCCCCGGCGTGAGCGTTCCTGATGCCCGCCCAGCACGAAGGGCACAAACGGAGCCTTCTTCTGCACGTAGAGCGCCCCGATGCCTTTCGGAGCGCCGATCTTGTGCCCCGTCAGAGAGAGGTAGTCGATGGGCAGGTCCTTGAGCTTCATCGGCAGCTTGCCGACGGCCTGAACGGCATCGCAGTGATACGGGACCCCTTTGCTGCGACAGATCTGGCCTATCTCCTCGACAGGAAAGAGCACGCCCGTTTCATTGTTGGCCCACATGAGGGAAACCAGCGCCGTGCCCGGCTTAATGGCTGCTTCCAAATCGGCCATGGAGATCAATCCCTCCCGGTCCACCGGCAGATAAGTGACTTCATAGCCCCGGAACTCCTGCAAGAATCGGCAATAGCTAAGGACGGAGGAATGCTCGACCTGTGAAGTGACGATATGCGTCTTTCCCGTGCTGTGGATGACGGCATGCAGAGCGGTGTTGTTGCTTTCCGTGCCGCCGCTGGTGAACAGCACTTCCTGCGGTGACTTCGCCCCGATCAAATCAGCTACCTGCTCGCGGGCTTCCTCGATCTTCGACTTCAAATGCGATCCAAAGCGGTACGAGCTAGACGGATTCCCCCATTCATCACCCAGATACGACAGCATGGCCTCCCGGACCTCCGGCAGGACGGGCGTGGTCGCATTGTGGTCAAGATAAATCATGTCTCACGATTGCTTCTATGAGCTGCAATGGCAACTTCCGGAAGAAGTTGTTCGGGTATTGCTCTTTGCTCTTAAATAGATTGGGGGTGCCCTGGACGAACAGATTACGAGACGAACTCACCCGCCTTTCAGCGCTGCATACTTCTCTGAGAGGTCACTATCCACGCCCACACCGTGCATGAATTGCCATAAGACGGCCTACATTTAGCTGACGATTTTCACTCCACTGAAAGCTTCGGAAAAGGTTTTCATGGGGTGAATCTATGGCGGTTCTTTGAGGCCGACCTTTTGAGGTGGTGCACTTCGCCAGCGGCGGTTTTGCACCGGTGAATGAGATGGATGAGCGTGCCGCGATGGCCGAGCGCCATCTCTTCGAATGGAACAAGGCTGTGTTCGGCTCTTTCAACCCGCCTTTCGATGCGCAGGGCTGAAGTTTTCCATCGTCAACTCGTCCAAGATCCCCATGAAGCGGATTCTGGTTCTGATTCTTCTCTTGCCTGTTTTCGCGTGGGCAGATCCGGTCTCGTCTCTGGCGGGCCACAACGCCACGCTGAGGGATGCGACGGGCCGGGCCTCGACCACGGCCCGCACCTCCGGCAGGCAGACGACTTTTCGGGATGCCCGGGGGCGGGTGACGGGCAGCGCCACGGCATCGAGCGGTGGCAAGACCACCTTTCGGGATGCTCAGGGGAGAATGACGGGCACTTCCAGCAACCGCGGAACCCAAACGACCTGCCGGGATGCCCAGGGTCGGATCACGGGGACCGCTTCCACATCCTCCTCAGGTGTGACGACCTATCGCGATGCTTCAGGGCGAATCACCGGCAGCAGCCGGGCCCGAGGCGGCACGATCACCTTCCGGGATGCAGCAGGACGACTGACCCAAACCGCGACGGTGAAGAAGTGACCGGGCTGCCGTCGGCTTCATCGAAATTCTTCCAGGCCGGTCCAGTCGGAGCGAACGGGCGGGCGGGTTCGGGGATCGATCAGGCCGACCTCGTCCAGGGTCCAGTTCATGCGGCCGAAATTGCAGGGGGCGCAGGTGATCAGCAGGTTGTCCAGGCGGTTGTCGCCACCCCGGGCATGAGGCAGGAGATGGTCATACTGAAGCCACATCGCCTGAAAGGCCGCGTGCTGGTCGATGTTCTTCGAGCCCCAGGGCAGGGCTTCCGGGTAGGCCTTCTTGATCCGTTCCCGGACTTCTTTTCGGATGAGGGGGATGCCACAGAAGCGGCAGTGAAAGCCGTCACGCTCATGCAGGCTCTGCTTTTCGGCGGTGGTGGGCATGCGCAGTTTCACCCGTTGCTCCTTGGGAAGGCTCGGCGGCGCGTTCTCGACAGGGCGATACCGGACATAGGGGCTGTTGCTGCCCCAGAGCGACTCCGTCCATTCGCGGATCACCGGCAGGTTCGCACGAAGGATCGATTCATGGGCCAGCCTGGCGTTGCCAGCTAGGTGAGCCTGGACCGCCGCATGCAGCAGCATGGCGGCCTCGGCGATTTCGGGGATGGGATCTCGAAGGCAGGTGCGAAGGCTGGGGGTCATGGTTTGCGGCAAGGGGGCAAAGGGCGGAATGGGCTGACCAACACATCACATCTGCCCAAACTCGGCCAGCCCGCCCTGACCGAACGCCGCCTTCTCGCGCCCTTCCAGGGCGCAGCCTGGGGCCGGGAATGTCAGCTCGCTTGATCCGGTCCGGTGGTTTTCGCTCGCCGGGCCTCGCTTCACCAACCGGCTATCTTCTCGCGAGCCTCCGGCGCTGACGCGACGATCTGGACTGCATGCTGCCGGGGATCGTGACGGAACACTAAAAAAGGCGGCGAGGATTTCTCCGCGCCGCCTGGATTTCATTTACCTAACCGTGCCGGCGATCATTCGTCGGCCTCCTTGGCCTTGGCCTTCTTTTTCGCAGGCCTGGGTTTCTCCTCGGCCTTGGGTGCGGCGGCAGCCTTCTCCCCGCCTCTCTGCTTCACGCCGGTGTTCACCTTGATGACGATGTCCTTGCCGTCGCCATCCGACTTTTTCAAAATTCCGCCGACCCAGAGGCCGGGCTTCAACTCATCCACGGTGATCGCAGTGTCCCCATGAACGATCTCCGTGTCGGAACTGAACGCATATTGCCTGCGTTCGGCCTCGGGAGCGTCGCTGCGCACGATGGTCAGGGTTTTGGGCGTGACCTCGACAATCTTGCCGTAGAGCGGGTAGGTGTTCTTGGCGGCCTTTTTGGCGGCTGGCTTGGAGCTTTCCCCGGCAGGGGCTGCCTTGGATTCGGCGGCGCCAAGATGGATGACGGGAGTGGCGGCCGTGAGCGCCACAAGGAACAGGATGTGTTTCAGTTTCATGTGTGTTTTTGAGGATGTCTTTCAACCTGTGTCACGGTCACAGGCCTGGAATCTGTGAAAGACAGCGCCGGAAGACAAGACGACTTTAACAATCTGCTGTTGTGTATTCGAATTAACTCCCCTGCCCTTGCGGGGGATGGTTGCACGGCCGGCAAACCGGCAGGCATCGCTGCGGTGTGTGCCAAAGGATGGCGGCCTCAGGGGCGGCGGATCCTGAACAGGGGCGTGGGCAGTCGTTCGCTGGTGAACCAGAGCGTGCCGCCATCGGCCCCATAGCACAGCGCCTCCATCTGGGGGAGGACGGGCAGTTCGATGATGCGTGCCTGTCTTGGGGAGAGCTGTTTCAGGGAATCTGCGGGCTTCATCGTCCATTCATGGATGAAGCTGTAGGTGCCGATGGCAAGCCGGGTGGCATCGCTCGAAAAGGCTCCTGCCGTGGCCATGCAGGCATCATGCGGGCGCTTGCCGAGGTGGGCCCTGGGCGGGAATTCCAGATCTGTCAGTTTTTCCAGCAGCATCGGGCTTTCCTCACCTGGCTGCTCGGGGAAGGCATACACACTGCTGTGCCCCTGCGGGCTTTTGGTCACTAGAAAAAGGCGGCGGGTGAGCGGATGCACCAGCAGCACTTCGGCGTCGTGATGGCCATCTGGATATTTGGCATGCCAGCGCCTGGGCTTTTCAGAGAGGATCTCCTTGTCGGCCTTTTCCGGCAGGGCGGGCTCGGGAATCTCATAGACCGTGACGGCCGGACGGACATGCAGGTTGTCCCCGGTGTCGGCGACGAACAGCCGCGCACGACCATCGGCACCCCTGGCGGAGGCGATGTCCTCCCAGTCAAAATTCACCGCCTCGGGCAGGCGCACCTTGGCCCGCGTCCGGCCGGTTTCATCAATGGCAAAAAGGCAGGGATCGCTGGCTGAGTCGTTATGGGTCCAGAAGACACCGGGGACGAGCAGGCTGGCGGCGAGCCCGGAGCTTTCGTTGATGCGTTTGTCCTTCAGCACGGCCACCTGCTCGGCCTGGGGACGGCTGACCTCCTGCGCCAGGGCCGGAAGGGTCATGCTGGCGAGCAGGAGAAGGGCTGGAAGGAGCGGTTTCACGTCAGCCAAGGGAACGGGCGGCACCCGGGATGAGTCGGTTGTAATGCAGGTTCACCCGGTTGAGGAACCACTGCCAGGTGCCGCGGGGCCTGCCGCCGTCCATGAGGAAATGCGGGCAGTTCTTGTGGGGATCCTTGATGTAGGGGCTGATGCGCGGCCAGTGATAATGCGGAACCACATGGTTCAGCGGGATGCCGTAGGTGTACATGAGGTAGGCGGCAAGGCGGGCCGTCTTGTCGATGGTGAGGCCGATGTCGTTGCCGCGGTGCTCGCACATCTCGATGCCGATGCTGGTGTTGTTGCCGGGGCCGTCGAAGTCGGCATGCTCACCCTGCTCCCGGCAGGGCAGGTGCTGGATGGCGATGTTGTCCTGGACGGTGAAGTGCCAGGTCAGGTAGCCGATGCGGTTGCCGCCCTTCCTCCGGGGCGCCTTGAGGGCGCCGCGCCGCAGGGCGAGGGCGTGGTTGAAGGCGTTGCCCGAGTAGTTCTGGGTGCTGTGGATGGTGATGTACTTCGGCGTCATGCGCCGGTAGATCTTCCTCCCGGCGGTGCCTGCGGGGATGAGGTCAACGCTGAGGTTGACCTCCCGCAGGAGCTGGTCGGGCGTCACCCGGCCGAGCTGGCTGTCATGATAGCGGGACTCCCACTGGCCGATGCGTGAGCGGTTCGTCGGCGTGGCACAGGCGGCGATGATGACCGCAGCCATCAGCAACGCAGGAGCGACGAGGCGGGCGAAGGCAGGATTCATGGGGCTCGGCATTATGGCTTTTACACCGCGTTTGCCAACAAACGCGCAGAAATTTTGCCGAGGCATCGTGAAGGGGCTCCTGAAGCTGCATCTCACCGATTGCCAAAAGGGCGGAGTGCACTAATCTGGGCGTCTTGTGGCGGCCCGTCCGCGTTTCAGTTCGACCTAGAGAATGATGAGATTGCCCCAGACATCCTGCGTCCTCCGTCGTTTTGGTCCGGCGTTGTTTGCCCTTGGTCTTGCCAGCGCCCAGGCGGACGTCACCCTGCCCCAGGAATCCGCCGGCAAGAGCGGTTTCTTCAAGCGCATTTTTGGTGGAGGCGGCCAGGAGACGCCCCCGCCCGCCCCCCCGGCGCCGCCTCCCGTGCCGGAGAGTGTCAAAGAGACTCCCAAGGCCAAACCGGCGACGGCTTCCAAATCCGGGGCCGCTCCATCATCCGGAAAGCGTGAAAAGATCACCATCAAGCCCAAGGGGACGGTGACGCAGAGCAGCTCGGGCAGAGGATCCGGGTCGTCGACCGCCAAAAAATCATCTGCTTCCAAACCGGCCCCGCTGCCCGCCAAGCCGCCGGAACCCGTCAAAAAGGAGGAGCTGGAGAAAGCTCCGGCCATGGCTGAGACCCGGTCGGGCGACGGAGAGTTTGGCAACGATGACGATGACAAGCAGACCAAGGCCACGCCGACTTCCGAGGCCTCCGCCCCCAGCCAGCCCCTGCCGGTCAACACCAAGAACACGGGCTGGCAGATCGTCAAAATCAACGGACGTGACTATGTGACCGGGGAGAGCATCCACGGATTCTATCGTTTCAGCTCCTACAAGGTGGACGGCAAGCATGTGTGGCTGCGCTCCAACAACCTGATCCTGAAGGCGACGATCGGCAGCCAGGAGATGCTGATCAACAACATCAAGTTCATCCTCAGCTTCCCCGTGCAGGAATCCGGCGGACGGGCGCTCTTCTCCCGGCTGGACCTCTGCAAGCTGATCGACCCCGTGCTGCGTCCGACCTACATCACCGACGCCGAGCCTTTTGACACCATCGTGGTGGATGCCGGTCACGGGGGCCATGACGTCGGCGCAAGAGGCGTCTATGGCTACGAGAAGGATTTCGCCCTGAAAATGTCCTACGCCGTGCGTGATGCCCTTCAGAAAAAAGGCTTCAAGGTCATCCTGTCCCGCCCGCACGACAGCTTTGTCACCCTTGGGGGACGCGTCGCCATCGCCAATGCCACTCCTCGCAGCATTTTCATCAGCCTGCATTTCAACTCCGGAGGCAGTGCCGCCTCGGGAATCGAGACCTTCGCCCTCACCCCCCAGGGCAGTGCCGCCAGCCTGGAACGTGGCGGCGGCTTCAACGCCTACGGCCTGACCGGCAACTCCCATGACTCCGCCAACATCGCCCTGGCCACCGCCGTGCATGCCATGGTGATCAGCCGCTTCAAGTTTGTCGACCGCGGCATCAAGCGTGCCCAGTGGAGCGTGCTCACCGGCTGCAAACGCCCGGGGATTCTTTTCGAGGGTGGATTTGTGACCAACGGCAACGAGTGCCGGCTGATCGCCTCGGACACCTATCGTACCTCCGTGGCAGGTGCGATCGCCGATGCCGTGGTGAACTACCGCACCGCCCTGCGCGGCGCGATGACCAAGCAACGCTGACGGAGGCGGCGCCCCGCTTTCCTGCGAGCACGAAAAAAAGTATCGCCGTCAGCCTGGCAAGTCGTGTAATGTTTCTAATAATCACTGGAAACGCCCGATATGCCCGCCCTTCTCGGACAGCATTTCAAGGCCGCCCGCGAGCTGCGCGGCCTGAGTCTGTCCGACGCCTCACACGAGACGCGCATCCCGACAGGCAGGTTGATCTTGCTCGAACAGGACAATTACGCCGCCTTTGGCAGCATGACTTATGCGCGCGCGTTTTTGCGCCGATACAGCGATTACCTTGAGGTAGATGCCCGCGAAGTCCTTGATGGGCTGCCCGGTGCCGTGCTGGGCGGACCGTGTGACTACCGCTATCTGACCGAAAACCATGGCCCCTGGGTGCTGCCCCGAGGGTCGAGCTTCAGCCAGGACAGTTCCAGGCTGGCTCCCCCCAGGCGAACGCCCATGGTGGCCGGCCTGGCCACCTTCGTCCTGATGATCATCGGTTCAGGAGTCTGGGGCCATTACGCGCTTAGCGGACGCCAGAATGCCGAACGCACCCTGCCGGCCGTCGCTCTGGAGGGTCCGCCCCAGAGCCTCGCCACCTCAGCCGGTGCCAGCCGCCAGCTCCCGATGGCCATGCGCATCGTCAAGGCAGTCCCGGTTCCGGAAACGGAGGATGAAAAAGTGATTGCTGGAAATACGCGTGGCATGGAGTAAGCCTCGGCCCATGCCTCCCCCTCCGACCACGCCCCCGCCCAGACGCGGCTGGTGGATCGCACCCCTGATCTTTCTGGTGCTGTTCATCGTCGGCGTGGTGGCCGCCTGGAAGTCCAACGAGCTAGCCCGCGAGCTGCTGGCGAAGTCCTTCATGACTTTGGCGGGATGGCTGGCCACGCCCTTCATCCTGGAAAGCAGCGTCGCCATCGCCGGCGTGATCGTTGTCCTGACCTATAATGAATGGCGGCGCGGCAAGGAAGGTCCCGAATGGGTGGAGATGGAGGTGCCGGACAAGCCGGAAGCTTCCCGCAGCACGGCCGAAAAGCAGGGTGAAACCCAGGATTGATCAGTCCTTCCGGCTCACCCTCAAAAACTGCACGGCATCAGCGACGACCACCTTGTCAGGCTCCGTGCCTTCATTGCCCACCCGCACCCAGCCCGCCCTGCCGGCGGCAAAACGAAACACGCCCAGCGAACGAAACAGGCGGCCGTGGGCGGGCTCCTCCTGCTGGTTGATGCGCAGGGTGGTCTCGCCTTCCGCATGATGAACCGTGACTGGCGTGCGGGTCGAACGACGCACGTTGAAGCAATGCGCGAGCCGCACCTCATAAAGCCCCGCCTCAGGAATCAGCGGCGTGAAGATCACCGACTTGCCCCCCTTGCCCGACTTCATGTCGTGCAGGTAACCCAGGCCGACATAGGGCGGCGTGTGCGTTGAATACTGCCAGTCCCCCACCAGCTCAGCCTGGGTTTCATCGACCACGATGCCGGGCAGAGCTGCGGGTTCCGGCTGGATGAACTTCACCAGCTCAGGCCGGTCCACCTGTCCAGGTGCATGGCTGTTGGGCAGGGCCTTTGCGTGCGGCTTCTGCTTTTCACCCGCCAGGGCCACGCCAAGCATCAGCAGCAGCAGGCAGGGCGGAGAAGGGCTGGGTTTCATGCCAAAGGCGGTAAAGAATGAAGAACAGGATCAGGCCGAGGCTTCGTCATCCTGCAGATAGGTGCGGCCCTTGTAAAAGCAGGCCACAAGCATGAAAAGAACCGTCGTCACGCTGGTGACCTTGAGGAAGAACCACCAGTAGTTGGCGCCGCCCAGGTTGGCCGCCTCGCCGACCTTTTCGATGTAGGCGTTGACCCGGGCGGTGAAGAAGTTGCCGAGCGCCACGGACATGAGGTCCAGGGACATGATGAGCGACTTCAGCCGCCGGGGCGCCTGGGTGTAGCTGAACTCCAGGGCGGTGATGGAGATCAGGATCTCCGCGCTGGTGATCAGCAGGTAGGACAGCACCTGCCAGCCGATGGAGGGACGCAGGCCGGCGCTGATCTGCTGCTCGATCCAGGCGGACACATAGATGGTGGCCAGGGTGAGCAGGAAACCGACCCCGATGCGGCGCAGCGGCGTGAATTCGAGCAGGCGGCCCACCTTCGGGTAGATGACCAGGGTGAAAAGGGGGATGAGCACCAGGATGAAAAACGGGTTCACCGCCTGGAGCTGGGCCGGGTTGAGCTGCAGGCCGAAGACTTTCAAGTCCATCTTGGTCGCCTGCTCCACCCAGGCCGAGGTGCTCTGGTCAAAGATGCTCCAGAACGCCGCGATGAGCATGAAGAGCGGAATCAGCCCGGCCAGGGCGCGCAGGAACTTCGGATCGCGGAGGTCGCGCAGAAAGCCCGCCCGGTCCGCCGGCACATGGGCGAAGGTGTTGCGCCCCATCCAGAACACCACGGTGGCAATGAACATGAGGATGCCGGGCACCCCGAAGGCCACATGCGGCCCATACCACTCCAGAAGCAGGGGAGTGAGGAGCTGGGACACCACCGCGCCGAGGTTGATGGACAGGTAGAACCAGTTGAAGGCGCGTGAGAGCAGGTGGGCGTTCGTGGCGGCAAACTGATCGCCGACATGGGCGGAGACGCAGGGTTTGATGCCGCCGGCGCCGATGGCAATCAGCGTGAGGCCGACGACCAGGCCCGAGCGTGTGTTGTCGATGGCAAGCGCCAGATGCCCCAGGCAGTAGACCAGCGAAAGGACGATGATGGTGCGGTATTTGCCCAGCCAGAGATCGGCGATCAACGCGCCAATCAGGGGCGTGAAATACACGCCGGCGATGAAGAGGTGTGTCCACTCCTTCGCCTTGGCCTCGCTCATCAGGTCGGCAGCCCCGTCATGGGTGACCAGCGCCGTGGTCATGAAAAGGTAGAGGATGGCGCGCATCCCGTAGAAGCTGAAGCGCTCCGCCAGCTCGTTGCCGATGATGAAGGGGATGCCGTGCGGCATCGTGGTCAGCGGGGCGGGAGTCGTGCGGTAAGCCATGGGTGGAAGGCGGCATTCACACCAGAACGATGCGACAAAGACAAGTCCGGGATTGCAGCCGTGCCCGTGAAAAACCCTGTTTTTGCGTTTTGCTTGTCCTCATCAAAAGCTAAGCTGTCAGCGGGTCGGCCGGAGTGGCCGCTCGACGGAGCCGCCTCGGTGGTTCGCAGACGAGAGGAAAGTCCGGACACCACAAGGCAGCATGCCGCGCGCAAGCGTCGGAGGCCCCGGGGCAACCCGTGGTCATGGAAAGTGTCACAGAAAACAAACCGCCCTCCGAAGCTCGCAAGAGCGAAGGCGGGCAAGGGTGAAACGGCGGGGTAAGAGCCCACCGCTCCAACCGTGAGGAAGGAGGCACGACAAACCCCATGCGGTGCAAGACAGAACAGGAGAAACGGCCCGCCTGGCCGCAAGTCCCCGCAAGGGGATGGATAGCTCCGGGTAATAGTCGCATCCTGCGCAGGCAGGAGTCGGCTCCGCAAGGGGCCGTCAGATAAATGGTCACACCGTCGGTCGAAAGGCTGGCGGCACAAAATCCGGCTTATGAAGGCCGACCCACCCCTTCCTTTTCCACTCCCTCCTTTCTCCGCGCAGCCCGGTGAAACGCACGCCAGCCCAGTCCCCTGCCCCGCCCGCCGTCCCCGCTGCGCCCAAGGCTGCGGATGACCCGCTCGCGGCAGGCTTCCTGGAGTTCATGGAGGTGGAGAGGCGCTCCTCACCCCGCACCCTGGAGAACTACGACCACGCCCTCAGCGAGTTCCG
This sequence comes from Prosthecobacter sp., assembly GCA_019186985.1. GTDB lineage: Bacteria > Verrucomicrobiota > Verrucomicrobiia > Verrucomicrobiales > Verrucomicrobiaceae > Prosthecobacter. Next base: position 60,445 of record JABARQ010000038.1, on the reverse strand, counting down.
CAGCCGCCATCGTGGTTTCACCACCTGGCAGGCCCTCACCGCCGACGACTTCCGTCAGTACCTCTTTGACCTGATGAAGCGCGAGCTTGGCCGTGCCACCATCCGGCTGCATTTCGCCGCGCTGCGCTCCTTTTTCAAATGGCTGACCCGCCGCCAGGGCTGGACCAGCAATCCGCTGCTCGACGTCCAGCTGCCCAAGCAGGAGAAAAAGCTGCCCGTGGTGCTGACTCAGTCCCAGGTTCTCGCCATGCTGGAGCTGCCGCTGAAGCTCCCCAAGAGTCCCCGGGACAGCCTCTGGGCGCCGGAGCGGGACGCCGCCATCCTGGAGCTTTTTTATTCCACCGGCATGCGCCTCAGCGAACTGGCCAGCATCAACGTCGAGGACATCGACAGCTACAGCGACACCGTCCGGGTGCTGGGCAAGGGACGGAAGGAACGCCTGCTTCCCGTGGGAGGGCCGGCCATGCAGGCCATCCAGCGCTACCGGCAGAAGGCGGGAGTGCACAGCGGGCCGCTCTTCCTTAGCAAATTGCGCCGGCGCATCACCACCCAGGCGATTGATGATGTCGTGAAGAAGTACTGGCGGGCCAGCGGCCTGCCCGTCCACATCACCCCGCACAAGCTGCGTCACAGCTTCGCCACCCACCTGCTCGACAACGGCGCGGACCTGCGCAGCGTCCAGGAGCTGCTTGGGCACGCCAGCCTCAGCACGACGCAGATCTACACCCACGTCTCCACCCAGCGAATGAAGGCCGTCTACGAGGCCGCGCATCCCCGGGCGTGAAAGAGCTGGAAGCCCGGCGCACCTGAGACCCGAACAGGCGGGTGGCCAAAAAAAGAGCCGCTCGAGAGCGGCTCCTAGGTTGAATGAATCCGGTCTGCCTTGATAGGCGGCGGCTACTACAGTTCGTCCTCGACGAGTTCGATGTTCTTGCCGCCGATCTTTTCCAGGAGGGCCTTGGTGCCTTCCTGGCTGAATTTTGGATCGCGGGCCTCAATGCAGACGAAGAAGCCGTCGTCGGAGAACTTGGCGAACTGCCTGGAGGCGAAGAGGGGGTGGTTCAGGCGCGGCAGGCCCATGAGGGCGAGCAGGCCGAACAGGGTGGTGAAGGCGCTGAACAGGATGGTCAGCTCAAACATCACCGGGAAGAAGGCAGGCAGCGTCCAGATGTCCGTCGGCTTGGCCTGGACGATGGTCGGATAGGTTTCCGCCAGCGTCTGAAGGAAGCCAAGACCGATGCTGGACCAGAAGTTCGTCTGGGTCAGGGTCTGGAGGGTGAAGGCCACGCAGGTGCCGGTCATGCCGCCGACGAAGACGAGCTTGGGCAGGATGGACTTGGGATTGCCCATGGCCTTGTCCATGCCATGGATCGGGAAGGGCGTGTGCACATCCCAGCGCTGGTAACCGGCGTCGCGGACATGCTCGGCGGCATGGTAGAGGTCGGCCGCGCCGTCGAATTCGGCGAGGTATCCGTGGACTCGTTTAAGGGTGCTCATGACTGGAAAATCGGGGACGGTGGAACGGATCAGGCGGCGACGGCTTCACGGGGGACGTGGCGGTCCGGATAACCCATGAGGTCCTCCTCCTGGACGCCTTCCTTGCCGTGGTCGTGATGATGCGGGTCGCTCTGGGGCAGGACGCCCTTCACTTCACCGATGGCGATGACCGGCAGGAAGCGGAGGAAGAGCAGGAACAGCATCATGAAGAAGCCGAAGGTGCCGAGGAAGGTGTACTTGTCGACCCAGGTGGCCTCATAGGTGCGCCAGGAACCGGGGGTCAGATGGCGCTCCAGGGTGGTGGCGATGATGACGTAGCGCTCGAACCACATGCCGGCGTTCACGCACATGCAGACGAACATGACGACCCAGAGGTTGTGGCGGAAGGGGCGGTACCAGAAGAGCTGCGGCGCGAAGACGTTGAAGCCGAACATGAAGTAGTAGGCCCAGGTGGAGGGGCCGTAGAGGCCGCGGAGCATGAAGGTCTGCAGCTCAAACTTGTTGGCGCTGTAGTAGGCCACGAAGAACTCCATCGAGTAGGCGTAACCCACGATCGTGCCGGTGAGCAGGATGATCTTCGCCATGTTGTCGATGTGCTTCGGCGTGATCAGGTCGCCCAGACCGTAGATTTTCGACACCGGGATCATGAGGGTGAGCACCATGGCGAAACCGCCGAAGATGGCACCGGCCACGAAGTAGGGCGGGAAGATGGTGGTGTGCCAGCCCGGAACGACGGAGGTGGCGAAGTCGAAGGACACCACGGAGTGCACGGAGAGCACCAGCGGGGTGGAGAGGGCCGCCAGGAGCATGTAGGCGGTCTCGTAGTGGCTCCAGTGACGGTTGGCACCGCGCCAGCCGAGGGAGAAGATGCCGTAGAGGGCCTTGCGCAGGCCGGGCTTGCAGCGGTCGCGCAGGGTGGCGAGGTCAGGCACCAGGCCGAGGTACCAGAACACGGCGGAGACGCTGAAGTAGGTGGACACCGCGAACACGTCCCAGAGCAGCGGCGACTTGAAGTTCTGCCAGATGGCGTTGGCATTCGGGATGGGGGCGAGGAACCAGACCATCCAGACACGACCGACGTGGAAGGCCGGGAAAAGACCGGCGCACATCACGGCGAAGATGGTCATGGCCTCGGCGGCGCGGTTCACGGAGGTGCGCCACTTCTGACGGGTGAGGAAGAGAATGGCTGAGATCAGGGTTCCGGCGTGGCCGATGCCGATCCAGAACACGAAGTTCGTGATGTCCCAGGCCCAGGCGACAGGCTGCTTCTGACCCCAGACACCGACGCCGGTGCTGATGAGGTAGGCGAAGCAGAAGACCATCAGGCCGGTGAGCAGCACGGAGGGGACCATGAGGATCCACCACAGGAGCGGCTGCTTGTTTTCGACGATGCCGCAGATGCGGTTCGTGATCCAGGAATAGGAACGTTTGTTCAGAACCAGGGGCTCGCGGTCCAGGATGCGCGGGGCACCGGTGTAGGCCTGTTCGTGGGTGTGGGCTGCTTCAGCGGACATGTCAGCGGGAGTCGAATTTTAGATCTGGTGGGCGCTCCAGGCGGCGATGCGATCGGCGCCGGGCATTTCCTTGTTGGGGTTGCGCAGGCGGGCGAGATAGCTCGTGCGCGGAGTGGTGCCGATGTATTTCAGAAGCTCGTAGTTGCGCGGGCTGGCCTTGGCCTTCGTCACGCTGCTCTTCTCGTCGGCGATGTCTCCGAAGGAGATGGCCTCGGCGGGGCAGGCCTCCTGGCAGGCGACCTTGACGCTGTCCGTGGGGATGCGGAAGTTCTTGGAATCGCGCTGGGCCTGCTTCTGCTTGATCTTGGCGGTCTCCAGACGCTGCACGCAGTAGGTGCACTTCTCGATGACGCCGCGCATGCGGACGGTGACGTTCGGGTTCTTCTGCAGCTGAAGCGACTCGCGCACGCCGGTCTTCTCCGGAGTGGAGAGCGGGCCCCAATAGAGTTCGTCGAGCGGACGCTTGTTGTAGTCGAACCAGTTGAAGCGACGGGCCGTGTAGGGGCAGTTGTTGGCGCAGTAGCGGGTGCCGATGCAGCGGTTGTAGGCCATCGCGTTGAGGCCGTCGTCGGTGTGGACGGTGGCGTTCACCGGGCAGACGGTCTCGCAGGGGGCGGACTCGCACTGCTGGCAGGCCACGGGCTGCATGACCATCTCGGCGTTCTCCAGCTGCTCCGCAGTCGGATCGACATTGACGTCGTCGGACTTGGCCTTCTGCTCGCCCCACTCGTTGGTGGCGAAGTAGCGGTCCATGCGGATCCACTGCATCAAACGGCCCTTGATGACCTGGTCCTTGCCGACCACTGGGATGTTGTTTTCGCTCTGGCAGGCGACAAGGCAGGCGGTGCAGCCGATGCACTTGCTGAGGTCGATGACCATGCCCCACTGATGCTTCTTCTCGTAGTCGAAGCCGTCCGGATTCTTCTCGCTCTTCCGGCCGATCTGGCCCTTGTAGAAGGAGATGTTTTCCGGGATGTGGCTGTCCATGCCGGTCTTGCCGGCAAAGTCAGGCGTCTTGGCGAAGGTTTCCAAAGTCGCCTCACGATAAAGCGCGCGGCCTTCCATGGTGTTCTGGTCCTGGGTGATCGCGAGCTTGTAGGTCTCGTTCAGGACTTCCAGCTTCGCGCCGCTGATGACGAACTCGGTGGCGCTGGAGCGCAGCGGGTAGGCGTTGAAGCCGCGGCCTTTGCCGTTGGATTCGGAACCGACAAAGCCCAGTTCGGACTGACCGTAGCCCAGCGGGATGGTGACGCTGTTCTGCACGTGGCCGGGAGCCTCGATGGCGGGAAGGGTGAGGCTGCGGTCACCGGCGGTGATCTTGACCATCTGACCGTTTTTCAGGCCGAGGCTGCGGAAGGTGACGCTGCCAATCCAGGCCGCGTTGTCCCAGGAAAGCTTGGTGATGGGGTCCGGGGACTCCTGCAGCCAGGCGTTGTTGATGTAACGGCCGTCGTAGACGCCGGCGTCGGGGGTGAGCACCACTTCAACGGCTTCGGGCGTCGGGGCCACCGGGGCCTTGGCCTTGCTGACGATGCCTGCAACAGCGGCGCTGTTGATGACGCCTGCGGCCTTGACGTAGCTGGAACCCTTCAGGAAACCGTCACGCAGGGTGAGGTTCCACTTCACCTCGTCCAGGCTGCCGGCCACGGTGGCAAAGGTGTCACGGACGGCCTGGTAGGCGGCGTCTTCGGCAGGGGCCGCGCCATCGGCGGGCTTCTCGGCAGGACCGAGCTTCTTGCGGCCGAGCAGGGCGAGCAGCACTTCGATCTCGCTGGCGCCGTCATAAAGAGGCTGAATCATCGGCTGGACGACGGAGTAGCTGCCGTCGGCGGCACGGACATCGTTCCAGGCTTCGAGATAATGGGCGGCCGGAATGTGCAGGGTGGCGGCGCGGGCGGTTTCGTTTGGCAGCATGCCGACGTGCACCACCTGGATCTTCTTTTCCTGGATCGCCCTGGCCAGGGCGGCCGGGGCGTCAAAGAGCAGGTTGGCCGACGTCAGGGAGACCAGAGTTTTGACGGAGCCCGAGACAAGGGCGGCTTCGAGCTCAGCAGCGGAGCCGAGCGCGGCCTCCTTGCCGTTGTCGAGCAGTTCCACCGTGGAGCCGTAGGCACCCAGGGCATTGTTGATGGCGGCGACGAGGGCGTGGACTTCAGCGCCATAACGGCTGCCGACCACCACGACCGACTTGCCCTTGTGGTCAATGAGGTCACGAACCGCCGGGGCCAGCCATTCCTTGAGGCCGGCAGGAGCGGCGGCGGCAAGGGCGGAACCCTCCTTGATGTCGAGCAGCTCGGCAATGAGAGCGGCGGCGGCGGGGATCAGGCTGGAGGCGAGAGGCTTGCGATGATCGGCCATGCCACCGGTCAGCGTGTAGCGGTTTTCCAGGCTGTAGAGGCGGTTCATGTCGCCATCCGCCTTGTCCTTGGCGCGCTGCTTCGTGAAGTGCTTCACGGCTTCACCGGCGACCGGGTCGAGGCCGAGGAAATCGCAGTCGAGGGAGATGATGCGCAGGGCCTTGCTCCAGCGCACGAAGGTCTTGGTGGCGGCACCCAGGACTTCCTTGTTGGCGGAGGCCTGACCGGCGTTGCCGATGGCATCATAGCCGAAGAGCCTGGCCTGCGGCAGAGCCGTCTTCACTTCGCCAAGCAGGCGGTGAAGGGTGGGAGAGGTGCTGGAACCCACGACCACGGCCAGGGAGGCTCCGCCGTTCTTCTTGGCTTCGGCGGAGATGCCTTCGAGCGCCTTGTTCACGTCTGCCCAGGTGGATTTTTTGCCACCCAGGAGGGGATTCTGGGAACGCTCGGGGTCGTAAAGGTCGAGCACGCTCGCCTGGGCAAAGCTGTCGAGACCACCACCCAGGGGATGGAGCGGGTTGCCGGCCAGATGCGTGGGACGGCCTTCGTGGGTGGTGACCACCAGGGGCACGGCACCATTCGCGGTCGGCATTGCCGAGGCATAAAGCAGGGGCTTGCCCGGGATGACCCATTCCACATGATTCGTGTAGGGCAGGATGTTCGTCAGCGGACGACGACAGGCGGCGAGGCCCATCATGCCGACGGAGGCGCCCATGAGCTGGAGGAAGTTGCGGCGCGACTGGCCCGCCTCCTCCTCGGTCAGGGTGTCACCGGCGGGGAACTCCACACCAAGGTTCGAGAGGAACTCCGAGCGGCGCTCGAGTTCGGCGGGGCTGCGCCAGTAGCGCTTGCCTGTCGTGGGCTCCTCGGGGTGAATCCAGTTGCGTTTCATGGGCGGGGGAGAGTCAAAAAAGGGTCAGAGAGTCAAGAGATGCGTCAAGCAGGCCGCGGCGGCCGATCAACGGTGGCAGGTGGTGCAGTTTTCCGGCGGCTGAACCTGCCAGTGCTTCTTGAGCTGGGTGCCAACTTCAAGCTGGGTGACCTTGGCGCCAAACTTGCCGCTCGCGAGGGCGACGATTTCTTCAAGCTTCGAAGCGGTCTTGCCCTCTTCGATGGTGGCGGCGATTTCGTCGGCCTTCACACCCTTCTTGAGCAGCCCGGCGTAGAAGCCGGAACGATCCAGCTGCTCGGGCTTATAGTTGAGGTTGGTGATCTGGTCCAGAGGACGCAGCTTCTGCTCCGGATTGCGGTGGCAGTCGAGGCACCAGCCCATGGATTGAGGCTGGTCGTGCTTCACGATTTCCATCTCATTGACCTGTCCATGGCAGCTCTGGCAGGAGATGCCGCGGTTGAGGTGGGCGCTGTGGTTGAAATACACATAGTCAGGCGCCTTGTGGACTTTCACCCACTCAATGGGCTTGCCGGTTTCAGCGGCCTTGATCACTTTTTCCAGCTTTGGCGAAGCCGACTTGATGTTGCCCTTGCCCGGGCCATGGCAGTTGAAGCAGGTCTGGTTGGTCGGCACGTTCGCATGGCTGGAAACCTCGGCAAACGAGTGACAGTAGCGGCAGTCCAGACCGAGCTGACCCGCGTGGATCTTGTGCGAGAACGGCACGGGCTGCGTCGGCTCATAACCCACACGCGTATATTTCGGCGTGAAATAATATGGCACGGCCAGGCTCACCCCAAAAACGATGAAGCCAGCCGCCACGGCCAGCTTCAGAGGGAGCCAGTTGGTCCAACGAGGAAAGAAATTGCCCATAAATTGTCGAAGTCAGAGCTTGTGAAAAATTTCACAAGCGGAACGCGAGAATAGAAGTCCGAGCCGCCTTTGCAAGGCTGGATATGAAAAAAATGGGGTGGTCAACACGGCAAAAACCACCCTCCCTGGCCCCTGTCCGGCCACCTTCATTCAGGGCACCCACTGATAGATGATCTGAAGCTTCCCGGCCTGAGGAGCGACCACCAGATTTTTGCCCGCCAACCGGGCCTCTGCGCAGGTGATCCGTGCCGAAACCGGCCCTTGGAGAAGGAAACCGCCTTCCCGGGCCTCAAGCTGGCCGCTGGCGAGCCTGAACCATGCGTTGTCCGGCACCTTGCCCTCGACCTGGATCGTGCGCGTGAGGACCGCCTTTCCGTCCGGCTTGTTGCCATCCCCGCTGACCGCAAAGCTCTCCTCCACGTCGAGCCCCTTCCAGGCATATCGGAAGGTCGGATAGCGTCGGGCATCGAGGCTGTAGCCCTTCCAGCTGAATCCCTCATAGCGCTTCGCCTTGTCCCAGACCGGCCAGTCTGAAGCAGGATCCGCCGTGAGGAAGAAGGCGGGAGTGACCTCGCCCGTGGGCTGAAAAACGTCGTAGCCCAGCGGTTTCTGATGGCCGCCTCCCCGGGAGTTCCAGTGCATGGCGGCGTCGATGAAGGCCCCACGCCAGACCAGCGCCAGGTTCATGCTCTCAGCGCTCCAGGCGATGTTGATGCCGCCAGGAAACCCCACGCCGATGCCTCGGTTGCCCGCACCGGCGATGAAGTTGCGGTAGATCACCGGCTCATCCTTCACCACCAGCGGGATGGGCTCGAAGTCCTTCTTCGCCTTCCCCTTCGCCCCCTGCTGCCAGCCTTTCGGCAACCAGGCGGAAAGCGGGGTGATGTCGAAATTCGCGCCCTTCCAGGCGGCGAAGGCAGAGATCTCCCCCCCGCCCTGGAAATACTCATAGCGAAATTCGTGTTCGCCCTGCTGAAGCTGGATGCTGCCCTCCTTGATGTCACCCGCCGGATGGATGCCGTCGTATTCAACCACGGTTTTGCCATCCACCTTGATGCGCACGCCGTCGTCGCCGGTGAGGTAGAACCGGTAGCTGCCCGTGCGTGGCGCGGTCAGCCGACCCGTGAAAACGACGCCGAACTCGTTCTTGTAGTCGTCGAGCTTGATGTCGATGAGGTTGTCCGGCACAGCGCCTTCCCGATGCGGTTTCAGCTTCGTGAAATCTGGCAGCCGGTCCCATTTTCCCAGGTAAAGCGCAAACTTGAGGTCCTTCAGGCCCTCTCCCAACGGCAGCACCTTCATGCGTCCGTTCATGGTCAGGGCATGGCCTGGGAACGTGCAGACATAAGGGTAGTCGCCGGGTTTTTCCGGCGCGGTGAAGGTCAGTTCCTGGCGCTCATGCGGGTTGAGCATCTTCGAGTTCAGCCAGATGCGCCGGTCATCGGGCAGCCAGTTGCGCTTCAGGGCCTCCTCGGGCTTTTCCATCTGCTTCATCGCCATCTCGGCGGTGTTGGTGCCCGGCTGGCAGAAGACGAGGTTGTGCGGCAGATCGTCGCCATTTTCGAAGACGAGCCTCACCGCCTGCCCCGGACGCACGGTGAACTCGCTCAGGTCATACTTCATCTGCGCGGTCATCGTCTTGATCGTGACCCCCTCCGGCTTGGCACCTGGTGCAACCGCAGCCTTCCCCGCCCCGGCCTTGCCCGCCTTCGGCTTCGCCCCCTTCGCGGGAGCCGCTGGCGGCTTCGTGCCCTTCGCATCCGGATCGACCCTCAGGGGCCGCAGCCAGATGTTGCGGTAGCGCACGGGGTTGTTGTGATCCTGCAGCGCGATGTCGCCTTCCTGCTGCCGGCTGTCGAACTCACGCAGGTAATGCACCACCACGCCGTTGTGGATCACCGTCAGCCGGGCCTTGCCGCCCGTGGCCGGGCTGGCGCGCTCAAACAGGATGTCATAGCTCTGCCATTCCCCCGGCCTGCGGCTGGCGTTCACCATGGGCGGGTAATGGCTGTAAAGCCCCGCCGCCTGGCCGTCGGGATAGGTGTCGTTTTCAAAGGAATCGAGGACCTGGATCTCCGGAAAGCCGCCGATGAAGACGCCGCTGTTGCCCCGGCCCTGGCCGTTGCCGCTCACCACGTCCGGCGTGCGCCATTCCAGATGGAGCTGGAAGTCGCCCTTGAACGTGTCCCGGGTGCGGATGCCACCGCCCTTGGGGGTGATCTCCATGGAGCCGTTCTCGACCTTCCAACGCGGCTTGTCGTCGCCGGGCGGCGTGTCCTTGCGCGGGTCGCATTTCCACTTCGACAGGTCCCTGCCGTCAAACAGCACGATGGCGTCCGAAGGCGGAGCGCCCGCCTTGTCCTGGCTGCTGAAGCCCGGCGGCACAATCACCGGCGGCCGGGGTCGCTGCAAATCATGGGCACGGTAAACGCCGCCCGGGGTCATCGGAGGCTCCTGAGTGTCCGCAGCAACGGCGGGCAGGACGGAGAGAACGGAGAGCAGAAGCAGTCGGCGCATGAGAAGGTGGATGGGAGGAGGCGCGGTTACGGGATCGCCCCGCCCCCTCTATCGAGGCTTGCACGCAATGAAAGTTCCTGTTGGCAGTCCCCCCGGTTTTCGGTTAGCTGCCGTCAACCGCAGCAATCTGGAGAGGTGGCAGAGTGGTTTAACGCGTCGGTCTTGAAAACCGAAGTGGGGGTAACCTCACCGTGGGTTCGAATCCCACCCTCTCCGCCACCCCGTTTCCGAGCACCTTAGATGCTTGGACGGCCTTGGGGATGAAGGAGTAAGGTAGTGACATGGAACCCCCAACTGTCACACTTGCCCCCTCTGAATCAATGTCCCGCCAACAAGGTTTGCTGCGTCGCGGCTCACGCTGGCACAGCAATTTTAAAGTGCCTCTCGACCTCCAAGCGGCGCTTGGAAAGAAGCTCATCCGCGAATCTCTCGGAACCTCCGACTACAAGGAAGCCTGCCGAAGGGTCGTTTTTGAAAGAGCGCGGGTGGCTCTGTTTTCACAAGGGCTATCGCGGCGGCATCAAGAAAGGGCCGTATTCCGACGCCCTCAAGACGCTGGCAGAGCGCGGAATCATCCGATTTGACCACAAACGGAAATTTTATGTGCTCACCAACGCCTACAAGGACGCCGCAGACGCCCTTTCCTCCATAGCCGGTGATCCTCTTTTGGCTTTGATGGGCATTGATCCATCTGAGTTCGTTCTGCAACCAAGCGGATTGCCTCCCACTCGTGTTCGGGAGTGATGTTTGGCAGCGTCTAATCTAGGTGTTGGGGATCAACGAGCGAGGCGGTAATAGCCTTGATCTGGACGGCACTGCACAAGGACACCGTTGGCTTTCAGTTCCCGTATCGCGGGCATGATAAAGCCGTTAGTGGCTCCTGTTGATTCAATTGCAGCGTATGCCTCCTCCTCACTGAATTCCTCTTTTCCAATTGCCCGAAGGCTTTGCAGCACGGCTTGAGCATGTTCTTGTGTCATGGGGCTACGTTGATGCCTCGCTGCAACTTTTCAAATAGGCCCATACCAAATTTACATCTTTCGACCCTACGCCCACCTCTCGCACATGTGTTCAAAGTCTAGTCCGGGAGCGGCGAAGTCGATTTTGCATCAAAAATCACCAAATCGGCTTGTGTTCACACATATACGTTGGAACAGATGTTCCGAGGATTGGAAGACAATGGCTTGCTCCATGTAGAAGTGAGGCGCTACGATCTTCCTGATTCGGAAGATTATCGCGCAATATGTGAGCGAGATGTGTCGGCCAATAGTTGGCTTATGCGTTTCAAGCTCAACCGTGGAAACTCAGCACATTCCTTTCTCCTTTGGCTTGGCCATGCAAGCAATGAAATGCTTAGCGGCATTGGCATCAGCAAAGTGATTCCAAGCATCAAAATTTCTGTGCAAAATCCGTCAGGCTATCCGCAGTGGATCGAATGCAACGAATCCTTCCCGTCTCGTTTGCGCGAAATTGCATATGAGGAAGGCAAGTTCTACACCCGGCGAATTAACCATTCTGGCACATCTACCGTCGAAATGGAGGATAGCGTGGTTTCGCTTTGTGACCGATTGGCAGGCGAACTGATTCAAGGGTGGTTCGATTAGCCTTGTGCAAAAAATCCAGGGGCCTTTTGACGTTGCAATGTCACACCGAAGCGGCACACTGATTCACGATGTCACCGGCCTAAGCCCTTGATTTCCAAGGAAAAGACGGCGATTGGGTATTCTCCCACCCTCTCCGCCATTCTTGGCCGCCGTCAGGAGGCGAAGAATGCCCTCCGTAGCTCGCAGAGCGAAGGGCCTCACTCCTCGGGAAAATCGACCGAGGTCGGGCGTTTGCGATACTTGGTCATCGGATGCTGGTCCTGGCGGCCGTGGACATAGCAGGCGCACCATTCAGCAAGCCGACGCCCAAGAATGCGGCAGGACTCCTGGATGTCCGGCTCGCGCGGAGCCTTCGCGGCCACCGCCCCATAATGCAGCGTCATCTTGCGGCCGCCGTAGTCCGTGACGCCGAACACCAGGAAGCCGAAGTTCATCAGCACCATGAGCAGCGACTGGCAGGTCATCTCCATGCCGCCGCCCCAGCCGCCCGCGCTGCTGAAGGCGCAGGCGATCTTGCCATCGACCTCGATCCAGTGGTCAAACATCGTCACGTCCCAGAAGCGCTTCATCTTCCAGGACAGGAGGCCCATGTTGGTCGGGCTGCCGACCGCCAGCCCGTCGCACCAGCGCACGTCTTCCGCGACCGCGTCATCGACATGCCGCACGCGGACCTCGGTGTCCGGCACCTGCTTGGCGCCCTCGGTCACCAGGGCGGCCATCTCGGCGACATTGCCGGTGTTGGAATCAAAAAGGACCAGAATTTTGTTCATGGGAGGAGGGGGCAGGAATGGAAGGGGAAGGCAGGAAACGAGGCTCGTGCGCCGGGTTGATCAGGCTTCGTCATGGCAGGTCAGGGATCGGATTCCTGGGGGGAGATTTTCTTCTCGCACAATCCAGCGCCTCGGCGCAGTCTGGCTCACCGCCTCCTTTTCATGCTGCGCAGCACCGCCGTCCTGCTCACCCGGTTGATCACCGGCATGAATCCGGCTTGGGTGGACTGCGAGCCGGATCATCCCGGCCTCCGGGTGTACTTCGCCAATCATGGCAGCCACCTGGATTTCGCCGCCCTCTGGGCTGCGCTTCCCCATGCCGTTCGCGAACGCACCCGGCCGGTGGCGGCTCGCGACTACTGGGGCCGCACACGTCTCACAAGAACGGTGATCGAAATCTTCAACGGCCTGCTCATCGCCAGGGAGGGCATCTCACGCCGGGACAATCCCATCGAGCAGATGGCGGCGGCGATGCACGAAGGCCACTCGCTGATCCTCTTTCCCGAAGGCACCCGCTCTGCCGACGGCCGCATCGGTGAATTCAAGGCGGGCCTGTATCATCTGGCGGGCAGGGTTCCTGAAGCGGAGCTGGTGCCCGTGCATCTGCAGAACCTCAACCGCATCCTGCCCAAAGGCCACCTGCTGCCCGTGCCGCTCATCAGCAGCGTCGTGTTCGGACCGCCCATGAAGCTGGAGGCAGGCGAACGCAAGCAGGACTTCCTCGCACGTGCCCGGCAGGCCGTCTTGAATCTCACCCCCGGGAATCCCTGCTGACCTTTCCACCTCATGAACTGGTCCTCCCCCGTCACCCATCATCTGCTGATCGCTGTGTTCGGCATCCTGGGCCTTTCCAGCCTCATCGGCTGGATTCTGAAGCGCCGGGCCGTCACGGAGACCGGACGTGCCACAGTGCAAAACCTGGTTTCACGCACGAACAGCTGGTGGGTGATGGTGATCGTGCTGTTCACCGCCCTGTCGGCGGGCAGGACCGGCACCACCCTCATCTTCGCCGCCGTCTCCTTTCTGGCCCTGCGTGAGTACCTGACGGTGACACCGACCCGCAGGGCCGACCACGCCGCGCTGTTCACCGCCTTCTTCATCGTGCTCCCCTGTCAATACTGGCTCGTGCACACGGGCTGGTATGGGATGTTCGCCATCATGGTGCCCGTCTACGCCTTCGTGCTGATCCCGATGCTGACCACCCTGGGCGGGGAGGTGGAGGACTTCCTCGAAAGAAACGCCCGCACGCAGTGGGGCCTGATGGTCTGCGTGTATTTCATCAGCCACATCCCCATGCTGCTGACGCTTGAGGTGGAGCCCTTGCGCATGGGCCCGGCAGGCCTCATCCTGTTCCTGGTGGCGGTGACCCAGGGCTCCGATGTCTTTCAATACGTCTGGGGCAAGCTCTGCGGAAGACGCCCGATCGTCCCAAGGCTCAGCCCGAAAAAAACCCTGGAGGGCCTTGTGGGTGGTGTTCTCACCGCCTCTCTCCTCGGCGCCGCCATGTTCCGCCTCACGCCTTTCCCACCCTGGCAGGCGGCACTGGTCGCCCTGGCGTTGTGCATCATGGGCTTCTTTGGCGGCCTGGTGATGTCGGCGATCAAGCGCGAGCGCGGCATCAAGGACTGGGGCACCCTGATCGAAGGCCACGGCGGCATGATGGACCGCATCGACTCACTCTGCTTTTCAGCCCCGGTTTATTTTCACATCCTGCGGTACTTCTACACGCGGGACTAGCCAGATCGACGGTCCGCATCATCGCTTTCCTCAATGGGGGCATCACCAGGGCCCACTGGTGGCGCTTCCGAATTCCAGGCACTGCCCGGTGTCCATCTTGACATCCACGATCATGAATTCCGAACGCCACACCTACTGCGCCGCCGACGGCACGCCCCTGCAATATAAATCCTGGAACATCTCCGGCGCCAAACAGGCGCTGGTTCTCCTCCATCGCGGCCATGAACACGCCGACCGCTGGGACAGCGTCATTCCCTCGCTGATCCTTCCCGACACCGCCATCTATGCCTGGGAGGCGCGCGGCCACGGCCAGTCGGAGGGCAGGCGCGGACATGCCGCAGGCTTCATGGAATATGTCCGCGACCTGGACACCTTCATCCGCCACCTGGAGAAAACCCACGGACTGAGGCCGGAGTCCACCGTGGTGGTGGCGCACAGCGTGGGCGCAGTCGTCGCAGCCACCTGGGTTCATGACTTCGCGCCCAACATCGCAGGCCTTGTCCTGGCTACCCCGGCCCTCGAAGTGAACCTGATCGTACCCGGTGCCCTCACCGCCATCCGCGCCCTGCAGAAGGTGAAGCCTGACGCCACCATCCAAAGTTATGTCCGCGGCGCCTGGCTGACACGCGATCCAGCAGCGGCCGCAGCCTATGATGCTGACACGGCCGTTTCCAAGGACATCTCAGCACGGGTGCTGGTGGACCTGTTCGACACAGGCCGCCGTGTCATCAACGATGCCGCCGTGATGGACCGCCCGCTTCTGCTGTTCTCCGCCGGTGATGACAAGGTCGTGAAGCGTGAAGCGATCCTGAACCTTTACGACAGCTATGGCAGCGATGAAAAGATCCACCTCACCCTCAAGGGCGCACGCCATGCCATCTTTCATGACCTCTGCCGTGACGAGGCCTGCTCCGCGATCAGCCGCTTTGCCAGGCGCTGCTTCAGCCGCCCGGCACCACGGAGGCTTGAAGCCGACCTCAGCTCACCGGTGACCAACGCCGAGTACGCCGCCCTCCGCAAGCCTCTGCCCGCGCCGTGCCTGAAAAGCCTTTCGTTCAGCCTGCAGCGCGCCGGACTTGGCTCGCTTGGAAGGCTGAGCCAGGGCATCCGCATCGGCCACGCCACAGGCTTCGATTCAGGCGAGTCGCTTGATTACGTTTATGAAAACAAGGCCAGGGGAGAGCTTCTCATCGGCAGGATCATTGATCATTTTTACCTCAGTGCCATTGGCTGGCGCGGCATTCGGCAGCGGCGTTCCTGCATGAAACATGCGCTGGGCCATGCGCTTCGATCTGTGCGGGAGGAGGGCATGCCCCTGAAGCTGATGGATGTCGCCGGTGGGGCCGGCCGCTATCTGCTGGACGTCCTTGTGGATGAACCCAATGGGCACGACCTGCAGGTGCTGTGCCGTGACTGGAGCGAGGGAGCCCTCTCCAAGGGCAGGGAAAGCGCCGCCAGAATGAGCCTGAGCGAACGCATCGAACATCGCCGAGGGGACGCTTTTGACGAAGAATCACTCGCCGCGGTCGAACCCAGGCCAAGCATCACCGTGGTCTCAGGGCTTTATGAGCTGTTCCCTGACAACGCCAGGCTGCAACGTTCGCTGCGCGGAATCTACCGGGGGCTCCCCCCCGGCGGCTGGCTCATCTACACAGGACAACCCTGGCATCCCCAGGTCGAGATGATCGCCCGCACGCTCACCAACCGAGACGGGGAGTTCTGGATCATGCGTCGTCGTCCCCAGGGCGAAATGGATGCGCTGGTCGAGCAGGCCGGTTTTAAAAAGGAGCGCCAGTGGATCGATGACTTCGGAATCTTCACCGTGTGTGCAGCCCGCAAGCCCCTGGCATGAACACCTCATCCCGCGAGCCCGGCCTCTTCCTTCCTGCTTTGTGGCGGCTGTCGCTCGCGGGCGGCTTGTTCATCCTGGTTTACAGTTTCTGCAATCAGTTCACCGCCACTCGCGGCGACGTGCCGACACTGATGTTCGAGTGGGAGCGGCACATCCCCTTTGTCAGGGAGTTGGTGGTTCCCTACTGGTCCCTCGACCTCTTCTTCTGCGGCGCCTTCTTCCTGTGTGGAAGCCGCCTGGAGCTGAGCCTGCTCACAAAACGGCTGATTCTGGTCACCCTCGCCAGCGGCTTTTTCTTCCTGCTGTTCCCGCTCAAGCTGGGCCTGCCACGACCCGAGCCCGCAGGCTGGACCGCCCCGTTGTTTGAGGCGCTGTATTCCAATGACCAGCCTTACAACCTCGCCCCGTCCCTGCACATCAGCCTGCGCTCCCTCGTCTGGGTGTTTTATGGCGCTCACCTCCGAGGTCTGCCAAGACGCCTGACCAAGGTCTGGTTCATGCTCATTGGCGCCTCCACACTCTTGGTCTGGCAGCATCACCTGGTGGACGTGGCTGGCGGGTTTGTCATGGCCTGGATCGTTGCGGCGCTGGTTCCCGATCCGCGTCAGCCGGGCACACACAACCCCTCCTCCAAAATGGCATGTCGATACGGCGCAGCCGCCCTGGCCTTCGCCGGCCCAGGGCTGGCCTGTTGGGTTTTCTTCTGGCCTTGCCTGGCCTGCGGCATCTTCTCCCTGGCCTACGCCACGGGCCGGTCACGTCTGCTCGGCAAGGAAAACGGCACGCTTTCGCCCGCTGCGGAATGGTGCCTGCTCCCGGTTCTGATCGCAGCCCGTTGGTACCAACGTCGTTGGCTAAACCGCATCCCAGGCTGGCACGAGGTCTGCAAGGGTGTGATGTTTGGCCGCAGGCTCACCACCCGTGAGTCCCGTCTGCTGTGCCGTCAGGGGCCGCTTGCCGTGGTGGACCTCACCGCCGAATCAACCGCACCCGCCCCTTTTCGGGAGGAGGCCGTGTATCACAACCTTCCTCTGCTGGACCTCGTGCCGCTCAAGGAGGAGCAAATCCGTCAGGCCCTCGACCTCATCCACCATGAGCGGGCGTCGGGCAGGCGGGTTTACCTGCACTGCCAGCTCGGTCTGCAGCGCTCGGCCCAGATTGCTGCACGCTGGCTGGTGCAGGCCGGGGAGGCCCGGAACTTCAACGAAGCCCGGACGATCATTTGCAAGGTCGAACCCTTGGCCATTTTAAACCCTTTTCCTGATGCCCCTGAAATTCAGCGCGCCCAAGCAACGAAATGAAACTGGCCCTGATCTTGGCAAACACCATACTTGCAGGTCATTTTCCATATCTGATCGCGTTGTATCTGTCTCCGTTAGTTCTTGGAGCAGAGTCATTTACGATTCGTTGGCTTGGCAAGAATTCTATAAGCGTGGTTGCATCCCTTCGAGCCGCGCTCGCAGCCAACATTGCCTCCTTTTTTGTCGGACTGTCTTTAAACCAAGGAGGAATACGTGGCCTCGAAACAGCCGGCAAGGCGCTCACAGTAACGACTGCAATAGGCTGGGCACTTTTGATGTCCGTGATCGTCGAATACTTGGTTTTGCGCTTAATGCTGAAACAAGCCTCTATTATGAATTGTGTGCAAATGGCGGTGGCAATGAATGCGTGCAGTTATGCCCTCATCATCACACCAGGTTTTGTTTGGATCGCCTCGATCTAGCTGCCTCCCGCCAGTTGCCTCAGAAGCCATGAAGTCCGTCAGCTTCACCCTGATTTCCTGTTTCGCCGCCAGCACTGTTTTCGCCCACGATCCGCTCGAACTGCCGGAGACCGTGCACGCGGCTCCGCTCGACCTCACCGTGCAGGATGCCGGACGCGACCGCGCTTTGCCCGTCCGCGTGCATCCGCCTGCGACGACCAAGGCCGCGCCCGTCGTGCCTTACAGTCACGGGCTCGGAGGCTCGCGCGAGAGCAACCCATAATGAACTCGTGCTGAAGGACGCCGAACACGGAGCCTTCCGCGAACGTGCGCCGCCCGGCGAAGGTCATGCAAGGAGCCCGAACCGCCGCCGCGTCAGCACCGCCTTCTTGGATTCCTTTTTGTTAGGCAATTCCGAGGCCAGGACCTGGCTCGACGGCGACGGTCCGCGCTCCGTGCAGGAGAAGGACGACAGATGGCGGTGGAAGTGAACGTCAGCGCCATCATGCACCGCAGCTTCGGCCGCCAGGCGAAGCCGCATCCCTCATCTTGCGCCAAGATCCGGATCACCCGAACGGTTGATCAGGCCAGCCAGCCGCAGCAGATCCTCCTCGCTGATGTCCACGAAGGAATCGATTGACCGCAGGGCGGCGACAACTTCGGCATGGCTGTGCTTCACCGATGAATCCGACAAGGCCGGTCTCTGCGGAGCTGGAGGTCGGCTCAGAATCACCGGATAACGCCGCCAGCGGAAGGCGAAGTTGATCATGACGGCGAGCAGCACCATCAGCAGGGCGTTGGCGAGCACCGGAATCAGCACGAACCGATAACCCAGCTCATGCACGGCCTGACCGCCCATGACCGCAGTGAAGGCCGTGGCACCGCCGGGAGGGTGAATGCAGCGAAGCTGCTGCATGGCGGCGATCGAAAAGCCCACGGCGCAGGCCGCCGCCAGGTGCGCCTGGGGAACATGCCGGGCGCAGACGACGCCGATGAAGGCCGAGATGCAATGACCGGCGACGGCCGGCCAGGGCTGGGAGAGCGAACCGTGAGGCACGCCAAACAGCAGCACCGCCGAGGCTCCCATCGAGGCGATCACGCATGCCGCGCCTTCTCCAGGCAGCACCCAGGAAGCCGTCAGGACCAGGATCAGAATGGACAGGCCTCCGCCCAGGGCGGCAACGGCCCTTTCCAAGGGGCTGACCTCGACAATCTCGATGCCCAGCCAATGACGAAGCGCAGGTGCAGGCATGTCAGCAGGGGAAAGCGCCGCCGCCCTGGACATGCGGCATCAGAAAATGGGGAGGTTCATGCTTCATGGGAGCACTTGCCGGGGGTGACTTGGGTTGGTTGCCCCGGCTCCATCTAAACGCATCGTATCACGATACTTTTCAACAAAAAGTAGCGTCACGCCACTTTCAGGAGCACTCATGGGCCATGGCAGCACGCAGGCCGCTCTCCAAGCCCCAGTATGAAGACCTCGCGGCCTTCCGGCTCCGGCTGCGCCAGTTCCTCCGGTTCAGTGAAAACGCGGCTCTGGCGGCGGGCGTGACCGCCCAGCAGTACCAGGCCCTGCTGGTCATCAAGGGCTTCCCGGGACGCGACCATGTCACCATCGGCGAGCTGGCGGACCGTTTGCTGATCCGCCATCACAGCGCCGTCGGCCTGACCGACCGTCTGGTGCTGGAGAACCTTGTCGAACGCTGCGCCTCGGAGGGGGACCGCAGGCAGGTGCATGTCCGGCTGACCGCCCGCGGCGAACGCATCCTGGCCGGTCTGGTCGCCACGCACCGGGAAGAGCTCAGACTTGCCGGGCCTGAGCTGCGTTCCTTGATCCAGCAGGTGAACCTCGGTGAAACACGGGCGGAGGATTGAACGTCACCTCCGCCTCACCAGAAATTCCGGCAGCCCTTCATCATGCAGCGACTCCTGATTGCACTCGGCCTCATCAGCCACAGCCTGCCGATTCTCGCGCAGGAACCCACGCCCAGGACGCCTGAGATCCTGGACGTCGCCGGGCACAAGGCCGTGATGTATGCCGCGCCGACACCCGCGGAGGGCAAACCCTGGGTCTGGTATGCTCCGACGCTGAAGGGCGGCGTGTCGCTGGCGGGCCGGAAGATGTACTTCGAGGCGTTCATGAACGCGGGCATCAGTCTTGCGGGCCACGACCTTGGAGAGGTGCGGGGAGCGCCGGAAAGCACGGCAAAGTTCAGCCTCTTTTACGAGGCGATGGTGAAGCGCGGCTTTTCGGCGAAACCCATCCTGCTCGGCCAGAGCCGTGGCGGCATGATGACTCTGGCCTGGGCGTTTCGGAACCCGGGCAAGATCAGGGCCTGGGTCGGCATCTACCCGGTCTGCAATCTCGCCAGCTGGCCGTTGAAGAACTCGAAGCCGCAGACCCTCGCCGACTTCGGCCTGCCGGAAACAGAGCTCATGGCGCGGCTGAAGGAATTCAACCCCATCGACAACCTCGCCGGACTCGCCATGAACAAGGTGCCCATGTTTGCCGTGCATGGCGACAGCGATGTCGTGGTGCCTTACGATGACAACACCCGGATCCTCAAGGAACGTTACGAAGCCGCCGGCGGCTCCTTCACCGTGAAAATCATCCCCGGCGAAGGCCACAAGGTGGGTCCGTCTTTTTTCGAATGCCAGGAACTGGTCAATTTTGTGACGGGCTTGAAGTAGCTTCGAACGGCCATCGAAGCGGCCTCGGGAACCATTCGACTGACCATCGAATCTACAACGGCCGCAACATCCTGTTACCCGCAGGCTCAACTTTCGCTCCTCAGGGCTTGTTCTTGACCGCTTCACCTGACTAGCTTTCCCCATGTCCCCAACCCGTCGTTCTCTTCTCAAACAGGCCAGCCTGGCCTCGTTCAGCCTGTGGCTTCCCACGGTTTCCTCCGCAGCCACAGCTTTGCGGCTGCCGCGCAGCACGCCCGAATCTCAAGGCGTCTCGGCGCGGGGCATCCTGGACTTTCTCGCCGCGGTCGAACGGGAGAAGCTTGAGCTGCACAGCCTCATGATCCTGCGTCATGGAAAGGTGGTGGCTGAAGGCTGGTGGGATCCGTACGGACCGGACCTGGTCCACACGATGTACTCGATGAGCAAGAGCTTCACCTCCACCGCGGTCGGTTTTGCCGTGGCGGAAAAGCGGCTGAACGTCGAGGACAAGGTCATCTCCTTCTTTCCGGACAAACTGCCGGAAAAGGTCAGCGAAAACCTCGCCGCCATGCGGGTGAAGGATCTGCTGACCATGTCCACCGGCAATGAGAAGGAGCCGACCCAGGTTTGTGTGAAGTCGGAGGACTGGGTGCGCACCTTCCTGGCCCAGAACATCGCCCACAAGCCGGGCACGCAGTTCATGTACAACAGCGCCGCCACCTACATGTGCAGCGCCATCGTCCAGAAGCTCACCGGCCAGACCATCCTCGACTATCTCACGCCGCGCCTGTTTGAACCGCTGGGCGTATCCGGCATGCGCTGGGAAACCTGCCCCCGGGGCATCAACACCGGCGGCTGGGGCCTGAGCATCCAGACCGAGGGCCTGGCGAAGTTCGGCCAGCTGCTGCTGCAAAAAGGCCAGTGGCAGGACCGGCAGCTCCTTCCTGCATCCTGGATCGAGGAGGCGACGCGATTCCACATCCAGCAGACCGGTGGAGACAAGCCCGACCGGCCGAAGGCGAAGAACGACTGGCTGCAGGGCTACGGCTACCAGTTCTGGCGCTGCCAGGGAACCGCCTTCCGGGGCGACGGCGCCTTTGGTCAGTTCACCCTCGTGCTGCCGGAGCAGGACGCCGTGATCGTCATGACCAGCGAGAACAAGAACATGCAGGGCCAGCTCGACCTGGTCTGGCAGCACCTGCTGCCCGCGCTGACCTCTCCCATGCCGACCGACGCCGACCTCGGCGTCCTGAAGACGCTTCGACTCCAGCCGCCGAAAAGCACGGCCGTCCCGGCGGCGGCCTTCATCGGCGGCTTCAAGCTGGAGCCTAACGAATTCGGCCTGAAAAAAGTCACGCTCGGCCTTGGCGACAACAGCCTGGTGTTCGAGGCCGACGGCCATCGCATCGAATGCGGGCTGAAGGGATGGCGGCTCGGCGAAACCAGCATCCCCATCACTCCGCCGCGCCTCATCTCCGGCGGCAGGCCGAAGCCTGGCACGGTCTTCAAGGTCGCCGCCGCGGCCGCCTGGAAGGACGAACAAACGTTGCTTCTGACCTGGCGCTACTACGAGACTCCTCACAGCGACACCCTGACCTGCCGGCTGGATGCCGGCGGCCTCACCATCCATTTCCTCGACAGCATCACCGCCATGAATCCCAAGGGAGTCGACCGCAGGCCCGCCCTCAGGGGCCGGCCCGCCTGAGACCCGGGTTCAAGCCGGGCTGCGAGGATGTTCAACCACGCTCCGTTGTCTGATCCCGATGCCGTCCCCGTCCCGCACCGAAGACCCCACGCCGCAGAGCCGCTGCCGCTTCGCCCTCGCCTGGAGTGACATCACGCCTCCTGCGAACATCTACCACCGCATGTGGGGCGCGGCGAAGCATGAACGCGCCACCGGCGTGCATCGCCCGCTGCGTGCCACCGTGGCGGCGTTTGCCCCGTTGAACGGCGATGCACGGCAGGTCGTGCTCGCGCTGGATCATTGTGTCATGGGTGCCACGGAACATGCCAGCCTCGTCGCACAGGCGGCGAAGATCAGCGGCGTGGCCAGGGAGGAGATCCTCGTCGTCTTCTCGCACACGCACGCCGCCGGCCTCATGGGCCTCGACCGCGCCCATCTGCCTGGAGGTGATCTGATTCCACCTTACCTGGACTTGCTCGGTGAAACAGCCGGGGCGCTTGTGAAGCAGTGTCTCGCCTCGCTCAAGCCTGCGGGCATCGTCTATGGACGCGGCCGATGCTCACTGGCCACGCATCGCGATTTCTGGGACGGGAGGCAGTTCGTGTGCGGGCACAATCCCGGCGTGCCCGTGGATGACACCGTCATTGTTGCCCGTGTGAGTGATGACTCCGGCCAAACGCTCGCCAGCATCGTCAACTACGCCTGCCATCCGACCACGCTGGCCTGGGAGAACACGCTCATCAGCCCTGATTACATCGGTGCCATGCGCGAGGTCATCGAGGCCGACAGCGGCGCTCCCTGCCTCTTCCTGCAAGGCGCCAGCGGCGAACTCGGACCACGCGAAGGCTTCGTCGGCGACACCGCCGTGGCAGACCGCAACGGTCGCGAACTCGGTCACGCCGCGCTGGCCGCCCTCACCGCGCTTCCCGCCGCCGGAACGACCTTCGCGTATGACGGTCCCGTCGTCTCCGGAGCCACGCTTGGCTCATGGAAGCACCAGCCCATCGACCCCGCATCGAAAGCCGCCTGGAAGCTTCAACGCTGGCATGAACCCCTGAACTACCGCCCCGGCCAGCCCACGGTCGAACAAGTCCAAAACGACCTCGCCGACCTTCAACGCCAGGAAGCCTCCGCCCGTGCAGCCGGGGATGAAACCCGCGCCGCCGACCTGCGCGCCCTCGCCGAGCGCAAAAACCGACTCCTCCATCGCCTTGTCCAACTGCCGCCCGGCAACAGCTTCCCTCTTCAAGTCGCCCTCTGGCAGATCGGCGACGCCGTCTGGATCGGCGTGCAGGGGGAAAGCTACAGCCTGCTTCAGACCGAGCTCCGCCGCCGCTTCCCCGGCAAGGTCATCCTCGTCGCCAGCATCGCCGCCGACTGGGGCGCCTCCTACCTTCCGCCCAACGAACTTTACGACAGCGGCATCTACCAGGAGAGCATCGCGATTGTCGCTGCGGGCAGCCTGGAGCAGTTGATTGAGGCGGTGGCGGAGCAAATCACAGCGAGTCTGTGAGCTTGGCCTTTTGATGAAGCGATAGATTCGTTAAGAAGAGCTAGATTGCTGGCATTTTCCGTGAATCGAAGCTCCGATGAATTGAAGCCCTATGTTTCAATTTATCGCCTTAATTGAACCAATGCTTGAAAATTATTCGCCTAGAGGCCATTTTTGATCATGTATCAACGTTGGTCAGAGGCTGGGTGGCAGCAAAAGCTGGCAACGCCATTCGTGCAGATCGTGTTTGGCGCACGCCAGACGGGGAAGTCCACGCTTCTCAAGGAGCTGATCCCGAATCCGGCTCTGCGGCTTGATTTCTCCGATCCGGGGCAGCGGTCGAGCTTCCTGAGCCAGCCGGAGCAGATCATCGGCATCTGCAAGGCCATGCCGAAGGCGGCGGAGCCGCAGGTGATCGTGATTGATGAGGCGCAGAACGTGCCGGCCATCTTTGACGCGGTGCAGCATCTTTATGACGGTGACAAGACCCGCTGGCGTTTCGTGCTCTGCGGCAGCTCGGCGCGGAAGTTGCGCCTGCTCGGCACCAACCTACTGCCCGGACGCTGCATGGTCAGCCATCTTTATCCGCTGACGACCGCGGAGAGGCCCTGTGTCGGAGCGGAGGCGCTTTCTTTCACGCCTGCATCCCCGCTGCCGTGGGCGACGCTTCCCAGCCCGCTGGGGCTGCCGGTCTGGCCTGCCGTGGATCTGCCCACCCGCCTGGCCTGGGGTGAGCTGCCGGGCATCGTGAGCGTGGAGGAAAATCTCCGTGCCGATCTTTTGCGAGCCTACAGCATGGTCCATCTGGCAGAGGAGGTGCGGCGCGAGGCGCTGGTGAAGGACTGGGCTGCGTTCTCACGCTTTCTGAAGCTGGCGGCGCTGGAAAGCGGGCAGGTCGTGAACTACTCGAAAATCGCCCAGCAAGCGGGCGTGTCCCACCCCACGGTGAAAAGCCACTACGGGCTGCTGGAGGACATGTTTATCGGCTTTCGTGTGCCGCCCTTTTCCGGCAGCGCGAGGAAGGGGCTGCTCTCCACGCCGCGCTTTTACTTCTTCGACCTCGGCGTGCGTCATGCCGCCGCCGGGCTCACGCCATCACGCGATACCGCGCTGGCCTCAGCCGGACCCGTCTTTGAGCAATGGGTGGGCCTGGAACTGTGGAAACGCCTGCAATACCTGCAAGACGGTCAACTTTGCTTTCTGCGGACCAAAGACGGCGCGGAGATCGACTTCATCATCGAGAGGAACGGCGTGGTGACACCCATCGAGGTGAAATGGACCGAGCGCCCGACGCTTTCCGATGCGCGGCACCTCCTCAAGTTTCTCCAAGAACAAGGCCCCAAAGCCCCGCACGGATACATCATCTGCCGCTGTGCCTATCCCATGCAGATCCATCCGCAGATCACCGCGCTGCCGTGGTTTTGTTTGTGAGTTTTTTAACCGCTGATGAGACGCTGACATGACGCCAATGGATTGATCAGCGTTTAATTAGCGTCTTATCAGCGGTTCTAATCTCTCTCCTCCCATCCCATGAAGATAACAAAGATCGAAGCCCTCGTCTGCCATGCCCGGATGCGTAACTGGGTGTTTGTCAAAGTCGTCACCGACCAGCCAGGGCTCATCGGCTGGGGCGAGGCGACGCTGGAGTGGCACACGCGCAGCATCGTCGGCGCCATCGAGGACATGTCGCACCTGCTCATCGGCGAGGATCCGACACGGGTGGAATACCTGTGGCAGATGATGTACCGCCAGCATTTCTGGCACGGGCATGGCATCGTGCGCGCCACGGCCGTCGCGGGCATCGACCTCGCGCTGTGGGACATCGTCGGCAAGGTGGCGAACATGCCGCTCTCCAAGGTCTTCGGCGGGCCGGTGCGGGACTATGTCCGCACCTACTGCCACCTCGGCGGCGGGAAGATGGAGGATTTTTATCAGACGCCCGCCGACAACGCGAAACGCTTCGCCGAGCTCGCGCAGGCCGCGGTGGCCGACGGTTACACGGCCTTCAAGAGCATGGCCGTGCCGAGCACGATGCCCATCGAGGGCATGAAGCCCGTGCGCGCGGCGGCGGCGGCGGTCGCCGCGATGCGCGAGGCCGTGGGGCCGGACATCGACATCATGGTGGACTGCCACGCGCGGCCCTCGCCGGCCATGGGGCTGAAGTTTGGCAAGGCGCTTGATGACTACGGCCTTTACTTCTTTGAGGAGCCCTGCTGGCCCGAATGCGTGGACGGCCTGGCGAAGATCAACGCCGCGCTCACCACGCCCGTGGCCAGCGGCGAACGCGTGACAAACCTCGAGGCCTTCAAGGACCTGTTCGAGAAGCGGGCGGTCGAGATCTGCCAGCTCGACATCACCCACTGCGGGGGCCTGAGCGCCGCCAGGCGCGTCGCCGCGCTGGCCGAGGCGCACCGCATCGCCCTGGCGCCGCACAATCCGCAGGGGCCGGTGAGCACCGCCGCCTCGCTGGAGTTCGGCTTCTCGCAGCCCAGCTACATCATCTGTGAAACCGTTCACAACGACGTGCCCTGGAGGCAGGACGTGGTCGAGGAGGGCTTCACCGTCGAGAAGCAGGGGCGCATCGTGCGGCCTAACAACAAGCCCGGCCTCGGCATCACCATCAACGAGGCCGAGGTGAGGAAGCATCCGTTCCAGCAGGAGATCGTGCTGCGCGAGTTCAGCCCCGACGGGGCGGTGACCGACTGGTGAGAAGCGGATCAGACGACGCGGCGCACGCTTTCCGCGCTGCCCAGCGTCGTGACATCCCCGTCCGGCAGGGCGAGCAGCAGCCGGCCCTCGGAATCCAGGTCCACGGCACGGCCATAAAGCTCGCAGCCGTCCACCGTGGCGCGGATCTGGCGGCCGAGCAGCCAGCTTCGTTCCCGGGTTTCCGCCACGGCCTCATGAAAGCCGTCCTCGATCCTCTGGAACTGGGCGTGAAGCTGCTGAAGCACGGCGGCGGCGAGGGGATTGCGGTCGAGCTCCGGAGTCTGCGCAAAGGGCATGGATCCGAGCAGCGAGGCGGCGACGCCCTCCAGCTCCGGCGGGAACTGGCAAGTGTTCACATTCAGCCCGATGCCGAGCACCAGCATCAGGCCGGAGCTGGTGGTGACCACGTCGGCCAGCAGGCCCGAGACCTTGCGGTCGTTGACGTAAAGATCGTTCGGCCACTTGATCAGCGGCCTCAGCGGCAGCTCGTCCTCGACCGCGCGGCAGAGGGCCAGGGCGGCGAGCGTGGTGAGGCGCGGCCAGAGCGGCGTCGGCGCCTCCGGCTGGAGCAGCAGGGAGAACATGAGGTCCTTGCCCCTGGGCGCCAGCCAGCGGTTCTGACGTCGGCCGCGGCCCGCAGTCTGGCTTTCCGCAAAGAGCACCAGGCCGGGCGGCTCGCCCGCCACCGCCGCCTCGCGCACGGCATCGCTGGTTGAGCCGGTCTCATCGACCACACGCACCCTCCAGGGCAGGGTGGGATCGTTCAGCAGGCTGGGATCAAGCGCGGGCATCAGAGACGGTCGCCGGGGTGAAGCTCCTCATGGTCGCCCTCGCACTCCAGGTGCGTGGTGATGTGAACCGGATGGCTCGTGCCCTGGATGACCGCGCGCTCGATCTCCGTCGTCAGTCGATGGGCTTCGCGAAGCGTGATGTCATCCGGGAAAAGGAAGTGCACATCCACATAATGAACCTGGCCGGCGTTGCGATGGCGCAGGGCGTGGAAGGTCACGCCGCGGGCCGCGGTCTCGCGCACCAGCGCCGCATCCAGGTCCCGGGTCAGGGCGGGATCGGCATGATCCATCAGGCCCGCCACGCTCTGGCGGAGGAGGTCATAGCCGGACACCAGGATGTTGCCCGCCATGAGCAGGCCGCAGACCGGATCCCACCAGGGCCAGCCGGTGAGGTGCATCAGGCCCAGGCCTGCGAGGGCGCCGAGGCTGGTCCATCCGTCGGTGAGCACATGACGGCCGTTGGATTCGAGGATTAACGAACGATGCCGTCGGCCGGTGCGGATGAGGTAGAAGCCGAGCATGCCGTTGATGACCACCGTGGCGAGGGTGAGGAGCACGCCGTCGCCCAGGTGGGAGACCGTCAGCCCGCCGATCCAGCGCCGGATGGACTCATAGATGATGAAGACGGCGGCGAGCACGATGAGGCCGCCCTCGATGCCTGCGGAGAAGAAGGCGATCTTGCTGTGGCCGTAGCGGTGGTTTTCATCGGCGGGCTGCGCGGCGAGCCAGAGGCTGTAGGCCGCAAAGACCACCGCCGCGACATGCACCACGGACTCCGCCGCATCACCGAGAATGGCCGCCGAGCCCGTGAGCAGGTAGGCGCTCATCTTCAGCACCAGCATGACAAATCCCATGACCAGGGACAGCCGCATGGCCCGGGATTGCATCTGGTCGTCGGTGCTCATGACAGGAGAATCTCGCAGACTCGATCCGTGTCCGCCAGGTTTTCCAGGCAGACCCAGGGTGAATGGGTGGACAGGGCGGCGGCTTCAAAATTTCCCGTGCCGACCGCCAGGCAGCGCGCCCCGATGGCATGGGCGCAGGCGATGTCCTTGGGCGTGTCGCCGATGACAATGACCTCGCTGACAGGATAGCTCCGCCCCGTCGCCCCGCTCATGCGGCGCATGGCCACGGGCCCGAGATGGTTGCGATCCTCGGCATCATCTCCAAAGGCCCCCTCCACAAAATGTCCGCCAAGGTCAAACCGAGCCAGCTTCATCTCCGCGCCACGGCGGACGTTGCCGGTCAGCAGGCCCAGATCCGCACCACCGGCGGCGGTCAGCGCCTGCAGCAGCTCCCGGGTGCCGGGCAGTGTCTGGCCGATGAACTCACGATCCTGCAGGCGGCGCTGAAGATGGGCGAGGTAGCTGCGCATGTATTCATCGACGGCGGCCGGAGTCATCTCGCGGCCCACCTGTTCGAAGAGCTGCCGGACAATGCCTCCGTCCGTGGCGCCGGCGAGGTTCAGCGGCGGCAGCGAGCCACGAGACACGCCGTAGAGCTCCTCCACCGCGTCGAGCAGCGAGGCGCCACCGGCACCCCCGGTGTCAAGGAGCGTGCCGTCGATGTCAAAAAGCAGGAGTCTGGGCATGGGGGCGCAGAGAAAGAACAGCTTTCAACGACGGTCATGCTGTTTTTGCCACGGCCTCCATCTTTCACTCCCCCGTCACACGTTTTGCCTTCGACTTTCCGCCGCGCCAGAGGTCATGGCGAGGGTCGGCATGTGCCTGGAAGAAGCCGTCGAGCCGGGATTTCATCTCCAGCGTGACCTGCTGAAGGCCCGGCTGGCCGAACAAATTGAATCGTTCCCGGGGGTCTGCCTGCATGTCGTAGAGCTCATGGGGGCCTTCCGGATGTCGGTGCACGTATTTCCAGCGTTCGCCGCGCACGGCCCGGCAGGTCTCCATTTCATAGAACACCGTGTTGTCCCATCCGGCGGGCGGCCTGCCCAGAAGTGCTTCCGAAAAGTCACGACCCGGAGGGCGCGGCTTGGCAGGCAGCCTTTCTCGCAGGTCCAGATAACCGAGCAGGCTTGGAAGGAAGTCGTAGTTGCTGACCAGCAGGTCCGACGTTGCTCCGGCGGGAATCCTGCCTGGCTGGTGGAAGATCAGCGGGATCTGCATCATGAGCTCATGGGCGCCGATGGGGCGGGTGTGGTCGCCCATGCCCCAGAGGCCGTTCTGCCCACCCATCCATCCCTGGTCGGAGGCATAGACAACCAGCGTGTCCTTCTCCAGGCCCAGCCGCTTCAGCGCCGCCATGACATCGCCGACACCATCGTCCACGCCGCTGACCTCGCAGGCCATGCGCCGCCTGGCGCGTGGATCATTGTGAAACTGTTTGTTATGAAACTGCCATGGGTGCATGGCGTCACGCGGGAAGCTCTGCAGCTCCTTGTCCGCATAGTAGGCTGCATGGCGGTTGCGGGACTCGTTCAGCATCAGGTTGCCGAGCGAATAGGGGCCGTTGTAGGCCAGGAGGAGGAAGAACGGGCGCTCCTTGTTCGCCTCGATGAACTCAATGCCGCGCCGCGTCCAGTAGTCGGTCGTGTATTCCGCCACCTTGGTGATCCGGCCGTTCTCGATGACCTCCTGGTCGTAAAACTCCCGGGTGCTGCCGTCAGGCTTGGTGACCCAGAAGGAGAATCCCTCGTTCGGCGTGAGGTTCGCCCCGAGATGCCACTTGCCGCTCAACCCGCAGACGTAGCCCGCATCACGCAGGATCTCGCCGACGGAGGTGAACTCGCCGAGGGTGTTGTACGCCTCCGGACCCATCATGAACTTCGGATCCAGGAACGAATGCACGCCATGCTGCGAGGGGATCAGGCCGGTGAGGAAGGTGGCGCGGGTGGGCGAGCACACCGGATTGCTGCTGAGCGCCCGCGTGAAGCGCACCCCGCCGGCTGCCAGCGCGTCGATGTTCGGCGTGCGGATGTCCGGGTTGCCGTAGCAGCCGAGGGTCCAGGCACCCTGGTTGTCGGTCAGGATGAAAACGACGTTAGGCCGGCGCGCCGCCTGGAGGAGTGCCGGAAGTGCGAGGAGCAGGAGCGTGGCAAGAAGGCGCGTCATGCCGTTAAAACGCCGGCCGCCGCACGGCCGTTGCAATCAGCGCCTCAGCCCCTGGACGCGCGACTGCATGTCCTCCAGGACGGGCGCCAGCTCCAGCTTCTGCTTCACGCTGGCACCGCGCAGGAAGAGCAGCGGATCCTCGGCCATCAGGTCCTCCATGAATTTCCGATCCTGCTCGGCCAGGCGGTCGCCCTCGGCATTGCCGCCGCGCAGGTTCTTCAGGTCACCGCGCATCCGGGTGACCAGACGCTTGCGGTCCTCGACCGGCATCACCTTCAAACCGCGGTCGATGACCTCGAACAGCGGCTGGATGGTGCGGTTCACATAAACTTTCTGCTCCTCCTCGGAGAGCGAGGCAAAGAACTTGTCGAGCGCCTCCTGGGCATCCTCGCGCAGGCTTTTGCGCTGGCCGACATCCAGCCGCTGGTAGTTCGTGATGACACGCGCCAGATAGCCGCGACGTTTTTCATCCGAAAGCTTTTCACCTGCCAGCCAGGGGGCGTTTTCCACCAGTTCCTGCACCTTGCCGGGCCAGGAGACCAGGTCGTCCGTCTCATGCATGACGAGCGCCACGGCCGACCAGAGGGCGGCGAGCAGGGCCAGGGTGGTGATCCAGAGGCGTTGTCGCGACATGATTCAGGGATAGCGTTTGAAGCGGCGGGAGACGATGCCGATGAACTCACCCGCCTCCTCGACACGCAGCCTCTGGGTGACTGTGAAATAGGACACAGCGGCCACCGTCACCGTGCCGCCGAGTGCAGCCACGCGAAGGATGAACCCCATGTGCTGCCAGCCAGCAAGCAAGGTGAACTTCGCGGCGAGGCAGACAGCACCCATCACCGCGATGCCGGCAAGCAGGCGAATCAGTCCCTGCACGAGCAAGCGCGTCTCCAGACCGTCGGCAAACTTCCGCATCGAGAGGTAGAGCGCCAGGAAGTTGCAGGCCAGCCCCAGGGCCGTGGCCCAGGCCAGGGCGGTGTGGTCCCAGTGGAGGACAAAGACCGTGATGGAATTCAGCGCCGCCGTCAGCGCGATGACGCCAAGGCTGGACATCATGGGGACAAAGCGCCGGCCGATGGTGTAAAAGGCAGGCTGGAGAACCTTGATCGCGGAGTAAAAGACCAGGCCGAAGGCATAGGCCTGCAGGGGGGCGGCCGTGGCCGCGACATCCGCCGCCGTGAACTTGCCATGCTCAAAGAGGATGGAGACGATCTCGTCCGCGAGCAGCGAGAGCCCGACCGCACTGGGCAGCGTCAGGAACAGCACCAGCCTCAGGCCCTTGGCGAGCGCGCCGCGAAAGGCGGGCGTGACGCCCTCGGTGGCGAGGCGTGAGAGCATCGGCAGCGTCACGGTGGCGACCGCGACACCGAACAGCCCGAGCGGAAGCTGCTGAAGGCGCTGGGCGTTGGCCAGCCAGGCGTTCGCCGCCTCGTGACCGGGCGTGAAGGAGGCGAAGATGGAGTTCAGGAAAACGCCGACCTGGGTGCCGCCTGCGGCGATGAGGGAGGGCCACATCAGGTGCAGCACCTCGCTGACGCCCTTGTCCTTCCAGCCGAAATCCATGCCAAACCTGAAGCCCACACGACGCAGCGAGGGAAGCTGGATGCCGAGCTGCATGAGGCCGCCGATGAGCGTGCCGATGGCAAAGCCCGTCAGGCCCTTCTCCGTGATGTGGCCTTCACGGAAGCCGGGGTCGATCAGCCAGGCCACGGCGACGCCGCCGACGATGCAGCCCAGGTTGAAGAAGGCCGAGGCGACGGCCGGGACGAAGAAGACCTTCTTGGAGTTCAGCATGCCCATGACCAGGGCCGTCACCGACACGATGGTGATGAAGGGGTACATGATGCGCACCAGCCTCGTGCAAAGCTCCAGGCTGGCAGGGTTCTCCCAGCCCGGGTTCAGCAGGCGCACGAGCCAGGGGGCCACGGCAACCCCGGCGAGGGCGACCATGCTCATGAAGCAGACGGAGAGAGCGAGCATCTTCCTCCCCAGCACCCAGGCGGCCTCGTCGCCCTCGTTCTTGATCTTCTTGGTGAAGGTGGTCACGAAGGCCGTGGACAGGGCGCCCTCGGCGAAGAGGTCGCGCAGCATGTTGGGCGTGCGGAAGGCGGCGGTGAAGATGCCGGTGAAGTGCGCGCCGAACAAACCATTCAACAACTGGTCGCGCACCAGGCCGAGCAGCCGGCTGCAGAGGATGGCGACGGAAACCACGCCCGTGCTCCTGGCCTGGGAGGAGGTCTCAGTCTTGGGCTCGCTCATGCAGGGTTCAGGATTTAACCGCGGCGCGGCGCAGCTTGTCCATCATGGCGATGCCCATGCCGTGCTCGTGCATGGGCTCGGCGATGATCTCGTCCACGCCCAGCCGGTCAAGCTCGCGCAGGACGTAGAAGAAGCGGACGGCGGCTTCCGGGAGCTTGCCCTTGCCGGGGCTGAGGATCTGCACGTGCACCCAGTCAGCGAGGCCGACATAGCCGTCGGACGCATCGCCCCGGTAGCTCATGAGGGCGTAGCGCTTGCCCGGCTCCGGCTTGAAATCCTCAGGGCTGCTGAGCAGGCGCAGCGGCGTCCTGGGCGCGTAATGGCTGGCGAGCTGGCCGGGAGCCTCGGTGGCCTCGTCCACGACCGTGCGGCTGGCGTGCTTCACCCGGCCGTAGGGCTTCAGGTCCTCGGGCGTGATCGGGCCGGGGCGCAGGATGGTGATGATGGGCTTGGGCGAGCCGGGCTCGACCTTGATGATCGTGCTTTCCAGGCCGCAGAGGCAGGCTCCGCCATCGACGATCAAAGGAATACGACCATCCAGCTCAGCGACGACCGCATTGGCTGATGTCGGGCTGATGGAGCCGAAGCGGTTCGCACTCGGCGCCGCGATGGGACGGCCCAAAGCTTCCGCCACACGGCGAAACACGGCGTTTTTGCTCATGCGCACGGCCACGCTGGGCAGACCTGCCGTGACGATGTCGGGGATGGAGGCTTTTTTGGGCAAAACCAAGGTCAGCGGCCCCGGCCACATCTTCTCGACCAGTTTCTGGATGATCGGCTGGATCTCCGCAGGCACCTCGGCCACCTCGTCGAGCATCTTTTTGTTCGGAAGATGAACAATGAGCGGATCAAAGCTGGGCCGCTCCTTCGCCTCAAAGACTTTGGCGACAGCCGCTGGGTTAAAAGCATCCGCGGCGAGTCCATAGACCGTCTCCGTGGGCAGCGCCACGATCTCCCCCGCCTTGAGCAGCCGCGCAGCTTCCTCCACGGCTTTGTGTAGAAGAGGCCCGGTGTCGGTCTGGAGGATGGGAGTGAGCATTGGAGCAGATGTTTACTGCGGCAGCCGCTCTTGGCAAGAAGGGTGGAGGTTTTGTCTCGACGTGCGGGCGACAGGTTCATTAGCCTATGTCCCGTGTCCCGTTCTTTGATTTCATGCTCATGCCCCCTCTCCCGGCTCGCCGGGATGGAGCCGGTGCCGTTTGAGATCCGACCACAGATCGATGACCGGCGCTATCTGCGGCGGGAGTTTAATCCTGACCTGCCCTTGATGACGAAGCTGTACTCCTTCCCAAAGTATCGCGGGATGGTGGGGGACAACTGGATGCACTGGCATGACTATTATGAAATGATCCTGCCAGTGGATGGAGCGGGCCGCTTCAACATGGGCGGCTGGGATGTCAACTTTGCCCCTGGGGACCTGCTGATCGTGGACACGTTGCGGCTTCACGGCGTCTCATCGCTCAGTGGCCCGCATCGCTCGCTGGTGGTGCTGTTTCCGGCGGACTTCGTGTCTGGCGGCGGCCTGCTCGGGGATGCGGCGTTCCTCGATCCGATGCGTGCACGTCCGCAGAATGTGGCCCCGATGCTGAAGGCCTCCCATCCGGCGGCCCCGAAGGTGCATGATGCGTTGCTGGCCCTCCATGAGGCGGCATCCGGCGGCGGCAGCGCCCGTGAGCGCTATCCGGCCTGCAAGCTGCAGCTGCTGACGGTGCTGCATCGCCTGCGCGAGGCCTTTGGCGTCGTGGAAATGGACGGGCGTGCCGCTGCACGTGAAGAAGCACAGCGTGAACGGCTGCGGAATGTTTTCAAACTGCTGGCCGAGCGATTTACCGAGCCTTTGAGCGTGGCGGAGGCTGCTGCGACGGCGTGCATGAGCAGCACGGTTTTTCGCGAATTCTTCAAGCACACCACGGGGCACACCTTTGTCGACTACCTGCGTGACATGCGGCTGGCTCATGCGGCACAGCGGCTGCGGGAGAGCGATGCCAGCATTGCCGACATCGCGGCAGAATGCGGGTTCTGCGATCAAAGCTATCTGCACCGCTGCTTCACCCGCCGCTACTACTGCGCCCCGCTGCAATACCGTCAGGTCCACCAGCCGGAGGCGTCCGGCAAATTGTCCAAAAAATCCGTCACGGAGTCCAAGCCGCCGTGCCGGGTGGCCTGATAATCATGGAGGCGTCAACCAACCCAACGACGCCCAGCCATGATTCGCTCCCTCCTCCGTCTCGGAGTCACTGTGTCCTCCTGTGCAGCTCTTTCTGGCCTTGCACAGGTGCCCGTGCCTCAGCCGACCTTCACCACCGGTCAGCTTTACCAGCCGCTGCGCACCTTCACCGCCGCAGAGATCGGCCTCAGACCCACCTACGCCGCGATGCACAAAGGCCACCTCATCATCTCCGGTGGACGCGCAGGCACAGACCCGGCGGGTTATGGGCGAGTGACCTCATGGCGACTTTCACAAGCAGCGAGCCCCACAGTCTTGAACCCCAGCATCATCGGCAATCTGGCGATGGACAATCTCTTCAAGTCACACAACATGGGCTTCTCAGGCGACATGGTGCAGGTGCGCAATGCGCGCTACACCATCGTCAGCCTCGCCAACATGGCCGCCCCGGCCGCCGTCGGTTCTGATCCTCCTGGCGGTTCGGGTGATGGGCACTCCACCTGCTGGGCGGGCAAATACATGTTTGTCGGCGGTGAAGGCTACAACACCTCACCGGGTGGCTTGCATGTGGTGGATGTCAGCAATCCCGCCGTGCCTGTGCTGAAGAAGAAGCTCGATATACCGACCATCACCGGCTTCCGCTGCGCATCGACCTATGCGCTCGGGAATGTGCTGGTCGTGACTGCGAACCAAACGAACGGCATCGCCACCTTCGACATCAGCAACCCGGAGAATCCGCTGCTGATCAGCACTTTTCACAATGACACCACCGCCAGCACCTACACGTCATACCTCAGCGGCCACAGGCTTTACGGTGGCGGTCAGTCGGGCGGGCTTTTCATCTATGACGTGCAGAATCCGGAGAACATCCAGCTCGTCGAAGCGGTGACGGCCCTCGGGGGCACACCTCGTTACCCGGTGGCAAAAGATGAATTCGTCCACATCGCCAATCTCGGCAATGGCCGCTACCAGAAGGTGAAGGTTGATGTCGTGCCTGCGCAGGTTGTGGCCAGCAGCATGATGCCGATTCCTGCCGGCGCCACCCGTGCTGACGTCGAAGTCGCCATCCCGATTGGCAACATGGCCTTTGTCGGCACCAGCAATGCTGATCCCGCCCGTGATGCCGGCTGGCTGATCCCCCATGAGACGGCCCCAGACACTCGTGCGCCCGCCGTGAATGCGGTGCGTCCGCTTGATGGAGAAACCCAGGTCGCCCTGACCAGCATGATCGGCGTCTCCTTCACTGAACTGCTGGACACGCCCACCATCACCACCGCCACAATCATCGTGAGACCCTTCGGCGGCAGCGCCATCACGGGCGCTTATTCAAATCAGAATGGCATCGTGAATTTCAGCCCGACATCACCCCTGGTGGCCAACACGACCTATGAGATCGTCGTGACAGCAGGCGGAGTGAAGGACACGCAGGGCAATGCAACTAACGTGGAGCGCGTCTTCCGCTTCTCCACCGGAGCAAGCGTGGACACGACCGGGGCAGGCCTGGCCCTTCATTACCCATTGAATGAAACCGCTGGCACCGCGGCTGACGATGTCATCGGGGCCAACGACGGCACACTGACCAATTTCCCGGCCGCACCCTGGACGCAGGGACTCATCGGACGCAGCGCCCTCGCGTTTGATGGCACCAATGATTACATCGCAACGCCGAGCTTGGATGTGGGCGCTCAATTCTCCTTCAGCACCTGGGTGCGGGTAAATTCCGGCAGCACGGGCTATCACACCATCGCCAGCAATTCAGCAGGCGGTTTTGGCACAGCCGGCTTCAGGTTCTTTGTCTATGGAAGCGCACACGCCACCTATCCATCACGCATCCAGCTGGAAACCGGCAATGGCGTGGACCCTGGCAATGCGGCAGTCACAAACACAGGCGTCATGCTCTATGATCAATGGGTGCATCTCGGCGTCACGGTGAGTCGCACCACGGGCACGGCTCGCATCTACCTGAATGGCATCGACAAAACATCTGACACCAGCGTCCGCACAGACTTCGCCACCGCCGGAGTGTTGAACATCGGCCGCATGGGCACGAGCGGGCTCTACCTCGCAGGCCACCTCGATGACTTCCGGCTCTACAGCCGCGTGCTGAGCAGCGGCGACCTCGACCAGCTTCGCCTGCTTTGTGAGAATCCCGTTCAGCACTGGCGCTTCAACAGTTCCACAGCCACCTCCGCGCCAAATGGCGGCGCGGTCACCCTCAGCGCCAGCGGTGCCACCTACAACACCACGGACAGCCAGGAAGGCGCTGCCTCGCTCGATTTGAATGGCGCAGGTTACGCCACCGCTCCGAACTCGGATCTCGGCAATGCTTTCGCCATCGCCACCTGGGTCAAGGTGACCTCCGGCACCAGCACCCTCGAAACCATCGCCGCGAACTCCAACGGCGGCACGGACACCGCAGGCTGGCGCTTCATCGCCACCGGCTCCACCCACGCCACGCCGGGCCGGCTCATCCTCGAAAGCGGCAATGGCACGGCAGGCAGCGGCATCAAAATTCAAACGGCCGGCAACGCCATCACCTACAACACCTGGCATCATGTCGTGGCCATGCTGGACAAGACACGCGGCCTCTCGCGCATCTATGTGAACGGCGTGGATCAGACCCCCTCCGGCACGGCCCGCACAGATTTCACGACGAGTGGCGTGCTCCAAATCGGGCGCACCGCCGACAATGCCAATCTTTTGAATGGCAGTCTCGACGAGCTCCGCATCCATCCCCGCTGGCTCAGCGAAAGCGAGATCCGAGCGCTGGCCGTGGGCAGGCTGCTGGCTCACTGGCGCTTTGACAGCACGGGTGCCGACGAATCAGGCTTTGGACGCACAGCGACGCTCGTCAACGGCGCAGGCTACAGTTCCGAGCACACACGCGGCACCGAATCCCTGAACCTGGATGGTGTGGCCAACGGCCTCGACGATCACGCCACCGCCGCCGCGCTGGACCTCGGAAACCAGTTCAGCCTTTCCCTGTGGGCACGCTGCACCAGCACCGCCAGCGGCTCACGCACCCTGCTTGCAAACGCGGCCGGAGGCAGCTACGGCAATGGCTTCCGCTTCTTTGTGAACACCTGGAACACCAGTGACGGACGCATCAACTTTGAAACCGGCAACGGCACCCTCGGTGACTCGGTAAACAGCAACACGGGCGTCTTCCAGTTTAACCAATGGAACCACATCGCCCTCGTGGTGAACCGCGGCACAGGCAGCGCCAGCATTTACTACAACCGCCGCCTCGTCACGACGGACACGACGATCCGCAATGACTTCGCCAACAACCTCGCGCTTTACATCGGCCGTCTCGTCAGCAGCGCCAGCTTCGACGGCCAGCTCGATGACGTGCGCATCTACAGCAAGCTGCTTACCACCGCTGACATCGCCACACTCGGTGAAGGCTGCCCAAACACCCAGCCAAGCGTGAGCACGCTTGCCTCCTCCTCCAGCGCTCAGACTTTCAATGTGGATGCCAACACTGACGGCATTTTGGACGGTGCCAGCGTCACGCTCACAGCCACAGCCAATGATCCAAATGCAGGCACAGAGCTGTTTTACCGGTTCGACTTTGGCAATGGGCTATCCACATCATGGAGCACCAATTCATCTGTCGCCCACACCTACACCACGCCTGGCCGCCATGTCGTGACGGTGTTTGTGAGCGACGGCATCGATACCGTCAGCACCACGATGACCCAGATCATCTACAATGCACCCACCGCCCTGCCGCCTTCCATCTCATCAGAGATCGCCTACGACACGACGAGAAACAAAGTCTGGGTCGTCCTGCCTGACGGCGACGATCACGACAACAACACAGGCACCGCGGCTCAGGGCACGGTGGTCCGCTTTGATGCCACCAGCTACAGCGTCAACAACCGCCTCACCATCGCTGCAAACAGTGAGCCTGTCGCTCTGGCCATGCGTCCCGGCAATGCCGAGGTCTGGGTGGCGAACAAACGCGCTGGCACGGTCAGCATCATTGATGCCAATGCGCCCGGCGTGCTTGACACATTGGACTGTGGACGTGGCTCCATGCCTGTTGGCGTCTGCTTCGCGCCGGATGGCACGGCGGCCTTCGTCGCCTGCGAAGGGCTGGAAGGCGTGCTCAAGTTTGATCCCGCCACCCGCGCGAAGACCGGCAGTGTCGCCTTGAGCCTCACCGAAGATGGCGTCGTCCCACGCGGCATCGCCTGCTCCTCGAACTCCGCCCGGCTGTTCGTCACCCGCTTCCGCTCGCCGGATGCTCGTGGAGAGGTGCGCGAATATCTGCCCTCGGCCATCAATTTGAGCACCAACGCCACCCCTGTCCGCACCTTCAACATCAATCGCGACACCACCACCATCGACAGTGCCAGCGCCGCGCGTGGTGTGCCAAATTACCTGTCCAGCGTGGTCATCAGCCCGGATGGACTGCGTGCCTGGGTGAATGCCAAGAAGGACAACATCTCGCGCGGCATTGCGCGCGACGGGCAGCCGCTCACCCACGAAAGCACGGTCCGCTCGCTCATCGCCCAACTCAGGCTGAACACGAACACCGAAGTCGCCACTGACCGCATCGACCTCGACAACACCGGCATGACCGTCGCCGGCTGCTACTCGCCGCGTGGTGACCTTTTCTTTGCCGCCGCCATCGGCAATGAAAGCGTGGCCGTGATCGACACCGCCACGCGCAACACACTGCCGGCCATCAGCACGGCGACTTCGGGCCAGTTGTCCGGCTTTGCTCCCAGCGGGCTCTGCGTGAGCCCTGATGGCACAAAGCTCTACGTCCACAACTTCCTCGAACGTCGTGTGCGTGTCTTCAACATCAGCAACCTCACTGCTGGCACCAGCTCGGCAGTGAATCAGGTCGGGACCGTCGTGCTTCCAAGCATCGAGCCGCTCACCGCCAACATTTTGCTCGGCAAAAAGCTCTTCTATAACTCGAACGACCCGCGCCTCGCCTCCGAAGGCTACATTTCCTGCGCCACCTGCCACCTCGGCGGCGACCAGGACGGACGCGTGTGGGACATCACCCAGTTCGGTGAGGGTCTGCGCAACACCATCGACCTCCGTGGTCATTCGGGCATGGGTCACGGCGCCCTGCACTGGAGCGCCAACTTCAATGAAGTGCAGGACTTTGAAGGCCAGATCCGCGGGCTCAGCGGCGGCAGCGGCTTGATCGCTGGCGCGGTGAACACGCCTCTCGGGGCCGCCAACGCCGGACGCAGCACCGACCTCGATGCCCTGGCCGCCTATGTCACCAGCCTGAACGTGTTCCCCGTCAGCCCCTTCCGCCAAAGCAATGGCACCATGACTGCTTCTGCTCTGGCCGGGCAGACGCACTTCACCAGCAAAGGCTGCGCCACCTGCCATGGCGGCGGCGCCTTCACGGACAGCAACGCCACCACCTTCACCCGCTGGAACGTCGGCACCATCAACACCACCAGCGGTAAACGTCTCGGCAATGAACCCATCGGCGCCGAGAATCCGATCACCGCACTCGACACCGCCACCCTGCGTGCAGTCTGGAGCACACCACCCTATCTGCATCGCGGCCAGGCGGCCAACCTGCCTGCCGTCTTTAACACCACAAATGCTCCAGGAACGACAAATCATGCTCGCTATCGTGAGCTGAACGCCGCCCAGCAAAGCGAACTGATCGAGTACCTCATCCAGCTCGAATAGCTGTCCTGCCAAACAAAAAACTCGCAAGCCGGGCATTCAGGCCTGGCTTGCGAGTTTTGATTTTTTCAGCCGGCGGCTCAGGCCTCCTTGCGCTTCAGCTGCGGGAAGAGCACGACGTCGCGGATGCTCTCCGCGCCGGTGAGCATCATGATGAGGCGGTCGATGCCGACGCCGATGCCGCCGGCGGGCGGCATGCCGTGCTCAAGGGCGAGCAGGAACTCCTCGTCGATCTTCTGCGTCTCCTCGCCGGCCTGGTGCTCCAGGCGTTCACGCTGGACGACGGGGTCGTTGAGCTCGGAGTAGCCGGGGCTGATCTCCTGGCCGTTGATGACCAGCTCATAGACATCAACCACGGAGGGATCCCCGGGGTTCTGCTTGGCCAGCGGCACCAGCTCCTTCGGGCAGTGGGTGACGAAGAGCGGGTTGAAGCTCTTCTCCTCCACCAGCTTTTCAAAGACCTTCTGGTCAAGCTCGTAGTGCTCCTCGTTGAGGTGGATCTCCTGCACGCCGAGGCTCTGGGCGCGCTCGACCTTGGCGGCCTTGCTGAGGGTGAACCAGTCCTCGCCGGCGGCACCCTTCACCAGCTCGCGGTAGGGGGCTCGCCTCCAGGGGCGGGTGAGGTCGATGGTCCGGGTGACGTTGCCCTCCTCGTCCTTGTGCTCGATCACCAGGCCGCCGCAGAACTTCTCGGCGAGGTGGCAGATCATGCCTTCGACCAGGTCGGCCATCTGCTCAAAGTCGGCGTAGGCCCAGTAGGCCTCGAGCATGGTGAACTCCGGATTGTGGCGGCGGCTCACCCCTTCATTGCGGAAGTTGCGGTTGAGCTCAAACACGCGGTTGAAGCCGCCGACGAGCAGACGCTTCAGGTAAAGCTCCGGGGCGATGCGCAGGAACATCTTCTGATCGAGCGCGTTGAAGTGCGTCTCAAAGGGGCGGGCGGCGGCACCGCCGGGCACGTCCTGCATCATCGGGGTCTCCACTTCCAGGAAGCTGCGGTTGTGCAGGTAATTGCGGATTTCCGCGACCATGCGGCTGCGGGTGACGAAGACTTCGCGGCTGCGGTCGTTGGAGATGAGGTCCAGGTAGCGCTGGCGGTACTTGATCTCACGGTCCGTGACGCCGTGCCACTTGTCCGGCAGCGGCCGCAGGGCCTTGGAGAGGGGCGTGAGCTGCTTCACATGAATGGAGCGCTCGCCCTTCTTGGTGATGAAGGTCTGGCCGGTGACGCCGGCGAAGTCACCGATGTCCACCAGGTCGTTGAACAGGGCGTAGGCTTCGTCACCAACGTCGCTCTTGCTGAGGTAGCACTGGATGCGGCCGGAGATGTCGCCGAGGTCAAAGAAGGTGGCCTTGCCCATCACACGGCGGGAAAGGATGCGGCCGGCGACGCGCACATCAAGGCCCTCGGCAAAGTCCGCCTTCAGGGCGCCGGGGTCGTGGGAGACCTCGAACTTGCCGCCAAAGGCCGCGACGCCGCGTTTCTGCAGCTCGTCCAGCTTGTGACGGCGGACTTGCAGAAGCTCGGACTCGGTCGGTTCGGGGGCGGCAGGCGTGTTTTGCATGGTTCTGAGGGCGGAATGGGGCGCAGTCCTTAGCCGGGCGGGCGGGTTTTGCCACCTTAAACCTTGGGCGGCCCTGGTTTGAGGGTGTGGGAGAATTGCCCCTTGCGACGCCCCTGCGGCTGCGGAAGTCTGGCCCCCAACCTTTGTGACGCCCCATGCTCCGTAAAAACTGGTATCTCTTCACCCCTCTGGCCATCGTCGGCCTTCCCGCCCTGATCCTGGCCTACTACATCCTCAGTTTTGGTTATCCTGTCAGCGAGGCGGTCGAGGCCACGTCCCACTTCCTGCAGTCCAGCACGAGGTATGCGATGAAGTATTCGGACAACCATTTCAACCGCATCAAGCCGGGCATGGACGGGCGCCAGGTCTTTGAGTGGGTGGGCGTGCCGTTTGAGCGCCGGAACAATGACGAGGAGTGGCTTTACTCACTGCCCAACGGCCTGACCAGGTATTATCACGAACGCAAGATTCTGTTCGGCCGTGACAAAAACAACGTCCCGAGGGTGAAGGAGGTCGTGCGGGCCTTCCACGCCGAGTGACCGAACCCCGTGAAGGAATGCCCGAGGAAAAGCCCACGCCCCTGCCATGCCTGCTGGGACTGAAGCCCGAGGAGGTGACGGAAGCCGTGGCCGCCCTGGGTGAACCGGCGTTCCGCGCCCGGCAGATCGTCGAGTGGGTCTTCAAAAAGCGGGCGGTGAGCATCGAGGCGATGTCGAGCCTCTCCAAGAACCTCCGCCAGGCCCTGGCGGAGCGGTTTGTCACCCGCAGCATGACGCTCTCGCAGGTCACCGGC
This sequence comes from Prosthecobacter sp., assembly GCA_019186985.1. Lineage (GTDB taxonomy): Bacteria > Verrucomicrobiota > Verrucomicrobiia > Verrucomicrobiales > Verrucomicrobiaceae > Prosthecobacter. The sequence continues at coordinate 18,262 of JABARQ010000038.1, read as the reverse complement.
TCGGCGGACACCACGCGCAAGCTGCTGCTGAAGCTGCAGGACGGGCGTTATGTGGAGACGGTGCTGATTCCGGCGAACCCGGCCCTGTATGGCGGGCGGTCCGACCGTCTTACGCTTTGCGTCTCCAGCCAGGTCGGATGCGCCTACGACTGCAAGTTCTGCGCCAGCGGCCTGGCCGGCTTCACCCGCAACCTGACGGCGGCGGAAATCGTCGAACAGGTTGTCCAGGCGGAGGCCATGGCGGCGGACCGGGTGGACAACCTGGTGTTCATGGGCATGGGCGAGCCGCTGGCCAACTTCAGCAACCTCACGCGCGCCATCGAGATCCTGAACGCGGACTGGGGCATCGGCATCGGGGCGCGTCACATGACGGTCAGCACCAGCGGCCTTGCGCCGCAGATCCGCAGGCTGGCGGACTTTCCGCTGCAGATCCGGCTGGCGATCTCCCTGCACGGGGCCAGCGACGAGGTGCGCGAGCGGATCATGCCGGTGAACCAAAAGCACAACATCGCCGAGCTGTTCGAGGCCCTGCAGTACTGGCGCTCGAAGCGCAAGCAGCGCATCACGCTGGAATACATCCTCATCGAGGGCGTCAACGACATGCTGGAACAGGCGCGGCTTCTGGCCAGGCGCGCGCGGGCCATCGACGCCCGGGTCAACCTGATCCCCTACAACACCGTGGAGGGGCTGCCCTGGGTGCGGCCCGCGGAGGAGCAGTGCATCGCCTTCCGGGACGTGCTGGAGGCGGGCGGCGTGACCGCGACCCTGCGCCTGGAAAAAGGCCACGACATCTCCGCCGCCTGCGGCCAGCTGCGGCTGAAGCAGGAGACCGCCGAGGGCATCGTCGAGTCCCCCATCCCGGCCAGGCGCATCACGATTGGCGCGGGAGCCTCCGCCTGACGGGCAGACTGTTAAAGAACATGCCGTTAGGCCTGCCTCAGGGCTTCTTCAGCGTCGCGATGAGATATTCCACAGACGATTTCGACTTCACGTCGGTCACGCCGGGATAGAAGAGTTCGCAGACAACCCCGCCGGCCTTGCAATGCTCCTGGAGCTTCACGCCAAAGTTGGCCGTGTGGGTCGGGTCCTTCTGCTCCTGGCCCAGGGCGGGCGGGGCGCTGTAGTTCAGGTAAACCGGCGGGTCATCGGAGCTGACCAGGGCGTAGGGCGAGTATTCAGCGATCCAGGGCAGGATCTTTTCACGGGCGGCGAGGAAGGCGGCGAAGTCCTTGTAATCCTCCTTTTTCAGGAAGGCATGCCCGCCGTAGCGGCTGTTCGGCGTCCATTCCTTCATTTGCTGCGGGTCCAGCGTCGTCTGGGCGCCGTTGACCGCGGCGCAGAAAAGGCGCGTCGACTCACGCGCCACGGGGTCGCTGCTCTTCGGATCGGCCATGTCCGGGTGGAAGGCCAGCCAGAGGCTGCTGCAGGCCCCGGCGGAGCCGCCGCTGGCGCCGATGCGCACCTTGTCGATGTTCCATTCCGCCGCCTTGCTGCGCACGGTCTGCAGGGCGAGGGCGGCATCGTGAAGCGGCGCCTTCACCGGCGGCACCACGTCCTGGGCCTGGGAGATGTAGCGGTAGTTGATGGAGACGACGGAGATGCCCTCCTTCAGGAAGGGCTCCACGGCGATGCCCGCCTTGTCCCCGCCCATCCAGCCGCCGCCATGGATGTAAAACAGGAGCGGTGCCGGCTTGTCGGAGGCCGCCTTCCAGAAGTCCAGGACGTTCCGCTCATGCGGCCCGTATTTGAAATTGGCGACCGTGGGCGTGGGATTTTTCGGATAAACCTTTTTCGCAGCCGCCTTGGGCTTGGCGGCGGTGGCGGGGTCCTTTTTCGGGGCGGCCTTCTGGGCCGGAACCTCGGCGGCAAAGGAAATCGTGGCCAGGAACAGCAGGGACAGGGCGAATTTCATGGGAGCCAACCAACGTTCGGCCCCCGGCCGATCTCACGACAAGCTTGCATCCGGCAGGCAAAGGCGGGCACTTTAGGTCCAGGAAGCCGCCTTGACTCCCCCGGCGGGCTTGCTTTGGGTGCGCGCCCGCTTTTTCCCAGCTGCTCATGGAACTGACCGCCATTGTTGAATCCCTCCTCTTTGCCACCCAGGAACCTCTGCCGCTGACGCAGATGGCCACGGCGGTGAAGGAGACGGCGAAGGACATCAAGGAGGCGGCGAACGACCCCGCCGAAATCCCGTCCTATGTGGAGGCGCTGCTGGCGGTGGACGAGCTGTCCATCCGCGAAGCGATCGACAGCCTGATCGCCCACTATGAAAAGGACGGCCGGGCTTTCACCATCGCCGAACGTCCGCATGGCTGGCGTCTCTGCGCCAAGGCCGACTACGCCGAATGGTGCCGGGCTCTGTTCCCAGGGAAAAAAGTGCAGCGCCTGAGCCAGCCCGCGCTGGAGACCCTGGCGATCATCGCCTACCGTCAGCCGATCACCAAGGCGGGCATCGAAGCCGTGCGCGGTGTCAGTGTGGATGCCATGGTTCAGCAGCTCGTGGACCGCGGCCTGATCAAGATCGAAGGCCGTGCCGAGCTGCCTGGCAAACCGCTGCTCTACGGCACCACGGAATCCTTCCTCGACCACTTTGCCGTCAAGAACCTCGATGAGCTGCCCAACTCCCAGGAACTGCGCCGTGTGAAGCTTCCCACGGCTCCTGAAGAACAGCCAGGCAACGCCGCCCCCGAGGAAACCCAGCTCTCCCTGGAGCCGCAGCCCCAGGCTGAATCTGGCGAGGCCGACGCCGCACCAGAGGCAGCCGACGCCCCCGCAGCCGAGTAACACCCCGCAGCATGTCAGACTCGCCTCCATCCCCCGGTTCCCAGGATCCTGCGGCGAGCCCGGCCAGCCTGGACCTGCAGGCCATCCGCACCGGCATTGACGCCATCGACGAGCAGCTCATCCGCCTGCTCAACCAGCGTGCCGACCTGGTCCTGCAGGTGGCCGAGGTCAAAAAGAGGGCCGGCCTCGACATCTATGTGCCCTGCCGTGAGGAGGCGCTGCTGCGCAAGCTCTGCCAGATCAACGCCAACCAGCACGGCAAGCTCACCGAAAAGGCCATCCGGTCCATCTTTCGCGAGATCATGAGCGCCGCGCTGGCCCTGGAGGACAGCCTGAAGATCGCCTACCTAGGCCCCGCCGGATCCTGGACGCATCAGGTCGCCGTCCACAAGTTTGGCAACAGCGTCGAATACATCGCGGAGGAGACCATTGAAGGCGCCTTTGACCGTGTTGCCTCACGCGAAGTGGACTACGCGGTCCTGCCGATTGAGCACAGCACCGAGGGGGCCGTGCATCACACGCTGGACCACCTCGTCGATTCGCAGCTGCAGATCTATGCCGAGATCCTGTGGAAGCTGGAAACCGTGGTGATGGCCCAGGACGACGAATCACCTCCCGCCGCCATCTACGGTCATCCGCAGATGCTCGCCCCCTGCCGCACCTGGCTGGGGCAGCGTTTCCCCGGAGCCCGGCTGGTCGAAAGCGCCTCCTCCAGCCTGGCCGCCACCCATGCCGAGACGGAAAAGGGAGCCGCCGCCCTCGGCACACCGCTCGGGGCCGAGCTTCACGAGCTGAAGGTCATCGCCGCCAGCCCCCGGGAAATCTCCAGCCGGGCACGCTTCATCATCCTGGGCAGGCGCAGCGGCGGCCCGAGCGGCAATGACAACACCATGCTCATGGTCCATGCCACGGACCGCGTGGGCGCCCTGCTTGAGGTGCTGCAGGTTTTTGCACGCCGGAATGTCAACGTGCGCCAGATTGAAAACCGCCCCTTGCCTGCCGACAACGCAGGCGCCCAGGCCTGCTTCTTCCTGGAAATCAGCGGTCACCACGAGGACGCCACGCTTCAGGAGGCCATTCACGAGCTTGCCGCCCAGGGCTCCAAGGTGCAGATCCTCGGCAGCTATCCAGCCCCGCGCTGGGTGGAGGAGCGCTAAGGCTCGAAGAGGAAAAAAGGACGGCGGGCGGACGCAGCTCGCGCCCAACCCGCCGCCGAAAACAGCCGTTCTTTCAATCAGAGGGCCGCGATGATCGCGTCACCCATCTCACGGGTGTTGACCTTCCGGGTGCCGGGTGCGCCGCTGAAGATGTCCCCGGTGCGCAGACCGGCGTCGATGACCTTCTTGACGGCGGATTCAATGGCCACGGCCTCGGCTTCCAGCCCCAGGGCGAAGCGCAGAAGCAGGGCGGAGGAGAGAATCTGGGCGATCGGGTTGGCGACGCCGAGGCCGGCGATGTCCGGGGCCGTGCCGCCGCTGGGCTCGAAGAGGCCGAAGTAAAGGCCGTCACCCTTCGGCTTGCCGAGGCTGGCGCTGGCCAGCATGCCCAGGGAGCCGGCGATCATGGCCATCTCGTCGCTGAGGATGTCGCCGAACAAATTTTCCGTCACCAGCACGTCGAAGCTGCGCGGGGCCTTGATGAGCTGCATGGCCGCATTGTCCACATAAAGGTGGGCGAGCGTCACGTCGGGATACTCCTTCGACACCTCGACCATTGTCTCGCGCCAGAGGACGGAGTTGGTGAGGACGTTGGCCTTGTCGACGCTGGTCACGTGCTTGCGGCGGAGCTGGGCGGCCTTGAAGGCGACGTGGGCGATGCGGACGATCTCGCTCTTCTTGTAGACCATGGTGTCGATGACCTCGATGTCACCATCGGGCAGGGTGGTGCGGCTTTTCGGCTGGCCGAAATACATGCCGCCGGTCAGCTCACGGACGCAGAGCACGTCAAAGCCGCCCTCGACGAGGTCGGCCCGCACGGGGGAGGAGCTGGTGAGGGCGGGGTAGCAGATGCCGGGGCGCAGGTTGGCGAAGAGGCCAAAGTGTTTGCGCAGAGGCAGCAGGGCGCCGCGCTCCGGCTGCTCATTGGGGGGCAGCTTCTCCCACTTCGGACCGCCGACGGAGCCAAAGAGGATGGCGTCGGCCTGCTCGCAGGTCTGGACGGTCTTTTCCGGCAGCGCCTTGCCGACGGCGTCGATGGCGGCGCCGCCGACAAGCTCGTGGTGGTAGTTGAAGCTGATGCCGGAGCGGCTGGCGACGGTGTCGAGGACGCGAAGAGCCTCGGCCATGACTTCAGGGCCGATGCCGTCGCCGGGGAGGACTGCGAGGTTGTAGGAGCGGGACATGAGGGCGGCGTCTATGCAGGGGAAACCGGGCCGGGCAAGGGCGGAGTCATGGGAAGCCTAACATCACATTGAGCAGGGCGGGCCGGGACACCGTCCAATGCAGCAAGGGCTGGCGATTTTTAGAATTGCCTTCTTTCAACCGTGTCAATACGCTGTGTTTACATACCATGAAAACCTTCCCCCCTTCTCTTAGGATTGCCGGCCTGATGACGCTGCTGGCCTTCCAGCAGGTTCCCGGGCAGCTGGTACAGCTGGTGGAGGATCTCAACACCAGCGCACCGCCCGCCAGCAGCGAACCGGGGGGCCTGTCGCTCGCCGCAGGCCGTCTGTTCATTGCGGCGGATGACCCTGTGGCAGGCTCTGAGCTGTGGACGCTTTCCGTGCCCTCCAGCTTTAACGCACCCGCCACTGCGGCCATGGACAGCAGCGGCAACCTGTATGTGGCGGACACGGGCAACCATGTGATCCGCAAGATCACGCCTGCAGGCGCTGTGTCCATCGTCGCCGGCACGCCCGGCGTCTCGGGCAGCACCAACGCCGCCGGCATGTCCGCCAGATTTTCATCGCCCGAGGGCATTGTCGTGGACCTGAACGGTGTCATTTACGTCGCGGACACGAACAACCACACGATCCGACGGATCAATCAGGCGGGCATCGTCACCACCATCGCCGGGGCGGCCGGGGTTCAGGGGAACGCGGCAGGAACCGGCCCGAATGCACGCTTTCGTTTTCCCCGGGGCCTGGCCGTCAAAAATGACGGGACCGAACTTTATGTGGCCGACTCCGGCAACAACACCATCCGCCGGCTCACCATGACGTTCACCCCCGCAACGCCGACGGCGGCGGAAATCGTGGCGGTGACCATGGGCCAGGTGGCGGGGGACGCGACCAACAGCAACAGCGGCACGGCAGATGGCGTCGGTCCGGCGGCACGCTTCAACAATCCCCAGGGCATCACCATTGATCCATCCAACACCTTCCTTTATGTCGCCGACACGGGCAACCACACCCTCCGGAGAGTGACCCCGGGTGGTACGGTGACGACCCTGGCCGGCAGTCCCGGCAACCTGGGAAGCCAGAATGGCACGGGTGCCGCGGCACGCTTCAACGGCCTGCGCGGCGTCGTGACGGATGCCACAGGGTCCAACATCTATGTCTCGGACACCGGCAATCAGCTGCTCCGCCGGGTGACCTCCGCCGGTGTCGTCACCACGCTTGCAGGCCAGGACGGAGTGTCCGGCAGCAGCAATGGCAGCGGCACGGCGGCGAGCTTCAACTCTCCAGGCCGGCCGGCCTTTCGTAACAACGTGATCTATGTCCCGGACACGGGCAACCACACCCTGCGCGCCGTGACGACAGCAGGCGCCGTCACGCTTTTTGCCGGCCAGAACGGCGTCTCCGGCTCGGATGATGGCACGACTCTGGCAGCCAGCCCCGGCTCAAGTCCCGTGCTCATCAAGGATCTCCTGCCAGGCTCAGGCAGTTCGACGCCGCAGAGGCTGACCGCGTCAGGCAACCTTCTCTACTTCACCGCCGTGGACGGCTCGGGAGTTCGTGACCTGTGGGTGAGTGATGGAACCGCCGCCAACACGAAGCGCGTGGGGAGTGCCAGCAGCTATCCCAACCCTCCCGCAGGCCCGGACAAGCTCACGGACGTCAACGGCACCCTGTTCTTCCAGGGTTATGACCCGGTGAACGGACTGGAGCTCTGGAAGGCCACGGCCAGCGGCAGCACGGTGAATCTCAGCATGGTCAAGGACATCAATGCGGACTCCGGCGGCGGCTCCTCCATCGACCGCCTTTTCAATGCCGGCGGCACCCTGCTGTTCAGCGCCTACGACGGTTCGGACCCCGACAACAATGAAATGACGCCCGAAAACGGCGTCGAACTCTGGAAAAGTGACGGGACCACCGGCGGCACCAACCTGCTGGCAGACCTCTTCCCGGGCTCCACCAGTTCCGATGTCGCCAACCTGACCTCTTTTGCGGGGTATTACTATTTCAGCGCCAACGGGGCTGCCGTCCTTTCCGAGGGAGCCGAGCCCAGCCTTGTCGGCCGGGAGATCTTCAGGACCGACCTGAGCACCGTGGAACTCGTCAAGGACATCGTGCCTGACGCAGGCGGGTCCGATCCAAGGAACTTCAGGCTCTCCGGCACGGATCCGGCCAGGGGCGGACAGTTCTATTTCACAGCCACCACGCCGGAAAACGGCAGGGAGCTGTGGGTGATGAATGGCACCACCGGCCTCAAGAACGCCACCCTGGTGACAGACCTGTTCGCCGGAGTTGATGACGCCCAGATCGACAATCTCACCCCCATCATCGACAGCGTGAGGAACGTTGACAGGCCCTATCGTGTCATCTTCACCGCCAACAACAACTCGGACATCGGCATTGAGCTTTTCACCAGCGACGGCACGATCACCGGCACCCTGCTCCTTGCCGACCTGACCCCGGGCTCCGAGGGCTCGACCCTGGACGATTTCAGGCAGATCTCCCCCGGCCTCGTGGTGTTCACGAAGGCAGATGCCGAAGGGAAGCTGAGCCTCTGGCGGACGGACGGAGTGACCGTGACCCAGATCAAGGATTTCTCGGCAGACACCCCCAGCCCCTTCAATTTCCGCTCCCCCGTCCTGGTTGGCGCACAACTGTATTTCCTGCTGGGTGAAGACGAGCTCTGGCGGACCAACGGCCAGACGTCCGGAACGACCCGGGTTCACAAGTTCCGCACAGGCACCGGCGGATCCTATGCCAGCGACTTCACGCAGCTCAGCGACGGCCGGGTGATCTTCTCAGCCGTCACCGATGGGGAAGGGCGGGAGGTCTGGGTGACGGACCTCAACGGCAACAGCACACGCATCAGCGACATCTATCCCGGCTCCACGGGCAGCGATCCCATGCATTTCACGCCGACCAACGACGGCCGGGCCTTCTTCACCGCCCAGTCCTCGGACGACAACCGGGAGCTCTACATCACAGACGGTTCCTCCGCCAGCCTCGTGAAGGACATCAATCCCGTGGAGGGCTGCAATCCCGAGCATCTCTTCTGGCACCAGGGCACCCTGTACTTCTCCGCCCGCAGCTCCGGCAGCAATGACGAGCTCTGGATCTCCGACGGCACCAACAGCGGCACCATACAGCTTCTCGAAATCAACGACGGCACAGCACCATCCTCGCCAGGGCCTTTCGCCGCGATCAACAACACGGTTTATTTTGCCGCCAGCACGGCCGGCAACTCGCGTGAACTCTGGAAGACGGACGGCACTGCGGGCAACACCAGCCTGGTCAAGGACATCAGCGTCGGCCCAGGCGGCTCAAATCCCGCCGACTTTGTCGTCATGCCGCCCACGGGCGCCGCCGCACGCCTTTATTTCGCCGCCACCGGCAGCGGCAGCGGCCTTACCGCAGCCCAGGCGACCGGTCGCGAACTCTGGATGAGCGATGGCACGTCCAACGGAACCGTGGTGGTCAAGGATGTGGTCTCGGGCCCCAACCACTCCATGGATCCCGGCCTTCCTTCCTACCTCACCCTTGTTGGCAGCAACGCGCTCTATTTCGTCGCTGATGATGAAAAAACCGGCCGGGAGGTCTGGAAGAGCACGGGGCCTGGAAACGCCACGCTGCTGAAGGACGTGCGCACGACCAGCGACGGCAACGGCGGCACCCTGGGTTCCGACCCAACCGACCTGCGGAATGCGAATGGCAAGCTGTTCTTCATCGCGGACGACGGCACCAACGGCAGGGAGCTCTGGGTCAGCAATGGGTCCACCGGCGGCACCACCCTCGTCAGCACCTCGGGCCGGACCGGCCTGGTCACAGGCCCGGGGGATGCCGGCATCCAGAACCTGACGGTTGTCGGTGATGTCGTCTGCTTTACCGCGGACGATGGCGTCCATGGGCGCGAAGTCTGGGTTTCCGACGGCACCACGGCGGGCACCTTCATGCTCATCGACCTTGTCACGGGGGATCGTTCATCCGAGCCCGGCAGCCTGAAAGGCCTGGGCACAAGCCTGCTCTTCGCGGCGGCGGACACCCTGGTTGGCAACGAGCCCCGAATCGCAGACCTGCCCGCCAAGCTGGTCGTCGAGCACCCTGCGGACACCGGCCTTGTCAATGGAGTCTCCACCGTGGACTTTGGCACGGCAGCCTTTGGAGGCGCTCCTGTCAACCAGACCATCCGGCTCAAAAACGTCGGCATCAACACGCTGAAAAACATCACCGCCGCCATCAGCGGACTCCACGCAGCGGACTTCATCATCTCGACAAAGCCTGCCAAGGAGGCCTCGCGCAACGCCTTCACGGACATGGTGGTGCAGTTCAAGCCGAAGGAGGGGGGGCCTCGAAACGCAGTGCTCACCCTCTTCAGCAGCGATCTCGTCACGCCGCAGTTCACCGTCAACCTGACCGGCAATGCCACCAAGGATCCCACCATCACCACCCAGCCTCAGCCGCCAGGTTCACCGGGATCCGGAGCTGTCTCGGCCATGGTCAAGGCCGGCGCTCCGGTCACCTTCACCTCGGCCGCCACCGGCACCCCGCCGCTGAGCCTGGTGTGGCGCAAAAACAACGGCCCCATCAGCGATGCGACTGCCAACCCCTTCTACCTCTGGAGCGCCCAGCTGAAGGACGCAGGCGCCTACACCGTGCAATACCGCAACGGCACCAAGCCGACCGGAACCGCCCTGAGTGATGCCGCCCAGCTCGGTGTGGTGGAGGACTACTCCCCGGCCCGCACCCTGGCCGCCAGGAACACCACCGCCGTCAAGATCACCGTCAACGCCGCCGGCAACGGACTGAGCTATCTCTGGAAACGAGCCGGCGGCGCCCTTGGAACGAACGCCAGCGGCGCGACGACCAAGACCTTGAGCCTCTCCAACGTGAAGCCAGCCGACAGTGACACCTATTTTTGCGAAGTCACCGGCCCTGGCGGCATGGTGGTTGGTGGAACCACCGCACTGAAGGTGTTTGGAGCCGCGCCTGTCGTGAACCCTGCACAAAACATGCCCAATGGAGTCGTCGGAGCCTTTTATCAGTATCAGATCCTGACCGACCCTGCGGCAAACAACGCCGCCACCGCTTATGTTGCCAAAAACCTTCCCGCAGGTCTCAAGCTTGACAGCAAGACCGGACTGATCAGCGGCCGCCCGACCAAGCCCGGAACCTACACGGTTCTCCTGGGGGCGACGAACGGCATCAAGCCTGATCCTGCCCTGGAGGATGCAACCTTCAGGATCGTGGACATGCCCACGGGCCTGAACGGCAGCTACACCGGCCTGGTGGAACGCGAAGCCTCGATCAATGGCAGCGCCGGCGGCCGGCTCGACTTCATGGTGACAACCAATGGCTCCTTCTCCGGAAGCCTGACCCTGGCGGGCGTGAAGACGGCGATCAAGGGCAACCTGAACTTCGACATCAACAACAGTGTGGATCCCCCCGAGGCCAAGGCTCCCTTCGGCGCCACGATTGTCATTCCCCGGAAAGGCATCGCCCCTCCCCTGACCCTGGCCTTTGAAATCAAGCCCGACAGCAAGGACCGGCTGGAGAATGCCACGATCACCTCCGTCAACTCCGCAGGTCCCGTCAGCGCCGATGTGCTGGGCTGGAAGGCTGGAACCACCATCACCCCCTACACAGGTCTCTACAACTTCGGCATCCGCCTGCCCTCCGGCAGCCTGCTGCTCACCGACAAGGACATCCCGCAGGGAACCGGCTTCGGTTCATTCACCGTCAGCAACAAGGGCGCGCTCACCATCGCCGGACGAACGGCCGATGACGAGAAGATCACCTGTGCCACCTTCATCGGCCCTGACGGAGAAGTTCTGCTTCACCAGACTCTCTACTCCACGGCACGCAAAGGATCGATCCAGGGCCTGCTGAAGATCACCAAGGGGGCCGACCTCGACTTCAGTGACAACACCCTGGATGAGGACGCCAGCTTTGACTTTGACTGGGTCCGTCCGCCCGCCACAGCCGTTGTCGGCACCGCCACCAACACACGTACCTACCGGGAGGGCTTCGGGCTTGACGACACGCCGGCCGCCACCACCCCGGCGGCCCTGGACGCCTTCGGCGGCTTCTATGCGGTCCCCGCCGTGCTGCTGCAGGTGGCGGCCCCCTCCGACAGCATTGACAACGCCAGCCTCGCATTCACCGAAGCAAACGTGCCGACGGCCCTGGTCGATGCGCCGCAGATCGCCATCAACAGCAAGAGCGCCATCAAGCTGCTGACCGTCCCCCAGGGGGCCACCAAGGTCAGCGGCGCCCTGAAGACAGGCGTGTTCAGCGGCAGCTTTGTCCTGGAAGACGATGACGTGACCACCGCCAAGGTGAACGCCAAGGAGGTCAAGCGCACGGTCAAGTTCCAGGGCCTCATCGTTCCCGAAGCGGGCAACCATGCCGGCGTTGGCTACTTCATGCTGCCCCAGATTCCCCTGGCGCCCACGGACCCGTCCGCCAAGCTTCAGTCCATCCTGTCCGGCAACGTGGACTTCGACAACGACTGACAAGCCGGCTCAAAACCCGTCCGGAAAGATGCATGTGGCCTGCCTGCCGCCTCTTTCTGAACGGGGCCCTGACCAGATCGAACTTTTGGATGGCCATGCGGTCTGACCGCTGCCTATGCCCGTGATCAACCTTCTTGCCGTGACCGCCGCCGCCTGCACCTGGTGCCTGGCGATCCTGGGATTCCGCATTTCCACGGCGGGAAACCTCCAGTTCGTGTTCCTGGGCTGGAACCTTTTTCTGGCGGTCATCCCCCTGGGCCTCGCCCTTCTGCTGCATTCTTCATCCCGGGCAGGCCGCTGGAGCCTCGGCCTTCCCCTCGTTTCCGGCTGGCTTCTGTTCTTCCCAAATGCGCCCTATGTGCTGACCGACCTGATCCATCTGAGGGCACGAGCCGGCGTTCCTCTCTGGTATGACCTGCTGATGATCCTGTCCTTCGCCCTCGTGTCCCTGTGGATGGGTTTTCAGTCTCTTCACCTTGTCCAGGTCTGGATTGCCCGCCGGACATCCACAGGCATGGGCTGGTGTTTCGCCGGGACATGCATGATGCTGTGCGGCTTCGGCATCTACCTCGGACGTTTCCTGCGCTGGAACAGCTGGGACATCGTCAGCCATCCCCTGCCCCTGCTTGCAGACATCTGGTCACGCCTTTCAGAGCCCGCCTCCCATCCGCAAACCTGGGGGGTTACGCTTGGATTTGGCGGCCTGCTGATGCTGGGCTATCTGTTCTGGCTGTCCCCCGCCGCCCGAACGACCTCGCCGCTTCATGCCGACTGAATCCCGTCACCTGCTGCTCTTTGACGGTGTCTGCCATCTCTGCGACCACACCGTCCAATGGGTGCTGGCTCATGATCGACGGGGCCTGGTTCATTTCTGCCCCATCCAGTCGGAAACCGGCAGACATCTCTACAGCCAGCACGGACTTGATCCCGATCACCCGGGCTCCATGCTGCTGCTCACCCCTGGAGGCGCCCTGGAGAAGAGTGACGCGGCCCTGGAGCTGGCCGCCCTGATGGGCCCGCCCCATTCCTGGCTCCGAATGCTGAGGATCATCCCCCGCACCTGGCGTGACGCCGTCTATGACCTCATTTCAAGGAACCGCTACCGCCTCTTTGGCAAACGCCAGGCCTGCTGGCTGCCTCGCCCCGAGTGGAAGGACCGGTTCCTGGAACAGCCCTGAATCATGCTTTTGGGCTGGCAGCCGGGACAAAGCCGTGCAACCCCCTGACATCTGCCATGGTCCTGAAAATCGTTCGTTATCCCGAGCCCGTCCTTCGCGCCAAATGCCGTGACATCACCACCGTCACACCGGAGGTGCGCAAGCTTTCCGAAGACATGATCGAGACCATGCACGCCGCCAACGGCGTGGGCCTCGCCGCGCCCCAGGTCGCCCAGGACGTGCAGCTCGCCGTCATTGACGTCTCCCACAATCCCGAGTGCATCAGCTTCCTGCGCATCAACGGCCAGGAGGCCGACATGGTCGCGCACATGCCCGTGATCTTTCTCAATCCCAGGATCGAGCTGGGCAAGGACAAGGAAATCGGCGAAGAGGGCTGCCTCAGCTTCCCCCGCCTGCGTGGCGACATCCGCCGCAGCATCTCCGTGAAGGTCAGCTTTCAGACCCTGGAGGGAGAAACCCAGGTCTGGGAGACCGACGGCCTCCTGGCCCGCGCCTTTCAGCATGAGATCGACCACCTCAACGGCGTGCTTTTCATCGACCGCATGTCCGCCACCGCCAAGGTCACCCTGAAGCGCAGGCTGGCGCGGCTCATGGAAGAATGGGCTGAAGACGATGCCTGACCACCATGGCCTGGGTCAACCCATCGCACCCGTTCCTGCCCGTCATCGACCGGGTGCATCAGGCGGCGGAAATCACCGCCTTTGGGAAAACCCGCAACGCAGCCTTTTACCAAGCCTGCCTTCATTACGCCCAGTCCCTGTGGCAGGAGGGCCTGCCCGCCAGAAGCATCCTGGCCCTGAACCGGGCCCTGAGCTGCCCCCTGAGACTTGATGAATCCGTGCTCAGAGAGCACCCCCTGCCCTACCAGGCGCTCGCCTGGATCCTGCTGCACCGGCCTTCAGGCCAGTTCATCGGCAATCCACGACGCCACTGGCAGCACCTGGCCACCCGCATGGTCGAGCCGGACAAGGAACTGCGAACCTGGCGTGCCTGGGCCTGTGGATACCTGGCCCGGGAAATCCTGCCTGAGCTGGAGTTCCCGCCCGACATCCGCCAGATGCGTGAAGAAAACCTGTGTGAGCCACGGCGTGATGAAATAGCCGAAAAGCTGGCCGCCCTTTCACCCGCTGACGACCTCGGCCAGTGGCAGGCTGCGCTGGCCTGGACCGCCGGACAGCTGGGCAGGTCGTCAAGGCATCCCGTGGCCGCCTGCCGCATCCGCCGCATCGGCGCAGAGGAGCTTCCCGTGGTTCAGAAGCTCGCCCACCGCATCTGGCCGGCCGTCTATCCGGGCATCATCAGCCCAGCCCAGATCGACTACATGCTTTCAGTCTGGTATCATCCCTCCGCCATGGCGCGTGAGATGGAACTCCGCAGCACCTGGTTTGCACTTATCGAAGCCGCAGGGCATGGACCGTCGGGCTACCTGTCCTTTGAAAAATATCCGAACACCGACATCTGCTTCATCAACAAGCTCTACCTCCTTCCAGAAATGCACGGCCAGGGGATCGGCGCCGCCGCCCTGGACTGGACGGCGGAACGTGCTCGGGAGCTGGGCTGCCAGCGCTTGCAGCTGCGGGTGAACAAGGCCAATTCACCCGCCATCCGGGCCTACCAGAGGGCCGGCTTTCAGTTCATCGAAGACATCTGCACGGACATCGGCAACGGCTTTGTCATGGACGACTTCCGGATGGAAAAGCCCCTCTGACCCAGGCTTCAGCCGACCAAATCCGAACGCGTGTAGGCCGCCACCACCGGGTAGCCCCTGCCTTCAATGTTTTCACGGCCGCCTTCCTGGCGGTCCACCAGGATGAGGGCGAAGGCCACCTTGCCGCCCTCTTCTTCAATCGCCTGGATGGCCTTCAACGTCGATTCACCCGTGGTGATCACATCATCCACCACGACCACCGGCTGGCCAGGGGTGAAATTGCCCTCGATGCGCTTGCCACGGCCATGGCCCTTGGGCTCCTTGCGCACCACAAAGGCCTGCACCGGCTTCTCATCACCCGCGAGGCTGGAGGAAATCGCCACCGCCAGCGTGATGGGATCCGCCCCCATGGTCAGCCCCCCCAGGGAGCCCACGGCAATGCCCCTGGCCGCCTCCTCCTTGCGCAGCAGGTCATGCAGCACACGACCCACCAGCACGGCGCCGCGGGCGTCCAGCGTCGTCACCCGGCAGTCCACATACAGGTCGCTTTCCTTGCCGGAGGCGAGGGTGAACCTGCCGGTCTTGACGGATTTGGTGCGGAGGATCTGGGCGAGTTCGGCGCGGTCGGATTCGAGGGACATGACGCCAGCGTTTAGCGGAAGCCACGGAGGAAGCAAGAGGCCGTTCACGGCTCAAAAATGCTCAACTTCAGTTAATGACTTGAGCAAGGCCCGTAATCCAGGACATTTCCCACCGGTCATCCCATGCCCTTCCGCACCGCCCTGCTCAACCTCGCCATCACCTTCATGCTCCTGCTGGTGGTGGTGCTGGCCGGTGTGGTCATGCGCGAACGCCGCCCCGCCCCGCAGCCGGCGCTGAAGATTCCCGTGGCCGGCATCCCCGGCTACAGCAGGCCCGGCGAGGGCGGCGTGCCGAGGCAGACCGTGGAGAAATTTCAAATCCTGCCCTCTCCCGCCCTGGTGGAAACCAGCGCCAATGAGGCGGACACCCTGCGGATCCGCTACGGCGGTGAAGAATACGTCTTCGTGCTCTATTATGTCGACGCGCTGGAGACCAGCATGGACCACCCTCAGCGCGTGGCGGAGCAGGGCCGCTGGTTCCAGGTTTCCGAGAAGGATGTCGTCGAAACCGGCAGGGACGCCGCGCTCTATGTCAGCCAGCTCCTGAAGGACAACCACTTCAATGTCCTCACCCGCTGGGAACGCGTGCCCAACACCGTCCGCTACTACGCCGTGATCAAGGTGCAGCAGCCCCAGGGACCCGTCTATCTGGCAGACCTTCTGGTTAGGCGCGGCTACGCCAGGGTCGGCAGCCTGATGACCGAGCTGCCGGACGACCATCGTGACCAGGCAGGCTACCTGGCCGAACTGAAGGCCCTGGATCAAAGGGCGCGTCAGGCGAAGTCCGGCATCTGGGCCAGGTCGGTCGGCCTGCCAGCCTCACCGGCTGCGAAACCCCGCACGAACTAGGAACGGGCCTAGTTTTGCGGCGGAGCCCCCGGCGTCAGCTTGCCATCCTTCAGACGGCTCCTCAGCTTGCTCCAGAAATCCTCGTCATCATCCGAAGGACCGGCCGCAGGCAGCCTGGAGCGGTCCACGCTGGGAAGCGCGGGCACCTGGATGACGGCGCCGCCATCGCTGCGTGCATCCGCCAGGGCCCGGCCATACGGGGCAAAAAGGCCGGTCGGAACCGGATACTTGGTGAAGCTGGTCTGCAGCACCCGGTGCTTGTTGATGAAGTCCGTCGGGCTGTAGTAGTTGCTGTTGTCCCGGGCAAACTGGCTGCGGTTCATGCCAATCCGCAGGTTCTTCCGCATCTCAAAGTGGAGATGAACAAAATACATGCCGTTGTTGCTGCCCATGGTGCCCACCAGCTGGCCCTTCTCGACCACCTGCCCCACCTTGACCACGCGCTGATGAAGATGCGCGTAAAGGCTGTCCACCATGTTGATCTTGCCCGTCTCGTCACGATAGGGATGACGGACAATCACACAGTTTCCCCAGCCCACCCCGACGTTTTCTGAAATGATCACCACGCCCCTGGCGGTGGAGTAGATCGGTGCTCCGAGGTCGCTGTTCCCACCTCCCCGGCCGTTCCAGTCCTCGCCCAGATGTCCGTTCGGCCAGTAGCCGCGTGACTTGTAGTAGCCGTCTGCATTGGGTTTGCCGACCGGAAAATCAAAACCATCGGCCAGCTGGCAGCGGATGAACTCAGCGCCCTGGGAGGGAACAACGGCGACCGCCATCATCAGCCCCCCCAACGCCAGCATAAACCACTGGCGCAGATGCTTGGGCGGGGGTTGGAGCAATCCGCCGGGCATGGCAGGTCAGGCTATCTCTTGAAAGAAGAAGTCCTTCGCAGAATGAACCTGCGAAGGACGGGGAAATCAGGGCTTTTTCGGCTCGGCTGCCGGAGCTGGAGCCGCCGGGGTCGCCGGAGCAGCAGGTGCTGGAGCGGGGGCCGCCGCAGGCTTGGCCTCACCAGGTTCCTTCATGGCAGGGACGGCCGGAGCTGCTGCCGGAGCGGGCTTGGGAGCTTCGGGCTTGGCGGCACCTGCCTTGTCATCAGCCTTGGCAGGAGCGGGGGCCGCAGGGGCGGAAACCGGAGCCTTTTTCTCATCCGCTGCCTTCTTGGCGTCGGCCGGAGCGGCGGGCGTTGCGGCCGCAGGAGCCGGGGTTGCCGGGGCGGCGGGAGGCGGAGGCGGCTCGTCAAAGACCTTGGTCCCCGCCTTGGCCACCTGCTTGCGAGTGGTCAGCACGGCCAGGGAAAGCGTCAGCACGAAAAGGGTCACGGCCAGATAAACGGTCCCCTTCTGAAGCACGTTGGTGGTCTGCGCACCCACAAGCTGGGTCATGGCGGAATCACCAAAGGACGCACCCAGGCCCTCCTGGCGGGGGCGCTGCATGAGAACGATGAGGATGAGGAGGAGGCAGACGATGACTTCGACCACCGTGAGAATTCCAATCAGGATGTCCATAAGGGGGCGCGAATATGGGGGCGTGCCCCTGTTTGGCAAGCGGCTTCTCAGCCCTGTTTTCCGGCCGCCACCCCGGCTTTTTACGCCTTTATCCAGGCATTTTGTAGATTTGCACCCGCAGGAGCGTTCATGGCTCCCCTTTTTACCCCATGTCCTACCAAAAGAACGCCGAAGCCCAGGGAATCACCTTTGAAAAGCAGACTCCCGGATACCTCAACCTCTGCATCCGCTCAGGCAACCAGCTCATCACCTCCGGCCACGTCAGCGACCTCAAGGGCAAGCTCGGCGCCGGCCTGACGGTGGACGACGGCTACAAGGCCGCCCGCAACTGCGCGGAAAAAATCCTGCGCTCCGTCTGGAACACCCACGGCACCCTCGACGGCCTGCGCGTCATCAAGGTGCTCGGCTGCGTCAATTCCACCCTGGAGTTCACCGACCAGCACCTGGTCATCAACGGCTGCTCCGACCTCCTGCACGTCATCTTCGGCAAGGAAGGCGACGGCTACCATGCCCGCAGCGCCCTCGGCTTCGCCCAGCTGCCCACCGGCGCCGCCGTGGAAGTCGAGGCGATCTTTGAGATCGTTGGCTGATCGCCCCGGGAACCCTCGACCACCCCACCCCTGCCGCACCATGCAGCAGGGGTTTGTTGTTAGGCGGATGCAACGAGACGCTGTGCCTGCGACTGAGCGCTAGCACCGATAGGGGTAGGAACGGCGCGTTGACCGCGCCGCCCCTCCCTCCGAACCGGACGGGCGGGTTTCCCGCATCCGGCTCTCCGGTCAGAAGTTGGCTGCTGCACGCAGGCTCATG